>NZ_QCYH01000022.1 GCF_003072125.1 Pelagivirga sediminicola | reverse complement strand
TATTGCCGCACTCAGGCGCATGGTTGTGACGCCGCATGTCGCGCAGAAGGCCCGGTATTCCGCAATCGACGGGCGAACCACCCAGCATCCCGGTTATGCCTTGTCACAGCGGCGCCGGAAGAAGATCGAGGAACCCTTCGGCTGGGCCAAAACTGTGGGCGGCATGGCCCAGACTGTTCATCGCGGCCTCGACAGGGTACGCGCCCAATTCACGATGACCATGGCAGCCTGCAATCTGGCCAGACTACCGAAACTCCTTGCCACCTGACGAAGGGGTCAAACCGGACGCGGGGTCCGCAGCCGCGAAAAAACCAGCTTCAAACCGTGGCGGCAAGAATAGCGTCCTTCAACCCCGACTTATTCAGCAGTCTGTTAGACCCTGTACCGCCAGCAAGGGCAGGTGGCTATATGTTCCATCCCGGATGATGATGCTTCCCCTTGGCGTTCTGATGACTGACGGCAAAAAGGGCTTATCGTAAAATCGGGGCAACATTTGCCGCCCATCAAATGGTCAATCATGGTGCCAGACAGTATTCCCGCCCCCGTCTCGAGGCGCACATCAATACGGTGGAAGCCGTCAATTCTCAGGTCCAGCGCGCCCTTGTGGGGGTCTATCACCGGCTTGGACGAAAGCACCTTCAGCGATACCTCGATGAGATCCTGTGGCGCTGGAACCATCGTCAGCCATCCATGAATGTCCGGCAGGAAATACCGAAATCAGGCGCAAAGACAGTTACAACTAAAACGTGGAAGCCAATACCTGTCGTCGAACAGATGCGTGACCACATCATTCTAAGACTCCATGAACCGCCTTCGCGCATCCACTGCGATGTTGTAGCGCCGCTCAAGATCGGCGATCAGGGCCATCGCAAGGCGCTTTGCACCCTCTCCTTCTGCATCCCTATAACTTTGCTTTGCCGCTTCTTAATTTGGAATTCCTCGGGCAGTGCCCCTGCTTCAGCCATGATTCGGCCTGCCACGGCCATCGCCACGTCCACAAAAGCCTCGTTTGAGTTGATGGTCAGCGGTGTTCCTTCGCCTTTGAGGCCGCTCAGCTGCCCCTCCGCGATAGCCTTCTGGATTTGCCTCTCCACAAGGCGGTCGAAGGATTGCGTCATCCTGTTTGCCTTCCTTTGCATCGGTGTCGCAGAGAGAGTTGCGCAGCCATTCATCACCATAGATACAGGAAAGGAACAGACAATCATTTTCCTGTATAGAATGGTAGCTTCGCCCAGCGATTTTAACGGGTCGATGCGCGATGTTAGATGCGGTCAGCGTGCTTGGCGCCGGCTTCGTTTGGTGGATAACTGGGAAATTTTTTATTAAAGGGAACCGGCGGGGGCTGGGCAGGGCGTCGGCCTTTCAGGCATTTGTGAACCTTTTGGTTTAAGTGTGCCCAGCGAATACATTTGGTCAGATAGAGAATATCTGTAAAAGGCCCTGCTTACTGGGTTGGCAGCAAAACGGGCCACACGCCTGATCCCACTACGGCGACAACGGGGCCAAGGACAGCGGCGTCAGACCGTGCTGGAGCGCGCGTTATGGTCGACGAAAGCCGCCAAGCCCCGCGTCGTTCAGATGCTCGACCGTCACCATGTCGGCCTGCCCGTCCGCGCCGATGGTAAACACGACCTGCGAAACCGAGCCTTCTGGCTGATTTTCCGTCACCGGAAAGGCGACAAAACGGTCGCCGTCCCAGTGGGACAGCGGCAAACGCTGCGGGGCGGGGCCGACCTCCAGCAGCAGGCCATCCGCCGTTTTGCGCACCTCGGCCGCGCCGAAATAGGCGCTGTCATAGCGTCCGGCATAGGCATCTGGCGGCCGGGCGGCGGCGGGCTGCTGCGGCGGGCTGGTCCCCACCAGCGCGCCCGCCGGGGCGGATAGCGGCGCGATGCGCGGGCCGTAGGCCGCCAGCCAGTCGCGCTGATCCGCGCCGAATTCCACCCGGTCAAGGAAACTGGCCGCCAGCGCCTCGGGCAGGCCGGTGGGGCTGGCATTGGTCAGCACGACGATGCCAAGCTTCAGATCCGGCAGCATCGCATAGGCCGTCGCCGCGCCAAATGCAAAGGCGCCCGAATGGCTGAGCATGACGCGCCCGCTGGGGCGCACGCCAATGCCGACGCCATAGCCATAGCTGCCGGTCCGGTCCGCCGCATCAGCGGGGCGCCCGGTGATCGCCTGCGGCGACAGCGCGGGCACCAGCGCGCCGGGCGCAATCAGCTGCGCCCCGTCGCGCCGCCCGCCGGACAGTACCAGCTTCATCCATTGCGCCATGTCCCGCGCGCTGGAGCTGACGCCGCCTGCCGGGCTTTGCGCGTCGGGTTGGCGCAGGTCCGCCACCGCAAATCCATCGGCGCCCGGCACATGGGCTGCGGCGCGGTTGCCCCGCGCCATGTAATCGGCATGGCGCGAGCTGGTCGCCCCCATGCCAAGCGGGGCATACAGCGCCCGCTCCGACAGGCTGGCCCAGTCTGTTCCGGCGGCGGTCGCCACCGCCTCCGCCGCGGCGGTCAGGCCGAAATTGGTATAGGCGTAATCGGCCCGGAACCGGCCCATCGGCAGCTGCGCCAGCCGCTCCAGCACCGCGCGGCGGTCATAACCCACATCCTCCAGATCGTCGCCGGCATGATCCGGCAGGCCCGAGCGATGGGCATAGAGATCGCCGATCGTGACATGATCGCTGACCCAAGGATCGCCCAGATCGAACCACGGCAGATAGTCGCGCACCGGATCGTCCCAGCTGACCGCACCGTTTGCCACCTGCGTGGCCACCACCGTCGCGCCGACGGATTTGGACAGGGAGGCCAGCAGAAAGACGGTATCGGCGTCCACCTCGGCCTGCCCGCCCTCAGCCTGCCCGCCCTCTGCCCGCTGCCCCCAGCCGCGCATCAAGAGCGTGTCCTGCCCCTGCACCACGGCCACGGCAAGGCCCGGCACGCCGGTCCGGTCCAGCAGATCCTGCGCCAGCCCGTCCAGGGAGGCGACGGCATTAGCGATGCGGTCCTGCGGCACCGGCAGCACGGTCGCCCGCGCCGGGGACATCGCCGGGTCCGGCAGGGCGAACTCGGGCAGGGCAGATTGCGCATGCAGCGCGGTATTGGCGGCAAAGAGCGCGGCGGCGGCGCCCAGAACCGCGCCCGGAAACGCGCCCGGAATGGCGCGCCGCCCTGCCGATATGCCGGTCGATCTGGTCATGTCTGCATCTCCTCAAGCTATTGACGTGGAATAGGGCGGCGGCCCGATACGCGCCCCTTGCGCCGGGCGGATATGGCCCGGCTCAGCGCAGCGTCGCCGACGCGGTGGCGGTTGCCAGCTTCCAATCCTCGATCAGCGTGCCTTCGGTCCGCAAGTGGCTGGCCAGATAATACAGCCGCCGTGTCGCCGGGCCGTCCGGCGCGGTGTCGAATCGCTGCTTGAGGTAATAGGGCGGGATCGCCTGTGAATAGAGTGTCGCCGTCACGGTCACACCGGCGGGATCAACACCGGCAGGCAGTGCAATGCGGTATTCAATCCGATCCGAACCGGCGGTGAAATCGGGATCCTGCGCCGCGCCGCCCTCGGGCAGGGTGGCCTTCATGAAGGCGGCGGTCACGGCGCTGCCGCCGAATTTGGCCTCGAAGGCCGCCGTGCCCGGCGCCAGCGCCCCGTGCGGGGTCAGCCGGTTATCCTTGGGGTGCGAGACGCGGTTCACGAAACTGGTGGTAAAGGCGCCCTTGGCGTTGCGGGTCAGCTCCTCGTAGATCTGCACCTGATCCTGCGCCGTCACAACCCGGTGGTGCGGCTGGTAAAGCGCCATATCCGCCCCCTCCGGCACATCGTCCAGAAATTCGGTCCGCAAGGGCGCGCCTGCGCCGTCCACGATCACCCCGGCGCCGTTGGTGCAGCCCGAACACCACAGGGCCTGCCCGCCTGCGTCCACCGCCTTCACCTCCAGAAAGGCGCGGCGAAATCCCACGCCCGAAGGCAGCCGGTGGCCGGTGCGGTTGGTGACGGTGATATCGGCCATGATCCCCGTGGCGGCGGGGCGCAGGGCGATGTCGATCCCGGCGGTTTCCTCGCGCGCCTGCTGCGCCATCGTGTCAATGGCCAGCTGGGCGCCATTGGTGGCATAGGTCATGGGCTGGGTCAGCCCCATGCCCATTTCGGTCGAAAATTGCCGCAGCATTTCAACCAGGAAGACATTCAGCCCGACAAAGCTGTGCCGCCGATACCCCTCGCGCATGGGCACATCAATCTCCGCCTGCGGCAGAAGGTTGGTTGCCTCTGGCAGGGTGGTGTCCTGAATCGTGGCGATCTGCGTGGTAATCCGGTCGAGTGCAACGGTGCCGTCGGCACTGCGGAAATCGGACTTCATATGGCAGTCCTGGCATGACTGCGCCGTGGCCTCCTCGCTATAGACGCTGTTGACCCATTCCAGATAGGTCGCCTGCTCGACCGAGTGCTGAAAGTCGGTCAGCCCCTCGGGATAGGTCACGCCGTAACTGTCCTTGAGCAACGCCACGCCATTGCGGGCCGCCTGATTGAACACGTCCTGATCGGCCGAGGTGTACCCGTCCAGCGGCACCGACATGTCGGCGTCCACATTGGGCAGGTTGATGGTGTGGCAGGCACCGCAAAGTTCGCTGCTTTTGATGTAATCGTCCTGCACCGGGGTGATGCCCATGGCGTTTTCCATCGGTTTGCGGCGCACATCCGCATAGGGGCCGATCAGCCGGTCTGCCTCCGTCATCTGGAACACGCCGGTCGTGCCGTTCATCAGGTAGGTGTCCAGCGTGTTGTAGTCGGGCTGGCCCTCGGCCCGCCGGGGCGGGGCGATGCGGTGGCAGACGGCGCAGGACACCCCCTCGCGGGCAAGGTTGCCGTATTGGTGATAGTCATAGGTGCCGTCCGCCTCTTGCGCGGCCTGCCCGGCCTGCGTCAGCGGCGCATGCAGCGACAGGTAGTCCGGTTTGAACACGTCGGGGTTCAGCCCGGCGTCGGGGTTTGCGTGGGCGTCGATCTGTAATTGCCGCTGGCCCATGGCCCCGTGACAGGACAGGCATGTGGTGCCAAGCGCATCGGCCAGATCCCCCGCGCCCGCCTGTTCCAGCAGGGCGAATTCGCTTTCCAGCTGGGCCAGGAAAATCGGATCGCGGCCCGCCAGCCCCATCGGCGACCAGCGCCATTCGCCATAGGGCGAGATGTCATAGCCGTCGCCGTAGGATGGCCCGGTTTGCAGGAACATCGCCGTGCCCGACGGCGGCCCGCCAAGGCCGCCGTGACAGCCCACGCAATTATCGGAGGTCAGGAAATGCTGCGGCCCGCCGGGGCGGGACGGCACATGATCCAGCCACTGGCCGGGCATATGCGGCACCTGCGCCGCCGGGATGGAAATCCCGTCGGCCGGGGGGAAGGTGGCCGTAAAATCCGGGTTCAGCGCCGGGCGCCCCCCTGCCGCGCCCGCAGTCACGCGGTCATAGGCGGCATCGTTGTGAAAATAATCCTCGATCAGCGCGGCGTCGCTTTGGCCCATGGCGGGGCGTTGCACGGCGGGCAGGTTCATCGGCCCCGGCGGCTGATCGGTCATGTTGCGCCAGCTTTCGTCCACGCGAAAGATCAGCGGCGCGCCGGGATACCCCTCGATATTGTCCAGCGAGGAAAAGATCAGCTCCTCCGCCGCCGAGGCATGGCAGCGCATGCACAGGCCATCGGCGGCCTGCCCCGAGGCGGGCGCATAGGGCGCCGCGAAATCATCCACCTGCCCCGCCGCATCCACCGAGGCAAAGAACCAGCCTCCATAGGACAGCGCGCTGTCCTTGACCATGACGGTCCAGTTCAGCCCGCCGGTCCGGTGGAGGAAGTCGATCATCTGCGCCTCGACCTCTGCCGGGTCATCGGGGTGCAGATATTCCAGCGTGTCGCGGTAGGTGGTGTAGCGGGCGGCGGGGGGTGTGGCCATCTCCTTGACCACCATCGCGCCGTCGGGGATGTCGCCCTGCCTGCCGCCCTCCAGCCAGTCGATCACCTGCGGGCCGTAATAGATCCGCACCGCGGGGTGAATGCCGTAGGAGGTGCCCATGACAAACGGCCCGGTATCGCGCCACCGCTTGTCCCGGACCCATCCCAGGTCAGCAAACCGGCGCTGCGCCACAAAGGGGTACAGCTGCGCCTGATAGTCCAGCAGCGGCAAGGACGACGGCAGCGGCAGCGCCCGCTCCTGCGCCGTGACGCCCATCCCGGCAAGGCAGGCAAAAAGGGCGGCGGCGGTCAGGTGAAAACGCATGGTCAAAATCCGATTGGTATGAAGGTCTAAAGGACATGCAGCCGACATGCGGACGCGATTATGGCGGGCGGCGCCAATCCGGCCTGCGGCATGGCCCGCCCTCTGTCGGCACAGAGAGGCACGCGCGGCAGTGGTGCGCTGTCCAGTCTGTAATGGGATAGGGTCTCGCTCATTTGCCTATGTCCTTGGCTGGCGTGCGTGGGTGGCGCGGACAGTTCTTGCTGTTATGTTACGCATTCCTAGGGTCGAACCAAGCGGCGTATCGTTCAATATTGGTATAACTCGCGCTCTGGAAAGGCGTTCTGCTCATACCTGCACGAAGCTGTCATGGCGATTCAGCGTTGGTTGCGGACCTTGCACAATCGAAGGAATCGAGAAGCATGGCCAAACCTTCGACCTGCGGCAATCGCGCCTTTTCCCCAATCAGAACGGCATTGCCAGCTGAAAAATCAGCTTGCCCCCCGGATCGTCCACTATGTCGGAATGGGTCCAGGGAAGCGCGCCGATAACCTGAAAATCCAGCCGTTCCCCAATCGTCCCGCCAAGGCCCACCCCATAGGAGCCAAGATGCATGCGCCCGGGTACGTCGTTAGACCAGACCGCGCCGTAATCCACGAAGGCCGAGGTCGAAAGTGTGGGCAGCAATGCCAGCCCGGTATCGATCTCGTGGCTCACCTGAGCCGAAACTGCCGCACCTTTGTCGCCCGAGATGGTGCCGCTGTCGAAGGCCCAGCCATACGTTTCGCCGCCGACGCCGAACTGCACAGCGCCCGGCAGGGACCGGCCAGAGTATTGACCGCGCGCCCGCAGCGTCATGCTCGTCGTCTCGCTGAGGCCCTTTGTGTAGTCCAGTTCGGCGCTAACAAAGCGGAAGTCGCCCGGCACCGTGCCCATATCGATATTCGAGGCCGTGCCAAGATTCACTGCCCCCTCAAGGTTGATCTCGGATGTCTCAAAGCTCTGGCTATATTGCAGTGAAAGCGTCGCCCAGCGGGTCCGGCTGCGGACGGCGGCACTGCTGGATATGTCCACATCATCGTTGCGGACTGTCAGTTCAGCCTGCCCCCAGAGCGACCGGTCCAGCGTGCGCAGAAACGGATAGGACAGAAACGCCGTGCCCATGGCTGATGTCACGTCTATATCCGGCGCACCAGCGCCGCCTTTGGGGTGTTGGCGCAGGTAAACAAAGCTGTAGCCCGCGCTCAGCCCGCTAGATCCGATCGGATAGCTTTGCATCATCTGCACCAGTGACATCCGGTCCGGGTGTTGCGGTGTGATGACGCCGGTCAGGTTGGTCGTCTCGAACCTGCGCAGGGCATCGTTGAAGGTCACCCCACTGGCCATTTGTATTGGGCCAACGGAGTCGGAGCCCAAATTGTCGAGCCCGATCATTCCTTCGCTGCGATTTTGTGCGATCTCCAGTCGCAGCAGCCCGCCGCCCGTGGCGCCTTCGGGGCGCACAAAAGTGCCTTCAATCAAAAGTCCGGCAAGGTCACTCATCAACAACAGCTCGCGCTCGGCGGCCTTTACCCGTATCGGGTGCATATTCAGGATGCGTTGCAGGTAGGGGGCCAGCCGGGTTTCGATGCCGGGGATATCACTCTCGATCTCGATGCGGTCGACATAGCCTTCAAACACCTGTAGCCGAATCCGCCCGTCGGCATAATCCTGCACCGGCACCACTGTCTTGGAAAAATAACCGGCGGCGAGATAGGCCGCGTCAACGGCGTCTGCCGTGCGGTAAAGATCGGCCAGCGTAATCTCGGCGCCGACCCGGCCCTGCCAGATCGGTGTCAATGCCGACAACGGTAGGGTCTGAGCGCCATCGACGCGCAGCGATCGCAGCTGGAAACGAATGCTTTTGGCGCGATCAAAGTCGATCCTGTCGCGCTCATCCTCCACGCCTATGGCGACCCTGCCCACCTCGGGCGGCGGCGCATAGCGTTGCAGGATCACGGTCTGCCCGGACAAGATGCGATCCACATCCGGCAAGTCCTGCGCAAAGCCCGGCCCCGCGACAAAGGCGCCAAGCAGCGCGAGAGCGCCGAGGTGGTGTGTTGAGGAGCGGCTGGGGCGGAACAGCACTGTCAGCGCGCTCACTCTGCCGGGGCCGTCGGTGTCATCGAGAACGGATGCCCAAGCGCAACTGACAGCGCCTCGAACACACGACTGGCGGGCGAGCTGCACGCAAGGTCGCCGGGGTTATCCGGCAGCACGTCCTCATCCCCGCAATCGCCCGAGGGGATATCGCTGTTGGCCTGTACGACTACGGTCGTATCCGTCGTCGTGTCGTAGAACACCGTCGTGTTGTAGCCCGGCAGTTCGCCGGTGTGGCCGATCCAGCCGTTAACGCATCCCAAGGCTATGCCATAGCCCGCTGGCTCGGGGAAGGATCGCAGGCGTTCTTGCTGTGCTTCAGCGCCCAATAGATCCTTGCCTGTGCCCAAGGCACGGCCATAAACCAGCAAGTCGTCGAGGGTCGAGATCATGCCGCCTGCTGTCCACCCCCAAGACGGATCCCAATGGGTCGCATTCGAGGGGGCTGTCGGCGTGGCAGCATCGCCCTGCAGGGTAAATCCCTGCGGATAAGGGTCCGGTAGCATGGCCGCGCCGTCAGGACCGGTGGTTTCTGTCAGGCCCAGAGGATCCAGGATCATCGAGGAAAAGACAGCGTCGATATCTTGCCCGGCCACCTGTTCGATCACCATTCCCAGCAGCACGGTATTGGTGTTCGAATAATTAAACTTCGCCCCCGGTGCAAAGATCGGCGAGCCGGGGAAGGCAAAATCAAGCAGGTCCTGCGGCGTATAGTGCAAGCTGGGATCGGCGAAGAACTGATCCAGGAACGGATCCGCCTGAGTATAGCTCAGCAGGCCGCTGGTCATGTTGGCGAGATGGCGCAGGGTAATGATGTCGCCGTTTGGAACGCCGGGCACATATTGGTCAATTGTATCGTCCAGCGATAGCTTGCCCGCCTCGGCCAGCTGCAACAGGGCGGTGCCGGTAAAGGTTTTGGTGACCGACCCGATGCGCGTGTGCATGCCGGCTGTCATCGCCGCGCCGGTTTCGGGGTCCGCTACCCCCCACGCGCCGCTCCACCGGCCGCCCGGTGTTACAACGCCCGCAATGATCCCCGGCGCCGCGGCCCCGTCCAGCGCGCCGCGGGCCGCCGCATCAAGCGCGCGCGCCAGTGCCTCGGGCAGCGGCGTGTCGGGCGGTGTGATGGTCGCGCGGGCCGTCACGGCGCCTGGGTCCGCCACGCAGGATTGCGGCGCCTGATCCTGAGCCTGTGCTGTAACGGGGGCAGCGAAAGCAAGCGCCATGGCGCAGGTCAGCAGGCCGGGCCGAAACCGGCGGGCCGCTCTGTGGTGCATTTCTATCGCTGTCATGTGCCTGTTCCTCGTCTGCTGTGCATTTGCTGCTTAAATTTCTTTGAGAGCGATTGTTGCTTATTTCTGATTGCAAACAAAGACGTATAGGGTTCAATATCGGTATAATTCGCGCGCTACGGCCTGCGGTAGCAAGTGTGAAGGCCCCATAAGACATGATTTCGGAAGATATCAAGCTAGACCTGAGTGAAAGCATTTTGCTGTGCGGCCCGGCGCAGATGCGTCTGCGCCCCAAGACGCTGTCGGTTCTGATGGCACTGGTCGAGCAACAGGGCGAGGTGGTCAGCACGGCCGATTTGCGGCGCATTATATGGGGCAACGGCCACGGCAACGAGGCGGGGCCAAAACAATGCATCCGCGAATTGCGCCGGATGCTGGACGATACCGCCAGCGACACCGGGTTGATCGAGACAGTGGGCCGCCGGGGTTACCGGCTGACACGTCCGATCCCGCTGACCGGTGCGTCGCCGCAGGATCTTGTGGCGGCGGCGCCTGTGCTCTGCCTCGGGCGGGAGGCCGAGTTGGACGCTCTGGGCCAAAGCGCCGCCGCGGCCAAACGGGGCCGGCGGGCCGTGGCGCTGATTTCGGGGGAGGCCGGGGCAGGCAAGACACGCCTTCTGGAGGCATTCGAGGCGGGTCTGCCCCAGCACCCGCCGCTGTGGATCGCGCGGACGCAGGCCATAGCGCATCCCGGCGCGCGCGAACCCTACGGGTTGCTGATGGACGTGTTGACGCAGCTCATGGCCGGGCCAGAGGGCGCCACGCTGGCGCGTCTTCTGCCGCGGATCGCTCCCTCCTGGGTGCGCCAGCCCCCCGGTCGCAGCGCGCAGGCGGGCCCCTTGGACCGCCCGCGCCGCGACACAATGCTGCGGGAGTTTTCGGAACTGATGGAGCGGCTGACCCGTGCCCGCCCCGGACTTCTGGTGCTGGAGGATCTGCACTGGGCCGACCCCAGCACGCTGGCCTGGCTGGCGGCGTGGGGGCTGAAACAACGCACGCCCGCCAGGTTGCTGGTTCTGGGCAGCTACCGCGATGACGAGCTGGACCGCGCCGGAACGCTTGCGACGACACTGGGCCAGCTCAGTCGGCAGCCAGATTGCAGGCTCGTCACCCTTGGCGGGCTGGATGCAGGGGCAGTGGCCGGATGCCTTGCCGAGCGGTTCCCCGGTAACAGCTTTCCCGATGATCTGGCGCAGGCCCTCGCCCACCGGACCGAAGGGCATGCGATGCTGGTGGATGCGGCGGCGGACTTCTGGCAGGCGCAGGGCCTTGTGCGGCGCGACGCGGCCGGCTGGCACCTGTCCGCCACACCCCAGAGGCTGGTCACAGCGATCGCCCCCAGCGTCCGCACTCTGATCGAAACCGAACGCACTAGCCGCCTGCTGGCCGGGGAGCGCGGCTTGCTCGAAGCCGCCAGCGTGGCAGGGCCGGCATTTTGCGCCATCGACCTGGCCGACGACCGCGACGGGGTAGAGGCGGCAGAGCGGCAGCTGGAGCACCTCGCGCGGAACCGGCGGTTCATTACCCGTGACGGCCTTTGCCATCGGCCCGGCGGCACGGTGGCCACACGCTATGCCTTTCGGCACGCGCTGCATCACGAAGCGCTCTACGACGGGATGCCGGCCGCGAACAGGCAAGGCACGCATCAAAGGGTCGGCCTGCGACTGGAGCTCAGCCACGGGGACGCGGCGGGCGACATCGCACCGTTGCTGGCTGATCATTTTGAACGCGGCGCCGACTGGCCGCGCGCCGCACATTATCGCGTTCTGTCAGGGCAGCGTGCGCATGCGCGCGGCGCCATCGCCGATGCTGTCGGGCAGTTCCGCAGCGCACTGGATCTGCACGCCCGCGGCAGCGGGACCGGCACGGCAAAGCCCGAGGCGGGCCGCGCGACCGAACTTGACGCCCTGCTGGGGTTAGGGGCAGCGCTCATTGTGTCGGACGGGTTCACTGCCGACGCGCTGCCCCAGGTTTACCGCCGCGCGGGCCATCTGGCTGCCGAGGTCGGCGATCCCGCCACGACGATCCCGGTTCTAGCCGGGCTGTGGAACGATCACCTGACGCGGGCGGAACTGACTCGCGCCGAAGATCTTGCGCTGGCGTTGCAAGCGCTCGCGGGGCACGCACCGCCCCATATGGCGATGGTCGCCCATAATGCCGTTGGACAGACCCGTTTTTTCACCGGTGCCCTGCCGGCCTGCGCCGCGGAAATCGCCGCCGTGCTTGAGATCGCGCCGCGCCACGCCCAGCAGGACGGCAATCCGCTGTTCGGTGAGGATCCGGAGGTGGTCTGCCGCCAATATGCGGCCTGTGTCGCCGAACTGACCGGCGCCCCGCAAGAGGCCGAGCGACACCTGACCGCCGGCACTACGCGCGCCGACCTGTTGGGCGCAGCCTTTGGACGGGCGCAGATGCTATGGTGCGGGGCGGTCTGCGCCCGTCTTCGTGGCGATATCGGGGAGACCCGCGACCGGGCCGAAGCGTTGGTTGCCCTGTGCCAGGCCAAGGCGGTGCCGGTCTGGGGCGACGCGGGCGAAATGCTGGCGGGCTGGGCGCAGGCGATGTCCGGCGACGCAGCAGGCGCCGCGCGGATTGCGCGCGGCCTTGCGGCCTTTGATGCAGCGGGCGTCAGGATCACGCTGCCCTTCGGCCATGGGCTGGCGGCCGAGGCTGCGGCAAAGATGGGCGATCCGGTCGCCGGAATGCGTGCCTTGCGCCGCGCCTTCGCGCTGGTCCGCGCCACTGGCGAGCGGTGGTATCTGGCCGACCTTTACCGCCTGCGCGCCGGGCTGGCCCAAAAGGCCGGCCGCCGCGACATTGCGCGCCGCGCGCGCGCCCATGCCAACGCCGTGGCGCGAACGCAGGGAAGGATCGAATTGGCCACGTGAGAACGACGGTGCGAACGGCGGCCACGCATTATCAACAGAACATGAACACCTGCCGCGCCGCTATGACGATATAGGGTAAACCCAGAAATTTGAGTTGTTTGCCTGACGTCAGCATTCGCCGGACAGATTCGAGGATTTGAATAAGCGGACCCTGAGGGGCAGGTCAGCTTGAACTGTGCAAGTGTAGCGAAGGGCGGCTAAGAAAACTAAATTGAAGCTATCCGAGCGCCTGCAGAGCCTCTTCAAGCCGACGTGCTGGCAACGGTTTGGAAAGAACAGTTTGCGGCTTCGTCGCTGCGATTCGCTCCAGCTTAACTTGGTCTGTTGTTCCCGTTACGAAAATGACTTTGATGTCTGGGCATCTCTGCATCTCTCACGAATTATCTCGACAATCTCACAGCCGTTGCCACCGGGACCGAGGTCCATGTCAGTGACAATTGCATCCGGGCAAAGGTCGGCGAATTTTCGTTCGGCTTGTGCGACGGACCCGACGACCGAAAGTACAGTAAAGCCCGCGTCCTCGCATCGTTCTTGGATATCAATCGCAATCAACGGTTCATCTTCGACAATGACGACTGTTTTGGCTTTGCTCATAAATTCTCTCCTCTGAAATATATCCTTTCTTTCCCTTGAAGCTTAACTACAGATCAGGTGCTCTGGTTCCCGGTATCCTGAGCGGTTGGTCCGCAATGCTGTCACCTCCGTACGGCGAAGACCTATAATGTTCCGCACCCGCCGCCCTTTGGTTGGTCATCGGTCTTCTGGACCGGCTGCCAGTTCTCGACCCTTTTTCCATTCACAAGCATGGTTTGTCTCCTTATTAACTCTCAGGCTCGCAATACGCGTCACTGCGCCAGCGCAAAGGCCGTGCCCCAGGGATCGGCAAAGCGGTCGCCCCCAAGGCGATGCGTGATCGCCTCACGCGCCAAGGGGTCGACGCCAAGTGTGATTTCGCCCAAGCCCGCGTCAGACGTGTCCCGCGTCCCGGCCTTGGGGCTGTTCCAGATATTGCCGGCGAGCTGGTGGTGGTAGCCGCCACTGCCGTAGAAGCTCGCGCCCGGATACGACGCGGCGATGTCAAAGCCGAGGGCATCTCGGTAGAAGCGATCCGCCTCTTTCGTGTCGCCGACCTGCAAGTGAACGTGGCCGATGATGCCGCCTTTCGGGAAACCGGCCCAAATCCGACCTTGCGCTGTGCGTATCAGATCCTTGAGGTCCAACGGGTCCGTGGCCATGCGGATATCGCCGGCGCTATCGCGCCACTGGCTTGGCGGTCTGTCGACATAAACCTCGATGCCATTGCCTTCGGGATCGGCCAGATAGAGCGCTTCGCTGACGATGTGATCCGATGCGCCCTGCAGCCGCACGTCCGTTTCGGCCACATGGCCAAGCCAGCGGGCCAGATCGCCGCGCGAGGGCAGCAGGAAGGCGGTGTGAAACAGCCCTGCCTGTTTGGGATCGCGTGGGCGCAACGCCGGGTCGCCCTCAAGATGGAGCAGCGGTGTTTCTTCGGTGCCCAGTGTGACGCTGCTTCCGGCCTCTGCCAGCGGCACCAGCCCCAGAACGTCCCGGTAGAAGGATGAAACGGCATCGACATCCCGCACCCTGAGCCGAACGGTATCGATGCGGATCGGCGCGGCATTCATATCGAACTTTTCGGTTGAATTGGTCATCGTGAAACCCCTTTGCGGAAGCGTGCGGGGCTGATTGCCCCGCACCATGAGGACGGATCGGATCAGGTCCGGCTGCGCTTGAGTGCATAGGCGCCGTCGCCCAGTAGGGCCTGCACGACCAGTGTGATCGCCCAAAAAGCTGGATACTCCCAGCCGCCGCCTTCATTTGAGAAGAAGAAGCCGGCCGCGCCATGCGGCGCGTAGATCGATCCAAGCAGGACCGGCACCAGCGCGAGCGACACCCAGCGGGTCCAGACGCCGAGGATCAGCGCGACGCCGCCGGCAAGCTCCACCGCCATCACGAGATAGGCAAGCGCACCCGGAAAGCCGAGGCTTTCGAAGAAGGCGGCTGTCCCCGCCGGCGTGAAGATCGCCAGTTTCAGCCAGCCATGGGCGATGAACAGTATCCCCAGAGATACGCGCAGGATCGTGGTTGCCAGATCGGCATTTGCCACGCCAGAGATCACCGACGATTGAGGTTTGTTATGATGGTTCGCGTTGGACATTTTTTTTTCCTTTGTTCAGATTGTTGGGTCAGGCGGAAAACTGCCAGCGCGGCGCGATCTCGGTGCCTTTTCCGAGCACATAGCCGAACTGGATATTCAGGAAGCCAAGCGGCTCGAGCTGCCGGGCAGTGGACAGGGGGCCGGCATCGACCGGGTCGAACCCGGCCTCTGCGGCCAGCGTTTTGACGGTGTCGCGCGCCGTCTCGTTGTCGGCGGCGACAAAGGTCTGCAACGGTTGACCGGCCAGCTTGATATCCCCGGCATAGTGCTGGGCGAAGATCGTGTTGAAAGCCTTCACGACGGATGCCCCCGGAACCAGCGCGGCGATTGCCTCGGCGGCCGACGTGGTGGTGCCGAGTTGCAGGGCCGAGAAATCCTCGGTGACGGGGTTGGACACATCGATGACGATCTTGCCGGTGAAGTCTGCCTGATTGGCGATTTCGGCAGCCGACCCATAGGGTGTCGCGAGGATGACGATGTCGGCCTCATTCACGGCGTTTGCCACATCGTCGGCGCGACCATAGGTCCCGACCTCATGTTTTGTTTTGCTCAGGACATTTGCCAGACCGGATCCGACATTGCCGTTCCCAATGATTGCGATTTTCATGACTTGCTCCTTTCAGTGCGCGCTTTCACGCGCTGTTTGATCTGTCAGGAAGATGCACCTTGCCATCAATCAATGAAATGACGACTATAGAGAATGACTATCCGCAAAATGTACTAAGTGATTTGCCTTGGACATCGTCGACGAACTCCGGGCTTTCGTGGCCACCGCGCAGACTGGCTCGTTCACTGCGGCTGCCCGTCAACTCGGCGTGTCGAACCGACTGACCTCCAAATATGTGGCCGAGCTCGAGCATCGCCTTGGCGTGCGACTGCTTCAGCGGACGACAAGAAAGGTGGGGCTGACGCCGGCGGGTGAGGACCTGATTGCGCGGGCGCCCGCGCTCCTTGATGATCTCGATGACCTGCTCGGCAGCGTTGCCGAAGGATCGCGCGGCCTGACCGGCGTCATTCGCATTTCAGCTCCTGTGACGTTCGGCGAAGTTTACGTTACGGGGATGCTGGCACGGTTTGCCCGGCAAAACCCGGCTCTTACGCTCGATTTGCGGCTCGATGACCGCTATGTCGATCTGGCCAGCGACGGCATCGACCTGGCTTTTCGCATTGGCCGGTCCGAGATGATGTCGCTCAAAACGCTCAGGCTTGGCACCTTCAGCAGCCTTCTGGTGGCCAGCCCGGACTATATCCGAGCACACGGGAAGCCCGGCTCGCCCGAAGAACTCGCCAACCATTCCTGTGTTGTGGACACCAACCGGCGGGTTCCGCACAGATGGGTCTTCGAAAGAAATGGCGCCGAGACAGTTGTTCAGATCCGGGGGCGTTTTCAGGTCAACTCGGCGCGCGCTGCCATGGATCTGGCCGTCGGCGGCATAGGAATCGCCAACATTCCGCGGTTTGCCTTGCGCGACACCATCGAGACCGGGGCGCTGGTCCCCCTGCTGGAGGAATTCAGAGGCGACAGCGGTCCTGTCAGCGTGGTCTATCTGGAAGGTCGGGTCCTGCCACGCAAGATCCGCGCACTGATCGACTTCGCCGCTGAAGATATCCGGTCTACGGCGATCCTCTAAAGTATCGAGCCTTTAACTTGATCCATATCCTGCTTCGCAGACGTAATTCCAGCTTGCCTGTGGTGTGAACAGATCGGGGACTTCCGCGAGTGCGTCGAACATCTGGTCGAATGTTTTGGCCCCGATCCGTCGCAGCTGCGCTTTGAGTTTCGAGAACGCCATTTCGATTGGGTTCAAGTCGGGCGAGTACGGCGGCAGACTGTCAATCGCACCAAAACCAAGCCAGTGCCTATCATCAACGCCGACGGCTCAGTTTGTGAAGGCATCGATAAGGTTAATGACGGAGAGGATCTTTCTGGTGTCGCGATCAACCCTATAGGCCCGGTTGCCCTCGCGATAATAGCGCCAATCGTCACGCGGTTCTAGATTTAGCCTACGGGGATCGCGAATAACCACGTAATCACCGATGCGAAGGACGTCCCCGATTCTGGAGCCGTAGTGATCATAGGACTTGCGTGCCTGCCCCGGCGGCACACAGGGCGGGTTCTTTTTTGCAAGTCCCGGCGGGCAATGTCCTGCAAATCCGTTGTGGTGATCGCCGCGCGCCTTGCCCTTGCCGTGCCCAGGGTCTGCTGATGCAGGCACGGCGGCCATCGATACGGCTGCAATCGCCACTACGGTCAGTGTTCGAGAAAATCTCATAGCTCGCTCCGCTTCAAGTGTTATCGAATAGATAGTGTTGAGCGCGGCAGAAGTCAGCACAACGAACATCACCAGGCCATAATGCGGCAGAAACGGCGAGCTTCCGCCGGCCTCGTTGCCACCTGCGAACAACGAAAGGCTGGGTCGATAAGCCTGCCCGGCCCGGCCTTGAGCTAAGTCAGTTTAGCATTCGGCATGATGCGGGCTGAGCTGGACCGTGGCGCTCGCGGCCTTAGTTGCTTATCTCGGTACAGTGCTGGAGCCGAAACCCAATAGCTTGTCCGGTGCAATCATCGCGCTTCTTGCGTTGTTTCTGCCCGGCTTTGCGCAAGAACCGGACCGCGCTCGATCTGCCGACAATCATGCAGACGTGCCCCGAGTTCGCGTCTCGGGCGCGCAACACGGGCGGGTTTTTCAAGGATTGGGGTGATCTGCATCGGTTTGCCGACCAACTTATGCTGATGGTCGGAATTTCGGAGCATGCCTGGAACGTGGCGCAGGAGCCAATGGGCACACAGGTGGCAACGGTGGCGTTTGCGCTCGTGTTCGAAAAGCATGGACGGGTGAGGTTGCTTCGCCGGGCGGATATCTGCGCGGCGTGGTCGAGAAGGCGGGGGCAAAAGATCTGCACCTCGAATGCTACTTCTATTGCAGACTTGGCCGTAAGGCAACGTTAGGCTTCAAGATTGAAAAATGCACCGTGTTCATAGTTGTAGGCGGGTCTTCAGGAATATTTCTACCGATTTCTTAAAATCAACAAGTAATTGATAAAAAACATTTATATCACCTTAGGGGCGAGATGCTGCCGAAATGCGTCGCCGATCTTGGATGTCGAACCGAATTTGCTGTGCAAAATCAATGCCCTCGGCAGACCTGACGGCATTGGTTCCCTTGTTGAGTGCCCGATGGTCTTTAACAGACTGCTGAATAAGTCGGGGTTGAAGGACGCTATTCTTGCCGCCACGGTTTGAAGCTGGTTTTTTCGCGGCTGCGGACCCCGCGTCCGGTTTGACCCCTTCGTCAGGTGGCAAGGAGTTTCGGTAGTCTGGCCAGATTGCAGGCTGCCATGGTCATCGTGAATTGGGCGCGGACCCTGTCGAGGCCGCGATGAACAGTCTGGGCCATGCCGCCCACAGTTTTGGCCCAGCCGAAGGGTTCCTCGATCTTCTTCCGGCGCCGCTGTGACAAGGCATAACCGGGATGCTGGGTGGTTCTGAACCGCCCCTTGTTTGCCGGAGACCCAGAAGTAAGGATGCTGGGTTATGGAAAAGAACAAATGTGGAAACAGATATTCACCGGAGGTGCGCGAGCGTGCCGTGCGGATGGTGTTCGAACATCAGGGTGAATTTGACAGCCAGTCTGCTGCGATCAAATCGATTGCGCCTAAGATCGGCTGTGGGCCTGATACGCTTCGTGCGTGGGTTCGGCGTGCTGAGACGGACAGCGGTCGACGTGACGGTGTGACGACCGCCGAACGGGACAGGATCAAGGCGTTGGAGCGCGAGAACCGCCAGCTTCGACAAGCCAATGAAATCCTCAGGAAAGCATCGGCGTATTTTGCACAGGCGGAGCTCGACCGCCCATTTCGGAAATGATCCGGTTTATCAAAGAGCACCGGGAGGTATGTGGGGTCGAGCCGATCTGTCGTGTTTTGCAGATCGCCCCTTCGACATTCTATGCGCATCTGGCCGTTGAGAGTGATCCAGACAAAGCGTCGGATCGCGCCAAGCGGGATGCCGAATTGCGCCCTGAATTGAAGCGTGTTTGGGACGATAACAGGTCTGTCTATGGTGCTCGCAAACTATGGCGTGCCATGCGTCGGGAAGGGGTTGATCTGGCGCGCTGCACTGTCGAACGACTTATGCGCGATATTGGGATCGAAGGTGTCCGTCGCGGCAAGAAGTTCAAGACAACGTGGCCGGACAAAGCCCTGCCATGCCCATTGGATCGGGTGAACAGGCAGTTCCGCGCAACAACACCCAACCAACTGTGGGTGTCGGATTTTACTTACGTCTCGACCTGGCAAGGGTTCGTCTATGTGGCATTTGTCATCGATACGTTTGCCAACAAGATCGTCGGCTGGCGTGCATCCAGATCGCAGCAAACACAGTTTGTCTTGGATGCGCTTGAGCAGGCGCTTTACGAGCGAAGGCCCGCAGAGAGCTTGATCCATCACAGCGACCGGGGCAGCCAAGGCGGATTCAACCGGTCGTCGCAACACCTTCGTTTATATCCTGTTTGAGCAGCCGGTCGAGTGCCTCTGCAGGCGTTTGCCAGTCGAGCGTTTTGCGTGGCCTTGTGTTCAGGGCATGGGCGACAGCGCTCAACTCTTCTTTGCCATGACAGCTGAGATCAGTGCCCTTGGGAAAGTACTGGCGAAGCAGACCGTTGGTATTTTCATTGCTGCCGCGCTGCCAAGGGCTCTGAGGGTCGCAGAAGTAGATTTCGAGACCAGTGTCGATCCGAAGCTGAGCGTGCTGTGCCATCTCGACGCCCTGATCCCAGGTCAAGGAGCGGCGCAGATGTGATGGAAGATCCATGATAGTTTTGGAGACGGCATCGCGGACAGCTTCGGCCCCATGACCGGCAAGAGCTGGACCATTTTTGACCGACTTGGCTTTACCATGGCCTTCCATGCGCGGCAGATGCAAAAGCATCGTGAAGCGCGTCGTGCGCTCCACCAGAGTACCGATTGACGAGCTACCAAGGCCGAGAATAAGGTCACCCTCCCAATGTCCCGGCACCGCCCTGTCATCAATTTCAGCCGGACGGTCGCTGATCATTAACGCATCTGAGAGGAAGGACTTACCTCGGTTTCGAGCTCGTTCTCGGGGCAGGCGCAGTGCCCGTCCAGAGCGAAGGCAGGCTGAGAGTTCCCGTTTCAGGGCTCCGCGACCTTGGATGTATAGTGCCTGATAGATGGCTTCATGACTGATGCGCATGGTCGGATCCTCGGGAAAGTCCACCTTCAGGCGCTGCGCGATCTGTTCCGGGCTCCACGCCAAGGACCACCGTCGGCTTTGTCGATGCACAGCCCGCCGTTTTTTCCATACCACGATGGGCCCATCAAAAGCGACGCCCTTGGGCGTGGTTATTAGACCTGCGAGCCGGTCCTGCACATAGTCGTGTAAGCTTGGATTGCTCGTCAGTTTGCTGATCTTTGGCCGGCGGGCGGCACGATCTGCATGCCACTGCGCTGTCAGAGCACGGTAGTCGAAGTCTCCGCTTCGGGTCGCCGAGTTACGCCTGATCTCACGTGAGATTGTACTGGGCGACCGCCCAAGTTTGCGAGCAATTGTACGCACACCGGTGCCACGAGCACATTCCAAGGCTATTTCCTCGCGGTCCGCGAAGGTCAGGTTGCGGCTTTTAAGCAAAGCAGCCGAGGGCGCGAGATGTGTGGGAGGCATTCCACCAGAACTCCTAAACCACCGGCTCCCAACAGGTGCAGAAACACCTGCCTCAACTGCAGCTTCCTCACTGGAAAGCCCCATCGCAATACCCCGCCAAAACCGACACAGAGTTTCACGTTGCCAGACAGGCGGTCGCCCTGGCGAGAATAATTTGGCCCGCGTGGACCGTTCGGATTTTCGTCTGCCTGTTTCTGTCATCTACACCTCCGAAGTTGAAGTGTTGCGACGACCGGTTGAATCCGGCCAATATCTGTCGATCAGATACACAGAACGGTTGGCTGACGCGGGGCTGGAACCCAGTGTTGGAACGGTAGGTGACAGCTATGACAATGCGCTGGCCGAGACGATGATTGGCCTGTTCAAAGCAGAAGTGATCCACAGATTAGGCCCTTGGAAATCCGCAGATGCCGTCGAATGGGAAACCCTCAAATGGGTCGATTGGTTCAACAACCGCCGCCTGCTTGAACCTATCGGATACATCACACCATCGGAAGCTGAGGAGGCGTTCTATGCAAACATGAACACACTCGGTAAAGTCGCTTGAGAAGAACTTAACAGTCTCCGGTAAAACCGGGGCGGTTCATTCGCCCGTCGATTGCGGAATACCGGGCCTTCTGCGCGACATGCGGCGTCACAACCATGCGCCTGAGTGCGGCAATA
>NZ_QCYH01000021.1 GCF_003072125.1 Pelagivirga sediminicola | reverse complement strand
GAAGGCTGGGTCATGCATTTCGATTACGCTGATGCCGACACAACGACAACCGTCGGCAAGTTTACGTGACAACACCCGATAAAGGGTGTGTGATCTTACGAAAGATGGTGTGTGATCTTACGAAAGCCTGTCTGGTGGGTGATACTACGAATCCCTTGCCTTGGTGTGTGAAATTACGAATAGTAGCAGCATGGTGGGTGATATTACGAAACCGGATCGGACGCCTCTTCTCCCCTTGCGACACGCACAGGGGGATTTCTTCGTTTGCGATATCTTCGACGCTGCGCCCAAGGGCGATATGGCGTCGATGGCGCATCCGATCTTCACCCTCTCGACTAAGCCTGACATCAAAAAACGACGCTATGTGGCTACCGATGGAAAGAGCTACGTGGAAATCAGGCCCAACATGATCGGCCTCGCAACTGTCCACGACCGTGACGTGCTGATCTACTGCATTTCCCAAGTAATGGCGGCTCTGAATGACGGAAAACAGGTTCACAGAACCCTTCGGTTCAAGGCCTACGACCTACTTGTCGCGACAAACCGTCCAGTTGCGGGAACCGGTTACAGCGGTCTAAAAGCCGCGCTGGAACGCCTCCAGGGGACGCAGATCGAGACTAACATCACCACGGGCGGCGTGGAACAGATTGACGGCTTTAGCCTGATAGACCGCTATCGCATTGTTCGCGAAACCCGCGACGGCCGGATGCTCGATCTAGAAGTCACACTTTCCGATTGGGTCTTCAACGCCATTGCCGGGGATGATGTTCTCACGCTCAACCGTCGCTATTTCCAGCTCCGCAAGCCTTTGGAACGCCGTCTGTATGAGCTGGCACGCAAGCAATGCGGGACGCAACCGGAATGGAAATGCGGTCTGGACAAGCTGAAGGACCGAACCGGCTCCACATCTTCTGATAAAGAATTTCGGCGGCTCGTCAAAGCAATCTGCAAGGCTGACGAGGAACACAACCACATGCCGGACTATGCCTTCCGAATGGAAGCAGACATCCTCACGGTAACGCCCAAACCGGAATTTCTGGAGAGCTATGCGCCTAAACCGGAACAGGACAGACTGACCGGCGGCTATGTCCTGCCCCTCTCGCCCGATACACTGGAACGGGCGCGTGAACTGGCTCCCACATGGGACATCAAGGTTCTGGTCGGAGAGTGGCGGAGCTACGCCGCTAGACAGAAAGAACCACCGAAGAACTCGGACGCCGCGTTCCTGGGTTTCTGCAAGAGCTGGTTCAAGAAACGCGGCCGCAACGGCTGGTAAAGTATTTACTCATTTACTCAAATACTCGGACCAAAGATCACGGGTGATGTCGGAAATTGACCGGCCCTCCTCGACCGCTTTCATCTTGATTCTCCGATAAAGCGTCTCCTCGATCTCGGCATTCAGGCGCTTCTTCTTCTCTCTCGTCTCCGTGACTTCATGCAGGATGCGTTTGCGGGCATCGTCGCCACGGCTTGGACGTTTAGCGGAAAGGGCCATCACGCGACCTCCCGTGTCACAGCTGCGAGCACTGCCAGTATCTCATTGCTCAGCGCCGTGGTCTCCGCTCTCGCCTTCGCATTGTCGGCGTCGAATACGGTCAGCCCTTCAGATGCCGTCTGAGGATAGACTTGGCGTTGTGTTATGGTCGTCTCACAGACAGGCAACGCGTAGTCGTCCAGCGCGGTTCGCACGTCACTGCCCAGCCGGGTTCCTTCCACGACGCGGGAGACCACAAACCCGGCACGCGGCGATCCGTCCGTGACCTCTTGGCGAGCCTTGATAAAATCCACCAAGTCCGACGCGGCCCAAATGTCGTATGGCGATGGTTGAACGGGGATCAGAACGAAGTCGCTGACTTTGATGCAGGCGGCGATCATGTCTTCTAGTTTTGCCGCGCCGTCGATTACTACGTAGTCGTAGTTTGCTGCCATACTGGTCAGCGTCTTGACGTTGTTGGGACGGTCCAGCGCGACCAGCTCGATGGGATTGTCTTCGCTGGCTGCGTGCCAGTCACGTGCGCTGCCCTGTGGATCGCTGTCCACGATCAGAACCGAGTGTCCCATCTCGTGCAGCGATCTGGCGAGATTGGTGCTGATGGTGGTCTTGCCGCTACCACCTTTCGGATTCAGGACGGAAATTATGCTCATTGGCTTGCCTCATTTGTGTATTTACTCAAAAGTGTAACTGAGTATTTGAGGTGCGGCAACTTTGGTGTGAACTGATGCCCGGCATCCATCTGCAAGAGTGACAGAGATGCAACTCATTTACTCAAAAACTCATTTGAGAAGAGTGTAGGGCAGGGGCACAGCGCGAATGCTATGGGCGCGTTATGGCTATCCCTGTCGCGCTCTGACCTCGCCGATGAAATCCCCCACAGACCAAAGCCAGCCGCGCTGCGCCTCTGTGTAGCTTCTATGAACAGGGGAGGGGACCACGAGCTGAAGGCTCGACGCCTCCATCTGGTCTGTTTGCGGTTCGGAAATCCCAGGCTCCAGCGTCAAAAGGTGCTTGCGGCTGATCTTCTCGGCTTCCGCCAGAACCTGCCGCCAGCGGTCTTTGCAGGTGGATTTGGCTCCCAGCATCGTCAAGCGGGGGTCTCCACCGGCCGGGGCGGCCTGATAAGTCTCCAGATCGGGGAACAGGAAGTCGGGCTTGTGCTTGTGTTCCGTCATCGCGCCCCGGACATGCTGGATGTCGTGTGCCCGCAAAACAGCGGCCATGTGGTTTTCCAGTGAATGCCCCATGCGGGATTTGCGCCGGTTCTGAACGCTGAGGGAAAAACTGATGAATCCGTCCACATCCGTGCCGTCCGCACTCGTGAACCCAGCCTCGATCCGTGAGGACACGACCCTGCGCTCCAGTCGTCGGAACAGGGCTTCCTCGTGGTCCAGCCATGCAATGAGTGCCGCGTCGGGATCGTCCTCGGCGCGGACCTCGGGCAGGGTGAGGCGGGCAAGATCGGAAAACTCGGCCGTCTTCGGGAACGTGGTGCCAAACCTGTCGATGATGCTGTCCAGCTTGTCGGCCTCGGGTTCCTCGAACTCGACGCCAATTTCGTCCAGAATGAAGCGGGCGGCGAAGTCCAGCTCCGGCTCCTCGTTCGAGAACTCGCGCGATACAAACGACTTGCCTTCCGGGCGCAGGCCGAACAGCCAGAAGAGCTGCTGCTCGCTGGTGGACCCCTCCGGGGCCACAATGAACCACAGGACGCCGCCCTGGTCCTTGGCCAGGAACAGGGTATCTCCGGCCTTCATGGCTTCCGTGACGGGATTGGACGGGTAGTAGAGCCGCCATTCGGCAGCACGGGGCTTGTTGAGGCGCGCGTCGTAGTGCGTGGCCCAGCTCTCCTCGGTGAAGCCCTCCTGATCACCGCCTAGCCAGATATAGATCGCGGGGAACTTTTCTTGGTGCGTTTCACCCATGAAATCGTCCCGCATCTTCTTCGTTGTGCCGACCTCGTGCTGGTTCGATATCTTCGGCTCGGCATCCACGGCAGACAAACGCTTGGCCCGCGGCGAAGGAGGGCAAGATCAGCCTCAGCGCGTCGCAGATGACCATGCTGCTGGAAGGGATCGACTGGCGCATGCCGCAAAAGACATGGCGGCCATTGCAGGCCGGATAGCTCAACAAAACAAGAGTTTAGGTGAGTTTTGCGTTCCTTCCCCGCCACCGGTCCAGTATATTACAGCCATGCTGGAGACGCTGAAATCCCTGCCAGACGATGCCGATGACCTGAAGGATCTGATCGCCCTGATGGGTGAAGAGATCAAGTCTCTGACCCTGAAGGTGGAAGATCTGCAAGGGCAGCTGGCGGCCCATCGCAAGGCGCGGTTCGGGTCGAAATCCGAAAGCCTCGATCAGTTGGCCTTCGACTTGCAGGAAGACACCGAGATCGCGCGGGCGGCAGAGGCGCAGCATGACGAAACCGGCCCGGACGACGATGCAGCGCCCCCCGACATGCCCGCCAAACGGCAACACAGCCGTGCCCCGCTGCCCGATCATGTCGAGCGACAGACCGAGGTTCTGTCTCCGGGCGATGCCTGCGCCTCGTGTGGCGGCGCCCTGCGCCCAGTCGGCGAGGATGTGACGCAGGAGCTGGAATACATCCCGGGGCGCTTTGTCATCCGTGAAATCGTGCGCCCGCGCATGGCCTGCAAGTGCTGCGAGACCTTCGCGCAGGCGCCGCTGCCGAGCCGTCCCATCGAGCGCGGCCGTGCCGGTCCCGGCCTGCTCGCCCATGTGCTGGTCGGCAAGTATTGCGATCACCTTCCGTTATATAGGCAGTCGGAGATCTACGCGCGCGAGAAGCTTGATCTCCACCGATCGACGCTCACCGACTGGGTCGGGCGGTCGACGGCATTGCTGGAACCGTTGGCCGAGCATATCGGCAAGCTGGTGCGCGCTGGACCCGCCGTGTTTGCCGATGACACCCGGGTCAAGATGCAGACCGGAGCGAAGACGGGCAAGGCACACACCGCGCGGCTCTGGAGTTACGTCCGCGACGATAACGATGACCGACGAGAGAATGGCGCTGTTCGTCTGACCAAAAAGCAGGCCGAAAGGGATCTGGTGCGCGAGATGCTGGCCTATGCGGCCGCCCGGATCATGGAGGTGGAAGTGGAACTGCGCACCGGCGCCGCGAACGGCACGCGGTCACCGCTGCGCGAGGTTCAGCGTATTGGATACCGGGAATGGGACAGGGATGTGCTTGTCGGCACCGCGGCGTCAGGCAAATAGTTCAGGGCACTCACGGGCGCATTTATTAGTCAGGATAATGTAGACCAGATGCAGCGTTGCGAGACCCGCCAGCAGGCAGAAAAACGAAATATATGCGAATTGCAGGAAGGCGATATCGACCACGATCACCGCCCCCAGCGTCAGGGCGAAATGGCGCATGTGTTTGTAATGCGACAGCGCCGGTGGCAGGGTGATGAGGGTCACATAGATCGTATTAGTCAGCCAGCGCGGCATCATGAAATCAAGCCACATGGATTTTTCATAGGCCAGTGACTGGTTGTTGATCTCGACCACGACCATGCTGCTGTTCAGCCCGTGCGGGATGTAGAGCAACAGCCCGAAGGCCAGCCCGAAGGCCAGCCCGATCAGCGCCATGAGGCGGAACAACCGCTTGCGCGGACTGTCATCCGGTTCAAGCACGTAGACCGAGAACGGCACCCAGATCGGCCACATGAACCATGTGAAGAAGATGAAACCCATCGCCCCCCACAAGACCGTCAGGGGATCGTTTCCGTTCATGCCGACCCAGACGAAGCCCTCGGTGAACTGCTGCAGTCCGGCAAAAAGCGGCATCAGGGCAAGCGGGAGATAGCGTTTGTTGCGCCGCCAAGCCACAATTGAAATGGCCGTGCCGCCGCCAACAAGAAAAACACTGGCGGCAAAGCTGACTTGAGCGGACAGGCACATTTGACTTCCCTCTGTCATGTTTGTTCGGATCGTCAATCATGCAACGCTAAATCACCGGCCACCCAATTGGAAGAAACCAATTGGAGACCTGTGTTCTTGAAGTCCCAAGCCCGGAATTTTCGGAGAGCTGTAATAATCCGTTGCGCGCAGCGTCTTAGCATAACGGCAGCATGGCCGCTGGCGTTGGTTTGATTGTGCCTTTCTGCTTAAACCCTTAACACTTTAGAGAGTCGAGCACCCGAAGGAGATAACACGGATGAGCGAGCTTTCCCAATACGCGATCCTTTTCGGGCTGAGTGTCGGTGTGTTCGGTTTCGTGCTCAGCCTCTACGGGCTCGCCCGGGCCATCGGGCGCACGCGCTCGGAACCGGGCAAGGACGTGCCCGCCACGGCCGGTACCTTGTCGCGCGATCCGGTCTGGGTCCGCTATCATGCGCGCTATGCCGGTTATGCGCTGCTGTTTCTGGCCTTTGATATGGAGATGGCGTTCATGTATCCGTGGGCGGTCGTCTACCGCGAAGAAGGGCTGATCGCATTGCTCGACATGGGCGTTTTCCTCTCAATCCTGTTCCTGGGCCTGCTCTATGGCTGGAGCCAGGGCGCGTTGAGGCGGCAATGACCATAGCCGGGGCGCGAGAGGGCGCGATGTACGGGATCAGGCGGGCGGTCGCGGCGGCCATGGCGCGCGATCTGACGGCCTTTGTGCTGCCCGGCCCGTCTGTCGCGCGGTCGATGGGGATCGACCTTGCCAATGCGCACCTGCGGATTGTGGGCACCCCGCGCCATGCGAACGTGCTGATTATTGCGGGCCCCTTGGACGTAGGGCTGCGCGATGCGGCCGCCGTGGCCTATGCACAGATGCCGCGTCCGCGCACGATCCTTGCACTGGGCGCGGGCGACATCGCCCCGTTGCCCGATGCGGACGTCTCGGCACCACTGACACAGGCCGGGCTGCACTCTGGGTTGGCCGATCTGCGCCGCGTTGTCGCGGCAGGCGCGTTTCGCGCAAACACCGGGGAGTTTACCGCCGCCGCTCTTGAGGTGCGCGTGGAATACACCTGCCCAATGCATCCCGAGATTGTCCGCGACGCCCCCGGAGACTGCCCCAAATGTGGCATGACGCTGGTGCCGCGCGAAACAGCGTCCGATGGACATGGTGGGCACGGTGGCCACGACATGCCCCGGGAGGACAGGCCAAACCCCGCCGATCACGCACATGCGGGCCACGCTCACGACGCGGGCGGGTCGGGGGCATATAGTTGCCCGATGCACCCCGAGGTGATCAGCGATGCACCGGGCAAGTGCCCTAAATGCGGCATGAACCTGGTGAAGGCGGAGGAGGTGGAAAGCCACGGTCCCGGTCACGGTCACGGGCATGGCGGTCACGGCGGGCATGGCAAACAGCAGGACCATTCCGGCCACGATGGGCATGCCGGACATGGCGGCCACTCCAAGGCCACTATCGACGGGATCGAGCCGCATTTCATGTCGATGGTCGAACTGACGGAAGGCCAGCCGCGCAGCAGCGACGGGTTGCAGATGGACTGGATCGAGGTGCCGTTCGGGCCGTTCTTTCCGGGCCTGCCGGCAGGGCTGCGCCTGACCCTGACGCTGGACGGCGATACCGTGGCGGCCAGCGAGGTCAGGAGCCTTGTGGGCAGGGCGGAACTGGTGGATGGTCCGCCGATGGCGGTGGTCGATTTCGTCGAGCGTCTGGCCGCGATGATGCCGCTCAGCCCCGTGTCCTATCGCGCGCTGGCTTGCGCTGCGATTGAGGTGGCCGCCGGCGTCGAGCCCGACCATGACGCGCGCCGTGGCCGCGCCGCCGCCGTGGAACGCGAGCGGATCGCCAGCCACCTGAACTGGCTGGCCGAGTTGGGCCTTCAGTCGGGTTTTTTGTGGCTCGCCGCGCGCGCTGGGGCGTTGCAACTGGCCGTTCAAGGTGCCGACGTTGCCGGGATCGCCACGCAGGCTGGGGCGATCCGGCGGCTGTCGCGCCGGGTGCAGGCGGCCCCGCTGATGCGGATGCGGCTTAGACGCATCGCGCGCATCGGCAAGGACGCCCCGGCCAGCGGCCCGGTGGACCGGGCGCGAGGTGGCGGATCGGATGCCCGAACGGGTGATCCAACGCTGAAGGATCTCGGGTTCGAAATGCGCGTCCGCAACGGCGGCGATGCGCTGGCCCGGCTGCGGCTGCGCTGCGACGAGATCGCCCAAAGTCTCGACGTGATCGCGGCCGCCGGGAGGATTGCTGTGCCGCAGGTGCCGGATGTGGACAGGGTGTCGGGCGAGGGCGAGGCTCGCATCGAAACACCGCGCGGCACGGCGTCGCTGCGCGTGAAGCTGGCCAATGGCAAGGTGGTCGAAGCCGATCTCGACACGCCGACAGACGTGAACATCGCCCTTGTCGAAACGGTGACGGCGCAGCGGGAACTGGGCGATGCCCTGAGCGCCGTCGCCTCGCTCGACCTGTCGCCCTGGGAGGTGCGTGGATGAGCATTCTTGTCGTTCTCCTGTCGCTCGCCGCCGGGGCCTATGCGCTGGCCGTCATCGAACGATGGGCCGTGCATGGACACCTGAGCCTGACGGGTCCGGCCTGGGCCGCCCTGGCGCTTATGGGGCAGGAATCGCTGCTGGCGCGCAAATCTGACCGGTTGTTCTTTGAGCTTGGGCCGGTGCTGCTGTTGGTGGCGGGGCTGATGGCGGTGGCGGTGATCCCGCTGGCACCGGAGCTTATCATTACCGATCTGGCCACCGGGGCGCTGTTTTTGAACGCTGCGCTGGCCTATGTGCTGGTGGCGCTGATCATGGCGGGCTGGGGGCCGAACGGGGCCTACGCAATGATTGCGGGCTGGCGGTTCCTGGGCCAGTTCATTGCCTATGCCATGCTGATCGTGATGCCGATCACCGCCGTCGCCATGCGGGCGGAGTCGCTCTCGACGGTTGAGATCGTCGCCTCGCAGGCGCAGCTCTGGAACGTGCTGTACCAGCCGATGGGGTTTGTCCTGTTCGTCGTGGCGGCGATGGGGCTGGCCTGGCTGCCGCCGCTGGACCTGCCCGATGCTACCGGCGAATTGGCCGGCGGGGTCGAGGCAGAATATACCGGCGTGCGGCTGGCGGTGCTGCGGCTGGCGCGGATGGTCATTATCCTGGCGCTGGCGGGGGCGACGGTGACCTTCTATTTGGGCGGCTGGCTGGGCCCGTGGCTGCCCGCCTGGGCCTGGAGCGCGATCAAGATCCTGGCCGTGGCTGCGGCCATGCTGAGCATCGGGCGCTACATGCCGCGCATCCGCGAGGCGCGCTATCTGGCGCTGAGTTGGAAGCTGGGGATCTCGCTGGCGCTGGCCAATATCTTTGTCGTGGGCGTGATCGCGCTGGTGGTGCCGATATGACGGTTCAGATGATCTTTCTGGCGTTCTTCGGCGCGGCGGCGGTTTGGTTCGGCGTCGTGGTCTTTCGCACCCATTCGATGGTGCGTTCGGCGCTGGCGCTGCTGTTTTCGCAAACCGCGATCGGTGCGATGTTTCTGGTCATGCAGGCCGAGTTTCTGGGTGTGTTGCAGATCATGATGATGGCCACGGAAATGAGCGTGATGGCCATCTTCATGGTGATGTTCATGATGGATCCCGGCGGCATGGGCAAAATGGACATGACCCACCAGAAACGCTTGTCGCTCTGGGCCGGGGGCATAGGGCTACTGGCCGCCTTGCTGCTGGTATGGCTGCCCGATTGGGGTCCGGTCGCCCTGTCCGTGCCGGGCGCGCATGAACAGGCCGCCGATTTGGGGCGCGAATTGCTGGGCCGGTCGATGTTGATCTTCCAGTCGGCGGGTCTGACCATTCTGACCGCCATGGTTGCGGCCACGATGGTGGCCATCGTCCCCAACGCGGAGCAGCGCAAATGATTCTGGAACTCATAATCGCCCTCAGCGTCGGCGCGGGGCTGTTCGGTATCGGACTTTATGGCGCGCTGAGTCAAACCAATCTGGTGATGATCATCATGGGGGTCGAACTGATTTTGGCCGCGGCACTGGTCAATCTGGTGGCCTTCTGGCGCTATTTGCATCCCGATGAACCGGCCGGTCAGATGTTCGTGCTGATCGTGATGGCGGTGATGGCGGTCGAAATGGCGGTCGGCTTTGCCATCGCCATCGCGCGGTTCCGGGTGCGCGGATCGGTCGAGATGGAAGAAGCGCGGGAGTTGAAGGGATGACGATGCTGGCGCTCATCATCCTTGCGCCGCTGCTGGCGGGCCTGGCGGAGCTCGTGCTGCGGCGCGCACCCGAAGCGATTGCGCTCGTCGGCGTCGGCATCGGGTTTCTGGCGGCGATGGGCACCCTTGCGGGGGCCGTCGCGGGCGATGCGGTGCAACTGGTCCTGCCGGGCCTGCCGCAGAAGCCCCTGCGGCTGGTCGCGGTGCCGCTGACGGCGGTGTTTTCGGCTATGGTGGCGACGGTGGCGGCCTGTGTGCTGGTCTATGCCGTGGGTTACATGCGCAGCGACCCCGAAAGGCCGCGCTTTTTCGGCATCGTGCTGCTGTTCGTCGCGGCGATGCAGGCGCTGGTGCTGGCGGGCGACTGGATCACCGTGCTGGCGGCGTGGGAATTGATCGGCTTTTCCAGCTATCTGCTGATCGGCTTCTGGCATGGGCGTGACGGCGTGCCCAGTGCCGCGACACGGGCGTTTCTGTATACCCGCAGCGCCGATCTGGGCCTTTATCTGGGGATTTTCGTGCTGATCGGCTGGGCCGGCACCTCGGAAATCTCGGCTACATTGGCGATCAGCGGCACGCCCGCCCTTGTCGCCGGGTTGCTGTTGCTGGTGGGCGCGATGGGCAAGTCGGCGCAGGTGCCGTTGCAGGACTGGTTGCAGCGCGCCATGGCCGGCCCGACGCCGGTCTCCGCTTTGCTGCATTCCGCGACGCTGGTGGCGGCGGGGGCGATCCTGCTGATCCGCGTGGCCCCGATGCTGCCCGCAGGCGCGCTGATTGCGGTCGGGCTGGTGGGTGGCGTGACGGCCGTCGTCACCGGGCTGATCGCGCTGGCCGAGCGGGACCTGAAGCGGCTGCTGGCCGCCTCGACCTCCAGCCAGTACGGGCTGATGCTGCTGGCCATTGGCGCGGGGGTGCCGGTGGCGGCGCTGCTACACCTTATCGCCCACGCGGCGATCAAGAGCACGCTTTTTCTGGGGGCGGGTGTGTTCCAGCATGATCGCGACAGCACCGACATGGATGCGGTCGCGGGCGCGGGCCGGGCACGACCGCTGGTCCTTTCCGCCTTCGCCGTTGCCGCGGTGGCGCTGGCGGGTATTCCACCGCTGGCCGGCTTCTTTTCCAAGGACGCGATCCTTGCCGCCGCGCTGGCGGCCCCCGGGGTCGTATGGCTCGCGCCGCTGGCGCTGGCAGGCACGGTGCTGACCGGGGCCTATATGGCGCGGGCGCTGCGGGTGCTGTGGCAGGGCGAGGCCCAGCCCGTTCTGGGCAAGGGGATGGGCTGGATGGGCGCGGGCATGGCGGTGCTGACGGCGCTGGCGGCGGGGCTTGGGTTCGCCTTCACGCCGCTGGAACATCTGCTGGAAGCCAAACTGCCGCCGGAAGGGCCTGCGATGATCCTCGGGCTTGTCGCGGCGCTGAGCGGTCTGTTGCTGGGCTGGTTCGTCGCCCCGACCCGCCTGATGGGGCCGGTTCTGCCGATGGCGCAGCGCGGCTTTGCCGTCGCGGGCGGTATGGACGGGCTGGTGCTGCGCCCGGCGCTGGCCTTTGCCGCCGCCTGTGAAGGTTTCGAACGGCGTCTGCTGGCCGCGCAACTTGGCCTTGTGCGGATCTTGAGCCTTGGCACCGCATCCAGTGCCGAGCGTTCAGACAACCGCCTTTATGCCGCGACCCTTCAGGTGGGCCGGATGAACCTGCGCCTTGGCGACGGTGCCGAAAACACCGACACCCATGGCATCGACGGGCTGATCTTCGGCCTTGTCGCCCGGACAATCGCCGCCGGCCGCCGCCTGCGCTTGCTGCAAAGCGGGCTGATCCACCGCGAACTCGCCCTGACCGTCATGGGCATTGCCGTCATCGCGGCGGTGCTGCTGATCTTACCGATGTCCTCCTGAAGAAAGACGACCCCGCCATGCCCCTTCTCTCGATCTCCGTCTTTCTGCCGCTTCTTGGTGGCGTGCTGCTGATGGCCCTGCCAAACAAGTCGGCGCGCATCGCCCATGGCGTTTCCATCGCCATCACCGGGCTGACCTTCCTTGTGACGCTGGCGATCTGGGCACGGGGCACGCTGCCGGGCGGTTTCGCGCAGGTCGAGGAAATCGCCTGGATCCCGGCCATTGGTGCCGCCTACCGGGTTGGCGTCGACGGCCTGAGCCTGCCGCTGATCCTGCTGACCTCGCTGCTGTTTTTCCTGTCGGCGATCTATGCGGCGCGGATCACCGACCGCCCGGCGGTCTTTGTCGCGCTGATGCTGATGCTGGAAACCGCGTCGATCGGCACCTTCGCGGCGCTGGACGCGCTCTTGTTCTACGTCTTCTTCGAAGTGTCGCTGGTTGGCATGTATTTCATGATCGTCGGCTGGGGCTATGAAGAGCGCCAGCGCGCCGGACTGATGTTCTTCATCTACACGCTGCTAGGCTCGCTGCCGCTTTTGCTGGCGATCATCGGGCTGTATCTGGCCACGGGAAGTTTCGACATGCGTCTGTGGATCGAGACCCCGCCGCTGACCGGGCTGGCGGCGATGCTGGCGCTGATCGCGATGCTGTTCACCTTCGCGGTCAAGATTCCGTCCTTTCCGGTGCATACTTGGCTGCCGGCGGCCCACGTGCAGGCCCCCACGGTCGGCAGTGTGATCCTGGCCGGCGTGATGCTGAAATTCGGCACCTATGGCCTTGTGCGTTTCGCCTTACAGATGACGCCCGACGCCTTTGCGCAGGCCGGTCAGGTGGTGCTGGCCTTTGGCGTGTTCAGCGCCCTTTACGGTGCCTTCGTGGCGCTGGCGCAGTCGGATCTGAAGAAGATGATCGCCTATACGTCGGTGAACCACATGGGCTATGTGGTGATCGGCGTCGCGGTAGCGGCGCTGACGCTGGACCCTGACCTGCGGGCGGTCGCGCTCAATGGTGCGACCTTGCAGATGGTCAGCCACGGCATCGTCACCGGGGCGTTGTTCTTTCTCGTCGGCATGTTGCAGTCGCGCGCCCACGAACGCGAGATGACCGCGTTCGGCGGGCTGCTGGGGCAGGTGCCATGGCTGGGCTGGGCCTTCGTGCTGTCGGCCTTTGCCTCGCTCGGGCTGCCGGGGCTGGCGCATTTCCCGGCCGAATTCCAGATCTTCCTGGCCACACTGAATGCCCAGCCCTGGGCCATAGTGGCGATCGTCGCCATCGTGGTGACGGCGGGGCTGTATCTGCGCGCCATCGCGGCGGTATTCCTGGGCGAGCTGAACGAAAGATGGGCGGCGATGCCCGATCTCGACCGGGGCGAGATGCTGGCCATCGTGCCGCTGCTCATCCTTATCATCGTGATCGGGGTCGCGCCATCGTGGTTGCTGAACATGATCGACGCGACGATGCGGGCGCTGCAATTCTGATGGCGCGCGACCTGTCCTTTCTGTTTCCCGAACTGATGCTGGCCTCGACGGTCGTGCTGATGCTGGGGGTCGAGATGCTGCGCGCGCCGCGTCTGGCACTGACATTCGGGTTGATCGGGCTGGGCCTGTCCACCGCGCTGACGTGGCCGCTGCTGGAGGCCGATACAAGCGTCTTTGGCGGCACCTACCGCGTCGATCTGCTTTCGGGCTGGGCCAAGCTGATCCTGCTGCCGGGCACCGCGCTAGCGCTGCTGATGACACGGGCCGAGATTGCCGGGCAGGACCGCGAGGGCAGCATTTACACGCTGCTTTGCCTTGTGACCCTGGGGGCGCTGATGCTGGCGGGCGGTGGCGACATGATGCTGCTGGTCCTTGGCGTGGTGCTGACCGGGCTGGGATCATTCGCAATGGTGGCCTGGCCGCGCGACGATGCGGCGACCGAGGCGGCGATGAAATATCTAGTGTTCGGCGCCGTCACCGGATCGGTGATGATCTACGGGCTGACCTTCTGGTTCGGTGGTGCCGGATCGACGCTTTTTTCCGAGCTTGGTGCGCTTCAAAGCAAGCCGCTGATCGCGCTGGCGGGGCTGGTCGCGGTGCTGATCGGACTGGGCTACAAGGCGGCGCTGGTGCCGTTCCAGTTCTGGGCACCCGACGCCTATGACGGCGCGCCGGTATCGGTCGCGGCTTTTCTGTCGGTGATCACCAAGGTGGCGGCGGTTTTTGCCTTTGCGCAGGTGCTGCGCGATCTGCCTGTCGCTACCGGCTGGCCCATCGTCGTCGCGCTGATCGCGGCGGTGACGATGACATTCGGCTATCTGGCGGCCCTGGTGCAGAGCAATGTCGTGCGGCTGCTTGCCTACTCCTCGGTGGCGCAGGCGGGCTATTTCATGCTGGGGATTGTGGCGCTTGGCACCAGCCCGTTGGCCCTGCCTTCGGTGATCGTGTTCGGCGCGGCCTATGTGGCGATGAACCTTGGGGCCTTTGCCGTCATCATGATCGCGGGGCGCAATCTGGACAATTTCAAGGGCTTCGGTCGCGCCCGCCCGGTGGTCGGCGTGGCGATGGTCGTGTTCCTGCTGTCGCTCACCGGCATTCCTCCGCTCTTCGGCTTTGTCGGCAAGGTTCTGCTGTTCGGTGCCGCGATCGAGGCGGGCTATCTTTGGCTGGCGGTGATCGGGATCCTTAACAGCGTGCTGGCGCTGGCGGTCTATCTGCGCATCGTGGTGCCGATGTATCAGGCGCGCGATGGCGAAGCGGTTCGGGCAGAGGTCGCGCTGCCGTTGTTGGTTGTGCTAGGTGCGACCGCGTTGGTCACGGCGCTGATGGGGCTGTTCGCGGGAGTGTTTCCCGGGTGACTTAAGGCGCGGTTTTGTGCCAGTCGGTCAAAGTGGTGATCTTGCTATCCTAGCCTGCCAGCGGCTCGGCCATTCGCTCCGCATTCCCGGAATTAGGGTCAGGATTCATAACCAGTAGATGACGAGGGCGGCGAGGGCGATGGCCGAAAGGAAGACCTTCGGGCATCGGTCATATCGGGTGGCCACACGCCTCCAGTCCTTGAGTCTTCCGAACATGATCTCGATGCGATTGCGCCGCTTGTATCTCCGCTTGTCGTATTTGACCGGCGTCTTGCGCTTCTTTCGGCCTGGGATGCAGGCGCGTATCCCCTTGTCCTGCAACGCTTCTCTGAACCAGTCAGCATCATAGCCGCGATCCCCGAGTAGCCATTTGACCTTTGGCAGGCCGCTCAGCAGGGCCCGTGCGCCGATGTAATCACTGACCTGTCCGGCGGTGACGAACAGGTCGATCGGTCGTCCCTGACTGTCGCAGATGGCGTGCAGCTTGGTGTTCATGCCGCCCTTGGTTCGACCGATCAGGCGACCACGCCCCCTTTTTTGGCGACCATACTGGTCGCCGTTCGGTGGGCTTTGAGATACGTCGCGTCGATCATCACGGTCGTCTTCTCGCCGTGTTCTGCCGCCAGCCCGGCCATCATCCGCGCGAAGATGCCCTTCTCGCTCCACCGCTTCCACCGGCTGTAGAGCGTCTTGTGAGGACCATAGGCAGCAGGCGCATCGCGCCACCGCAAGCCATTGCGATTGATGAAGATAATCCCGCTCAGCACCCTCTTGTCATCTACCCGGGGCTTCCCGTGTGACTTGGGAAAGAAGGGAGCCAGACGGGCCATTTGCGCGTCGGTCAGCCAGAAAAGATCGCTCATATCACTGCTCCATTTTCCGAGCGGTGAATCATGCTGTGCGCGCGAAATCAATGCATCCTGACCCTAGGCGACGAAGCCCGCGATCAGGTATTCAAGGCAATCGATACGCTACGCTGACGCACGGCCGCGGCGACCCGTTGCGCGGCACTCGGTGTTCGCTCTATGTTCTTACAATGCCGGCGAAAGCACCCTCAGGAAACCCGTTCAGAAATCCCCGCCTTGCAGAGCAGGCACGGAGCGGAATGCTGCTGACGGTCAAGTGTACGGGATGCGGGCGCGTAGCGCGGTTCTGGGCAAAGGATCTTGTTGAGGTATTGGGCCCCGACCATCAGGCGCATATCCCGCCATTTCCCTGTGCCCGGTGCCGGACGAAGGAATGGATCAACTGGTCCTGGTCCGTGCCGTCTGCACCGGAATTGGCGGCAGGCTTGACCGTAAGGCGTCCGGTCAGGAAGGTGACACGGTGGATCTGGCGGAACGAGGACGCATGAATGTGCAATCTGTTGTCTGATTGCAGCCTATCCCGCTAGACCTTTTTTCAATCTCGCCCTGTGGGGCTGGAGATCGAAGCTATGAGCCCTTAGCCGCCAGCGTCCATCTGACCACATTCAGGCTAAATGTAGTCTCGTTCGACGCGATAATCCTATTGGATCCTTTCGATCAGAAGTGGCGCGCTCGGGAACGATGGGCCTTCGGGGTGCCTTTTTTCGGCCTCAGTGAGAGGCCGCTCCACTCGCCATTCCTCTTTCCCGTTCCAAAAGAACCAGAGCGTATCATCGCCCTTCAGGTGGTTCGTGGCCCTGAACGTAGGAAAATCTCTGAGATGATCGGGCACATTAACATTTGCAACGAGCGCGAAAAGCCCTTGGCGAACAGCGTATTGTATCGAAAATGTGGTGATAATCTGCGGGCGACCTGCGACCACCGTGTCAACGGCGGAGCAAAAACCGGCCACGGGGCGGCGCAAAAGCAGGCCACTTTCTTGCGCGCTTGAGCCCGCCGGGAGGGCGCAGCCCGAGCGGCGGGCTCAAGCGCGCGTCGCGGTTTTTTACGGGGTCTGGCCGGCGTTTCGGGCCCGACTTTGCGCGAGCCTGTAGCTCTCGCCATTCATCTCGAGGATGTTGACGTGGTGGGTCAGGCGGTCGAGCAGAGCGCCGGTCAGTCGCTCGGTTCCATACCACTTTTTTGCAACCAGGTCCTTCATCGCCGCCAGATCCAGCATCTGCTCGGCCAGCAGCTTCTTCAGCTTGGCGTTCTCATCCTCGAGCCCCTTCAGCCGCTTCGCCTCCGACACCGTCATGCCGCCGAACTTGGCCTTCCAGTTGTAGAAGGTGCCTTCCGACATGCCGTGCTTCCGGCACAGGTCAGCGCACTTCGCGCCTGCCTCATGCTCTGCCAGGATGCCGATGATCTGTTCGTCCGTGAATCTCGTTCGCTTCATTGTCCGTCCTCAAGTTGGGCCGGACTCTAATCGCATCTGGAGGAAAAATCCCGGGGCAGGTCAGCACGACCGTGAAGTCAGCGTGGGATTAATCTCAATTCAAGCAGCAGTTCGCTTTTCCCCAAGAATCAAGCTGAGAATGATTTCATCTGGCAGGTTCGTGGAGATGACATCCAGCACTCACACACCACTCGACAACCTGATCGATGTCAGCCGCGAGAGCGGTTTCAAGCCCGCCAGCAAAGGTCTGGAAGGCCGGTAGGTTCAGGCCATTGACTCCCAGCAGAACCGGAAGATTTCGTTCCAGAGCCTCGGCGATCAGCGGCGCCATGCCGCGCCCTTCGGCCTCCTGCTTGCCGAACTTGTTGACGATCAGCAGATCGGCGCCGGGCATTGCGCGCGAGACGCCGGCAACCGCCTGTTCCAGGACACCTGCATCTAGGCGGCAGCCACGAGCAAGGTTGCCGCGATCCTCACTGATACGCAGGACCGGCCCATCGGGCAGGACGACAATGTCCATGTCGCACTTTGTCCGATCCGCTCGCTCGATGTTGGTTTGCACGGTTCCCGCCAGCTTCAGGCCCCGGTCCTGCAATCGGGCGGCAACCTGAGCCAGAAACCGGTCGTTTGCGCCGCGTCCGGGCAGGCTGACGTAACCGAGAGACATTTCTGTTTTTCCCATAACAAGCTGCATGAAGATCCGCTTGCTGCGGTCTAGATCCGGGCCAAATCGAGTGAAGCCTAGCCCGATCTCACGGTGCCTGCCAGTGACGCCGCCTGCGCCAGAAAGTCACATAGACCGAAGCGATTGATGCTCTCCAGGGCAGACGCCTCAGGGTGTAAATCCCTCTCCCAAGACCCGAGAGCATCCCGCAGATCCATCGGATACAAGGCGCAGGGCACGAAAGGCGGCGGCAGGTCAGTTCCCCGACCCACTTTCCTCTTCAGGCACGGTCTGCCCTGTCTGAGGCTGAGCAACTGCATCAGCACCCGGAACGTCAGTTGTGACAGCCTGAGTTACGTCGGCCTCGGGCCGCTGCGGGCAGGTGTTCAGGCTGACCGCCGGATCGCACTGGCCATCGATCCCAGTATCCTCGCGCTCGACCGGCTTGCCCTCGCGTGCGGGCAGCGGTGTGACAGTTGCCGGATTGGTTGTAGGGATCGAGGTCGAGGTGCCCGGCACCGGATTGCCGTGCAGGGCAGTCGGCGAGCCAAGGGGGCCTCCTGTCAGCTCAGGCAGCATCGCGTGAGGATTGGCAGGCGCTGAACCCCCGGGTGCCGCACCCTCGGGCTGCGCAGCGTCAGGTGTGGCGGGAGCAGGGGGGGCTTCCTGGGCAAGCGCCGGCGAAACAAGGATCAGCGCTACCGCTGCAGGTCCAAAGATACCAGACATCACACGCATCGCATCCATCTCCTTTGCACGCTCCTGAGTCATGAACGCATAAATGGCTCTTTCGTTCAACCGGGCACCTCTAAAAATTGCCCCAACTCCGGTGCTGCGTTATCTTTGATGGGACGAACCGGCACAGGGGAGACGGCAATGACGCAGATGGGTTTCTTTGATCTTTCCGACCGCTATGCGAGCCTTGACGCGAAGAAGGACCCATTGGTTGAGATCGATGCGGTCGTGCCGTGGGAGGAGTTTCGTTCTATTTTGGATGAGGTTTGGCGCAAGCCTGATGCGGAGCGCAAGTCGCGCGCAGGCCGCAAGCCGATGGACACTGTGCTGATGTTCAAGTCGCTGGTGCTGAGCGCACTCTACAACTTGTCGGACGATCAGATCGAATATCAGGTCCGTGACCGGCTGTCCTTTATGAGGTTTCTGGGACTTAGCCTTGCGGACCGGGTGCCGGATGCAAAGACGGTGTGGCTGTATCGCGATGCGCTGGCGCAGGCGGGCAAGGTGGAAGAGCTGTTTCGTCAATTTGACGGGTATTTGGCGCGGCAGGGGTATATCGCTCGGGGTGGGCAAATTCTTGATGCCTCTATTGTGGCGGTGCCGCGCAATCACAACACGCGCGACGAGAACGCGTCAATCAAGAAGGGCGAGAACCCCGAGCATTGGGAAAACAAGCCCGCCAAGCGCAGCCAGAAGGACGTGGGCGCGCGCTGGACGAAAAAGCACGGCAAGAGCCATTACGGCTACAAGAACCATGTGAACGTCGACCGAAAGCACAAGCTGGTCCGGCGCTATCACGTCAGCGATGCCGCGCTGCATGACAGTCAAGCGGTGGATCACCTGCTGATGCGAGGCAATACCGGCTCCGGTGTGTGGGCGGATGCGGCCTATCGGTTCGAGGAGACGGAGGCGAAATTGCGCGCGCGGAAGCTGAAAAGTCACATCCACCGTAAGGGGAAACGCGGCAAACCTCTCACAGATCAGGCCAAGGGCAGCAATCGGACCAAATCCACCGTTCGGGTCCGGGTGGAACATGTATTCGGCGCACAGACCAACGACATGGGTGGCACCCTTGTGCGTAGCATTGGTCTGGTGCGAGCCAAGGCCAGGATCGGGATGAAGAACCTCGCATATAACATGCGACGCCTCGTTCAACTGCGCCGCATCAACCCGTGTCCGGCGTGAATACCGGGCGATCCAAGAACCGATCACGCGTCAAAGCATGACAAACAAGGCTTGAAGGCCGCAATACAGCGGCTGCGAGGCTCTGCCAATTGCCAGACGAAAGCCATGATCCTGCTTCAGGCCGCCCGCGCCGCCAAACTACCAAAAATTGTTCAAAAATCGAGGTGCCCAACCGTCTGGAGGTTGACCTTCACCTTCCATTGGGTTCTGCTGCAACAAGAAGGCCTGTTTGTGATTGTTGTCTTGTTCCAGATCAAGGACCGCGCGCATCGCGAGGTTCAAACACTGCAGACACAAGATAGAAGGATGAGCCCATGAGTGCATTTCAAATCTCCCGCCGTGGCTTCATGCAAGCCGGTGCGGCAGCGGCTGGAGTGACCAGCCTTGGCCACATGATGGGCAGCTCTGCTCTTGCTGCCATCGACCCGAACTCGCATGGCCAGCGGGTCTTCCATGCCTCGCATTTCGGCCCCTTCGAGGCGGTCGTGCGGGATGGGCGCATCACTGCGATTTCTCCGATCACGGAACTCGACCATCAGCCCACCGACATGCTGATGCTGGGCGTCATGGACCGCACCTATGACGACAGCCGCATCCTTTATCCGATGGTCCGCAAGTCCTATCTGGACGGCTGGCAGAGCGGCGACACCAAGCCGGAACTGCGCGGCAAGGAAGAGTTCGTTCAGGTCGACTGGGACACCGCCCTGGCCCTGACCGCCAATGCCATCGTCAAGACGATCGAGGAAAACGGCAACGAGGCGATCTTCAGTTCCTCCTATGGTGGCTGGTCAAATGCCGGCTCGTTCCGCCCGAACGTCATGCAGCAACGCTTCTTCAACCTGGTCGGCGGCTGCACCATCACCCAGGGCGACTTCTCGGCCGGCGCGTCGCAGGTGGCCCTGCCTCACATCATCGGCGACATGGAGGTCTATTCGCCCCAGACCGCATGGGAGGTCGTGCGCGACAACACCGAGGTCTTCGTGTTGGTCGGCTGCGACCCGGTCAAGAACAACCGGATCGAGTTCACCGTGGCCGACCACGGCATGTCCCGCCCCTGGGCCGAGATCCGCGACGCGGGCTGCCGCTTCATCTCGATCAACCCGCAGCGCACGGCGTCGGATTCCTACCTGAATGCGGACTGGGTGCAGATCGTGCCCAACACGGACATCGCGCTGTTCCTGGGCATGGCCCATCACGTGCTGGAACAAGGTCTGGAAGACCGCGCCTACATGGACAAGTACACGACCGGCGCCGACCGCTGGATCGCCTATGTCAAGGGCGAGGATGACGGCACCGCCAAGACGCCCGACTGGGCCGCGGGTATCACCGGCATCCCGGCCGACAAGATCCGCGAGATGGCCGAGCTTTTCGCCAAATCGCGCACCCAGTTCGGCGGCGCCTGGTCGCTGCAGCGCGCCCATCACGGCGAACTGACCCACCACGCGATCATCAACTTCGCCGCGCTCATCGGGAAGATCGGCAAGCCCGGCGAAGGCGTGGGCTTTTCCTGGCACTATGGCAGCGGCGGGATGCCGCAGTCGGGCCAGCCCACGCCCACGGGGCTGTCGGCGGGCAAGAACCTCGTGGACAAGCTCTGCCCCGCCAGCCGCATCGTCGAGATGCTGGAAAATCCCGGCAAGGAGTTCTTCTACAACGGCCAGACCCGCACCTATCCCGACATCCGGATGATTTACAACGCAGGCAACAACTTCGTCTCGCACCAGCAGGACCTGAACCGGCTACTGAAAGCCTTCGGCAAGCTGCACACCATCGTCAGCCAGGACGTCTGGTGGACCGCCGCCGTCCGGTGGGCCGACATCGTGCTGCCCGCGTCAAGCACGCTGGAACGCGACGACATCTCGGTCGGCGGCACCTATTCCAACGACAAGATCTACGCGATGAAGAAGGTCATCGAACCGCAGGGCGAATCGATGAGCGATTACGAGATCTTCGAGGAGCTTGCCGACAAGATGGGTCTCTGGGCGCAGTTCACCGACAGCGTGGATTATATGGACCACATCCGCGCGGCCTATGAACGCACCGGCGCGTCGAAGACCACGCCCTTCGAGGAGTTCTGGGAAAAGGGCTATGCCCTGCAACCAGCCCCCCCCGAGGCCCGCAAATGGGTGCGCCACGGCGCCTTCTACGAAGACCCCGAGGCAAACCCGCTGCACACGCTGTCGGGCAAGATCGAAATGTTCTGTTCGTCCATCGCCGACATGAACGTGCCCGACAACCCCGGCATGCCCGTCTGGCAGGAACCGCTGGAATATCTGGGCAACGCCAAGGAAGGCCAGCTGCACATCGTCAGCCCGCATCCCTGGTATCGCCTGCACAGCCAGATGGACAACTCGGCCAAGCTGCGCGAGCTTTACAAGATCGACGGGCGCGAACCCGTGCGGATGAACCGCCAGGACGCCGAGGCGCGCGGCATCGCCGATGGCGATCTGGTGGAAATCCGCAACGAACGCGGCGCGGTGATCGCCGGGGCGGTGCTGTCGGACGACATCATGCCAGGCGTCATGTCGCTGTATGAAGGGGCCTGGCCGGATCTGGACAGCAAGGGGCGCTGCAATTCCGGGCAGATCAACTGGATCACCTCGGAACGCCCGGCCTCGGGGCTGACGCAGGCGACCATCGCCAATACCTGCGTGGCCTCAGTCGCCAAATGCGAGGACGCCGAGCGTCCGAACCAGGCCCACCAGAATCCGGCCATCCTGACCGACTACCAGTTCGCCGCCATCGACGAATCCGAACTGGGCCTGGACCGCGTGGCGGATATCGTGGAGTCGCTTTATGCGGAAATGGAGGAAGGCGAGCGCATCTTCTATCAGCGCTGCACGGTCTGCCACGGCCCCCGCGATCCGGGCGGCTTCACCCAGCTGCAATGGCGCGGCATCACGCCCTCGATGTTCCCGCGCGCGGGTCTGAATGATGACGAAGCGGCGCTGGTCACCGACTTCCTGATGCGCAACGCATCCGACGCCGCCGTGGCGAACTGATCCCCACAGTGCGGGGTCGGCCGGATGGCTGGCCCCGCACTCGTAGGAATGCCCCGGACCTTTGCCGAACCTTTCCTGGGGACAGCATCGGACACGGCCGGCAGGCACCATGACCGAAGGCGCCCCCTGCCGTTCCGGGATCGTCGGTCAAGCCACCGCGAAACGCAAAGGGACGGCAATCTGGAGAGTACCGCAAAGTGTGGGGCAGTTGAATTTTGGGATTGATGCTGGCAAGGATTTTGGATGTCATCCGCTTCTCAAATCTATCGTATCCGTCCGGCTACGCCGCGCTTGACGCCTGTTGCGGCGTCCAGTTCCAAGGCGCGAGTTCTTCGATGCGGTTGA
>NZ_QCYH01000020.1 GCF_003072125.1 Pelagivirga sediminicola | reverse complement strand
CATGAAGGTTACGATGAACCAGAAATCCTCCGTTGTTCAATTCCTCAAATCTGTCCCACAGGCGCTGACGTCAGACAAGCAGCGCGCTTTCTCAGCCTTTCCGCCCGAACCCTCGAAAAGCACCGCACCTACGGGACCGGTCCTGCCTACCGCAAACTCGGTGGCCGTGTCGTCTACTCCGTCGATGACCTGCAGGCCTGGGCGGAACGCGGCGCCAAGCAATCCACCTCCGACCCCGGCGCCGGCACGGTCCTTCCGGCCAAACGTCATGACGACCCGTCGTCTGCCGAAAACCGCTGACTATTCCCATGACGGCGCGGCCTCGCAGATCGGAACGGGAGCAGCTTGAGCTGTTCCGCGCTCTGCCGAGCGATCTCGCGCCGCGCGATGCGCAGGACCTCATGGCCTATCCGTTTTTCTCCCTGTCCAAATCCCACCGCGTCGAGCCGATCGAATACCGTTCCGGCGAGATCGCCATCCGCGTGGAAGCCGTGCCAGAGCATGGCATGGCCACGATCTGGGATGCGGACATCCTGATCTGGGTGGCCAGCCAGATCGTCGAGGCGCGCGACAACGGCTTTCGCACGTCGCGCCTGATCGCAACCACCCCATACGAAATCCTGACCTTCGTCGGACGTGGCACCAGTGCGCGCGACTATCGCCGGCTGAGAGCCGCGCTCGACCGGCTGCAATCGACGACTGTCGCGACCACCCTGCGGCAGCCACCGTCCAATCCACGCGGGCGAAGTGAAGGTCCACCAAGCAGTCGTACGACCGGTCGGCGCATGCATCGCTTCTCCTGGATCAACGAATGGACCGAGAGGGCCGACGCGTTTGGCAATCCGGATGGCATCGAGCTCATTGTGCCGGACTGGTTCTACAAGGCGGTGCTGGACGAGGCGCTCGTCCTCACCATCGACCGCACCTATTTCGGCCTCACGGGCGGGATCGAGCGCTGGCTGTACCGGATCGTGCGGAAGCATGGCGGCCGGCAGAAGCGTGGCTGGCGGTTCGACTTCCGGCACCTTTACGTCAAATCCGGGAGCCTCTCCCCGTTCAAGCGCTTCGCATTTGAACTGCGCGCGATCATCCAGCGCCAGCCGCTGCCCGGCTACACGCTGTTTCTCGAGATCGAGGCGGGCGGGCGCACGCTGCTCGCCTTCGAGCCCGCGCCCTGTGGACAGGCTGTGGAAGCCGTCGTGCTATCAGGAACCCGGACTATCGTGCCATCGGGAACCGACCCATCGTGCTATCGGGAACCCAAACCGCATCTAAACTCCTCCGCACAAAGCGGAAATCAACCCCTTAACTTAGAGTCTAACAAAGAATCTAACTTTTGTAGGGGCGCGCCTTCTGGGGAAAACCGCTCTCCGACGGGCCGAGAAGAGGATGAGCGGAGGCGGCAGACGGCGTTCTCCGAACGCGATGACGACGCTGTCTCTAAGAGCGATCCGGCCCGTACTGGTGCCGGAGGCACGTCATGATTGCGGCGCTCCTCAATCAGAAAGGCGGTGTCGGCAAGACGACGCTCGCCTTGCACCTCGCCGGAGAATGGGCGCGTGGCGGCAATAGCGTCACCCTGATCGACGCCGACCCGCAGGGATCGGCGCTTGACTGGTCGGAACGGCGCAGCCACGAGGGTCTGCCACGACGCTTCGGCGTCATTGGCCTGGCGCGGGATACGCTCCACCACGAAGCGCCTGAACTCGCCCGCGCTGCCGACCATGTCGTCATCGATGGTCCGCCGCGTGTCGCGGGGCTGATGCGTTCGGCGCTGCTTGCTGCCGACGTCATCCTCATTCCGGTGCAGCCGTCACCCTTCGATGGCTGGGCCTCGGCGGAGATCCTGCGCCTGATCGAGGAGGCGCGGATATTCCGTCCGCAGTTCGCCGTGCGCTTCGTCCTCAACCGCTGTCCGGCACGAACCATCATCGCGCGCGAAACCGGTGATGCGCTCGCCGACCAGGACCCGCCGGCGCTGCGCGCGACGATCGGCCAGCGCGTCATCTTCGCCTCGGCTGCTCAATCCGGCCGCCTCGTTTGCGAATGCGACGCAGACAGCATCGCCGCGCGGGAAGTGGCGGCGCTGGCGGCAGAGATCGGAAGGCTCGCGCCATGAGCGATCGGCCAAACCGCCGCGCCTTCGCCGCTCGGCCGGGCGATCCCGAGCAGTGGATCAGGTCCGACTACACTGCTCCCCGTGACGGCAAGCCCTCCGGATTCACCGCGCGCCTGACCATCGACATCACGCCCGAATTGCGCGGGCGCATCAAGATCGCTGCCTTCCAGCGCGGCGTCACCGTCGCCGACATGCTGCGCGACCTGCTCGCCCACGAATTCCCCAATGACGAAGGAGATCCATCATGACCGGCACAACAGCCCCCAGTGTTGGCGCAAGTCCGATGCCCTCCGCACACAATTCCGACGCGCCTACGCATGTCGAACTGACCTGGGTCGAAGGCAGGATCGAATACTGGATTCGCTTCGGCCGTCAGGCAAGCGAGCGGATCATCGACCGCCGCCGACGCGTCGTCTCCTTCCGGCCGGGCGCCATCTTCGCCTTCGTGCGCTGGGCGGCCAACGATTACGGCACGGTCATCTCGCGCATCGACATCGTGCGCGCCGTCGAGCTCGGCAGCGCCTACCAGACGCTGCCTTTTGTGCGACCCGGCGGGGAAATCTTGCTCAAGATCGAAGGCTGGCCGAAGGTCGAGAAGGTGCTCCAGCACATCGACGCAGTGGAAGCCGCCGAGGTCGATCCCTGCGATGTCGCACTCGATCACTGGCGTCATGTGGCGCACCGGATGAGCGCAGGCCAGGAACCGCGTCCCTACACGCGGGAGCGTCATCAGGCCTGGCTCAAGCGGCGGGAGATCCAACGATGACCCGCTTCGGCTACGTCATGCTCACCTACTTCACCGCCATGGGCGTCGCTGCGACCGCCATCATTCCGACATCGCTGAAGCTCGTCTGGAACATCTCGGCCAGCGCACCGATCGGGCTCTACCGCGTCGAGCCCGCCGTGCATCTCGACGTCCCCGATCTGGTCGCCGTGATGCCGCCCGAGCCGCTCGAGAATTACATGATCGAGCGCGGTTACATCGGCCGCGGCGTACCGATCCTGAAGCGCGTCCTCGGCCTGTCGGGACAGCGCATATGCCGAATCGGCCGCACCATCACGGTCGATGGACTCGCGATGGGCGAGGCACGCGACCGTGATCGCCTGGACCGCCCGCTACCGGTCTGGAGCGGCTGTCGCATCGTCGCCGAAGACGAGCTTTTCCTCATGAACTGGCAAGTGCCCGACAGCCTCGACGGGCGGTATTTCGGCCCACTTCCGGCGACGACCGTCATCGGCCGGGCTGTCCCTCTCTACACCGACGAAGACGGCGATGGCCGCTTCGTCTGGCGCGCGCCGACGCGGTGACGACGCACGCCTTCCTGCAATCCCACCGCATTCAAACAGGAGTTCACCATGCCCCAAATCGGACAATTCACGCGCACGGAAAATGGCTACAGCGGTCGCATGCGCTCGCTGGCCTTCGACTGCGAGCTTACATTCGTCACGGTCGAAAACGCCGACAGCGAGAACGCGCCGGCCTACCGCGTTCATCTCGGCGACGAGACCGGCCCCGAAGTCGGCGCCGGCTGGAAACATACCGGCGACCGCGCGGGCACGTTCATTTCCGTCGTCCTCGACGATCCCGCCTTTCCCATTCCGGTGCGCGCCCGGCTGTTCCAGTCTGATGAGGACGGACGCGACTGGGGCCTGCACTGGACGCGCCCGAAGAAGCGCGACGAGCAGGACTGATCGATGCCGCTCATCGGTCCGTCAGCACCATTGCGGCGGTGCGGCACCTGCGGCCGCATCGTCCTACTTCTCCTTTCCGGATTGGTCATCGCCGCGCTCGATACCGGCGATGTATCCGCACAGCCGGTGCCCACCGGGCGACACGAAGTCCGCGATCCCATTGCCGCGCATATTGCCGAGGCGGCGCAGCGGTTCGGCATTCCCGAGCACTGGATCGTCGCGGTCATAGGGGCCGAAAGCGCTGGCAATACGCGCGCGATCTCCCGTGCCGGCGCTCAAGGGTTGATGCAGGTCATGCCGGCGACCTGGGACCATCTACGTGCCCGCTATCGGCTCGGCTCCGATCCCTTCGATCCGCGCGACAACATCCTGGCGGGCACCGCCTATCTGCGCGAAATGTACGACCGTTACGGCGCGATCCCGGCAATGCTGGCGGCCTATAATGCGGGGCCGGATCGCTATGACGAATACCTCGCGACCGGGCGGCCATTGCCCGCCGAAACGCGCGCCTATGTCGATCTGCTTGCGCCGGCGCTGGGTGCAACGGTGCCATCGTCCGGCGCTCCGGCTGTGCCATCACCGCCACCCGACTGGCGCGAGGCGCCGCTGTTCGTCCCGCGCTCAGTTGACCGCCGGACAGTCGCAGACCGCGCCACGGACAAGCAACCGGACCGCACCTCTGCTTCCGTGCCGGTGCAGCGGAATCCCGAGGATCAGTCACATCCGAAGGCGATCTTCGTTGCTCAGGATGACACGAGGGGTGAGCGATGACGCGTTGCAGCTCTCATCGCATGATCTCGGGCTTTGGCGTGTCATGGAGTGCGCGAAGGGTAGCCGCAGGAACCACAACCGACCGATGGCAGGATAAAAGGGCGCACATTGCGCGCCGGTCGGTCGGTTGTTTTTGTGGTGTTTTCTGGCGCGTTCCGCACATTGTCCCTCTTCACCGCAATGTGCGCTGCGCACTCAACTTCCCGAATTTCCTGCCTTTTCCCCACATTGCGGAGCGATGTCATGGCCGATGACCGCGAGTTCCGCGTCCGCCCCGGCCGTATCCGCTCGACCCGTGCGCAGGCGGCGCGCCCCTTCATCGCCCAAGCGCTGGCGGCCGCAAAGAAGGCGGGAGGCGGCGTGTCGCGCTCTGGCCGCATCACCTCCGGCAACCGATCGCGCTTCGGCTATGGCCAGCGGGCCAGTATCCAGGCCAATCGCCTCATCACCGCACGCTCACGCGGCGCGGTCATCAAGGCGCGCGTGGTTCGCCACTCAGGGCGCGCCGCGCCGCTCGGAACACATCTCGACTATCTGCGCCGCGACGGCGTCACCCGGGACGGAGAGAAGGCGCGCCTGTTCGGGCCGGGAGAGGAAGAAGCGGGCAGCAAGGCCTTTGCCGAGCGCTGCGAGGACGACAGGCATCATTTTCGCTTCATCGTTTCACCCGATGATGCGCTGGAAATGTCGGACCTGCGATCCTTCACCAGTGATCTGGTCGGACAGATGGAGAAGGATCTCGGCACCGAGCTCGACTGGGTGGCCGTCGACCACTGGAACACCGAACACCCGCATATCCATCTGATTGTCCGCGGTGTCCGCGACGATGGCGAGGACCTCGTCATCTCGCGGGACTACATCAAGGAAGGGATGCGCGACCGGTCGCGCGATCTCATAACCCAGGAGCTTGGCCCGCGCACCGATCTCGATATCCGCCGGACACTCGAAAGCCAGATCGAGACCGAGCGCTGGACGCAACTCGATCGTCAGCTCGTGCGCGACGGTCGGCGCAGCGGCGTCATCGACCTTGCCCCGCAGCCGGGCGAACAGCCCGATGAATTCCACGCGCTGAAGGTCGGGCGCCTGCGCAAGTTGGAGACGTTGGGCCTCGCAGAGCAGGTCGGCCCCGGCCAGTGGACGATCGGCGACAAGGCCGAGGCGACGCTGCGCGAGCTCGGCGAGCGCGGCGACATCATCAAGCGCATGCACCGTGCCCTGACCGAACGCGGCATCGAACGCGGATCGGCGGACTATGTGCTGGCGGCCGAAAGCCTCGATGCGTCGATCGTCGGCCGCCTGGTCGAGCGCGGGCTCGATGACGAACTCAAGGGCACGGCCTACGCCGTAGTCGACGGCGTCGATGGACGTTGCCATCACATCAAGCTCGCCGACCTCAATGCGGCCGGCGACAGCGCGCCGGGCTCGATCGTCGAGTTGCGCGCCTATGACGACTCCCGCGGCCAGCGCCGCATCGCCCTCGCGGTTCGCTCTGATCTCGATATCGAACGGCAGGTGACTGCGTCTGGGGCGACGTGGCTCGACCGGCAGAACATCGCGCGCGAACCGGCCACGCTGTCAGAAAGCGGGTTTGGCGGAGAAGTACGCGGCGCGCTCGACAGGCGGGCGGATCATTTGATTGGGGAAGGCTTCGCCGAGCGCCAGGGTCGGCGGATTGTCTTCAGCCGCAATCTCATCGATACGCTCCGCCGGCGCGAGGTGGATGAAGTCGGAGAGAAGCTGGCGGCGAAGACCGGGCAAACCTTCCAGCGCGTGGGCAGCGGCGAACATGTGACCGGCACCTATCGCCAGCGCCTGACGCTCGCGTCGGGACGTCTCGCGATGATCGACGACGGGCTTGGTTTCCAACTCGTGCCCTGGACGCCTTCGATGGAGAAGCATCTCGGCCGCCACATTTCTGGCGTCGCGCGCGGCGACGGTGGCGTCGATTGGAGCATCGGCCGCAAGCGCGGGTTGGGACGGTGACCTTGATCGAACTGGCAGTACTGAGTGTATAGGTAAATGGCGTCTAAAACAGCCGCCAATCCATCTATCGCGCGACCGTAACAAGAAGCAGAAGTTGGTGGGCTGGGTACTGAACGGCGATATTACGAAAACGACACATTGCTTTTGCCTTGTCGTCGCTGATGATAGATTTTTGCGGAACGAAGTTAAATCGAACCGAGGGAAATCTATTGCTGGCGGCTCGGGAACCCAAAAGAGAGACGACGCGGCTGATTGTTGACCGGCTATGGAGCGTGTCGGATGCGACGGCGGACGGCTACGAAACGCACCTACCCTCGGGTCGGGTGCAGATCATCTTTAGCCTCTCTGGCATCCCGCTACGGGAGCACGATCCGGGCGATCCGCAAGGGGCGCCACGACGAGGCCCGCTGCATCTGTTTCAGGGCCCAACGACCTTGCCGCGCCGGATCTGGCGCAAGCCACAAGTCTTGGCGTGCGGTGCCAGTCTCCAGCCGGGCGGCGCCGGCGCGCTGTTCGGGCCGATCAATGGCACGACTGACCGGGCGATCGACCTTGCTCGCTTCTGGGGCGTCGATGCCGCTCGCCTGCGTGAAGAGCTCCGACATCTCAAAACGCATGAGGCCAGGCTCCAACGCCTCGAAACCGAGATCGAGCAACGCATCGGCGATGTCTCGGCGGCGAGAGTGCTCGCTCGTGCGATGGAGCGCCTCAGGGCCGGCCTGGCCATCAGGGACGTCTGCCGGGAGCTCGAGCTTTCGCCGCATATGTTCAGGAAGCTGTTCGTCCGGAATGTCGGGATGACACCGAAGCACTATCTCAAGATAGAGCGGTTCCGAACGGCGATCACTCGGCTGACGCCGGTCGTGTCGCTATCGGTTCTTGCGTTCGACGCGGACTATTCCGACCAGTCGCACATGACGCGCGAAGTCAAGCATTTCGCGTCGATGACGCCGGCCCACCTGCGCACGCGCATTCGACCCTATGCCGGACATGTTTGGGATCCGCGCCGTTAATTTTCGTTCAAGACACGTTTCGTCGAGATGGCTATGTGATTTCATCCAATGAACATGGAGAGGAGATCGCAGTGCCAGCGACAGTTACGCCAAGAGAAGCTTTTCCTCGCCTGATCGTCCAGGATGTCGATGCAGCCATCGCCTTCTATCGGGCTGTATTCGGCGCCGAGCTCATGGCACGCTTTGCCGAACCGGACGGGCTCGTCGGGTTTGCAAAGCTTGCACTGGGAGACTTCCGGCTTTCCCTGAGCGAAGAAAAGCCGGAATGGGGATGGAAATCCCCGAAGTCGCTGGGCGGCTCTCCGGTCCTTATCCAACTGGAACTGCCGGACAGCGATACGGTTGCTGAAAAGATGATCGCGGAGAAGGCTGAGGTCGTCGTTCCTATCAAGGACCGCCCTTACGGAAAGCGCGAAGGCCGCATTCGCGACCCCTTCGGACATCTTTGGATTCTCAGCATGGAGGTAGAGGGATGACCGTACAGCGCATCGTCGCGAATATTGCGGCAGATTCCGTCCCGGAGGTCCGGACGTTCTATGCCGACCTTTTCGGGCTCGATGTTCTGATGGATCTCGGATGGGTCGTCACGCTGGGGTCTGGCGAGACCGCGGTCACCCAGATGAGCATCCTCAGCGAGGGCGGCTCGGGCGCGCCGGTACCCGACCTGTCGATCGAGGTTGATGATGTGGACGCGGTATATGCCCGTGCCAAGGAGATCGGCTGCGAGGTGGTCCACGATCTGAGGGACGAACCGTGGGGCGTCAGGCGTTTCTTCATCGCCGACCCGACCGGCAAGCTGCTCAACGTGCTCTCGCATCTCCGCTAGAAATTGTCTGCGGTGTCCCTGGTACCGGCGTCTGTCGCACATCCAGCAGCAACCCTCCGATGTCTATCCGGCGGAGGACGCGACACCATCTCATCATGCCCGGGGCGGCTCAGACGAGCCTACAAGTGTCGCAGCCAATCCAAAAACCAGTCCCAACCCGAGGCTGACGGCCCCGAAGACACCGAATGCAGTGCCGAGCGGCATGGCTTGTAGCGCGAACCCCGAAGCGAGGGGCGAAAGGAACTGCCCTCCGAAAACTGCCGCCGTCACAAGCCCGGCACCACGGCCGCGCAGCCCGGCTGGCACCTTCGACAGGAAGTGGTTCATCAGGTTTGGGATCATAGCCCCAAACCCGATGCCGCACAGAATCGCCCCGCCAAATATCGCACCTGCCTCTGTAGCCACCGCGATAACGATGAGTCCAAGGCCGAGAAACGCCAAAGAACCTCCGAATATCGCGAGAACCGACAACCTGTTTCGCAGCCATCCGTAACCCAGTGACCCAGGCAGCCCGAAGAGAGTGACCATCGCCAGAGCGAAACCTGCGGCGACCGGGCTCGTGATCCCGAGCGCGACCATCTGGAAGGGAAGACGAGTCGGAAGAATATAGAAAATGGTCATCATCGAAAGACCCAGCGGTACGATCCATGCGGCCCGCCACAGAGGAAAGACCTCTCCTTCCGCGTCTATTTCCGTTTGTGCGCTGTTCCGTTCGGGCGGGGGGAGCGGGCGCCGCGGCCGTGGCAGCGCGGCAAGGGCTGCCAATGCCAGCGGCAGCCCGGCAAGATAAAGCAGGAATGGGAAACGCCACCCCAGCCCGGTCAGAAGACCGCCAAGCAGAACGAAGACGATGCCGCCCAAATTCGCCGCTCCGGCCTGCAGACCCATGTAATGCGCCCGTGCCGGCCCCTGCCATAGATCGGCGACATAGGCACTAGCGATAGTCATTGTACCCGCGACCCCGAGCCCGAGAACACCGCGCCCGGCGAGGATCTGCGGCAGATCGCCAGCGATGAAGCCCGACGCACCGCCGACCGCATAGACGACCATGCAGATCGCCAGCACCGCCCGCCGGCCCAGCCGGTCGGACAACCAGCCCAACACCGCCGCCGAAATGATTACCAACAGCGAGGGCATTGCTAGAATGAGCCCGGCCAAGGTTTCCATATCTGGAACCTCAACAAAAGCGGCGCGCAGTTCCGGCAGTGCGGGCGCGATCGTTGCATTCGCCATGACGGTCAACGCCGAAGCGCATAACAGGACCGCCATCGCGGCGCGCGAGGATCGCAGAGGCGTAGAAGAGCGGGCGGTTCGCATCATTCAGAAACTCCCTTGCCTGTGTCGGTTTCACTTGCAGGGATTCCTGACATAAAGCATGATCGTGAATAAATATAAGAAATGTGGTTATATAATCTATGATTCTGCATAATGATTTGGACCTTTCGGCAGTGCGCGCGTTCCAGTCGGTGGTGCTTGAAGGATCGTTCGCCGGTGGGGCGCGGCGTCTGGGTGTGCCGCAGTCCACAGTCTCGAAACGTGTGCGCGACCTTGAGGCCCGACTGGGGCTACGCCTGATCGAGCGGACAACTCGCAAAATGCGGGTGACCACCGAGGGCGAGGCTTTGGCTAGTCATGCGACGCGCCTGCTGGCTGAGGCTGACACATTGCTGCGCGCCATGACTGAAACCGGCACGGCGCCCCGCGGCCATTTGCGCATCGCGGCGCCGAATCTTTTGGGTCAATTGTTGATCGGCGGTGTCGCGGCGCTTTGCCGCGCGCGGTTTCCCGAGATCACGCTGGAATTCGTCTTCACTGACGCGCCTCCTGATCTGATACAGGATCGCTTCGACGCAGTGATCCGATTTGGCCCGCTTGAGGATAGCTCTCAGATCGCGCGCAAGCTGCTGTCCGGGGCCGTTCGCCTGGTGGCCGCACCCGGACTGAACGGTACCGACCGAATAGCCCATCCGCGCGACGTCGCGAACCTCCCAATCATTCATGTCCCCCCGCCATGGAGCCATGCTTGGATGTTTCAACGCGAGTCTGAGGAGGTGACAGTCCGGTTCGAACCCGCGATTTCCTTTCCTTCGATGCTTGCGGCCCGCGATGCCGCGATCGCCGGGGCTGGTCTGACGATGTTGCCGGGCATCCTGGCCGCGCCAGAGATCAAGGCAGGTCGACTGGTGCGGCTGTTGCCGGAATGGACCGGCCCTGAAAAAGCGATGTACGTGGTCTATGGTGCGCCGGATTCGATCACTCCGCGCCTCCGGGCCTTCCTCGATATCCTGTCTGCGAACCTTCGCGGCCGCTGAACACCGACTTGCACCCGGGGCGGCTCGGCAAATGGTCTCGATAGGGCAGTCGTCTTAATGCCAGTTGGAGGCGTTCGCTTTCTCCGCATTTTAGACGAGCTGGATTTGTTCACTCGCACCACGCCTTTCTTTATCCGTTAGCCGTCGTTCTTGCGACAAGAGACCGAGGAGGCTTACACGCGGCGATGGCGGTGTCGACTGGAGCTTCGGGCCTAGGCGGGGGCTGGGGCGGAGAGAACCGGTCAGCGTGCTATGCCAGAAGGTGAACAAACGGCTGCTTTGAGCCCGTCTCGACCGATGCTGCGCGCTGAACCGATGTCTGATTCGAGGCATGGTGCGAGGGCACGGTCTTTCTTTAGTCTCCGGAGTTGTTCAGGAGGAAAGGATGTCCGTGGCCCTGTGATCGGAATCCACGCCTTCGATCAGGAACACGTCGCCTTCCGTGTTCTTCGTCCGTAGCGGCAGAATGTCCTGATAGGCCGAGGATGCATACCACGCCCGGGCCCGCGCCAGGTCCGGAAAGGCGATCACGATCAGGTCGCCGGCGAAGGCTCCTTCGAGCATGTGTTTCTGCCCGCTATGAATGATAAACTGTCCCTCGAACGGCGCCAGCGTGGCGTCGATGGCTTCGAGATAGGCGACGATTTCTTTGCCAATCTCAACATTGCGCAGATGGCCGACGGCATAACAGGTCATGAAACTCTCCTTTCCCGGAATCAGGCGGCGGCGGCAGAATTGTGCCGCCCACCCCATTCGAGGCCCGCGAACAGGGCGACGATGATGGCCTGTATCAGAAGAAAGAGCCATCCCAGACCGTTGAGCGCGATCAGCCCAGTAATTGGCAGGATCACGCTGCCCAGAACCCAGAGTACGTTGCCTGCGACGATCATCTGGACGGCCCAGGAGGGGACGGATGCGGTTCGGATGAAAATTGCCATGAAGACCGCAATCGGCAACAGCAGCAGGCCCGCAATGAACAGGAAAGATCCGGGGATTGCCGTTAGCCCCGCGATCGGTCCGGATGCGAAGACCAACAGCATGCCCACCGCCGCGCAGGTCGCGGCATCGAGGGCGAGGATGGTCTGCAAGGAAAGTCGACGTCCGGGGTGGGTCATGGTTTTCTCCATCTATTAGGTGGCCACCCATCCTGGGTAGCGGAATGATGGAGTGATCATCGTGCAGCGATGGTCTTGTGGCGATTACCTTGGAGGTAATGGTCGCGCTGCGTCGTGTCGGTTACGATGGCCGGATGAAAACGCATACGGACAGTATCGGGTTCCTGCTGAGACAGTGGCGTCAGCGCCGCCGCCTCAGCCAGCTCGCGCTTGCGCTCGACGCGGGCATCTCCCAAAGGCATCTCAGCTTCCTGGAATCCGGGCGGTCGCAGCCAAGCCGCGACATGATCCTGCACCTAAGCCGCCAGCTTGACGTACCGCTGCGTGATCGCAACGTTATGCTTCATTCTGCAGGTTACGCGCCGTTCTTCCCCCAGCGCCCTTTGGATGCACCCGAGCTCTCCATTGCGCGGGAGATCATCGACCGAATCCTGCGAGGGCACCTTCCCCATCCGGCACTGGCAGTGGATCGCCACTGGACATTGCTGTCCGCAAACGCCGCCGTGCACCACCTGCTGGCCGGCGTCGCGCCACACCTTCTGGACGGGGACGTGAATGTTCTGCGCTTGAGCCTCCACCCTGAAGGCTTGGCTTCGCGCATCCTCAATCTGGCGGAATGGCGCCATCACGTCCTGACCCGCCTCGGCCATGAAATCGAGCGCTCGGCCGATCCGGTGCTTGCGGCGCTAAAGAACGAGTTGGAGGCGTTCCCGGTTCCGGTCGCGGCCCGGTCGGATCTTGCCGTACTCGGACACTCTCAGGCGATCGCGGTGCCCCTCCGGCTCAAAAGCAATGCCGGGCCACTGTCTTTCCTAGCCACAACAACTGTTTTCGGCACGGCGGTCGATGTCACGTTGTCCGAAGTTACGATCGAGGCTTTCTTCCCGACGGATAAGGAAACGGCGGATATGATGGCGGTGCTTGACGATGGGACATGAATGCTGACACTGGAGCCAGTTCAGCGAAAGGTCATTTTGTCCGCGTAGCCGACGGCCCTTCATAAGTTTCTCCCCATCTCCACCACGCCGTTGTTTATCCACGAGCCGCCGTTTCTGCGACCGGGATGACAGGAGGTCTTGTCGGTTCCACTCGCGGTGCCCAACGTTCCGTTATTTGCGCAGATCGGAAGCCATGCTGGGTACGAGAATTCTCTGGGGGCAGATCCTCATCGTTCTTACCATCGTCCTCACCACTACCTGGGCGGCGACGGAGTGGACCGCCTGGCGTCTCGGTTTTCAGCCCCAACTCGGCGCACCCTGGTTCGAGGTTTATGGCTGGCCGATCTACTACCCTCCGGCCTTCTTCTGGTGGTGGTATTTCTACGATGCTTACGCTCCGCCGATCTTCATCGAGGGCGCGATCATCGCAGCATCCGGTGGCTTTATCGCGATCGCTATGGCGGTCCTCATGTCGGTCTGGCGTGCGCGCGAGGCCCAGAGTGTCGATACCTATGGATCGGCCCGTTGGGCGAAACCGGAGGAGGTGAAGGCCGCCGGCCTGCTCAATCCCGACGGCGTCGTCCTCGGCAAGATCAAGGACGATTATCTGCGTCATGAGGGGCCTGAGCATGTGCTGTGTTTCGCGCCGACCCGCTCGGGCAAGGGCGTCGGTCTGGTCATCCCATCGCTCCTGACCTGGCCGGGTTCGGCGATCGTTCACGACATCAAGGGGGAAAACTGGCAGCTCACGGCGGGCTTTCGCGCTCGGCACGGTCGCGTGCTCCTGTTCGATCCAACCAACCCCAAATCATCTGCCTATAATCCTCTCCTTGAGGTTCGCCGTGGCGAGTGGGAGGTTCGCGACGTCCAGAACATCGCTGACATCCTGGTCGATCCCGAAGGCTCGCTCGAAAAGCGCAATCACTGGGAAAAGACCAGCCATGCGCTCCTGGTTGGTGCCATTCTCCATGTCCTCTACGCCGAGGAAAACAAGACGCTCGCCGGCGTCGCTGCCTTCTTGTCGGACCCGAAGCGCCCGATTGAATCCACGCTCTCCGCCATGATGAAGACGGCGCATCTCGGCGAATCAGGACCGCATCCCGTCATCGCCAGTGCAGCGCGTGAGCTGCTCAACAAGTCGGACAACGAACGCTCCGGCGTGCTCTCCACCGCCATGTCGTTCCTTGGGCTCTACCGCGATCCCGTCGTCGCCAAAGTGACGCGCCGCTGCGACTGGCGCATCACCGATATGGTCGGCGGCAAGCGTCCGGCGACGCTCTATCTCGTCGTGCCACCCTCCGACATCAATCGGACGAAGCCGCTCATCCGCCTGATCCTCAATCAGATTGGCCGGCGCCTGACTGAGGATCTGCAGGCGAGGACTTCGCGGCACAAATTGCTGCTGACGCTGGACGAGTTCCCCGCGCTAGGCCGGCTCGACTTCTTCGAAAGTGCACTCGCCTTCATGGCGGGTTACGGGCTCAAGAGCTTCCTGATCGCGCAGTCGCTGAACCAGATCGAAAAAGCCTACGGGCCGAACAACTCCATCCTCGACAATTGTCATGTCCGGGTGAGTTTCGCGACCAATGACGAACGCACAGCGAAGCGCGTCTCCGATGCACTTGGCACGGCGACCGAGATGCGGGCGATGAAAAACTATGCCGGGCACAGGCTCTCGCCCTGGTTGGGTCACCTGATGGTGTCGAGGCAAGAAACGGCACGGCCGCTGCTGACGCCCGGTGAGGTCATGCAGCTTCCGCCGGCGGACGAAATAGTCATGGTCGCCGGCACATCGCCGATCCGAGCAAAGAAGGTTCGATACTATGAGGACCCGCGCTTCCAGGACCGCATTTTGCCACCGCCGTCGAAACCAGAACCCCTCGAGGCCGGAAAAGACGAATGGAGCACGCTGCCGGTACAGCCGAAGCCGACACTTCACGCCAACAATTCCGGCAGCGTTGGCGACGACGAGGACACTACCGATTCCGAACGGCGACGCCAACCAGAGCTTAGCCGCACCCAACCTGCAGAGAAGAAAGCCCCGATCGAGAATGAATTCGAGATCGACCCCCTCGACGACGATCAGGAAGAAGTCGCGCGCAACAGCCGGATGAACCGCACGATGCAGCGGGTGGCGCGGCAGGTTTCGCTCGACCCCGACGATGGGATGGACCTCTAACCGATGCCCGGCCGCAAAAAAAAGACACAGATCTCCGTCTATCTCGACCCGGACATCATGACCATGCTGGTGGACTATGCGGCGCGGCGCGAGCAGTCACAGTCGATGATCGCGGAGGCGGCGATCGCCTCCTTCCTGTCGCCGGACGATGCTGAAAGGCGTGAAGCCGTCGTCGCAAAACGTCTGGATCAGATCGATCGCCGCATGACACGTCTGGAACGCGATATGGGGATATCTGTCGAGACGTTGGCTATTTTCGTTCGCTTCTGGCTGGCGACAACACCTGCCCTGCCGGAGCCGGCGGCGCAAGCCGCGCGGGCGAAAGCGGGAGAACGATATGAGGCATTCATAGCGGCTTTAGGTCGCCGGTTGGCTCAGGGGCCCAAGCTTAGGCAAGAAGTCTCTGAGGACGTGGGATGGACGGAATACCGAAAGTAACCTTTTGTAAAGCTGCGGCGCGTGGGAACGCACGCGTGCTACGATGAACTTTCTGCGCTTCACCCGAATGGTAAGCGGAACGCGTCTGCATTGATGAAAGAGGGGACAGACATCCCTTGGGCAATATCTACTGACGCGTTCTGTCAAAGAGCGCGAGTACAATGCGCGTGTAAGCAATTTGAGCTGCGAGAAGCTAACATGCAACCATTCAAAATCGCCATAGCCGAAGAACAGCTAGTTGACCTGCGGCGACGGCTGAAAGCCACCCGCTTCCCCGACACCCTCGAAGATATTGGCTGGGAATACGGTACCGACATAGGCTTCCTCCGGCGCTTTGTCGCGCATTGGGCAGACAACTTCGATTGGCGCGCAGCAGAGCAGCGTCTCAATGATTATCCGCACTTCCTCGCCGAAATTGACGGTGAGACCGTGCACTTCCTGCATATAAAGGGCGAGGGTCAGCAGCGAGACCCTCTGCTGCTGACCAATGGCTGGCCGTCCAATTTCGTCGAGCTACTGCCCTTGGTCCCACTCTTGACGCAGGCAGAAAATGGCATCTCGTTTGATCTAGTGATCCCGTCTTTGCAAGGGTTTGGCTTTTCAAGCCGGCCGCGACAGAGGGGCATGAACCTCACCCGCATGGCGCACCTTTGGGCCAAGCTAATGAGTGACCTCGGCTATCAGCGGTTTGTCTTCTCCGGCACCGACATGGGCGCCGGCGTCGGCCTCGGTCTGGTGCGGAACCATCCCGACCGAATACACGGGGCACATTACGTAAACGTCTACTCGCAGTATCCGCGTCCGGCAGACCCGACCCTCGAAGAAGAAGCCTATTTTCAGCAGATTGACTATTGGGGATTGGCCGAGGGTGGTTACGCAATGCTGCAGGGTACGAAGCCGCAATCACTGGCGCCGGCCCTCAACGATTCGCCCGCAGGGCTCGCAGCGTGGGCACTCGAGAAGTTCCATGGCTGGAGCGCGCTTGCAGAGGGCGGCATCGAGGCGACGTATCAGCTCGACGACCTCTGCACACTGCTCTCGGTCTACTGGTTCACCGAGACCATTGGGTCATCCATACGGCTCTATAAAGAGGCATTCGCCGACGAGGAGTTCAAACTGCCTATGCCGAAGCACGGCGTCCCGCAGGGTGTAATGGTGCCGGGCCCCGCCGACTCGCCCGCGCCGCGCGCTTGGGGTGAGCGCCACCTGCAGAACCTGGTGCATTGGAGCGAGATCCGGCAGGGGGGACATTTCCCGGCGCTCGAGGTGCCCGAGTTGCTGGCAGCCGACATCCGAGCTTTTCATAACACCTTGTCATAGGCTCGGCTGGGCAAAAGACTGAAGCGTCGACGCCTTGGCCCCACCGGAAGGTCAAGCGCGTCGATGCGGTGACCGAGTTGGAGATTTAGAGTGCCGCACCTTCTGATAGTCGGCATCATCCATTGTTCAGAACCGGAGGTCATCATTCGCTTAACGGGCTCATCCATTGCAATCGGCGTGGCTCTTGGTGCCGCCATTGGACTCGCGCTCGATGCACTCGTTATCGGTGTATCTGCGGGTCTCATTCTGAGTATATTAGTTGGAATGATTGCCAAGGGGCGCGATACGGATGATTCAATATGGTATTAGATCTGTATGATTGATCACAGGGCGCACATTTAGACGACCCCTACCAAGAATTTGATGTCGCATCGCGTTTCTCGAAACCATCTTATATGGATCATAAAGGTGAGTGTCGTTAGATATTCCCCTCGCTAATTCTAGCCATCCGGCCCGCCGCAGGTTTCGTGGCGTTAAGGTAAGGTGTTTTTGTCGACGCCGGAGTTTGTGAACGCGGAAAAGGAAACTTAGCCGCGAGTTCAAGCTTGAGTCAGCGATATTGTTCGAGGAACGAGTCGTGTCAGTCGTCCTGGCTGACCACGTCAACTGCTATAGGTTCGCATGTGGCTCCATAAGCCGGTATTCAGCCAATAAGCTCCGACGGGAGCGCGGCAGCGTGTCCGGCAAGGTCTGAAGTTCGCCGATTCGGTCGAGGCGGAAGTGTCGGAAAGCGTCGCGCATCTCACACCATGCCGCCAGTAGCTCCGCTTGGCCAAAGAACCCGATTGCCACAGGCCAGATGATGCGGGTGCGCTCTTCGCCGTCGCCAGATCGATACCCGATCTGTAACTTCTTCTGACTTCGCAATGCCGCGCGGATAGTTGCCAATTCGGCCAGTTTTCCACTTCCTGCCGGACCCGCTGTGAGGCCATTCCAACGCATGGAGGCTGCTTCATCATCCCCCATATTCTCCGTGATCTTACCGAGTGCTGTATCGGCGGCAGTCGCTATTTCTTCATCGCCTCGAGCCGCAACAAACCGTAGCCCAAGTAGGATTGCGTCCGCCTCGACTTGGGTTAGCGCCATTGGCGGAAGAAAAAAACCGGGCAGCAGGATGAAGCCAACTCCAGCTTCACCCACTACAGGAACGCCCAGTTCCGCCAGTGTATCGATGTCGCGGTAGATCGTACGCTCAGATACGTCGAATCGACTGGCTAAGACCTGCGCCGTGACCGCCGTCCGCCGCTCGCGCAGCACCTGAAGAAGTTTAAGCAATCGGCCAGATCGTTGCATGAGCCTAGCGTAACAAGTTGGCAGGATGGTGAGAAGTCGCAAACAGCTATAATTGACGCTTTATGTTCTGAGTATTCCCACTAACCACACTTTTGCGCTCGCCGTTTTCCTGTCTTTGCACGCTACACCACGACCGCGCTAATTCCTTGTTGAATCGGCTCTAAATCAGGCTCTTTTAATCATCCCCGCATGGGGATCGCCTGTTTGTCCCCGCTGGAATCGGGGATCGGATGGCAGCCTCACAGAACAATTCGGAAGGGATCGAGCGCGGCGCACGAATGCTGCGCACCGCGCTCGGTCCGGCCATCGCGTCTTTCCTGCAAGACCCGGGAGTCGTCGAGGTGATGCTGAATCCGGACGGGCGGCTCTGGATCGATCGCCTCTCCGAGGGCCTCTCCGATGCGGGCGAGCGCCTGGCACCGGAAGACGGCGAGCGCATCATCCGCCTGGTCGCCCATCATGTCGGCGCCGAGGTCCATACCGGAAACCCTCGCGTCTCGGCGGAACTGCCCGGAACGGGGGAGCGCTTCGAGGGCGTTCTGCCGCCGGTGGTGGCGGCACCGGCTTTCGCGATCCGCAAGCCGGCTGTCGCTGTGTTCTCCCTCGACGACTATGTCGCCGCCGGCATCATGACGGCTGAGCAGGCACCTACCTTGCGAGCCGGGGTCGCGGCGCGCGCCAACATCCTTGTCGCCGGCGGCACCTCGACCGGCAAGACCACGCTCACCAATGCGCTGCTTGCCGAGGTCGCCAAGACCGCCGACCGTGTCGTGATCATCGAGGATACGCGCGAGCTGCAATGCACCGCGCCGAACCTCGTCGCCATGCGGACCAAGGACGGCGTCGCCTCGCTCTCCGATCTCGTCCGCTCGTCACTGCGCCTGCGGCCAGACCGCATTCCCATTGGCGAGGTCCGCGGCAGCGAGGCGCTAGACTTGCTCAAAGCATGGGGCACCGGCCACCCGGGCGGCATCGGCACGATCCATGCGGGCACGGCGCTCGGCGCGCTGCGCCGTCTCGAGCAGCTCATTCAGGAAGCCGTCATCACCGTCCCGCGCGCACTAATCGCGGAAACCATCGATCTCGTGGCCGTGCTGTCGGGACGCGGCTCCGGACGCCGCCTCGCGGAGCTCGCGCGCGTCCAGGGCCTCACGCCCGACGGCGACTATCGCGTCGTGAAAGCGATCGAAGCTCCGGACACACCTCTTCCCACAGTAGTCGCAAAGGAAAGCCCCCATGAACCAGACCCTGCATAACATCCGTCAGAAACTGGCGACCGGCGCGTCGGTCGTGGTCATTGCCATGATGACGACGCCCGCCGCGCACGCCTCCGGCTCCTCCATGCCCTGGGAGGCGCCGCTTCAGTCCATCCTCGAATCCATCGAGGGGCCTGTCGCCAAGATCATCGCCGTCATAATCATTATCATCACCGGCCTCACGCTTGCTTTCGGCGACACGTCCGGCGGGTTCCGGCGCCTGATCCAGATCGTCTTCGGCCTGTCGATCGCCTTCGCGGCGAGTTCCTTCTTCCTGTCCTTCTTTTCCTTCGGCGGCGGGGCGCTGATCTGATGGCTGGCGAGGAAGGGCACAGCGGGGAACTGCTCGGCTATTCGGTACCGGTTCACCGGGCGCTGACCGACCCGATCCTGCTCGGTGGTGCGCCACGCGCGATCGCCATCATGAACGGCACGCTCGCCGGCGCGGTCGGCCTCGGCCTGCGTCTCTGGCTGGTCGGCATCGCGATCTGGGCAATCGGTCACATCGCGGCGGTCTGGGCCGCCAAGCGCGATCCGCTCTTCGTCGAGGTCGGCCGCCGCCATCTGCGCATTCCCGCGCATCTGACCGTCTGAAGGGGAGTGCAGGGCAATGATGAACCTAGCCGAGTACCGCAACCGCAACACCCGGCTCGCCGACTATCTGCCCTGGGTGGCGCTGGCCGGACAGGGCATTGTCCTCAACAAGGATGGCAGCTTCCAGCGCACAGCACGGTTCCGGGGGCCGGATCTCGATTCCGCTGTCCCGGCGGAGCTGATCGCTGCTGCCGGCAGGTTGAACAACGCCTTCCGCCGTCTCGGTTCGGGCTGGGCGATCTTCGTCGAGGCGCAGCGCCACCCTTCGAACCTCTATCCCGACAGTCGCTTTCCCGATGCCGCCTCCGCCCTGGTCGACGCCGAGCGCAAGGCGAGCTTCGAGGAAGCCGGGTCGCATTTCGAGTCGAGCTATTTCCTCACCTTCACCTATCTGCCGCCGGCCGAGGATGCAGCGCGTGCCGAGAGCTGGCTCTATGAAGGCCGCGAGATCAAGGGCATCGATCCGCACGAGATTCTCACCGGCTTCGCAGACCGCACCGACCGCGTGCTCCGCCTGGTCGATGCTTTCATGCCCGAATGCCGCTGGCTCGATGACGCCGAGACGCTGACCTACCTGCACGGCTGCGTCTCCACCAAGCGTCACCGTGTTCGCGTCCCCGAGACGCCGATGTATCTCGACGCGCTACTCGCCGATCAACCGCTCGCCGGCGGGCTGGAGCCACGGCTTGGCGACGAGCATCTGCGCGTCCTGACGATCACCGGATTCCCGACGACGACCACGCCTGGCCTGCTCGACGAGCTCAACCGGCTCGCCTTCCCCTATCGCTGGTCGACCCGCGCGATCCTCATGGACAAGACCGATGCGACCAAACTGCTGACGCGCATCCGCCGGCAATGGTTCGCCAAGCGCAAGTCGATCGCCGCCATCCTCAAGGAGGTGATGACCAACGAGGCCTCGGTGCTGGTCGACACCGATGCGTCGAACAAGGCCGCCGATGCCGATCTCGCCCTACAGGAGCTCGGCGCGGACTATGCCGGTGTCGCCTATGTCACCGCGACGGTGACGGCGTGGGACACCGATCCGCGCGTTGCCGACGAAAAGCTGCGTCTGGTCGAGAAGGTCATCCAGGGTCGCGACTTCACCGCAATGCCCGAGACCATCAACGCAGTCGATGCGTGGCTCGGATCGCTGCCAGGACATGTCTACGCCAATGTCCGCCAGCCGCCGATCTCCACGCTCAATCTCGCCCACATGATCCCCCTCAGTGCCGTGTGGGCGGGGCCGGAACGGGACGAGCATCTTGCAGCGCCCCCGCTGCTGTTCGGCAAGACCGAGGGCTCCACCCCGTTCCGGTTTTCCCTTCATGTCGGCGATGTCGGGCACACGCTCGTCGTCGGCCCGACCGGCGCGGGCAAGTCCGTGCTGCTGGCGCTGATGGCGCTTCAGTTCCGCCGCTATGCCGGTGCCCAGGTCTTCGCCTTCGATTTCGGCGGGTCGATCCGCGCCGCCGCGCTCGCCATGGGCGGCGACTGGCACGATCTGGGCGGCGGCCTGACCGAAGGCGATGATCAGAGCGTCTCGTTGCAGCCGCTGTCGCGTCTCGAAGAGCCGGCGGAGCGGGCCTGGGCCGCAGACTGGGTCGTGGCGATCCTGATGCGCGAAGGCGTCGAGATCACGCCCGAGGTGAAGGAGCATCTCTGGACGGCACTCACCTCGCTCGCATCCGCGCCCGCCGGGGAACGCACGATCACCGGCCTCGCAGTCCTGCTCCAGTCCAATGACCTGAAGCAGGCGCTCAGGCCCTATTGTGTCGGCGGCGCCTACGGACGGTTGCTCGATGCGGAGACCGAGCATCTCGGCGGAGCGAGCGTGCAGGCTTTCGAGACCGCGGGTCTAATCGGCACCGGCGCGGCGCCCGCCGTCCTGGCCTATCTCTTCCATCGCATCGAGGACCGGCTCGACGGATCGCCGACCCTCATCATCATCGATGAGGGCTGGCTGGCGCTCGATGACGAAGGGTTCGCCGGCCAGCTCCGCGAATGGCTGAAGACGCTCCGGAAGAAGAACGCTTCCGTCGTCTTTGCCACGCAAAGCCTCAGCGATATCGACGGTTCGGCCATCGCACCCGCGATCATCGAGAGCTGCCAGACGCGGTTGCTGCTCCCGAACGAGCGCGCGATCGAGCCGCAGATCACCGCGATCTACCGGCGCTTCGGCCTCAACGACCGCCAGATCGAGATCCTCGCGCGCGCCACGCCCAAGCGCGATTATTACTGCCAGTCGCGGCGCGGCAACCGGCTATTCGAGCTGGGCCTCAGCGAGGTGGCGCTGGCGCTCTGCGCCACCTCGGCCAAGACCGACCAGACCGCCATCGCGCGCATTCTTACCGAACATGGCCACACGGACTTCCTCCCTGCCTGGCTGCGGGAGCGCGGCGTCGACTGGGCGGCCGATCTCATTCCCGATCTCAGCAATCTCACCCGCCAGCCCAAGAAGGAGACTGACCATGAAGACACGTAAATCCCGTTCACGCGCGACCCGCTTTGCCGCCGCGCTCATCGCCGCACCGGTCGCCGTGCTGCCGATGGTGCTGGCGCCGCCGGCCTCGGCAGCTTGGATCGTCTACGATCCCACCAACTATGCGCAGAACGTGCTGCAGGCGGCCCGCGCCCTCGAGCAGATCAACAACCAGATCACACAGCTTCAGAACGAAGCGCAGATGCTCATCAACCAGGCGCGCAATCTCGCAAACCTGCCGTACTCGTCACTCCAGCAGCTTCAGCAGGCGGTCGGCCGCACTCAGTCCCTGCTTCAGCAGGCGCAGAACATCGCCTTCGACGTCCAGCAGATCGACCAGGTCTTCCAGCAGAACTACGCCAATATCGACCTGAGCGCTTCCGAGCAGCAGCTCGTGGCCGATGCGCGCTCGCGCTGGGAAAACACGGTCGGCGGTCTACAGGACGCAATGCGCGTCCAGGCCGGCGTGGTGGGCAATATCGAGACCAACCGCGCCCAGATGGAAGCGCTTGTCGACCAGAGCCAGGGGGCGACCGGCGCGCTGCAGGCGACGCAGGCCGGCAATCAGCTCCTCGCATTGCAGGCCCAGCAACTATCCGACCTCACGGCCGTCATTGCCGCCAATGGCCGCGCCCAGGCGCTGACCGACGCCGAACGCGCCGCCGCCGCCGAACAGGGGCGCGTCCAACGCGAGCGCTTCCTGACGCCCGGCAGCGGTTACCAGCCCGGCAACGCGCGGATGTTCAACACAGGCAACAACTGACGCGGCCGATGGCCGGAAAGGAGGCAACGATGGAGGGCAAGACCCTGGTGCGGATCGGAGCGGTCGTCTTCGTCGCCTTCGCCATCACGGCGACGGTGATCGAGTTGACGCGCGATGAGGAGCCTGCACGACCGGCGCCCGCGCCAGCCTTTGCGCCCTCCGTCGATCCGCTGCGCGCGGAACAGCGCCGCTGCCAGCAACTTGGCGAAGCCGCCGTTCGTGACACCGAGTGTCTCGCGGTCTGGGCCGAGACTCGCGACCGCTTCCTCGGCCGCATGCCCTCCGAGCCCGTCCAGCGCGACAACGAGAGTCAATGATCCATGGACGATACCGGCATCATTGACGAATTCCTCGGGGTCTTCACCAGCTATATCGACAGCGGTTTCGGTCTGCTCGGCGGCGAGGTCGCCTTCATCGCCACTACCTTGATCGTCATCGACGTGACGCTCGCCGCGCTCTTCTGGTCCTGGGGCGCCGACGACGACATCATCGCGCGGCTCGTCAAGAAGACGCTCTTCGTCGGCGTCTTTGCCTATATCATCGGCAACTGGAACAATCTCGCCCGCATCGTCTTCGAGAGCTTCGCCGGACTTGGCCTGATGGCCTCGGGCACCGGCTTCACCGCGGCCGATCTGATGCGCCCAGGCCGTGTCGCCCAGACCGGGCTCGATGCGGCGCGGCCACTGCTCGAATCCATTTCGGACCTGATGGGCTGGGTCGCCTTCTTCGAGAACTTCATCCAGATCGCGTGCCTGCTCTTCGCCTGGGCGCTGGTTCTGCTCGCCTTCTTCATCCTGTCGATCCAGCTCTTCATCACCCTGATCGAGTTCAAGCTGACGACACTCGCCGGCTTCGTCCTCATTCCCTTCGGCCTCTTCGGCAAGACTGCCTTCATGGCCGAACGGGTGCTCGGCAACGTCATCTCGTCCGGCATCAAGGTGCTGGTCCTTGCGGTCATCATCGGCATCGGCTCGACCTTGTTTTCGCAGTTCACCGCCGGTTTCGGCGGCGTCACGCCGACGATCGACGAGGCGATGGCCGTGGTGCTCGCAGCGCTGTCGCTGCTCGGCCTCGGCATCTTCGGACCGGGCATCGCCAACGGCATCGTCTCTGGCGGACCGCAACTCGGCGCGGGTGCGGCCGTCGGGACCGGCCTTGCCGTGGGCGGCGCTGCCCTGGCAGGCGCGGGCGCCGCGGGTCTCGCCGCCAGAGGTGGCGGCATGGCGCTCTCCGGTACAGCCGCCGCAGCGCGCGGCGGCGCCGCTGCAGCAGGCGGAGCGGCAACCGCCTACAGTCTCGGATCGGCGGGTCAGTCCGGCGCCGCCGGCGTTGCTTCCGGTCTCGGCGCGGTGGCGAGCACAGGCGCGAAGGCCGCGACGTCCCCGTTGCGGAGCGCCGCGGCCAGAGCGTCCGGCAGCATGAAACAGAGTTTCCAGTCGGGTGCTCGATCGGCCTTCGAAACCACCGGCGGGACACCGGGCGATACCGCCAGCACTGCAGGCGCCGCCGCCGCTCCATCCACACCAACCGATGGTGCGCCTGACTGGGCGAAGCGCATGAAGCGCTCGCAGCGTCTCTCCCACGGCGTCCAGGCCGCCGCGCATGCCGTGCGCTCCGGCGACAGCCACGGCGGCGCCAGTTCTGTCAATCTTTCCGAGGGGAATCGCTCATGAGCTTCTTCAAACGATCCACCACCCATTACGGCAAATCCCCCGAACCGGAGACGCCATATCAACGCGCGGCCCAGGTCTGGGACGAGCGCATCGGCTCGGCCCGCGTGCAGGCCCGCAACTGGCGTCTGATGGCGTTCGGCTGCCTGATCCTCTCCGGCGGCTTCGCAAGCGCCCTGGTCTGGCAGTCCACGACCGGCAACGTCGTGCCCTGGGTCGTCGAAGTCGACAATCTCGGCGAAGCCCATGCTGTCGGCCCCGCGGACGCCAGCTTCGAGCCAAGCGATCCGCAGATCGCCTTCCATCTCGCACACTTTATCGAGCAGGTGCGCGCGATCCCCGCTGACGCAATCATCGTGCGCCAGAACTGGCTGCGCGCGTACGAGTTCACCACGGATCGTGGCGCGCTGGCGCTTAACGACTATGCCCGCGCCAACGACCCGTTCACACGGGTCGGACGTCAGCAGATCGCCGTGGAGGTCTCCAGCGTCATTCGGGCCTCGCCGAATTCCTTCCGCGTCGCCTGGACCGAGCGGCATTACGAGAACGGCCAGCTTTCCACAACAGAGCGATGGACCGCGATCCTGACCATCGTCATCCAGCCGCCGCGCGACGCCGAGAGGCTGCGCGCCAACCCGCTCGGCATCTACGTCAATGCCATCAACTGGTCGCGGGAGATGGGGCAGTGAGCACGATTGTCCGCAAACCCGCGCTTCCGGTTCTCCGTAAAACCGCATTGCCGCTTGTGCTGATTTCCGCATCGGCGCTCGCCGGATGCGCCACCTATCGCCCGCCGGAGATCAGCTACGATGACAGCGTGCCGCCGCTGCCCACGGTCGAGCGACCCACGGTCGATGAACGACCGAGGCCGCTCCATACGCCGCCGGCCTGGACGGTCGCGCGAGGTGGACAGGCATCTTCCACACCAACGGGACAAGTCGAGAATGCCAATGTGGCCGCCCGAGTCGAGCCTCGCCGGGAAGGCTACTACAATGCGATTCAGATCTATCCCTGGAGCGACGGCGCGCTCTATCAGGTCTATGCAGCCCCGGGCCAGATCACCAACATCGCGCTTGAACCGGGTGAAGCGCTGACCGGCGCCGGTCCCATCGCCGCCGGCGATACCGCCCGCTGGATCATCGGCGACACGGAGAGCGGCTCGGGAACATCCCGGCGCGTTCATATCCTCGTCAAGCCGACGCGGCCAGACATCGTGACCAATCTCGTCATCACCACCGACCGCAGGACCTACATGATCGAGTTGCGGTCGCGCGACGATCCCTACATGCCAGCGGTCGCATGGGCCTATCCACAGCCCCCGGCCACGCAGCGCGCCACGCCCATAACACCGAGGATCCCGGCCGCATCGGCCCGCCACTACCGCTACGGATTGCAGGGTGACAGCCCGCCCTGGCGGCCGGTCTCGGTCTTCGATGACGGGAGACGTGTCTATATCGTCTTCCCAGCCGGGATTGTGCAGGGCGAGATGCCGCCGCTCTTCGTCCTCGGGTCGGATGGCGAGCCGGAAATCGTCAATAGCCGCATCTACCGAAACATCCTGATCGTGGACCGCATCTTCGCGGCGGCCGAACTGCGGCTCGGCAGTGGCGATCGCCAGCAGACCGTCAGGATCGTGCGCACCGACGGGAGGCCCGGATCATGAGTGACATCGACAACACCAGCGAAGCGGAAGTGCCGCTCGACGCGCCGGCCGACGATACGACCGAACGGATGCGCCTCCGGGGAACCCCGCCGCGCGTCACGCGGCTCTCACGCCGCGTTCTCGCCGGCCTAGGTCTGGTCGGAGCGCTCGGGGTCGGCGGCGCCCTGATCTACGCGCTTCAGACGCCCGACAATGGCGCTGACAGCGACGAACTTTATTCGACCGAGAACCGCAATACCGCCGACGGATTGAACGAGTTGCCCAGCGACTACACCGGTCCAGTACTCGGTCCGCCACTTCCCGGCGATCTCGGCCGACCGATCCTCGACGCCCAGGAGCGTGGACAGCCGGTTCCGCCGACGGCGATCAACGCGCCAGCCGTCGATCCGGAGGAACAACGACGGCTTGCCGAAGAAGAAGCGGCGCGCACCAGCCGGGTGTTCTTCCAGACCGCACCTGGCGCGACGCGGGAAACGTCAGCGCCAAACATCGCAGGGCTCAATCTCGGCAACCAACCGGGCGCCACACAGAACAACGATCTCGCCTTCCTCAACGCCCCGGTGGACCGGCGTACCGTCGCACTCGACCGCGTCATGCCACCGGCATCGCCCTTCGTGCTGCAGGCCGGGTCCGTCATTCCGGCAGCGCTGATTACCGGCATCCGCTCCGACCTTCCCGGTCAGATAACGGCACAGGTCACCCAGCACATCTACGACAGTCCCACCGGCAGCATGGTGCTGATCCCGCAGGGTACGCGCATCATCGGCGAGTACAGCAACGACGTCACCTTCGGCGACCGGCGTGTGCTGCTCGTCTGGAACCGGCTGATCTTCCCCAACGGCCGTTCGATCGTTCTCGAACGCCAGCCTGGCGCCGATACCCAAGGCTATGCCGGACTTGAAGACGGGGTCGATTATCACTGGTGGGACCTGGCCAAGGCCGCCGGCCTCTCGACCCTGCTTTCGGTCGGGGCCGAACTCACCATGGATGACGACGACCGTCTGATTCAGGCCATCCGCAATGGCGCGCAGGATACGATCAACGATGCAGGCCAGCAGATCGTCCAGCGCCAGTTGCAGGTCGCACCGACGCTAACGATCCGGCCGGGCTTCCCGGTGCGTGTCATAGTCACCCGCGATCTCATCCTCGAACCCTATGGAGGCTGAGCCATGACCGCCAAGCTGAAGCTCTCATCCGTTCCAGATGACAAACCCATCAAGCTGACTGTGGAACTTCCACCTGACGTGCATCGTGATCTGCTCGACTATGGCGCCGTGATGGCGCGTGAAACCGGAGAACCAGCGCCCGAACCGGCGAAGCTGATTGCCCCCATGCTGCAACGGTTCATGGCGACGGATCGTGCCTTTACGAAGGCCCGGAAGATGTTGCATCAGCCTTCGCGACCTCGCGCGCCAGGCTCAGAAACCGCCTGAGCGCCGGGTTGTCGTTTTTCGGGCGCCAAGTCAACGAGAAGGGGATCGTCTCCGCTTTACAGTTTTTCTTAAGGGGGATGAACACGACATTCGGATACCGGACACCACACCATTGTTCGCAGACAAGACTGATGCCGAGCCCGAGGCCCTCTAGGTTCATGAGCCCCTCGCGCCGCACCCTATGCACGGTGATACGGACTTTGTGCGCAAAATCGCTGACCCGTCGAATGATGTAGTCATGAATCGTCGGCCCGGGCGCGGCCGCGCTGACCATGAAAGGCATCATCGCCACGTCTGACCATTCAACATTGCGCTGCTGAGTTAGGGGATGATCCGCTGCTATGGCGATATAGAGCGGTACTCTTGTGAGCAGCAGCATGTCGCCGTTCTCTGACGTTGGCTCACCGGCTGCTGCGACCAAATCTATAAATCTATGACTTAACAATGTCATCAACTCGCCCAAGTCGGTTTCTGTGAAGGACAATCGCACTTCACAGTGCCGCATCTGAAATCGTGCGACGACTTCACGCAATTCTCCTCGCGACAGGGATGCCGTCAGGCCCAGGTGCAATTGCCCTTTTCCACCTATCCCGGCAGTTCGCGCAGCTCGCACTGTTTCAAGGAAGCGATTTGCCAGTTGTCGCGACTCTAACGTGAACTTCCAACCGGCCGCCGTTAGCCGCGCACCGGCTGGGCTCCTCTCGAATACGGAAACTCCGAGTGCGTCTTCTACCTTGCGGATCCGACGTGTGACGGTCGACTGACCCACACCCAGAAGATGCCCAGCCTTTCGAAAACTTCCGGTTTCCGCGACCGCCAATACGGTCTCTACGTCATACACCTCGAGATGCTGGCACTGTCGCCAAGCGCGTAGTCGTAGCGACACAGGATCTGGAGAGGACCTCACGAACAGGCTCCAACCCGCTTCGACGGATCAAGGTTGATAAACGATGTGGGATCGGCCTGCGGCGACAAGCACATCAAGCAGGAGCGCAAACTCTCTAGGTCTCCGACATCTCCCATCGTCGCCAACTACCACCCCCTTCACGCATCTTGGTCCTCACTCTCGGTTCAGCGTACCGATGTAGTCACGCAAGCTGGTGGTTCCACGATCTGGATTGTCAGGCTGAAAACCTTCGCCCTCAACGACAGCTGCAGTCATGCAGGCATAGGACTCCGCAGCTTCTTCAGAGAACCCGAGTTGAAGGAATGTGGATTGCCAAGCCTCACGCGGAACGACTTCAAGCTCGACCGAAAGGCCGAAGGTATCGGCGATGGCGTTGGCGACATCCGCCGGCGTATAGCGTTCGGGTCCCTCGACATATCTAACATCGATGTCGCCGACTGGGCTCAGAAGTCTTTCTGCTGCGGCTTCTCCCAGATCGTCGGGAGCGACCATCGGGAGCACGAAATCGGCAGGAAAAAAGCTCGGAAGCTTGCCACCTTCGCGCACCGCTTCGAGCATGCCGGCCCAGTTGCTCATGTAGTACGCAGCGCGGTTGACCGCCGCAGGAATGGATTGTGCGCGTAGCTTTTGCTCGAATTCGTACAGCACCGTCAGGTCGCCGCAGCGTTCTCCGGCTCGTGCACCGTAAGTCGATGCTGCAACGACCTTTTCGAGACCGGATCCATCCAGAGCCTCGACAATGGCATCTACATTCGCCCGTTCTTCCGCATCGGTGTCGCCAGAGGGATCGGCCGGAGGGTTGAGCAAGAACGCCCGTCGTCCGGCCCCAAAAACCTCACGCAATCGCGCCACATCCCGAATGTTTGCGACCGCCACTTCGGCACCAGCCTGCTGCAGGGAAGCTGCGTTCTTCTCATCGCGCGTGACAACGGTAGCGGGCTCACCCCGTCTCAGGAGTGCGCGAGCAACGGCCGACCCGACCTGTCCGGTTCCTGCGAGAACAATGTACAAGGTGTTTCTCCTCTTTTCCGACAATCTTGGCATTGATACCAAGACCCCGCGTCAGATGTTGTCAGGAACATTGCGCTTAGGAGGATCGAACAAAACTCGCCGCCGGTTTCGAGGTGATATCTCACCATCAGTTTGCTTCGGTAGCGACTTCGCGTGAAACCGATGCGCCACCCTTCAGGTCTCACTGTTTGGTTTGGTCCCTATGCGTTCGGTCAGAGCGGACAGCGCATCCTCCGTTAGCAAATGCGACGCAAGCAGCTCCACGGATTTCTTTGCCCCGTTTGGATGAGCGCGGCTCAAGTAATATGCCCCACCAGGTTCGAAAGTTCGGGTACCAAATGCAGACAAACGTCCTTGTGAAATAAGGTCGGCCGTGTTCGATATCCAACCCAGCATGACGCCCATTCCTGCCAGCGCGGCCTGCGTCGCCTGGACGTAATTGTCGAAAATCAGATCCGCACGCCGTTTCCCTGGAAGCCCCATCGCCTCAAAGTACTCTTCCCAACCAGCCCAGCCGTTGGCGTCGGAATTGACGTGAAGAAGTGTAGCCGCCTCGAAATCCCCGGCCCCAAATCTCGTCATTGACTCAGGTTGACAGACTGGGATGACCCGTTCGCGAAATAGAAGATCACTCTTTTCGTCCTCCCAGCCATCGCGCCGATAGCGGATCAACAGATCGGTTTCGGGTGCGAACTGCGGAACTCCGTTGGAGGTGACGACCCTGGCGCTGATCTCGGGATGAGCACTGTAGAATGTAGCTAGCCGCGGCATTAGCCAATAAGTGCCGGTACATACGGTACAGGCGATGTTCACCTCTGTCTCGGAGGTAACACTCGCCCTGATCTCAGCGAGCGCATGTTCCAACCGGTCCATCCCGCCGGACACCGCGTCGAACAGCGTTTGTCCGCATCGGGTCAAAGTCGCTGGCCGTACCCTTCGGTCGAGAAGTTTGACGCCGACATGCTCTTCCAGTGCTCGGATCGCTTGGCTGACAGCGGGCTGGGTGACGTTCAACTCGCAGGCAGCACTCTGGATACTGCCACTGCGGACGACTGCTTCGAACGCTGTAAACAGACGAAGCGGGTGTCAACGGCGGAGTAAAAACCGGCCACGCGGCGGCGTAAAACCAGGCCAGTGACGGGGCACCAAGCGCCATGGTGC
>NZ_QCYH01000002.1 GCF_003072125.1 Pelagivirga sediminicola | reverse complement strand
TCGCCCGATCCACTGGCCGATTACAACGCCAAGCGGGATTTTTCCCGCACGGGCGAGCCGCGCGGCGAGGTGGGCAAGGGCCGCTCAAGGCGACGTTTTCTGGTGCAAAAACATGCCGCCAGCCGTCTGCACTACGATTTCCGGCTGGAATGGCATGGCGTGCTGCTCAGCTGGGCGGTCACCAAGGGGCCGTCGCCCGATCCGGGAGAGAAGCGTCTGGCGGTGCGGACAGAAGACCATCCGCTGGATTACGGTGATTTCGAGGGCACGATCCCGAAAGGCGAATATGGCGGCGGCACGGTGATGCTGTGGGACACCGGAACCTGGGTGCCGCAGGAGGATTTTGAACAGGGTCTGGCGGACGGCAAGCTGAAATTCACCCTGCAAGGCCAGCGGATGAAGGGCGGCTGGGCACTGGTGCGGATGCGGGGAAAACCGGGCGAGACGCGCGAGAACTGGCTGCTGATCAAGGAGCGCGACGATTATGCAGGCGATGATCCCGACGGCTTTACCAAGGGGGATGCCGTCTCGGTCAGGACGGGCCGCACGATGAAGCAGATCGCCGATGACGTACCGGCCAAGGCTCCGCCCGAGATCACCCCCGACCGGACCCGCAAGCGCCCTGCCTTCACCAAGCCGCAGCTTGCCACGCTCGTGGCCGAGGCGCCTGAAGGCGATGACTGGCTGCACGAGACGAAGTTCGACGGCTATCGCTGCCTTGCCGCGCTCGGCAAGGGCGGCACGCGGCTGTTCACGCGCTCGGGCAAAGACTGGACCGACAGGTTTCACGCGCTCGGCGGTGCGTTCGATCCCCTGCCCTGCGACGCGGCCCTGATCGACGGCGAGGTGATGGCCGCGCGTATCCGCGGCTCGGCGTTTTCCGCGCTGCAAGAGGCGCTGAAAGAGGGCTCTGCGCTGGTCTTCTTTGCCTTCGACCTGCTGCGCATCGACGGCGAGGATTTGCGCAAAACACCGCAGATCGAGCGGCGTGAACGTCTGGCACGGTTGCTGTCCGGTGTGCCGACCGGCGGCCCCCTGCGGCTGAGCGAACATATCGTCGGCAAGGGCCCCGAGGTGTTCGCCAACGCCTGCAAGGCCGGTGCCGAGGGCATCATCAGCAAACGCATTGATGCGCCCTATCGCGGCACCCGCACCAATGTCTGGCGCAAGGTCAAATGCACGCGCCGGCAGGAATTCGTGATCGTCGGCTACTCCCCGTCGGACAAGGCGGGGCGGCCCTTTGCCTCGCTCTTGCTGGCCAGCCACGAAGGCGATGCGCTGCGCTACAAGGGCCGCGTCGGCACCGGGTTTTCCGACGCGGCGATGGCCGATGTGGCGAGCGCGATGACCCCGCGCAAGACGCCCCCCTGCGAAGACGTTCCCGGCGACATCGCACGCGATGCGCAATGGGTGCGCGCCGATCTGGTGGCCGAAGTCGAATTCACGGAATTCACCAAGGATGGCTATGTCAGGCATGGCAGTTTCCTGGGTCTGCGCGATGACAAGAAGGCCCGCGATGTGCAACTGGAGGAACCGATGGAAGATGGCAGCGAAATCACCGTTCAGGGCATCCGCATCAGCAGCGCAGGCCGCCCCGTTTTCCCCGATGCGGGCTGCACCAAGGGCGACGTGGCGCGCCACTACGCGCGAGTCGGCGAACGGCTGATCGCGCTGGCGGGCCACCGGCCCCTGTCGCTTTTTCGCTGCCCGTCGGGCATCGATGCGCCGTGCTTTTTCCAGAAACACGATGGCGGCGGCATGCCCCACGAGCTGTCGCGCGTCAGTATCGAGGAAAGCGATGAAGGCAGCGCCGATTACCTCTATGCCACCCGCACCGAGAGCCTGATCGCGGCGGCGCAGATGGGCAGCATCGAGTTCCACATCTGGGGCGCACGCACCGACCGGCTGGAACGGCCCGACCGGCTGGTCTTCGATCTGGACCCCGACGAAGGACTGGACTGGTCCGATGTGCAGGATGCGGCTTTCGATGTCCGAGATGCGCTGGCGCACCTGGGTCTGCAAAGCGGCGCAATCGTCACCGGCGGCAAGGGCGTGCACGTCTGGCTGGCGCTGCGGCGCACCCGCGGCTGGAACACGGTCAAGCTGTTTGCGAAGACCTTCGCGCATGTGATGGCCGACCGCGCGCCCGACCGCTACACGGCGACGATGTCGAAATCCAAACGCCGGGGCCGCATCTTCATCGACTGGCTGCGCAATGAGCGCGGCGCGACGGCGATAGCCCCCTATTCCCTGCGCGCCCGCCCCGGCGGTCCGGTGGCCGTGCCCGTGAGTTGGGATGAGTTGAAGACACTGGACGGCGCCAACCGCTTCTCGATGTCGGACATGGCCGCGCGGCTGAAGACGGGCTGCCCCGCAGCGCAGGTGCAGGACAATCTGCAAACCCTGAGCGACAGCGTGATCGACGCGCTCCAGAGATTGTCGGAAGAATAGCTGGCATTCGTTTTTCCAGATTCGGTCCAGCAATATGTTGTCCTCCGACAACGCGCAGAGGAACCAGACGGCGCCCAGATCGCCGCAATAGATCGCCGCAACAGGCTCCGGGATAAGTTTGTCCGATAGAGGGGGTGCGAAACGACTGAACCGGCCCACCGTGCGGCGCGTTCGGTCCGAAATCCTCGACCGCCTGTTTCCGGAAGCAGGGTTGCTCCTTTCATCGTGGCGTCATCGATCAGAAGATCCTCTCCCTTATCCCCGATAAAAGCCACGCAGAATTTGCGTCATGTATCCTTCATACTTACTCTGCCATCCTCTGGGGGGATAATCAGGGCTTGCGCCCCCCCGCCGACACTCGCCAACATTGACCTGCCCTCAAAATCAGCCGTCGATCCGCGCGGCCATGATGGCAATCGCCTTTTGATAGACGCCCGCGGCGTTCCATTGCTTGATCACGGCGAAATTCGTCTGGCCTTCGCCATATCCGGCGCCGCGCTGCCAGCCCTTCTGGCTCAGGAAGTTCGCGGTCGAGGCCAGCGCGTCAGCCTGGTTGTAGAAATCCACGCGTCCGTCGCCATTGGCATCGACGCCGTAGCGCAGCGCATTGCCCGGCAGGAACTGCGTATGGCCCAGCTCGCCGTGTTTCGCGCCCTTGGTGGATCCGGTGATCGCACCGCGATCGACCAGCATCAGCGCGCCGATGGCGTGGGGTTTGAAGAAATCGGACCGCCGGCAATCATAGGCCAGCGTCGTGATGGCCGAGACGACCGAGCTGTCGCCCATGAAGCCGCCAAACCCGGTTTCCATCCCGTGTATGGCTATGATGACACCCGCCGGCACGCCAAAGCGGGCCTCGAGCGAGGCGTAGAATCCTGCGTCGCGCGCCTTGCGCTGGCGGCCCTGCGCGACGATCGTGTCCGCGCCGCGCACCTGCATGAATTTCTCCAGCGAGTAGTTGAAGGATTTCTGGTTCCGGTCCGCGGCAATGGTGCTTGAGGCATATTGCGCCTGCGCAAGCGCGTCCAATCCGCGCTGCCCGACACCGGCGCTGGCCGCCTCCTGGGCAAAGGCCGACTTCCATGCGGCAAAGCCGCCCGAATTGTTACCGCAAGGGGCCGCGGCCAAGGGGGCGGCAAAACCGGCCAACAGCGCAAAGGCCGTCGAGAGAATGGATACTGAACGCATGAAATACTCCGCTTTCTAACTGGCACATCCCGGGCGGGCGGCCGTCCTGACCATGCTGTCGCCGATTGGCCCGGCGATCAAGCTCTTTGCCGCCGGCCGGCGTAGCACAGGGGGCAAAAGACGGGCGATGTGCCGCAAAAGCGGGTATTTTGCCGCCGGCCTGCCGCATCCGGCATCAAACGGTGCGCCTCAATCCAGCACTTTCTTGACGAATTTCGACTTCAGGCCGATCTGTCCGACGCCGGGGATCTTGCAATCGATGTCATGATCGCCGGGGACCAGCCGGATACCGCGCACCTTGGTTCCGACCTTGACCACCGAGGAAGAGCCCTTGAGCTTGAGATCCTTGATCACCGTCACCGTATCGCCATCGGCAAGGATATTTCCGACCGCATCGCGCACCTGCGCACTGTCATCCGCAGCCTCGCCTTCGGCCCATTCATGGCCGCATTCGGGGCACAAAAGCAGCGCATCCACCTGGTAGGTGAACGCGGACGCGCATTCGGGGCATGGGGGAAGTGTCTGGCTCATGCCAGAGGGCTTAGCTGCATCCGGCGCAATCTGCCAGAGCAATCGGCCCTTGCCGCGCGGACGCGCTTGACCGCGGGCCGGGCGCGCGGCACATTCCGCCTTCGCCTGCCAACGCCCTGCGCCCTATCCAACGGAGCTGCCTCATGTCCGAAGATGAAAACACCCGCCACGCCGAAAAGATGCGCAAGATCAAGGCCGCGCGCGACAAGATGATGGAGACCAAGACCGAGGAAAAGGGCCTGATCATGGTTCATACCGGGTCGGGCAAGGGCAAATCCTCGTCCGGTTTCGGGATGATCATGCGCTGCATCGCGCATGGGATGCCCTGCGCGGTGGTGCAGTTCATCAAGGGCGACTGGCAGACCGGCGAGAAGATGCTGCTGCGCGAGCGTTTTGCCGATGAGTGCCGCTTTTTCGTCTCGGGCGAGGGCTTCACCTGGGAGACGCAGGACCGCGAGCGCGATATCGCCGCCGCGCAAAGCGGCTGGAAGATCGCCCGCGAGCAGATCCTCGACCCCGAAATCCAGTTCGTGCTGCTGGACGAGATCAACATCGCGCTGCGTTATGATTATCTGGACATCGACGAGGTGGTGAATTTCCTGCTGCACGAAAAACCCCGAATGACGCATGTCTGCCTCACGGGCCGCAACGCCAAGCCCGAGCTGATCGAGGCGGCCGATCTGGTCACGGAGATGACGCTGATCAAACATCCCTTCCGCGACGGGATCAAGGCGCAGAACGGGATCGAGATGTAGCGCATGGCGCGCGCGCTGATGATCCAGGGGACCGGCTCGAATGTGGGCAAGTCGATGCTGGTCGCGGGTCTGTGCCGCGCGGCGCGGCTGCGCGGTCTGTCGGTCGCGCCGTTCAAGCCGCAGAACATGTCCAACAACGCCGCCGTGACCGCCGATGGCGGCGAGATCGGGCGCGCGCAGGCGCTTCAGGCCATGGCCTGCGGGCTGGCCGCGCATAGCGACATGAACCCCGTCCTGCTGAAGCCCGAGACCGAGACCGGCGCGCAGGTGGTGGTGCAGGGCAAGCGGCTGACCAGCACGCGGGCGCGCGACTACGCTGCCTTGAAACCCACGCTGATGGGCGCGGTTCTGGACAGTTTCCGCCGCCTTGGCGCGCGGCATGATCTGGTGATCATTGAGGGCGCCGGCAGCCCCGCCGAGACCAACCTGCGCCGGGGCGACATTGCCAACATGGGCTTTGCCGAGGCGGCTGGCGTGCCGGTGATCCTGTGCGGAGATATCGACCGCGGCGGCGTGATCGCGCAGATCGTGGGCACGCAGGCGGTGATGCCGCCGGTGGATGCGGATCTGATAAAAGGCTTCATAATCAACAAGTTTCGCGGCGATCCTCGTCTTTTCGATGAGGGCTATGCGGCGATCGGGCGCATGACCGGCTGGCGCGGTTATGGTGTCCTGCCGTGGTTCGCGGAAGCCTGGCGCCTGCCCGCGGAGGACGCGCTCGATATCGCCGAGACGCCTCGGCGTGCGGGGTTTCACATCGTCTGCCTGCGCCTGTCGCGCATCGCCAATTTCGACGATCTGGACCCGTTGTCACAGGAACCGGGCGTGCGCGTCACCATGCTGCCCCCCGGCCAGCCGATCCCGGCGGACGCGGATCTGGTGATCCTGCCGGGCACGAAATCCACGCGCGGCGATCTGGCATTCCTGCGCGCGCAGGGCTGGGATATCGACCTGATCGCGCATCACCGGCGCGGCGGGCGGGTCCTGGGCATCTGCGGCGGCTACCAGATGCTGGGGCAAAATGTGGCCGATCCCGCCGGGATCGAAGGCCCGCCGGGCGAGACGCCGGGCCTTGGTCTGCTGGACATCCGCACCGTCATGGGCGGCGACAAGCAAACGACACTGGCACATGCGCGCCACGCCGCGCTGGACCTGCCCTTCGCGGGGTACGAGATCCACATCGGCCAATCGGACGGGCCCGATTGCGCCCGCCCCTTCGCCCAGGTGAACGGCCGACCGGAAGGCGCCATATCGGCGGACGGGCGCGTTGCGGGCAGCTATCTGCACGGCATGTTCGCCGATGACAGCTTTCGCCGCGCGTGGCTCGCGGCCTTGGGCGCGCAGCCGTCGGATCACGCCTATTCCGCGGGGGTGGAGGCGACGCTCGACGCGCTGGCCGCACATGTCGAGGCGCATCTGGACGTCGAGGGATTGCTCTCGCTGGCGGCGTGACGCGCCCGATCACCCCGAACGCGGCCCGCGCCCGATGACGTCGAGCGGCTGATACACGGGGCCCTGATCGGTGTTCTGATACCATGCGGTGATGTGGAAGATCTCGGCCAGCCGCTCGGGCGTCAGCACCTTCTCGGCAGGCCCGTCCGCAACCAGCCCGCCCTGCCCCAGCATCAGCACGCGCGTGCAATGCCGCGCGGCAAGGCCCAGATCATGCAGGGATACCAGCACCGATTTGCCCAAGGCCGCCAGCCGCGCGAATGTCTCCATCGTGGCGATCTGATTGGCCGGGTCCAGCCCGGCAATCGGCTCGTCCGCCATCAGCAGCGGTGTGCCCTGCGCCAGCACGCGGGCGATCAGCACGCGGGCCTGCTCGCCCCCCGACAGGCGCGTGGCGGTGCGGTGGCGCATCCCCTCCAGCTCCATCCATCCGATCGCCTCATCGACGCGGGCATGGTCCTGCGCCGTGGGGCGGCTGTAGGGGTCAAGATGCGGCAAGCGGCCCAGCATCACCAGCGTCTCGACGCTGACCGGCCAAGCAATCTCGCGCGACTGGGGCATCCACGACACGGCCTTGGCGCGCGGCCCGGCGCCCAGCTGCGCGAGCGAGCTGGTGCCGCCATGCTCGATCAGCCCGAGGGCCGCGCGCATCAGCGTTGTCTTGCCCGCGCCATTCGGCCCGATCAGGCCCACGACCTCGCCCGCGCCGATGTCGAACGACACGTCGCTGAAAATCTGGCGATTGCGCAGCCGAACCGACAGGTTCGAGACGGACATGAGGCTCATAGATCGCCCTTTCGCAGCTTGTAGATCAGATGCAGGAACAAGGGCGCGCCCACCAGCGCGGTCAGAACCCCCAGCTTCAGATCGCGCTCGGGCAGCACCATGCGCACGGCGATATCGGCGGCCAGCAGCATCACCGCACCGCCCAGCGCCGACGCCCACAGCAGGCGCCCCGGATGCGCGCCGACCAGCGGGCGCAGGATATGCGGCACCACCAGCCCGACAAAGCCGATGGCCCCCGCCACCGCCGTCCCGGCCCCCACGACGCAGGCCGTGCCCAGCACGATCACCAGCCGCAGGCGCGGCAGGCTGACGCCCATGGCGGCCGCTGCATCCTCGCCCAGCGTCAGCGCGCCCAGACTGCGCCCGACAGTGCCCAGCAGCAGCCAGCCCAGCGCCATGAAGGGCAGCGCGATCCACACATGCGTCATCGAGCGGTCCGCAAGACTGCCCATCATCCAGAACACGATCTCGTTGGCGGCAAAGGGGTTCGGCGACAGGTTCAGAACCAGCGTCGTCATCGCCCCGGCCAGCGCCGACACCGCGATCCCCGCCAGGATCAGCGTCAGCGACGCGCCTCCGCGCCCCGCCAGCGCCAGCACCAGAAGAACGCCAAGCAGCGCGCCGATCAGCGCCGCGACCGGCAGCGCCAGCGCGAACACCGCCGCAAACCCCGTCTGGATCGACAGGACCGCCCCCAGCGCGGCCGAGCTTGACACGCCGATCAGCCCCGGCTCGGCCAGCGGATTGCGCAGATACCCCTGCAGCGCCGCGCCCGACAGCCCAAGGCTGGCGCCGATCATCACCGCCAGCAGGGCGCGCGGCAGGCGGATCTGGCGCATCACCATGGGCAGCGGGCCATCGCCGCCAAGGATCAGCGCGCTCACGCTCTCGCCGATCCCCAGCCCCGCGGGCCCGATCAGCAGCGAGCCCGCGAAAAGCGCCAGCACCGCAAGCGCCAGCGCCGCGATCACGCGGCTCACGGCGTCGCTCCGGCCAGGTGGCGGCGCGCTGGCGGGCGGCAAGGCGCATCGCGCGGCACATCAAGACTATGGCGTATCATGTTGATATTCTTCCATTCGCCCGCGGGGGCAAGACCCTAACGATATGTCGTTGGAGGGGATCGCCTCCGCAGACGGTGCATGACACCACCTCTACGGAATAGCTCCGTTGACTGGACGCGCCCCGCGCCCTGACAGGGTGACGGCTGCGGCAGGTCTCCTGACTTGTGGGTCATTGCTGGCCGGGCCTTCCCACCGCGATGATCTGCGGCAGTGACATTTATCCGGCATCGCTCGCCACTTACAGTTGCGGGGGCAGCTGCGGTATTGGCCGGGTGATCAGGCCGCACCGCATTCCCTTTTAACCGGACGGCGGAACCGCCCGGACCGAAGCACGCCCTTGCTAAAGCGAATCGCGGCGATTGAAAATGCCCGATTGCACGCCCTGTTCCCCCTGGCGGGCCGCGGCGCCCAAGATGCACTGGTCAGCGCCGCGCGCCGCCGCTACGCTGGCGGCCCGGCCCGCAAATGGATGGACAGATGACCCAGCGCCTACCACAACTGCCCGCTTTCGGCGCCCTGCGCGCCGCCTTGCTGGCGCTCTGCACCGCGGCGACGATACTGCCCGCGGCGCCCGGCGCGGCGCAGACATCGCCCACCGCGCTGGAATCGGCCGCCAGCGATCCGCAAAAGGAAATCGCCGTCGCGCCCGATGTGCGCGACACCGATATCGAGGACCGGCTGGCCCGCATCCTGACCGCCAGCGGCTGGTTCGACGCGCTGGATGTCGAAGTCAGCGAAGGCATCGTGTTCATCGACGGCACCGCCGAAAACGACGAGCGCAAGGAATGGGCGCGCCAGCTTGCCCTGCGCACCGAGGGCGTGGTCGCCGTGGTGGACCGGATCGAGGTGACGCCCGACATCAGCTGGGATCTGACGCCCACATGGCGCGAGATCGAGCGGCTGGCCGAGCGCGCGCAGTGGTTCGCGCCGCTGACCTTCGCCGCCATCCTGATCCTTGTTCTGGCATGGCTTTTGTCGCGCGGCGTGGCCGCCTTGGCGCGCCGGTCGCTGCGCCGGCGCATCACGTCGCCGCTGTTGCTGAACTTCGTGGCGCGGGTGGTGTCGATCCCGGTCATCCTGATCGGCATCTATCTGATCCTGCAGATCGCGGGCCTGACCCGGCTGGCGATCACGGTTCTGGGCGGCACGGGGCTGGTCGGCATCATCGTCGGCCTTGCGTTCCGCGAGATCGCCGAGAACTCGCTGGCCAGTATCCTGCTGAGCGTTCGCAACCCGTTCCGCGCGGGCGACTGGATCCGCGTGGCCGATCATCAGGGCATCGTGCAGAACCTCAACATGCGCACGACCGTGCTGCTGACGCTGGATGGCAACCATGTGCAGATCCCCAACGCCGTCGTCTACAAAAGCATCATCGAGAACTTTTCCAGCAATCCCAACCGGCGGTCTGAATTCATCGTCGGCATCGGCTATGACGATTCGGTGCTGAAGGCGCAGGAAGTCATGATCGCCGCGCTGCGCGGCCATCCCGCCGTTCTGGACGATCCCGAGCCCAGCGCGTTGGTGGACGAACTGGGCGCGTCGACCGTCAATATCCGCGTGCAATACTGGTTCGACGGCAAATCCTATTCGATCTTCAAGGTCCGCTCGGCGGTGATGCGGCAGGTCAAGCTGGCGCTGCAGAATGCCGGTATCTCGATGCCCGATTCCGCGCGCGAGATCATCTTCCCCGATGGCGTGCTGCTGCGCCATGCGGACGCCGATGACGGCGGGGTCCAGATCGCGCCGCACGAACCCCAAGCGGCCGAGGCCGAAGAGGATGCGGCCGTCGTGTCGACCGGCGAAGGCGATCTGACCTCCGAGGCGGGCGAGCTGCAGCGACAGGCCGACGCGGCGGATCTGGCCGACACCGGCGAGAACCTGCTGGCGCCCGAGCCGGGCAGCGGCACCGGCAAGCGCTGACGGCGCGGCGACCGCTCAGATCTCGTCGATCTCGAACACCCATTCGCCTGGATCGATCCGGTTCTCGATCAGCCGCTTGATCCAGTCGTCCAACTCGTGCGGCTCGAACAGCCCGCAGCGCGCCAATGCGCGGCGCGTATCGATCTGCTCGCCCAGATATTCCAGCATCACCGCCGACGCCGCCGGCTTGCGCCCGCGCCGCATGGACGCGCCGGTCTGCACCCCGCGCAGATGGCCGGGCCGGGGCGTATAGGACGGATACAGCATCAGCTGCGTGATCGAGCTGGCCGCCAGAACGTCATGCTCGACGATGTGGATGCGGTGCCCCAGATGAAAGGCCAGCCCCTCGTATTTGCCGATGAAACGCTCGCGCAGATGTTCGGGATCGACGCCCACCTCGATATTCTTCCACAGGTGCCGGCCCTCCTTTTCCGAGATCACCGCCAGCGACCGCGTGATGCGGCCCGGATAGCCGAACGTATAGAAATACCGAAAATACCAGCCGCAATAGCGGCTCATCTCGCCCGAGGCACGGTGCAGATTCTCGATCATGTTCAGGTGATGCGGGAGCGCGGTATTGGTCTGGGACGGTTTGCGCAGCGAAATCAGGCTGGCAAAGCGCGCCGGATCCATCAGCAGCTCGGATTCGGTCACGCCGAAGAAATCGCAGATCCGCCGCATGTTGTGGCGTGACGGGCGCACCGATCCGGCCAGATACTTGTTGAATTGCTGGCGGTTGATGGCAACGCGGCGGCACACCTCGGCGATCGAGGGCAGCAGGCTGCAGGCATAGGCAAGGTTGGCGGCAAACGGGTCATCACTCATGCCGCCTATCGCATACTGACGCACAAAAAGTGTCAAGTGCTGCGTGGTTGCGAAATTGCCGGATCGCGATTCCACGCGTTTACTGGTGCCAACTTTTACTGACATACGGGCCAGAGCCATGCAGATCGTCTCCGACTATCCGCGCCGCGTGCGCGAGATCGAGCATACCGAAATCACCATGCCCGATGGCACCCGTCTGGCCGCGCGCATCTGGCTGCCCGAGGATGCGGGCAGCGCGCCGGTCCCGGCGATCCTGGAATATCTGCCCTATCGCAAGAATGACGGCACGCTCGCCCGCGACATTGCCCGCGCGCCCTATATCGCCGGGCACGGCTATGCCTACGTGCGCGTCGACATTCGCGGCTGCGGCGAATCCGAAGGCGTGATGCAGGACGAATACACCGCCTCCGAGCTGCAGGACGGATGCGACATCATCGCATGGCTGGCCGCGCAGGACTGGTGCGATGGCGGCGTCGGGATTGTCGGCATCTCGTGGGGCGGCTTCAACGGGCTGCAGATCGCGGCGCTCCAGCCGCCTGCCCTCAAGGCGATCGTGACGCTTTGCTCCACCGATGACCGCTATGCGGATGACATTCATTACATGGGCGGCACCATGCTGTGCGAGCAGATCAGCTGGGCCGCGACGATGTTCGGCTTCAACGCCAATGCGCCCGATCCGCGCCATGTGGGCGATCGCTGGCGCGGGATGTGGATGGACCGTCTGCGCGGCAGCGGCCTGTGGCTGAAGAACTGGCTGGAGCATCAGACGCGCGATGCGTTCTGGAAACACGGCTCGATCTGCGAGGATTATTCGGCCGTGCAGGTGCCGGTCTATGCCGCCTCCGGCTGGGCCGACGGGTATCCGCGCACGGTGTTCCGCCTGATGGAGAACCTCAGCTGCCCGCGCAAGGCGCTGGTCGGTCCCTGGGCGCATAAATATCCCCATATCGGCGCCCCCGGCCCCGCCATCAACTGGCTGGACGAGGAGCTGCGCTGGTGGGATCACTGGCTGAAAGGCGCCGAGACCGGCATCATGGACGAGCCGCAGATCAGGCTCTTCATGCAGGATCACGCGGCGCCACAGGGCAGCTACGAGACGCGCGCCGGCCGCTGGGTGTCCGAGCCGTCATGGCCCTCGCCCAATATCAGCCGCACGGCGTGGCACATGAGCGACAGCGGCAGCTTGCAACGCGGCGGCAGCGGCAGCGGCAGCGCCGAGATCGCCACGCCCGCGACCGTCGGCTTGCAGGCGGGCAAGTGGTGCTCTTACGCCAATCACGGCGACCAGCCGGTGGATCAGGGCCCCGATGACGAGGCCAGCGTCACCTTCCAGACCGCGCCCTTGGAGGCGGATTTCGAGATTGCGGGCGACGCCACGCTCGACATCACCTTTACCTGCGACAAACCCGTCGCGCTGATCGCCGCGCGGCTGGTCGACGTGGCCCCGGATGGCAGCGCCACGCGCGTCACCTACGGCATGCTGAACCTGACGCACCGTGACAGCCACGAGACGCCCGAGCCGCTGGTCCCCGGTCAGACATACAGCGCGCAGGTGCCGCTGAAACACGTGGCGCAAACCCTGCGCAAGGGGCATGTCCTGCGCCTTGCGCTGTCGAACACCTATTTCCCCATGGCATGGCCCGCGCCGGAGCCGGCGACGCTGACGCTCGATCTGGCGAAATGCACGCTCACCCTGCCGGAGCGCAGCGGCACCGACGGGGATCTGCGCGATCTGGGCACGCCCAGGGCCGCCCCGCCGCTGGAGGTGGAGATATTGGCCAAGGGCGGCTTTGACTGGCAGGTGGAGCGCACGGGTCAGGGCGGCGCGCGGGTGACGATCACCGATGATGACGGCACGTTCCGCATCAAGGACAATGATCTGACCGTCACCGCCAAATGCACCGAGACCTACGCGCTGGAAAACGCCGCCGACCACGCCCCGACCGCGCAGATCACATGGCACCACGCCATGCAGCGCGGCGACTGGTCCGTGCGGACCGAAACCGAAACATATGTGACCAGCACCGCAGACGCCTTGCGCATTCGTGCAAGCCTGCGCGCGTGGGAAGGTGATACACTGGCCCATGAACAGGACTGGGACGAGACGATTCCGCGCGATCACGTCTAGAGTCTGCCGACATCAATGACGGGCGCACATGAGGCGCACCGCACCCAAAAACCAAGGAGGATCAATACCATGAAAGACGAAGTTCACACCATCACCCTCGGCCGGCGCGGCTTCCTGCAAGGGGCCGCCGCCGCAGGGCTTGCCGCCGGCACCATGCCGCTGGCCAATGCGCTCTATGCGCAATCGGGCAGCGTGCTGCGCGCCTTTTCCTACGCCGATATCGACAAGCTGGACCCCGGTTTCTACCAGAACGGCTATAACGTCGACGTGATGAACTGCATCTATTCCAAGCTGGCCCGCTACAAGCCGGGCCGCGAATGGGAGATCGAGCTGGAGGCCGCCGAGGAGCTGGAGCAGATCGACGACACGAATATCCGCTTCAAGCTGAAGCCGGGCATCATGTTTTCGGGCGGCTATGGCGAGATGACGGCCGAGGACGTCAAATTCTCCTTCGAGCGCGTGCTGGAGCATGACAGCCCCGTCAAGGGCGACTGGGGCCCGCTGCAATCTGTCGAGCTGGACCCGGACGACAAATACGCTGGCACAATCGTGCTGGAAAAGCCGTTCCAGCCGCTCTGGACCATCACGATTCCCTACGGCGTGGGCCATATCGTGTCGAAAAAGGCCGTGATGGAGGCCACCGAGGATGGCAGCGATTTCGGCATGGAGCCGCCCGCGTTCTCCGGCCCCTACATTCTGGAGGAATGGAAGCCCAACCAATACGTCAAGATGGTGCGCAACCCCGACTATTCCGGCGATCTGAAGCCCGGCTATGACGAGATCCGCATCATCCCGATGGACGATGAAAAGGTCGCCGAGCGCGCCTATGAGGCCGGCGATCTGGACTATACCGCCATCAGCCTGTCCAGCCTTGAGAACTACAAGGCGCGCCCGCCCAAGAACACGGTGATCGAGGAATATCCGTCGCTCTATTACGTCTGGGTCGGCATGAACGTCGAGAACGAGACGCTGAAGGACGAAAACCTGCGCAAGGCGATCCAGTATGCGATCAACGTGCCGCAGATCATGGATGCCGCCTATTTCGGCGCGGCAGAGCCTTCGACGGGCCTGATCGCGCCGGGCCTGATTGGCCATCGCGAGAAATCGCTGGTCCCGCCCGAGGGCGATCTGGACAAGGCGCGCGAGTATCTGGAAAAGGCCGGCGGCGCGCCGTCGCAGCCGCTCACCATCGACACGCTCAACGCCACCACGTGGAAGACCATCGCCGAGGTCATCCAGGCGCAGCTGGGCCAGATCGGCATCCAGGTGCAGGTCAACGTGCAGGACAGCGGCTCTTTCTGGACGCTGGGGATGGAGAGCGAGGGCGACCGCTGGAAGAAAATGCAGCTTGTCATCAACCGCTTTTCGATGATGCCGGACCCGTTCTATGCGACCACGTGGTTCACGACCGAGCAGGTCGGCGTCTGGAACTGGGAGCGGTTTTCCAACCCCGAATTCGACAAGCTTCACGAGGCCGCGCTGAGCGAGAGCGACAAGGACAAGCGCGGCGACATGTATCGCCAGATGCAGGACATGATGGAGGAATCGGGCGCCTACCGGTTCCTGACCCATGAGGGCAGTCCGGTCATGTTCCGCGATGATCTGGAGCCGGCGCTGCGCCCCGATGCGCGCCCGCTCTACCTGGGCTTCAAGCCCGCGTAAGCATCTGAAACGGCGCCCGGCCCCGCATCCGGCGGGGCCGCGGCACCCCCCGGCCGCGCGCCCCGCGCGGCGCAGCAAAGAGGCCGCGCAACCATGGCAATCTATGCACTCCAAAGGGTTTTTCTGTCGGCGCTGATCATCGCCGTTGCGGTGACGCTGCTCAACGTGATGCTGCACCTCGTGCCGGGCGATCCGGCGGTGATGGTGCTTGGCCCGCGCGCCACGCCCGAACTGATCGAACGCACCCGCGAGGCGATGGGGCTGGACCGGCCCTTTGCCATCCAGATGATGACGTTCTTCGGCAACCTGCTGCGCGGCGACATGGGCACGGACGTGTTCACCGGCCGCTCCGTCACCACCATCGTGATGGAGGCGCTGCCCTACACGCTGTCGCTGATTTCGGTCTCGATACTCTGGGCCGCGGCCATCGGCATCCCCTTGGGCGCCTATTCGTCGATCCGCCGCAACACGTGGATCGACCGCGTCACCGGCGTGCTGTCGGTCGGCACCATTTCCATTCCGTCCTTCGTCATGGCCCTTTACGGCGTGCTGATCTTTGCGGTCTGGCTGGGGTGGCTGCCCGCCATCGGCGCGGGCGAGGGGCTTGGCGACCAGATCATCCACCTGATCCTGCCGGCCTTCGCCGTCGGCGTCTCCTGGGTGGGTTATATCGCACGCATCGTGCGCGCCTCCATGCTGGAGGTCATGGGCGAGAGCCACGTGCGCATGGCGCGCGCCTTCGGTCTGACCGAGCGGCGCATCACCCGCGCCTACGTGCTGCGCATCGCGGTGCTGCCGGCCGTCACGCTGATCGGCGCGGGCGTGGCGCATCTGTTTTCCGCCGCCGTCTTTGTCGAGGTGATCTTTGCCCGCCCCGGTATCGGCGCACTGATCGTCGCGGCGGTGAACGAGCGGAACTATCCCATCGTCCTTGGCGCGGTGCTGATTACCACGGCGATCATCGTGCTGGCGACGCTGATTTCGGATCTGGTGATCGCGTGGCTCGACCCGCGCCAGCGCGAGGGGCTGTGACATGACCGAGACCGCCACCTACAAATCGCCCTCCGCCTTGCGGATCTATCTGGGCCAACTGGCGCAGAATCCGATGGGCCTGATGGGGCTGATCCTTGTGCTGATCGTCGTCGGCACCGCGATTTTCGCGCCGTGGCTGGCGCCCTATGATCCCAACCAGATCATGCTGGGCCCGCGCATGGGCAGCCCGTCGGCGGCGCATTGGCTGGGCACCGATCATCTGGGCCGCGATCTGCTGAGCCGGGTGATCGCGGGCGGGCGCATTGCCATGCTGGTGGCGGTCGCCACGCTGGGCGCGGCGATGACCATCGGCCTCGCGCTGGGGCTGATCGCGGGATACGGGCCGAAATGGCTCGATAACATCCTCTTGCTGGTCTTCGACGCGATCCGCTCCTTTCCGGTGATCGTCTTCGGCCTTGCCGTGGTCACGCTGATCGGCCCGTCGCTTTATACCGTGATCCTTGTCGTCGCGATCACGTCGATCCCGATCTATGCGCGCATCGTGCGCACCCAGACGCAGACGCTGCGCAGCGCCGAGTTCATCCTTGCCGAAAAGGCCATGGGCGCCAGCACCTTCCGCATCCTCGGTCTGCATGTGCTGCCCAACGTGCTTGGCCCCCTTCTGATCCTTGCCAGCATGGACGTGCCCATGGTGATCGCGACCGAGGCGGGGCTCAGCTTCCTCGGAATGGGCGTGCGCCCGCCCGCGCCCTCGTGGGGCACGATCCTGAATGACGGCTACAACTTCATCCGCAATTCGCCCTGGCCGGTCATCGCCGGCTCGGTGCCGATCATCCTTGTCACGCTCGGCTTTACCTTCCTTGGCGAGGCGCTGCGCGACATCTTCGACCCCAAGCTGAGGCGCAACCTATGACCGACGCCCCCCTTTTGCAGGTCCGCGATCTGTCGATCGATTTCGGCACCCCGCGCGGGCGGCTGCACGCGCTGCGCGGCATCAACGTGGACGTGCCCAAAGGCCGCATCATGGGCCTTGTCGGCGAAAGCGGCTGCGGCAAGTCAACGCTGGCCTATGCCCTGTCGGGCCTGCTGGCAGGCAACGGTCAGGTCACCGGCGGGGCGATCCTGATGGACGGGCAGGACGTCACCAAGATGAGCGACCGGCAGCTGCGCGACATGCGCGGACAGCGCGTTTCGATGATCTTTCAGGATCCGATGACGGCGCTTAACCCGGTCATCACCATCGGCCGGCAGATGCTGGATATCCAGTATCGCGACCCCGGCACAAGCGCCGAGAAACGCGCCCGCGCCGCCGCAATGCTGGACCGCGTCGGCATCCCCGACGCCGCCGCGCAGCTTGGCTCCTATCCGCACCAGTTCTCGGGCGGCATGCGCCAGCGCGTCTGCATCGCGATGGCGCTGCTGACCAAGCCCGACCTTCTGATCGCGGACGAGCCGACGACGGCGCTGGACGCCACGCTGGAGGTGCAGATCATCGAGCTTTTGCGCGAGCTTCAGCAGGAGATCGGCTGCGCCATCGTGTTCGTGTCGCATCATCTGGGCACCGTGGCCGAGCTCTGCGACGACGTGACCGTGATGTATGCCGGCGAGGTGGTCGAGCAGGGCGATGTGCGCAGCGTCTTTCACGCGCCCGCCCATCCCTACACGCAGGCGCTGCTGGAGTGCGATCCGGCCCGCATCAAGGAGGCGACGCGCCATCTGCCCACCATCGCGGGCACATTGCCGGACCTTGTGAACGTGCCGGAAGGGTGCATCTTTGCCCCCCGCTGCGCCCATGCCTGGGACCGGTGCCGCGCCGAGCATCCCGCGGCCCGCCGGGCGAGCGCGCATCACACCGCCGCCTGCCATCTTCTGGATACGGAGGCCCGGACATGAGCGCCCTTCTGGAGGTCGAGAACCTTTGCATCCGCTATCCGTCGATGGGCCGGGTGCGCGCCGCGCTGACCGGGGCGGAGCGTGAATTCGACGCGGTGGCTGGCGTGTCCTTCACGCTCGACAAGGGCCAAACGCTGGGCCTTGTGGGCGAAAGCGGGTCGGGCAAGTCCACCGTCGCGCGCACGCTGATCGGGCTCAAGCGCGCCCATTCGGGCACCATCCGCTTTGACGGGCAGGACATCACGCAGGCCGGGGCGCGCGAATATGCGCGGCTGCGGCGCGAAATGGCGATAATGTGGCAGGATCCCACCGGCTCGCTCTCGCCGCGCCTGACGGTCGGCAGCCTCGTGACCGAGCCCTTGCGCATCCACGGCAAGGGCGGCGACATGCGCGCCGAGGCCACGCGCCTGCTGGAGATGGTCGGCCTGCCCGCGCATTTCGCCTCGCGCTTTCCGCACCAGCTGTCAGGTGGTCAGGCGCGCCGCGTGGGCGTGGCGCGCGCGCTGGCGCTGGACCCGCGCCTGATCATCGCGGACGAGCCGACGGCGGGCCTTGATATGTCCGTGCAGGCCGAGGTGCTGAACCTTCTGGCCGAAATGCAGGCGCGTCTGGGCATCGCGATCCTTGTCATCACCCACAATCTGAACGTCGTGCGCCACATCACCGACCGCATGGCTATCATGTATCTGGGCCGCTTCGTCGAGCAGGGACCGACGGACCGCATCTGGTCCGCGCCCTGCCATCCCTATACCGAGGCGCTGCTGTCGGCCAACCCCGAGCCGGACCCCGATGCCGCCCGCGCGCGCATCACCCTGGAGGGCGAGATGCCCAGCCCGCGCAGCAGGCCCGCCGGGTGCGAATTTCATGGCCGCTGCCCGCGAGCGCGCGAGATCTGCGCGAGCGAGGCGCCCGACGTGTCCCGGCAGACGCCCGACCACGCCTATACCTGCCACTTCCCGGTCTGCACGGACGCAAGCGGCGGGTAAACGCCGCGCGCCGCGGCAGCCGCAAGTCGGCCCTCCTTTCCCGCGACCTTCAGGCATGTAGTCGCGCCGCCCCCCATCCGGGCGGCCATCCGTGCGGCTGCGCGGCCCCTTGTCGTTTTTTGGGGAACAAACTGCGCCCGTCCTGTCTTGTCTAAACAGTCACAGCTTTGTGAGTCCCAACAAGATCGAGGAAGACATGTACGGAATTTTTTACCTCATCGGATTGATCGTGGTGATCCTCGCCATCCTCAATCTCGCATTCTGATCATCAGGAGAGCCCCCATGACGAAATCCAACGCACCCAACGACGATATCAAGCAAAAGGCCAAATCCGCCGCCGAGGATCTGGGCAGCAGCGCGCGCGATACTGCGCAGGACGCCGCCAGCGCCGTTCGCGAAGAGGCGATGCGCCGCGCCGACAGCGCCAAGTCGGGCGTCGCCGACGAAGTCTCGGACGTGGCGTCGGGCCTGCGCAAGGCCGCCGAGGACATGCGCAGCGGATCGCCGCAGGAGCGCACGATCGGCCAGATCGCAGGCGGGCTGGCGGACATGTCCGAAGCCATCCGCGACAAGGATCTTGGCGAAATGGCCGGCGAGCTGAGCGATTTTGCCAAGCGCAATCCGCTGCTGTTCATCGGCGGCATCGCGCTGGCCGGGTTTGCCGCCACGCGCTTTGCCACCGCATCGGCGCGCCGCGATGATCGCGGCAACACGCAGGACGGCGATGACCGCGCGCCCTACAGCGCGCGCAACACGGCGCAGGCGGATGTTCAGACCGCCTCGGGCGTTCACGCGCGCACCCGCCCCGGCGGCGCGGCAGGCACACCCGCCACGCCCCGCACACCCGGCACCGCAGGAGGTACATCATGAGCGATGCGAACAACAAATCCGTAACCGACATGCTGGGCGAGGCGCTCAACCACGTCAGCGCGCTGGTGCGCAAGGAAGTGGACCTGGCCCGCGCCGAGATGTCGGAGAACCTCAACAAGGCGGCGGTGGCGCTCGGGCTGATCGTGGGCGCGGTCATCATCGCCCTCACGGCGCTGAATGTCCTCTCCGCGGCGCTTGTCGCCGCCCTGACCGAGGCCGGGATCGATGCGGGCTGGAGCGCGCTGATCGTCGGTGCGGTCCTGGCCATCATCGCCTTCGTCATGGTCGGCAAGGGGGTCAATGACCTCAAGCTGTCCAGCCTCGCACCGTCGCGCACGACCAAGAACGTCAAGCGTGATGCACATGCCATAAAGGATGCCTACGATGACAAATGATACCCGTTCCCCCGAAGACATCGAGCGCGAGATCGAGCGCGAACGCGCCGGGCTGCGCGATTCCATCGACGGATTGCAGAACCGCCTGTCCTTTGACGGCATGTTCCAGCAATTCGGCGATCAGGTGCGCGAACATGGCGGCGATTTCGGCCGCTCGGTGGCGCAATCGGCGCGCGATAATCCCGTGGCGCTGGCGCTGACCGGTGTCGGCCTTGCATGGCTGATGTTCGGCAACAATCGCAAGGCGTCCGGCTATGATGATCGCTACAGCGCACCGCGAGACCGCCGCGATTTCGACGAGGACGTGCCGCAATACGCAGCCCGGCGCGGCGCCAGCTATACCGGCCCCAAGACAGCAGCCCGGCAGGTAGGAGCCCGCCAGACAGCGGACCGCCCGAACCCCGGACAGCCCGCATGGGCGCGCGACTGGGACCGCGGCGAGCTGGAGGGCAGCCACCACGGCGGCCCTTCGCTGGGCGCGCGCGTGTCCGAGGCCAGCTCGCATGTCGGCGATCACGTCCGTGATGCGGCAAGCGGCGCGCGCGACGCTGTCGCGTCGAGCTCGTCCAGCGCGGCGGATGCCGTCTCGTCCGGCGCCGGCAAGGCCGCCGGCACCGTCCGCGACGCGGTGCAGGGCGCCGCCGATACCGCCAGCAGCGCCGCGCAAAGCGTGCGCGACGCCGCGGGCAATGTCTGGAGCAGCGCCGCGCATCATGCCGACGCCGTGCAGCGCCGCCTGAGCGAGGGCACCGAGCATCTGTCCGAAGAGGCGCGCGAGCGCATCGCCGCGGCCCGCGCCCGGGCCATGGACGCGCGCGACGCGGCGGCGCGGCGGCTCAACCGCGGGGCCGATCAGGTCGCCGATTTCTACGAAGAGCATCCGCTTGTCGTGGGCGCGCTGGCCTTTGCCGTGGGCGCGGCCGTCGCGGGCGCCTTGCCGCGCACGCGGCTTGAGGACGAATATGTCGGCGAATACAGCGACGATCTCTATGACGAGGCCGAGCGCATCTACCACGAAGAGGTGGAAAAGGCGCAGCGCGTCGCCAAGGCCGGCATCGACGAGGCCAAGAATGTCGCGTCGGACCTGCAAGGGGACGCGGCCGATGCAACCGATGCGGCCGCCCGCAAGGCCAAATCCGCAGCGGACCGCGTCGCGGGCGCCGTGAAGGACAAGGCCGAGGAGGAAAACCTCGGCGACGTCAAGAAAGACAGCTGAGCAGCCTGTCAGCATGCATTCAGGGCGGCCCGGTGATGCCGGGCCGCCCTGCCCCATATCTTCGTAGCAGGAGCGATCCCGATGGCCCGTGGCAGGCACGCTGAAAAACCCACCCATATTCCGGCCAAGGGCTGGAAGGATATCGCCTTTCGCGTCAAGGACGAGATGGCCAGCGATCATGTCGGGCTGATTGCCGCGGGCATCGCCTTTTACGTGCTGCTCGCCCTCTTTCCGGCGCTGACGGCGCTTCTTGCCATCGGCGGGCTGCTGGTGGAGCCGGGCCAGATCGTCGAGGAATTGCAGACCCTGACCGACATCATGCCGCGCGAGGTGGCATCAATCATCATGTCGCAGGCCGAAAAGGTCGCAGGCTCGCGCCAGGGCGGTCTGGGGCTGGCCGCGGTGCTGGGTATCATGCTGGCGATATATGCGGCGTCCAAGGGCGTGGCCGCTTTGATCGAGGGTCTGAATGTTGCCTATGACGAGGAAGAGACGCGCGGCTTCATCTGGCTGAAGGTGATCACGCTTGGCCTCACGCTGGCGCTGATCCTCGGCGCGGTTCTGGCGATGGTGCTGTTGATGGCGGTGCCCGTGGCGCTGTCCTTCGTGTCGCTTGGACAAGGGGCGGAGTTTGCCATCACCGCCGCCAGTTGGCTGCTCATGCTGGTTCTGCTCATGGCCGCGCTCGCGTTTCTCTACCGGTTCGGGCCGGATCGGGACCGCGCGGAATGGCGGTGGGCCTCGCCCGGATCGATCATCGCCTGCGTGCTGTGGCTGATCGCGTCGATCGGGTTCGGCATCTATGTCGCGAATTTCGGCTCCTACAACGAAAGCTTCGGCTCGCTGGGCGGCGCAATCGTTCTGCTGATGTGGCTCTGGATCTCGGCCTATATCGTGATCATGGGCGCGGAGCTGAACGCCGAGATGGAGGCGCAGACGCGCTATGACACCACTATCGGCGCGGACGAGCCGATGGGACAGCGCGGCGCGGAAAAGGCCGACAATCTGGGCGGGCGTCAGGACTGACCTGGCGCGGCCCGCGCGGCGGCGGGGGTCAGTCCGCCGCCGCCGCTGCCTTGCGGCTGCCCTCGCCCGCGCCGGACAGGAACCGCTCTTGCGGCCACCAGTCGGGATGGTTTTCCCGGATATGTGCCAGCAGCTTCTCGCGCAGCCGCATCGCCGTGGACCAGCCTGTCGAGGGATCGGGCGACATGGCGTAGAACGACATTTCCTGCCCGTGCGCCGTGTGATCTGTGACGGCCGCGAAAAGATGCTCCTCCGGTTCGATCACGCCCTCATCCTGCTTGGCCAGATCGAAAAACACCTCGCGCAGCGTGTCGATATCGGCCTTGTGATCCAGAAAGAGCGTGATCGTCTTGAGGATGCGCGCATCCGTGACCGACCAGTTCTCGAACGGTTGTGAGACGAAATACTTGACTGGCACGATGATGCGCCGCTCGTCCCAGGTGCGCAGGCGCAGGAACGTGTAGAAGATGCTTTCGACATAGGCCCAGTCATCCTCGAACAGGATGCTGTCGCCGATGCGGATGGGCTTGGCCAATGCGATCTGAAGCGAGGCCATGATATTGCCCAGCACCGCCTGCCCCGCGATCCCCAGAAGCACCGTCAGCAGGCCCGCCGAGGCCAGCAGCGACATGCCGAGCGTGTCAAAAAGGTTCAGCCGAGACAAAACGACGATGATCGCGATCCCGACCATCAGCAGCACGATGATCCGCCGCACGGCGTAGATCGAGGTATAAAGCTCGCGCTCGTCCAGGCTGCGCGTGTCGTCGATATCGCCGATCACCCGCAGGGTGATGCGGTCCAGAATGGCGTCGACGACACGCAAGGCGGTCAGGCCGATCCCCGACACCATCACGATCAGAAGGAAGGGCCGCAATATCGTGGTGGCGGGCCCGGAAAAGGACACCCCCAGCTCCAGCATGAACTGCGCCGCGATCGCCACGACGACAAGGCCCATGGGCACGCGTGAACGCTCCATCGCCTGACGCAGATAGGATTTGGGCAGGCGCGCACCGACAAAGCCAACCAGCCGCTGCGCCGCCCATCCCAGCCCGAAAAGCGCACCCAGCATCAATGGCAGCAGGATCCATTCCCAGAGCCGCAGCCCCGCCACCCTCTGGGTCAATTGGTCGGGAATGTGCCGCTCGAACCAGGCGGGGCCGAAAGCACGATAGAGCACGGGGATATTGTCCACCGTCTGCGGCGTGAAAAGCCAGACAGGATCGGCGCCCTCGGCCTTGTAGCGCCCGAGGCGGATCTCATAGGCCTGCCCGTCCACCTGCGCCAGCTTCAGCCCCAGATCGCGGCGCGCCTTGCCGGCCAGCGCACTGTTGGCGCCGCCATGTTCCTGCATCGCATCGGGCCGCGCAGACAGGCTTGCCCAGTCGATCCAGAGCTGGCGGTCGATCACGATGGCCAACTGGCGCGCCAGATCGGCGCCCGCCGCGGCGCGCTCGTCCTGGGGCAGATCGGACAGGTTGAGGAAATACGCCGCGGCGTCATGGCGCCCGGCATCCGAGACCTCGATGAAGTTGCGCACGCTTTCGCGCGGCGTGCGGCGCTGGATGTCGGTCGCATTCTGCGGTGCGCTGACAATCTCTGCAGGCGCCTCGTACCATTCGGCCGCCGCCTCCTGCGCGCCGCCCGGCCCGGCCGCCGCCACCGGCGCAAGCGCCAGCACCAGCGCCGCCAGTCTCATCCCTATGATCCGCGCGCCGGTCATGCTGCACCCCTCTCCCTTGACTGCCTGCGCCGCGGCTGTCGCCGGGCGCCCGACCCTACCCGTGCAGGCCCCATGCGCACAAGAAAAAGGCCCATCCGCAAGGGATGGGCCTGATGTCTGTCATATCGCTGTGGCGATCAACCCTCGAATTCGGGCTGTGCTTCCAGCGCCTGTTCGGTGCTGTCGATATAGATGCGGTAGTCGTCGCCGCCCTCTTCGCGCAAGATCTGCAGCTCGTCAAAGGTGACTGCAACCGGCTTTTCGCCAAGGCCGAGGAAACCGCCGACATTGATGACGATCTCGCTCACTTTGCCGTCGTCACCGACGATAAGCGATTCGATCTCGCCGACACTTTCGTCATTGGCGCCGTAGACAGTGGTGCCTTCCAGATCTTCGGATGTCATCTGGCTGACCATTTCCATGTCCGCTTCGGCATAGCCTTCGCGCTCGACGGCCGGACGTGTCAGCATCTGGCGCTGGCCTTCCTGTGCGGCCATGGTGCCATCGGCTGCGGCTTCGTCTTTCACCACCGCAGCATCATCTGTCGCTGCAGCATCATCATTGGCCACATCGTCATTGGCCACATCGGCATCCATGTCCGCATCGGCGCGCTCATAGGCAGGTGCTGCTTCCAGCGCCTCCTTGGAGGTCGAGACCACCAGGAAACGGTCGTCGCTGTCGCCTTCTTCGCGAACGACGGTGATGTCGTCCATGGACACGCTCACGTCACGCTCGCCCATGCCGAGGAAGCCCCCGACGCCCAGAATAACGGCGCTGACCTGACCATCCTTGGTGACGATGATGTCGTTGATCTCGCCGATGTCATCCCATTCCTGCTCGCCGCCATCCGCGATGGTGGCATCTGCGTCCATCTGGGTCTCGGAATTGTAGATGCGCATGCCGATCAGGTCGGAGGCATAGAAATCACCTTCCTGATAGGTCACCTGCCCGAACGAGCCTGTGTCCGACTGCGCGTGCGCGGTGCCGGTCATTGCCAATACGATTGCGGTCGTGGTCAAAAAGCGTTTCATGTTCTTCTCCTCGTTTCAAACTGCGCATTGCTGCGTCGGGATCACAACGCCGCGACCCGCATACGGTTTCGCCCCGAGGTAAAAAATATGTTTGATTTTGAACGGAACCGCGCGGCCCCGGCCTGCATGGCCCGTACAGCCCCCGCAAATGCAGGACGCGCAGGCAGCAAAGCCGCTGTCAGAGCCCGCCCTGATACTCGAAAAGCGATTGGCCGCCATCGACCACAAGCGTCTGGCCGGTGATGAACCCGGCCTCGGGCGAGGCGAGAAAAGCCGCCGCATGGCCCAGTTCCTGCGGCTGGCCAAGTCGCCCGACGGGGATATGCGCGGCCATCGCCCGCTCATACGCCTGCTCGGCGCCGGTCGCTGCATCCGCCGCCACGTTTCCCGGCAGGACCGCGTTGATCGTCGCGCCGCAAGCCGCCAGTTCCAGCGCGGCAGAGCGCAGAAATCCCAGTTGCCCCGCCTTCGATGCGCCGTAATGCGACCAGCCGGGATGCCCGCTCATCGCGCCCGTGATGGACGAGACCAGAACGGCCCGCCCGCCCGGTCTTGCCTGGAAATCGGGCAGGCAGGCCTTGACGAACATGAAGCTGCTCTTGAGGTTCACGGCCATCACCCGGTCCCATTCCTCGACGGGCATCTCCGCGATGCTGGCGGCGGGATAGATGCCCGCGTTGCAGCACAGGATATCGACCGGCCCGAACGCGTCATGCGCGGCCGCGACGCTGGCCCCGACATCGGCCCAGACCGACACGTCGCCCGCATGAAACGCCGCCCGGGCGCCCACGCAGCGCAGTTCCTCGACCAATGCCGCGCCGTCCGCATCATTGCGTCCGATCGCCATGACCGACGCGCCGCGCGCCGCGAACACCTGCGCGATGCCGCGCCCGATGCCGCGCGTCGCCCCGGTGATCAGCACGGTCTTTCCGGTGAAATCCTGGCTCATGCGCGGCGTCCCTCCTGCGGTGAAAATGATGCGAGCGCCCGGTCGATGGCCTGCACTGCCAGATCGGCATCATGGGGCGCGAACACAAGCGGCGGGCGCAGCTTGAGCGTCTGGCCGTGGCGCCCCGACGTGCCGGTGATGACGCCCTCCTGCGCGATCAGATTGCCAAGGCGCGCCATGTCCGCGCGCCCGAACGGCGCCTTGGTGCCCGCGTCCCGCACCATGTCCAGACCATGGAAAAGCCCCACGCCCTGGATATCGCCGATCACCGGATGCCGCGCCTGAAGCTCCTGCAACGCGGCCAGAAAATAGGCCCCGGTGCGTGCGCTGTTATCCATCAGCCCCTCATCCTCGATCACGTCGATCACCGCGTTTGCGACGGCTGCCGACACCGGATTGCCGCCGAACGTGTTGAAATAGACCTGATGCGCGGCCATACGCTCGGCGATATCGCGGCGCATGAACACGGCGGCAACGGGATGGCCGGCGCCCATCGGCTTGCCGCAGGTGACGATGTCGGGCGTGATGCCATAACGCTGAAAGCCCCACCATTGCGCGCCCATGCGGCAATACCCGGCCTGCACCTCGTCGCAGACGATCAACCCGCCGCGCGCACGGATCTCGGCGCACAGGCCCTGCACGTAATCCACCGGCGCCAGAAGCGGGCCGTTGGAATCCCAGGCGCAATCCAGCAAAAGGCAGCCAATCCGCTGCCCCCGTGCCTCCAGCGCATCCAGCGCGGCCACGGCGCGCGCAAGCAGGGCCTGCCCCGGCGCCGGATCGTCCCTCAGGACAGCGCCGCGATAAAGGTTTGGCGCCTCCAGCACCGCCAGCCATTCAGGCCGCTCCGCCGGCGGGTATTCGGACGGCGATGCCGCCAGCGTTAGCGCGGTATTGCCGTGATAGGCACCATCATAAACTACGACGCCCTCTGCGCCGGTAAACAGGCGCGCCATCTGCAACGCCAGATCATTCGCCTCCGATCCGGTGCAGACAAAGGCGCTGGTGTCGATGCCGTCCGGCAGGCGCGCCAGCAACCGCTCGGCCAGCGTCACGATCCCCTCGTGCAGATAGCGCGTATGCGTATTCAGCTGCGCCGCCTGCGTGCTCATCGCGGCCACGATGCGCGGATGTGCATGCCCGACTGAGGGCACATTGTTGTAGCAATCGAGATATTTGCGCCCATCCGCATCCCACAGCCAGACGCCCTCGCCGCGCACGATATGCAGCGGGCGCTCGAACATATGATAATGGAACGGGGCCAGCGCGCGCTGGCGGCGGGCCATCAGATCGCCGGTCTTCATCTAGTCCGCGCCTTTCTTCAAAATGGCATGAATCGCGGCAGTGATCCGGCCCCAGGGCAGCGCAAGAAGCCGTTCCAACCGCTCCATCAGGCGCGCGCGCATCTGCGTGTTCTCGTCGCTTTGCAGGGCCGGATCGGCCAGCTTGATGTCGTAAAGGATGACCGACAGCACCTGCCGCGCGATCATCACATCCTCGATCAGGTCAATTTCGGCGCCGCTCAAGGGATACGCCGCATGATAGCCCGACACCGCCGCCGCCGCCATGCCCGGCGCATCCTGCGCGCCCTCGGCAAAGCCAAGGGCCAGCGTCGCCACATCGCATACCACCGGCGCGCGCCACATATCGCCGAAATCGATCAGCCCGGTGATCCGGTCCGCATCCGGCGCGGGGCGCAAAAGGTTCTCCAGATGCGCATCATTATAGACGACATGCGTCCGCTGGCGGCGCAGCACCGGCATGAGGGCGGCGAAACGGGGCCGCATGTGCGCCTCCAGCGCGCGGATGTCGCCGCCGCCCATGGCCCAGAACTGCGCGTCGCCCAGCAGCCCGTTCGCCACGTCCCACGCGATCACCTCTGCGCCAAAATCATGGGACAGCGCGCCGAGCGTTCGCGTCACCGCGCCGACAAGCTGCCCCGCCGCGGCGGCAAGGGCGGGCGTCGGCGCCTCCCCCAACTCGACTGGCTGGCCCTCCAGATAATCGAGGACGCGAAAATCGCAGGGGCCGTTCTCGGGATCCTGCAGCGTGTGAATCGCCGCGCCGGACCTTGTCCGGTGAACGCGCGGCAGGGGCAGGTCCGGCAGGCTCTGCGCCAGATAGCCCAGCGCGCGTGTCTGAAAGGCGATGGCGCCCGGCGCATCGGCGCGGCGGAAAATCTTGACGACATGACGCTTGCCAGCCGGTCCGCCGCCGAGCAGAAGGTTCTGCTCGCGCTCGCCCGCGAGAGGGGCCAGATCCCCCTCAAGGCCATACTGCTCGGCCAGCACCGCGCGGATGCGCCCAAGGGCGATCTGCGGCGGGGCGAACTGGCCCTGAATGTCATCGGCTCGCATCGCGGCGCATCCCTGATCAATACCGGCGGAGACCCGGATACTGAACCGGCGGCGCGGCGATGGCAAACAGGTTGCCCGGCGCACAGGCCCGCCATCCTTCGCCCGGGCGGCCCTATGCCTGACGCGCGTCGCCCCGTTGACACCGCCGCCCGGCGGCCTACTAGTAATCCCGACGCCCGGAGGGACCCCATGACCAACAGGACACTTCTGCTGACCGGCGCAAGCCGGGGCATCGGACACGCGACGGTGAAATCGTTTCAGGCGGCCGGCTGGCGCGTGCTGACCGTATCGCGCACCGCATTCGACAGCCGCTGCCCCTGGCACGCCGGCGACACCGATCATTTTCAGGGCGATCTGGCCGATCCCGCCGCCCGCGGTGATCTGGTGGCACGGGTGCGCAAGGCGCTGGGCGGCACGGGCCTTGGCGCCATCGTCAACAATGCGGGCATCTCGCCCAAGGGCGAGCGCGGCACGCGGATGGGCATCGCCGCCACCGCCGACGAGGTCTGGCACCAGGTGCTGAACGTCAACCTGATCGGCCCCGCCGCGCTGATGCGCGATCTGATGCCCGAGCTTCAGCAGGCCCAGGGCTGCGTCGTCAATGTCGGCTCGATCGTCGGCAGCCGCGTGCATCCTTTCGCGGGGGCGGCCTATGCCTGCTCCAAGGCCGCGCTGGCCGCCCTGACGCGCGAGGCGGCGGCGGAGTTCGGGCCGCGCGGCATCCGCACCAACATGGTCACCCCCGGCGAGATCGAGACCGAGATCCTGTCGCCCGGCACCGAGGAAATCACCCGCACCATCCCCCTGCGCCGCCTCGGCCAGTCCGAGGAAGTCGCGCGCGTAGTGCTCTTTCTGTGCTCGCCCGAGGCATCCTATGTCAACGGCGCCTCGATTGACGTGAATGGCGGCCAGCACGTCTGACGGCGGGCGCCGCGTCACTTCTTGCCCGAGGGCCTGCTCAGCACATAGATGGCCGCGCCGGACATGAAGAGCGCCTGAATCCCGATCAGCCGCCATGCCAGACCGCCCAGCACTGAACCCAAAAGCACCAGCACCATCGCGCCGCAGGCCATCATCTTGTAGCGCGGCGCGATGACGCCATGCGCCTCCCAATCGTCGATGATCGGCCCGAAGACGCGGCTTGCGGCCAGACGCGCGCGCAGGCGCGGCGCGCTGCGGGCAAAGGCGAAGGCTGCCAGCAGGATGAAAGGCGTGGTCGGCAAAAGCGGCAGGATCACACCGATGGCGCCCAGCGCCAGCGATATCGCGCCCACGCAAATCCAGAGCGCGCGCAAAACCGGCCCGCCCGCCGGGATCGGCGCTTCGGCAGGCGCGCCGACATGCTCGGCGCCCGCCGGATCGCCGTCCGCTTCGCCCGGAGTGGGTGGTTCAGGATGCATCGCGCCTCGCGCCTGTTTGGCTGCCCGAACGCTCGATATAGGGCGCAGCGCCGCGACTTCGAGACATTCGGTGGATCCGGAACCTCATAGCGCCGCCGCCGCCGTGTGACCATCCCCCACGCCGCAGCCGCGGACAGGGCCAATTGCCGCGCCACTGCCTTTTTCTTGGGTCAAATACCCAAATTCCGGCACGCGCCACAAGCGCAGATGCCTGCCGCTGTCACGCGGATTTCAGCGCAGGCACCGGCCCATGCCCTGCCGCCCAATGCCGCGCGGCGATGCCGAACGCCTCGAACAGCGGGCGCGACACCGGATCGTGGGCCGCGTTCCACTCAGGATGCCACTGCACCGCCAGCGCAAAGCCGGGGGCGCCACTGACATGGATCGCCTCGGCGGTGCCGTCCGGGGCATGCCCTTCGATAACGATCCGCGCGCCGGGCGTCTTGATACCCTGCCCGTGCAGCGTGTTGGTCATCACCTGACGCGTGCCCATCAGGCGGTGAAATACCCCGCCCTCGTCGAAGGTCACCGCGTGGCGCAAAGCAAACTGTTCCTCCAGCGTGCCATCGGGCGGCATGCGGTGATTGTCGCGCCCCGGCAGATCGCGGATTTCGGGATAGAGCGTGCCGCCCATGGCGACGTTGATTTCCTGAAATCCCCGGCACAATCCCAGAATGGGCTGGCCCGCCTCGACGCAGGCCCGCACCAGTGGCAGTGTGATCGCATCGCGCGCCGGGTCAAAGGCGCCATGCGCCTCGGTCGGCAGCTCGCCATATGTATCGGGATGCACATTCGCCCTGCCGCCGGTCAGGATGAAGCCGTCGCAGACCTCCATCAATTCCTCGACGCTGACCAGAGCCGGATCGGCGGCGATGACGTAAGGCATGCCGCCCGCGACATGCGCCGCGGCATCCAGGTTCATGCGCCCCACCGCATGAACCGGATACCGGTCTTCGATCACGTATTGATTGCCGATGATACCAAGAATGGGTCGTCGCATAGAGGCCCGCGTTTTCTGAATGAACCACCCATCATCTTGACGCGGCAGAGCGATATTTCAACCCCTCATTGCCGTGCGCCGCTCACCCCTCTGCCCGCCTTTACGCGGTTGCGGCGGCACCGCTCGCTGCAATGGCGGACGTCCTTCCAGACATCCGCCCACTTGCGGCGCCACGTGAACGGGCGCCCGCATGTCATGCAGGTCTTTGTCGGCAGATCGGCCTTGGACCGATGCGTCACCACGGCACCGACGTGGTTACTCGGCGTCCGTCTGCGCAGGCGCCGCGTCCTCTGCGGGCGCGCTTTCGGTTGCCGACTCTGCGTCATCCGTCACTTCGGCGTCATCCGTCACCTGAGTGCTAATGCCGTCTTCCACGCCGCCGCTCTCGTCGGGTGCGTTGCCTGCGTAGCTCAGCCACGCGACCAACACGAACAGCAGCACGATCGCAAAGACGACAACGGCGATCATCCCGGCGATCGGCGTCTTGTGGGCGGCTTTCTTCGCTTCGGTATTGGTATCGGGTGCAGACATGGGGAACTCCTCCGTTTCTGGGGCCGCGCGCGGGCGGACGCGCGGCAGAAGGGCATTGAAGGCCCTTGCGTATGTCCCTAACTCTTGGCGCAGCCCAGAGGTTCCGACCCGAAAAGGATGCATCATGCAAGACGCCGCCCCGCAGACCGTTCATCTGTCCGACTATACGCCGCCGAACTGGCTGGTGCGGGACGTGCACCTGACCTTTCGCCTTGATCCGACGCGCACGCGTGTGCTCAGCCGCATCACCTTCGCGCCCAATCCGGACGCGGCGGCGCGCGATTTCGCGCTGGACGGCGAGAACATGACGCTGATTTCCGCCCGTATCGACGGCACGCCGGTCAAGCCCGATGTCACGCCGCACGGCCTGACCTGCGCCGTGTCGGACGGTGCCTTCGTCTGGGAGGCGGAGGTCGAGATCAACCCCTCGGCCAACACGGCGCTGGAGGGGCTCTATATGTCCAGCGGCATGTATTGCACCCAATGCGAGGCCGAGGGTTTCCGCAAGATCACCTATTACCCGGACCGCCCCGACGTGATGGCCGTGTTCGACGTGCGCATCGAGGGCGGCGAGCCGGTGATGCTGTCCAACGGCAACCCGGTGGCGGCCGGTGACGGCTTTGCCGAATGGCATGACCCGTGGCCGAAACCGGCCTATCTCTTTGCGCTGGTCGCCGGGCGGCTGGTCAATCATCCGGGCAGCTTCACCACCATGTCGGGCCGCGAGGTCGAGCTGAACATCTGGGTGCGCCCCGGCGACGAGGGCAAATGCGCCTTCGGCATGCAGGCGCTGAAGGATTCGATGCGCTGGGACGAAGAGGTATATGGCCGCGAATACGATCTGGACCTGTTCAACATCGTCGCGGTCGATGATTTCAACATGGGCGCGATGGAAAACAAGGGGCTGAACATCTTCAACTCCTCCGCGGTTCTGGCCAGCCCCGAAACCTCGACCGACGCCAATTTCGAGCGGATCGAGGCGATCATCGCGCATGAGTATTTCCACAACTGGACCGGCAACCGCATCACCTGCCGCGACTGGTTCCAGCTGTGCCTGAAAGAGGGGCTGACCGTCTTCCGCGACGCCGAGTTCACCGCCGACATGCGCAGCGCGCCGGTCAAGCGGATCGAGGACGTGATCGCCCTGCGCGCGCGCCAGTTCCGCGAGGATAACGGGCCGCTCGCGCATCCCGTGCGGCCCGAATCCTTTGTCGAGATCAACAATTTCTATACCGCAACAGTCTATGAGAAAGGCGCCGAGGTTATCGGCATGCTCAAGACGCTGGTCGGCGACGAGGCATGGGCCAAGGCGCTGACGCTTTATTTCAAGCGCCATGACGGGCAAGCCTGCACCATCGAGGACTGGCTCAAGGTGTTCGAGGATGTCACCGGCCGCGATCTGGCGCAGTTCAAGCGGTGGTATACCGATGCCGGAACCCCGCGCCTGTCGGTGACGGATGACTTCAGGGACGGCACCTATACCCTTCATTTCAAACAGCAAACCCCGCCGACACCGGGGCAGGACGACAAGCCGCCGCGCGTGATTCCGATCAAGGTGGGCCTCTTGGGCCAGAATGGCGGCGAGGTGCAAAAGACGGTGACGCTGGAGATGACCGAGGCCGAGCAGAGCTTTGACTTCGCCGGATTGGCGGCGCACCCCATTCCGTCGATCCTGCGCGAATTCTCGGCGCCCGTGATCCTGGAGCGCGCCACCAATGATGCCGAACGCGCGTTCCTGCTGGCCCATGACACCGATCCGTTCAACAAATGGGAATCCGGTCGCGCGCTGGCGCGGTCGGGCCTTCTGGCGATGATCGAGGGCGGCACCGCGCCCGATCCGGCCTATCTGGAGGCGGTGCAGACGATGGCACGCGATGCGGATCTGGATCCGGCGTTTCGTGCGCTGGCGCTGGGCCTGCCCAGTCAGGACGATCTGGCGCAGGCGGTTGCCGATGGCGGCGGCACGCCCGACCCGCAGGCGATCTATGACGCGCTGGAGACGCTGAAGGATGCGCGCGCCGAAGCGATGGAGGACACCGCGCGGCAGCTATATGCGCAGTATCAGGTGGATGCGCCCTATCGCCCAGATGCCGGGCAGTCCGGCGCGCGGGCGCTGGCCAATGCCGCGCTGGCGATGATCTCGCGCCGCGATGGCGGCGCGGCGGCGCAGGCGCAGTATGACGCGGCGGGCAACATGACCCAGCAGCTTGGCGCGCTGGGGTGCCTTGTGCAGGCGGGGGCGGGCGATCTGGCCCTTGGCCTTTTCTACGACCAGTGGCAGGACGACCGGCTGGTGATCGACAAATGGTTCGGCCTGCAGGTCAGCCTTGCCGCACCCCAGGACACCGCCGATGTGGCCGCGCGGCTGACGCAGCACCCTGATTTCACGATGAAAAACCCCAACCGCTTTCGCGCCGTTCTGGGCGCGCTGGCCGGATCGCCCGCCGGATTTCATCATGCCTCCGGCAAGGGATACGCCCTGCTGGCCGATTGGCTGATCAAGCTGGATCCGCTGAACCCGCAGACGACCGCGCGCATGTGCTCGGCCTTCGAGACATGGCGGCGCTATGATGCGGAGCGGCAGGCGCTTATCCGTGCGCAGCTCGAGCGCATCGCAAGCCAGCCGGGGCTGAGCCGCGACACTGCCGAGATGGTGGGGCGCATCCTCAAGACCTGACGCGCCGGCTCAGCGCGCCGCCCTGCCCGCGCGGCGCGCGTCGATCGAGACCGGGCGCGGCTGCGGGCGCAGCGAGCGGGTGAGCGAGCAGTAGTTCTGCCCGCGCAGCCATCTGGCCATCTCGGCGCGCTTGCCCTCGTCGCGCAGCGGCCCCCAATCGGCCGCCACGCCGCGCCAGCGGCCGTCATTCAGCGCAATCGCGCGGTCACGCGTCACGGTCCGCGCCATGATCCGGATCGCACAGCTCAGATTGTCGCCCCCGTCGGTCAGCGCGCTGCCGGACCGCGCCTTGCAGCCATAGCTGCGCGCGGTGCCCGGCAGGATCTGAAGCAGCCCGAACCACAGCCCTCCGCCACCCACGGCGCGGGCGCGATAGGTGCTTTCATACTTGGCCAGCGCCGACAGGAACCCCACCCAGAACGCCCGCCGCCGCGCCGCATCCGCCGACACGTAGCCGGGGCACCACGCGGCGATATCCCGCGGCGTTGAGTTCACAAGCGGCGCGCCATGCCGGGCCAGCGCATCGAGCGCCTCGCGCGTCCATTCGGCGCCCGACGGGCGATGATCCCAGCGCGCGTCCGGCACCGGCACACTGCCCGCGGGCGGGCGCGTCGTTTGCAGGGTTTCGGCCGCGGCGCCGGGCGGATTGGGCATGCCCAGCGCGGCGATCAGCAAACATGTCGGCAGCCATTTCATAGCGTATGATCGCCGAAAACCGGGGGGCTGGCAATCCCGCCGCCCGGCGAAGATTGGCGCCCGCATCGGCGGGACCTTGCCGACATTAACGATTGTCCACCGCTTCTCCGCAGCCGTGACATGATTTGGCCCGATTGCCTGTCCAGATCTAGGATGTCCCGATCTCCAAGAAGGCTCCTGTCCCCCGTGTCACATCTTTTCTCCCGCTTCAGCACCCGCCTGCGCCGCCTGCCCCGCCGCCACGCCCCGGTCGCGGCGCCCAAGCCCGATCTTGAAACGCTCAGCCGCCGCATCATCCTGCCCTCGATGCCGGTCACGGACGAGGAAATGGCGCGCGCCTCCTATCAGGATTGCGGATTGAAACTCGCCCGCCAGGAGATGTGGGAAGAGCTGGGCCGCCGCATCCGCGAGGCCGACAGCACCCGCGCCGCGACACCCGGGGGCGAATCGGGCGCCTTGCTGCTGGCCTTCGGCGCGCGCAGCGACGTGGTAGCGGCGGCCGAGGATGCGCTGCATGACGGCGCGGCGCCCGCGCCCGACGGCATCGATGCGCTTGAGGCGGTCGGCGCGGAATTCGCGGGCGACTATGCCATCGCGCTGGTCGTGGCGCTGGCGCATGTGGATCTGGCCTGGGCTTGGCGGGGGGCGCCGCCGCGCGGCGACGCGGCCGCCGCGGTGGCGCAGGCCGCGCGCCATCTTGCGCGCGCGGCCGACATCCTCGATCCGCATTGCGGCTTTGCCGAGAACGCGCCCTCGCTGGCGGCTGCGCAATGCGCGCTGATGGTCGGCGCGCAGGACCGGCAGGAAGCGTCCATCGCCGATCATTTCGAGGATCTGATCGATCTGGATCCGGCCAGCCCGCGCCACATGCGCGCGCTGGGCGTGGCCCTTCTGCCCGAGCGGCAAGGCAGCTATCGCCTGCTGGAGCTGGAGGCGCGCCGGACCGCCGCGCGCACGGGCGACATATGGGGCGCGGGCGCCTATCCGTGGGTCTATCTCGACGCTCTGGCGCTGGATCACGGTGCGCTGGCGATGGTGGATACGGCGTTTTTCATCGACGGGCTGCGCGACATCCTGCGCCGAAGCCCCGACCAGCACACTGCCAACCTGCTGGCCGCGTTCTGCGCCGTCACGCTGCGCGGCGATCCGGCCGAGCCCGAGGCGGCGCGCATGGCGCGCGCGCGCCTTCAGGGGTGCCTTGACTGGATCCTGCGCGATCACCTGCACGAGCTGCATCCGCTGATCTGGACCCAGGCGCTGCGCCGGCCCGGCGCGTCCCCGCTGCCCTCGCGGCGCGCGCTGATCAGCGAGGGCCGGCAAACCGCCCTGCGCGCCATCGCCGCGCAATTTGCCGACGATATCGCCGGGGGCGACTCCATCGCCTTCTCGCCCGCGGGAATGTACCGGTTGCCGTCGATCTGAGCCGCCTGCGCCTCTTGCCCCAGCGGGCGCGCTGCCCTAGAACGCGTGGCATCTGAGCCAAAGGACGCCTGCCATGCTGGACCTGACATATGAGCCGCCAAAACCCCGCGTGATCGTCGGCGCCAGGCACGACTGGGAACTGGTCATCGGCATGGAGGTGCACGCGCAGGTGGCCTCGAACGCCAAGCTCTTCTCGGGCGCCTCGACGCGCTTCGGCGCCGAGCCGAATTCGAACGTCTCGTTCATCGACGCGGCCATGCCCGGCATGCTGCCCGTCATCAACGAGTTCTGCATCGAACAGGCGGTGCGCACGGGGCTGGGCCTGAAGGCGCAGATCAACCTGAAATCGGCCTTCGACCGCAAGAATTACTTCTACCCCGACCTGCCGCAGGGCTACCAGATCAGCCAGCTCTATCATCCCATCGTCGGCGAGGGCGAGATCCTCGTGGACATGGAGCCGGGCATCGCGCGGCTCGTGCGGATCGAGCGCATTCACATGGAGCAGGACGCGGGCAAGTCGATCCACGACATGGACCCCAACATGTCCTTTGTTGACCTGAACCGCACCGGCGTCTGCCTGATGGAGATCGTCAGCCGCCCCGACATTCGCGGCCCCGAGGAGGCGGCGGCCTATGTGCTGAAGATGCGCCAGATCCTGCGCTACCTGGGCACCTGCGACGGCAACATGCAGAACGGCAACCTGCGCGCGGACGTGAATGTCAGCATCTGCCGCCCCGGCCAGTATGAGAAATATCAGGAAACGCAGGATTTCAGCCACTTGGGCACCCGCTGCGAGATCAAGAACATGAACTCCATGCGCTTCATCCAGGCCGCGATCGAGGTCGAGGCGCGCCGCCAGATCGCCATGGTCGAGGGCGGCGGCGAGGTGGTACAGGAAACCCGCCTTTACGATCCCGACAAGAACGAAACACGGTCCATGCGCTCCAAGGAAGAAGCGCATGATTACCGCTACTTTCCCGACCCCGACCTCTTGCCGCTTGAGATCGAGCAGGCGTGGGTGGACCAGATCGCGGCGACCCTGCCCGAGTTGCCGGACGCCAAGAAGGCGCGCTTCGTGCTGGATTTCGGCCTGTCGGAATATGACGCCTCGGTGCTGACCGCCGAGGTCGCCAATGCCGCCTATTTCGAGGAGGCCGCCCGCGGCCGCGACGGCAAGCTGGTGGCGAACTGGGTCATCAACGAGCTGTTCGGCCGTCTGAAAAAGGAAGGCGCCGACATCACGACCAGCCCCGTCAGCCCCGCGCAGCTGGGCGGCATCGTGGATCTGATCGCCTCGGACGCCATTTCCGGCAAGATCGCAAAGGATCTGTTCGAGATCGTCTATTCCGAAGGCGGCGATCCGGAGAAAATCGTCGAAGAGCGCGGCATGAAGCAGGTGACGGATACCGGCGCCATCGAAGCGGCGGTTGACCAGATCATCGCGGACAACCCCGCGCAGGTGGAAAAGGCCAAGGCCAACCCGAAACTGGCGGGCTGGTTCGTCGGCCAGACCATGAAGGCCACCGGCGGCAAGGCCAATCCCAAGGCGGTCAACGAAATCGTCAGCGCCAAGCTGGGCCTGTGAGCATGCCCGCATCCGTCCTTGGCGCTCCAGCCCTGTCGGACTGGATGAAAGTGCGGCCCGAATGGATCGACTTCAACGGCCATCTGAACATGGCCTATTACAACGTGCTGTTCGACGAGGGGATCGACAATGTCTATCGCCTGATCGGCTTTGGCACCGACTATGCGCGCACCCGGAAAATGACGACCTATGTCGCCGATTTTCACGTGCGCTATATGCGCGAACTGCACGAGGGTGACGAGGTGCGCTGCGCGTTCCTGCTGCTCGATCATGACGAGAAACGCTTTCACAGCTTTCAGCAGCTTTATCACCGCGACGGGTGGCTGGCGGCGACAGCCGAATCGCTGACGCTGCATATCGACATGACCGGCCCGCGCGTCGCGCCCATGCCCCCCGATATCGCGGCCAACGTCGCCGCGATGCAGCAAGCTCATGACCGGCTGCCACGCCCTGATGGCGTGGGCCGACCCATCGGCATCCCGGGCAAAGCCTGAGCCCCCCGTCCTGAAATCGGCCCATTCCTGCCCAGAGCTTGCCGGTTTCGTCCGGCAAAAGCAGCATGGGCCAGAACAGGCAGGCAAAGCATGACCATGAACACGCAGTTTTCAGCGGCCGCGCAAACCGGCCTGCCGGCGCTTGTCGGTCCTCTATCCAACGCGATCCGGCAGTCGCGCGTGCTGATTGTCCTGACGCTGCTCCACTTGGCGGCCGCGCTGTGCATTGCCGCGTGGTACCGGGTGCCGCTCGGGTTCGGCGTTGCGATGCATCTGTTCACGATCCTGCGCTACGTCATTCCCGCCTTCCTGATCTTCCTGATGTTCTGGCGGTTCGGCTACATGGCGCTGATCGTGCGGCCCGCGCGGCCCAGCCACTGGTTTCTGAGCGACGCAAGGACATTCTGTCTGGATCCGGAACGTCTGGCGATCGGCCTCATCGCCTTTCTGACGATCAACATGTTCCTGACGGACTATTCTTTCCTCAAGGAAATACTGCCGCATCTGAATACTTATTCATGGGATCCGGCCCTGGCACGCGCGGATCGCTGGCTGCATGGGGGCATTGATCCCTATCTGCTGCTTGGCCCGCTGCTGGATACGCCCATCGCGACGACTTGGGTGAACGCGGCCTATCATTTCTGGTTTTTCCTCTTTTATTTCGTGATGTTCATGGCCTGTTTCGATCGCGACAACCACATCCGCGGGAATACGTTCCTGATCGGATCCGTGTTGGTCTGGGCCATCGGCGGCAATCTTCTGGCGACGATCTTCGCCTCCGGCGGGCCGGTTTATTACCAGGCCCTTGGGTATGGCGACACCTTCGTGCCGCTGATGGAAAAGCTGCACCGTTTCGCGGAAATCAGCCCGATCTGGGCGCTGGACGTGCAGAACATGCTGCTGGACGGATATCTGAACGACGGCCCGGTCAAGGGGATCTCGGCCATGCCCAGCATGCACCTGGCGAGCACCGCGCTTATGGCCTGTCACGCGTTCGCATGGCGCCGTTGGGCCGGCTGGCTTATGGTGCCTTTCACACTGATCATCCTGATGGGATCGGTGCATCTTGGCTGGCATTACGCCATCGACGGCTATCTGGGCATTCTTGCCGGCGTGGCAGGCTGGTACGGTGCCCGCCCCATCGCCCGCGCCTTTCACTCGGACTGACGGTCGCGCGCTCCTCCGCCGACACGAAGGGCGAATGGCATTTCCAATTCCCGCCAGCTTGCGGTATGTCTGCGTCTGCCCCAAAACCGGACAGGTGCGATGACACATTATGAATACAAGGTGATCCCGGCCCCGTCCAAGGGCGAGAAGGCCCAAGGGATCAAGGCGCCCGAAGCGCGCTTTGCCAAGACGGTCGAAGGCGTGCTGAACGCGCAGGCCGCTGCCGGATGGGAATATCTGCGCACCGACATCCTGCCCAGCGACGAACGCGCGGGGCTGACATCGACGCAGACGGTCTATCGCACGCTGCTGGTCTTTCGGCGGGCCAAGGGTGGGCCGGATGCCGCGGGCGACGTCATCACGACCGCGCAGAACATGGCCGAGGCGGCAGCGCCCGACACACCGAAACGCCGCGAGCCGTCTTTTGCGTCGGTGCAGCCCACGCGCGGCGATCCCGCGCCGAAACCGGACGCGCCGGAGCCGCAGACGCCGGAACCAGATACACCAGAGCCGGATACACCAGAGCCCGAAAGGCCGGAGCCCGAAACAAAACCGGACACCCCCGGCCCGGACACGCCCCGCAAGGAGTGACGCGGCGCGCAACTGCAAGGGGCTAGCCGTCCACCTCGATGGCGAGGGCGTGTATCCGCGCGATCAGGTCCGGCCCGATGGCCGCGTGGATCGCCCGGTGCCGGGCCAGCCGCGACAGATGCGACAGCTCCGGCGCTTTCATGCGCACACGAAAATGCGACTGACCCCCTTCGGGATAGCCCGCATGACCGCGATGGGCCTCGCTTTCGTCAATGACTTCAAGATGCTGCGCATCAAAGCCACGCGCCAGCGCTGCGCGGATTTCTTCTGCCTTATCCATAATTTCGCCCTTCGCCCCCTTCAATTCGCGTCCAATTAGATTAGAGTATCGGCTTCGACTCGCAAAGAGGTGCAAGATGACCAAATCAGATCCTTTTGGCTTCGACATGTCCGTATCCACGGCCAAGAAGAAAAACCCGCGCGGTCGGCGCGGCATGTCCGGCGCGTCCGAGACGTCGCAGCGCCAATGCGAGCATGAGGGCTGCGAAAAGCCCGGGCTTTACCGTGCGCCCAAGGCGCCCGATGTGCTGGACGAGTATTTCTGGTTCTGCCAGGAGCATGTGCGCGAGTACAACCTCAAGTGGAATTTCTTTGACGGCACGACCGAGGCCGAGATGAATGCCCAGATGTCCAAGGACAAGGTATGGGAGCGTCAGACCAAGGCCTTTACCGATCCCGAAGCGCGCGCCTGGGCGCGGCTGGGCATCGAGGACCCGCATCAGGTTCTGGGCGGCAACGCCACGCGCAACCCCGGCAAGGACAAGCCCGGCGGCGGGCGCCGCCTGCCCCCGACCGAGCGGCAGGCCGTCGATATTCTCGAGGCCAAGGACACGATGACCAAGGCCGAGGTGCGCAAGAACTACCGCGCGCTCATCAAGGTGCTGCATCCTGACATCAACGGCGGCGACCGCAGCCAGGAAGAGCAGTTGCAACAGGTCATGTGGGCCTGGGACCAGATCAAGAACAGCCGCAACTTCAAATAGCGCCGCGCTGACGTATCGGTGATTTGCACCCGGCCGCGTCCGGGTGCATCCTGCGCCCCATGCGTTACGTCCTGATCGTCATAACCGCGCTTTTCGCCACGCTTGGCCATGCCCAGGCGATGGTGACGCATCCGGCGATTCAGGACGCGCCGGCCGCCCATCAGGCGATGATGCCCTGTTGCGAGGATGCGCAGGCGCCGCATGGCTCGGCTGCCTGCGCGGTCTACCTCCTCACCGATGCGCCCGAGACGCGCGACGTGGACACGCCCCTCCGCATGCCCTATTTCATCGCCGCCTACAGCAGCAGGCCCGGCGCAGAGCCTGCGCCGCCCACCGCCCCGCCGCGGCCCGTGTGACGTCAGATCACGTTTTCACACCCTTTCCCGAACGGAGCGATCCCATGAAATCTTCCCTGCTCATCGCCGCGCTTGCGGCCCCCTTTTTCCTGTCGGCCCCGGCGGCGGTCCATGCTGAAGGCCCGCTTGCCTCGATGATCGTCACCAAGACGCCCAATTGCGGCTGCTGCAGCGCCTGGGCCGATCTGGCCAGCAAGGACGGCTACGACGTCGAAATCATCGAGAACATGGATTATGCGGGCACCAAGCGCGCCCATGGCGTGCCGCCGGAGCTTAGCTCGTGCCATTCCACCCGCGTGGGCGATTATGTCGTCGAAGGGCATGTGCCGCTGGCGGCGGTCGAAAAGCTGTTGACCGTGAAGCCCGACATCACCGGCATCGCGGTGCCGGGCATGCCCGCCGGGTCGCCCGGCATGGGCGACGATCCGAACGCGCAATTCGATGTCATCGCGTTTGGCGGCACCGCGGGCGCGGGTCAGGTGTTCTATCGCGCCGGACAGTGACCGCCGCACGACGCGCGCAGGAAAACACCCGCCGGAGCGATCCGGCGGGCGCCATTCACAGAGTTGACCGAGCCATCAAAGCAGCTTGGCGTCCAGCGTGATATCTGCCGTCAAGAGCTTGGAGATCGGGCAGTTCTTCTTGGTCGCTTCGGCGACTTTCTGAAAGTCGTCCTCGCTGATGCCGGGAATCTTGGCCGTGACATCCAGATGCACCTTGGTCACGGCAAAGCCGCCATCGACCTCCGACAGCGTCACCTTGGCGGCGGCGTTGATCTCATCGGCTTTCAGGTCCTTCTCGCCCAGACTCAGCGACATCGCCATGGCATAGCAGCTGGCATGCGCGGCGCCGACCAGCTCTTCGGGGTTGGTGCCGGGCGTATCCTCGAACCGGGTGTTGAACCCATAGGCATTGTCCTTGAGCGCGCCGCTTTCGGTGCTCACATGACCCTTGCCGGTCTTCAGATCGCCTTTCCAGACTGCGGATCCCTTGCGTTGCATGATGGCCTCCTTGGCAAATTGCGAAACAGAAAAAGGCCGCCTTCGCGGCCACTGATGGCAAAACGCGCGGGCGGCCTCTTTGGTTGCATTCCGAATGCGGGATCAGGCGGCGGCGAATTTCAGGCTGACACCGTTCAGGCAGTGCCGCTTGCCCGTCGGCTCGGGGCCGTCGTCGAAGATATGGCCCAGATGGCTGCCGCAGCGGCTGCAGTGACATTCGGTGCGCACCGAAAAGAACGAGCGGTCCTCCTTGGTGCCGATCGCGCCGTCCTTGGCCTGCCAGAAGCTGGGCCAGCCGGTGCCGCTGTCATATTTCGTCTCGGACGAATAGAGCGGCAGATCGCAGCCGCGGCACAGATAGGTGCCGTCCGCGTAATTCTTGTCCAGCGGCGAGGATCCGGCGCGCTCGGTCGCTTCCTCGCGCATGACGGCATATTCCATCTCGCTCAGCATCTCCCGCCATTCGGCCTCGGTGCGGGTCACCTCGAAGGTGCCTTCGGCGCGCGCCGGGACGCCCATCCGCCCGAAGATCGCGGCAGAGCCCGCGGCGATTGCGGCGCCAGTAAAGAAATGTCGTCTGTCCATGATATCGCTCCTCTTGCGGTGCGCGGTGCCCGTGGCACGCGCGATTGGCTTTAATGTGAATTCCGCGGGCCCGTCCGGCAAGGGCCGGGCCCGCGATCTCACCTGATCGTGTGCAGGATTGCGCGCCTATTCCGCCGCGGGAAGGATCACGGTGTCGACGACATGGATCACGCCGTTCGACTGATCGACATCGGCGATGGTGACGTTGATCGTCTGGCCCTGCTCATCCTCCAGCATGATCGTGCCGCCGTCATAGGTCGCGTTCAGGTTGCAGCCGCCGAGCGTGGGCACGACATGCGCGCCGCCATCATCGTCGATCATGCCCATGATGGCGCCAGACATCGCATCCGCGCCGACCACGTGGCAGGTCAGGATCTGGGTCAGCTGGTCCTTATTTTCCGGCTTCAGCAGGTTCTCGACGGTGCCGTCGGGCAGTTTCGCAAACGCATCATCGGTGGGGGCGAAAACGGTGAACGGCCCCTCGCCCGACAGCGTCTCGACAAGGCCCGCGGCCTTGACGGCGGCGACCAGAGTTTCATGATCGGCCGAGTTCACGGCATTCTCGATGATGTTCTTGTCCGCATACATCGCGGCGCCGCCGACCATCGGGTTCTCGGCATGGGCGGCAGTGGCCAGAAGCGCGGCTGCGGTGGCGATCAGTGTCTTTTGAAAGGTCATGTGTCTCTCCTCGGATTGTGCAGGCGGGTTTGCCTGCAGACCCTACAAGACACGGACCATTCCCCTGCCGAGTTTCAGACGCGCGGTAAAAAAATCTGCGCGGCCCCGCTCAAACCGGCGAGATGACGCCGCTTGCCAGAACCGCGCCGGTGGGCGCGCCCGTGGGCGATCCGCCCGGCGGCTCTTCCGAGACGGCCAGAAGCCCGCCGGGCATCTGCGCGCCCAGATCGGCGCCGATGGGCACCTGCGCCGCGCCCTCCGGCGGCAACACGCCCAGCGACACCGGCGCATTGTCGCCCGCGATCAGCCACAGTTCCAGCACGCGGCCAGCCGGGGCCGTGCCTGTCTGCCGCTCGACCAGAAGCCGCCCGGCCGCCGCGTCATACCGCGCCAGCAGCACCAGCGAGCCGTCCTCGGCGGCGATCGTCGCGGCCGCCTGTTCCGGCGCGCCGCCCTGCGGATCCAGCAGGCCGGTATTGACCGCCAAGAGCAGCGCCAGCGCGGCCGCCACCGCGCCGCCCACCAGCCAGCCAAAGCCGCGCCAGCCCGCGAAGGGGCGCCGCGGCGTCGGCGCAGCGCCGAACAGATCGGCGTCGATACGCGGCTTCAGTTCGGCGGGCGGCGCCGCCTCGGGGATGTCGTCGGTCAGACGTGCCAGATCCTCGGCCCATGCCGCGTACAGCGCGCGCACATGCGGCAGCCGCTGCATGCGCGCCTCGAACAGCGCCGCATCCTCGGGCGACAGCAGGCCGAGCGCGTATTCGCCCGCAAGAACGCGGTCCGCATCCTCGTCATATGGCGGCTGGCCGGTCATCGCGTCAGACACTCCTTCAGTTGCAAGAGGCTGCGTCGCAGCCATGTGCGCATCGTGTTCAGCGGCACGTCGAACCGGGCGGCCAGATCGGCATAGGTCTCGCCCAGCAGATAGGCGCGGCGCACCGCCTCGGCGCGGTTTGCGTTCAGCTCGCCAAGGCAGGCGGCCAGATGCGCGCGCTCGCCGCCCTGCACCGCCATCGCCTCGGGACCGGGGGCCGGATCGGCCAGCGTCTCGGCCACGTCGAGGCCGGGCTGCGCCTCGCGGCGGCGGCGCAGCCGGTCGATGGCGGTATTGCGCGCGATGGTGATCAGCCATGTCATCGGGCTGAGCCCGTTGACGCGGTAGCGATCCGCATGGCGCCATATCTTGACATAGACCTCCTGCGCCACCTCCTCGGCCTCGGCCCGGTCGTCCAAGACACGCAGGCAGATGCCGAAAAGTTTCGCCGATGTGCCCGCGTAAAGATCGCCGAACGCCGAACGCTCGCCCATGGCGGTGCGGGCAATCAACTGTTCCAGATCGTCATGGGTCAAGGCGTGCTCGCAACTGTCCAGGGCCGGCCGGGTGCGGCGCTTTGTTGCACGCTACAGGAGGCACCGCGGGCAAGGCCAGCAATTCTTTCCCTTTCCCTTGCCCTTGCCAGCGATATGTTGCACCACAAGACGACCTGATTGATGCGAATTGAGGACCTCCATATGGCCGACGGCATGATTGACCCGCACGCGAAACCGACCGAAGACATCGATGTGCGCGAGGTGTTCGGCATCGAAAGCGACATGCATATCAAGGGCTTTGCCGAGCGGACCGAGCGTGTGCCCGACAATGACAGCACCTACAAGTTCGACCGCGACACGACGCTGGCGATCCTTGCGGGCTTTGCCCACAACCGCCGCGTGATGATCCAGGGCTATCACGGCACCGGCAAGTCGACCCATATCGAGCAGGTGGCAAGCCGCCTCAACTGGCCCTGCGTGCGCGTCAACCTTGACAGTCACATCAGCCGGATCGACCTGATCGGCAAGGATGCGATCAAGTTGAAGGACGGCGTGCAGGTCACTGAATTTCATGAAGGAATCCTGCCCTGGGCCCTGCGCAATCCCACCGCGATCGTGTTTGACGAATATGACGCGGGCCGCGCCGACGTGATGTTCGTGATCCAGCGGGTGCTGGAGGCGGACGGCAAGCTGACGCTGCTGGACCAGAACCAGGTGATCACGCCGAACCCCTATTTCCGCCTCTTTGCGACCGCCAACACCGTCGGCCTTGGCGACACGACCGGGCTTTATCATGGCACGCAGCAGATCAACCAGGGCCAGATGGACCGCTGGAGCCTTGTCGCGACGCTCAACTATCTCAGCCATGACGCCGAGGTGGCGATCGTGCTGTCCAAGAACCCCACCTACAACACCGCCAAAGGCCGCAAGACCATCAGCCAGATGGTGACCGTCGCCGACCTGTCGCGCACGGCCTTCATGAATGGTGAGCTCAGCACCGTGATGTCGCCGCGGACCGTCATCGCATGGGCGCAAAACGCCAGCATATTCCGCGACGTCGGCTATGCCTTCCGCCTGACCTTCCTGAACAAATGCGACGAGCTGGAGCGCCAGACGGTCGCCGAATTCTATCAGCGCTGCTTTGACGAGGAACTGCCGGAGAGCGCGGCGAGCGTGAGCATGGCGTGATCGCCCTGCCGCGCCGGACCTCTGCCCGGCGCGGCGACATAAACGCTCAAAGGCCCAGCCGCGTTGGAGCAAGCACATGAAAAAACCCACCGACAATCCCGCCGATCCGTTCAAGAAGGCCCTCGCCGAGGCGACCAAGGTCCTGTCGGGCGACCGGGATCTGAATGTCAGCTACTCGGTCGATCCCTCGGGCGTGTCGGGCGAGTCCATGCGCCTGCCCCAGATCAGCCGCCGCATGACCCGCGACGAGGTGCTGCACGCGCGCGGCACCGCCGATGCGCTGGCGATGCGGCACAAGTATCACGACAACAAGACCCACGCGAAATACGTCCCCCCCGGCGCCATGGCCCGCGACATCTACGAGGCGATGGAGACGGCGCGTTGCGAGGCGGTGGGCGCGCGCGCGATGCCCGGCACGGCCAGCAATATCGACGCCAAGATCGCCGCCGAGGCCGCGCGTCTGGGCTATGCGCAGATCACCGATCCGGCCGATGCACCGCTTCACGCGGCCGCCGGTTATCTTGTCCGCCATCTTGCCACCGGCCGCCCCCTGCCCGAAGGCGCGCAGAACGTCATGGAGCTTTGGCGCGGCTTCATCGAGGGCGAGGCCGGCGAGACGCTGGAAAACCTGCAGGAGACGCTGGCCGACCAATCCGCCTTTGCCAAATTCGCGCGCAAGGTGATCGAGGATCTGGGATATGGCGATCAGCTGGGCGATGATCCGGACGCCGAGGATGACGAGCAGGACGATCAGGCCGAGGAGGAAACCGGCGAGGAAGAGCCCGACAGCGCCGGCCAGGATCAGGACGATACCGACGACGCCGAGGCCGACGCCGAGCAAAGCCAGGAGGACCAACAGGACGCGTCCCAGGCGCAGGTCAGCATGGACGACATGGCCGATCAGGAGGCCGGCGAAGAGGCCGACCTGCCCGAAGGCGACGCCCCGATGGAGCCGCCCGCGCCCCAGCCCATCTCGGATGCGGACCCGAACTATCAGGTCTATACCACTGAATTCGATGAGGAAATCCACGCCGAGGATCTGGCCGAACCGGTCGAGCTGGAGCGCCTGCGCGCCTATCTCGACCAGCAGCTTGAGCCGCTGAAGGGCGCCGTCAGCCGCCTTGCCAACAAGCTGCAGCGCCGCCTGCAGGCGCAGCAGAGCCGCAGCTGGGAATTCGACCGCGAGGAAGGCATCCTGGATGCCGGCCGCCTTGCCCGCATCGTGGCCAGCCCGACGACGCCGCTCAGCTTCAAGGTCGAGAAGGATACCGAGTTTCGCGACACGGTCGTGACGCTGCTGCTGGACAATTCCGGCTCCATGCGCGGCCGCCCGATCAGCATCGCTGCGATCTGCGCCGATGTCCTCGCGCGCACGCTGGAGCGTTGCAACGTCAAGGTCGAAATCCTCGGCTTCACCACCCGCGCCTGGAAGGGCGGCCAGAGCCGCGAGGCGTGGCTGGGCGAAGGGCGCCCGCAACTGCCCGGGCGGCTCAATGACCTGCGCCACATCATCTACAAATCCGCCGACTCGCCGATGCGGCGCACGCGCCAGAACCTCGGCCTGATGATGAAGGAAGGGCTGCTCAAGGAGAATATCGACGGCGAGGCGCTGGAATGGGCGCATCGGCGGATGATGTCGCGGCGCGAGGCGCGCAAGATCCTGATGGTGATCTCCGATGGCGCCCCCGTCGATGACAGCACGCTCAGCGTCAATCCCGCCAACTATCTTGAAAAGCACCTGCGCGACGTGATCGGCATGGTCGAGAAACGCAAGGCGGTCGAGCTTCTGGCGATCGGCATAGGCCATGACGTCACGCGCTATTACGACCGCGCGGTGACGATCACGGATGTCGATCAGCTGGCCGGCGCGATGACCGAGCAGCTGGCCGCGCTCTTCGACAAGGATCCGCGCGCGCGCGCCCGCGTGATGGGCATACGAAAGGTTTCCTGATGTTTCAAACGTTCTCCGAAAAGGCGCGCCCCGAACAGGGTCCGCCCCGCCTCGCCGATTTGCGCGCCGAAATGACGGGCGCCGATCTGGACGGCTGGCTGGTACCCCGCGCGGACGTGCATCAGGGCGAATACGTGGCGCCGGGCGACGAGCGGCTGGCATGGCTCACCGGCTTCACCGGCTCGGCGGGCTTTGCCGCCATCACCGCGGGCCGGGCGGGCGTTTTCGTCGATGGCCGCTATCGCAGCCAGATCCGCGTGCAGACCGACGCGGAGGCGTTTCAGCCCGTTGACTGGCCCGAAACCAAGCTGGCGGATTGGCTGAAGGAGGCGCTGCCGGGCGGCGGCAGGCTGGGCTTTGATCCTTGGCTGCACACGCACAAGGAGATCGCCGATCTGGCCGAGGCGCTGGAGGGCTCGAACATCGCGCCCGTGGCCCATGACAACCTGATCGACGCCATCTGGCAGGATCGCCCTGCCCCGCCGAGCGGCGCGATCACCGCCTATCCCGACGATCTGGCCGGCAAGACCAGCGCCGAAAAACGCGTCGAACTGGCCGAAACCCTGCGCAAGGCAGGCCACCGCGCCGCCATCCTGACGCTGCCCGACAGCATCGCGTGGCTGCTGAACATCCGCGGCTCGGACATCCCGCGCAACCCGATCCCGCAAGCCTTTGCCGTGCTGCATGACGATGCGCGGGTCGAGCTTTACACGCATCCCGCCAAGCTGGACGATCTGCCGCCGAACTGCACCGAGGACGGCGTCAGCGCGCATCCCGATACCGGCTTTGTCGCCGCGCTCACGATCCTGCTCAGCCCCGTGCGCGTCGATCCGGCGAGCGTTCCGGTGGCCATCGTCACCGTGCTGGAAGAGGCGGGCATCACCCCCGCCTTCGCCGCCGATCCCTGCATCCTGCCCAAGGCCTGCAAGACGAAGGGCGAGATCGCAGCCACGCGCGAGGCGCATCTGCGCGACGGCGCGGCGCTTTGCGAATTCCTGACGTGGTATGACCAGCAAGCTCCCGGCACGATCACCGAGATCGACGTGGTGAAACGGCTGGAACAGGCGCGCCGCGACACCGGCAAGCTGCTGGATATCAGCTTTGAGACCATCGCGGGCGCCGGCCCCCACGGCGCGCTGCCGCATTACCGCGTGTCCGAGACGTCGAACCGCACGCTGACCGATGGCGATCTGCTGGTGCTGGACGGCGGCGGGCAATATCTGGACGGCACGACCGACATCACCCGCACGCTGCCCATGGGCGCGGTTGGCGAGGATGAGCGCGCGGCCTTCACCCGCGTGCTGCAAGGCATGATCGCCATCAGCCGCCTGCGTTTTCCCAAGGGCATTGCGGGCCGCGACATCGACGCCATCGCGCGCTATCCGCTGTGGCTGGCCGATCAGGACTATGCCCATGGTACCGGCCACGGCGTCGGCGTCTACATGTGCGTGCATGAGGGCCCGCAGCGCATCAGCCGCGCCAGCGAGGTGACGCTCGCCCCCGGCATGATCCTGTCGAACGAGCCCGGCTATTACCGTGAGGGGCATTTCGGCATCCGCATCGAGAACCTGATCGTCGTGCAAAAGGCCGACGGCGCCGAGGACAAGCTCAGTTTCGAGACGCTGAATTTCGTGCCCATCGACAGGCGCCTGATCGACAAGACGATGATGAGCAGGGCCGAAATCGACTGGCTCAACGGCTATCACGCCGCCTGCCGCGAAAAGGTCACGCCGCGCCTTGGCCCGGACGCGGCCGCCTGGCTCGCGCAGGCGACCGAGCCGCTGTAAGCCGGGCGCGACATCGCGCTGGTAAAAACTCCGAAAACGCGCCATTCTGGCCGCCACGATCAACGAAAGGCACCCCTATGACCGATATCACCATCAGCGAGGCCGCCGGAACATGGACCGTCCGTGCCGGCGGCGCCGTCATCGGCGAAAGCCGCAACGCACTGGAGCTGGCCGAAGAGGGCCGCGCGCCAGTGATCTATTTCCCCCGCGCCGATATCGCGATGGCCTTTCTCGATCCCAGCGCGCACAGCACCGTCTGCCCGGCCAAGGGCACGGCCAGCTATTTTTCGATCGTCACCAAAAGCCGCACGATCGAAAACGCTGCATGGTGCTATGAGGCACCCAATCCGGAGGTGGATCGCATCAAGGGCCATCTTGCCTTTCACACCGGCGATCTGATCGCGGTCGAGCGGGTCTGACACCGCCGGGATCTGGCGCTCGGCGCGCCTTCTTCTTGCGTCAAATATCCTGGGGGAGGCGCCCGCAGGGCGGCGGGGGCGACGCCCCCAACTGCGGCTGCGCCAATGCGCCCTACCCGTGTTCCTCGCGCGACAACGTCGCCAGCGCGAGGTTATAGGCTTTCAGCGCGTCGACGTGATACAGCACGCCCTTATAGACGGGCTGCGCGTCGCCGGTTCCTTGGGCGATGACCGGGATGTAGTTCACTGCATGCGCCTCGAACAGCGGCATCGCGGTCTCCAGCGTGGATCCGATATCGCTGTAGATCCCCTTGTCGATCATCGCGCGGCAGACATCCTCATCCGGCGCGCTGTCGTCACTCGCGGGCCGGATCAGGCCGGCCACGCCCGTCATCGACAGCAGATAGGCCTGCGGCCCCTCGGCCAGGTGGATGCCGCGGCGCTTGAGCTGCGTCAGGAAGAACGAGCGTGTCACCAACCGCGCGCCCAGCGCCGTCGAGGTCGAGACCGCGACCATCACCGCGATCCCGATCTGCCAGTCGCCGGTCAGCTCGAACACGATCAGCGTGGTCGAGATCGGCGCGCCCAGCACCGCCGCCGCGACGGCGCCCATGCCGGCCAGCGCATAGATCGTGTGCGCGCCGGACACGTTGGGAAATATCGACGTCGCGATCAGCCCGAAGGCCAGCCCCGTCAGCGCCCCCAGCATCAGCGACGGCGAGAAGATGCCGCCCCCCATCCGCCCGCCCAGCGTGATCGCCACGGCGGCCACCTTCAGCACGGCAAAAACGATCGCCTCGTTCAGCAGCAGATGGCCTGACAGGGCCGCCGCCGTCGTCTCGTATCCGACGCCGATGATATGGGGAAACGCGATCGCCATGCCGCCCAGCATCGCGCCCGCGATGGCCGGGCGCAGCCAGCCGGGAACATGCAGACGGCGGCACAGATCGTCGCCCATATCCTCGGCAAAGAACACCGCGCGGATCAGCACCGCCGCGACCACGCCGCAGATCAGCCCGAGGATCAGGAAGGCGGGCAGTTCCACGTAGAATTCCAGTGTCGATGCGACCGGCAGGGTGAATTCGGTGATATCGCCGAACTCCAGCCGGTTGATCACGGTCCCCGCGACGCTGGCAATGGCAATGGGCGCGAAGGCCTGTATGGCAAAGTGGCGCAGCACCACCTCCAGCGCGAAAAGCGCCCCGGCGATGGGCGCGTTGAACGATGCCGACACCCCCGCCGCGACCGCGCAGCCGAGCAGGACACGCCCGTTCACGCCGCTCGCATTGATGCGCTCGCTTACCCATGTGGAGATGATGCCGGCAAGGTGCACCACCGGCCCCTCGCGGCCCGAAGAACCGCCCGTTCCAAGCGTGATCAGCGACGCCGCCGCCGAGGCAAGACCGGCCCGCCGCTCGACCCGGCCATTGTCCAGGGCGGCGCCGCTGATGACATCGGCCACCGCGCGCACCCGCCCGTCCGGTGTGAACCGGTTGAGGATGATGCCCACCGCCAGACCGCCGACAATGGGGATCACCAGAATCCAGTACCACGGCAGCGCCTCGGCAAAGGTGTTCAGGTTCCGCGGATCGCCCACGCCATACAGAGAGACCTGCAGCCAGTCGATTCCCTTGCGGAACACGAGCGCCGCAAAGCCCGCCACGATCCCGATGAAAAGCGCGATCAGCCAGAACTGGAACTGGCTGGGTCCGCGCGTCAGCAGGATATGCCACGCATGACGCGCCGCGCGGCGCATGTCAGCGAGCGTGCGCGCGGCGAAGGAAGGGTCAGACGTGCTCATGTCTCATGTCGGGTCTCGAAAAAATGGGGCGCGCACATCGCGGCCAGCCGACCCTAACGCAGATCGCCGCGGACCGTAACACCCTTTGCCACACCCATTTCGGCGTCTTGCGGCGATGAAATCGCGAGGGGCGAAGCAGCAATGGCTTCTGCCAATGTGGCGAGGATCGGGCGCGAATGATCGTCGCAGATCTGCCACCGCGGCGAAAACGCTTGCCCTGCCGTGCGGGGCCGTTAAACGTAGCGCCATGCTGTCGCGTATCCTGAACCTCTTCAAGGGCGATCCCTCTGAGCCGCTGCCGGACCCGGACGCGCGTCTGGCGCTGGGTGCGCTGATGGTGCGCGTGGCCAAGGCCGACGAGCGGTACGAGGTCGAGGAAATCAGCCGCATCGACCTTTTGCTGGCGCGCATGAACGGGCTGGGCCCGATCGACGCCGCCAAGATGCGCGCGACCTGCGAGAAGATCGAGGCAGAGGCGCCGACGACGCGCAAATTCGCCACCCTCATTCGCGAGACCGTCAGCTTCGAGGCGCGAATCGAGGCGCATGAGGCGCTGTGGCAGGTGATGCTGGCCGATGGCAGACCCAGCGACTCGGAAATGGCCATTGTCGTGCAGGTGCGCGAGGCGCTTGGCCTGACCAAGGCCGATTGCGACGCCGCCCAGACCCGCGCCGCGCCGCTCTGACGGCAAATGATAAGGCAAACGCATTAGTGTTTTGACCTTCGCGCCCGGCGCGATATATCCGTCTCCATGATAGCAGACATCTTCAAGCGCCTCACCGGGTCCGATGCCGAGCCCCTGACCGAAACCGACGCGCGCCTTGCGCTGTCCGCCCTTCTGGTGCGCGCCGCGTGCACCGATGGCGACTATGCCCCGGCCGAGATCAAGCGGATCGACCGCATCCTGTCCACCCGCTATGGCCTTGATGCCGCCGCGGCGTCCGATCTGCGCCGCGAGGGCGAGCAGGCCGAGGCGCAGGCGCCCGACACCGTCCGTTTCACCCGCGCGATCAAGGATGCGGTGCCCTACGAGGACCGCACGAAGGTGGTCGAGGCGCTGTGGCAGGTCGTTCTGGCAGATGGCGAGCGGGCCGATCCGGAAAATGCCCTGCTGCGCATGACCGCCAGCCTTCTGGGCGTGAACGACGTGGACAGCGCCGCCGCCCGCCAGCGCGTCGAGGCGTCGCAAAAATAGGCGCCGCCCGTGATCGCCAGCCTGCCGATGTATGACCGCGCCGAAACGGCGCCCGCCCTTGACCGGCTCTGGCACGAGATACGCGGCCGCCTGTCCTGCGCGGCGCCCGCGGCGCTGACACGCGGCGGCGATCTGTGGCAGCACTGGCAAGATCCCGCGCTGATCCTGTCGCAGACCTGCGGCTATCCCTATCGCACACGGCTGCACGCCGAGGTCCAGCTGATCGGCGCCCCCGACTGCGATCTGCCCGGCTGCCCGCCCGGCCATTACAACAGCGTTTTCGTGACCCGCAGCGACGACACCCGCACGCAGCCGGCCCAGTTCGCGGACGCCATTCTGGCGTATAACGAGGCGCTGTCGCAATCGGGCTGGGCCGCGCCGCAGACCCACGCGGCCGCGCATGGCTTTGCCTTCAGCCGGACGCTGGCGACGGGCGGGCACCGGGCCTCGACCCTTGCCGTGGCCGAAGGGCGCGCCGATATCGCGGCGGTCGACGCGGTGACTTGGCGATTGATCCAGCGGCACGATCCCCATGCCGCGCGCCTGCGCGAGATCGGACGCACCGCGCCCACCACCCCCGCGCTGCCCTTCATCACGGGCCGCGGGCAGGACGCACCACGCATCCGCAAGGCGCTGGCAGATGCGATTGCCGCCCTTGCGCCCGCCGAACGCGATGCGCTGTCGCTCTACGGTGTCGTGCAGATTGCAAAGGCCGAATATCGCGCCGTGCCGAACCCGCCGCCCCCTCGGGACGCGGCGCGCCACTGAGTCGCATCCCGCATTGACCATTGCATAACGCGGGAATTTATTCCCTACTGACGCACAGATACCCCCTGCGAGGAACACCGCCCCTTGACCACCGAGCCACCCGTCATCGAGATCAGCAATCTGCACAAGGCCTACGGCTCGCTCGAAGTCATCAAGGGCGTGACCATCACCGCCCGGCGCGGCGATGTCGTCTCGCTGATCGGCTCGTCGGGGTCGGGCAAATCCACCATCCTGCGCTGCGCCAACCTTCTGGAGGACAGCCAGCAGGGCGATATCCTGTTCAAGGGCGAGCCTGTGCGCTGGACCGGCAGCGGCCTGAACCGCCGGCCCGCCGATCCCGCGCAGGTGCTGCGCATCCGCACGAACCTTGCCATGGTGTTCCAGCAGTTCAACCTGTGGGCGCATCTGACGATCCTGCAAAATGTGATGGAAGCGCCCGTCACCGTCCTGCGCCGCCCCCGTGCCGAGGTGGAGAAATCCGCCCGCGCCTATCTGGAGAAGGTCGGGATCGGCGACAAATGCGATGCCTATCCCGCGCAGCTTTCGGGCGGCCAGCAGCAACGCGCCGCCATCGCCCGCGCGCTGGCGATGGAGCCCGAGGCGCTGCTCTTCGACGAGCCGACATCGGCGCTGGATCCCGAACTGGAACAGGAAGTCATCCGCGTCATCAAGGATCTGGCCGCCGAGGGGCGCACCATGATGATCGTGACCCACGACATGAAGATGGCCCGCGATGTGAGTGACCATGTTGTCTTTCTCCATCAGGGGCTTATCGAGGAACAGGGCGATCCCGAAACGCTTTTCGGCGCCCCCAGATCAGAGCGGCTACGGCAGTTTCTCAGCTCGACCATGGCCGACTGAAACCCAACCAACCAAAGGGAGAAAACCAATGAAAAACCTCATCATCGCCGCCGCTGTGGCCAGCCTCACCGCTGGCGCGGCCTTCGCGCAGGATACCATCCGCCTCGGCACCGAAGGTGCCTATCCCCCCTTCAACTTCGTCAACGATTCGGGCGAGGTCGACGGGTTCGAGCGCGAGCTGGGTGACGAGCTGTGCAAGCGTGCCGAGCTGACCTGCACATGGGTCACCAACGAGTGGGACAGCATCATCCCGAACCTGACCTCGGGCAACTATGACGCGATCATCGCAGGCATGTCGATCACCGAAGAGCGCAAGAAGGATATCGACTTCACCTCCAACTACACCCAACCCGACCCGTCCTCCTACGTGGTCGCGCGCGAGGGCGTGGACCTGACCAGCCCGGACACGATCGTCGCGGCGCAGGCCAGCACCATCCAGTCCAGCCATGTCGCCTCGTCCGGCGCCACGCTGCTGGAATTCCCGACGCCCGAGGAAACCATGGCCGCCGTGCGCAACGGCGAGGCTGACGCGGTCCTGTCGGACAAGGCCTATGCCGTTCCCGTCACCGAAGAGGATGATGGCCTGATGATCGTCGGCGACGACATTCTTCTGGGCGAGGGCATGGCGCTGGGCATCCGCAAGAGCGACACCGAGCTGAACAAGAAGTTCTCGGACGCTATCGACGAGATGAAGGATGACGGCACGCTGAACGCGCTGATCGACAAGTGGCTCGAAGGCGCCGCCAAGTTCTGAGCGATCCGGATCGAGGGGGCCGCGCGCCCCCTCTTTCATCTTGGTTAAAATATTCGAAAATCCCAACCGCGCTTTGAGGTCCGCCATTTTCAGTTTCTGCACAGATCCCGAAACGCTCGGCACCTTTCGGTGGTTTGCCTGCTATTTCACGACCGGCAAGCAATGGGCCTTCTATTCCAGCTTCGGCACGGTGCTGCTGCTTCTGGCCATCACCGCGCCTGCCGCGCTGGCCTTCGGCTTTGGCGGTGCGATGGCCGCGCGGTCGCGGCTGCTGCCGCTGCGGATGCTGGGCAAGGGTTATATCGCGCTGGTGCGCGGCGTGCCCGACATCGTTTATTTCCTGTTTTTCGTCATCGCGCTCGATCAGGCGTTTGAATGGGTGCGTCACAAGGTGCTCTGCCCCGGCTGGGACCAGCCGATCCGCCAAGGCGCCGATTTCATCGTCTGCTCGGCGGCCAAGCTGCCCCTCGGCAACGCGCCGCAATGGGTGCATGAAACCTATGGCTTCGCGCTCGCTGTCCTGACCTTTGCCATCGTGTTCGGCGCCTTTGCCGCCAACGTCCTGTTCGGCGCCATGCGCGCCGTGCCGCGCGGCCAGATGGAGACGGCCGAAGCCTACGGCATGACGCGCCGCCAGGCGTTCCGCCGCATCCTCGTGCCGCAGATGTGGGTCTATGCGCTGCCGGGCCTGTCGAACCTGTGGATGGTGCTGATCAAGGCCACGCCGCTGCTGTTCCTGCTGGGGGTCGAGGATATCGTCTATTGGGCGCGCAGTCTGGGCGGCACGGCCAATCCGCGCTTTACCGATTATCCACATGGCGACTGGCGGGTGTGGTATTTCCTGGCGCTGCTGATCATCTATCTGCTATTCACCAAAGCCTCCGAAGTGGTGCTGGAGCGGATCATGACGCGGCTGACCCACGGACAGGCCACCACCGGCGGCGAAGCGCAGCGGAAGGCTGGCGCATGAGTTGCTGGCAAACCATCCAGGACTATGCCTTTCGCAGCCTCGGTTATGGCGAGCGGCTCTTGCCGCGCGGGGATTTCACGCTGTGCCAGCAGGTGACGCTGATCGGCTCGGGCATGATCTGGAACATCTATTTCGGCGTCATCGCCGTCTTTGTCGGCTTCTTCATCGCCACCGCTGTCGCGTTGGGCAAGGGCGCGGCCAATCCATGGATTCGCAAGCCCAGCGAATGGTTCATCTTCGTGCTGCGCGGCTCGCCGCTCTTCATACAGTTCTTCTTTGCCTATTTTCTGTTCCTCAGCCTCAAGAGCTTCAGCGCGGTTTTCGACGCCTTCACCTCGGCTTGGCTGGGCGCGCTGGTGGTGCTGGTACTGAACACCGCCGCCTATTCGGGCGAGATTTTCTATGGCGCGCTGCGCTCGATCCCCAAGGGCGATGTCGAGGCGGCGGATGCCTATGGCTTTTCCGGCTGGCGCCGGTTCCGGCGCATCATCTGGCCGACCATGCTGCGCCTTGCCTGGCCTGCCTATACCAACGAGGCGATTTTCCTGTTTCACGCCACGACGCTGGTCTTTCTCAGCGGCTTTCCCGCATGGCAGCAGCGCGGCGACGCGCTCTATTACGCCAGCTATTTTGCCGACAAGACGTTCAATCCCTTCGTGCCCTATCCCATCCTTGCCGGGTTCTTCATCCTGCTGACGCTGACCGTCACCAGCGTTTTCGGGCTGATCAACATGCGCCTCAACCGGCACCTGCCGCAGGAGCGGCGCGAGAAATTGAGGTTGCGCCTGAACCTGATCCGGTGAATCAATCCCTCCCACACGGAATGGACATCTCATGGACATCGAAAATTTCGGCACGTTTCGCGTGGCGGCCTGTGATCTGAACGGCCAGATGCGCGGAAAACGCATGCCGGCCAGCTATTTTTCCGGACTGGACCAGAACGGCGTTCGCATGCCGCTGTCGGTGCTGAACGTAGATATCAAGGGCGCCGATATCGAGAACAGCCCGCTGGTGTTCGAGACGGGCGATGCGGACGGGATCATGCGCCCCACCTCGCGCGGGCCGGTGCCGCTGCCGTGGCTGGACAGCCAGCAGCCGCTGGTCCCGATGCAGATGTATCTGGAGGATGGCACGCCCTTTTACGGCGATGCGCGCCACGCCCTCGCCCGCGTGCTGGAGCGGTATGCGGCGCGCGGCTGGCAGGTCATGGCCGCGACCGAGCTGGAATTCACGCTGGTCGATGACAGCGGCAAGCAGCTGAAGCATGTGCGCGATCCGCGCAACCGGCGCCGCATCGATGCGTCCGAGATCCTGTCGCTGACGCAGATGGACGCGTTCGATCCGTTTCTGTCGGCGCTTTACGAGGCGTGCGACGCGATGGGGATCGAGGCGCAGACCACCACGTCGGAGGCCGGTGTCGGCCAGTTCGAGATCACGCTGAACCATCAGGACGCGATGCGCGCGGCTGACGATACATGGCTGTTCAAGGCGCTCATTCGCGGCCTCGCGCATAAATACGACTGCGCCGCGACCTTCATGGCCAAACCTTTCGCGCAGGACAGCGGCAACGGCATGCACATGCATTTCTCGGTGCTGGACGCGGACGGCAACAACGTCTTCGACGATGGCGGGCCCAAGGGCACCGAAACGCTGCGCCATGCGATCGGCGGCTGCCTTGCGGCGATGCAGGGCTCGACATTGGTGTTTGCGCCGCATGCCAACAGCTATGCGCGGATGACGCCGGGCGCCCATGCGCCCACGGCGATCTGCTGGGCCTACGAGAACCGCACCGCGGCGATCCGAGTGCCCGGCGGCAGCCCCAGGGCGCGGCGGATCGAGCACCGCGTCGCGGGCGGCGACATCAACCCTTATCTCAGCTTTGCCGCCATCCTTGGCGCCGCCCTGATCGGGATCGAGGATGCGATGGACCCCGGCGCGCCGCTGTCGGGCAGCGCCTATGGCCAGGACCTGCCGCAACTGGCCACCGATTGGGCAAGCGCCGTCGATCTGTTTGAGGCGGATCTGCTGCTGCCCCGCATTTTCGAGCAGCGCCTGATCCGCAATTACGTCCAGACCAAGCGGCAGGAGATCGCCGTGATGGGCGAAATCGACGAATCGCACCACTGGAAGACCTATCTGGACAAGGTGTAACGCCTGCTCCACCAAACCCCTTGCCCGGCCGTTCCGGCTGCGCTACGCTTAATTTGATCAAATTATGAGGCCCTCCCTTGTCTGCCCCCCATCCTGCGCTCACCCCCGAGCCTGAAATGACGACGATCGGCATCCTTTTGACCGGCCATTCGCCTGACGAGATCCGGGCCGATCTGGGCGATTATGACGCCATGTTCGCCGAACTGCTGAAGGGGAATGGCCTGAGCTTTCGCACCTATGCGGTGGTCGATGGCGAGTTTCCGGACCGCCCGGACGAATGCGACGGCTGGCTGATCACCGGGTCCAAACACGGCGCCTACGAGCCGCATGACTGGATCCCGCCGCTGGAGCAGTTCATTCGTGATGTCTATGAGGACGGGCGCCCCATGGTCGGCGTCTGCTTTGGCCATCAGATCATCGCGCAGGCGATGGGCGGCACGGTCGAGAAATACTCCCACGGCTGGGCGGTCGGCCGTCAGGACTACATCATCGACGGTCAGCCGATGGCGCTGAACGCGTGGCATCAGGACCAGGTGACCAAACTGCCCGAAGGGGCCACCGTGATCGGGCAGAATGCCTTTTGCGACAATGCCGCCCTGCTCTATGGCGACCGCATCCTGACCGTGCAGCCGCACCCCGAGCATACTGACGAGTTCTTTACCCGTCTGGCCGAAAGCCGCGGACGGGGCCTTGTGCCCGACGAGGTGCTGGATGCCGCCATCGCGCGCGTCGGCCAACCAACGCAACATCAGATCATGGCCGACCGGATGGCGGCCTTCCTGAAAAGAGGTGCCTGAATGGCCGACTGGACCGACAACCTGCCGCAAGCGGCGCGCGAATATCTTGAGGGCAAGCGCCTGGACGAGGTGGAATGCATCATCTCGGACCTGCCGGGCATCGCGCGGGGCAAGGCCCTGCCCGCCTCGAAATTCGCCAAGCAGAAGCATTTCCACCTGCCCGATTCGATCTTTTTCCAGACCATCACCGGCGACTGGGGCGAGGCCGCGGGCGAGACGGGATTCATCGAGCAGGACATGATCCTTGTCCCCGATATGAGCACCGCCAGCGCCGCGCCCTGGACCGGCGACTGGACGCTGCAGGTGATCCATGATGCCTACGACCGCGACATGAAGCCGATCCCGTTTTCCCCGCGCAACGTGCTGCGCCGCGTGGTCGATGCCTATGCCGAGCGCGGGCTGGTCCCCGTCGTGGCGCCTGAAATGGAGTTCTATCTGGTCGGCCGAAATACCGACCCCGGTCAGGCGATCCAGCCGATGATGGGCCGCTCGGGCCGCCCCGCCGCGGCGCGGCAGGCCTATTCGATGACCGCCGTGGACGAATTCGGCCCCGTCATCGACGACATCTATGATTTCGCCGAGGCACAGGGTTTCGAGATTGACGGCATCACGCAGGAAGGCGGCGCCGGGCAGCTGGAGATCAACCTCGCCCATGGCGATCCGATCCAGCTGGCGGACGAGGTGTTCTATTTCAAGCGCCTCATCCGCGAGGCGGCGATGCGGCACAACTGCTTTGCCACCTTCATGGCCAAACCGATCGCCGAAGAGCCCGGATCGGCAATGCATATCCATCACTCGATCCTTGATGCCAAAACCGGCAAGAACGTGTTTTCGGACGATGACGGCAACGAAACCGACGCCTTCTATCACTTTATCGGCGGCATGCAGCGGCACCTGCCCAGCGCCATCGCGGTGCTGGCGCCCTACGTCAATTCCTACCGCCGCTACGTCAAGGATCACGCGGCGCCCATCAATCTGGACTGGGGCCGCGACAACCGCACGACCGGCATCCGCGTGCCGCTGGCCAGCGCCGATGCGCGGCGCGTCGAAAACCGGCTGGCGGGCATGGATTGCAACCCTTATCTGGGCATCGCCGCAAGCCTTGCCTGCGGTCTTCTGGGCCTTGAGGAAAAGCAGATGCCCGAGCCGGAATGCAAGACCGACAGCTATCAGGGCGAGGGCGACGTGCCGCAGGTTCTGGGCGATGCGCTGGATCTGTTCGAGGAGGCGCCGAAGCTGCACGAGATGCTGGGCCCCGAGTTTGCCCGCGTCTACAGCATCGTCAAGCGCGCCGAATACGAGGAATTCCTGCAGGTGATTTCCCCGTGGGAGCGCGAGCATCTGCTGCTGAACGTCTGATCCGATGGCGCTGAACCTTCTGCACAGCAACGACAAGGCGGGGCAATATCCGGCCAGCTGGTACGCCGCCACGGCGGACGCGCTGCCCGAATTTGCGCCGCTGACAGGCACGGCGCGCGCCGATGTGGTGGTCGTCGGCGCGGGCTATACCGGCCTGTCGGCGGCGCTGCATCTGGCCGAGGCCGGGATGGACGTGGCCCTGATGGAGGCGCAGCGCGTGGGTTTCGGCGCATCGGGTCGCAATGGCGGACAGCTCGGCAGCGGGCAGCGCATGGAGCAGACCGGGCTGGAGCGGCTGGTCGGCGATGCGGATGCCGCCAAGCTGTGGGAGCTGGCCGAAGATGCCAAGGATCTGGTCAAGTCGCTGATCGCAAAGCACGACATCGACTGCTATCTGGCCCCCGGCGTGGCGCATGCGTGCTTTACTGCAAGCGAAATGCAGCACGAGCACGCCTATGCCGATCATCTGGCCGCGCGCTATGGCTATCGGCAGATCACCAAGCTGGACCGCGACGCGATGCAGGCCTTGTGCCCCTCGCCCGCCTATCATGGCGGCATTCTGGACATGGGCGCGGCGCATCTGCACCCGCTGCGATACGCGCTTGGGCTTGCCCGCGCGGCCAAGGCGGCGGGCGTGCGCATCCATGAACGCAGCGAGGTGACCGCGATCGACGAGGGCGCGCGCGCCACGGTCCACACCAAGGAGGGCAAGATCAGCGCCGATCACGTCATCCTTGCGTGCAACGGATATCTGGGCGCGCTGAACCGCAAGGTTGCCAGCCGCGTCATGCCGATCAACAACTTCATCGCCGCCACCAAACCGCTGGGCGCGGACGCCGCGCGCGTGCTGACGCAGGATGTGGCGGTGGCGGACACCAAGTTCGTCGTGAATTACTTTCGCCTCAGCCATGACAAGCGGCTGCTTTTCGGCGGCGGCGAGAGCTATGGCTACCGCTTTCCGGCCGATATCGATGCGCTGGTGCGCAAGCCGATGGCCGAGATTTTCCCCCATCTGGCCGACGTGCAGATCGATTATGCCTGGGGCGGCACGCTGGCGATCACGATCAAGCGGATGCCGTATCTGGCGCGCCTTGCGCCCAATATCCTCAGCGCGTCGGGCTATTCGGGCCACGGCGTGGGCAGCGCGACCCATGCGGGGCAACTGATGGCAATGGCGGTGCGCGGTCAGGCGGACGGGTTCGACACGATGGCACGCGTGCCGGTCACGCCCTTTCCGGGCGGGCCTGCCCTGCGCACGCCGCTGCTGGCGCTTGCGATGACGTGGTATTCGCTGCGCGACCGGCTGGGGCTCTGACGCGGCTCAGAAGATCGCGGCGACGTCGTACATCACCGGCTCGAAACTGCGGCAAAGCGCGTGGATATCGCGGTTGCGCTTGCGCATCTCGTCGGTTCGCAGCATCGCCTGGAAATCCTCGCGCCGCTTCCACTGCGAATAATTGGCGATGCGCGTTTGCGCGTCGTTGATATGCAGGCCCGCGGAGATGAAGCCGGGCTGTTTCGAGATGAAATTCGCATAGGCGTCATTCAGGGCGTCAAGCAGATCCTGGGCGGTGCCGGGGGTCATCTCGAACGTGGTCAGGACGGTCTGGTGCGGGCTGGGGTGCTGAATCTGGGGCATGGCGCTTTCCTCGTGGTGGCGATTTCAGCCTAGCACCGCCAAAGTCATAGGCAAAGGCGAAGCGTCGGCTGCGCCCATCTGCGGGAGTTCACGTAACGCATCATCGAAATCGCAAACGGCGTTAACCGATCATTTACCAAGTTTAACGATTGTCGAGCCATGCGTCCGGCCCATGCCCTGCCCCTTGCCCTTTGCTGCCTGCTGGTGTGGCTCGCCAGTGGGCCCGCGCGTGCGGGCGCATGGCTGCGCGCGCCGGGTGACGGGTTTGCGTCGATGAGCCTCAAGATCATGGATGACGACACCGCCAAGACATATAGCACGTTTTACCTTGAATACGGGCTGAACCCCGATCTGACCGGGGGCCTCGACATCGGCAGCGACGAGACCGGCGAGTACAAGGCGCTGGCTTTCGTGCTGATGCCGCTGCTGCGCGACGAGTTGCACATCGCGTTCCAACTGGCCGCCGGCGTCATCGATGACGAACCCGCGCTGCGCCCCGGCATCTCCGTCGGGCGCGGCATCCGGATTTTCGGGCGGGACGGCTGGGCGAACCTCGACACGCGCGCCATCATCGTGCCGAAAGACGTGGATCTGGCCATCGATGCCACCCTTGGATGGACGATGTGGGAAGAGACCAAGATCATCTGGCAGGTCCAGCATGGCGGCTTTGTCCACGATCCCGATTTCCTGCGCGCCGCCGCCTCCGTCGTCTGGCAGATCTCGCCGGGCCGCCATATCGAGGTGGGCGCCACCACCAGTCTCAGCCACGCCGAGGATTTCGGGATACAATTGGGCATGTGGCAGTCCTTTTGACCTCGAAAAAGCCAGTTTTTCCTTTCGAGCCGGCGCCATTTCGTTTAAAAAACCCGAAAGTTCTTTTCGGAAAAGGTGAAACATGGCCTCCAGCGCCCTGCCCCCCAATACGTATGACGCCGAACCCATTCCCGCGGCCGCCCGCGAGGCGATCGAGGAGATGCTGCAATCGGGCGATCTGTTTCGCTATACGGCTTCCACGGATTCGCCCGTCGCCCTTCTGGAGCGGGAATTCGCGGCGGTCATGGGATCGCGCTATGCGCTGGCGGTCTCCAGCTGCTCGGCGGCGTTGTTTCTGTCGCTGAAGGCGCTGGACCTTCCGCGCGGGGCGCGCGTGCTGATCCCCGCGTTCACCTTTGCCGCCGTGCCATCGTCGATCATCCACGCCGATTGCGTGCCGGTCCTGTGCGAAGTGGGCGACAATTACCGCATCGACATGGCCGATTTCGAGGCGCGTCTGGACGGCGATATCAGCGCCGTCATCATCAGCCACATGCGCGGGCACACGTCCGACATGGACGCCATCATGGCGCTGTGTGATGCGCGCGGCGTGCCCGTCATCGAGGACGCGGCCCACTCGCTGGGCACCACATGGCACGGGCGCAATATCGGCACGATCGGCCGTCTGGGCTGTTTTTCGTTCCAGTCCTACAAGCTGCTGAATGCGGGCGAGGGCGGCATCATGATCACCGACGACGCCGATCTGGTGGCGCGCGCGGTCATCATGTCGGGCGCCTACGAGCATAACTGGGCCAAGCATATGGCCCATGGCGACAACGCGCTGAAGGATGCCTTTGCGCGCTGGCAGAACAAGCTGCCGCTTTACAATCTGCGCCTGAACAACCTCAGCGCCGCGATCATCCGCCCGCAGCTGGACGAGATCCCGCGCCGTGTGCGCGACGGGCGCCGCGGCCATGACCATGTCGCCGCCCTGCTGGAGCAGTCGCCATGGCTGACCGTCCCCGCGCCGCTGGCCCCCGAGGAGCGCGCGCCCGACTCGATCCAGTTCAACCTTGTCGGCATGGACGAGGACGCCGCGCGCGCCTTTGCCGAGGCCGCGGCCGCGCGCGGCGTCAAGGTGCAGATCTTTGGCCAGAGCCAGGACAATGCGCGCGCCTTCTGGAACTGGCAGTTCATTCCCGGAGACGTGCCCGATCTGCCGAAAACGCGCGCCATGCTGGCCCGCGCCTGCGACACGCGGCTGCCCGCCCGCCTGACGCGCGCGCAGCAGGACGCGATCGCAGGCGCCATTCTGGGCGCGGCCGAGGACGTCATGGGCACGGCGCGCGCCTACGGCACCTGAACACGCGCGTCACAGCACCGTGAGCGCGTCCTTCAGGAACGGATAGCGCTCAAGCGCGGGCGCGACGATGGCCTCCTGCAGGATCGGCTTGAGCGTGGCGGCGACATCGGCCGGCATGGATTGCAGCATATCCTTGCGAGCCGTCAGCACGATGGTGCGCGTGAGCGGCTGAAGCGGCAGCGGCAGCACGTCGATCTGATCGCAAAAGCGGCGCGCGCGCATCAGCGCCAAGGGCGGCAGGATGGTCCACCCGCTGCCCTGCCCGACCAGCGCAAGGATCGCGTGATAGCTGTCCATCTCGAACCGGTTGGGCAGGGCGATGTCCTGACGCGCCAGGTGCGAAGTGATCAGCCGCCCCATGTAATGGGCCTGCGTATACTGCACCAGCGGCAACTCCCGCAATTGGCCCAGAACGTCGCCGTCCGCATCAATCGCGCCGCGCGGCGCGGCGATGACAAACCCTTCGCGGATCAGGGGATGTATCTCGGCCCAGTCGGGCGCCGCGCCGAGCTGCGCCGCGACGATCACGTCGAGATCGCGCGCATCGAGCCGGTCCTGCAGCATGTGGCTCGCGCCGGTTTCCAGCTGAAACCGGCAGTCGGTCAGTCGGCCCGCCATATGCACCAGAAGGCGCGGCGTCACGTCGGCCTCGAAATCCTCGATCATGCCAAGGCGGAAAACCGTGAGCGCACTCAGGTCCGCCATGGCAAGCTCGGCGCGCGCCTGCGCGGCCTCGTTCAGAATGGTCTGCGCGCGGCGGTGCATGATCTCGCCCGCGCGGGTCAGGCGAAGGGGGCGCGCGCTGCGCTCCAGCAATGGCGCGCCAACGGCCGTTTCCAGATTGCTGATCTGCTGGCTGATCGTCGAGGCGCTGCTGCCAAGGCGCCGGGCGGCGGCGGAAATCGAGCGCTCGTCGGCGGCCGCCATGAACACCTCGATCCCCCACAGCGTGATGCGGCCGGGGCTGCCGGACATGCCCGGTTACTTGCCCATGCGGGCAAGCTGGCGCTGTAGCTCGGCCAGCTGGGCCTTGATCTCGTCCAGATCGCCGGTGTCGCCGCGTCCCTGCCCCTCGGCTTGGGCGCGCGCGCTCATGCCGCCAAGCCCGCCCAGTCCGCCGGTCATCGCCTTCATGAACGCCTCCTGCTGGGCGCGCATGGCCTCCATGCCGGGCATCTGGGCCATGGGATTGGCCTTGGTCATGTTCTCGAGCACCTTGGACTGGCCGTCGCGCAGCATCTCGAAACTTGCGGCAAGGAACTCCGGAACGATGCTGCCGGCCTGGGTGGTATAGCTGCGCACCAGATCGTTGAGCACGTTGATCGGAAGCACGTTTTCGCCCCGGCTTTCGTGTTCGGCAATGATCTGCAGCAGGTATTGGCGCGTCAGGTCATCGCCCGATTTCAGATCGATGATCTGCACATCGCGCCCGTCGCGAATGAATTGGCTGATATCGTCCAGCGTGACGTAATCGGACGTTTCGGTATTATACAGACGGCGGCTGGCGTAGCGTTTGATCAGCAGCGGCTTGTCGGTGTCGGCCACGGGCGGCTCTCCCAATGAAATGCAGCGGTGCAGCAAGCCTATGCGCTGCGCAGGCAAAAAGAAAGGGCGAGCCGCATTGCGGCCCGCCCTGTGAATATCACGCGCCCAACCGGGAGGAAGCGGGGCGTGATATGTCGCGCGCGAATTACTTCGCGGTGTTGCCTGCCTTGGCGGCAACCTTGCTCATGTCGTCGGTTGCTTTCTTGACGGCCTTGGAGGCGTCTTCCTGCATGTCACGGCCGGCCGACATCATCAGCTCGACAGTTTCCATCTGGACCTTCTTTGCAACTTCGGCGAATGCGGCCATGTTCTCGGCGGCAACTTCGGCGTTGGCAGAAGCGAAATCGCTCATCGCCTTGGCGTAGTCGGCCGGGTCGCTCTTGGCCTTGGACATTTCTGCCATTTTCTCAAGCGTCGACTTGGTCCAGTTGGTCTGGATCTCGGCCGACTTCTCGGCGGCGCTCAGGGCAACGCCCGACAGCTTCTCGCCCAGGGCGGCCTGGTTCTTGAACGTGTCTTCCATCGACTTGGTGTCGACGGGGAATGCGCCCATCATGTCTTTCATCATCGCGTTCATGTCTTGTGCCTTGGCCATGTTCATATTCCTCTTTAGCTAACGGCGGGGCATCCCGCCTTTTCTGCGTCTGCAAACAATATGGATGCTGCGTCGCGGCATTTCAAGGGTTTTTTTCTGCATTGCAGCATGGCGCGCCAAGACGTTGACGTAGCGTGATTTTCAGCGCGTGGCGCGTTTGCGCACATAATCGCCCGGTGCGTCCGCAAGCGGCGGATGGGCCGAATCGCCCGGCTCCCGCGTCGGCACCTCCTCGCCCGAGCGCGGGCGCAGCCATGCCTCCCAGCGGGGCCACCAGCTGCCTTCGGTGAATGTGGCGGCATCTTTCCAGGTGGCGGCGTCGCCGGACCAGTCGCCGTTGGTGTAATGCCCGTATTTCTTCTTGCTGGGCGGATTGACGATGCCCGCGATATGGCCCGATTGCGACACGATGAAGGTCCGATCTTTCGACGATGTCTTCTGCATCCCGCGATAGCAATCCTTCCACGGCGCGATGTGATCGGTCTCGCAGGTGACGGCCATCAGCGGCACGTCGATATCCGAAAGGCGCAGCGTCTTGCCCAGCAGATCAAAGCCCTTCGCGGCAAACGCGTTCTTCTGGCACAGCTCGCGCAGATATTGCCGCGTCATGCGTCCCGGCAGGTTGGCGCCATCGCCGTTCCAATACAGCAGATCGAAGGCGGGCGGCGTCTCGCCCATCATGTAGCTGCGGATCGCGGGCCTGTAGATCAGATCGTTCGAGCGCAAAAAGCTCATCGTGCGGCCCAGGATGAACGATCGCAGGATGCCTTGCGCCTCGACCTCGGCCTCGATCCCGTCGACGAAATCATCCTGCAGGAAGGGGGTGAACTCGCCTTGGTTGTCGAAATCGGTCAGCGCGGTAAAGAAGGTGGCCGAATTGATCGACGCGTCCCCCCGCGCCTTCATCAGCGACAGCGTCAGCGCCAGCGTCGTTCCGGCGATACAATAGCCGACGGCGTTGACCCGCTTTTGGCCGGTGATCGCCTTTACCTCGCGGATGGCGGCCAGATAGCCGTCCTCGACATATTGCTCCATGCCGATATCGGCGTGGCTCGCGTCCGGATTGACCCAGGAGACGACAAAGAGGGTATAGCCCTGCTCGGTGATCCACTTGATCAGGCTGTTCTGCGCCTTGAGGTCGAGAATGTAGAACTTGTTGATCCAGGGCGGAAAGATGATCAGTGGAATCTCCCGCACCTTCTGCGTGGCGGGCGCGTATTGGATCAGCTCCATCATTTCGTTGCGAAAGACGACTTTGCCCGGCGTCGTGGCAATATTGCCACCCAGCTCGAACGCGGTTTCGTCGGCGAGGCGCACGACCATCTCGCCGTCATTGGCCTCAAGATCCGCGACAAGGTTCTCCAGCCCCCGGACCAGGCTTTCGCCTTCGGTCTCGACCGCCTTTTCCAGCGCGTCGGGATTGGTGCCGAGGAAATTCGTGGGCGCCATCATGTCGACGATCTGCCGCGAGAAGTAATCAAGGCGCTTTTTCTCGACCGGGTCCAGATCGTCCACCTCTGCCACGGCATCGGCGACGGCCTTGGCGTTCAGCTCGTATTGCTCGCGGATATAGCGAAAATAGGGATGGGTGGTCCAAAGCGGGTTGGAAAACCGCTTGTCACGGGGCGGCTCGGCCTCGCCCGCAGCGGTGTCGCCGGTCAGCATCATCTGCTGGGCCTGCATGAACTGGCGCACCGACTGGCCCCAGTATTCCAGCTGGTTCTGATAGATCCGCGTGGGGTTCTCCATCGCCTCGGTCCAATAGGACGCGGCGGCCTTGGCAAACAGGTCCTGCGAAGGGGCGTTCAGCGTGGGATTTGCCGGTGTGCGTTTGGACAGCGCCGCGACAAGGCGCTGCGACAACGTCTCGACCCGGGCGAGATTCGCGGTCATGCGATCCAGCGTCTCACCTTGATTTTCGTCTGGCTCGTGCTGATTTGTTGCCATCTTAATCATTTCACCCTAGGTTTGCTGCTACGCAGCATTACGTCGCCGCGTTTCGGCCAGGCCGGCCAAGCGGCCGCGACACATACAGATAGGGCGTACCGCCCTGAAGGAGTATCATGCGCTACATGGCCACCTATGACATGATGGAAACGATGCGCAACGCCAACCAATGGCTCGGGGCCACTGCCCTGTCATTCGCATCGTATCCTATTTTCAGCATGACGCCAAATCCCGCTTTCCAATGGATGGCGGCGTGGGGCGAAGTCACCGAACGCACATTCTATCGCATGGTAGCCAAGCCCGACTGGGGCATCCGCACCTTCACCTGCGAGGATGGCAAGGATCACCTTGTCAGCATCGACATCGTCGTCGAAAAGCCGTTCGGCAATCTGATCCATTTCGCCGTGCCGGGCCGCAAACCGGTCAAGCGCAAGATCCTGCTGGTCGCGCCCATGTCGGGCCATTACGCCACGCTGCTGCGCTCGACCGTCAAGAGCCTGCTGGTCGATTGCGACGTCTACGTCACCGACTGGCACAATGCGCGCGACATTCCCGTCAGCGCGGGCAAGTTCGACGTTGAGGATTACACCCTCTATCTGGCGGAATTCATGCGCGAAATGGGCCCTGACACCCATGTGATCGCGATCTGCCAGCCGGTTCCGCTGGCCCTCGCCGCGACCGCCTATCTGGCCGAGGAAGATCCCGACGCGCAGCCGCGCTCGCTGACGCTGATCGGCGGGCCGGTCGATCCGGACGCGACCCCGACCGAAGTGACCGATTTCGGCCGCCGCGTGACGATGGGCCAGCTGGAGCAGACGATGGTCCAGCGCGTCGGGTTCAAATATCCCGGCGTCGGGCGGATGGTCTATCCCGGCCTCTTGCAGCTGGCCTCGTTCATCTCGATGAACAGCGAAAAGCACGCCAAGGCATTCTCCGATCAGATCGGCCATGTCGCGCGCGGCGAGGATGGCGATCATGACCATCACAACCGGTTCTATGACGAATATCTGGCCGTGATGGACATGCCCGCCGAATTTTACCTCTCGACGGTGCAGCGTGTCTTCAAGGAGCGCGAGATCGCGCGCAACAGCTTTACCATCAAGGGGCGCGCGGTGGATATCGGCAAGATCACCAGCGTCGCGGTCAAGACGGTGGAGGGCGGCAAGGATGACATCTCGGCCCCCGGACAATGCATTGCCGCGCTGGATCTGTGCACCGGCCTGCCCGATTCGAAAAAGGCCAGCCATGTGGAGCCAAACGCCGGCCATTACGGCATTTTCGCCGGCAGCAGCTGGCGCAACAATATCCGGCCGCTGGTGATGAATTTCATCGACCGCAACAGTGAGGCGCCGAAACCTGCCGCCAAACCCTCGGCCAAATCCGCGGCGGCCTGACCCGGCCCCGCCAAAGCGTTTCGCGGATGGCTTTGTTTCGCGAAACGCCTTACCGCAGGACCAGCGGCTGCTTCAGCCAAGCCAGCAGCGCGTCCGTCGTGGCATCGGGCTGTTCCAGACTGGGCAGATGGCCCGCACCGTCGATGACGCTGAGCTGCGCGTAGGGAATGAGATCAGAAAGAAAGCTGTTGCGCTTGACGGCCGCGGCGCCGTCGTGCGCGCCGCAAAGGACCAGCGCAGGCACCTTGCAGCGGCGCAGTTCGGCCTGATAGTCGCGCCGCCGCTGCATCGCGCGGATCTGCCGGATGATGATATCGGCGCCCAGATGATCGGCCATGTCGCGCACCAGCGCCATGATTTCGCCGCGCATCGGGCCCCGCGCCATCACGCTCTGGCCCAGCAGCCCGTCAACCACCCCGCCGATATTGCCCGCCCTGCCCTTGATGATGATCGGCTCCATGTCCGCGGCGGTCTGCGGCGTTTCGGCAAAGACATTAGCACCCATGAGCGCGATCCTTGCCACCCTGTCGGGCGCCCGGCGCAGCAATTCCATCGCCACCGTTGCACCAAGGCCCAGCCCCGCCAGCGCAAACTTGCGCGGAAGCACGTCCAGCAGGTTCGACGCCACCTCCTCGACCCGGTCGCCCCCCGTGACGGGCGCGACGGTGACCGCATGGGTCTTGCTGAATGCGGCCAGTTGCGGGCCGTAAAGGCGCGCGTCGCACATCACATCCGGCAACAGAACCAAGGCCTCGTTCATCGCGTGTCCTTCAGTCGGGGATGCCAGATCGCGCGCAGAGTGCCACAGGGCGCGCCCGCGTCAACCGCCACTTGGCACAGGCGGATACACGATGCCGCGAAACGGCGGAAAATCGGCATAGCGCGCACGTCGCTGGCCAAGCGTTTCCTGCGGCGCGGCGCCTGCGCGCAGCAGCAACCCGCGCGGCGCGATATAGCTGGAGATGGTGCGCCTTGGCGCGTCACTCCACGTGAGGTTCATCGCGCAAAGCTTTGGAAAAAAATATATTTCCGAATATTCCAGATGATCGTGCAGCCACCATGCCAGATCGCGCCAATCGCGCCCGCGCGTGTATTGATCGGCAAACCAAGGTATCACCAGCGAGGTGCAGGCGCTTTTCTGCGCAGGGCTCGCGTCCCAGATATGCTGGCCGAAGGGGGCGTCATTGCGCGCGCAGTTCAACCCGTTCTCGTTGCCGAACCGGTTCAGGTCCGGCGCGCGGTATCCCGAGCGGATCGCGATGCGCCCGAATGTCTCCTCCAGCGGATCGAGCAGCGTCTCGCACAGCGCCCTGCCATTGGCGATGGCGATATCGGGCCGCTCGGGGATGTTGGGGATGCCGTGCATGCTGCCGATTTCGGAATGCAGGAAATCGCGCATGTAGAAATGACGGCCAAGCCGCACGCGCCCCAACTCCTCCAGCCCCCGCATGCTGCGGGGCGGCCGCATCAGACCGCCGCCCGCGCGGTCACCTCGTCCAGCGCGGCCACGATCAGCGCAAGGCAATCGGGCGTGGAAAAGCTGTGATCGGCGCCATCGACCAGCGTCAGGCGCATATCCGGCCCGGTCGCGTGGTCCAGCAGCGACAGGGCAACCGATCGTTTCACATCCTTGTCGGCGGTTCCCTGAAGGAAGCGAGCCGGAAACGGCAAGCTCAGCGGACCGCGCAAAACAAGGGACTCGCGCCCATCCTCGATCAGGCGGCGCGTGATGGTATAGGGCGCGTCGTAATCGCTGGGCAGGAAAATGCGTCCTTCGCGCATCAGCTTGGCGCGCTCGATGTCATTGAGGCCCGCCCACATGCTGTCCTCGGTGAAATCGGGCGCGGCGGCGATGGTGACCAGCCCCGCGATCCGCTCGGGCATGGCGCGGGCCAGCAACAGCGCGATCCAGCCGCCCATGGACGAGCCGACAAGGATCTGCGGCCCCGTCGCCTCCGCCTCGATCACCGCGCGGGCGTCGGCGGTCCAGTCGCTGATGCAGCCCTGCTCGAACGCGCCCCCGGACGCGCCGTGGCCGGAATAGTCCAGCCGCAGGAAGGCGCGGCCCTGTCCGCGGGCCCATTTCTCCAGTTGGACTGCCTTGGTGCCCTGCATGTCGGACATGAAACCGCCAAGGAACACGATCCCCGGACCGGTCCCCTCGCTACGATGATACGCGATGCGCCGGCCCTCTGGCGTGTCCAGAAAGCTGGGCTGCGGGTCTGCTACTTGTGCCATTTGTGCGTCTAGCCGCTCACATAGGGCGTTTTCGTTGGGCGGAAGAACACCTTCTGATTGTGCAACCGACCCAGCAGATCGTCGATCTCGCGCACGGTGTGTCCGGCGATGGGCGCGTCCTCGTCGGGGCCGCCGGGCATGGACAGCCGCCGCTTGGCCTGTCGCAGCGCGTCCTCGATCAGGGCCATATCCTCGATGCCGAGTTCGATATTCGGGTTGTAATGCGTCATTGCACGCTCCTTTCCAGGGATGTTGCACGCAGTCTAGCGCCCCTCCGGGCCCTTCGCCAACGGGTTTCGCACAGCGCGCGCCCTGCCGCCCACTTGACAGCCCCGCGGGGCGGCGGCAAAAGGGCCACTCACCCGCAACCGGGCGCACGTGTAGGCGCCAAACCGACGAGGAGCGCCGATAATGGCCCAGATCTCCCTGACATTTCCCGATGGCAACGCCCGCGAATATGCGTCCGGCATCACCCCCGGCGAGGTCGCTGCCGATATCTCCAAGTCGTTGGGGAAAAAGGCGATTTCGGCCACCGTGGACGGGCGCCACTGGGATTTGCAATGGCCGGTCGAGCATGATGCATCCATCGCCATCCACACCATGCAGGACGAGCCGCAGGCGGACGAGCTGCTGCGGCATGATCTTGCCCATGTCATGGCCCGCGCCGTGCAGGAAATCTGGCCGGATGTGCGCGTGACCATCGGGCCGGTGATCGAAAACGGCTGGTACTATGATTTCGACCGCAAGGAGCCCTTCACGCCCGAGGATCTGGGCCTGATCGAAAAGAAGATGCGCGAGATCATCGCCGCGCGTGACCCGGTTCGCACCGAGGTCTGGGACCGCGCCCGCGCGATCCAGCACTACAAGGACGCGAACGAGCCCTTCAAGGTCGAGCTGATCGAGGCGATCCCCGGCGACGAGCCCTTGCGCATGTATTGGCACGGGGATTGGCAGGATCTGTGCCGCGGCCCGCATCTGCAGAACACCGGCCAGCTGCCCGCCGACGCCTTCAAGCTGATGAGCGTGGCCGGCGCCTACTGGCGCGGCGACAGCAATCGCGAGATGCTGCAGCGCATCTATGGCGTGGCGTTCTCCTCCAAGGAAAAGCTGAAGGCATATCTGCACATGCTGGAGGAGGCCGCCAAGCGCGACCACCGCAAGCTGGGCCGCGAGATGAACCTGTTTCACATGCAGGAAGAGGCGCCCGGTCAGGTGTTCTGGCACCCCAACGGCTGGACCATCTACACCACGCTTCAGGATTACATGCGCCGCAAACAGCGCGCCGGCGGCTATCAGGAGATCAACACGCCGCAGGTCGTCGACCGCAAGCTGTGGGAGGCGTCCGGCCACTGGGACAAATATCAGGACCACATGTTCATCGTCGAGGTCGAGGAGGAGCACGCCCGCGAAAAGGCGGTGAACGCTCTGAAACCCATGAACTGCCCCTGCCACGTTCAGGTGTTCAACCAGGGTCTGAAATCCTACCGCGATCTGCCCTTGCGGCTGGCCGAATTCGGATCGTGCTCGCGCTACGAGCCGTCGGGTGCGCTGCACGGGATCATGCGTGTGCGCGGCTTCACGCAGGATGACGCGCATATCTTCTGCACCGAGGATCAGATCGAAGAGGAATGCGCGCGTTTCATCAACTTCCTCGCCGATATCTACGCCGATCTTGGCTTTGAGCAGTTCGAGATCAAGTTTGCCACGCGGCCCGACGTGCGCGTCGGCAGCGACGAGTCGTGGGACCATGTCGAGGGCGCGCTGGAAGGCGCGATCAAGGCGACGGGCCGCGATTTCACGCTGGAGCCGGGCGATGGCGCATTCTATGGCCCCAAGCTGGATTTCTACCTGACCGACGCGATCGGGCGCACATGGCAATGCGGCACGTTCCAGGTGGACCCCAACCTGCCCGAACGCCTGGGCGCCACCTATATCGACGCCGCCGGAAGCAAGCAGCGCCCCTATATGCTGCACCGCGCCTGCCTTGGCAGTTTCGAGCGGTTCATCGGCATCCTGATCGAGGAACATGCCGGCAAGCTGCCCTTCTGGCTGGCGCCGCGCCAGGTGGTCGTCGCCTCCATCGTGTCCGAGGCCGATGATTACGTGCGGGAGGTTGCCGCCGCCCTTCAGGCCGCAGGCGTGCGCGCCGAGGCGGATGTGCGCAATGAAAAGATCAACTACAAGGTGCGCGAGCATTCCGTCGGCAAGGTCCCGGTGATCCTGGCCTGCGGCCATCGCGAGGTCGAGAATCGCACCGTATCGCTGCGCCGCCTGGGCGAGAAACAGTCCAGCGTTCTGCCGCTCGCCGATGTCGTGCCGCAACTGCGCGATGAGGCGACCGCGCCCGATCTGCTTGCGCCCGAGGCAAGCTAGAGCAGCGCGGCCTGCACATCCTTGCCCCAACCCAGATAAAAAGTGCCGCCCGCGTCAATCAGCGGGCGCTTCATCACTGCCGGATATTGCGCGATCAGTTCCAGCGGATCGCCGCCCCTGCTGTCTTCGGGAATCGTGCGCCACGTTGTCGAGCGCGTGTTGACCAGCGCCGCGCCAAACTGTTGATGGGCCGCGCGCAGGATCGGCTGCGGCACCGCCGCCTCGCGCACGTCGCGCAGCACGGCACCCGGCAAGGCCTTGGCAGCCTTGCGGCAGGTGTCGCAGGTCTTCAGCCCGTAAATGATCATCCGCCCCACTCCTTTTTGCGACAGGCGCTCCGCCGCCGCCCGTCTTCTCACCCTTCCTTAGCCGAATCCAGCCGAGACCGCGCACTTTTTCTTGATTTTTCAAGCTGCCATGCAAAGATCATAGCCGCAGAGGCGGCGTGGCGCGCGGCAGTCTCGATGCGGCGCCCTTCCGCGGATGCGTAATCCGGCACATGCCCGGACGTGCAGACTGAAAGGAGGAGCGGCATGCCGACAGGCACCGTTAAATGGTTCAACACCACCAAGGGATACGGGTTCATCGCACCCGACGGTGGCGGCAAGGATATCTTCGTGCATATCTCCGCCGTCGAACGGTCAGGACTGACCGGGCTGGCCGACGACCAGAAGGTCAGCTTTGACTTGCAGGAAGGACGCGACGGACGCGAAATGGCCGCAGATATCAAGGTTCTGTGACGGCGCGAAAACTCTGATCCACGACCGGAAAAAATAGGCGGCCCGCATCGGGGCCGCCTGGGATGTCATGCGCAGCGGGTTTTACTCGCTATCGCCCATGTCATCTTCGTGCGCCTTGTCGTGGTCCATATCGTGGTCCATATCCATGTCCATTTCCGCGCCCGGCTGACGCTCCAGATCGACGGGCACGTCGACGGTCATGTCGCCCGCCTTCTCGAAGGTCAATGTGATCGGCACCGTATCGCCCTGCGCCAGCGGTGCGGTCAGGCCCATGAACATCACGTGCTTGCCGCCGCGCTCAAGGCTGAGCGCGCTCTCTGCGGGCAGATCGAAGCCGTCCTCGACATGGACCATCTTCATGACGCCGCCCTCCCCCTCGATATGGGTGTGCAGCTGCACCAGATCGGCCGCTGGCGATGCGACGCCGACTAGGCGATCCGCCTCGCCATGGTTGAGAATCTGCATGAAGGCGGCGCCGGTCTTGGACGTCGGCGAGGCGCTGCGCGCGTAGGGATCGGCGATCTCGATATCTGCGGCGAAGGCCGGCAGGGCAAAGGCGATTGCCGCGGTCGCGGCGAGGGTACGGAATGTGAAAGACATCGGTCTCTCCTTTATGTGAACTGGTCGAAGTTGATTGTCTGGGGCTCCCCGGTGCAGGGCGGCGACCTGGCCGAGGGGCGGATCGCAGGCCGGACCGGGCAGGCGCCCTCGCGGTGCCAGGCGCGCATCCGCGCCATGCGCGGCACGCGCTCTGTCAACAGCGACTGCGGCAGGATCCCCGCCAATGCGGCCATCAGGCAGTCGGGGCAGACATGCGGTGCATCCACGGGCGCGCCGTCTTCGCCGGTCAACACGCGGACCGGACCGGTGCCGGTGCACAGGATCATCGCACCCGTCGGACCGGGCGCCGCGCGCAGCTGCGCCATCGCCTGCCCGGTAAGCAGCAGAATCAGCGTCAGCGAGGCGGCTGTGATGGTGCGAACAGGGCGGCTCATGCCCCGGAATATGCCGCGTGGCGGCGACAGAAGGAAGAGCGCAAAACGAAAGCGGCCCCGCCTTGTCTGGCGGGGCCGTAACAATAAGGGTGCGGCATCTGCGCGCAGATCAGGCGTTCGCGGCTGCCTGCGCCTTGGCGATCTCTTTCTTGACCTTCAGCGCGGCGGGCGACAGCTCGACATCCTTCGCCTTGGCAAGATAGGCATCCAGACCGCCGCGATGGTCGACACTGCGCAGCGCGTGCGAACTGATGCGCAGCTTGATGCCGCGGCTCAGCGTCTCGGACTGAAGCGTCACGTCGTTCAGGTTCGGCAGATACCGGCGCTTGGTCTTGTTGTTGGCGTGGCTGGAGTTATTGCCAACCATCGGGCCTTTTCCGGTCAATTCGCAGCGGCGCGACATGGTGTCATCCTCGTCTTATAGGTGAAGGCCAGTCGGCCCATGTTTCATTCGGTCCAAAAACCGAAGGACGCCGCCAAAGCCGCGCCCGAAATTACGTTGCCGGTGGATAGGCGGAATCGCCCCGCCCGTCAAGAGGCGCCCCCACCTTTTGCCGCCCGCCCGCCAAAAGAGATCAAATGCCCGCGCCCGCCTTCTTCTTGCGGCAAATATCCTGGGGAGGAGCCGCATCGCGGCGGAGGGGCAACGCCCCTCAGGCCCCCGCGCCCGGCGCCCCGATCCTGTCCAGAAGGGCGGCGGCGGCGATCGCGGGCGTCGTCTTGCCTTCGGCCACCGCATCGCCAAGCTCGCGCAGGGCGGCGCGGGCGGGGCCGGTCTCAAGCTGCGCCAGAAGCGCCTGGCGTACCTCCTGCTGAAACCAATAGCGCGCCTGCGCCGCGCGCCGCGCACTCCAGTGGCCATTCTCGCGGCGCCAATCGGTCAGCGCCTGCATTTCGGCCCAGGCGGCGTCCAGCCCGCTATCCTCCAGCGCCGAGACCATCATCGCCTTGGGAAACCCCTTGGGATCCTGCGGGCGCTTGCGCAGAAGGCGCAGCGCGCCGGAATAGTCGGCGCAGGTGCGGCTGGCCGCCGCTTTCAGATCGCCGTCCGCCTTGTTGATCAGGATGATGTCGGCGATCTCCATGATCCCGCGCTTGACGCCCTGCAACTCGTCGCCGCCCGCAGGCGCCAGCAGCAGCACGAAGAGGTCCGACATCTCGGCCACCACCGTTTCGGACTGGCCGACGCCCACCGTCTCGATCAGCACCACGTCGAATCCCGCCGCCTCGCACAGGGCCACCGCCTCGCGGGTGCGGCGGCCCACGCCGCCCAGATGCGTCTGGCTGGGCGAGGGACGGATGAAGGCGCCCGGATCGCGGCTGAGCTGGTCCATGCGCGTCTTGTCCCCCAGGATCGAGCCGCCGGAGCGGGCCGAGCTGGGATCGACCGCCAGGACAGCAACGCGCAGCCCCTGCCCCGTCAGCATCCCGCCGAAGCCTTCGATGAAGGTGGATTTGCCAACGCCGGGCGTGCCCGACAGGCCGATGCGCAGCGCCTCGCGCGGGGTGCCGTTGGCGCCCTTGAGCGCCTCGATCAGCTCGGCGGCGGCGGTGCGGTGATCGGGGCGCGTGCTCTCGACCAAAGTGATGGCCCGCGACAGCGCCCGCCGATCCCCTTTGACAATCCCGCGTTCAAGCTGTGCAATGTCGATGCTCATGGCTGCCCTTGTCCTCGCCTTCGGTCCGCGTCTCTATCTGCCGTGGCGCGTGGGGATTTGTCCAGCCCGGGCGCCGAAAGCAGCAAACATGAGGCCCGCCGATATGCGTCTGTTCCATCCCCTCACGCTCGCGGTGCCGCTCGCGCTCTCGCTCGCCCTCAGCACTGCGCAGGCGCAGGATTCGCGATCGGCCTATGACGTGCGGCTGCTGGGCGTGCCGGTGGGGCAGATGCAACTGGCCGCGCGCGAAGGCGGCGGCGGATATGGCGTCAGCGCGGCCTTTGCCACCACGGGGCTGGCCAATATCGCCCGCGCCAGTTTCCGGCTGGCCGCGACGGGCCGCATGACCGATCGCGGGCTGGCCCCGGCCACCTATGACGAACAGATCGACACCGGCAGCCGCCGCTCGACCGTGCAGCTGAGCTATGCAGACGGCGCGCCGCGCATCACCGGCGGCACGGTGGCGGCCAAGGTGGCCAATGATCCCGAAGCGCTGGATCCCGCCGCCCAGAAAGGCAGCGTCGATCCGCTCACCGCGCTTTACGGCGTGCTGCGCGACCGCCCGGCAGAGGGCATCTGCCGCTACAGCGTCATCATTTTCGACGGCGCGCGGCGTGCCTCATTGGCGATGTCGGCGCGGCAGGCCGATGGCGGGCGCGTCACGTGCAGCGGCGCCTATACCCGCCTTGCCGGGTTTTCCGCCTCGGAAATGGCGCGCCAGACCGTCTATCCCTTCAGCGTCACCTATATTCCGGCGGGCAAGGTCATGCAGGCGCAGGCGCTGACGGTGCGTTCGGGCTATGGTGCGGCCGAGTTGACGCGCCGCTAGATGCCGACCGATCTGCCGATCACCGACGTCCTGCCCGCGCTGACGGACGCGCTGCGCGGCAAGGGCCGGGCTGTCCTGCAGGCGCCGCCGGGGGCGGGCAAGACCACGGTCGTGCCGCTGGCGCTGCTGGAGGCGGGGCTCGTTCAGGGCCGCATCATCGTGCTGGAGCCGCGCCGCCTGGCCGCGCGCGCCGCCGCCGAGCGCATGGCGCAAACGCTGGGCGAGGAGGTGGGCGCGCGCGTCGGCTACCGCGTGCGCGGCGAGGCCAAGATATCCGGCGCCACGCGGATCGAGGTGATGACGACCGGCATCCTGACCCGGCGCATCCAGTCCGATCCCGAATTGCAGGGCATCGGCGCAGTCATCTTCGACGAGTTTCACGAGCGCAGCCTCGATGGCGATCTGGGCCTTGCGCTCTGCCTTGAGATCGCGGGCGCGCTGCGGCCCGATCTGCGGCTTCTGGTGATGTCCGCCACGCTGGACGCGGCGCCGGTGGCGGCGCTGATGGGAAATGCGCCGCTGATCACGTCCGAGGGGCGCGCCTTCGCGGTCCAGACCCGCTGGCTGGAGCGCCCGGTGCCCAAGGCGCAAAGGTTCGAGGCCGCGCTGGCCGATCTGACCTGCGAAGCGCTGGCGCAGACGACGGGCGGCGTGCTGGTGTTCCTGCCCGGCGAGGGCGAGATCCGGCGACTGGAAGGGCTGCTGGCGCCGCGCGTGCCTGCGGGATGCATCATCCGTCCGCTTTTTGGCGCGATGGATTTCGCCGCCCAGCGCGCGGCCATCGCGCCCGAAGCGTCGGGGCGAAAGATCGTGCTGGCCACCTCGATCGCCGAGACATCGCTGACCATTCAGGACATCCGCGTGGTCGTGGACGGGGGCCGCGCGCGGCGCGCGCGCTTCGATCCCGGCTCGGGCATGGCGCGGCTGGTGACCGAGCCGGTCAGCCGCGCCGAGGCGACGCAGCGCCGCGGCCGCGCGGGGCGGGTTGCGCCGGGCACGTGCTTTCGCCTCTGGACCCGCGGCGAGGAAGGCGCGCTGCCCGCCTTCCCCCCGGCCGAGATCGAGGCGGCGGACCTGGCCCCTCTCGCGCTGGAACTGGCGCTCTGGGGCGCGGCGCCTGAACAGATGCCGCTGCTGACGCAGCCCAATCCGGGCAGCTATGCCGAGGCACAGGCGCTGCTGGCGATGCTGGGCGCGCTGGACGGCGCCGGGCATATCACCGATCACGGCCGCGCGCTGGCGGCCCTGCCGCTGCATCCGCGCCTTGCGCATATGCTGGCGCTGGCGGGCCCGGCGGCGGCGCCGCTGGCCGCGCTGCTGTCCGAGCGCGATCCGCTGCCGCGCAGCGCGCCCGCCGATCTGGCGCTGCGGCTGAGGGCGATCCGGCAGCCCAAGGGCGATCACCCCTACCCGCCCGGCCGCGCCGTGCTGGCGCGCATCACGCAAGAGGCCCGCCGCCTGCGGGCCGCCGCGAAAGCCACCGATGCGCCGCCGCTGAGCGATGCGGAAATGGCAGCGCTTGCCTATCCCGACAGGATCGGCCTGCGCAGGCCGGGCGATGCGCCGCGTTACCTGCTGTCGGGCGGCAAGGGCGCGCTGATGGAGGCAGGCGATACGCTGGCCGGGCAGCGCCTGATCGTGGTGACGGACACGGACGGCAACCCGCGCGAGGCGCGCATCCGGCAGGCCATCGCGCTCAGCGATGCCAGCCTGCGCGCGCTTCATGCAGCTCACATCGTCTGGCACGACGTCTGCCTCTGGTCGCGGCGCGAGGGCCGCGTTCTGGCGCGCCAGCAGGAACGGTTTGGCGCACTGGTGCTGGAGGATCGCCAGTGGAAAGACGCCCCACCCGAGGCGGTGGCGCGCGCGATGCTGGACGGCGTGCGCGAGATCGGGCTGATCTGGACGGATGCCGCCCGCCGCTTTGCCGCGCGCGTCCTGCTGGGGCGCGCGGCGGGAATGGACCTGCCGGACATGACGGACGAGGCGCTGCTGGAGCGGCTGGAGGAGTGGCTGCTGCCCTATCTGGACGGCGTGAAATCCGCGCAGGACTGGCGCCGCTTCGACATGCTGGAGGCGCTGCGCGCGCAGCTTGACTGGCCCGCCATGCAGGCGCTGGACAAGCTCGCTCCGGCGCGGTTCACCACCCCCCTTGGCCGCGAGATCCCCATCGATTACGGCGCCGATCCGCCGGAAATCCAGCTGCGCCTGCAGGAGATGTTCGGCCAGACGGCGCACCCCATGGTCGGGCAGACGGCGCTGCGCGTGACGCTTTTGTCGCCGGCCGGTCGTCCGGTTCAGACCACGCAGGATATCCCGAACTTCTGGGACAGCTCGTATGCGGATGTGCGGCGCGAAATGCGCGGGCGCTATCCGCGCCACCCCTGGCCCGAAGACCCGCGGCAGGCCGACCCCACCTTGCGCGCCAAACCGCGCAAATAGCAGCAGGCAAAGGGTCCGCCGCCCTTCGCATCAGTTGCAAAATTGCCCCGGATGGATTAGCTTGCCGTCTCGCATATAAAAAATAACCACAAAGCGATGAGGCAACCCGACATGACAAACGGTTTGAGAAAGGCATGGACCGAGCTGGTCCAGCCGCTGCTGCGCCGCCCGCCCGAACACCAGGTCGCCGCACTTTGCTGGCGCGAGGCCGAGGACGCCGATCCCGGCGATATCGAGGTGCTGCTGATCACCAGCCGCGACACCGGCCGCTGGATCGTGCCCAAGGGCTGGCCCATCGACGGGCTGACCGGCGCCGAGGCCGCCGCGCGCGAGGCGTGGGAAGAGGCCGGCGTGACCGGCTCCGTGCAGGCAGGCACGCCCATCGGCAGCTATGACTACGGCAAGACGCAGGACCAGGGCTATGATCTGGCCGTCCAGGTCCAGGTGTTCAAGCTGCACGCGCAGGACCTGTCCGACGACTTTCCCGAATGCAGCGAACGGCGCCGCAGCTGGGTCAGCCCGGCAAAGGCGGCGACGATGGTGCGCGAGCGGGGTCTGCAGAACATTCTTCGCGCGCTCTGAGCGGATGTTTCGGGCGGCGGCACGCCATTAATACGTTGAACCATGCGGCAATCCTGTCTAATGCGGCGGCGACACAGCAAGGCGGACGTATCTTGGCCAAGACACCCGACACCCGCAACTGGAGCACGATCGACAAGGATCTGAGCCGCATCTCCCATGTGGAGACGGCGGCCGCCTACGTGGCGCGCCCGCTGGTGGCGATGGGCGTCGCGCTGGCCTTCATCATGCTGGCCGGTCTCGCCGCCGCCATCTTCTTCGTGCAGACGCCCACCAGCAGCCTTGTCGTGGCCGCCGCCGTCTTTGGCGCCTACATGGCGCTGAATATCGGCGCAAATGACGTCGCCAACAACATGGGCCCTGCGGTGGGTGCCGGCGCCCTGTCGATGGGCGGCGCGATCGCCATTGCCGTCATTTTCGAAAGTGCCGGCGCGCTTCTGGCGGGCGGCGACGTCGTCTCGACCATCTCCAAGGGAATCATCGACCCGGCAGGCGTGGCCGAGACGCGGATATTTGTCTGGGCGATGATGGCGGCGCTGATTTCCGCCGCGCTCTGGGTCAATCTGGCCACCAAGATCGGCGCGCCGGTATCGACCACCCATTCGGTCGTCGGCGGGGTCATGGGCGCGGGCATCGCGGCGGCCGGGATCGCGGCGGTCAACTGGCCCACGATGGCGGCGATCGCCGCCAGCTGGGTGATCTCGCCGCTGCTGGGCGGTGTGATCGCCGCGGCGTTCCTGGCGCTCATCAAGAGCCGCATCCTCTATCAGGAGGACAAGATCGAGGCGTCGCGCCGCTGGGTGCCGATTCTCGTGGGGATCATGGCCGGCACGTTCGCGGCCTATCTTGCGCTGAAGGGCCTGAAAAGCGTGATCGCGATCAACATGCAGACGGCGCTTTTGATCGGCGTGGTTCTGGGGATCGCGACATGGGCAGGCACGCGCCCCATGATCCGGCGCAAGTCGGAGGGGATGGAGAACCGCAACAAATCGGTCAAGGCGCTGTTCGGGCTGCCGCTGATCTTCTCGGCGGCGCTGCTGTCTTTTGCGCATGGGGCCAATGACGTGGCCAATGCGGTCGGCCCGCTGGCGGCGATCGTGCATGCGGTGCAGGCGGGCGACGTGGCGGCCGATGTGGAGATCCCCACTTGGGTCATGGTGATCGGCGCGCTCGGCATTTCATTCGGCCTGTTCCTTTTCGGGCCGAAACTGATCCGCATGGTGGGCAGCCAGATCACCAAGCTGAACCCGATGCGCGCCTATTGCGTCGCGCTGTCGGCCGCAATGACCGTCATCATGGCCAGCTGGCTGGGCCTGCCGGTCAGCTCGACCCATATCGCCGTGGGCGGCGTCTTTGGCGTTGGCTTCTACCGCGAATGGCATATGGAGCGGCGGCGGCGGCAAAACCTGCCGGTGCGCAGCGAGAGCCCCAGTATCGAGGCGGATGAGCGCCAGCGCCGCAAGCTGGTGCGCCGCAGCCATTTCATGACCATCGTCGCCGCCTGGGTCATCACGGTGCCCGCCGCCGCGCTGATGTCCGGCGTGATCTTCACCCTGCTGACATTGATCCAGTAGCGTGCCCCGCCGCCCTCAACCGGGCCGGTCGGCGCTATCTTCAGCCCACCATGGCCCGTGATGAACGCCCGGCGCGCCCAGCCGGGCAAAGCCGTGATGACCAAAGAAATCGCGCTGCGCCTGAGTGATGTTGGCGGTGCCCCAGCCTTGGCGCATCGTGTCGAACCAGCCCAGCGCGGCGGCCAGCGCCGGCACCGCATGGCCCCCGGCGATCGCGGCGGAGACGACGCGCCGCAGCGCGGGGGCCGCGTCCGTCAGGCGCGCGGCCATGGCGGGCGCAAGAAACAGCTCAGCCCCCGGAACGCCCGCGCCGAACGCATCCGAGATATCGTCCAGGAGGGCCGATCTTATGATGCAGCCCGCCCGCCATATCTGCGCGATGCGCGCGTAATCGAGCGACCAGTCATACTCATCGCTGGCCGCCGCCAGAAGGCGAAAGCCCTGCGCGTAACACAGAATGCGCGCCGCCAGAAACGCCTCTGCCAGCGTGTCCTCCTCCAGCTCCAGCGCATGGCGCGCGCCGCCCAGCGCCGCCTCGGCGCGCACGCGCATGTCCTTTTCCGACGACCAGCTGCGCGCGGCGACGGCGGCGTCGATCATGCTGGCCGACTGGCCAAGGCGCACCGCCTCGATCACGGTCCAGCGCCCGGTGCCCTTCTGGCCCGCCGCATCAAGGATGACGTCCACCACCGGGTGGCCCGTGGCCGGATCGTCGTAGCCCAGGATCTCGGCCGTGATCTCGACCAGATACGAGCGTAGCGGCCCCGCGTTCCAGCGCGCGAACATCTGCCCGATGGCTTGCGGTGCCTGCGCGGCGCCGTGGCGCGCAAGCCCATAGATTTCGGCGATCACCTGCATGTCGGCGTATTCGATGCCGTTATGCACCGTCTTGACGAAATGACCCGCCCCGTCCGGCCCCAGATGAGCGACGCAAGGATCCCCCTGGTAGCGCGCGGCAATCGCCGTCAGGATCGGCTGCAGCTGCGCCCAGCTATGCGCGGGACCGCCGACCATCATGGAGGGGCCGTGCCGCGCGCCCGCCTCGCCGCCCGAGACGCCCATGCCGACAAGGTGGATGCCCCGCGCGGCCAGCTCCGCACTGCGGCGGCGGGTGGCGCGGAAATCGGCGTTGCCGCCGTCGATGATCGTATCGCCCGGCGCCAGAAGCGGCAGGGCGGCGGCAATCACCTCGTCCATCGGTGCGCTGGAGGGGATCATGCACAACAGCACGCGTGGCTGCGGCAGCGCGCCGATCAGCGTGGCCAGATCATCCTGCGGATGCAGCCGCTGCGCAAGCGCTCCCGCCTCGGCGATGAAGGGCGAGATCCACGCCGCCTCGCGATTGGCGACAGCGACGTCGATGTCATTCTCGGCCATGTTCAGCGCCAGCGCGCTGCCCATCGTGCCCAATCCGTAAACGCCGATCCGTGCCGTGCCCACCTGCGATCCCCCATGCGGCTTGAGCGGCCCAGCGTAGGAAACGGCGGCGGCTTTGCCAAGGCTTGCGCGCGGCGCGTCAGAGGCCGAGGCACCAGCGCATGATCGCCTTTTGCGCGTGAAGGCGGTTCTCGGCCTCGTCGAAGACGACCGAATGGGGCCCGTCCATGACCGCGCTGGTCGCCTCCTCCTCGCGATGGGCGGGCAGGCAATGCATGAAGAGCGCATCGGGCTTGGCGGCGGCCATCAGCGCCTCGTTCACCTGGTAGGGGCGCAGCATGTTGTGGCGCCGCTCCTTTGCCGATTGGCTGTCATGCATGGATACCCACGTATCGGTGACGACCAGATCGGCGCCCTTGACTGCCTCATGCGGATCGCGCTCGATAGTGACGCGCACGCCGGCGTTGCGCGCCAGTCCGACGAATTCGGCCTCCGGGTCCAGCTGTGCGGGCCCGGTGAAGGTCATGTCGAAGCCGAACTGCCTGGCGGCGTGCAGAAACGAGGCGCAGACATTGTTGCCATCCCCGGACCAGACCACCTTGCGGCCCTTGATCGGGCCGCGATGCTCCTCATAGGTGAGGATATCGGCCATGATCTGGCACGGATGGGTGCGGTCCGTGAGGCCGTTGATGACCGGCACGTCGGCATATTCGGCCATCTCGATCAGCACCGATTCGTCGAAGGTGCGGATCATGATGAGATCGACATAGCGGCTGAGCACGCGGGCGGTGTCGGCGATCGTCTCGCCATGGCCCAGCTGCATTTCCTGCCCCGACAGCAGCATCGTCTGCCCGCCCATCTGCCGCACGCCCACATCGAAGCTGACCCGCGTGCGCGTCGAGGGTTTCTCGAAGATCAGCGCGACCATCTGGCCCGCCAGCGGCAGATCGTCATCCAGCGCACCGCGAGAGCGCCCGGCGCGCGCGGATTTCATCGCTGCCGCGCTGTCGATGATGCCGCGCAGGGCGGCCGGGTCTGTTTTGTGGATGTCGAGAAAATGATTCATTGTCTGTCCCGGTTGCCGGCGGCGCCGGGGGCTGTCTGCCCCCGGACCCCCGAGGATATTTTCAGCAAGAAGAAACGGCAGTCGCGGCAGCGTCCAGCCGGGCGAAGGCTTCGGCGATGTCGGCCTCGGTGATGTTGAGCGGCGGCAGCAGGCGCAGCACGTTGTCGGCCGCGGGCACCGCGCAAAGCTGCGCCTCGTAGCAGGCATTCAGCACGTCCGTGTTGGACACGCGGCATTTGAGGCCGAGCATCAGCCCGGTGCCGCGCACCGCCTCGAAGACATCGGGATGCGCGGCGACCAGCGCCTCCATCCGCTGGCGCAGGTATCCGGCGCGGGCGCGCACGTCCTGCAGGAAATCTTCGGTCGCGATCTGCTCCATCACCGCGCAGCCGACCGCGCAGGCCAGCGGGTTGCCGCCATAGGTGGAGCCATGCGTGCCCGCCACCATCGCCGCTGCCGCGCGCTCGGTCGCCAGCACCGCGCCGAGGGGGAAGCCGCCGCCGATCCCCTTGGCCACCATCATGATATCGGGCGCGATGCCCGCCCATTCATGCGCAAAGAGCCGCCCGGTGCGGCCCATGCCGCATTGCACCTCGTCCAGGATCAACAGGATGCCATGCGCGTCGCACAGATCGCGCAGCCCTTTGAGGCAGACATCGGACAGCGGGCGGATGCCCCCCTCGCCCTGTATCGGCTCGATCAGGATGGCGGCGACGCTGTCATCGATGGCGGCCTTCAGCGCGTCGTGATCGCCCCATGGCAGATGCGTGAAGCCGGGCAGCAGCGGGCCGAAGCCCTTGGTCATCTTCTCGGACCCGGCGGCGGCGATGCCGGCGGCCGAGCGGCCATGAAACGATCCCTCGAAGGCGATGATGCGCGTGCGCTCGGGCTGGCCCGCGTCGTGAAAATGGCGGCGGGCCATCTTGACGGCCAGCTCGCACGCCTCGGTGCCGGAATTGGTGAAAAATACGGTATCGGCAAAGGTTGCGGCGACAAGGCGGTCGGCCAGCTCCTGCTGGGCGGGGATGTTGTAAAGGTTCGACGTGTGCCAGAGCGCCTGCGCCTGCTGCGTCAGCGCGTCCACCAGCGCCGGATGCGCATGGCCCAGCGCGTTGACGGCAATCCCTGCGCCCATGTCCAGAAAGCGGCGCCCGTCCGCCTCGATCAGCCAGCTGCCCTCGCCCTTCACGAAGGTCAGCGGGGCGCGGTTATAGGTGGGCAGGACGGAGGGGATCATGGCGCATTTCCTTCGGCTAGAGGCGGCAAGGAGTGACTCAGGCGCCGCGCGCTGTCAATCGGCGCGTCTTTCATGCCTTGAGCCGGTAGCCGCGCGCAAACATCGCCAGCGCGATGGCGCTGACGCCCAGCGTCGAGCCGACGGCCACGACGGCGCCAAGCCCCGGCGCGCTGTCCGACACGCCCAGCATGGCAAAGCGCAGCCCGTCGATCAGGTAGAAGATCGGGTTGAAATGCGTGATCTCGTTCAAAACGGGCGGCAGCGCGTCGACCGAATAGAACGTGCCCGACAGGAACGCGAGGGGCGTCACGACAAAATTGGTGATCGCCGCCATCTGGTCGAACTTGTTGGCGAAAATCCCCGCGACGATGCCGAGCGCGCCCATGAAGGCCGATCCCAGCACGACATAGCCCAGCAGCATCAGCGGATGCAGCGGCGTGATCCCGACGAACACGGCCAGGCCCGTCGCGATCGCCACCGCCACGAACAGCCCGCGCCCGATCGCGCCAACAAGGTAGCCCAGCACCAGCTCAAGCGGGCTGAGCGGGGGCATCAGCGTGTCGACGATATTGCCCTGCACCTTGCCGATGACGATGGAAGAGGACGTATTGGCAAAGGCGTTCTGGATCACCGTCATCATCAGGATGCCGGGCGCGATGAAATGCGTGAAGGGCACGCCCATCACATCACCGCGCGTGGGCCCGATGGCGATGGTGAAGATCACCAGGAACAGCGCCGCCGTGGCGAGCGGTGCCAGCAGCGTCTGCGTCCAGACGGCCAGAAAGCGCTGCAATTCGCGCGAGCAAAGGGTGGCAAGGCCCAGCCAGTTGACCCGCCCGAAGCGGCGGGTGCCCATTTTCGCAAAATCGTGCATGAATGGCTCCTGTATGGACGGTGTACTTTGATGCGGTGTCACGCGATGTCTTGTAACTCAAGCCCGAGTGATTAAAATAGGGAACTCAAGAAATTTGCAGGGCGGCGCGATCTGATGCGGGCCGCCCTTGGTTATAGGAACGGGTCCATGTCCTGGAGCGATGATCGCGTCGAACTGCTGAAGAAAATGTGGGGCGAAGGCCAGTCGGCCAGCCAGATCGCCAAGGAACTGGGCGGTGTCACGCGCAATGCCGTCATCGGCAAGGTGCACCGGCTGGGCCTGTCGAACCGCAATGGCGGCGCTGCAGCCGCAGCGCCCGCGCAGGCGGCTCCCGCTGCCGCCCCCGCCGAGCCGGAAGCCGCCGCCGAGCGGCAGAGCGCCAAGGCCGCGCCGAAACCGGCCGCGAAACCCGCCAAGGCGCCTGCGGCCAAGCCCGCCGCCAAGGCCGAGCCTGCACCCGAGCCGGAGGAAGAGCGCGCCCCCGCCCCCGTGACCCGCATCAAGCCGATCATCCCGGCCGGGCAGCCCCTGCCGCCGCAACCCTCGACCAACGAGATCGATCCCAAGGCGCTGGCCAAGGTCAGCGAGGTCGAGAAAAAGGCCAAGAAGCTGTCGCTGATGGAGCTGACCTCGCGCACCTGCAAATGGCCCGTGGGCGATCCGGCGACGGATGATTTCTGGTTCTGCGGCCTGCCGTCGCAAGCGGGCAAGCCTTACTGCGAGGCGCATGTCGGCGTGGCGTTCCAGCCGATGAGCTCGCGCCGCGACCGGCGGCGCTGAGCCGCAATCCGCTTGCTCCGACTTTCCCAAAGCCCCGCCCTGTCTGGTGGGGCTTTTGCGTGTCAGGGCCGCCGAGGCGTGTTTGGCGGCAAATGAAATTCGCGCAGCACCTTAATCGAAAAGCTTGAAAAGCTCCTTGGCGGCGCGTCTTTTGACGTCATCCTTCAAGGCATCCTCGATGGACTGGCCCTGCTGCTTTTGAACGCCGAGCTCCTTTTCGACGAATTTGTCGATCTCCTTCTCGATATCCTCGCGGGCCTTCTTTTCCAGCTTCTCGCGCTCTTCCTTGAAATTGAGGTCGATCGCCTTTTCCAGATCGGGCCGGATCGACGGATCCGCCCACGGACCGCGAATGCGCACCGGAATGGCGAGGCCGCGACTGTTTTCGCCCTGAAGCAGGACCGGCGTGAACAGATAGTCGATATCGCGCGCGCCAAGGCCGATGCGCCCCTTGCCGGTGGCGGTAGCCAGCGGCATCGACATGGTCAGATCGTCGCCGCGCATATCGCCGTCCTTGATGGCAAAGCTGGCGCCGACCTCGTCAAAGACCGTCGTGCCGCCGCTGCCGTCGCCCGTGCGCATCAGCCGGTCCAGATCAAAGCCGCTGATGACGCCGCGTCCGGTGGCCAGTTTGAGATTGCCGCTCAGCCTGTGCATGATGGCATCGACCGATTGGCCGACGCCGAGGAAATCGAGGCTGGCAGTCCCCGTGGTGGCAAAGCGCGTGATCCCCGCCGCATCTGTCAGCAGGCGCTCCATGTCGATGCCGCGCGCCGTCAGATCGCCGCCGACCGACAGGCCCGACCGGTTATTGGCCACGACCTGACCGGTGATGGCGCCGCCGTAGCCCTCCAGTTGCTGCAGCTGCGCGACGGCGCGGGCATTGTCGATGGTCAGCAGGATGCGCGCCGCGCCGAACTTGAACTGCCCCAGATCGAGGCTGCTTGCGGTGAGCGAGATATTGGCATCCGCCGCGCCCAGCGCACCCGCGTCGATGGGCGCGGTGGACCACCTTTCGCTGGGCGCGCCGCCGCCGGTGCCTGCTGCTGGCGCCGCGCCACCCTCGCCGCCCGTGAGGCCGGTCAGATCGAGCGCACCGGCCGACAATTGCGCGGTGATGCGGGGCCGCGCGCCCGCTGTCACCACGTCGGCGTTTCCGGTCAGCGCATTGCCATCCAGCCCCAGCGACAGATCGCGCAAGGCGACGCGCAGATCCTCGGTCAGGTTGATGTTTGTCCTCGCCTTGATGCTCCGGCCCAGACCGGCGGGGGGCTGCGTGGCGGGCAGACCGAGCGCCGCCATGAAGCGCGACGTATTGCCGATATCGGCGCTGAGCTGCGCGTCCAGTTGCGGCGCGGCGCTGGCCCGCCCGTTCAGCGCCAGCGTGCCGCCATCGGTGGTAACGGTGATTTCCAGCGGCGACACCGCGCCTTCCAGAAACGGGCCCAGCGTGCCGAGCCGTCCTGTCAGATGCACATCCTGCTTGCCCGGACGCAGCACGGCGTCGAACGTCGCCTCGCCCGCATAGGTGGGCCAGCGCATGTCCAGATCCATCCCGCCCAAATGCTGGCGCGTGCCCGCCGCGTGATCGATATATGTAACCGAGGCATTGGTGATCAGCGCACGGTCCAGCGTCAGCGCCAGAGGGTTCGATGCCGCGCCCGGCGCGCCGCCGGACTGCTCGGACTGCCCCGACGAGGCAACGCCGTCAACGCCGATCTGCCAGTTCCCGCGCCCGTTCCTGTCGCGTTCGATCACGATGCTGGGATCGGTGATCTCAAGCCCGGTGATCTTGATATCGCCCGCGATCAGCGCCATGGGATCGACGCCGACCTTGAAGCTCTTGGCGCTCAGCATCGGGCCGCCGGTGCCCCATTCGGCATTGGCGATGGTCGTCGCGCCGGTGCTGATTCCCAGGATCGGATAGAAACTGATCGACGTCTCGCCGGACATCGTGACCTCTCGGCCCGTCATGTCGCTGATGCGCTCGGCGGCGATGCGCGCGATCCGCTCGCCCGGCAGGAAAAACAGCGCGCCGACCGCGAGGATCACCGCAATCAGGACAAATCCAAGAAGTTTGAAGATAAATTTCATCCGGCTGCTCTTTCGACATGTGGCCTGCGGCCCGCTTTGTATCGCAGTCTAGGGCGCCGCCGGGGCAGCGGCAACAGTTTGCCCCTTTTGCACGCGCCTCCGGTCGTTTATATCGCGCAGATGAACATCAATCCTCCCGATCTTCGCCCCGACCTTGCCCGCGCGCGCCTCGCGTCCGGCGCCAAACGCGACGGCCAGCCGACCATCGGCATGGTGTCGCTCGGCTGCCCCAAGGCGCTGGTGGACAGCGAACGGATCCTGACGCGCCTGCGCGCCGAGGGCTACGGCATCTCGCCCGATTATGTCGGCGCCGATGCGGTGATCGTGAACACCTGCGGATTTCTGGACAGCGCCAAGGCCGAAAGCCTGAGCGCGATCGGCGAGGCGCTGCGCGAGAATGGCCGGGTGATCGTGACGGGCTGCCTGGGGGCTGAGCCGGACTATATCACCGGCGCGCATCCCCGCGTGCTGGCCGTGACCGGCCCGCACCAGTATGAGCAGGTGCTGGACGCGGTGCATGCCGCCGTGCCGCCCCGGCCCGATCCCTTCATCGACCTGCTACCGCAATCGGCAGTCAGCCTGACGCCAAGGCATTACTCTTATCTAAAGATTTCCGAGGGTTGCAACCACAAGTGCAAGTTCTGCATCATCCCCGACATGCGCGGCCGCCTTGCCTCGCGCCCGGCGCATGCGGTGCTGCGTGAGGCCGAGAAGCTGGTGGAAAACGGCGTGCGCGAACTGCTGGTGATCTCTCAGGATACCTCCGCCTACGGCGTCGATATCAAACACGCCGAGGAGCGCGGGCATCGCGCGCATATTACCGATCTGGCGCGCGATCTGGGCAGTCTTGGCGCCTGGCTGCGGCTGCATTACGTCTATCCCTACCCCCATGTGCGGCAGTTGATTCCGTTGATGGCGGACGGGCTGGTGCTGCCTTATCTGGACATCCCGTTTCAGCATGCGCACCCTGATGTGCTGCGCCGCATGGCGCGCCCTGCGGCGGCGGCGAAAACGCTGGACGAGATTGCCGCATGGCGCGACATCTGCCCCGACATCACGCTGCGCAGCACGTTCATCGTCGGCTATCCGGGCGAGACCGAGGCCGAGTTTCAAACCCTGCTGGATTGGCTGGACGAGGCGCAGCTGGATCGCGTGGGCTGCTTTCAATATGAAAACGTGGCCGGTGCCCGCTCGAACGATCTGCCGGATCATGTGCCCGCTGAGGTCAAGCAGGAGCGCTGGGATCGCTTCATGGAAAAGGCGCAGGCGATTTCCGTCGAGAAACTGGCCGCCAAGGTTGGCTCTGTGCAAGAGGTGATTGTCGACGATATTGACGAAGACGGCATTGCCACTTGCCGCACCAAGGCCGATGCGCCCGAAATCGACGGCAATCTTTTCATTGACGAGAATACATCGGGCATCGCCGTTGGCGATGTGCTGCGCGTGCTGGTGGACGAGGCGGGCGAGTATGATCTCTGGGGCACGCCGCGCATCCGGTAAAACCAGTGCGGGCCGGAACCGAACCGACGGCATTTGTGTTATGATTGGCGCGGCATGACCGCCTGCGCAATGATCTGAGATAGTGATTTCTTAACAGTTCCACCCTAGTCTGAAAGGTATGACGATCATGTCCTACCCTCCCTACTCCCGTGCCGAGCGCATTGCCGACGGCGCCGTCCACATCGCGGGCGTCGCGCTCGGCATCGCCGCGGTCATCTGGCTTCTGGGGCGCGGTGCGGGCAGTGCCGGATGGGGCATCTGGTCGGCGCTTGCGATCTATTGCGCGACGTTGCTGGCGATGCTCTGCGCGTCGGGTCTGTATCATCTTCTGGCCGATACCATTGCCCGGCCGGTGCTGCGGCGGCTCGATCACGCGGCGATCTATTTCAAGATCGCGGGCACCTTCACCCCCCTTGCGGTACTTCTGGGCACGGCTTTCGGATATCTTCTGCTGGGCTTGGTCTGGGGGCTGGCCCTGTTGGGTGCGGCGGCCAAGCTGATGGCGCGGCGCGGCCGCATGACGACAGGATACTGGCCGTATCTCGCGCTTGGCTGGCTGGGCGTCGCGCTGTTCATCCCCTTGCTGCCGCACCTTTCATGGATGAGCCTGAATCTGATCCTCGCGGGCGGGCTGCTTTATACGGCAGGGCTGTCATTCTACACGTGGGAAAAGCTGCGCTTCGCCAATGCGATCTGGCATGTTTTCGTGATGTTGGCCTCGGGATGTTTCTTTGCGGGAATTGCGGGGGCCGTCTACGCCACAGCATGACGCACGGATCTCAGTCGGCGAAGCTGTCCAGCCATTCCGAAACGCAGGTCTGCACATGGCGAAACCGGTCGCCGCCCAGATGCTTGCCGCCATACCAGCGCGTCACCACGATCAACTGGCCCGTAAGCTCCGCGCGCTCCAGCATCCGGACGATGACCATGCCCGCCCCCGCCTCGCCGTCGTCGCCCTTGAGGGGCGTTCCATCGGGCAGCAGAACGGCCCATGTATTGTGCGTGGCCTTGGCGAATTTCTTGTCGCGCTTGAGATCCTTCAGAAATGCATCGACCTCTTCCCGCGACGCGGCGGGGCCACCGGAGACCGCATATTTCGATCCCCGGTCGCTGACGATGCCGGTCAACTGGCGCATCAAAGGCCGGCGTTCACCCGCCGCACCGTCTCGATCCGCTTGGCGTTGGGCGGATGGGTGCCCAGGAACCTGTCGCCCGGATCGGCGATCTGGGTAAAGAAGGCGGCACCGCGCACCGGATCATATCCCGCCCTTTTGGTGATGACGGTGCCCAGCGCGTCGGCCTCAAGCTCGTAATCCTTGGAATAGGTGCGCGCGCCAAGCCCCGCGCCCAGATCGGTGGCGTTCTGCACCGCGCCCTGCCCCGCGCCCGTGATCGCTGCCAGACCGCCGAGCAAAATCGCCCCGGCCATCGCGTTGTTGCGCTGCCTGCCCAGGTGGCCGTTGATGTGATGCGCGGCCTCATGGCCCATGACGAAGGCAAGCTCGTCGCGGTTGCGCACCTCGGCGATCAGCGCGAGGTTGAACGCCAGAATCGGACGGCCCTGCTTGTCGACGGTCTGAAACGCGTTTGCGGGCTGGCCGGGCCGATCATCGACCACGATCTGAAAATCGCAGTTGATCCCGTTGGTGCGCGCGTTGCACTCGCGCTCGGCCACCGGCTCGACCGCGGCGACGACCGCGTCGAACTGCGCCAGCTTCGCCGATGTCGGGGTCGGCACCCTGCCTCGTGCCGGTTGGCTGGTCTGGGTGCTTCCGGGGCCCTGCGACACGGGCGGCGGCACATCACAGGCTGCAAGGGCCAGAACGCACAAGAGCGTCAGTTTACGCATGGAGTATCTCCGCTAGGATGATTTGCCCCAGCTTATCCAAGCCACGCCGCAAGGACCAGCCGGTTTGCGCGCGCCTTGCAAGGCATCGCCGATCACGCCAAGCTGCGCCCTTGGATCGCAAGAGAGGGAGGCGCCAAGTGTTTTCGATAGAACATGAATTCGACACGACCGTCATCACGCTGGTGGACGAGGGCGCCGCGCCCTTGCAGGAGGATGTGATCATCAACGCCTTCGAGGACTGCATCACCATCAACCAGTTCGACACGCGGCTGGAGGAGATGCGCACCATTACGCTGTCCATGGCGCAACTGCGCGATCTGGGCGCCGCGCTCAACCTGCCCGAGGGCGTCTATACCCGCCTGCCCGTCGGCAAGGGCTCTTGACCGGGCCGCCCTGCGCCCCGACATAAGGCTCGACAGACGAGTTATATCGGAGACGCGCCATGCCAGCCCCCTGCCCCGAAGCCCTGAATTTCCTGCTGACGCGGCGGTCGCGCCCGGCCAAGACGCTGGGCCTGCCGGTGCCGGACCGCGAGGCGCTGATGCCGCTGCTCACGGCGGCGGCGCGGACGCCCGACCATGGCAAGCTGGTGCCGTGGCGCTTTGTCGTGCTGCAGCGCGCGGCGCTGGACCGGCTGTCGGCGGCGGTGCCCCGCTGCGACGCGGCAGAAGGCATGGATGAAAAGGCGATCGCCAAGGCGCAAAAGCAGTTTGATGACGCCAACCTCGCGGTCGCCGTGATCGAGGTGCAGCGCCCCTCGCCCAAGATACCCGCGATCGAGCAGACCTATTCGGCGGGCGCCGTTTGCCTTGCGCTGCTGAATGCCGCGCTGGCGTCGGGCTGGGGGGCCAACTGGCTGACCGGCTGGCCGAGCCATGACCGCAGTTTCGTTCAGGACGCGCTCGACCTCGACCAGAACGAGCGGGTCGCGGGCTTCATCCATATCGGCACCGAGGGCGAGACGCCGCCAGACCGGCCGAGGCCCGATGTCGAGACGCTGACAACCTGGGCGGACGCATGATCTTTTCCGCCTTCGCCAAGGCAATGGCGCAGATGGGCGATCCGCGGTTTCGCCGTGTCCTGTTCCTTGGGATCGCGCTGACCGTCGCGCTGCTTTTCGCGGCTTACGCGGCGGTTCTGATGCTGATCTCGTGGCTGACGGGGGATGTGGTGGTCTTGCCGCTGGTGGGCGAGGTGCGCTGGCTTGACGATCTGCTGGGCTGGAGCAGCCTGATCGCGATGATGGTCATGTCGGTGTTTCTGATGGTCCCCGTCGCATCGGCGATCACGTCGCTGTTTCTTGACGATGTCGCCGAGGCGGTCGAGGCGCGGTATTACCCAGACCTGCCGCCGGTGCCGCGCCTGCCATGGATGGATGTGCTGCGCGACACGGCGGCGTTTCTGGGGGTGCTTATCGGTGCGAACCTCGTGGCGCTGATGCTATACGGGCTGCTGCCCTTCGCCGCGCTGGGGATTTTCGGGGCGCTCAACGGCTTCCTGCTGGGGCGCGAGTATTTCCAGATGGCCGCAATGCGTCGCCTTGGCCGCGTGGGCGCGCGCGAGTTGCGCAAGCGTCACTGGGCGCGGATCTGGGTGGCGGGCACGCTGATGGCGATGCCGCTCAGCGTGCCGATCCTGAACCTCATCATCCCGATACTTGGCGCCGCGACCTTCACCCACCTAGTCCACGCTCTTCGATCGGGCCGGGCCCGAATCGCGTGAACAGGTCGATATCGCTCAGCGTGATCTGACCCGTCAGGATGATCCAAGCGGCCAGCGCCCATATAAGCGCGGCGATGACGGTGCTGATCAGTGCCTTCTTGCGCAGATCGTGACGCTGGGGCGAGCCTTGATGCGTGCCGGGCACCACCTGCCCTGCCTCACCCTGGGTCTGCAGGCGAATCGGAATCGCGACGAGGAACGTCATCGACCAGATGACCGCATAGAGCACCAGACCGGTGACGGGGCCCATCAGACTTCCTCCAGCTCGATCAGGCAGCCGTTGAAATCCTTGGGATGCAAGAAAAGCACAGGCTTGCCATGGGCGCCGATCTTGGGCGCGCCGTCCCCGAGCACGCGCGCGCCCGACGCGGTCAGGCGGTCGCGTGCGGCCGTGATATCCTCGACCTCGTAGCAGACATGATGGATGCCGCCCGACGGGTTCTTTTCCAGAAACCCGGCAATCGGGCTGGCCTCACCCAAAGGATGAAGAAGTTCGATCTTCGTATTGGGAAGATTGATGAAAACCACCGTGACGCCGTGGTCCGGCTCGTCCTGGGGGGCGCCCACTTCGGCGCCGAGCGCATCGCGATACTGGGCGATCGCGGCCGCAAGATCCGGCACGGCGATGGCGACGTGATTGAGGCGTCCGATCATGGAATGTCCTTTCTATCGGCGGGTCGGTGCACGTTATCGCGCGCACGGCGGGCCGTGGCAAGCGCGCGCTGTGACGCACGCGCCGCGCAACGGGCCGGATTTCCGCATCTGGCGTTAACCCTGCGTTAGCCAAGTCTGCGTAACCCTTGAGTCGTCGAAGCTGCCAAAGGAGACATGCGCATGGACGATCTGCCCGGACTGACCCAAATCACCAACCCGACCGCGGCGCGCCCGCTGCTGGGCATGACCATCCTCGTGGTCGAAGACAGCCTTTATGCGTGCGATGCGATGCGCCTTATGTGCCTGCATTCGGGCGCCCGCATCCGGCGCGCGGACTGCCTGCGCTCGGCGCGGCGGCATTTGCAGGTTTACCGGCCGACCGCGGTCATCATCGATCTGGGTCTGCCGGACGGATCGGGCCTCGATCTGATCGCGGAGCTGACCGGCGCCGAGCCGCGCGTCACCTCGATCATCGCGACCAGCGGACTTGAGGACGCCGAGGCGCAGGCGCGCGCCGCTGGCGCCGATGCCTTCCTGGCCAAGCCTTTGACCAATCTTGGCGTCTTCCAACAGGCGGTTCTGTCCACCTTGCCCGCGGATCGCCAGTCGGCCGGTCCGCGCGCCTTGCGCAACGAGGATGTGTATCGCGATCCGCTGGCATACCGCGATGACATGGTGCACGTGTCCAACCTGCTGGACGAGCATTCCGAGGGGCCGGTGCTGGATTACGTCGCACAATTCCTCAGCGGCGTGGCGCGGTCTGCCGATGATGCGCAACTGGCCGCAGCAGCCGAGGCCTTGGCCGCGCAGCAACGCGGCGGCGCCGCGCTCAACAGCGGGCTGGCGCAGGTTGCGGGCCTTGTGCAGGAGCGGCTGGCCAGCCGGGCCGCGATGTAGCGCGTCGCGCGCGGGCGCTCGCAAAAACCGCTTTCCCTGCGCCGCCCAAAGCCTATGATCGCGCGCAGCCCCTGATGCGAGAGCCCGCCATGACTGATCCCCGCCCAAGAGGTCCGGTTGTCGAGAACTGGACCGTCCCCCCCAGGCCCGAAAACATCGCGCTGGAGGGGCGCCACGTGCGGTTGGAGCCGCTCGATGCCGAGACCCATGCGGCCCTGCTGCACCCCGCGTTCGAGGGCCATGACGAGGTCTGGACCTACATGCCGGTCGGCCCCTACGCCTCGTCGGCCCAGTTTCATCGCTGGATGCGCGAAATGGCGGACTCCCCGGACCATGTGTTCGTGGCGATCTATGACAAGGATCGCGGCGCCTATGGCGGCTTTGCGTCGTTCCTGCGCATCGCGCCCGAAGCCGGCTCCATCGAGGTCGGGTTCATCGCCATGGCCCCCCGCCTGCAGCGCACCATCGCCGCCACCGAGGCGATGTATCTGATGATGAAATGGGCGTTCGAGGCCGGATACCGCCGCTATGAATGGAAATGCGACGCGCTGAACCTGCCGTCGCGCCGCGCGGCGCAGCGGCTGGGTTTCAGCTACGAGGGGATTTTCCGGCAGGCCACGATCGTCAAGGGTCGTAACCGCGACACCGCCTGGTTTGCCGCCATAGATGCCGAATGGCCCGCGCTGAATGAGGCATTCCAGCTATGGCTGAATCCGGCGAATTTCGACGCAGACGGCCTTCAGCAATCATCCTTGAGCGATCTGACGCGCCTTGTGCGCGTTGCAAGCGATCCGGTGCTGCCGCCGCGCTGATCGCCGAAAAGCGTGAGGACAGTCTGGAGGACTGACCCCGCGCCGCTGCTGCGGTCCCGTTACTTTTGCGGAATCACCCGCAGGCCCAGTTCCATCAGCTGATCGGACGTGGGCGCGCTGGGGGCGTTCATCATCAGATCCTCGGCGCGCTGGTTCATCGGGAACATGATGACCTCGCGAATGTTCGCCTCGTCCGCCAACAGCATGACGATGCGGTCGATGCCCGCCGCGCAGCCACCGTGGGGCGGCGCGCCATATTGGAACGCCTGAACGAGGCCGCCGAAACGGCTGTGCACCTCGGCCTCGTCATAACCGGCCTTCTCGAAGGCGGCGATCATGATGTCGAGGCGATGATTCCGGATTGCGCCCGAGACCAGCTCATATCCGTTGCACGCCAGATCATACTGATATCCCAGCACTTTCAGCGGATCGCCCTGCAGCGCGTCCAACCCGCCCTGCGGCATCGAGAAGGGGTTGTGCGAGAAGTCGATCTTGCCGGTTTCCTCGTCCGCCTCATACATCGGGAAATCGACGATCCACGCAAAGGCGAAGCGGTTTTCATCCGTCAGCTTCAGCTCATTGCCGATCTCGGTGCGCGCCTTGCCCGCGACCCGCTCGAAACCGGACGGCTTGCCGCCGAGGAAGAAGGCCGCGTCGCCCTCGCCCAGACCCAGTTGCTGGCGGATGGCCTCGGTGCGCTCGGGGCCGATATTCTTGGCCAAGGGGCCTGCGGCTTCCATCCCGTCATCCCCCTTGCGCCAGAAGATATACCCCATCCCCGGCAGGCCCTCTTTCTGCGCAAATGCGTTCATGCGGTCGCAGAACTTGCGGCTGCCGCCGCCCGGCGCGGGAATGGCGCGGATTTCGGTGCCGTCCTGCTCCAGCAGCTTGGCGAAGATGGCAAAGCCGGAGCCGCGGAAATGATCCGAGACAACCTGCATCTTGATCGGGTTGCGCAGGTCGGGCTTGTCGGTGCCGTACCACAGCGCCGCATCGGCATAGCTGATCTGCGGCCAGACATCGTCAACCGTGCGCCCGCCGCCGAATTCCTCGAAAATGCCCTGAATGACCGGCTGGATCGTGTCGAAGACGTCCTGCTGCTCGACAAAGCTCATCTCGAGGTCGAGTTGATAGAAGTCGGTGGGCGAGCGGTCGGCGCGCGGATCCTCGTCACGGAAGCAGGGCGCGATCTGGAAATACTTGTCAAAGCCGGACACCATGATCAGCTGCTTGAACAGCTGCGGCGCCTGCGGCAGCGCGTAGAATTTGCCCGGATGCAGGCGCGAGGGCACCAGAAAATCGCGCGCTCCTTCGGGGGAGGAGGCGGTGATGATCGGCGTCTGGTATTCGCGGAAATCCGCGTCCCACATGCGGCGGCGCATGGAGGCCACGACATCGCTGCGCAGGGTCATGTTGCGCTGCATCGCCTCGCGGCGCAGGTCCAGGTAGCGGTGCTTCAGCCGGGTTTCCTCGGGGTAGTCCTGATCGCCGAAGACCATCAGCGGCAGTTCCTTGGACGCGCCCAGAACCTCGATATCGCGGATGAAAACCTCGATCTCGCCGGTGGGCAGCTTGGGATTGACCAAGGCGGCATCGCGCGCCTTGACGGTGCCGTCGATGCGGATGCACCATTCGCTGCGCACCGCCTCGACCTGATCGAAAACGGGGCTGTCGGGGTCACAGATCAGCTGCGTCATGCCGTAGTGATCGCGCAGGTCGACGAATAACACGCCACCATGATCGCGGATGCGATGAACCCAGCCCGACAGGCGCACCGTGTCGCCCACGTTCGATTTGTCAAGGTCGGCGCAGGTATGGCTGCGATAGGCGTGCATCATCGGATCCTCTCATGCGGTCCCGCGCTGGGGCTGTCATCATATCGCGCCGATACACATGCCCCGCGCGGCAAAGTCAAGGGGCGCCCCCGGACCCCGCGCAGGCAGGCGGTCGCCGCATTGCACGCGAACCTGTTTACAAAATTCTGAAAACAGGCATATTTTTATCTTGCCCGGAAACTTCGTATCGCCATGGCGCGTTACCGGACGTGACCGGCATTGTGGAATGCGGAACCGCACACGGGTGGCTCCGCCGTGCAAAGGGGATGACTTATGTGGAGCGCAGCACTTCACCGGTTCCTGGAAACCTTGATCAAGACGGGGCAACTGACCCTCACCTATCCCGACGGAACCACCCGAAAATACCAGGGCAGCGCGGCAGGGCCGCACATCGCCGTGACGCTGAAGAACCCGGCCCTTCCCCGGCGGATCATGCTGTCGCCCGAAATGGGCGTCGGCGAGGGGTATGTCGAGGGCGATCTGACCATCGAAAACGACGATCTGGAGGGGTTTCTGCGCCTTGCTATCAGCAATATCGCGTCCCAGGGGCATGCCTGGTATCACCAGCCGCTGGCGGTCCTGCGCTATCTTGGGCGCCGCGCGGCGCAGTTCAATCCGGCAGGCCGGTCGCGCGCGAATGTGGCGCATCATTATGATCTGTCCGGCGCGCTCTATGATCTGTTTCTGGACGCCGACCGGCAGTATTCCTGCGCTTATTTCAAGCGCGAGGGCATGACGCTGGGCGAGGCTCAGGAGGCCAAGAAGGCGCATATCGCGGGCAAGCTGCTGCTGCGGCCGGGGATGCGGGTGCTGGATATCGGCTGCGGCTGGGGCGGCATGGGCCTGACGCTGGCGCGCGATCACGGGGCCAATGTGCTGGGCGTGACGCTGAGCGAGGAGCAGCACAAGATCGCCAATCAGCGCGCGCGGGACGCGGGCCTGCAGGACGTCGCGAAGTTCGAGCTGATCGATTACCGCGATGTGCAGGGCAAGTTCGATCGCATCGTATCGGTCGGCATGTTCGAGCATGTCGGCACGCCGCAATACCGCACGTATTTCAACAAGATAAACGAGCTATTGACCGATGACGGCGTCGCGCTGGTTCATACGATCGGGCGCGCGAAGCCGCCGGGCGTGACCAGTCCGTGGATCTTGAAATACATCTTTCCCGGCGGCTATGTGCCGTCGATGTCCGAGATGACCGCCGCGGTCGAGCAATCGGGCCTCATCACCACCGATCTGGAGGTCTGGCGCCTGCATTATGCCGAAACGCTGCGCCACTGGTATGACCGTTTCATGGACCGGATCGACGAGGCAAGGCAGCTTTATGACGATCAGTTCTGCCGCATGTGGCGGTTCTATCTGAAGGCGTGCGAGCTGACGTTCCGGCTGGACCGGCAGGTGGTGTTCCAGGTGCAGCTTGCGCGGCAGCAAGAGGCGGTGCCGCTGACGCGCGATTACCTCTATCGCGGCAACAGGTGAGAAAATCCTGCGAATTTTCCGGCCTTCGACGAGGATATTTTCAGCAAGAAGAAACAAGCTCGGCGCGGATCAACCCGCGCAGGGCGTTTCCCACATAGATCGCATGCGCCTGCTCCAGATCCTGCAGCGTCAGGCGCGCGGGCCGGGCGCGGCGGGACGCGATCAGCACCTCGCGGCCGATGCCCGGCAACAGGCCGCAGGCGCGCGGCGGGGTGAGCAATGCGGCGTCTTCTGCGGGGCGGATATGGATGTTGGTGATCGTGCCTTCGCAAACGGCGCCGCCTTCGTTTAGAAAGATCCATTCGTCAATGCCCCGCGGCAGCGCGGCGCGCGCGGCGTCGTAGACTGCGCGGCGCGTCGTCTTGTGGCGCAGCCACGGATCGGCCGCATCCAGCCGCTGCGGGTGGATCGCCACGCGCCAGCGCGCGTCCGGACCCAGCGCCTGAAACGGGGCGGAGGTCAGATTGGTGCGCCCTTCGGCATCGACGGTCAGGCGCACCCGCAAGGGGCCGCTGCTGGTGATCGCGTCCAGTGCGCTGCTCACGCCGCGCGGGGTGATGCCGAGCGCGCGCGCCGTTCTGGCGAGGCGCGCCATATGGCGGGCGCGGTGCGCGATGCCGCCGCCGGGCGTCCATCGCATCGTTTCGATCAGGGCAAATCCCGGATCAGCGGGCGGGCAAAGCGGGTTTTCCACAGCGCCTCCTCATATTCGGCCTCCGCGGTGCTGTCATGCACGACGCCGCCGCCGACATTCAGCGTCACGCGCGCACCGTCCAGCAGAAGGGTGCGGATGGCCACGTTGAAATCGGCCCGCCCGTCCGGCGCGGCCCAGCCGATGGTGCCGCAGTAGATGTCGCGCGCCTGCGGCTCCAGATCGCGCAGGATCTGCATCGCGCGCAGTTTCGGCGCGCCGGTGATCGACCCGCAGGGAAAGAGCGCGGCAAGGATGGCGCCCAAGCTGGTGCCCTGCACCAGTTGCCCGGCGATCAGCGACGTCATCTGGTGCACGGTGCTGTAGCTTTCGACGGTGAAAAGCTCGGGCACCTCGACGCTGCCGGGCGCGCAGACGCGGCTCAGGTCGTTGCGCAGAAGATCGACGATCATCAGGTTCTCGGCGCGGTTCTTGTCATCGCTGGCCAGGAACATCCGGCGGCGGGCATCCTCGGCCGGATCGCTGCTGCGCGGCTGGGTGCCCTTCATCGGGCGCGTCTCGATCCGGCCCGCGGCATCGGTGCGAAAGAACAGCTCGGGCGAGCGTGACAGGATCGTGGGCAGGCCCGGCTGCCGGACAAGCGCGCCGTGGCGCACCGGCTGCGCCGCCACCAGCGCGGCATAAAGCGCATTGGCATCGCCCGTGGCCGCGCCCTCCAGCGGGAAGGTCAGATTGGCCTGATAGATATCGCCCGCGCAGATATAGGCATGCACCCGGTCGAAGGCCGCAGCGTAGCGCGCCGCGTCCCATGCGGGCGCCCATTCGGACAAGGCCGCGTCCCCTGCGACCAGATCGGGCGCGGCGCGCGGCGCCTCATAGACCCCGAACGCCAGAAGCGGCAGGCGGCGGTCCTGCGGCATCAAGGGAAAAAGGCGCGGCTCCAGCGCATAGCCGAGCTCGTAGCTGGCATATCCCGCCAGCCACGCGCCGCCCTCCCGCGCCGCATCCAGCGCGTCCAGCGCGGCGGGCACCTCCTGCGCCGTATGGGCCGCGATCATCCGGCGGGGCGCGTCGAACACGCAGGCGCCGCGCTGCACATCACCCCCCGGCCCCACCGGCCCATGATCGAAGCGAATCTTCACCGGCACCTCCCAAATGCGCAGTCCTGCCCGCCGCTACCTAGTGCGTTTCGGTGCCGAGTTGAAACACAAGTTGCGAATCCGGGCGCGCCGGCCCGGCGTGCCGGTGGCTATTCCCTTGCGCCGGGGCGCCGCATGGATATAACGCCAACAATTTGCGCGCCCGCCCCACGCCAAGCGATGCGGCGCTCCCGGCGGGCCCGCGCAACCACAGCTGCCAGCGGGGACACCGGATATGCCGAAGCGCGACGATATTTCATCCATCATGATCATCGGGGCCGGCCCCATCATCATCGGGCAGGCGTGCGAATTCGACTATTCCGGCGCGCAGGCGTGCAAGGCGCTGCGCGAGGAAGGGTACCGGGTGATCCTGGTGAACTCCAACCCCGCCACGATCATGACCGATCCGGGCCTCGCCGATGCCACCTATATCGAGCCGATCACGCCCGAAATCGTCGCCAAGATCATCGAAAAGGAACGCCCCGACGCATTGCTGCCCACGATGGGCGGCCAGACCGGCCTGAACACCGCGCTGGCGGTGGCCGATATGGGCGTGCTGGAAAAATTCGGCGTCGAGCTGATCGGCGCCAACCGCGAGGCCATCGAGATGGCCGAGGACCGCAAGCTGTTCCGCGAGGCGATGGACCGGCTGGGGATCGAAAACCCCAAGGCGACCATCGCCAACACCATGCAGGAATGTATGGATGCCATTGATTACGTTGGACTTCCCGCGATCATCCGCCCCGCCTTTACCCTTGGCGGCACCGGCGGCGGCGTGGCCTATAACCGCGACGATTACGAGCATTACTGCAAGACCGGGCTGGACGCGTCCCCGGTGGGCCAGATCCTGATCGACGAGAGCCTGCTGGGCTGGAAAGAGTTCGAGATGGAGGTCGTCCGCGACAAGGCGGACAACGCGATCATCGTCTGCGCCATCGAAAACGTCGATCCGATGGGGGTGCATACGGGCGATTCGATCACCGTGGCCCCTGCCCTGACGCTGACGGACAAGGAATATCAGGTGATGCGCAATCACTCGATCGCTGTCCTGCGCGAGATCGGGGTCGAGACGGGCGGATCGAACGTGCAATGGGCGATCAACCCCGCTGACGGGCGCATGGTGGTGATCGAGATGAACCCGCGCGTCAGCCGCTCCTCGGCGCTGGCCTCCAAGGCGACGGGATTTCCGATTGCCAAGATCGCGGCGAAGCTGGCCGTCGGCTATACGCTGGACGAGCTGGACAATGACATCACGCAAGTGACGCCGGCCAGTTTCGAGCCGTCGATTGACTATGTCGTGACCAAGATCCCGCGCTTTGCCTTCGAGAAATTCGCAGGGTCGGAGCCGCATCTGACCACCGCCATGAAATCGGTGGGCGAGGCGATGGCCATCGGCCGCACCATCCACGAGAGCCTGCAAAAGGCGCTCGCCTCGATGGAGACGGGCCTGACCGGCTTTGACGAGATCGCGATCGAGGGTGCGCCGGACAAGGCCGCCGTCACCCGCGCACTGGCCAAGCAGACGCCGGACCGCATCCGCGTGATCGCGCAGGCCATGCGCCACGGCCTCGGCGACGACGATATCCACGCCGTCACCATGTATGATCCTTGGTTCCTGGCCCGCATCCGCGAGATCGTGGAGGCCGAGGAAGACGTGCGCGCGGCGGGCCTGCCCGGTGACGCGGCGGGGCTGCGCCGGCTCAAGATGATGGGCTTTACCGACGCGCGTCTGGCCACCCTCACGGGCCAGACCGAAAAGGCCGTGCGCGCCGCCCGCCGCGATGTGGGCGTTGTCGCCGTCTTCAAGCGGATCGACACCTGCGCCGCCGAGTTCGAGGCGCAGACGCCCTATATGTACTCCACCTACGAGGCGCCCATGATGGGCGACGTGGAATGCGAGGCACGGCCGACGGGCGCCAAGAAGGTCGTCATCCTCGGCGGCGGTCCCAACCGGATCGGCCAAGGGATCGAGTTCGATTATTGCTGCTGTCACGCCTGCTATGCGCTGTCGGATGCGGGTTATGAGACGATCATGATCAACTGCAACCCCGAGACGGTCAGCACCGATTACGACACCTCCGACCGCCTCTATTTCGAGCCGCTGACCTTCGAGCATGTGATGGAAATCCTGCGCGTGGAGCAGTCCGAAGGCACGCTGCACGGCGTGATCGTGCAGTTCGGCGGGCAGACCCCGCTCAAGCTGGCCAATGCGCTGCAAGATGAGGGCATTCCGATCCTCGGCACCTCGCCCGACGCCATCGACCTGGCCGAGGATCGCGAGCGGTTTCAGGATCTGGTCAACCGGCTGAACCTGAAGCAGCCTGTGAACGGCATCGCCTCGACCGACGCGCAGGCCTTTGCGATTGCGGATAAGATCGGCTTCCCGCTGGTCATCCGCCCGTCTTACGTTCTGGGCGGGCGCGCGATGGAGATCGTGCGCGACATGCCGCAACTGGAGCGCTACATCAACGAGGCGGTGGTGGTTTCGGGCGACAGCCCCGTGCTGCTGGACAGCTATCTGTCGGGCGCGATCGAATGCGATGTCGATGCGCTCTGCGACGGCGAGAACGTCCATGTCGCGGGCATCATGCAGCATATCGAGGAGGCCGGCGTTCATTCCGGCGACAGCGCCTGTTCGATCCCGCCCTATACGCTGGACAAGGGCATCATCGAGGAAATCGAGCGCCAGACCGTCGCGCTCGCACGCGCGCTGAAGGTCGTCGGGCTGATGAACGTGCAATTCGCGGTCAAGGATGGCGAGATCTACCTGATCGAGGTGAACCCCCGCGCCAGCCGCACGGTGCCTTTCGTGGCCAAGGCGACCGACAGCGCCATCGCCTCGATCGCCGCGCGCCTGATGGCGGGCGAGCCGCTCAGCGCTTTCCCGTATCGCGGCCCCTATCCTTCGGGCGCCACGCCCGGAAGCCTGCCGATGGCGGACCAGATGACGCTGGCCGATTATGCGATGCCGTGGTTCTCGGTGAAGGAGGCGGTGATGCCCTTCGCGCGGTTCCCCGGCGTGGACACGATCCTGGGGCCCGAAATGCGCTCCACCGGCGAGGTGATGGGCTGGGATGTCAGCTTTGCCCGCGCGTTCCTCAAGGCGCAGATGGGCGCGGGCGTGATCCTGCCGACAAGCGGCGCGGTGTTCTTTTCGATCAAGGATTCCGACAAGACGGCGCTGATCATCGAGGCCGCGCGCCTGATGCTGGACATGGGATTCACCATCGTCGCCACGCGCGGCACGGCGGCGTTCCTGAGCGGACACGACCTGCCCTGCACCGTCGTGAACAAGGTCTATGAGGGGCGCCCGAACATCGTGGACATGTTGAAGAATAACGAAATCGCGGTGGTGATGAACACGACCGAAGGCGCGCTTTCGGTCGAGGACAGCCGCGAGATCCGGTCGGTCGCGCTTTATGACAAGATCCCGTATTTCACCACCGCCGCCGCATCGCTGGCCGCCGCGCAAGCGATGCAGGCCCGCGCCGAGGGCGATCTGAAGGTGATGCCGCTCCAGGGCCCGGCGCCCGTCTGATCGGGCGGCACGCCCGGCCGGGGCGGCGCCCCGGCCAATCTGGGCAGCTCACGCTGTGTTGCAAAAGGGAAATGAGCAGTTCGCACGCAATATTATTACGCGCCTGTGCCCTTTTGGGCACGCGACTTTAACCCTGTATAATCAGCATGTTATGCAAAACCAGAACAGCCATGCGCACTGATCGCCCCTGCCATGCGCGCAATGCATGAAATTATCTATGTTTACCCATTGCTTTTACAGGGAAAATAGATAGATGCGGGTCAGGGCATAACGCATCGCCCTGACGAAACGCAGCACGAAGGAGGCACACATGACCCGGGATCAACTGAATCGCGAACTTCGCATGCATAGTGCTACATGGCCTGCTGTGCTTTTTGTCTATGGCCTGATTGTCGGGACCATGGTCCTGTCCGCGATGTCGATGACCTGACACGCGAGGCCGGTCGCCCGTCTTGCGGGGCGATCTTTCGGAAAGTTCAGCAGATCAAGCGGCGGATGGGGCACACCCCATGCGCCAATTCTCAATTATGACCGAGGAAACGGAGTATCCCCGGTCCTGCCACCAAAAGCGATCAAGCCATGACTAGAGACCAACTGAACCGCGAGCTCCGCGCCCATAGCGCAACATTCCCCGCTGTATTGATCGTGTATGCCGTGATCCTCGGCACGATGATCCTGACCGGGATGAGCATGGTCTGATCCAGACCTGCCCTCCGCGCCAAAACGCGGGCGCGCCCTGACCAAAACAAGCGGCGGATGGTTTTCCATCCGCCGCTTTTCATTTCTGCCCCGCGGCGCACGCGGGCGGCCGGATCAGACGTCGGACGGCATCACCTTCTTGGCGTCCGGATCGATGTTGTCGGACGCCGCTTCGCCGATATTCTCCAACCCGCGCTCTTCCAGAAGGGTCGTCAGCCACTCGGGGTCCATCTCCGGAACCGAGCTGAGCAGCAGGTCGGTGTAAGGGTGGTGCGGCGGCGTGAACATCTCGCCCTTCGGCCCCTGCTCCACCACCTGCCCGTTCTGCATCACCACCACCTCATCGGCGATGGAGCGGACCGTCGCCAGATCGTGGGTGATGAACATGTAGGCCAGGTTGAATTCGTCCTGCAGCCGGTCCAGCAGGCGCAGGATCCCTTCGGCCACCAGCTGATCCAGCGCCGATGTCACCTCGTCGCAGACGATGAAGCTGGGTTCGGCCGCCAGCGCGCGGGCGATGCCGATGCGCTGTTTCTGCCCGCCGGACAGCTCGGGCGGATAGCGGTTGTAATATTGCGACGGCTCCAGCTCGATCAGATCGAGCAATTCATCCACGCGGTTCTTCAGCGCGGCGCCCGACAGGCCGGAATAGAATTTGGCCGGTCGGCCGATGATCTCGCTGATCTTCACCTTGGGGTTCAGCGCGGTATCGGCCATCTGGTAAATCATCTGGCACTGGCGCAGCTGTTCTTTGTTGCGGTCACGGTAATCTGCCGGGAACGGCTCGCCCTTGAACAACACCTCGCCCTTTTGCGGCGGCAGGAGGCCGGTGATGACGCGCGCGGTGGTGGACTTGCCAGAGCCCGATTCGCCCACCACGGCCACCGTCATGCCCTCGTAGATGTCAAAACTGACGTCATCTAGGATCTTCGGCCCGGCGGAATAGGCCGCATCGACATTCTTGACCGAGATCAGGCATTCGCGCCCCTCGCGGGACCGCTGGGGCGATTCAAAGCTGCGCACGGCCCAGAGCGATTTGGTGTAATCCTCCTGCGGGTTGTCCAGCATCTGCTTGGTCGGGGCCTCCTCGACCTCCTCGCCCTTCAGCAGAACCTTGATCGTGTCGGCCATCTGCGCGACCACGGCCAGATCATGCGTGATATAAAGCGCGGCGGTGTCGAACTGGTCCACGATATCGCGGATCGCCGCCAGCACCTCGATCTGGGTGGTCACGTCGAGCGCTGTCGTCGGCTCGTCGAAGATGATCAGATCGGGGCGGCAGGACATCGCCATCGCCGTCATTGCGCGCTGAAGCTGCCCGCCCGATACCTGGTGCGGATAGCGAAACCCGATTTCCTCGGGGTTGGGCAGGCGCAAGCGGTTATAGAGGTCGATCGCGTCCTCCTGCGCCTCCATCCGCTTTTTCAGGCGGTAATGCAGCGGCGCCTCGGTGTGCTGGTCGATGATCTTGTGCGCCGGGTTGAAGGACGCCGCCGCCGATTGCGCCACATAGGCGATGCGCGCGCCGCGCAGGGCGCGCCGCTCGCCCTCGGTGGCGGTGGTCAGCTCCATCCCGTCGAACTCGATCGAGCTGTCCTCGGTGATGCGCGTGCCATCACGGGCATAGCCCATGGCGGCGGCGCCGATGGTGGACTTGCCCGCGCCCGATTCGCCGATCAGGCCCATCACTTCGCCGCGATGCAGCGTCAGATCGACCCCCTTGATGATCGGCACCCAGGTTTCGTCGGTGTAGCCTTCGATCTTGAGGTTCCGGATCTTCAGCAGGACTTCTTTTTTCTTGTTCGGTTTCATATGATTACTCCTTCAGACCGGAGGACCGGTGCAGCATCCAGTCGACCACGAAGTTGACCCCGACGGTCAGCAGCGCGATCGCCGCGGCGGGGATGAGCGGGGTGATTTCGCCGAACGAGATCAGCGTCGCGTTCTCACGCACCATCGAGCCCCAGTCGGCCGTGGGTGGCTGGATGCCGAGGCCAAGGAAGGACAGGCCCGCCACCAGCAGGAACACAAAGCAGAATTCCAGACCGAATTCCGCGATCAAAGGCGCGGTCGAATTCGGCAGGATCTCGCGCCGGATGAGATACCACATCCCCTCGCCGCGCAGCTTGGCGGCCTCGATATAGTCCATCACCACGACGTTGCCCGCCACCGCCCGCGTCAGGCGGAACACCCGCGGCGCGTAGATGATGGCGACGGCGATGATGATGACCGGCATCGAGGGGCCGAAGATCGACAGCATCAAAAGCGCGAAGATCAGCGACGGGATCGACATGATCACATCGGCAACACGGCCCATGAAATTGTCGAACCAGCCGCCCTTGGTGGCGGCCAGAAGCCCCGCGAACGCGCCCATGAAGAACGCCAGCAGCGTCGCCGTCAGGGCCAATCCCACGGAGTTTCGCGTGCCATAGATCAGGCGGCTGAACATGTCGCGGCCCAGCTGATCGGCGCCCAGCAGCATGTTTTCATCCGCAGGCGCAAAGGCGGACGCGATCACCTCTGCCTCGCCATGCGGGGCGATCCACGGCGCGAAGATGCCGGCGATCGCATAGATGAAGATGATGAACATGCCGAAGGCGGCCGTCAGCGGCGCGGTGCGCAATTCCTTGGCCATCTCGGTCGAGACGATGAGGATCAGGAACTCGCGGAACGCATAGGACATCATAGCCGCCATCGCGATGACAAAGGCCGTGACGGCGATCATCGAAAGCGCGCTGGCTCCGCCAATGATGCCGACGATGATCGACAGCAGCGTCAGCGAGAAGATCAGCAAGAAGGCCGAGCGCTGGTTATAGTAGGCCGCCGCGCAGGACGCGACGAGAAGCACCGCGAAATACACGATCGCAAATACGCTTGGCGACATGCCAAAGTAGAAAAGGGTCGCAATATCTTCCATTGTTCTCTCTCCCTTACTTCGGATGCCGCAGGCGCGGGTTGGTCAGGATTGCGCCCACATCTGCCGCAAGATTGAGCAGGATGAAGGTAGCCGCGAAGATCAGGCAGCAGGCTTGAACAACGGGGAAGTCACGCTTGCTGACCGCGTCGACCAGCGCCTGGCCAATGCCGGGATAGACGAACACCACCTCGACCAGCACGACGCCGGTGATGAGATAGGCAAGGTTCAGCGCCACGACGTTGATGATCGGGGCCCATGCGTTGGGCAGCGCGTGGCGCACGATCACCTTCCAGGGCGGCGTGCCCTTCAGCTTGGCCATCTCGATATAGGGCGATGCCAGCAGGTTGATGATGGCCGCCCGCGTCATGCGCATCATGTGCGCCGTGACCACCAGGACCAGCGTCAGCGCGGGCAGGAAGGTCCGCTCGAGCAGATCCAGGAACGACATGCCGTCACTGAGGCTGGCGATGGCGGGGAACATGCTCCACTTGACCGAGAAATAGAGGATCAGGATATATCCGAGGAAGAATTCCGGGCTGGAGATCGACGTCAGCGTCAGCACGTTGGCCACCCGGTCGAAGACCGAGTTGCGCAATAGCGCGACGATGACACCCAGCACGATGGCGAACGGCACCGCGATGACGGCGGCATAGGTGGCAAGGAACAGCGTGTTGCGGAACCGCTCGCCGATCACGCTCATCACCGTTTCCTGGGTCACGATGGACCGGCCGAAATCGAGCATGACCGCCCCTTTCAGCCAATCGAAATACCGCACGAGGGCGGGATCGTTCAGCCCCATCTGTTCGCGCAGGTTCCTGACGTTCTCCTCGGTCGCTCCCTGACCAAGAACCGCCTCGGCGATATCGCCGGGAAGAAGTTCGACCATGAAGAAGATGATGACTGAAATCACGAGTAGAATGACCAGTCCCAGACCGAGCCGTTTTGCAACGAGCCCAAGAATGTCTCCCATTTATCCCTCCTGCTGTTGTTTCCGGGATGCCATCGCTAACACGCCAGCCACCGGATTAACAGTTTTTTGCCATGACGCCGGTTGATCCGGGCCTTGCATCGCATTGATTTTGGCCCGTAAACCCGCACGCGCACGGCACGGATGGGCTGAGGCGGCCCGGCGCATCACTGCGCCGGGCCCGGTATTTGCGCGGATCAGCTATTGAACCACCAGCGGCTGGCGGCGCGGTAGCCATCCATGTGCCAGCTGGCCGCATATTCGCCGGTCGTGCCGACCTTTTTGCTGATTGCGTAAACGAAGTTGGGGAAGAACGGGATCACCGTGCCGCCATCGTCCTTGGCCAGAATCGCCATGTCGCGATACATCTCGGCGCGCAGGGTGTCGTCCAGCTCGGCCTTGGCCTGACGCAGCAGCTTGTTGAACTCCTCGTTCTGCCAGTGCGATTCGTTCCAGGCCGCGTCGTCCTTGTAGGCCAGCGAATACATGACGTCGGGCGTGGGACGCGCGCCCCACTGAACCATGCACCACGGCTTTTTCAGCCAGACATCGGAATAATATCCGTCGTTCGGCTCGCGCTTGACGGTCATGTTGATGCCCGACGCCTTTGCGTGCTCGGAATAGAGCACAGCAGAGTCGACGGCCCCCGAGGTGATCGAATCGGCTGTGCTGATTTCGACGGACAGGTTTTCCATTCCCGCCTTCTTCAGAAGGGCCCTGGCCTGCTCGGGATCGTATTCCCGCTGCGGGATGTCATCGGGCCAATACGGCATGGCGGGCGAATGGTGAAAATCGTTGGCCATCGTCGCAGCGCCGAAGGCGATCTTGTCGATCAGCTCCTGACGGTTGACCGACAGCTTGATCGCGTTGCGCACGTCGACATTGTCGAAAGGCGCGGTGTCGCAGAACATCGGCCATGTAACCGCCTGCGCCGAGGGCACGTTGATGACGGTGATGTCGGGCCGCCGTTCGAGCAGCGCCATCGTCTTGTTCTCGATCATGCTGGTGGCGTCGGCATCGCCGGTCACCAGCGCCGTCTGGCGCGCGTTCGGATCGTTGACATACGTAATCTCGACCGCGTCGAAATAGGCGCCTTCCCCGTGCCATTCCTCGTGGCGCGTCAGCGAGGCGTTCACGCCCGGCTCCCAGCTGTCCAGCTTGTAGGGGCCGCAGCCGTCGCCGGATTTCCAGTTCGCGGTGCCGTCCTCGTTCCGCGGCAGGATGACGAGGTGATAATCCGTCATCAGCCAGGGCAGATCGGCGTTGCCTGACTCCATCTTGAAGGTGACGGTATGCTCGTCATCGGCGACGATATCGGTGACACCGGCCAGCAGCGATTTGGCCGCCGAGGTCGACTGCTCACCACGGTGGAAATTCATCGAGGCGACGACATCCTCTGCCGTCACCTTGGCGCCCGAATGAAAGGTTGCAGCGGGGTTCAGCTTGAAGGTCCACTCGGATGCATCCGGGGTCGCCGACCATTCGGTGGCGACGTCGGCACCGAGCGACTGATCGGTATTGATCTGCGTCAGGAACGCGCGGAACGTATGCGCCAGATTGATCTCGGCGTTGGATTCATAGAGGCCCGGATCATGGCTGTCGCCCGAATTGCCGTCATGCTGCGCCAGGCGGAAGGTGCCGCCGCGCTTGGGCTCGGCGTTGGCGGCGGTGCCCCACAGGCCGGTCGCCGCGCTGGCGGTGACCCCGGCAGCCATCGAATAATGCATGAAGGAGCGCCGCGAGATACGGCCCTCGCGCGCCGCATCGGCAAGGCGGTCCAGCATCATCTGATTGATTGAGTTTTTCATTTCATCTCCCTGTGAGTCGTTTTTGATTTGTTCTCTTGGCGCCGACCGTTGACCTCGGCGCTTGGACAGTTTCGGCGCATCTTAGGCCCGCGGTGAGCACAAAAGCGACATTCCGTCAGCAAAACACGAAAGCCGGGTCGCATCCACAACTTTATGAAGATGCAAGGAAAGTGTTTCGCAAAACCCGGCGCAACATCCGGGCGCCGCAGGTTTTTCGCCTGTCATGAAAGAAAATTGCATATCGCGGCGCGTGCCTTGCCAGCCGGGCGCGCCATGACACGACTCGGCGCCTCGCACATCGCCCGCGAGCGCGAAAAGGCCCGGCGCACCATTGCGCCGGGCCCCTCTTCACCGCCAACGGGGGGCGGCCCATGGATCAGCTGCTGAACCACCAGCGGCTGGGGCCGCGCGCGCCGTCCAGCTCCCAGCTGGGCGCAAGGTCATCGCCGGTCGAGACGTTGTCGCGCACTGCGTAGACGAAATTGTTGAAGAACGGGATGATCGTGCCGCCATCGTTGCGCGCCAGCAGCGCCATGTCGCGATACATCTCGCTGCGCAGCTCGTCGTCCAGCTCGGCCTTGGCCTTGAGCCGCAGCTGATTGAACTCCTCGTTCTGCCAGTGCGATTCGTTCCACGCGGCATCGGGCGCATAGGCAAGGCTGTACATCACGTCCGGCGTCGGACGCGCGCCCCAGCTGACCGTGGTGAACGGCTTTTTCAGCCAGACATCGGAGTAATAGCCGTCATTGGGCTCGCGCACGACATTGACGGTGATCCCGGCCTTCTTGGCCTGCTCGGAATAGAGCACGCAGAGGTCCACGGCCCCCGAAAACACCGAGTCGGCAGTGCTGAGATTGACCTCGATATTCTCGGCTCCGGCCTTTTTCAGCAGGGATTTGGCCTGATCGGGATCGTATTCGCGCTGCTCGATCCCTTCGGGGAAATAGGGCATCGCGGGGCTGTGGTGAAAATCATTGCCCTTGGTTGCCTCGCCAAACGCGATCTTCTGAATGATCTCGTCGCGATCCATCACCAGCTTCATGGCGTTGCGCACGTTCACGTCCGTATAGGGCGCAGTGTCGCAGAACATCGGCATGGTGATCGCAGCGGCGGACGGCACCGACTTGATCACGATGGACGGATCACGTTCCAGCAGCGACTTGGTCTTGAGATCCACCAGCGAAATCGCGTCGACATCGCCCGTCACCAGCGCCGTCTGACGCGCGTTGGGATCGTTCAGGACCAGCATCAGCAGCTTGTCGAACCATGCCCCCTCCAGATGCCAGCCTTCATGACGCGACAGACTGAACTGCACGCCCCACTCGGCCTCGTCGATCTTGTAGGGGCCCGAGCCGTCGCCGGATTTCCAGTCAATCCCGCCTTCCCCGTCGCTGGGGCAGACGGCGAAATGATAGTCCGTCATCAGCCACGGCACGTCGGCATTGCCGCCGTCCAGCTCGACCACGACGGTATGTTCGCCATCGGCGCGGATGTCGATGACCGCCGACAGCAGCGTCTTCGCCGCCGATGTGGACTTCTCGCCGCGGTGGAAATTCAGCGAATTCACGACATCCTCGGCCACCACCGGCTTGCCGCTGTGGAACGTGGCGTCAGGCGTGATCTCGAAGGTCCAGACCGACGCATCCTCGTTCGGCTCCCACGCCGTCGCCAGATCCTTGCCCAGCGTGCCGTCGGGATTGATCATCGTCAGATACGAGCGGTACTGATGCGCCAGATAGATCTGCTGCCGGCTGACATAGGTGCCCGGATCGTGGCTGTCCGACGAGTTGCCGTCATGGATGCCGAAGCGGAACGTGCCGCCCTTCTGCGGCGCGGCCTGCGCGCGCGATGTCCACAGCCCCCCGGCCGCAGATGCCCCCACTCCGGCCAGCGCCGAGCGGTTCAGAAACGCGCGGCGCGACAGGCCGCGGCGATGCAGGTTGCGGCCCTGGTTCAATTGCAGACGGCTGTCTTTTGCTTTGGTCATATGATTTTCTCCCTGATTATTTGGTGTCGCCGCAGATCATGTTGAACGGACAGCGCTAAGGCGCTTCAAGTGATCAGACACGCGGTGCGAAATCGCAGCGCGGGGCGTATCGGCATCTGCGGCAAGTTGACTTGGCTGATTTCGACATTGCCACATGAAAACACAAAACCGGTTTTTTCGCCAGTCCAGCAGCGCAAAAACCCATGTTTTATTGGGTTGACGTCGCGTTTTCGTGCCTTGGGCGCCGTTTGAACGGCCTTTTTGACGGATGCGAAGGGCGGCAGATCATGGAGCGCACAACCCACCGGTGCGCCGACGCAGTCAGTTTCGCTTCATTCGCAGCTTGGAGAAATAGTCGAGACGTTTTTTCAGCTCGCGTTCGAATCCGCGCTCGACCGGCTGGTAGAGCACCGGCCGCTTCATCGTTTCGGGAAAATAGTTCTGGCCCGAAAACCCGTCTTCGGCATCGTGGTCATAGGCGTATCCGGCGCCATAGCCCTGCTCTTTCATCAGCTTTGTCGGCGCGTTCAGGATATGTTTCGGCGGCGGCTCGGAGCCGGTCTTTTTCGCCTCGCGCATCGCCGCCTTGAAGGCCGCGTAGCCGGCGTTGGATTTGGGCGCCAGCGCCAGATATGTCACCGCCTGCCCCAGCGCCAGCTCGCCCTCGGGGCTACCCAGACGTTCATACGTCTCCCACGCATCGAGGCAGACGCGGTGCGCATGCGTATCGGCCAGCCCGATATCCTCGACCGCCATACGCGTGATGCGCCGCGCGAGATATCGCGGATCCTCGCCCCCCGTCAGCATCCGCGCCAGCCAGTAGAGCGCCGCGTCCGGATCGGACCCGCGCACGGATTTGTGCAGCGCCGAGATCAGGTTGAAATGCTCGTCCCCCGACTTGTCGTATTTCGCCGCGCGGCGCATCAGGCGGCTGGCCAGCCCCTCGGTGCCCAGCTTGCCCTCCACCTTCCACGCCGCGATCTGCTCGATCAGGTTGAGCAGGGCGCGTCCGTCGCCGTCAGCCATCTCCAGCAGCGCCTCGCGCGCGGGGCCGTCCAGCGGAAGCGCGCGGTCCATCTCGCGTTCGGCCCGCTGGGCAAGGCGCTCAAGGTCCGACAGGGTCAGGCGTGTCAGCACCAACACCTGCGAGCGGCTGAGAAGGGCCGCGTTCAGCTCGAAACTGGGGTTCTCGGTGGTGGCGCCGACCAGAAGGATCGTGCCATCCTCCATGTAAGGCAGGAAGCCGTCCTGCTGCGCCTTGTTGAAGCGGTGGATCTCGTCCACGAAAAGCAGCGTGCCTTGGCCGTTCTGGCGACGATGCCGGGCTTCCTGAAACACCTTTTTCAGCTCGGCCACGCCCGAGAAGATCGCGCTGATCTGCACGAAATGCAGGTCCGTCTCATCCGCCAGAAGCCGCGCGATGGTGGTCTTGCCCACCCCCGGCGGCCCCCAGAAGATGAGGCTGCCAAGGCTGCCTGCGGCCAGCATCACGCCCAAGGGCGCCTCGGGGCCCAGCACCTGCTCCTGCCCGATCACCTCGCCCAGCGATTTGGGCCGCAGGCGGTCGGCCAGCGGGCGGTGGCCCTGCCCCTGCCCCTCCGGCGCGGCGGCGCCCGTATCGAACAGGTCCGCCATCCCTAGAGCCTGAAGCGCATGGTCAGCCGCCGCTGCCCGCGCTGCACATCCAGCGCCAGACGGCCGCGCGCCGCCTCCAGCGCCGCGCTGGCACTGGCGCTGTCGGTCACGGCGGCGCCGTTGATGCCGCGCAGAACATCGCCCGCGCGCAAGCCCGCCCGCGCGCCGATATCGCCCGGATCCTCCACCAGAACGCCCGACAGCGTCAGGGGCAGATCATATTCGGCCATCACCGCCGGGTTGATCGTGCTCAGCGTCACGCCCGGCACCGCGGCGCGCGCGCCTGTCGTCAGCGTGGCGCGCGGCGGGCTGTCGGGCGCGGGGCGCATCGGCACCGCGATCTCGCGCCGTTCGCCGCCCTGCAGCGCGGTCACGGCCAGATCGGTCCCCAGCCCGGCAATCGTCATGCGATAGATCATCTCGGCGGGGTTGTTCACCTCCCGCCCGCCAACGGCAAGGATCACGTCACCGGGCGCCAGACCCGCGGCGCCGAAGGGGCTGGCCTCGTGCATGTCCGACAGGATAAGACCGCCCGCGCGCCGCAGGCCGAGGCCCTCGGCCATGTCATAGGTCACGGGCTGGCCGCTGACACCGGCCCAGGGGCGCTGAAACACCGTCTCGCCCGCGCGGGCCTGCTGCACGAATTGCCCGACCAGCGTGGCAGGAATGGCAAAGCCGATCCCGTTCGATCCGCCGGAGCGCGACAGGATGGAGGTGTTGATGCCGATCAGCCGCCCGTTCGTGTCCACCAGCGCGCCGCCGGAATTGCCTGGATTGATCGGCGCGTCGGTCTGGATGAAATAGCCGCGCGTGTTGCCGGTCACGGTGCCGGATCGCGCAAGGCCGGACACAATGCCGCTGCTGACGGTCTGGCCCACACCGAACGGATTGCCGACGGCCAGCGCCAGCTCGCCCACTTCGACGCTTTCGCTGTCGCGCAAGGTCAGGGCGGGCAGATCGCCCGCGTCCACCTTGAGGATCGCCAGATCGCTTTCCTCATCGGCCAGCAGCACGCGCGCGTCGAATTCGCGCCGGTCGTTCAGCACGACGCGGATATCGGTCGCCTGCCCCACCACATGATAATTGGACACGACAATGCCATCGGACCCAAGGATCACGCCGGAGCCGAGCGAGTTTTCAACCCGCGGCCGCTGTGCGCCGAAATTCTGGAAAAGCTGGCCAAAGAAAGGATCATCGGCAAAGGGGCTGGCCCGTCCCTCGATCACGCGGCGCGCGTAGATATTGACGACGGCAGGCGTCACCGCCTTGACCACCGGCACGAACCCAAGCTGGATCTCTGCCTGGCTGGCAGGCACGCGGGTGTCGGCAAAGGCGGGCGACCCAAGCGCGAGGAGGGCAATGGCCAAGGGTTTCAGCATAACGTGCCTTTCGTCATCTTCGCCCCGTTGATATGCGCCGCGCCGCATCCGATTGCAAGTTGGCGAGGCGCGGGCAGAAACGCAAAAACCCCCGCCGGTCCGGCAGGGGTTTCGCAAATCAGCCCGCGTGACGGGCAAATATCAATCCTCGTCGATCTCGGCCATCTCGCGCGAGACGCGCTCCTTGTCGGCCTTGCCCTTGGCGGCAGGATCGCGGTCAACGAATTCGATGATCGCCATCGGCGCCATGTCGCCATAGCGGAAGCCGGCCTTCAGCACGCGCACATAGCCGCCTTGGCGGTCCTTGTAGCGAGGGCCCAGCACGTCGAACAGCTTGGCGACATATTGGTCCTGCTTGAGCTGGCTTGCGGCCTGGCGGCGCGCATGCAGGTCGCCGCGCTTGCCCAGCGTGATCATCTTTTCGATGATGCGGCGCAGTTCCTTGGCTTTCGGCAGTGTCGTCTTGATCTGCTCATGTTCGATGAGCGAGCCGGCCATATTCGCCCACAGCGCCTTGCGGTGCTCATGGGTGCGGTTCAGGCGGCGGTAACCTCTTGCGTGACGCATTTTCTATCTCCTTAGCGTGTTTTGCTTTGTCCGGCGGCGTGATGCGTGTCAGGCCGCTCTCCTTGGGGCATGTGCCCGGTCGTGTCAGCAGGCCGGGCGACGTGGCCCGGCCTGCGAGTTCTTAAAAGGCATCTTCGAATTTCTTCGCCAGATCCTCGATATTGTCTGGCGGCCAATCCTCGACGTCCATGCCCAGATGCAGGCCCATGCCCGACAGCACTTCCTTGATCTCGTTCAGGGACTTGCGGCCGAAGTTCGGCGTGCGCAGCATCTCGGCCTCGGTCTTCTGGATCAGATCGCCGATATAGACGATATTGTCGTTCTTCAGGCAGTTGGCCGAGCGCACGGACAGTTCCAGCTCGTCCACCTTCTTGAGCAGCAGCGGGTTGAATTCCAGACCGTCATCGTCGTCCTGGCGGCCGGCCGACTCGGGCTCGTCGAAGTTGACGAAGATGCTCAGCTGATCCTGCAGGATGCGCGCGGCATAGGCCACGGCATCATCCGGCGTGATCGAGCCGTCGGTCTCGATCTTCATCGTCAGCTTGTCATAGTCCAGCACCTGGCCCTCGCGGGTGGGCTGCACGTCATAGCTGACCCGGCGGACCGGGCTATAGATCGCGTCCACGGGGATCATGCCGATCGGCGCGTCCTCGGGCTTGTTCTTGTCGGCGGCGACGTAACCCTTGCCGGTGCCGACGGTCAGTTCCATGAACAGGTCCGCACCGTCGTCGAGGTGGCAGATCACATGCTCGCGGTTCAGGATCTCGATGCCGTTGCTGTCCGAGATGTCGCCAGCCGTCACCACGCCCGGACCCTTGGCGTTGATCGACAGACGCTTGGGGCCTTCGACCTCCATGCGGATGGCGACGCCCTTGAGGTTCAGGATGATGTCGGTGACATCCTCGCGCACGCCCGCGACCGACGAAAACTCGTGCAGCACGTTGTCGATCTGCACGGAGGTGATTGCCGCCCCCTGCAGCGAGGATAGCAGCACGCGGCGCAGCGCATTGCCCAGCGTCAGGCCAAAACCGCGCTCCAGCGGCTCGGCGATCACCGTCGCCTGACGCATCGGGTCATTGCCCGGCTTGACGTCCAGCTGCGTCGGCTTGATCAATTCAGCCCAGTTCTTGTGGATCATGTGTCCCTCCATACCAGTCCTGTCCGCATGTCCGACGGCCAGAACGCCCGAGGTTTAAAATGACGGCAAGCGGGGCCGCGCGGACATGCGCAGCCCCACTTGAAGCAGTGAGCTTAGACGCGGCGGCGCTTCGGCGGGCGGCAGCCGTTATGGGCCATCGGCGTCACGTCGCGGATGGACGTGATGTTGAAGCCGACGGCAGCCAGCGCGCGCAATGCGCTCTCGCGGCCCGAACCGGGGCCCTGCACTTCGACTTCGAGCGTGCGCATGCCATGTTCCTGCGCCTTCTTGCCTGCATCTTCTGCGGCCAGTTGGGCGGCGTAGGGGGTCGACTTGCGCGAGCCCTTGAAGCCGCAGCTGCCGGCCGAGGACCACGCAATCGCGTTGCCCTGAACGTCCGAGATCAGGATCTTGGTGTTGTTGAAGGACGAGTTCACATGCGCAACGCCGGTGGCGATGTTCTTGGAAACCTTCCGTTTGGTGCGTTTGGTATCGCGTGCCATATCGTGTGCCCTCCCTTATTTCTTCTTGCCGGCAATGGCCTTTGCGGGGCCTTTGCGGGTGCGGGCGTTGGTATGGGTGCGCTGGCCGCGAACCGGCAGGTTCCGGCGGTGGCGCAGACCGCGGTAGCAGCCCAGATCCATCAGACGCTTGATGTTCATCTGCGTCTCGCGGCGCAGATCGCCCTCGACGGTCAGGTTGGCGTCGATATACTCGCGCAGCGCAACCGTTTCGGTATCGCTCAGCTCGTTGACGCGGCGCGTCTGGTCGATGCCGACCGCGTCGCAGATGGTTTTCGCGGTCGAGTGACCGATTCCGGTGACATAGGTGAGGGCGATTGGGACCCGTTTATGCGTCGGGATGTTGACGCCGGCGATGCGTGCCACGTGCATGTTCCTTTTCGTTGCGAGTCCGTAATGCCGGACCCTTTTTTCACAACGCAGGCCCGAGGCGCATAGCATCGGGCCGTAGCTGAATTCAGGTGATCGATTCGGTCGGGGAAAGCCCCATGAGAATCAAATCCCTTGCGGGATGGTGCTGGTTAGGAGGAAATGACCCAGCCGTCAAGGCCGGCGGGGAAACAATACCGCTGCGCTCCCGTTTCCAAGGCATCCAGCGGCGCGATCAGAGCCGCCGGGCGACCGCCCTAGCCCTTGAGAACGCCCGCGATGCTGGCCCTGACATCCTCGACCGTGCCGAGGCCGTTGATGGTGCTCAGCATGTCCTTGGCATAGTAATAGCCGATCAGCGGCGACGTCTTCTTGTAGTATTCCATGAGGCGGTTGCGCAGCGCCTCCTCATTGTCATCGGCGCGGCGCGTGAATTCGTGCGCCTCGCCGCATTTGGTGCAGACGCCGTCCGCCGGGATCGGCTTGGTGTTGTCGTTATAGACCTCGCCGCAGCCCGCGCAGGTCGCGCGCGCGGTGATGCGGTCAACCAGCGCCTCGTCATCGACCTGCATCTCGATCACGGCATCCAGCTGCATCCCCTCTTCTTCCAGAAGCTGCCCCAGCGCGTCCGCCTGCGGCAGGGTGCGCGGGAAGCCGTCGAAGATGAAGCCGCCATGCCGGTCGCCTTCCAGCTTCTCGCGGATCAGGCCGATCACGATCTCGTCCGTCACCAGCTCGCCGCGGGCCATCACCTCGGCCACGCGCTTGCCCATCTCGGTCCCGGACTCCTTGGCCTCGCGCAGCATGTCGCCGGTGCTCAGCTGGATCATGTCGCGGGTGGCCACCAGATGATGCGCCTGCGTGCCCTTGCCCGCGCCCGGCGGTCCGAGAAGAATGATGTTCATTTACTTGCGTCCTGTCCCTTTGCGGCGTGCGCGCCTCTTGCCCTTGCCGCCCAGCTGCGATTTTTCGATCAGCCCTTCGTATTGATGTGCCAGAAGGTGGCTTTGCACCTGCTGAATCGTGTCCATCGTGACCGACACGACGATAAGAACCGATGTGCCGCCAAAGTAAAAGGGGATGGCGAACTGTGCGCGCAGAATTTCCGGCAGCAGGCAGACCAGCGCCAGATAGCCGGAGCCGAGGACGAGAACGCGGCTGACAACATATTCCAGATATTCCGCCGTGCGCTTGCCCGGACGGATGCCGGGGACGAAACCGTTCTGGTTCTTCAGGTTCTCGGCGACCTCATCGGGCTTGAACGCCACGTTGTAGGTGTAGAAATAGGCAAAGAAGACGATCATGCCGGTGAAGAACAGCAGGTAAAGCGGCTGGCCGGGGCCGAAATAGGCCAGGATCGTCGACATGACCGGGCTGCTGCCCTGCCCGCCCGAAAACGTGCTGATCGTCGTCGGCAACAGCAGCAGCGACGAGGCGAAGATCGCCGGGATCACGCCCGCCGGGTTCACCTTGATCGGCAGATGGGACGAGCCGCCGTCATAGACCTTCATCCCCACCTGGCGGCGCGGATACTGGATATGCACCTTGCGCAAGGACCGCTCCATGAACACGACAAAGGCGATCACGACGATGACCATCACGATCACGCCGATGATGACCGCGGGGCTGATCGCGCCCGACCGGCCCGATGCAAAGAACTGCGCCAGCGCGGCGGGAACCTCGGCGATGATGCCGACGAAGATGATAAGGCTGATGCCGTTGCCGATGCCGCGCGCGGTGATCTGCTCGCCCAGCCACATCAGGAACATGGTGCCGCCGATCAGCGTGACCATGCAGGACACGATAAAGAACATGCCCGGATTGGTCACCAGATCGCCCGATTGCAGGCTGATAGCCAGACCATAGGACTGCAACGTCGCCAGCAGGACCGTGCCATAGCGCGTGTACTGGTTGATCTTCTTGCGGCCAGCCTCGCCCTCTTTCTTCAGCTGCTCCAGCGACGGAACCATCGCGGTCATCAACTGCACGATGATCGAGGCCGAAATGTAGGGCATGATTCCCAGCGCAAAGATGCCCATCCGCCCCAGCGCTCCGCCGGTGAACATCGACAGCATGCCGCCGATGCTGGCACCCGCGCCCGCCATGAATTCGCGCAGCTCGGCACCGTCAATGCCGGGGACGGGAATCCATGTGCCAAGGCGGTAGACCACCAGCAGCATCAGGGTGAACACGATGCGCTTGCGAAGATCGGTGGCCTTGCCGAGCGCCGCCCAGCTGGTGTTGGCCGCCATTTGTTCTGCTGCAGATACCATTCGGCTCTCTTTCGGAATGACAACGCCGCCGAGTGCTGTTTTCCAGCAGCTCGGCGGCGTGTTTTGAAAAACTATGGGGTATGTAAGCGGCGCGCGGGCCGCTCACAACCTCTTATTCAGCCGCCTGCACGCTGGGAAGCGTCAGGGTGCCGCCCGCCTTCTCGACCGCCTCGACGGCCGATTTGGACGCACCGGTGACTTCCAGCGTGATCTTGGAGGTCACATCGCCCTTTGCCAGAACGCGGATACCGTCCAGCTTGCGGCGCACGAGGCCCGACTCAACCAGCGCGTCCTCGGTGATGGCCGCGCCTGCGTCCAGCTTCTTGTCGTCGATGAATTTCTGGATCAGGCCCAGGTTGACGACGGCGAATGCCTTGCGGTTCGGCTTGTTGAAGCCGCGCTTGGGCAGACGCTGATAGAGCGGCATCTGGCCGCCCTCGAAACCCTTGATCGCCACGCCCGAACGGGACTTCTGGCCCTTGATGCCGCGTCCGCCGGTCTTGCCCATGCCGGAGCCGGGGCCGCGGCCAACGCGCTTTTTCTTTTTCGTTGCGCCGTCATTATCGCGCAGTTCATGCAATTTCATGTCGCTTCTCCTTATGCCGGATGCGGCCCCCAGCGACGGGAGCGGCCGAACGCGGCTTGCGTATGGATTGGTGTGGCATCACGCCACCGTGGGCGTATAGACGCGATACACCCGGCAATCAAGAGCCATGATCAGCCGATTTGCCGCCACGTGCCCGGCACGCGCCCTACACAGCCCGATGACGCAGCCCTATATCTGGATCATGAACAGGCGACAATACATGTTGGCGATCGGAATGCCTTGCCGCGCCATCCGGCAGGCGGCGCATGCGATTGCGCTCTGCCTCGGGTTGCTGGTGCCGCCGGGCGCCTCTGCCGAGGCTCCGAGCGCGCCGCAGACGGGGCTTTTGTGGAACAAAAGCGGATTGCCCGCGACCTTTCCCTTGCTTGTGATGACCCCGCCGGACCATGCATATCATCTGACGCTAAAGGACGCCGCGACGGGCGCCGACATCCTTGCCGCCTATATCGTCGGCGGCGAGTTCTTTCAGGTGCTGGTCCCGCCCGGCACATTCACCCTGCATTTCGAGCAGGGCACGACGTGGCAGGGCAAGACCGAACTTTTCGGTGATGGGCCGGACACGGCATCCTTCACCCTCGCTTCCCCGCTGACCTTCGAAATACGCGGATTCGGCGTCAAGGGCGGGCACAAGGTGGACCTGCGCTCGCGCGCGGCGGAGGCACGGGACGCGGAGATCTCGCCGCGGTCGATCTGCCAGTCCGTCAGCCTCGAATTCGACGAACCGGAAATGTCGCCATTCGAACGGGAATACGTCCCCACCACCCGCGTGCCGACGCCCGAAGATCCATGGCGTGTCGTGAGAAACGGAATTTACGAGACCGAAGCGCCCAATATGCTATTCGAGCTGGACCCGCTGCGCCTGCGCTCGCGCCACCTGTTGCAGGGGCGCATCTGCGACTGATCAGGACATCTCCCGAGCCGGCGGTCCGGACGCGGCCGATTTGCCGGTGCCGGGTGGCCACATGAGCGCCCTGGAAACGGAAAACGCCCCGGCCATTTCTGACCGGGGCGCTTCATTTCCGGACTGAGAACCCTCAGCCCTTTTCTTCCACGATCTCCACCATGTGCGAGATCTTGTTGATCATGCCGCGGACAGAGGGCGTGTCCTCCAACTCGCGCACGCGGTGCATCTTGTTCAGGCCGAGGCCGATCAGCGTCGCGCGCTGCTCTTTGGGGCGGCGGATGGGGCTGCCCACCTGCTTGATGACGATTGTCTTGGCCATTGCTTAGCCCTCCTGCGCGACGGGCGCTTGTTCGCCCTTGATGGCGGGCGCGTCGGTTGTGGTCATGATGTCCGCAACCTTCTTGCCACGGCGCTGCGCGACCATGCGGGGGCTCGACTCCTTGGTCAGGCCGTTCATGGTGGCGCGGATCATGTTGTAGGGGTTCTGGCTGCCGTTCGACTTGGCGACGACGTCCTGAACGCCCAGCATCTCGAACACGGCACGCATCGGACCACCGGCGATGATGCCGGTACCCTGCGGTGCGGAGCGCATGACGATCTTGCCGGCGCCGTGGCGCCCTTCCATGTCATGGTGCAGCGTGCGGCCCTCGCGCAGCGGCACGCGGATCATGGCGCGCTTGGCGGCCTCGGTCGCCTTGCGGATGGCCTCGGGCACTTCTTTCGCCTTGCCCTTGCCAAAGCCGACGCGGCCCTTCTGATCGCCTACGACGACCAGCGCCGCAAAGCCGAAGCGCTTGCCGCCCTTGACGGTCTTGGAGACGCGGTTGATTGCGACCAGGCGGTCGGCGAATTCCGGAGTTTCGTCGCGCTGGTTGCGGCGGCCCCCTCCACGGTTGTCATCTCTTGCCATGCGGCATGTCCTCTCGAATGCGGCGCGCGTTGCGCCAGATGTATCAATCCAGGTGGGCAACATGCCCCCGGATCATCGAGGCGGCCCCGAACGGGGGCCGCCTGCGCTGCTCTTAGATCTTCAGCCCGCCTTCACGCGCGGCGTCGGCCAGGGCCTTCACCTTGCCGTGGAACAGAAAACCGCCACGGTCGAAATACGCCTCTTCGACGCCGGCCTTCTTTGCGCGCTCTGCGATGGTGGCGCCCACTTTGGCGGCCGCCTCCACGTTGTTCTTGCCGATCAGGCCCAGATCCTTTTCCAGGGTCGAGGCCGATGCGAGCGTCACGCCGCGCACATCGTCGATCAGCTGAACGCTGATATTCTTGTTGGAGCGATGAACGCTCAGGCGCATACGCCCTGCATTCACGCTGCGAAGTTTGTTCCGAACGCGCAGGCGGCGTTTCAGAAACAGTTTTCTCTTGCTGTTTGCCATCTACCCGTTCCTTACTTCTTCTTGCCTTCTTTCTGGAAGATATACTCGTCTTTGTAGCGAATGCCCTTGCCCTTGTAGGGCTCTGGCGGACGCCAGTCGCGAATATCAGACGCGACCTGACCGACGAGCTGCTTGTCCGTGCCTTCGACCGTGATCTCGGTGGGCTTGGGGACGGTAACAGTCACACCTTCCGGAATTTCAAAATCGACATCATGCGACAGGCCGAGGTTCAGTTTCAGGACATTGCCCTGAAGCTGCGCCCGGTAACCAACGCCGCGAATTTCAAGATCCTTCTTGAAGATCGCGTTGGTGCCGTGAACGACATTCGCCACAACGCTGCGGGTCATGCCCCACTGCTGGCGCGCGCGCTTGGATTTGCCGCGCGGCGTGATGGTGATGTCACTGTCGTTGATCGTGATCGTGACATCGTCCGTCGCGGTGAAGCTTTTCGTTGCCTTCGGCCCCTTGACCTCAAGCGTCTGGCCGCTGAGCGACGCGGTGACACCATCAGGCAGGGGAATGGGCAGTTTGCCGATACGAGACATAAAACAGCCCTCCTTAGAATATCGTGCAGAGCACTTCGCCGCCAACATTCTGGCTGCGCGCGCTTGCATCCGACATCACACCCTTGGGGGTGGAGACAATCGACACGCCCAGGCCCTGACGGACCGAGGGGATGTCCTTGACGCCCAGATAGACGCGACGACCGGGTTTGGAGACCCGCTTCATTTCGCGAATGACGGGGGCGCCATCGAAGTATTTCAGGCTGATCTCGATGGCCGGGTGGCCATCCTTGCCGGTCACGGATTCAAAACCGCGGATATAGCCCTCGTCCGCCAGAACACCGAGCACACGCTCGCGCATTTTGGAGGCCGGGGTCATCACCGTGGACTTGCCGCGCATCGAGGCGTTGCGGATCCGCGTGAGCATATCGCCGATAGGATCATTCATTTCAAATCTCCCTTACCAGCTGGATTTCACGAGGCCGGGGGCCAGGCCGGACTGGCCCAGTTCCCGCAGCGCGATACGCGACACTTTGAGCTTGCGGTAATACGCATGCGGGCGGCCCGTCAGCTGGCAGCGGTTGTGCAGACGTGTTGCACTGCTGTTGCGCGGCAGGTCGGCCAACTTCAGGGTGGCGCGGAAACGCTCTTCCATCGGCTTGCTCTCGTCGTTGATGATCTCTTTCAGCGCGGCGCGTTTCGCGGCGTACTTCTGGACCAGCTTCTGGCGCTTCTTCTCGCGCTCGATCATTGCTTTTTTAGCCATAACTCTCTCTCCCGCTGCTTCAGCTGTTGAAGGGCATGTTGAAATGCTTCAACAGCGCCTTGGCTTCAGCGTCGGTTTTCGCCGTGGTTGCGATGATGACATCCATGCCCCAGGATTCGTCGATCTTGTCGAAGTTGATCTCGGGGAAGACGATGTGCTCCTTGATGCCGAAGGCATAGTTGCCACGGCCGTCGAAGGATTTGCCCGAAACACCGCGGAAGTCGCGGATACGGGGCATCGCGACCGTGATCAGACGGTCGAGGAAGTCGTACATGCGGGCACCGCGCAGGGTGACCTTGGTCCCCAGCGGCATATCCTCGCGGACGCGGAAACCCGCGATCGAGTTCTTGGCCTTGGTCACGACGGCGCGCTGGCCTGCGATCGTGCTCAGGTCATCCTGAGCCGACTTGGCCTTCTTGCTGTCGCGGACCGCCTCGGACCCGCAGCCGATGTTCAGGACGATCTTGTCCAGACGCGGGATCTGCATGTCGTTGGTATAGCCGAATTCTTCTTTCAGCTTGGCCTTGATCTCACCGTCGAACTGCGCGCGCAGGCGCGGGGTATAGTTTGCGGTATCAAGCATCGATCACGTCCCCCGTGGTCTTGGCGACGCGCACTTTCTTGCCGTCCTTGATGTCGAAGCCGACGCGTGTCGGCTTGCCCTTGGCATCCAGCAGCGCGATGTTGCTCAGCTCGATCGGCATCGCCTTCGGCAGGCGGCCGCCCTGGTTGGTCTGGCTCTGGCGGGTGTGGCGGATGGCCATGTTGACGCCATCGACAACGGCCTTGCCGGATTTGGGATCAACGGAGGCGATCGTGCCTTCCTTGCCCTTGTCCTTGCCTGCGATCACGACGACCTTGTCGCCCTTCTTCAGTTTGGCAGCCATGTCACAGCACCTCCGGGGCGAGCGAGATGATTTTCATGAATTTCTTGGCGCGCAGCTCGCGAACCACCGGCCCGAAGATACGGGTGCCGATCGGCTCGCCCGCGTTGTTCAGGATGACGGCGGCGTTGCCGTCGAACTTGATGCCGGTGCCGTCTTCGCGGCGCACTTCCTTGGCGGTGCGAACGACGACGGCCTTGCGGACGTCACCCTTCTTCACACGGCCGCGGGGGATGGCTTCCTTGACCGATACGACGATGATGTCACCGACACTCGCGTAACGACGCTTGGAACCACCCAGAACCTTGATGCACTGAACGCGGCGCGCGCCGCTGTTGTCAGCAACATCCAGGTTTGTCTGCATCTGGATCATTTGGTTTCTCCCGACCTACCGGGGGGCGATGCGGCCCTTGCCCCGGGGTTTCGATTAAGCTGGCTTGGTCTTGGCGGGCTCAGCCCTCCAGAACCTCCCAGCGCTTCGTCTTGGACCGCGGCGGGCATTCGATGATGCGCACCTTGTCACCCACCTTGAACGTGTTGTTCTCGTCATGGGCGCGGTATTTCTTGGACTTCCGGATCGTCTTTTGCAGAACCGGGTGCTTGAAGCGGCGCTCGACCGAAACCGAGATGGTCTGTGCGTTGGCGTCGCTTGTCACGGTGCCAGAGAGGATACGTTTGGGCATCTTGCAGGCTCCTTATTCTGCTGCCGCGGCTGCGGCTTTCTCGTTCAGGATGGTCAGCACACGGGCCGCGTTGCGGCGCGCGGTGCGCATCTGTGCCGCATTCTCCAGCTGGCCGGTCGCCGCCTGGAAACGCAGGTTGAATTGCGCCTTTTTCAGATTTGCCAGCTCATCGCGCAGCTGGTCGGGTGTCTTCTCGCGAAGTTCCTTGGCGTCCATCGCCTTTTTCCTTTCAACATCACTGGAGGGCCGCACGACGCGTCACCCTGATTCCGGTGGAGATCCTTGTGATCTGGCGCGTATAGAGGTCCCTCGCGTCCGGCGCAACCCCTGTCTGCAAAAGGCTCTCGCCACGCCCTGCCCGCTGCGCTATCACAATGGCCATGTCAGATATATCGTCCCTCTTCGTCACCCGCCTTTACCGTGCCGCGCTGCGCGAGCTGGGCAAGCCCATCGACGCGGGCGAGCTGGAGGCGTCCTGCTGGTCCATCGCCGATGACGACGAGGCCGGCCAGCAATGGTGCGAGGATAACGATTATCCCGGCTACACCTCCTATGCGTCACTGGACGACCTGCCCTACCGCTTTCCGATCTTCGCCGATCTGGTCAAGGTGCTCGACAAACACGTCGCCGCTTTCGCGGAAGATCTGGAGTTCGATCTGGGCGGAAAGAAGCTGAAGCTCGACAGCCTGTGGATCAACATCCTGCCCGAAGGCGGCACGCATGCGTCGCACATACACCCTCATTCGGTGATTTCCGGCACGACCTATGTGACGATGCCCGAGGGCACCAGCGCGATCAAGTTCGAGGATCCGCGCCTGCCGATGATGATGGCCGCGCCGCCCCGCCGCAAGGATGCACGGGATGAACTGCGCACGTTTACATATATGACCCCCGAGGCCGGCGAGGTGCTGCTGTGGGAATCGTGGCTGCGCCACGAGGTGCCGGTGAACATGTCCGAAGATGATCGCATTTCGGTCAGTTTCAACTACGCTTGGGGATAATCCCGCCGCCCCGGCGCATCCGATTGAACGATCCGGGGCCTGCGGCGTTGGCTTCAGACCCGACAAGGAGATGACCGCTGGAGCCTGTTAACCTTCTCATCGATCAGCTGCACGGCATTGCACGCGGCGCGATCACCCTGGTTCCGTCACTGACAGTGGCGATCATCGTCATTTTTCTGGCGTGGCTGGTCAACAAGCTGGCCGCGGCGGCACTGGCCCGGACGCTGCGGCGCACCCGGCTGCGCAAAAGCCTGCAAGAGCTGTTCACCCTGCTGACCTCGATCGCGATCTGGGTCATCGGGATCATGATTGCCGCCGTGATCCTCTTTCCCGGCCTGACACCGGCCAGTATCCTGGCCGGGCTGGGCATCGGCTCGGTCGCGATCGGCTTCGCGTTCAAGGACGTGTTCGAGAATTTTCTGGCCGGAATCATCATTCTCTTCCGCCGCGAGATGCGGATCGGCGATCACGTCGAATGCGAAGGGGTCGAAGGCGTGGTCGCGCGCATCGCGATCCGCGAAAGCCACATCCGCCAGACTGACGGGCAACTGGTGATCGTGCCCAATTCGATCCTGTTCAAGAACCCCGTGACCGTGCGCACCGATCAGGAGCACCGCCGGGTGACGGTGATTTGCGGCGTTGCCTATGACGTCGACGTGGACGAGGCCCGCACGGTCATCACGGACGCGGTGCGCGGCTGCGATACCGTGATAAGCGATAGCAAACCGATCCAGATCTTTGCGCAGGAATTCGCGTCCTCCTCGATCAATTTCGAAGTGACATGGTGGACCGGCTCGAAACCGGTCGAGGTGCGCGCGTCGCGCGATCAGGTCGTCGCGGCGGTCAAGCGCGCGTTGGACGACGCAGGGATCGAGATCCCTTTCCCCTATCGCACGCTGACCTTCAAAGAACCGCTGCCGTTGCAAAGGGCGCCTGAAAACAAAGAGCAGCCCGCGGACGACGACTGAAGCGCGCCGGATCGCCATGCGCGGCATGAGATCGCTAAAACCAATGCGTATCGCAGTTTAACAAAGTTAAAGCCCCCGCCGATCGCTCGGCGGGGGCTTTTGTTCTCTATCGGCTGCGCCGACGCGCCGTTACCAATCTTCGCGCTGAACGACGCGTGTCTTGATCGGCAGCTTCATCGCCGCAAGGCGCAGGGCCTCGACCGCGACTTCTTCGCTGACGCCGTCCAGTTCGAACATGATCCGGCCCGGCTTGACCCGTGCGGCCCAGTAGTCGACCGAGCCTTTACCTTTACCCATACGGACTTCGGTCGGCTTGGACGAGACCGGCACATCCGGGAAGATCCGGATCCAGACACGGCCCTGACGTTTCATGTGGCGTGTCATCGCGCGGCGGGCCGCTTCGATCTGACGCGCCGTGATGCGCTCGGGCTGGGTCGCCTTCAGGCCGAACGAGCCGAAGTTCAGGTCCGAGCCGCCCTTGGCCTCGCCCTTGATGCGGCCCTTGAACTGCTTGCGGAATTTAGTGCGCTTTGGTTGTAGCATCTGTCATTCCCCCTTAGCGACGACCGCCTGCACCGCGAGGTGCCGGGCCGTCCTGAAGTTCCTGGGCCTTGCGGTCACGCGCGGACGGGTCATGATCCATGATCTCGCCTTTGAAGATCCAGGTCTTGATCCCGATGATGCCATAGGCGGTCATCGCCTCGACATGCGCGTAATCGATATCGGCCCGCAGCGTGTGCAGGGGCACGCGGCCCTCGCGATACCATTCGGTCCGGGCGATCTCGGCGCCGCCAAGGCGGCCGGCGAGGTTCACGCGGATACCCAAGGCACCCATACGCATGGCGTTCTGCACGGCACGCTTCATCGCACGGCGGAAGCTGACGCGGCGCTCCAGCTGCTGGGCGATGCTCTCACCCACCAGCGCGGCGTCCAGTTCAGGCTTGCGCACTTCTACGATGTTCAGGTGCAACTCGCTTGCCGTCATCGCCGCCAGCTTCTTGCGCAGGGTTTCGATGTCTGCGCCTTTCTTGCCGATGATGACGCCGGGGCGTGCTGTGTGAACGGTCACGCGGCACTTCTTGTGCGGACGCTCGATGACGACGCGGCTGACGCCGGCCTGCTTGCACTCGTTCTTGATGAATTCGCGCATGGCAAGATCTTCGAGCAGCAGATTACCGTAATCCTTGGTATCCGCATACCAGCGGCTGTCCCAGGTCCGGTTGATCTGAAGGCGCATGCCAATCGGATTGACTTTGTTACCCATCAGGCTTGCTCCTCAACTTGGCGCAGTTTGATCGTGATCTCCGAGAACGGCTTGCGCAGGGCGCCGAACCGGCCACGGGCACGCGGGCGACCGCGCTTCATGACCAGGTTCTTGCCGACATAGGCCTCGGCCACGACCAGTTCATCCACGTCGAGATTATGGTTGTTCTCGGCGTTGGCGATGGCGGATTGCAGGCACTTGCGAACATCCTCGGCGATCCGCTTTTGCGAGAACGTCAGATCGTTCAGGGCCTTGTCCACCTTCTTGCCACGGATGAGCTGTGCCAGAAGGTTCAGTTTCTGCGGGCTGGTGCGAAGCATGCGCAGTTTTGCCATTGCTTCGTTATCGGCCACGCGGCGGGGGTTCTTTTCCTTGCCCATGACTTACTTCCGCTTCGCTTTTTTGTCGGCGGCATGACCGGTGTAGGTCCGTGTCGGCGAGTATTCACCGAACTTCTGACCGATCATGTCTTCGCTGACGTTGACAGGGATATGCTTGCGACCGTTGTAGACGCCGAACGTCAGGCCCACGAACTGGGGCAGGATCGTCGAGCGGCGCGACCATATCTTGATGACTTCATTGCGGCCACCCTCGCGCGAGCTTTCCGCCTTTTTCAGGACGTAGGCATCGACAAAGGGGCCTTTCCATACAGAACGTGCCATGTCTTAGCGGCCCTTCTTCTTGGCGTGACGCGAGCGGATGATCAGCTTCTGCGACGCCTTGTTCTTGTTGCGGGTGCGTGCACCCTTCGTGGGCTTGCCCCAGGGCGTGACGGGGTGGCGACCACCCGACGTGCGGCCCTCACCACCACCATGGGGGTGGTCGATCGGGTTCATCACGACACCGCGAACGCTGGGACGCACGCCCTTGTGACGCATGCGCCCGGCCTTGCCGTAGTTCTGGTTCGAGTTGTCGGGGTTGCTGACAGCACCGACCGTGGCACGGCATTCCTGACGCACGAGGCGCAATTCGCCCGAGCTGAGGCGGATCTGTGCATAGCCACCGTCACGGCCGACGAACTGGGCATAGGTGCCTGCCGCGCGTGCGATCTGGCCACCCTTGCCGGGCTTCATCTCGATGTTGTGCACGATCGTGCCGATGGGCATGCCCGAGAACGGCATGCAGTTGCCGGGCTTGATGTCGACGCGCGCGCCGGAATAGATCTTGTCGCCGATGGCGAGGCGCTGCGGCGCCAGGATATAGGTCTGCTCGCCATCGTCATACTTGACGAGCGCGATGAAGGCGGTCCGGTTCGGGTCATATTCGATCCGCTCGACGGTGGCCGCCATGTCGAACTTGTTCCGCTTGAAATCAACGATCCGGTAGAGGCGCTTGGCCCCACCCCCGCGACGACGCGATGTGATACGTCCGGTGTTGTTCCGGCCGCCCGATTTCGACAAACCCTCGGTGAGGGATTTGACGGGGCGTCCTTTGTACAGCTCCGAACGGTCGATCAGCACCAGCCCGCGCTGGCCCGGCGTCGTTGGCTTATACGACTTGAGTGCCATGCTTTCTGTCTTCCGTTTAGCAAACGGCAGGGGTGTGGTCCTGCCTATGTAGGGGTGGGCGCGTGCCCACCGTGGGTATAGGGCCCCGAAGGTCCCCGGCTAGGTCGTCCAAAAGGACGAAAACGAAGCCCCGGACGAATCCGGGGCTGCGGTGATAGGCTCGTTTAGGAGGTTGGCGCGGCGCGGTCAAGTGGGGGATGCGAGGATTTCAAAGATTGCCCCCCTGCCCCGCCAACCCAGGGCGCTTTGCCCTGACGCGCCGGGGGGAATGGCGAGAACATCTTCCATACAAAGCGAGCTACAAATCGTACTACAGCTTCGGAGCCGAATAGATCAAACCGCGACGCACTATTTCACCTTCGACCTCGATACCGCATACCCTATCCAGTCGCGCATACTCAAGTTGTCGCTTCAAAGCTTCCGGCATAGACTCTTGGAAAACTGCGCGTTCGTCGTCCGAAGGTTGAGTGCAATACGCACCATACATCGGACATCCAATTTGGCAACTCCAAGGGTACGAGAAGATATGTTCTATTCGGGTTTGCAAAGTGTATTCTGCGGAGAAATTTTGGATAGTCGGCAACGGATGCATTGGAGACTTCCGCATCCAAAACAATACCACGGAACCCGTTTCGGTATGATATTACATATGCTCCGTCCGGCAAATCGGGGATGTTAAAATATCCCTTACGATAGGTTTCCAAGGCTGTATATGCCACTAGTCCAATTACGCCGAAGAGAACTAGCCTAAATAACCACTTAACCATTTCTGAAAACCCTATTTCTGCGCTGCCAAAGCAAACCCGATCTGTATGCCTCAAATAGAAAGCACAGCGCCAGAAATAATTTCCGTCTGGCCACCGAGTTCATGCCGACGAAAAAAACCCCGGCCACTACAGCCGGGGTTTTCAAATCTTCAAGCCAATTCAGACCTCAGAGACCAGTGGTCACGTCGATCGTGTTGCCTTCTTCCAGCGTGACATACGCCTTCTTGACGTCTGCGCGGCGGCCCATCTGGCCGCGGAAGCGCTTGGCCTTGCCCTTGGTGATGGTCGTGTTCACGGCCTTCACCTTGACGCCGAAGAGCGCCTCGACGGCCTCCTTGATCTGCGGCTTTGCGGCGCCGATGGCGACCTCGAAGACAACCGCGCCGTTCTCGGACGCCATGGTGGCCTTCTCGGTCACGACGGGCTTGCGGATCACGTCGTAATGTTCGGGTTTCGCGCTCATTTCAGTCGTGCCTCCAGTGCTTCGACGCCCGCCTTCGTGATCACCAGCGTGTCACGCTTGAGGATGTCATAGACATTCGCACCGATGGTCGGAAGAACGTCCAGACCGTCGATGTTGCGCGCGGCCTTGGCGAAACCTTCGTTCACCTCGGCGCCGTCGATGACCAGCGCGCGCTTCCAGCCCAGATCCTTGATCTGCTTGGCCAGCATGCCGGTCTTGGTGACGCCCGAGATATCCTCGATGATCACCAGCTCGCCTGCGCGCGCCTTGGCGCTCAGGGCATGCTTGAGACCCAGCGCGCGGACCTTCTTGGGCAGGTCATGCGCATGGCTCCGCACGACGGGGCCCTTGTAGATGCCGCCCCCGCGGAAGATCGGAGCCGAGCGCGCGCCGTGGCGTGCGCCGCCGGTGCCCTTCTGGCGGTAGATCTTCTTGGTCGAATACTTGACCTCGGAGCGGGTTTTCACCTTGTGCGTGCCGACCTGCGCCTTGTTGCGCTGCCAGCGGACGACACGGTGCAGGATGTCGGCGCGGGGCTCCAGGTCGAAGATGTCTTCGCCCAGATCGACCGAGCCGGCGGTGCTGCCGTCCAGTTTGATCATGTCGAGTTTCATGCTTCGTCATCCTTCTTGGTCTCGTCCAGAGTCTCGCTCTGGTCCGCGGCTTCTGCCGTATCTGCCTCGATCTGGGCCTCGGCCTCTTTCTCGGCTGCGGCTTCCTGGGCGGCCTGCGCCTCGGCTGCGGCCTTGGCTGCGGCTTCTTCCTCGGCGGCTGCGGCTGCTGCGGCCTCGGCTGCGGCCTTTTCGGCCTCCTCAGCGGCAGATTTCAGCGCGGCGGGCAGGATGGCGTTCTCGGGGAACGGCTTTTTCACCGCATCCTTGATCGTCACCCAGCCGCCCTTGGAGCCGGGAACGGCGCCCTTGACCATGATCAGGCCGCGGCCCGCATCGGTCTTGATCACCTGCAGGTTCTGCGTGGTGATGCGCGCAGCACCCATATGGCCCGCCATCTTCTTGCCCTTGAAGACCTTGCCGGGATCCTGGCACTGGCCCGTCGAGCCGTGCGAGCGGTGGCTGATCGACACGCCGTGGGTCATTTCCAGACCGCGGAAGTTGTGCCGCTTCATGGCACCGGCAAAACCCTTACCGATCGACGTGCCGCAGACATCCACGAACTGACCTTCGAAGTAGTGGTTCGCGGTGATCTCCTCGCCGACGGCGATCAGGTTCTCGGGCGCCACGCGGAATTCCGCGATCTTGCGCTTGGGCTCGACCTTGGCGGCGGCGAAATGGCCGCGCATGGCCTGGCTGGTCCGCTTGGCCTTGGCCGAGCCTGCGCCCAGCTGAACCGCGGAATAGCCGTGGGTTTCGGCCGTGCGCTGTGCGACGACCTGCAGTTTGTCCAGTTGAAGAACGGTGACAGGAACCTGTCGGCCGTCTTCCATGAAAAGACGGGTCATGCCCACCTTCTTTGCGATAACGCCAGAGCGCAACATACCGGGTGCCCTCCTTAAACCGAAATCTGAACGTCGACGCCGGCAGCCAGGTCGAGCTTCATCAGCGCGTCCACGGTCTGGGGCGTCGGATCAACGATGTCCAGCAGACGCTTGTGCGTGCGGATTTCCCATTGATCGCGGGATTTCTTGTTCACGTGGGGACCACGCAGAACGGTGAATTTTTCAATCTTGTTCGGCAGCGGAATCGGGCCACGGACGTCTGCGCCCGTGCGCTTCGCGGTGTTGACGATTTCCTGCGTGCTGGCATCCAGTACGCGGTAATCGAACGCCTTCAGCCGAATGCGAATGTTCTGGCTTTGCATGTCTTTAGCCTTTCGCGGCATTGGAGTTGATAGGAGGGAGGCCGGACCATTCCGGCCTCCCTCTTCGAACCCTTGGGGCGGGCATGTCGCCCGCCCAGAGTGAGTATTCGAGGGTGATTATTCGGTGATCTTCGCAACGACGCCGGCGCCGACGGTACGGCCGCCTTCACGGATGGCGAAACGCAGACCCTCTTCCATCGCGATCGGGGCGATCAGCTCGACACCGAACTGCAGGTTGTCGCCGGGCATGACCATTTCCGTGCCCTCGGGCAGGATGACGGTGCCGGTGACGTCCGTGGTGCGGAAGTAGAACTGCGGACGGTAGTTGGCGAAGAACGGGGTGTGACGACCGCCCTCTTCCTTGTTCAGGATATACGCCTCGGCCTCGAACTTGGTGTGGGGCGTAACCGACTTCGGCTTGCACAGAACCTGGCCGCGCTCGACGCCTTCACGATCGATACCGCGCAGCAGAGCGCCGATGTTGTCGCCTGCCTCACCACGATCCAGCAGCTTGCGGAACATTTCCACGCCCGTGCAGGTCGTTTTCTTGGTGTCCTTGATGCCGACGATTTCGATTTCGTCGCCAACGTTGATCACACCGCGCTCGATACGGCCGGTCACAACCGTTCCGCGACCGGAGATCGAGAACACGTCCTCGACCGGCATCAGGAAGGGCTGATCGATGGCGCGTGCCGGGGTCGGGATGTACTCGTCCACCGCGGCCATCAGCTTGCGGATGGACTGCTCGCCGATTTCGGGATCGCGGTCTTCCAGAGCGGCCAGGGCCGAGCCGGGGATGACGGGGATGTCGTCGCCGGGATAGTCGTAGCTGGACAGCAGCTCGCGGATTTCCATCTCGACCAGTTCCAGCAGCTCTTCGTCGTCGACCTGGTCAACCTTGTTCATGTAGACGACCATGTAGGGAATACCTACCTGGCGGCCCAGCAGGATGTGCTCGCGCGTCTGGGGCATCGGGCCGTCGGCCGCGTTCACGACCAGGATCGCGCCGTCCATCTGGGCGGCACCGGTGATCATGTTCTTGACGTAGTCGGCGTGGCCGGGGCAGTCGACGTGGGCGTAGTGGCGGTTCTCGGTCTCATACTCGACATGCGCGGTCGAGATGGTGATGCCGCGGGCCTTCTCTTCGGGCGCGCCGTCGATCTGGTCGTATGCGCGGAAATCGCCGAAATACTTGGTGATGGCAGCCGTCAGCGTGGTCTTGCCGTGGTCAACGTGACCGATGGTCCCGATGTTCACGTGCGGTTTGCTGCGGTCAAACTTTTCCTTGCCCATGGTATGGCTCCTCTTTTTGCAAGTCAGGTGGCAGGCGTCATGCCTGCCCTACAGTTTGGGTAGGGCGGAGTTGTCCCCGCCACCCGGTTTAAGCGTATTTGGCCTGGATCTCTTCCGAGATGTTGCTCGGCACCGGCTCGTAATGCGAGAATTGCATCGTGAACTGGGCCCGGCCCGATGACATGGACCGCAACGTGTTGATATAGCCGAACATGTTGGCCAGCGGCACGTTACAGTCGATCGCAATCGCGTTGCCGCGATTTTCCTGGCCGGAAATCTGGCCGCGGCGCGATGTCAGGTCGCCGATGATCCCGCCGGTATACTCGTCCGGGGTGATGACCTCGACCTTCATGATCGGCTCGAGCAGCTTCGCGCCGGCCTTGCGCAGACCTTCGCGCATGCCCATCCGTGCCGCGATCTCGAAGGCCATGACGCTGGAGTCCACGTCGTGAAACTTGCCGTCGATCAGCGCGACCTTGAAGTCGATGACCGGGAAGCCCGCCAGAGGACCGCTGTCCATGACCGAACGGATACCCTTTTCGACGCCCGGAATATATTCCTTGGGCACCGCGCCACCGACGATGCGGCTCTCGAAGGAGAAGCCTTCTCCGGCTTCCGTCGGCGAAATGACCAGCTTGACCTCGGCGAACTGACCCGAACCACCCGACTGCTTCTTGTGGGTGTAGGTATGCTCGACCTCGTGGCCGATCGTCTCGCGGTAGGCCACCTGCGGCGCACCGATATTGGCGTCAACCTTGAATTCGCGGCGCAGACGATCCACCAGGATGTCGAGGTGAAGCTCGCCCATGCCCTTCATGATGGTCTGACCGGATTCGATGTCCGTCTCGACGCGGAACGAGGGATCCTCGGCCGCCAGACGTGCCAGACCGGCCGACATCTTTTCCTGGTCGCCCTTGGTCTTGGGCTCGACCGCGATCTCGATGACCGGATCGGGGAAGGTCATGGTTTCCAGAACCACCAGATCCTTGGGATCCGACAGCGTGTCGCCCGTGGTGGTGTCCTTCAGACCCGCAAGCGCGATGATGTCGCCGGCGAATGCCTCGTCGATCTCCTCGCGCTGCACCGCGTGCATCATCATCATGCGGCCGATGCGCTCTCTCTTGCCCTTGGTCGTGTTCTGGACGGTATCGCCCTTCTTGAGGACGCCCGAATAGATGCGCGTGAAGGTCAGCGAGCCGACGAACGGGTCGTTCATGATCTTGAACGCGAGACCCGAGAAGGGCATCGAATCGTCCGCGCGGCGCGGGATGTTGCGCGTCTCGGTCTCGTCATCGGGGGCAAAGCCCATGTAGTCGACAACGTCCTTGGGGCTGGGCAGATAGTCAACCACAGCATTAAGAAGAGGCTGCACGCCCTTGTTCTTGAACGCAGAACCGCACAGGATCGGAACGAAGCTCAGCGACAGCGTGCCCTTGCGGATCAGCTTGCGCAGCGTGTCTTCATCAGGCTCGACGCCTTCCAGATACTGCTCCATCGCGTCGTCGTCCATTTCGACGGCAACCTCGATCAGGTTGGCGCGCCATTCGTCGGCCAGATCCTTGAGGCTGTCGCGGATCGGACCGCGTGTCCAGTTCGCGCCCAGATCCTCGCCCTTCCAGACCCACTCTTCCATCGTGACCAGATCGACGATGCCTTCCAGATCGTTTTCCGAACCGATCGGGATCTGGATCGGTGCAGGCGTGGCGCCCGTCCGGTCCTTGATCATCTTGACGCAGTTGAAGAAATCGGCGCCGATCTTGTCCATCTTGTTGACGAACACGACCCGCGGCACCTTGTAGCGGTCGGCCTGGCGCCAGACGGTTTCGGTCTGGGGCTCGACGCCGGCGTTGGCGTCCAGAACCGCGACGGCACCGTCGAGCACGGCCAGCGAACGCTCGACTTCGATGGTGAAGTCGACGTGGCCGGGCGTGTCGATGATGTTCATCCGGTACTTGGTTTCGGACGTGCCGTCCTGCGTCGGATCATTCTGGCGCTGCCAGAAGGTGGTGGTCGCAGCCGAGGTGATCGTGATGCCACGCTCCTGCTCCTGCTCCATCCAATCCATCGTGCCGGCCCCGTCATGGGTTTCGCCCATCACGTGGTTCTTGCCTGTATAAAACAGGATCCGCTCGCTGCAGGTGGTCTTGCCTGCATCGATATGGGCCATGATGCCGAAGTTACGGTAGCGTTCTAGAGCGTAGTCGCGTGCCATGTGGCTGCTTCCTCAGTGTATCAGATTACCAACGGTAATGGCTGAACGCTTTGTTCGCGTCGGCCATCTTGTGAGTGTCTTCGCGCTTTTTGACGGCGCTACCGCGGCTGTTCACGGCATCCAGAAGCTCGCCTGCAAGGCGCTCTTCCATCGTGTTTTCGTTGCGCGCGCGGCTGGCATTGATCAGCCAGCGGATCGCAAGCGCCTCGCGGCGCTCGGGGCGCACCTCGACGGGGACCTGGTAGGTCGCACCGCCAACGCGGCGCGAACGCACCTCGACGGACGGCTTGATCAGATCGAGCGCCTCGTGAAAGATCTCGATCGGGGCGCGCTTCACCTTTTCCTCAACGCGGGTCATCGCGTTGTAGACGATGCGCTCGGCGGCGGATTTCTTGCCGTCGACCATCAGGTTGTTCATGAATTTCGTCAGAACCCGGTCACCATACTTGGCATCGGGCAGGACTTCGCGCTTTTCGGCGGCGTGACGACGGGACATCTGGTAATCCTCTTACTTCGGGCGCTTGGCGCCATATTTCGAACGACGCTGCTTGCGGTCCTTGACGCCCTGGGTGTCGAGAACGCCGCGCAGGATGTGATAGCGCACACCGGGAAGGTCCTTGACACGGCCGCCGCGGATCAGGACCACCGAGTGCTCCTGCAGGTTGTGGCTCTCACCCGGAATATAGCTGATGACCTCAAAGCCATTGGTCAGACGCACCTTGGCGACCTTCCGCATGGCCGAGTTCGGCTTCTTCGGAGTGGTTGTGTAAACGCGTGTGCAGACGCCGCGCTTTTGCGGGCAACCCTGCAAATGCTGCGATTTCTGCGCTCTTACTTTCGGCTGCCGCGGCTTGCGGATCAACTGTTGGATCGTTGGCATTCCGGTTCTTTCCCCGTCTCTCAACACATGTGTGTGCACAGGTCTTACCTGCGCGGTTAATCCATGCCCGTTACGCGTCCGCAATAGGCAACAACCGCGACCCGAACCCTTGCTGGTGCGGACGCGGCGAGTTTCCAGAGGATCGGGACGGCGGGCGTCCGGATCTTGACCACTTCAGTTCTGATATCGGCAGACGGGGCGACCCCCCAAAGCCGGATGAGGCGCGTATAGGGGGAGTCGCAGGGGTTGTCAACAGGCCCCCGAGGGCACCTTCACCCTGTCGCAACGCGAGTTTTTGCCAGTGGCGCGCCCGGATGCGGCAGTCACTCCGCCGCCTTGCACCAGACGGCCATCTGCGTGCCCGCGGGCGTGCGAAACTCGAACCGTCGGCCGCCGGGGAAATCGAAGATATCGCGCGTGATCGTGGCCCCCGCGGCGCGCACCTGCGCCAGCGCCGCCTCCAGATCATCCGCCTTCAGCACGATCAGCGGCGCAGCCTGCGCCGCGCGCTCGATACCCCCGCCGATGCCGGCCTGCCGGATATCCCTGTAGTCCGGGCCGTAGTCGACGAACTCCCAACCGAAGGCAGTGCCCATGAATGCCTGCTCGCGCTCCAGTTCGGGCGCGTAAAATTCGACATAGTCCATTACCAGACGCTTGCTCATGTCCTCGGCCCTTTTTGCGAAATGTCATGCCCCTGCACTGCGCCTGCCTTGTCTTGGCTGTGATCGGCTGGCAGTGTCGGCCCACGGCAGCACGGGGCAGGATCGCACAGTCAATGAGCAAAACCAAGATGCAGGTGATCGGGCTTTGCCGGTTCTCCTACCCCGCCCTCGGGGGCTTCCAGATCGAGCATGACAGCATCGAGGCGCGCGCCGCGTTCCTGTACGATCCCCTGCGCATGGACGAGCGTTTCGCCACGTTTCAGGCGCTGACCCTGCCGCCGCTGATGGCACAGACGGACCCGGATTTCACGCTGGCCATCGTCGTGGGCGACGCGATGCCCGCGCCGCTGCTGACCCGATTGCTGGATCTGGTGCAGGACATGCCGCAGGCGGTGGTGATTCCGCGCGCGCCGGGGCGCCACAGGCAGGTGATGTGCGATGTCATCAACCAGGTGCGCCAGGACAGCGCCCTGCCCTCGCTCCAGTTCCGCATGGATGACGACGATGCCGTCGCCGTCACCTTCGTGCAGCGCCTGCGCGAGGCGGCGGGCGATCTGGCGCCGATGCTGCGCAGGCATCGCTATGTCGGCATCGACTTCAATCAGGGGCATATCGCGCGCATCGGGCCCGAAGGCATCCACGCCAAGCCGACGGTCGAAACCCTGTGGACCCCCGCGCTGGGGATGGCCGTTGCGCCGGGGGCGTCGCGCGGCATCATGAATTTCAGCCATGCCAAGCTGGGCCGCGTGATGCCTGTCGTCACCCTGCCCGGCGAGGACATGTTCGTTCGCGGGCACAACCGGTTCAACGATTCGCGCCAGAAGGACGGGATCAAACCTGTCCGCCTGCCCCTGCTGGACGGCGAAGGCGAAGCGGCCTTCCGGCGGACCTACAATATCGACGCGCACGCCGTCCGCGCGCTGTACCGTTAGGATATCCCATGCGCGTCATCGGCGTTTGCCGTTTCTCCTATCCCGCGCTTGGCGGCTTCAAGCGGATGCACGACACCGTCGCCGAGCGCGAGGCGTATCTTTACGCGCCTGCCCGCATGGCGCTGCGCTTTGCCCATTTCGAGGCGCTGACCCTGCCGTCGGTCCGCGCGCAGACCGATCCAGATTTCACCTTTCTCGTCATCATCGGGCCGAACATGCCCGCGCCGTTTCTGGAAAAACTTCACGCGCTTTGCGATCCGGTGCCACAGATCAAGATCGTGCCGCGCGAGCCGCTGAAACACCGCCTTGCCCTGCAACTGGCGATACAGGACGAGCTGGGCAAGGCGCGCCCCGAAAGCCTGCAGTTCCGGCTTGACGACGACGACGCGATGGGGGTCGATTTCGTCGAACAGATCCGCTCGGTCGCGCGCCGCACCGGTCGGCTCCGCCGCCGCGAGCCGCGCACGGTGATCGAGTTCAACCGCGGCTATTCGGCGACCCTGTCCGCCGATGGCATCATTGCGGGCGACGTGATCAGCGCCTTCTGGGCCTGCGGCCTTGCGGTGCATTTCGCCGAAGGCGACGCGCGCACGATCATGAATTACGGCCATCACAAGCTGCATCACGAGATGCCGGCCATCATCCAGCCGCGCCCGCCGATGTATATCCGCGCCAAGCACACCGACAATGACAGCGCCGCCAAGTTCCGCCCCACCGGGCTGAAGCCGCTGACGGATGCGCAAAGGCAGATCTTCAGGGACCGCTTCAACGTGGACGAAGAACAGGTACGGGCCGTCTTTTCCGCCCTAGACGCGCCTCGCGGTAAAGCGTGAACAGCCCGCTGGCCACCACGATCCCGGCGCCGACCAGAACGATGGGCGCCGGCCAGTCGCCAAAGGCCAGCCAGCCCAGCACCAGCGCCCAGAGGATCGCGGTATAGCGGAACGGCGCGGTAAATCCGATGTCGCCCACGCGCACCACCATGATCGACGTGAGGTATCCCGCGACGATCAGTGCCGCCGCGCCGCCGATCTTGGCGATGTCGGTGCGGTCCAGCGGCGCCCACTCACCGCCCAGCTGCGCCAGACCGAAGGCCGCCATCACCGTCACCGACGTGGCGAATGTCACCAGCATGGACGACGTCTCGCGGCTGAGGCTGCGGGTGGCCAGATCGCGCACCGTCAGGCACCCCACCGCGGCCAGGCCGTAAAGCGCATAGAGGTTGAACCCCTCCGCGCCCGGCCGCACGATCAGCATGACGCCGATGAACCCCACCGTGATCGCGCCAAGGCGCGGCAGCCCGATCTTTTCGCGAAACACCAACGCGGCGGTCAGCGTGATCGCCAGCGGCAGCGCCTGAAGGATGGACGTCACATTCGCCAGCGGCATGTGATAAAGCGCCGTGAGGAAGAAATAGGTGCCCGCCACCTCGCCCAGCACCCGCAAGGCGATGGCGCCGGTATCGCGGCGCGAGACGCGCTTGGAAAACGCGCCCATGCGCCACGCGATCACCGCGACCGCCGCACTGGTCAGGCAGCCGCGCAAAAAGATCACCTGGAACAGCGGCACATGCCCCGAAAGCGACTTCATCAGCGTGTCGTTCAGCGTATAGGCCGCCATCGAGGCCATCATCAGCAGCGCGCCAATGGTATTTTCGGACAGTCTCATACCGGCATTTGCGCAGGGCCTTTCCGCAAGGGCAAGCGCAATTGTCCGCGCGCCGATCAGGCCGCTTAAGGCGGGTTGGACGCTTGCCTCAATTTGCTGTCATCACGCTGCATCTGCGGCCAAAATTCGGCGCCGCACCGCCATAAGTGTGCCGACCCCCGAGAATTCCGCCCGCAGAACGCGCCGCATGGAACCTCAGCGCGCCCTGCCGCGTAGTAGTGGTATATCCCGCCTGAGGGACACTGCCTTTGCCGTGCAAGGGCGCGAGATACCGGAAAGGACAAGACATGACCGAGAAGTTCACAGACTACCTGAGCGACAACGCCCGCGAGGCGTCGATCAACCATCTGAACATTTCGCTGGCGACCGGAATTCAGCTGCAACTGGCGCTCAAACAGGCGCATTGGAACATCAAGGGCCCCAGCTTTATCGGCATCCACGAGCTTCTGGACGAGGTGCGCGCGCGCATGGACGAGCATGTCGACGTGATCGCCGAACGCATCGTCATCTTGGGCGGCACCGCCGACGGCACGCTGGAAGGCGTCGAGAAGAACGGCAAGCTGGAAGGCTATCCGCGCGATGCGGTCCATCAGGATACCCATATCGAAGCGTTGAAGAGCCGCATGGTGCAATTCGTGTCGCTGGTCCACGAGGGCCTGAAGGAAGTCGGCGACGCGGGCGACGAGGAGACGGCAGACCTTTACACCGCCGTCAGCCGCGGCGTGAGCAAGGATGCATGGTTCATCGGCGCGCACCATACGCAGGCCAAGAAATAAATCTGGCTCTGTAGTGCAGAACGATCTTGAGGGGCGGTCCATGGGGCCGCCCCTTTTGCATGGGCGAAGGCTAGGACCAAGGCCGGGGACGGCCTCACAGCAGATGTGTCGCGGCGAAGGCCAACAGGAACCCGACTGCCGCGACCGGGCCGGACAGCGCGTGGATCTCGTCGAACGCTTCGGGGATCATCGTGTCGATCAGCATGACGAAAATCGCCCCCGCCGCGAAGGCGGTCGCGCCGCCAATCCAGAACCCGCCAAGCGCGCCGATCAGCGCGACTCCGGCGAAGGCGGAGAAGCTGCAGGCCAGCATGATGACGCCCCATATGCGAAAGATGTACCATGCCGATTTGCCTTCCGCCTTCATCCCGACCGTGCTGGACAGCCCCTCGGGCACGTTGGAGATGAAGATCGCCAGCATCGTGACCAGCGCGACCCCCTCGCCATCCAGCAGCGATATGCCGATCGCGGCGCTTTCGGGGATCCCGTCCAGCAGCGATCCGACGGCAATGGCCAGCGATGCGGCGGCCGTGCCGGCACCGCTGCGCGCGGAGTTCTTGCGCTCTCCTGCGCCGGCCCGCGCCAGCACGCTGTTGGCCAGCGCAAAGACGCTGCCCCCCGCGGCAAAGCCTGCGACGGCGGCACCGATGCCGCCGGTCCGGGCGGCCTCGTCCATCAGGTTGAAGGCCAGCACCGAGACCAGAACGCCGACGCCGAACGCCATAATCATCGAGGCCAGCCGGGTCGGCACGCGCAGGAAATACCCCGCAGCCGCCCCCAGCAGCAGCGCGCCGCCCGCAACCAGCCCCCACAGGGCCGCCTGAATCTCCAGCGGGATCATCTGCATCTGCATTCCTTTGGGGTCGCCGCGCAACAATATCGCCTCTTGTTTGATCTGGCACAAGGATGGGCGCGCGCCCGTATGCGACAGGACCATCATGGAACATCTGGACACACTTCGCGCACTGGGCCTCTTTGACGCCCGCGTGCCCCGCTATACCTCGTACCCGACGGCGCCGGTCTTTTCCCCCGCCGTCGGCACCGCTTTTCAGGCCGAGGCGCTGGCCGCACTGGATCCGGCAGAGCCGGTTTCGGTCTATCTTCACATCCCCTTTTGCGAGCGGCTCTGCTGGTTCTGCGCCTGCCGCACGCAGGGCACCACCACGCTCAGCCCGGTCGAAAGCTATATCGGCACGCTGGAGGCCGAATTGCGGCTGGTTGCGCAAACAATTCCCGCGGGCCTGCGCATGGGGCGCCTGCATTGGGGGGGCGGCACGCCGACGATCCTGCCGCCGCATCTGATCCATCGGCTGGCCCGAGCGGTCAAGGCGGCGATCCCGCCCGCCGAGGCGTGGGAGTTCTCGGTCGAGATCGACCCGACAATGGTGGACCGCGCCAAGATCGACGCGCTGGCGGCCGAGGGCATGAACCGCGCCAGCATCGGCATTCAGGATTTCGACCCCGAGGTGCAGGCCGCCATCGGGCGCGAGCAGCCCTATGACATCACGCGCGCCTGCGTCGACGATCTGCGCGGCGCGGGCATCACGTCGCTCAACTGCGATCTGGTTTATGGCCTGCCGCACCAGACCGAGACGCGCATCGCCGATACCGTCGCGAAGGTGCTGACGCTGAACCCCGAACGCATCGCGCTGTTCGGATATGCCCATGTGCCGTGGGTGGCCAAGCGTCAAAAGCTGATTGACGAGAACGCCCTGCCCGATGACATGGCGCGCCACCGGCTGTCCGAGCTGGCCGCAGCGCAGTTCCGCGCCGCGGGGTTCGAGACGATCGGCATCGACCATTTCGCACGCGCCGGGGACGAGCTGGCACTTGCCAAGGACGAGGGGCGTCTGCGCCGCAATTTTCAGGGCTACACCGCCGACAGCTGCGCCACGCTCATCGGGCTGGGCGCATCCTCCATCTCGCGGCTGCCGCAAGGTTATGTTCAGAATGCCGCCGCCACCGCCGCCTACATCCAGCGGATCGAGGCCGGGCAGCTGGCCGGTGCGCGCGGTCATGTGATGACCGGGGATGATTTGCTGCGCGCGGATGCCATCGAAATGCTGATGTGCGAGTTCATGATCGACCGCGACGCCCTGCACGCGCGCCACGGCCCAACTGCCGCGGCCCTCGACGCGGATCTGGCGCAGATCGCGGCGCGGTTTGGCGACCTGGTGACGCTGGACGCAGGCGGATTGCGGCTGCATCCCGCGGGGCGTGCGCTGACGCGGATCGTGGCCAGCGCGCTGGATGCACACATGCCCGATGGCGTGAGGTTCAGCCGCGCGTCCTGACGGCGGCTATGCGATCTGACAGGCGGCGGGTCCGGGCGCCCGCCGTCACTCCTCCGGCTTGCGCGGCGCTGCGGCGGTCCGCGATGTCTTGAGGACGGTGCCATCATCCGCGCAGGTCAGGCGCACCCGGCGCGCGCCGCCCGGCGCCCTGTGCCAGAACGTCAGGCGAAACGTGCCCGCATCCTCATCCGTGCCGGTTTCGAACTGGCTAGTGATGTCGCCCGCGCGCATCGCGGCGGCGACATCGGCGGCGGGCATATCCAGCAGGCTGCCCAGATCCGCCGCGTCTATCGTCGCGCCGTCGCCGTCCCGCATTACCTTCATCACGCTTCCTCCTCTGCCGCGCGGCTCAGACACGCGGTGTGTGCTGACCCGGCTCGAATTCCTGCACCTTGAAGACGACCTGCATGGTGTACCATCCATCCTCTTCCTCGTTGCTGGTCATCCGGCAATCGAGCTGCGCACAGAATGCCTGGATCAGCTTGAGGCCCAGCCCCTGCTCCGTCTCCGCGCGCACGCCGCCGGTGACGGTGTTGGAAATCTCGAACAGGACCATGTCGGAATCGGCCTCGGACGGGCATATCCTGACGCGAATGCGCCGCTTGCCGTCCGGGCCTGCCCCGGCGTATTTCAACGCATTGGTGAACCCTTCGGCCGCCAGCATGGCCAGGGGGCCGGCCTGATCGGGAACCAGCGTCACAGGCTTCAGATCGAACGCCACATCCAGCGGCGCCGCGTCCCCACCGCCAAGCGTCGCCAACTGCTTGAGCAGATCATCGAGCAGCACATCAACGCGGACCTGGCTGACCTGCGGCGTCTCGTACAGGCCGCGGTGAACGGCCGCGAGGCTGGCCAGACGGTCCTGAACCTTGCGCAGGGCGCTGCGCGTGTCGGCGGTGGGCGCGGTGCGGGCCTGCATGCTGAGGATCGACGACATCAACTGAAGGTTGTTCTTGACCCTGTGATGTACTTCCTTGATCAGCACGTCGCGCTCGTGAACGGTGTTTTCCAGATCCGCCTCGTCGCGGATGACCTTCTGCGCCATCGACGCGAATGTCTCGCCAATCTCGCGCAGCTCGCTGGGCGCGCTGTCCAGCGCCTCGCTATGGAAAACGCGCCGTCCTTCGGCAAAATCACGCATCTGGCGGCCTAGGATCCGGATCGGGCGGATCACCTGAAGGCGGATCGCCACCAGCGCCACGACAAGGCTGATCAGCCACATCAGCAGCGGAAAAAGCAGCGTCAGCGTGGCAAAGGCGCGGTCGCGGATCAGCGGGCGCGCGGGTTCCCAGCTTCCCAGCGCATAGGCTTTGCCCTCAAGCAGGGGCACGACCGTGAACTCCCGCTGCGGCCCGGCGCGCGAGGCCTCGGTAAAGAGCTGCTTGCCGCCGCCGACAAGATCCTCCAGCGGCGTCTCGGAGGGCAGGAACCCGGCCAGTTCGTCCGGCGGCAGATCGCTGGTCAGGATCTCGCCGACATTGTTGAACGTGGCGATGACCGCGCCGTCCGCCACGCGATCGCCGCGCCGCTGCGCGACCAGATTGTCCGACAGCACCGACAGCGTGACGAGCCCCTTGAGAACGCCCAACTCGCTGAAAACGGGTTGCCGCAGGATGACGACGGGCTGGTTGCTGGCGCCGCCCCTGGGGTTGTAGGAGATCGACAGGGACCCGCGCGCCATTGCCTCGCTCAAATTATCTACGCCACTGAAATCGTATGCTTTACCGTAATTGTTGCATTGCGATTTCTCTTCGGAATCTATGAAACCGAGGAACACGACCTGATCGTTGCGCGACGCGGAATAGCGCATCAGATCGGTGCAAACCTCATCTGTGGGCTGCAGAACCACCAACGCATCCGCAAGGCCCTGCGTGATGCCCTGGGCGTTCTGGATCGCCTCGCGCTCGGGCTGGACCAGGCGCGCGGTCTGGGCGCTGAGGCTGGCGCGGTAGGTCTTGCGCGTGGTATCCACCGCGCGCTGGGTCTGCGCGACGGCGATGATGCCCAGCGGCAGCAATGCCAGCGTCAAAAGCAGCGCAACCCGTGGCAAGAGCGCATTGCGACGCCTCAGCGACTGCCACCCGTCATCGGGAATCACAGCCCGTTCGGGACGCCCATCCATGATCAGGACACGCCCGGATTCCGGCTGATGACGGCCACTGTCGCCTGATCGGTCAATTCCATCGCCTCATCCTCGCGCATCCCCAACATCTCCGCCAGACGCTTGCGGCCGCGGTTTGCGCGGCTCTTGACCGTGCCCACGGCGCAGCCACACATCGCGGCCGCCTCCTCATAGGCAAAGCCCTGCGCCCCCACGAGGATCAGCGCCTCGCGCTGTTCGGCAGGAAGCTGTTCAAAGACGCGGCGGAAATCCGTCAGGGCCAGATTGCCGTCATGCGCGGGCTTGACCGCCATGCGTTCGGTCATGGCGCCATCGACATCTGCCACCTCGCGCTTGGCCTTGCGGCGCTCGGAATAAAACGTGTTGCGCAGGATGGTGAAAAGCCAGGCACGCATGTTAGTGCCGGCGGCGAACTTGTCGATATTCGTCCACGCCTTGACGACGGTGTCCTGCACCAGATCGTCGGCACGCGCCATGTCGCGGGTCAGCGACAACGCGAAGGCGCGCATCGGTTTCAGATGCGTGACGATCTCGTCGCGCGGATCGCACGGCGGGGCCTTGTCGGCGGATTTTTTGGGGTTCATTTTTGGCTTTCCTGCTCGCGCAGTTGGCGAAGCAAATCCTCGAAACGGTCGGGCACGTCATCGTCCAGCATGTCATCATAGACACGCCGCAGGTTTTCATCGATCTGATTTCTTTTTGGACCCGTTGCTGGCAGTTTTCCGCCCGCCGCGCCGCTATCGCCCTTGCCTGTCGTCATGCTGTCTGCCAATCCATAGTCAGTCACCTTCGAGCCGTCATTTTTCGCACGCCTGCTGGAACCGAACGCAATGATGGCACGTTAGTTCCTGACATATGCTTAAAAATACCGAATGAATACGGAGCAACAATGGGTATTTCTGACACGAAGCTGGATTTTTCTCAGCAGATTGCGCATCACCTCCCCTATCTGCGGCGCTATGCTCGCGCACTGACTGGCAGCCAGTCCAGCGGTGATGCTTTCGCGACAGCAACACTCGAAGCCATCCTCGAAGACCGAGACGCCTATGCCGATCACCCCTCGGCACGGGTGGCCCTTTTCCGTGCGTTCCGCCTTGTCTGGCAAAGCGCCGGCGCTCCGGAGGAGACTGTCGAAGGCGCCGCTCCCGCGCGGAGCCTTGAGACCTCGGCGCAGGATCACATGCGCACGCTGACGCCCGACACGCGTCAGGCCCTGCTGCTCAATTCGATCGAGGGTTTCAACTCGGACGAGATCGGGCAGATCATGGATATCAGCCCCGAGGATGCGGATGATCTGATCGCCGCCGCGCGTCAGGAAATCGAAAACAGCATGTCCGGCGATGTCCTGGTGATCGAGGATGAGGCGATCATCGCCATGGATCTGCACAGCATCGTGACATCCATCGGCCACAACGTCACCGGCATCGGGCGCACCCGCGACGCGGCGATTGAGCTGGGGCTGCAAAAGACCCCGGATCTGATCCTTGCCGATATTCAGCTGGCCGACAATTCAAGCGGCATCGACGCGGTCAAGACGCTGCTGGAACAGGTGGGCGATATTCCCGTCATCTTCATCACCGCCTTCCCCGAACGCCTGCTGACCGGGGACAAGCCCGAGCCGGCCTTCGTGATCGCCAAGCCCTATAGCGAAGATCAGGTGCGCTCGGCCGTGGGTCAGGCGATGTTCTTTTCGTCCACGGAAACGCTCAAGACGGCATAGGCCCGCAGCCGCCCGTCAGATCGAGATCACAAAAAGCGCCGCTTGCAACCTCTATTGCAAGCGGCGCTTTTTGTTGGCGCGGCTGTTTGGCAGCACATGCATCGTTACCTCCGGCCCTGCATGGCGCGTGCGATGATCGCGATGACGAACAGCACGATGAAGATAAAGAACAGAATCTGTGCGATACCGGCCGACGCTGACGCAATCCCGCCAAACCCGAATACGGCCGCGACGAGCGCGACGATCAAGAAAACGATTGCCCAATACAGCATGCTAATCTCCTTTTCTGCCTCGGTTCTGAATTGAACAAGACCTGGCTACATTTCAAACGCCGCCGCCTTCGGCGCGGTTCCGGCAGCGGGAATAATATGGCCGGGAACCCGAACCGCCGTCCGCGCGTTGCTCCTGCTGATATATTTCGGAACTACAGGAGGCCCTTCATGGCACAAAGCAAAGTCACCACCCCCGATAGCGATGATCTGCAGGCGCAAATCGCGACACTGCGCAAGGATATCGGCACCATCACCGACACGCTGGGCGAAATGGCAAAGGCGCAGCGCGACAACATGACCGCAGCAGCGCAAAAGCGCTTTGACGAGATGCGCGAGCGCGGCTCGGACGCCGTTTCCGCCGCTCAGGCGCAGGCCAACGCCTTGAACGCGCAGGCGCATGACTTCGTTCAGGAAAAGCCCGCCCTGTCGCTGGGCATGGCGGCCGCGCTGGGGTTTGTCGTGGGCATCCTGTCCACCTCGCGCCGCTAAGCCAACATGGGCCTTATCGATGCACTCAAGTATCGCTCGGCGCGCGCCATTCGGCGCGCGCTGATGTGCGGTGTCGGTGGTCTGATGGTTGCCATCGGAATCGGGTTTCTGACGGCGGCTGGATGGATATTGCTGGAACAGGTCTATTCCGCGGCGGTTGCCGCGCTTGTTCTTGCAGGCATCTATGCGGGGATCGGTTTGATCATCCTCGGCATGGCCGCATCATCGGCGCGGCGCGAGCGTTTCAGCCCCGAAGCGGCACCTTTGCGCGAGCCTGCAAAACCGCCCCAGCCCGGCGCGATGCCGCCCCTGGCAGAGGCGTTCATCATCGGGCTGAATGCCGCGCTCGCCGCACGCGGGCGCAGGTAACACGCGGCAATCGCGGCGTCCCCCCGTCATTTAGGCGCTTCGGCGTCTCTGCTCAGATTATCGGCAACGAACGCGCCCCGCTGGCCCATCGGCTTGGCGGGGCCGCGCGTTGTATCCTTGCGCTGTTGCAGCTCCAACTCGGCATTCAGCGCCGCGCCCAGAAGGCAGACGAACGCCGTCAGATAGAGCCAGAGCAGCATCACGATAACGGCGCCCAAAGAGCCGTAGATCTTGTTGTAATTGCCGAAATTCTGCAAATAAAAGCTAAAGGCCCATGTCGCCAGTGCCCAAAGAACGGTGGCGGCGATCGCCCCCGGCGTGATCCACCCTGCCCGCGCGATGCCGCGCCGGTTGGGCGCATAGCGGTAGAGCAGCCCAAGCGCCAGCATCACGGTCGCGATGGCAACAGTCCAGCGCAGAACTTCAGCCACCAGCGTGCCCAGAAACCCCAGCGGCAGGAAGCTGAGCGCGATCGGTGCGACCACCAGCGCGGCAAAACACGCCAGGGCAAGGCAGATCATCACGCCGGTAAGGCTGAACGCCAGCAGGATATGGCGCACGCCGCCGCGATTGCGCTCGCCATACACCGCGTTCATCCCCACGATCAGCGCCGCGATCCCGGCCCGCGCGGACCATAGCGCCACACCGATGGAAATCAGACCGGCCCAGCCAAGAGTGGTCGCTTCCGCGGCAACTAATTCCCCAACGCGCGCGGTCAGCAGATCAGCCACCTCGTCCGGCAGAACCGTCGTGAACTCCGATACCTGTCCCGCCACAAGCCCGGGATCCGCGAAAAACCCCCAGAGCGCGATCACAGCGGCGATGGCCGGAAACGTGGCGAGAATCCCGTAAAATCCGATGCCTGACGCAATCAGGTTCAGGTTCTTTTCCCCGATCAGAACCCAGACACCTTTCAGCGCGGGCCAGATGCCCACCGGCACCCGCGAGTGCCCGTATCCCGCGCGGCCGCGCGCCATCAGGCCTGTCCCTTGCCCGCGCGCGGACCAAAGATCAGCCAGAGGATGAACCCGAGGATCGGCAAAAGCAGAACGACCGCGATCCACAGCACCTTTTTGCCCACCGAGGCGCGCGATCCGAAGATCGAGACGATCGCCCAGATATCGCAGATCAGGACGATCAAGCCGCCCACATTGGTTATGTCGATCATGTCGCGTTCCTTTTCAAAACCTGCCCTTGGCCAAGGCCGAAGACAAACGCCGCGCCGCCGGTCCGGTTCCTGTTGTGCGCCCTACCCCATGAGGCAGACGCCGCCCGCGTCACTGGTCCAGGGAGCCCGAAACGCCCGTTCCATCCAGATGATACCACGGTTTCTTGTCCGAGGGGTGCGCGCCGGGCCCGCCGGGACGGAACCAGATCAGGATGCCCCCCGACTCGCCGAAATCGCCGTCCAGCTGGTTCTCGACAATCTGCCGTGGCAGGATGATGCGCAATTCGCGCGCCTCGTCGCCGGCGCGCCATGCGCGCTCGGTCGTGATGCAATTTGCCTCAAGGCCCGCGTAAGAGGTTGCAGGGTCCACATTGCGCAGGAACCCAAGGCCCTGCGCCACGGCCTCGCCGCCCAGTACCACGCCGCCGCTGGCCAGGATCCGGGGCCCGGAATTGCGCGTCATCACGGATTGATTGATGCTCTCGGCCCAGACGCCGCAAATGCCGGTCCGCCCGCCGATATTGCGCGCATCCACCGCCACGGTCAGCCCGCCGGGCGATGTGAACGTACCGCCCCCCAGGGCCGGATTGTCACCCAGAACGGCGGTGCCCGCGGGCATGTTGGACGAGCAGGCGGCAAGCCCGAGCGCGGCAAGAAGGATAAGAACCGGATTTTTCATCTGTTTCACCTTGCATTGTCTTGCCCGATATATAGGCGTGGCGCGGCCCGGCGCCAGTCCCGTATGCGGCCGATGGATCAGGCGCGCGCGGCGACGGCAGCGGTGTCTTTCAGCAGTTCGGGATAATAGGTCTCCAGCGTCGGCAGGAACGCGGCGCGGATGCGGGCCACCTGCGTCGGGGTCAGATCATCCTTCCAGACCCCCGCCTGCCCCTTGGCGAAGAAACTGGTCATGCCCTCGGGCCGTTCGGTAAAGCCCAGCTCGCGCTCCTGTTTTTGCATGTTGGCAAAGGCCGTCGCCTTGACCGCGCGGGCCAGCTTGGCGGCATCCACCTTCTGGCCGAGGAATACCTCCAGCAGGCCGCGCATTTCCTTGGCGGGCTTGCTCAGCAGATCCTCATAGCGGATCACGCGCCGCTTCAGCCCCGGCGCGCTGGTCCAGGAATGGATATGATCGTCCCACCGGCCCAGCATGTCGAAGATGCCGTTCGGCGTGCCCATCACCGTCTCGGGGTTCATCATCCGCGAAATCGCGGTGTCGATATCGGCCGACTGATGCCGCGCGAAACTGGGGGCCAAATCGAACGGGTTGCGGATCAGATAGATCCCGCCCGCCGTTACTTCGGGCGGGATCAGGTCCTGCCCCTCCAGACGGATCGTCTGGCAATGCGTCTTGACGAAATGGTGGTTGGGGCGCGATTGCGCGATCAGGCGCAGCGCGGCGGGGCGCACGCGCATCCAGTCGGCCAGATCGGTGCCCTTGAACGGCGCGCCATTGGCCGCATCATAGAAATCCTGCCGCACATCGGCGGTGGTGAAGTTGCGCAGGTTGTTGATGTCGGGCGCCTGCCCGGCGGGCATGAAGTAATGCGCCAGAAGGCTGCGGATCCACGTGTTTCCCGATTTGGGATAGGATGCGATCCAGATGATCCGTTTCAGGTTGCTCATAGATAGCCGAACCGTTTCATCACATCGCGATGGTCGGTCTTCAGCTTTTTCACCAGATCGTCGGTCAGCGCCTCTTTCCACGCCCCGGCCTTGCCGGAGGTGAAGAATGTCTCGCTTTTGCCCGGATTCTCGGCAAAGCCGCTCTTGGCCTCCTGCGCCTTCACCTCGTCAAAGCTGGCGAAGCGGATGGCGCGGTCCAGACGCTCGGCATCCAGCGGCATGCCCAGATGCTCGACCAGCGCGCCGAAGGATTTTTCAGGCTTGGCCAGCAGATCCTCATAGCGCAGCACGAGGCTGGGATAGGGCGCGCTTTGCGTCCAGCTTTTGACATGCTCGGACCAACTGCCGAGAAACTGCCAGACGGTCGAGCTGTCGCTGGCGTTGGAATTGTCAGTGCGCCCGATCACATCTGCCGCCTCTTCCACGTCGATGCCGTAATGGCGGGCAAAGGACAGCACCATATCCAGCGGGTTGCGCATGATATAGACGGCCGAGCGGGTGTATTTCGGGGGGATCAATTCGGTCCCATAAGCGAGGCTGCGAATATTGTGAGTCTTGACCAGATTGACATCGGCGCCATTGGCGATGATGCCGCGCAGCACCTTGTCACGCAGGCGCAGGGTGACATGCACATCGTTCAGATCGACGTTTTCGTCACGCGCAACCATGCGGTAGGTTTTGGCGATGGAATCGCCCATGCCGAAGCGGTGGACCTGATTGATCGGCACCGGCTGTTGGGTGTTCATGAGGTAATTGGCGAGGAATATCCGCGTCCACGTGTTGCCGGATTTGGGATAGGACGCCAGCCAGACGATGCTGGCCTTCGGCTTGGGGCGTTGACCGGCGGGCGGCTTGGGCGCCAGCGTGGCCTTGATCGGGGTTTTGCTCATCTGGCGCGCCTGTCTGCAAGTTGCGTCTGACCGCTGCAAATAAACGAACGGGAGGGGCGTTGCCACCCCTCCCGCTTATTTTCGCGTCAACCGATCTTAGAAGGACAGGTTGATGCCTGTGCCGATGATCGTGCCTTTGACGTCTTCGTAATCGGCACCAGTACGTCCGTTGTCGGCTTTGACATGCGCAACGTAGACATCCCAGCTGACGCCCGGGCCCAGATCGCGGCTCGCGCCGATGCGGTAAGCTTCGTACTCGGCATTGTTAGAGATGTTGCCGGCTGCGTCGATAGCATCCGCCTCGCCCTGATAGGTCAGAGCTTCGAATGCCCAAGGACCTGCCATGTCGTACGTAACGCCAAGGCTCCAGCCTTCGCTATCACCAGCGGCCGCGGTACCCACCGGAACACCCGAAATGTCGTTGTCGTTCTTGCTGTAGCTTGCGCCAACGGTGAAATCACCGAAGCCGAGCTGTGCACCGACGCCCCAAGTCTCGGGATCAGACGCCACGTACGTGTTGGCCGATTCAGCCGTGCCATACCGCGCGGCCAGTGTGACGCTGGTCGTGCCGAAGGTCTGGCTGTAGTTCACGCCGATGTCGAAAATGTCGTGCATGACGGAGTTACGGTCAACACCGTAGCTGTTCCGCACGTTCAGTGAACCGGTCGGTGCATACGAAATACCGACGGTCAGGCCGTTGAACGAAGGCGTGAAGTAGGTCAGACGCTGAACGTCATTGTTACCACCAACTTCGGTGTAGGACGACAGACCTGCCTGACGGAAGCCACCGGGGTATGCTGCCGAGAAGGGGATGAATGTCGAGATCGAGGGCGAGTTGATGTACATGGAGGTCACGCCGGGCGCGCCAACCATGGACTTGTAACCGGCCGAGTTCTCGGAACCGATGATGATCTGACCCAGAGTGTCCGAGCTGATCGTCATGTAGGATTCGTCGATCTGTGTGAAACCAGTCTGGTTTTCACCTTCAAATTCAACATGCGCGCCGAAGGTCAGGCCGTTGTCCAGCGTGATCGACGGGCTGAAATGGATTTCGGTGTTCGAGTGCAAATCGACGCCGTCGTGATCTTCGCCAGAGACGGCCGAACCGGAGATATCAGCGTACGCGACGTGCTGGCTCATGAAGCCGCCGAACGAGACGTCCCATTCTTGGGCCGCAGCGGGTGCTGCCATGGCGACGCCCAGGGCGATCGCGCTGGTGCTAAGCAGATGCTTTTTCAAGGTGTGTCCCTCCTCAGAGTAGCAGGAATGATGTGTGTCATGATCCGCCGCCTCCCAAGGTTGGACGCGACTTGAGACATCTAATGCTGCTTTTGGCCCTTCGCTGTCAACGAACGCAGCCGGAGGCGCGGCGTTCGGGGCCGTCCTGTGATGTTTTGGGCACAGACCCCCCGCCCGATTTCGCCGCAATCCCGGTGATCCACCTTGAAAACAAGCGTTTCGGCGCTGCGCCTGTGCAACCGGCGTTTTTGATCAACTTTCGCCTGCGGTTCCGGCGCGCGCAGCACCGGCGCGCGGCCTGCATGTCGGTCAGTGGGCCATGAAAGGGGATTCTCGCCCGCTCCGCCGCGCCCCTTGCGGTGGGCGCGGCCGCGCGGCGCGCCGGTTTCGCAAGGCGCGAATCGTGCGGGGCGCCGGCTGGCGCCGGAACGCGTCAGTAATCGGCGAGCGCGTCGATCGCCTCGGCAATCGGGTAATGATGATTGCCCACGAAGAGGCCGCGGCGGTCGATGTAGTCGGCATTCTTCAGATCGCCGTGGATTTCGTAATCGAAATATTTCAGCACGTCGTTCTTGGCGAAATTGCCGCTGACGATGGGGCGCGTCTCGAATCCTTCGGCGCGCAGCCATTCGACGAACTCCTTGCGCTCGGTCTGCACGTCCGGACGCAGCACCAGCGAGAAGCCGAACCAGCTGCTGCGGCCCGTCTCGCGCTGGATCATGAACTTGGGGTGGTTGCCCAGCCGCTGCTGCAGAAGCGCGCCATTGGCGCGGCGCCCCTCGATCAGGCGCGGCAGCTTTTCCAGCTGCGCCTGTCCCAGCGCGCCGGACATCTCCAGCGGGCGCAGGTTGTAGCCGGGCAGCACGAAACGAAAGCTTTCCTCGAAGGGATCATCGCTTTTTGTGCCGGTGACGTGGTTTTCCTTTGGCAGGTTGCGCGTCCAGCCATGGGCGCGCAAGGACAGCATGACGTGGTAAAGCTCCTCGTCATCGGTGGCGACGATGCCGCCCTCCATGGTCGAGATATGGTGCGAGAAAAACGCCGAATAGCTGCCCATCACGCCGAAGGTGCCACATTCCCTGCCGTTCAGCGTGGCGCCCATCGATTCGCAGTTATCCTCGATCATCACGATGTCGCGGCCATCCGTCAGCCGGGCGATGGCATCGAAATCATTCGGGTTGCCCAACAGATTCACCACCATCAGGGCGCGGGTGCGGTCCGTGATCGCGTCCGCCAGCGCGTCCAGATCGTAGTTGAGCGTATTCAGGTCGATATCGACGAACTTCATCCGCAGCCCGTATTGCTGCAGCGGATAATAGGTCGTGGACCAGCTGACTGCCGGGACGATGATCTCGTCCCCCGGCATCAGGCGCAGCGCGGGATTGGAGGTATAGCGCAGCGCCGCCGTCATCAGCAGGTTGGCGGAGCTGCCCGAATTCACCATGACCGCATGATTGCAGCCGAACTGGCGCGCGAACTGCTCCTCGAACGCCTTCACCTCGGCGCCCATCGAGTACATGTCCGAGGCGATCACGCGGGCCAGCGCGTCCTGCTCGGCCTGGTCCCAGGACGATGTTGCGAGGGGAAACTTGATGCTCATGTCTGCACCTCCTGCAGATAGTGACGATAGGTCTGTCGCAAACCCTCCGCCAAAGATGTCTCGGGCTGCCAGCCCCATGCGGTCTGCCGGTCCGTCGCGCAGAGTTTGCGCTGCATGCCGACAGGGCGGCCCAGATCGTGGGTGAACTCGCCGGTCCAGCCGATCACATCGGCCGCGGCGGCGTAATAGTCGTTGATCGAATGATCATGGCCCGGCCCGACATTCATCAGGTCCGGCAGCGCGTCCATATCCTCGGCGGCGCGCAGCACCGCGTCCGCCAGATCGCCCGCGAACATGAATTCGCGCCGCGCGGTCCCGTCGCCCCAGATCTCGACACTGGGCGCGCCGGTCAGCCTGGCGTCGTGCAGCTTGTGGATGATGGCCGGCACCAGATGCGACTGTTTCGGATCGAACTTGTCGTGAAGGCCATAAAGGTTGCAGGGGATCAACGTCTTGTAGAGCAGCGACGGATCCTCGCGCCGGATATATTCGCACAGCCGCGTCGCCATGATCTTGGCCAGCGCATAGCCCTCGTTCGTCGGCTCCAGCGGGCCGGTCAGGATCATGTCCTCATGCAGCGGATTGGGCGCCGCCCGCGGATACATGCAGGTCGATGCCAGATTGATCAGCCGCCGCACCCCGGCCGCGCGCGCGCCGAGGATCACGTTCTGTCCCATGGCGGCGTTGTCGGCCAGAAACGCGACCGGATGCGCCATGTTGGCGTGGATTCCGCCCACCCGGCCGGCCGCGTGAATGACCAGATCAGGGCGCAGCGCCTCCATCCGGGCCTGCACGGCGGCGCTGTCGGTCAGATCCAGCTCGGCGCTGGACGGCGCAAGGATTGTCCAGTCGGCCGCACGAGCATGGGCGCGGATGTTGCGCCCCACCATGCCGGAGCCGCCGGTCAGAAGGATCGTGCCACGCGTGCCCATTCAATCCTCGCGCGTATGCGGCAGATCATAGCCGTGATCGATCAGCACGCGCTGACGCCGGGCGCCGCGCAGATCCTCGGCCACCATCTCGGCGCACATCTCGCGCGCGGTGATCTGCGGCTCCCAGCCCAGACGCTCGCGCGCCTTGGTCGGATCGCCCAGCAGCGTCTCGACCTCGGCGGGGCGGAAATAGCGCGGATCGATGCGCAAGATCACATCGCCCGCCTTCACCTCGGGCGCCATGTCGGACGTCACGGCGGAGACGCGGCCCACCTCGTCCAGCCCGGCGCCGGTAAACTCCATCTCGATCCCCAGCTCGGCGGCGGACCAGCGGATGAATTCGCGGACGGAATACTGCTTGCCCGTGGCGATGACGAAATCATCGGGCGCGTCCTGCTGCAGCATCATCCACTGCATGCGCACGTAATCCTTCGCGTGGCCCCAATCGCGCAGCGCGTCAATATTGCCCATGTAAAGGCAGTCTTCCAGACCTTGCGCGATACCCGCCAGCCCGCGGGTGATCTTGCGCGTGACGAAGGTCTCGCCCCGGCGGGGGCTCTCGTGGTTGAACAGGATGCCGTTGCAGGCATACATGCCATACGCCTCGCGATAGTTGACGGTGATCCAGTAGGAATAGAGCTTGGCCACCGCATAGGGGCTGCGCGGATGGAACGGCGTCGTCTCGCGCTGCGGCACTTCCTGCACCAGACCATAGAGCTCGGAGGTGGAGGCCTGATAGAAACGGCAGGTCTTCTCCATGCCCAGGAACCGGATCGCCTCGAGCAGGCGCAAGGTGCCGATGCCGTCCACGTCGGCGGTGTATTCGGGCGCCTCGAAACTGACGGCCACATGGCTTTGCGCGCCGAGGTTATAGACCTCGTCGGGCCGGATCTCGGCCAGAAGGCGGGTCAGGTTGGACGTGTCCGTCAGATCCCCGTAATGCAGCTTCAGCCGGGGATCGGCCTCGTGCGGGTCCTGGAATATATGGTCGATCCGCTGGGTGTTGAACGACGATGCGCGCCGCTTGATGCCATGCACCTCATAACCTTTTTCCAGCAACAGCTCGGCCAGATAGGATCCGTCCTGCCCGGTTATCCCGGTGATAAGGGCGCGTTTCATCTCACTCACTCCCGCTTGGGCCGCCGCTTGGGGGCGTTTGACACGGTTCCTAATCGCTGCGGCGCGGAGGGGCAAGCGGCGGCGCGCTCAGATCCGGCGCGCGGCATCTGGACACTTGGCCCGCACTGTGGCGAGATGGTGTTTCACCTTTCCCCACAGACGCACGCCGGAGGTTATGACAATGGCAATGACATGCACCGCAACCCAACTGATCGACGACGAGCGCACCCGCGTCACCCGCTTTGATTTCGAGCCGGGCCAGCAGACCGGCTGGCACACGCATGGCATGGATTACGTCATCACCACGCTGACCGAGTGCAAGATGCGGCTGGAGCTTCCGGGCGGCGAGATCATGGAGAACCACGTGCCCGCCGGCAGCGTCTACAAGCGCGTGGAAGGGACCGAGCATAACGTCATCAACGATGGCGATGCCCCGATGTCCTTTGTCGAGGTCGAACTGAAGTAAGCGCCGCGCCAGCGACGGCCGGGCACCGCGCCCGGCCTTTTGCTATGCCACGTTCAGGCGCAGCGACAGGCAAGACATGCCGCCATCCAGCAATGCGCAATCGGTATTGTCGATGAGCCGCACGTCATAGCCCTCGCGCTCCAGCATCTCGGCGGTTCGCGGAAAGCCGTCCGGCATCAGCACCACGTCATTGAACCGGATCGCATTGGCCGCCGCCTCCTCGCCCTCGGGCAGATGCAGCACGCGGTAGCCGTCAAAACAGCCGCTGGCGTCCAGAAGGCGCGTCGACAGGATCGTTTCGGGGTCCAGCAGCGAGCAATCGGTCTTGAAATGCAGCACGCCGTCCGGCGTCTGCATCTCGCGCAAGGGATGTCCCCATTCGTCCAGTATCGCGCGCAGCTCTGCCACGCCGGCAGCATCGGTGCGCGCCGAGCGGCCCACCAGCACCTCGCGCCCGGTAAACAGGATATCGCCGCCCTCGATATGCCCCGGCCCGGCAATGTCGCGCAGATCGTCGAAAAGCCCGGCCAGCGTGGGGCGCATATGCGCCACCTCGCCCATCCGGCTGTCCGCGCCGGGGCGCATCATCACCGCGCCCTCGGGCAGGCAAAGGGCGGTGTCCTCGACAAACAGCGCGTCGGGATAGTCCTCCAGCGCCTCCAGCACGATCACCTCGGCGCCGGTTTCGCGCAGCGTGGCGATATAGGCGTCATGCGCGGCCAGCATGCGCGCAAGGTCCGGCGCGCCGCGATCCTCGGCGCGCAGGCCGCCGGTGACGCTGGCACCGGGGCGGCGGCTGACGGCGTGGGTGAAATGCGTGGCGGGGTTGCTCATGGGCGGTCTCCTTCAGGAACGGGCGGCACTGGGGGCATGCCTGCACCCCGCCGCATGGTCGATGATGCGCCCGCAGGCATCCTCAAGCGCGGCATCGGGCGCGGTCAGGGCAACGCGGACCCAGTCGTTCAGCATCGCGCCAAAGGACGTGCCGGGCATCACGGCCACCCCCGCCTTGTCCAGCAGATCGAACGCATAGGTTTCCGCGTCCATCCCCGTGGAGGAGATGTCGATCAGCGCGAACATCCCCGCCTGCGGGCGGCTGACCTTCAGCGCGCTTTCCTGTTCCAGCCGGCCGGCCAGATAGGCTGCACGCGCGGCAAAGCGCTGGCGCATGCCCGGCGCCACGGGCGACGGCTCCGACACGGCGGCGGCGGTCGCGTCGGCCAGGAAGGGCTGGCTGCCGAACAGCATCGTCTCGGACAGCGACAGCAGGTTTGCCGTGAACTCCGCGCTGCCGATGGCCCAGCCGCTGCGAAACCCCGGCGCCGCGTGGCTTTTGGAGATGGACGAGACCACGACCGTGCGATCGGCCAGATCCGCCTCGGCCAGTGGCGAGGCAAAGGGCACGCCCTCGAAGATCAGCTCCTCGTACACCTCGTCGGAAATGATCCACAGATCATGCCTGCGCGCCAGTGCGCCGATTTCGCGGATGTCGTCTCGCGTCAGCACCGCGCCCGTCGGGTTGTGCGGCGTGTTCAGCAGGATCGCGCGGCTGCGCGGCGTCAGGCGCGCCGCGATATCCTCCGCGCGGATGCGAAACCCGTTCTCGGGCCGCAGCGGCACGGGCACCATCGCGGCGCCGCTGGCGCGGATGCAGCCCTCGTAGGTGGCATACATCGGATCGCCGACCAGCACCTCGTCGCCCGCCTCGACCAGCCCCATCAGCGTGGTGAAAAGCGCGGTCTGCGTGCCGGGCAGGCACATCACTTGATCGGGCGTGATCTCGCGCCCGGTCGATGCGGTGTAGCGTGCGGCCAGCGCCGCGCGCAGGCCCGGCTCGCCCATGCCGTTGGAATATCCCATGCGCCCGGCGCGCATGGCGGCGGCGGCGTCCTCCAGCAGCGTATCGCGCGGCGGCACGTCCGGCTCGCCGATGGTCAGCTCGACAATGTCGCGGCCCGCCGCCTTGAGCGCACGGGCGCGGGAATGCACGGCCCATTTGGCGCCGCCAAGACCCGACAGACGCTCGGTTATGCTTGCGTATTTCATGGCGTGTCCTCTTCTTCGATCATGTCAGGCGTCAGCGCCAGATCCAGCATCGCGCTGACGGAGTCCAGCCCGATCCGCGCCAGCTCGCCGGGGGCAAAGGCATCCGGCAGCATGCCGCCCTCCAGCCACAGCCCGTCGATCACCGCGTTGCAGGCAATGGCGTGGCGGCGCAGCGCGGGTTCCGGCACGGCGCGCCCCGCCTCGACCAGCGCATCGGCGATCAGCGCCTGCAGATGGTCGCGAAACTCGGCATAGGTGGCGGCGTGGGTGTCCTGCATGGCGCCGCCGTGCTGCACATGCGCCAAGAACCCCGCCCAGAGCGACACCGCCTCGGCGCTGGTCACCGGCGCGCGCAGGCCCGCGGCGACGAAACGCGCCAGCCGCTGCGCGGCGCTGCGCCCCTGATGCGGCCCGCATGTGGCGGCTGTCAGCGCGCTCATGTGCCGCTCGTAGGCGGCGCTCAGCAGCGCGTCCTTGCTGTCGAAATAGTGCCGGATCAGCCCCGGCGTTACCCCTGCCCGCGCGGCGACCGCGCGGGTGGTCGCGGCCGCCATCCCCTCCTCGGCGATCAGCGACAGCATCGCGTCGATCATCGCGTCGCGGCGCTGGTCTGGTCCGATCCGGCGAAATGGCTTGCGTTCGGGCGGCATGGCGGGGCTTTCAGGCAAGATGTTTGCAAGGTGCAGTAATTATACAGTTGCACAATTAGCCGAAATCGGAGTTACTACAAGCCAAGAATGGGGAGCATTGCATGAGTTCGGCACAAACCGCGCCACAAGCGGACGCCGCAGACGGCACAGACAGCGCATCGCAGGAGGCGATCAGGGTCGAGGATCTGCACAAGTCCTTCGGCGATCTGGAAGTTCTCAAGGGCGTATCGCTGACCGCCGCCCGCGGCGACGTCGTGGCGATCATCGGCGGATCGGGCTCGGGCAAATCCACGATGCTGCGCTGCATCAACTTTCTGGAAACGCCCAGTTCGGGCCGAATCATCGTCGGCGGCGAGGAAATCGCCATGAAGCCCGACGGCTCCCCCGCCAAGCCGAAACAGATCGAGCGTATCCGCACCAGGCTGGGCATGGTGTTCCAGGCATTCAACCTCTGGACCCACCGCACATTGCTGGAAAACGTGATCGAGGTGCCGGTGCACGTTCTCGGCATCCCCAAACGCGAGGCGACGGCCCGCGCGGTCGAGTTGCTGGAGCGCGTGGGCCTTGGCGAAAAGCATGACAGCTATCCCGCGTTCCTCTCGGGCGGCCAGCAACAGCGCGCCGCGATCGCCCGCGCGCTGGCGGTGGATCCCGCCGTGATGCTGTTTGACGAGCCGACCAGCGCGCTCGACCCCGAACTGGTGGGCGAGGTGCTGACCGTCATCCGCGATCTGGCCGCCGAGGGGCGCACGATGATCCTCGTCACGCACGAGATGAAATTCGCGCGCGAGGTCGCCAGCCACGTCATCTACTTGTCCGAAGGCCGCATCGAGGAGGAAGGCCCGCCCGAAGAGGTCTTCGGCAATCCGCAGTCGGAACGGCTGCAACAGTTTCTCAGGACCGTGTCATAAGTTGCGCGGCGCCTGCGGAAGTTCAACCATAAGATCAACAAGGGAGAATAACCAAATGAAAATGAACATGATTATGGCAACGGCCACCGCCGCGCTTCTGACCGCAGGCGCCGCCGCCGCCGAGACCGTCAAGATCGGCATCGCGTCCGAGCCCTACCCGCCCTTCGCCGCGCCCGACAGCGCCGGCAACTGGTCCGGCTGGGAGGTCGAGATCGCGAATGCGCTTTGCGAGGCCGCAGACCTTGAGTGCGAGATCACGCCGACCGGCTGGGACGGCATCATCCCGTCGCTTCTGGGCGAGCAGATCGACGTGATCATGGCCTCGATGTCGATCACCGAGGACCGCGCCGAAAAGATCGCCTTCACCGATCATTACTACAAGACGCCAGCCGTCATCGTCGCGCCGAAGGGCTCCGACATGACCCCGAATGCCGAAGGGCTGGACGGCAAGATCCTCGGTGTGCAGGCGTCGACCACGCACCAGGCCTATGCGCAAAAGCACTTCGAGGATGCGGCCAGCGAGATCCGCGTCTACCAGACCCAGGACGAGGCGAACCAGGACCTTTATTCCGGGCGCATTGACGCGGTGCAGGCCGACAGCATCGCCATGGCCGATTTCGTGAACAGCGACATCGGCGATTGCTGCGAGATCGTCGGCAACGTGCCGGATGACGAATCCATCCTCGGCAAGGGCGTCGGCGCGGGTCTGCGCAAGGGCGAGGACGAGCTGCGCGAGAAGCTGAACGCAGCCATCGCCGAGATCCGTGAAAACGGCACTTATGACGAGATCACGGACAAGTATTTCTCGACCACGATCTACAGCGAATAAGCGCGCCTCTTGGAACAAACGCTTGAACTTCTGTCACTTTCGCCCCCCGGCTGGGGGGCGAATCTGCTGCGCGGTCTGGCGGCCTCGATCCAGATCGCGCTGGGGGCGTTCGGCTTTGGCCTGATCATCGGGTTCTTCGGCGCGATGGGAAAACTTTACGGCAGCCCCTGGGTGCGCGATCTGCTGGAGGTTTATACCACCGTCGTGCGCGCCGTGCCCGAACTGGTGCTGATCCTCATCCTCTATTTCGTCGGCACCGACATCATCAACCAGATCGCCGCCGCCATGGGCCGCGGCCCGGTGGAAATCAGCGGCATCGCCGCCGGTATCTGGGTGCTGGGCGTGGTGCAGGGCGCCTACGCCACAGAAATCCTGCGCGGCGCGATCAAGGCGGTCCCGCCCGGCCAGATCGAAGCGGCCCGCGCCTTCGGCATGCCGCGCGGGCTGCTGGCGCGGCGCGTGACGATCCCGGCGATGACGGCCTTCGCCATTCCCGGCCTTGCCAACCTGTGGCTGATCGCCACCAAGGACACTGCCCTTCTGGCCGTTGTCGGGTTTTCCGAGCTGACGCTGGAGACGCGCCAGGCGGCGCAATCGACGCGGGCCTATTTCACCTTCTTCCTCGCCGCCGGATTCCTTTATCTGATGGTCACGCTCCTTTCGGGCGTCCTTTTTGGACGGATCGAGAAATGGGCGCGGCGCGGCCAGCCATCGCATAGGGGCACGTCATGATCCGCGCGATGCTGATCCCCCGCCGCCTGATCATGCTGGGCCTCTTCGCGGCCTTCGTTCTCTGGTGCGCCCTCGCCCTCGACTGGAGCTGGCTGCCCCGTTACACGCCGCTCGCGCTCAGCGGGCTGTGGGTGACGATCTGGCTGCTGGTCGTCACCATCGTGCTGGGCTTTGCGCTGGCCGTGCCGCTGGGCCTCGCGCAGGCGATCGGACCATGGTATCTGGCCGCCCCCGCACGCGCCTTCTGCACGGTGATCCGCGGCACGCCGCTTCTGCTGCAGATATGGCTGCTCTATTTCGGCCTCGGCTCGCTTTTCCCGCAATTCCCGTGGATCCGCGAGTCCGAGCTTTGGCCCTACCTGCGGCAGGCCTGGCCCTATGCGGTGCTGTCGCTGACCCTGTCTTATGCGGGCTATGAGGGCGAGGTCATGCGCGGCGCCTTCGCATCGGTTCAGAAAGGCCAGATCGAGGCCGCCCGCGCTTTCGGCATGCCGCGGTTCAAGATCTTCCGCCGCATATGGCTGCCGCAGGCGTTCCGGCAGGCCCTGCCGACGCTGGGCGGCGAGACGATCCTGCAGCTCAAGGCAACGCCGCTGGTCGCGACCATCACCATTGTCGAGCTTTACGCCGTCGCCGCCCGCGTGCGGCAGGACACGTTCATCATCTACGAGCCGCTTTTGCTGCTGGCGCTGGCCTATCTGGTCATCGCGGGGCTGATCACGCTGGGCTTTCGCTGGATCGAGCAGCGGGGCCCGCGCCAGTAAAGGCGCGCCCTGCCCCGCCGAAACCGGCCTGCAAATCGAAACGCGTCTAGACAAATATTTTGCAAATCATTCTCAACTAGCTTGACTCTTGCGAGTGCTTCGCATTTTCAGTACACAGTTTACAACCTGAACAGGACCCGCAAAATGAAGACTTCCCTGCGCCGCACCGCCACCACCGCTATCGCCGCCGCCCTTCTGGCCACGGGCGCCGCGGCCAAGGATGGCGACGCGATGAAGGTGGTCACCACCTTCACCATCCTGCAGGACATCGCGCAGAACGTCGCGGGCGATCATGCGCAGGTGGTGTCGATCACCAAACCGGGCGCCGAGATCCACGGCTACGAGCCGACGCCGCAGGATATTGTGCGCGCCTCCGATGCCGACCTGATCCTGTGGAACGGTCTCAACCTCGAGCTGTGGTTCGAGCAATTTCTCGCCAACATGGGCGACATTCCCTCGGCCACGCTGACGGACGGGATTGATCCGATCTCGATCTCGTCGGGCTCTTACGAGGGACAAGCAAACCCTCATGCATGGATGGGGCTCGACAACGCGCTGATCTATATCGATAATATCGCCGCCGCCTTCGCCGAGCATGACCCGGACAACGCAAGCGGCTATCGGGCAAACGCAGACGCCTACAAGCAGCAGCTCACGGATGAGGTGCAGCCCCTGCGCGACCGGATCGCGCAGATCCCCGAAAATCACCGCTGGCTGGTCACGTGCGAGGGCGCGTTCAGCTATCTTGCCCGCGATTTCGGCCTGAAGGAGCTTTACCTGTGGCCGATAAACGCCGATCAGGTCGGCACGCCGCAGCAGGTGCGCGCGGTCATCGACGGCGTGCGCGAGCATGAGATCCCCGTGGTCTTCTGCGAAAGCACCGTTAACACCGATCCGGCCAAGCAGGTCGCCCGCGAAACCGGCGCCAGATATGGCGGCGAGCTTTATGTCGACAGCCTCAGCGCGGCGGACGGGCCGGTGCCGACCTATCTCGACCTGCTGCGCATCGATGCCGAGACGATCGCGAACGCGCTGGCGCCGCAAGCCGATTGAATTACGTAAACGCGGCGCCGGACGCCGCCCCCCGCATTGCACCCAAGGATCAGCCCATGCGCGAGCAGACAATCAGCGATATGCCAGCCACGTCCGACCCCGCGGGCGGCATCATGGCGCGCGACGTGACCGTGACCTACCGCAACGGGCACACCGCGCTTTTTGACGCCAGCTTCGAGGTCCCGCGCGGCACCATCACGGCGCTTGTCGGGGTCAATGGCGCAGGTAAATCCACGCTTTTCAAGGCGATCATGGCCTTCGTGCCCACGGCGCGCGGCGAAATCCGCCTGCTGGGCAAATCCGTCAAGGAGGCGCTGCGCGACAACCTCGTGGCCTACGTGCCGCAATCCGAAGAGGTCGACTGGGCCTTCCCCGTGCTGGTCGAGGACGTGGTGATGATGGGCCGCTACGGCCACATGGGCTTTACCCGCCGCCCCCGCGCCGCGGACAATGCGGCGGTCGAACAGGCCCTTGCCCGCGTCGGGATGAGCGATTTCCGCCAGCGCCAGATCGGCGAGCTGTCCGGCGGGCAGCGCAAGCGCGTCTTCCTCGCCCGCAGCCTCGCGCAGGACGGGCAGGTCATCTTGCTGGACGAGCCCTTCACCGGCGTCGACGTCAAGACCGAGGAACAGATCATCGCCCTTCTGCGCGAATTGCGCGACGAGGGCCGCGTGATGCTGGTCTCTACCCACAACCTCGGATCGGTCCCCGAATTCTGCGATCGGACCATTCTGGTCAAGGGCACCGTGCTGGCCTACGGGCCGACCGAGACGGTGTTCACGCGCGAAAACCTGGAATCCGCGTTCGGCGGCGTGCTGCGCCACTTCACCCTTGGCGGCGACGATCTGCACGATGATGACGACCCGCGCGAGCTGCGCATCATCACCGATGACGAACGCCCTTTCGTTCATTACGGCGAGCGGCGCAAGAAGCCGGTCAAGGCCAAGGCGGAGACATCCGAATGATCGACATCCTGCTTGAGCCGTTCGGCTATACATACATGTTCAACGCGATGTGGGTGTCGGCGCTGACGGGGGGCGTCTGCGCGTTCCTGTCATGCTATCTCATGCTCAAGGGCTGGTCCCTGATCGGCGATGCGCTCTCGCATTCGGTGGTTCCGGGCGTCGCGGGCGCGTTCATGCTGGGCCTGCCCTTCGCCCTTGGCGCGTTCATCGCGGGCGGGCTGGCCGCAGGCGCGATGCTGTTCCTGTCGGGGCGCTCGGGGCTGAAGATCGACGTCATCATCGGCATCATCTTCACCTCGTTCTTCGGCCTTGGCCTGTTCATGGTCTCGCTGTCGCCGATGTCCGTCAGCATCCAAACCATCATCATGGGCAACATCCTGGCCATCACGCCGGGCGACACGCTGCAACTGGCCCTTATCGGGTTCATATCGCTGGCTGTCCTCCTGGCCAAATGGAAGGATCTGATGGTGGTGTTCTTCGATGAAAACCACGCGCGCAGCATCGGCTTGCGGCCCGACCTTCTGAAAGTCGTCTTCTTTGCTTTGCTTTCCGCCGCCATCGTCGCTGCGATGATGACGGTCGGCGCGTTCCTTGTGATCGCGCTTGTCGTCACTCCGGGCGCGACCGCCTATCTGCTCTGCGACCGCTTTCCGCGGCTGATCGTGGTGTCGGTGCTGATCGGCACGATCACCAGCTTTGTCGGCGCCTATGCCAGCTATTTTCTGGACGGCGCGACAGGCGGCGTGATCGTGACGCTTCAGACGCTGGTCTTTCTTCTGGCCTTCGTCTTCGCCCCCAAACACGGCACGCTGGCCGCCCGGCGCAAGGCCCGCGCGGCGCTGGAGCGCAGGCAACAGCCTGTCCCGGCATCCGCCGCCAAGGAGGCCCGGACATGATCGACACGCTGCTGCTGCCGTTTCAGTTTCCCTTCATGCAGAACGCCTTCTGGATCGTGCTGCTGGTGGCGCCGCCCACGGCGCTGCTGTCGTGCTTTCTGGTGCTCAAGGGCTGGGCGCTGATGGGCGATGCGGTCAGTCACGCCACGCTGCCGGGGATCGTGCTGGCCTGGATCCTGGGCCTGCCGCTGATCGTGGGCGCGTTTGCGGCCGGCATGACCTGCGCGCTCCTGACGGGGTATCTGTCGCATAACAGCCGGGTCAAGCAGGACACGGTGATGGGCGTCGTCTTTTCCGGCATGTTCGGGATCGGCATCATCATGTACACCTCGATCGAGACGAACGAGCATCTCGACCATGTCCTGTTCGGCAACATGCTGGGCGTCGGGCCAAAGGATCTGTGGTCGTCGGGGCTGATCGCGCTGGTTGTGACCGCGCTTCTGGTGCTGAAATGGCGCGATCTGCTGCTGCATGCCTTCGATCCGGCGCAAGTGCAGGCATCGGGGCTGCGCACGGGCCTGCTGCATTACGGGCTGCTGGCCGCGCTGTCGCTGACCATCGTCGCCACGCTCAGCTCGGTCGGGCTGATCCTTGCGGTGGCGCTCTTGGTCACGCCGGGGGCGATCGCGTTCCTGCTGGTGCGCAGCTTTGGCCGGATGCTGTGGGCATCGGTGCTGATCTGCACCGCGTCGATGCTGGGCGGCACCTATGTCAGCTTCTATATCGATTCCGCCCCCGCGCCGACTATCGTGCTGATCCTGACGGGCGTCTTCATCCTCGCGTTCCTGCGGCGGCTGGCAATCACGCGCCGCACCTCAAGACGCGCCGCCGCCGAAGCGTGAGCTTTCCCGCATAACACGTCGATAAGGCAGCACTAAATCAGCTCACGTTTTCTTCGAGATGCGCTTCGGGGACCTGCTCGGCGGCGGCCAGAACGAGCGGGTCCAGCCCCGCACCGCCGCCCGCAATATACGCCTTCAGCTGCGCACGCATCCGCGGCTCCCAGAAATCGCTGATATGGGCCGCGACATTCTGCACGCGGTCCGCCTCCTTCTGGCTTTTGAAGAATGTGGCAATCTGGTTGGCCATATAGACCATCTTGTCAGGCGACATGGGGCACCTCGTTCGTGATACGTATGGGATGGGAATAGACCTGCGCGCGCGCGCCGCGCACAAAGGCGGCCAGCGTGATCCCGGCACCTTCGGCAAGGCGCAGCGCATGGGCCGTGGGCGCCGAGACGGCGATCAGGACCGGCACGCCCGCGATGGCGCATTTCTGCACCAGCTCGACCGACAGGCGCGACGTCATCACGATTGCGCCGCCCGCCGCATCCACCCCTTGCCGCGCCAGCGCGCCGATCAGCTTGTCCAGCGCATTGTGTCGGCCCACATCCTCGCGAACATGCGTAATCCCCTGCCCCGGCACCAGAAATCCGGCAGCGTGGGTGGCGTGGGTCTGATCGTGAAGCGGCTGATGCGCGCGCAGATCCTCGGTCGCGCGGATCAGCTCGGCCCGGCTGAGGCCGAGACCGGCACGCACCTGCGGCAAGGGGCGCATCGCCTCGGCCAGACTGTCGATACCGCAGAGGCCACAGCCCACCGGCCCGGCCATGAAGCGACGCCGCGCGGCCAGCGCCTCGGCGCGGCCTTGGCGCAGCCAGAACCGCGCCTCGATGCCGCTGTCGTGCTCGGCCACCTCGAACGCCTCGATCTGGTCCAGCGACGTGATGAACCCTTCGGACAATGCGAAACCATGCGCGAAATCCGCGATGTCGCCGGGGCTGGCCATCATCACCGCCTGCGAGGTGCCGTTGCAGACGATGGCGACCGGCACCTCCTCGGGCAGGGCGCGGCAGATATCGGCCGCGCCGCCGGGATGCAGCGACACGGCCCTGCGGCTGATCGCGGAGGGGATGGCCATCTGCATCACTCCGCCGCGGGCAGGATGCGCCGGGCCTGCGCGGCTTGCTCGGCATAGTCCTCCTGCCATTCGGTCGGCCCGTTGGAGGGGCTGATCTGCACCGCCGTCACCTTGTATTCCGGGCAGTTGGTTGCCCAGTCCGAGAAATCGGTGGTGATGACGTTCGCCTGCGTGTCCGGGTGGTGGAAGGTGGTATAGACAACCCCGGTGCTGACGCGGTCGGTGATGCGCGCGCGCAGCGTCGTCTCGCCCGCGCGGCTCGCCAGCTTGACCCAGTCGCCGTCGTTGACGCCGCGCACTTCGGCGTCATGGGGGTGGATCTCCAGCATATCTTGATCGTGCCAGACCGAATTTTCAGTGCGCCGCGTCTGCGCGCCGACGTTGTATTGCGACAGGATGCGCCCCGTGGTCAGCAAGAGCGGAAAGCGCGGGCCGGTCTTTTCGTCCGTCGCCACGTATTCGGTCACGATGAAGCGCCCCTTGCCACGCACGAACCCGTCCACATGCATCAGCGGCGTGCCGCCTGGATGCTCCTCGTTGCAAGGCCATTGCACGCTGCCTTTTTCCTCCAGCAGCGCGTAATCGACACCGGCAAAACTGGGCGTGGTCGACGCGATCTCGTCCATGATCTGCGCGGGATGGGTATAGTGCCAGTCGCCGCCCATCGCATTGGCCAGAAGCTGCGTCACCTCCCAATCGGCATAGCCGTTCAGCGGCGCCATCACGCGGCGCACGCGGTTGATGCGGCGCTCGGCATTGGTGAAGGTGCCGTCCTTTTCCAAAAAGGTCGAGCCGGGCAGGAACACATGCGCGTAATTCGCCGTCTCGTTCAGGAACAGGTCATGCACGATCACGCATTCCATCGCGGCAAGGCCCGCCGCGACATGCTTGGTGTCGGGGTCCGACTGCAGGATATCCTCGCCCTGACAGTATAGTCCCTTGAACGTGCCATCGACGGCCGCATCCAGCATGTTGGGAATGCGCAGGCCCGGTTCGGGATCAATCCTGGTTCCCCAGATCTTCTCGAACACCTCGCGCGTGGCCTCGCCCTTGACGTGGCGATAGCCGGGCAGCTCATGCGGAAAGCTGCCCATGTCGCACGAGCCCTGCACGTTGTTCTGACCGCGCAGAGGGTTCACGCCCACGCCGCGCCGCCCGATATTGCCGGTCAGCATGGCGAGGTTCGCAATCCCCATCACCGTGGTCGAGCCCTGGCTGTGCTCGGTCACGCCAAGCCCATAGTAGATCGCGCCATTGCCGCCCGTCGCGAACAGGCGCGCCGCCGCGCGCAGCTCGGCCGGATCGACGCCGGTCAGCATCGCGGTCGCCTCGGGCGAATGGCGCGCCTCGCTCACGAATTCGGCGTAGTGCTGAAACTCGTCCCAGTCGCACCGCTCGCGGATGAAATCCTGATCCATCAACCCCTCGGTGACGATCACATGCGCCAGCGCCGTGACCACCGCCACGTTGGTGCCGGGGCGCAGCGGCAGGTGATGCGATGCCTCGACATGGGCCGAGCGGACAAGATCGATCCGGCGAGGGTCCACGACGATCATTTTGGCACCCGCGCGCAGCCGTTTCTTCATGCGGCTGGCGAAAACAGGGTGCGCATCGGTTGGATTGGCGCCGATCAGGATGATGACATCCGTCTCCTCGACCGAATCGAAATCCTGCGTGCCGGCCGACGTGCCGAAGGTCTGCCCCAGGCCATAGCCCGTGGGCGAATGGCACACCCGCGCGCAGGTATCGGTGTTGTTGTTGCCGAACACGTTGCGCGCCAGTTTCTGCACCAGATACGTCTCTTCGTTGGTGCAGCGGCTGGAGGTGATGACGCCGATGGACTTGCGCCCGTAGGTCTCCTGTAGCCCGCGCATCCGCTGCGCGGCAAAGCTCAGCGCCTCGTCCCAGCTGACCTCCTGCCACGGCGCGTCGATGCGCTCGCGGATCATCGGGCTCAGGATGCGGTCCTTGTGATTGGCGTAGCCGTAAGCAAACCGGCCCTTGACGCAGCTGTGGCCGCGATTGGCCTTGCCGTGCTTGTAGGGGACCATGCGCACCAATTGATCGCCGTTCAGCTCGGCCTTGAAGGAACAGCCGACGCCGCAATAGGCGCAGGTGGTGATGACCGAGCGTTCGGGCGTGCCCATCTCGATCACGGATTTCTCCTGCAGCGTGGCGGTCGGGCAGGCCTGCACGCAGGCGCCGCAGCTGACGCAATCGGAGGCCATGAAATCATCGCCCGCCGCACCCGCCGACACGCGGCTGTCAAACCCGCGCCCCTCGATCGTCAGCGCGAAGGTGCCCTGCACCTCCTCGCAGGCGCGCACGCAGCGATTGCAGACGATGCATTTAGCCGGATCGTAGGTGAAATATGGGTTGCTGTCGTCCACCGGGATATAGTCGGGATTGCCCATGTCGCCCTGCGGCGCTCGGGCGCGAATATCGCCCGCAGCCAGCATTCCGGCGCCCGATGTGTCGTAATGGTTGCGCCCCGCCTCGTAGCGTTGGTCGCGCAGACCGACGGCCCCGGCCATGTCCTGCAATTCGCAATCGCCATTGGCCGAACAGGTCAGGCAATCCAGCGGGTGATCGGAAATGTACAACTCCATCACGCCTTTCCGGATCCTCTTGACCTTCTCAGATTGCGTATGGACAACCATTCCATCCGCGACCGGCGTGGTGCAGGAGGCGGGCGTGCCGCGCCGCCCCTCGATTTCGACCACGCAAAGCCGGCAGGATCCGAACGCTTCCAGATTGTCGGAGGCGCACAGCTTGGGGATCTGCATCCCCAACTCGGCAGCCGCGCGCATGACCGATGTGCCCTCGGGAACCGTCACGTCAAAGCCGTCGACCTTCAGCGTGACCGGCGCGCCCTGCCTTGCCGGGGTGCCCATGTCCATGTCCTTGGTCGGAATGATGAAATCTTTCATTCTGCTGCCTCCTTGCGGGTCGCAAAATCATCTGGAAAATGAGTCAGCGCGGACATCACCGGAAAAGGCGTGAAACCGCCCAGCGCGCAAAGCGAGCCTTCCTTCATCGTCTCGCAAAGATCCGTCAGAAGCCCGGTCGCGGCGGTGTCGCCGCGCGCGATGCGGTCGATGGTTTCGACCCCGCGCGTCGCGCCGATCCGGCAGGGGGTGCATTTGCCGCAGGATTCCACCGCGCAGAACACCATGGCAAAGCGCGCCATCTGCAGCATGTCGGCGCTGTCATCGAAGATCACCAGCCCCGCATGGCCGATCAGCCCGCCGTTCTGGTCAAACTCCTCATAGCCCATGGGCGTGTCGAATTTCTCGCGCGGCATGTAGGCGCCCAAGGGGCCGCCGACCTGCACCGCCTTCACCGGCCTTCCGCTGCGCGTGCCGCCTGCGATATCCTCGACCACCTCGCCAAGGCTGATACCGAAGGCCGTCTCGAACAGCCCGCCGCGCGCCACGTTGCCCGCGATCTGCAAGGTCACGGTTCCGCGCGAGCGCCCCAGCCCGAAATCCGCGTAATGCTGCGCGCCCTTCTCGAAGATGACCGGCACGGTGGCCAGCGAGATGACATTGTTCACGACGGTCGGCTTGCCCAGGAATCCCTCCAGCGCGGGCAATGGCGGTTTGGCGCGTACGACGCCGCGCTTGCCCTCCAGCGAATTGAGCAGCGACGTTTCCTCGCCGCAGACATAGGCGCCGGCGCCGACGCGGATTTCCATGTCGAACGCGCGGCCCGATCCGGCGATATCCGCGCCCAGCACACCTTGCGCGCGCGCAATCTCAACAGCGGCGTTCATCACGCGAATCGCATCGGGATATTCCGAGCGCAGATAGACGTAGCCCTTCGTCGCGCCCACACCCAGACCGGCAATCGCCATCCCCTCGATCAGGCTGAAGGGATCGCCCTCCATGATCATGCGGTCGGCGAAGGTGCCGCTGTCGCCCTCGTCGGCATTGCAGACGATGTATTTCTGATCGGCCTCAGCCTCGCAGACGGTCTTCCACTTGATACCAGTCGGGAAACCCGCGCCACCGCGCCCGCGCAGACCGGATGTCGTGGTTTCCTCGACGATCCGGGGGCCGGTCATCGCGGCGGCCCGCCGCAGGCCAGCCAGACCGCCATGCGCCTCGTATGCTGCCAGATCGAGCGGGTCGATCACGCCGCAGCGCTGAAAGGTCAGGCGCGTCTGGCGGGCAAAGAACGGGATATCCTCGACACGGCCGAGGCTGTCCATCTTGCCGTCCAGCAGCGCAGGCACGTCCTGCGCGTTGACCGGGCCATAGGCGATGCGCCCCTCGCCACTGTCGATTTCAACCAGAGGCTCCAGCCAGATCATGCCGCGCGTGCCGTTGCGGATGATCTGCGCCTCGATGCCGCGTTCGGCCAGCCCGGCCTTGACCGCATCGGCCACGTCATCGGCGCCCAGCGCCTTGGCGGCGCTGTCCATCGGGATATAGATCTTCATGCGCCCGCCTCCGCCAGCAGCGCGTCCAGCCGGGCCGCATCCAGCCGCCCGACGACCTTGCCGTCGACCATCGCGGCCGGGCCGCAGGCGCACAGGCCAAGGCAATAGACCGGCTCGACCGTCACGGCACCGTTGGCGGTGGTCCCGCCCCAGCCGATTCCCAGACGGGCCAGCGCCGCCTCGGACAGCGCCGTGCCACCCACCGATTGGCACGCCTCCGCGCGGCAGATCCGGACCACGTGGCGCCCGGCCGGAGCCTTGCGGAAATCGTGATAGAACGTCACCACGCCATAAACCTCGGCGCGGGTCATGTTCAGCATATCGGCGATCACCGAAATGGCATCCTCCGGGATGTATCCGAAATCGGCCTGGATCGCGTGCAGCATGGGCAACATCGGCCCTTCAAGATGCATGTGGTCCGAGACGATGGCGCGCAGGTCCTCGTGGGACGTTGCTGGCGATGGTGATTGCATGGCTGGCCTCTTGGGTGAACTCGCCCGAAGCAACCGTTTTGATAACGTCAAATCAATATGAAAGATCAGTCATCCGATAGGTAATGCCTATCAAGACATCGCCGACATGCGCCGCGCCTCGGCCAGAAGCGCGGCCAGAACGGGTGTGTGCGGCTCGCGGTAAGGCGCCACCAGCCCGACGGCATGGGCAGGCTCGCGCCCCTTGAGCGGCACCAGCCTGAGCGATTTTCCCGTCGTCAGAAACCGCGCCATGTCTTCGGGCAGAACGGTCAGCCAGCGCCCAGTTTCCACATTCGCGACCATCACCACCGTCGAGTTCGATTCGATGATCGCTTCGGGCATGACCCCTACGGCGGCGAAATTCTTGTTTATGATCCGGCGGTTCTGATTGTCCGGCGTCAGCAGGCACAGCCGCTCGCCGTCCAGCTCTTCCCAGCCGACACTGCGGCGCGCGGCGAATTTGGAGCTCAGCGCGCAGACCAGCATGTATTTCTCCTCATAGAGCGGCTCGGTGCTGACCCGCCCCGTCGGCTCGTTATCGAGATAGGAGATGCCGGCATCCACATCGAGGTTCTCCAGCATCGACAGGATCTCGATCGAGGTGCGCGACAGGATGGTAAACCGCACATTCGGGTGCTTTTCACTGAAGCGCATCGACAGCTCGGCCGCCCATGTCAGGGCCGTGGGAATGACCGCGATGCGCAGCCGCCCCGACAGGCCGTGCCGCTTGAAGCGCATCTCCTCCTTCAACTGGCGCGCGTCCCCGACGATGCGGCGCGCCCATTCCAGCGCGCTCTGCCCTTCAGGCGTCAGCCCGCCAAACCGCGAGCCGCGAAAGATCAGCTTGACCCCCAGCTGGTCCTCGAGCTGCTTGATCCCCGCCGAAAGCGACGGCTGGGTGATGCCAAGGCTGGCGGCGGCACGCCCGAAATGCTCTTCCTTGGCGACGGCGATGAACATCTCAAGCTTGTCGAGCATGCGAATGCCCCCTACCTCATGGCGCGGCGCGCGTGGCTAACCATCGGGATTTGGGTATTTTTCCCAAGAAAAGCCACGGGCCCGCGCTTTCATCACGAAGGCTCAAATCCGCCGCCGGGCGCCATCAGTCGAACGTGCCGGCCACGCGGCCCAGCAGCATGAAGGCGCGCGCCGTGCGGGTGTCGGACAGGTCCGAGATGTCGCGATCCTCCGCATCTTCGGCAAAGCTGCTGAACATCTGATCAAAGCGGCGCAGGAAATGATGCGCCGCGTCGCGGAAAATCGGATCGTTCTTCATCCGCGCCGCCGCCAGCGCGAGGGAAGAGCGGTCGCGGATGCCGCCCAGCGCCGCAATCGCACGCCCGCGGGCCCCGCCGGCGAAGTTGCGCCAGATTTCCGGGCGCGCCATGTCCGGGCGCAGATCGTCCATGTAGATGCCGTCCTGGCTGAGCAGGGTCAGCACGTCCTGCGCGGCCTGGATCAGCTGCGCGGTCGGGCGATCCTTGAGCGCGCGGCGCAGCGCGGCAAAGCCGGCCTTGTCCTCGGCGGTTTCGGGGAAATTCAGCGCGCGGATGAAATCGCTGCGCTCCAGCGGCGGCAGCATGTCCTCGGGCGGTGTGCCGAGCGGCAGGGAGACCTGAGCGTCCGCCGGGGCGGCGGGCGCAGGCGCGGGCTTGCGCGCCGCGGGCATGACCGAGGGCAGCGGGCGCGAGGAGGAGAATGTCGCCAGCGCCGTTTCGGTCTTGCGCTGCGCCGCCGCAATCTCGTCCAGCTTGCGCGCAACCGACATTTCCTTGCCGTCCTGCGGCGCCAAGGCCTTGTTCTGCGTGATATAGGCGAGCCGGATCGCCTCGATCGCGGCATGCAGCCGGGCGCTTTCCTCGCGCATGATGCGCGCCGTGCGGGCGGCAATCGCCGCCACCCAGATCATCGCCACCGGCAGGAAGATCGCCAGCGCCGTCATCACGAAGCCCAGCGCGCCGTCGCCCATCCCGGTGCCGAGCACGACAAAGAACAGCGTCGCCCCCAGAAGCCAGACACCCGAAAGCACCAGCGCCGCGATCTCCACCCCCGATATCGTCGCGGCATCCGCACGCGACGCGGCAGGCGCGATCGTTCTGGCGGTATTCATGCCCGAGACCATGCTCACGCGCCCCGTTCCACGGCAGATCGCTTAGACATACGCAATCTTGAGAACTTCGTAGGCGCGGTCGCCGCCGGGTGTGCGCACTTCGACGCTGTCGCCCTCTTCTTTGCCGATCAGCGCGCGCGCGATCGGGGATCTGATGTTGAGCAGCCCTTTTTCGATATTGGCCTCATGCTCACCGACGATCTGCCAGGTCTTCTCCTCGTCCGTATCCTCGTCGACCAGCGTGACTGTGGCGCCGAACTTGATCGGGCCGGACAGTTTCCTGGGATCGATCACCTCGGACAGGCCCAGCGCGCCCTCCAGCTCCTTGATGCGGCCCTCGATGAAGCTCTGCTTTTCGCGGGCAGAGTGATACTCGGCGTTCTCGGACAGATCGCCATGCTCGCGCGCCTCGGCGATGGCACGGATGATGGCGGGACGCTCGACCGATTTCAGCTGCTTCAGCTCGGCGCCCAGCGCATCAAAGCCCGCGCGTGTCATCGGTATCTTTTCCATGTCTCTTCCCCAATCGGCGACGCGACCTCCGCCGCTTGCGCCCGTCTGTGTCATTCCCGCGCGCCCAAGGTTGACCCCAGCGCGCGCGGCTTTGCAATAGTGCATCCCTCCCGCGCGCGCAATCACGCCGGCGCGCGGGCGATTGCGCGTGGGTGACAAAATGCCGGTTTGCCCCGGGCCCCGCGTCGTGTTTGAATTGACGCCGCTTGCCCACACGCGGTAGGGACATGCGCAACTATGTTGCCCGCCCTGCGCGGCCTTTGAAAGGATTATCCGATGTCCGACACGACGCGCGAGATGATGGAATATGACGTGGTCATCGTGGGGGCCGGCCCGGCCGGGCTGAGCGCCGCGATCCGGCTCAAGCAGCTGGATCCTGACTGCCAGGTTGTCGTCTTGGAAAAAGGCAGCGAAGTGGGCGCGCATATCCTGTCCGGCGCGGTGCTGGACCCTGTCGGGCTGAACCGTCTGATCCCCGACTGGAAGGAAAAGGGCGCGCCGCTGAACGTGCCGGTCAAGAGCGACCGTTTCTATCTGCTGGGCGAAGGCGGCCAGGTCCGCGTGCCCAACTTCCCGATGCCGCCGCTGATGAACAACCACGGCAACTATATCGTCTCGATGGGCAATGTCTGCCGCTGGATGGCCGAACAGGCCGAAGAGCTGGGCGTCGAGGTGTTCCCCGGCATGGCCTGCTCGGACATCGTTTATGGCGAGGATGGCCGCGTCAAGGGCGTCGTCGCCGGCGAATTCGGCCGCAATCCCGATGGCACCGAGGGCCCGAATTACGAGCCGGGGATGGAGCTGCACGGCAAGTATGTCTTCCTCGGCGAGGGCGTGCGCGGATCGCTGGCCAAGCGAGTGATGCAGAAGTTCGATCTGGCTGCGGGCCACGAGCCGCAGAAATTCGGCCTTGGCATGAAGGAAATCTGGGAGATCGACCCGGACAAGCATGACGCGGGCAGCGTCACCCACACGATGGGCTGGCCGCTGGGCAAGAATGCCGGTGGGGGATCCTTCATCTATCACCTTGACAACAATCAGGTTTATGTCGGCTTCGTCGTCCACCTGAATTACAAGAACCCCTATCTCTATCCCTATATGGAATTCCAGCGGTTCAAGCATCACCCGATGGTGGCAGAGCTGCTGAAGGGCGGCAAGCGCGTGGCTTACGGCGCCCGCGCGATCAGCGAGGGCGGCTGGCAGTCGATGCCGAAAATGGTCGCGCCGGGCGTGGCGCTGCTGGGCTGTTCGGTGGGCATGGTCAACGTGCCGCGCATCAAGGGCAACCACAACGCGATGCTGTCCGGGATGGCCGCCGCCGAGGCGGCGCATGAGGCGATCAAGGCCGGGCGCAGCGGCGACGAGCTGACCGATTACGAGACCGAGGTGCGCACGGGCGACATCGGCAAGGACCTCAAGAAAGTGCGCAATGTCAAACCCTTGTGGTCCAAGCGCGGCCTGACCGCATCGCTGGCGCTGGGTGGCATGGATATGTGGACAAACACATTGGGCTTTTCGCTGCTTGGCACGCTCAAGCACGGCAAGACCGACGCCGAGGCGACCGAACTGGCCGACAAGCACAAGCCCATCGACTATCCCAAGCCCGACGGCAAGCTCAGCTTTGACCGGCTGACGAATGTCAGTTTCTCGATGACCAATCACGAGGAAAACCAGCCGGCGCATCTGAAGCTGAAGGATCCCAGCATTCCGGTGGATTTCAACCTGCCGAAATATGCAGGCCCCTCGGCGCGCTATTGCCCCGCGGGCGTCTACGAGTTCATCGAGGAGGACGGCAAACCGCCGCGCTTCCAGATCAACTTTCAGAACTGCGTGCATTGCAAGACCTGCGACATCAAGGATCCGGCGCAGAACATCAACTGGACGACGCCGCAGGGTGGCGACGGGCCGAATTACCCCAATATGTAGCCCGCCCCTGACGGGTTTTTGCACACGCAAAATTCATTGGACGCTCGGCGCAGATGTGCCGGGTGTCATTGCCCTTGGGGCGCCGCCGCATTACGTTGCCCGCCAAAGAGGCACGACACAGCAGGGGCAGCGCGCGTGACATTTCGATTTCTGACGATCCTGGCATTGACGGCACCGACATTTGCGGTGCCGCTGCCTGCCAGCGCGGATGACGGTGCGGGCCCCTATCTGGCCACGCGCGCGGCGCGCTACGACAGCGATTATGCCGCCGCCGCGAAATATGCGCTGCGCGCGCTGAAATCGGACCCCGACAACCTGGTGCTTCTGGACAGCGCCGTGGGCGCCCTTCTGGCCACCGGCGAGGTCATGCAGGCCGTCCCCATCGCGCAGCGCATGGATGAGGCGGACATGCGCAGCCAGGTCGCGCAGATGGTCCTTCTGGGCGACGCCGTGGCGCGCGGCGATTTCGATTTCGTGCTCCGCCAGATCGAGGCCGAAGAGGCTGTCGGCCCGCTGGCAGACGGGCTGATCGGCGCCTGGGCGACGATGGGCACCGGCGACATGGCCGCCGCGCTCAAGAAGTTCGACGCCATCGCCGCCGAGCCGGGATTGCGCAGCCTTGCGGTCTATCACAAGGCGCTGGCGCTGGCCTCGGTCGGCGATTTCGAAAGCGCCGACAAGATCTATTCCGGCGAGACTGACGGACCGATGCAGACCACGCGCCGCTCGGTCATCGCCTGGGCCGAAGTGCTCAGCCAGCTTGAGCGCAACGAGGATGCGATCAAGGTGCTGGACGACACGTTCGGCAGCGATTCCGATCCGCAGGTCGCCGATCTGCGTGCGCGTCTCGAGGCGGGCGAGCGGCTGGACCTCGGGCGGATCGAAACGCCGCGCCAGGGCATCAGCGAGGTGTTCCTGTCGCTTGGCATGGCGCTGCTTCAGGATACGGGCGCGGATTACGTGCTGCTCTATACCCGGCTGGCCGAGTTTCTCGACCCCGAGGATGTTGACGCACAGATCATGACCGGCGAGCTGCTGACGCAGCTTGGCCGCTATACTCTGGCCACCGAGGCGTTCCAGCAGGTGCCGCGCAGCTCTCCGGCCTATTACACCGCCGAGCTGGGCCGCGCCGAGGCGCTGCGCAGCGCCGACGATCTGGAAGGCGCGATCGCGATCGTCGCCGAGCTGCGCAAAAGCCATCCCGACGTGGCGCTGGTGCATGCATCCGCCGGCGATCTCTATCGCCAGAACGAACAATATGCCGAGGCCGTGGGCGCCTATGACGAGGCGGTCAAGCTCTACCAGGCGCAAGGCGACGAGCCGTGGTTCGTGATCTATGCCCGCGCGATCAGCCACGAGCGCCAGGATCAGTGGCCCGAGGCCGAGGCCGATTTTCGCCGCGCGCTGGAGTTGAATCCCGGCGAGCCCATGGTATTGAATTACCTTGGCTATTCTCTGGTCGAGCACCGGATGAAGCTGGACGAGGCGCTGGACATGATCGAACGCGCCGTCGAGGCCGAGCCGAATTCGGGCGCGATCGTCGACAGCCTTGGCTGGGCGCAGTTCCGCCTTGGCCGCTATCAGGAGGCCGTCGTCAACCTGGAGCGCGCGGCCGAGCTTTATGCGGTGGATCCGGTGGTGAATGACCATCTGGGCGATGCGATGTGGGCCGTGGGCCGCCGGACCGAGGCGCGTTTTCAGTGGCGCCGCGCGCTGTCCCTCGTGGACACCGAAACACCGGCGCCCGACGTGGATCCGGACCGCATCCGCCGCAAGCTGGAGGTCGGGCTGGACAAGGTATTGCAAGAAGAGGGCGCAGAGCCCCTGAAAGTGAGCGACAATGAAGGATGACCAATCGGGCCGCACACAGGACGGCAACACGGCCGAGGTTTTCGCCCCGGCCAAGATCAACATGACACTGCATGTGACCGGCCGCCGCGATGACGGCTATCACATGCTTGATTCGCTCGTGATGTTCGCCGATATCGGCGACCGCATCACGGTGACGCGCGCCGATGCGCTGTCGCTCGATCTGACCGGCCCCATGGCCGAAGGCACGCCGCCCGGCGATGACAACCTGGTGCTGCGCGCCGCGCGCATGATGGGGGTCGATGCGCATATCACGCTGGAAAAAACGCTGCCCATCGCGGCCGGTATCGGCGGCGGATCCAGCGACGCGGCGGCCACGCTTCGCGCCTTGTCGGAACTGACCGGCAAGCCCATTCCGCGCGACATCCTGCCCCTGGGCGCCGATGCGCCCGTCTGCTGCGCCGCCCCCTCGGGCGCCGCGCGGATGAGCGGCGTGGGCGAACAGGTGGTCCCCATGCCGGACCTGCCGGAGCTGCATGCGGTGCTGGTCAACCCCAACATCCCCGTGATGACGACCGAAGTGTTCAAGCGCCTCGCCAAGCGCGACAACGCCCCGATGCCGGATCCGATTCCCAGCGGCACGGACGCGGCCACCTTGATCGAATGGCTCAAGAAGCAGCGCAACGACCTGCAAGACGCCGCCATTTCCTGCGAGCCGGTGATCGAGCAGGTCTTCTCGACGCTGGAGGTCACGCCGGGCTGCATGCTGACGCGGATGTCAGGATCGGGCGGCACCTGTTTCGGGATCTACGCCGACGCCGAAACCGCCGCCAGCGCGGCCGGCCGCCTTCAGGAAAGCCATCCGGGATGGTGGGTCGCCGTCACCTGCCTTAACGCGGACTGACGCAGGGCGCCGCTCACGCGACGCGAGAAACCACGTAATCGGCCAGGTCCGCCAGCATGTCGCGCACCGGATGCGCGGGCAACTCCTTCAGGCTCGCGCCTGCGCACCGCGCCCAATCAAGCGCGTCATCGCGCGCCGCGTCCAGCGCGCCATGGCCTTGCATCAGCGCAAGCGCATGATCCAGATCGCCCTCGCGCTGATCGCCCTTCTCGATGGTGCGGCGCCAGAAATCCCGCTCGGCGTCATCCGCCTGCGCCACCGCCTTGATGATCGGCAGGGTCAGCTTGCGCTCGCGAAAATCGTCTCCGATATTCTTGCCTGTCGCCCCGCTATCGCCTTGGAAATCCAGCAGATCGTCCGCGATCTGAAACGCGATTCCCAGCGCATCGCCATAGGCATGCAGCGCGCGGCACTGCGCATCACCTGCACCGGCAATGACGCCGCCCACCTCTGTCGCGGCGGAAAACAGCGCCGCCGTCTTGCCGCGCACCACCTGCAGATAAATATCCTCGGTCGTCGCCAGATCGCGCGCCGCCGTCAGTTGCAAAACCTCGCCCTCGGCGATCGTCGCCGAGGCGTCGGCCAGAATGTCCAGCACCCGCAGGCTGCCGGTTTCGACCATCAACTGAAAGGACCGCGCGAACAGATAATCGCCCACCAGAATACTGGATTTGTTGTCCCACAAAAGGTTGGCGGTGGCGCGCCCGCGCCTCTGGCTGCTCTCGTCGACAACGTCGTCATGCAGCAAGGTTGCCGTGTGAATGAACTCGACCGTTGCGGCCAGTTTTTCGTCATTGTCGCCTTGGTAGCCGCAGATTTCGGCGGCCGCCAAGGTCAGCATGGGGCGCAGACGCTTGCCCCCTGCCCCGACCAGATGCGCCGTCACCTGCGGAATGCGCGGCGCGTGACGCGACTCCATGCGCGCGCGGATCAACCCGTCAACGGAGGCCAGCTTGGCGGCGAACCGGGCTGCCAGTTTGTCGTGCGGTTTGGTTGCCATCTGATCCACAATATCCCCAATCGCCTATCCGCGGCTCGACAAGAGCGGTCCGCGTGGTTAGATCACACGCATGAAACTGCTCATGCGCACCACAGATATGGCGACGATCGCATTCGCCCAGGCCCTGCTTCAGGGCGAGGGTATAGACTGCTTTGAAATGGACGTAAATATGAGCGTTCTGGAGGGCGGCATCGGGATATTTCCACGGCGCCTGATGGTTCATCCCGACGATTTCGCCGACGCGGCGCGCACGCTGAAAGACAACGGTATCGAGCTGCCCGAAGAGGGCTAGAGCGCCCCGCGGGCCCCGCCAATACGGCCCGGCGCGACGGTCCTTTTTCGCGACGTGCCAAAAAGCCGCGACATTTCTTAGCATTATTTCGCCGCCATGCTGCGCCTGCAGCGTGACAGAGTGGAAATAATGTGCTGCACTGCACATGTGAGTTTCATACACAACAAAGAGGAGTGCTTACATGAGCTTGGCTTCGCATATCGAGGAACTGAAGAAAAAGCATCAGGACCTGTCGGCCAAAGTGGATCAGGCGCAACGCGCGCCGAGTGTCAGTACGTTGGATGTATATGAAATGAAAAAACAAAAGCTTCGCCTGAAAGAAGAAATCGAACGTCTTTCCAGCAGCTGATTGCGGCGCCCTGCGCCAGTGACGCACAAGGCCGACGCGATTTGCGTCGGCCTTTTTTCGTTTCAGCAGCGCCGATCAGACGAAGAACTGGCCCCCATTCGCCGAAATCGTCGATCCGTTGATGAACCCCGATCCGTCGGCCGCCAGGAACGACACGCAGCGCGCGATCTCTTCGGGCTCGCCCAGACGGCCCGTGGGGATCTGGCCGATGATGGCCTCGCGGACCTTTTCGGGCACAGCCATCACCATTTCGGTCGCGATATAGCCGGGGCAGACAGCGTTCGCGGTGATGCCCGCACGCGCGCCTTCTTGCGCGAGGCTCTTGACGATTCCCAGATCGCCCGCCTTCGTCGCCGCATAATTGACCTGCGCGAACTGGCCCTTTTGCCCGTTGATCGAGCTGATGACGATGACACGGCCGAACTTTCGCTCGCGCATGCCGGGCCAGATGGGATGGATCGTGTTGAAAACGCCGGTCAGGTTGGTGTCGATCACCTGATGCCACTGCTCGGGCGTCATCTTGTGAAACGGTGCGTCGCGGGTGATTCCCGCGTTTGCAACGACGATGTCGATCGGTCCCAGATCCTTTTCGACCTGCGCGATTCCGTCCGCGCTTTGCTGGTAATCCGCGACATCCCACTTGTATGTCTTGATTCCAGTTTCGTCGGTGAACGCCTTTGCCGCCTCATCATTGCCAGCATAGGTGGCGGCGACGTTACAACCATCAGCCTTGAGTTGCTTCGAAATCGCCGCGCCGATGCCCCGCGATCCCCCTGTGACGAGTGCCGTTCTTGCCATGGTCATATCCTCCAGTCCATTGATCTTTCGCTGCCGTCCAGTAACTCTGTTACCCAAGGCACTGTCAACGCGCAATAATGTTGCGCCATGACTTTTTGCACCTGCGCCCGCAATTGGCGCCGTTTGCACCAGCTTAGCGCCCCGGCCCACATCCTTGCAAACCGATGCGCGTGGATCGACAATTGGCGGCCGGCGCATAAGAAAAAGGCGCCCCGTTTCGGGGCGCCCGATAGATCGGCTGCAATGAAACCGGGTGCGATCAGCCGCGCTCGACGCACATGGCGACGCCCATGCCGCCGCCGATGCAAAGCGTGGCCAGACCGCGCTTGGCGCCGCGGCGCTTCATCTCGAACAGCAGCGTATTCAGCACCCGGCAGCCCGAAGCGCCGATGGGATGGCCGATCGCGATGGCGCCGCCATTGACGTTCACGATGGACGGATCCCAGCCCATGTCCTTGTTGACCGCGCAAGCCTGGGCGGCGAACGCCTCGTTCGCCTCGACCAGATCCAGATCGCCGACGCTCCAGCCGGCCTTTTCCAGCGCCCGGCGCGAGGCATGAATGGGGCCCACACCCATGATCGCCGGATCCAGCCCCGCAGTGGCGTAGCTGACGATGCGCGCCAAGGGCTCGATGCCGCGCTTTTCAGCCTCCTCGGCGCTCATCAGCAGCGTGGCGGCGGCGCCATCGTTGATGCCGCTGGCATTGGCGGCGGTCACGCTGCCATCCTTGGTAAAGGCCGGACGCATCTTCTGCATCGCCTCGATCACGGCGCCGTGGCGGATATACTCGTCCTTGTCGACGACCGTCTCGCCCTTGCGGGACTTGACGGTGAAGGGCACGATTTCGTCGTCGAACTTGCCCGCCTTCTGCGCCGCCTCGGCCTTGTTCTGGCTGGCCAGCGCGAACTCGTCCTGCATCTCGCGGCTGATCGACCATTTATCGGCAACGTTTTCGGCGGTCTGCCCCATATGATAGCCATTGAAAGCATCCCAAAGGCCGTCGCGGATCATCGTGTCAATCATCGACACGTCGCCCATCTTGTGCCCGCTGCGCAGATGCGCAGCGTGGGGGCTGAGCGTCATGTTTTCCTGACCGCCGGCGCAGATGATCGCCGCATCGCCCAGCTGGATATGCTGCGCGCCCAGCGCGACGGCGCGCAGGCCCGAACCGCAAACCTGGTTGATGCTCCATGCCGCGCTTTCCTGCGGCAGACCGGCGTTGATGTGCGCTTGGCGCGCCGGGTTCTGCCCCTGGGCCGCGGTCAGAACCTGGCCAAGGATCGTCTCGGACACCTCGGACTTGTCAATACCGGCGCGGGCGACCACCGCCTCCAGCACGGCGGTGCCAAGATCATGAGCGGGCGTGTTCGCAAACACCCCCCCGAACGAGCCTACGGCAGTGCGCGCGGCAGATGCGATAACGACATTTGTCATGGATAATCCTCCGACAGGGTGTTGCCAGGCGCCGGGGCGATCCGGCTTGTGGCCGGCACCATCCCCTGCCCGTTGTCATTTTTCATATCGCATGCGCCGCACTGCGGCAACCGGGACGGCACGCGCCGCAGCGCGCGGCCGCCCTATGCCGACGCAAGGCGCGGCTCCGGCGTCAGCCAGATCGGTTTGACCGATGGCGCGCCATAGTAATACCCCTGAAGGCAGTCGATGCCGATCGCGGTCAGATAGGCGGCGTCATCCGCGCGCTCGACGCTTTCGGCGACGGTGAACATGTCGAACTGCCGCGCGATCGTGGCAAGCGCCGTCGTCAGGACCTGATTGTTCGCATCATTGGCGATGCCGCGGATGAACTGACCATCGATCTTGAGGATGTCAAAGTAGAAATCCTTGAGATATCGGAACGATGTGAAACCGGCGCCGAAATCATCCAGCGCAAAGCTGATACCGCGCGCGGAAAGATCGGCCATGAAGCCCGTCACCAGATCAGGCACCAGCATGGCGGAGCTTTCCGTGATCTCGAGTATCAGCCGCTCGCCCACGGTGGGATCGGCATCGAGGCCGCGCTTGAGCGTGCGCATCCAGCGGCCATACCCGATGGAGCGCGCGGACATGTTGATCGACAGGCGCAAGGACGAGTGCATCGACAGCGTCCTGAGCCCCTTTTCCAGCGATAGGCAGTCGATAATGCGCCCTGTTTCGGTCGTCTCGATCGCGCCGATGAATTCTTTGGCGGGGATGATTCGCCCGGTGTCGTCCAGAATGCGGATCAGCCCCTCGTAAAACGCCACGCGTTCGGTCTGGCCCGCCGGGACCACGGGCTGGAACGCCAGCATTACCTGTTTGTGGCGCACCGCCTCCTCGACCATGGCAATGGTCGACTGATCCCGCGCCGAAATGGCGTATGACAACGGGTCCTGAAGCCCTGCGGGAATATCCGCCCATTTCGCCTTGCGTTGGTCCATCATGCGTCGCTCCGATTTGACTGTCGCCCAATCTGCGCCCCATGCGCTAAGGAAGGTTTAAAGGAACAATTTGAAATGCAGGAGCATGCAGATGACCGAGCGATGCGGCTGGGTGGGCCAGGAAGAGATCTATATCGCCTATCACGACACGGAATGGGGCGTTCCCGAGCGTGACAGCCGCGCCTTGTGGGAAAAACTGATCCTCGACGGGTTTCAGGCCGGGCTCAGCTGGATCACGATCCTTAAAAAGCGCGACAATTTCCGCGCCGCGTTTCAGGGGTTCGATCCGGACATCATCGCCACTTGGGGCGAGGCGGACGTCCAGCGCCTGCTGAGCGACAAGGGAATCGTGCGGCACCGCGGAAAGACCGAGGGCACCATCGCCAACGCCCGCGCCTGGCAGAAGGTGGAGACGGAGATGGGATTTGACCGCTATCTTTGGGACCGCGTCGGCGGCGCACCGGTGCAGAACCGCTGGGACTGCCTTGCGGACGTGCCCGCCTACACGCCTCTTTCAACCGAAATCTCGAAGGATATGAAGAAGCGCGGCTTCAAGTTCTGCGGCCCCACCATCGTTTATGCCTTCATGCAGGCATGCGGGCTGGTCAACGATCACGTGACCAGTTGCCCGCGCCACGCCGCCGTGGCGGACATGGGGCGGTCGCCGAGGCCCCGCGCGCCATGATTTTGCCACATTGGCCGGTGTTGTGCGCCACGCGGGACATGCCGCAACATCTTGCGGCGGACCATTGCCACGCCTTGTAAACTCTAGTGAATTGAACACTTTATTAGAAACAAATCATGTGCTACCTTTGCCGTAATAATGAAAGTCAGTCGAAGAAATCGGCGGCGCGAGGCAGTAAAAAAGAGTAGTTCCATGAAAACGCGGAACAGGCAGTCATTCCGGCTGGGTCTGTGGGCATTTGCCACGATCTGGATGTTGATCATCGTTCCGCTGAGCGCGGTTGCGGCGCCCTATGCGGCGTATGTGGTGGATGCCAGATCGGGCAAGGTGCTTCATTCGGAAAACGCGGATGCCCGGCTTCATCCGGCCTCCCTGACCAAGATGATGACGCTCTACATCGCCTTCGAGGCGATCGAGCACGGCGAGATCGGGCTGGATGACGAAGTCACCATCACCCGCAACGCCGCGGCCGAGCCGCCCAGCAAGCTGGGCCTCAAATCGGGCCAGCGGATCAAGCTGCGCTACCTGATCCGCGCGGCTGCGGTGAAGTCGGCCAATGACGCGGCCACCGCCATCGGCGAGGCGCTCGAAGGATCGGAGGCCGCGTTTGCCCGCCGGATGAACCGCACGGCCCAGGCCCTCGGGATGAGCCGCACGACCTTCAAGAACGCGCATGGCCTGACCGAAGAGGGGCACCTGTCCACCGCGCATGACATGACGATCATGGGGCGGCACCTGTTTTATGACTACCCCGGATATTACAACCTGTTCTCGCGCATCACCGCGGATGCGGGCATCGGCAAGGTGTATCACACCAACCGCAAGCTGCTGCGCGACTATTCCGGCGCCGATGGCATCAAGACCGGCTATACCCGCGCAGCCGGTTTCAACCTGACCGCCAGCGCCGAGCGCGGCGGCGAGCGTGTGATCGCGACGGTCTTTGGCGGCCGGTCGACCGCGACGCGCAACGCACGCGTGGCCGAGCTGCTTGATCTCGGGTTCAGGCAGGCCCCCACCCGCGTTGCAGTCAACCGCCCGGCCAAGCCCGTCTATATGGGCCGCGGCAGCACGCAGGTCATCCGCACCGCCGGCGACAGCGAGGAGCAGGGCGTTGCAGGTAAAACCGTGCGTCTGGTCGCCGCGGCGGCCGTGAAATCCAGCCTGCGCCCCAGATTGCGCCCGGTGCCCGATACGCCGGTGCTGGTCGCCTCGCAGGACGACATCGAAAAGGCGCTGAAGGCCGCGCAGGAGGTCGAGGTGGCCGCCGCCACCCTGCCCGGCGCCGAGCAGCCCCTTGCGACGCAATCGGGCGCGTCGCCCGAAAATGTCATCCAGGTCGCGGCAACCGTTCCCGCCACGGTCAAGCCGGTGCACCGTCCGACCGACCTGACCCTCGCCAGCCTTCAGACCAGCGACGAGGATCCGATTCAGGAGGTCGTCACGCGCGTCTCCACCTCGGGCGGGCGCAACTGGGGCATTAATGTCGGGCGCTATCCCAGCCAGTACGCCGCGCGCAAGATCCTGCTGAAAACCGCGCTGAGCGAAATGAGCACGCTGGACGGCTCGCTGCGCAAGGTCGTCAACCGCTCCAACGGCTATGACGCGAATTTCATGGGGTTGACCCGCGAGACCGCCGATCTGGCCTGCCGCAGGCTGCAATCGCGGCAGATCACCTGCTTCATGATCGAGCCGGGCTGAGTAATCCGCCGCAATCTGTCATCCGCCATAAAAAAGGCGCGAGGGTAACGTCCCCCGCGCCTTTTTTTTGGGGTCATCCGCCCCCTCGCCCGCACAATCAAGGCTTGGGGTGGTCATCCCATTCGTCGGAGAGAATGCGGCGGCTGTCGCCTTCGGGATCGTCATACTGGTTGCTGCGCAGCGTATAGACGAACGCGGCCAGCCCGATACCGCCCAGAAAGAGCGAAATCGGGATGAGATAGACAAGGATATTCACCTCCGCCCCCCTTTCAGCCGCAGCGCGTTCAGCGACACGATGATCGAGCTGGACGACATCGCCAGCGCCGCGATCAGCGGCGTGGCCAGCCCCGCGACGGCCAGCGGCACGGCGACGATGTTATAGACCGTGGCGATCTGGAAATTCTCGCGGATGCGGCGCGTGGCGCTTTGGGCAATCGCGCAGGCATCGGCGATCGGTGACAGGTCCGCCCCCAGCAGCACGATGTCCGACGCGGCGCGCGCGGCGTCCAGCGCGGTGGCGGGCGAGATCGACACATGCGCCGCGCTCAGCGCCGCCGTATCGTTCAGCCCGTCGCCGACCATCAGCACCTTTTGCCCCGCATCCGTCAGTTCCTGAATGCGCGCGGCCTTGCCTTCGGGCAGCGCCTCGGCCTGCCATTCGGGGATGCCCAGCCGCTCGGCCATCGCTTGCACGGCGGGGGGGCTGTCGCCGGAGATCAGCATCACCTGCTTGCCCGCGGACCGGAGCGCCTCCACCGCCTCGGCGGCACCGGTGCGCAGCGTATCGGCAAAGCGCAGCGCCAGCGGCGCGCCCTCGCCCAGCTGCAGGAATGTCGCCGTCTGCGGCAGCGGCGCGGCGCCGGTCCAGCTGGCCCGGCCCAGCCGCACGCGCCTGCCATCCCAGAGCGCTTCGGTGCCATAGCCGGGAACCTCGCGGATATCGCGCAGATCCGCGGGCGTAATGCCCAGGCGGCGGGCGGCGTCATCGATGCCCCGGCTCAGCGGATGGGACGAGCCCGCCGCAAGCGCCGCCGCCACCGACAGCGCCTGAGGGTCCAGCCCCTCGGGTGCCTCCAGCGTGGGGGTGCCGGTGGTCAGCGTGCCGGTCTTGTCGAAGACGACTGTATCCACCTCGGCTAGCCGCTCCAGCGCGGTGGCGTGCTTGATCAGCATGCCGCGCTTGAACAGCCGCCCGCTGGCCGCCGTGGTCACGGCCGGCACGGCCAGGCCCAGCGCGCAGGGGCAGGTGATGATCAGAACCGCCGCCGCAATGTTCAGCGCCGTGCGCATGTCGCCCGTGCCGATCAGCCAGCCAAGGAAGGCCAGCGCCGACAGGATATGGACGCCGGGCGCATAAAGCTTCGCAGCCCGGTCCGCGAGCGATGTGTAATTGGCGCGCCCCGCCTCGGCCACCGCCACCAGATCGGCCATGCGGTGCAGCGACGTATCGCTGCCCACCGCCGTGGCGCGCAAGGTCAGCGGGCCGGTCAGGTTCATCTCGCCGGCCGAGACCGCCTGCCCCTCGCCCGCGAAGACGGGGTGCGTCTCGCCGGTCAGAAGCGATCGGTCCAGCTCGGATGTGCCCTGCACGATCACGCCGTCCACGGGCATCCGCCCGCCGGGGCGCACGCGGATCCGGTCGCCCACGCGCAGCTCGGCCACCGCCACCTGCGTCTCGCCCGCGCCGTCCAGCCGCCAGGCGCGCGGCACTTCCAGCGCCGTCAGCTCCTCGGCGGCCGAGCGGGCAATGGCGCGGGTGCGATGGTCCAGGTAGCGCCCCGCCAGAAGGAAGAACACCAGCGTGAGCGCCGCGTCGAAATAAGCGTGATGCCCGCTCAGCGCCGTCTCCCAGAGCGAGGTGCCGATGGCCAGCAGGATCGCCAGCGTGATCGGCACGTCCATGTTGAGCCGCCGGCTGCGCAGCGCGTGAAACGCACTGCGATAGAAGGGCTGACCGGAAAACGCGATCGTCGGCAGCGCGATCGCCGCCGAAATCCAGTGGAACATGTCGCGCGTCGCATCCGCCGCGCCCGACCATACGGCCACCGACAGGAGCATCACGTTCATGCTGGCAAACCCCGCGACGGCCAGCCGCATCAGCAGCTCGCGGCCCGCGCGGTCCGTCGCGGTGGCGCGCAGGGCGGCGGCGTCCAGCTCGTGCGCCTCGTATCCCAGCCCCTCGACCAGCGCGATCATCTCGGCCGGCTCGATATCGGGCGCAGCCGTGATGGTGGCCCGTTTCAGCGTCAGGTTGACGCGCGCGGCGCTGACGCCCGGATGGGCCATCAGCCCGCGCTCGACCTTGGTGATGCAGGCCGCGCAATGCACGCCCGGCACCGACAGCATCAGGCGCGCGTCACCCTTCGCGGCCTGCGCTGCCTGCGCTTGCGCTGCGTCCGTGGCGGCAGGCGCCGCCGAGCAGGCCGGACAGGCCGAGAAGGAAGGGCGCAGGACGCTCGTCATTTCGTATGCAGCACCACGCGCTGCTGAAAGAGCGTGCCGTCGGCCGCGACCGCCTCCATCCGGATGTTCCAGTTGCCCGGCGCCAGATCGACGGGCGCGACATAGGCGGCGCCGTCAAACCGGAAATCGGGCGCGGTGTCGTCGCGCACATGCGTGGCGCGGCCCAGCACCGCGTCCAGCTCGGCCACCTCGACGGGCTTGCCCGCGGTGTCGGTGATCGCCAGCGTCAGGATGCCGGAACGATGGCGTGCATCCACCGTCCATCCCAGCGCCTCCTGCGCGCCACGGCGATCATCGAACTGCTGGCTGGCGACATAGGAATTCTCGACCTCCAGACCGGGGAACGTGCTGACCGCGCTATAGGCCAGCAACAGGTTGACCCCGATGATGACACCGAAAGCAGCGACAAACCCGAAAAGGACATGCCGTCCGGTAATCTCGCGCGTGGCCATTACTGTGCCCTTCCGTTGAAGATCGTGTCCTTGTAGGTCCGTTCGCCGCTCAACCGGTCCTCGACCCAGATCCGCACATCCGTGCGCTCGGACGTCGCCGGCGGCGTGCCTGCGGGCGCTTCGAGATAAACCCGCTGGTTCATCGTCCGGTCCGCCGGCACCTTGACATAAGCCCCCTTCTCGCCCTCGACAACGAGATTGACGTCCGGGGCCTCGGTCACGGTCAGCTTGAAATCGCGCGCTTCGCCCTGTTTGTTCAGCAGCCGCACCTCATAGGTATTGCGGATGGTGCCGTCCGCCATGGTCACGAAGGTCGGGTTGCGCACGGGCGCGACCGTCATCTCGATGTCCGAGCGGATGAACAGCGCAAAGATCAGCCCGAATCCGACCGCCAGCCAAAGCACGGTGTAGAGGATCGTGCGCGGGCGCAGGATGTGCCTGAGGATGGGCTTGGGCGGATTGCCCGCCCGCTCGTTCTGCTCGTCGGTCAGGGCCATGTAATCGATCAGGCCGCGCGGCTTGCCGATCTTGTCCATGATCTCGTCGCAGGCGTCGATGCACAGCGCACAGGTGATGCACTCCATCTGCTGGCCGTCGCGGATGTCGATGCCCATCGGGCAGACGTTGACGCAGGCCATGCAGTCGATGCAATCGCCGGGGCCTTCGGTGATGCCCTGGATGCCCAGTGGCTGGCCGGGATAGGGCGTCGGCGGATAGACGCGCTGGCCCGGTCCGGCGGCACGGCTCATCTGTTCGGCCTCAACCGCCTGTTCGGTGCTCCGGCGGCGCACGTTGCCCTTGCCGCGCGGCTCGCCCCGCCATTCGCGGTAGCCGACGGTCAGCGTATCCTCGTCCAGCATCGCCGCCTGAATGCGCGGCCACGGGCAGGCATAGATGCAGATCTGCTCGCGCGCGAAGCCGCCGAAGAAGAACGTCGTCGCGGTCAGAATGGCGATGGTCGTATAGGCGATGGGATGCGCGTTCAGCGTGAACAGATCCACCAGCAGCGTCGGTGCGTCGGTGAAATAGAACACCCACGCCCCGCCCGTGGCAATCGCGATCAGCAGCCAGACCAGCCATTTCGTCAACCGCAGGCGCAGCTTGCGCGCGTCCATCTTTTCCTGCCGGTGCAGGCGCAGGCGCGCGTTGCGGTCGCCCTCGATCCAGCGCTCGACAAGGATGAACAGATCGGTCCAGACGGTCTGCGGGCACGCATAGCCGCACCAGACCCTGCCCAGCGCCGATGTGAACAGGAACAGGCCAAGCCCCGCCATGACCAGAAGGCCCGCGACAAAGTAGAACTCATGCGGCCAGATCTCGATCCAGAACCAATAGAACCGGCGGTTCGCCAGATCCACCAGCACCGCCTGATCCGGCAGGTTCGGGCCGCGATCCCAGCGGATCCAAGGCGTCACGTAATAGATCCCGAGCGTGACGATCAGGATCACCCACTTCAGATTGCGAAACTTGCCGCTCACCCGCTTGGGGAAAATCGGCTCGCGCGCGGCATAAAGGCTGGGAGGTGGGGTATCTGGCTGAGTGTCTGCCACTGGACTGATCTCCGGTGTATTGTGTCCGCGCGTTCTGCGCGGCATTCTCTGGCGCTGCCTTGACTTGCATCAACTGCTCGTGCGCGCCCCGCTCATATCCGGGCCGCATCCGGTTTGCCATGCGGCCTTTGCGCGCGCAACCAGCGCGCAAAAGCCTTGGCCTGAGGGCGCATGACGCCCTCTCGCGTAACTATGAAATACCCCGTTTCGCCCGAATCGCAAAACAGGATGCGCAGGCGCCCCGCCGCGACGTCATCCTCAACCGAGGATGACGTCAGCACCGCGATCCCATGCCCCGCGCGCGCGCCGTCCAGCATCAGGTTGCCGGGCACCTGCGTGACCGACGTGCCGCGCATCCGCTCGCGGCCCGCCCGGAACATCCAGTCCGACGCGGGGCTCGCGTCCAGCTCGGCCAGCCAAGGATATTCCTGCAGCTCCTCGCGCCGGGTAAACACGCGATCGCCCACCAGCGACGGCGCCGCGACCACGACGATATCGGTCGGCACCAGAAGCTCGGATTGCAGGCCGGGCCATTCACCGAGGCCGAACCGTATGGCGATGTCCACGCCGCCCGGCGCCGGATCGGCGCGCTGCGCCGATGGGTGAACCATCAGATCGACACCCGGATGGCGCGTCTGAAAATCGCCGAGGCGCGGCATCAGCCAACTGGCGGCGAATTGCGGCGTCACCGATATCTGCAAGGGCCGCTGCGCATCGGCGCCGGTCAGGGCGGCCACCCGCTGCGCCATCACGCCGAACCCCTCGGTCAGCGCCTCGGCCAGATACTTGCCTTCCCCGGTCAACGCCAGCGCGCGGCCATCGCGGCGCGTCAGGGCCAGACCCATATGCGCCTCCAGCGTCTTGATCTGCTGGCTGATCGCGGCATGGGTGACGTTCAGCTGCGCGCCTGCCGCGCTGACCGAGCCGGTCTGCGCCAGCGCGGCAAAGGCGCGCAAAGCGGTCAGTGGGGGAAGAGCCAGCCAATCCATATGTAAGCCTGCCTTACATTTGCGAAATCTTTCAGACTCGCTAGATAGCAGCCATACCTGCATAAGTATAGCATATCGTCACTCTGCAAAAGGAATGCACCATGCTGAACATCTTTGCAAAATCTATAATGACAGCCGTCCGCCAGCCCGAGCCGGCCTCCCGTGACGCCGCCCCCCGGAACAACGAAGGGCATCAAGGCCGCCGCACCCGGTTCGATACCCGCGCGAATGCGGAAATCGAGGCGCACCTGATCGCGCGGCGCCGTGACTGACAGCCCCTACCGCGCGCCGCCGCCTCCCTGGCCGTGGCGCGCCCGGCGCTGGCAGCAAGCGGCAGCTGCGCAGCAAAAAGGGCCCCGAAGGGCCCGATCCGCCGCGATATGAAATTGGCGCCGGCCCGGTCCGTAACGCGCGAACAGAGCGAACCGGACCGACACCCATCCGCCCGCCCCGAAAGGCGCGCGGATGTTCCTTCGCCGCCGCGTTACTCGCCCCCGCCCAGCTGATGCACGTAAGAGGCCACGGCCGCGATCTGCGCGTCGGTCAGACGCTCACTCCAGGGCGGCATCACGCCATAGCGGCTGTAGGTCACGGTTTCCGTCAACGTGTCCACGTCCCCGCCATAAAGCCAGATCGCGTCGGTCAGGTTGGGCGCGCCCTGCATGCGGTCGCCGCTTCCGTCCTCCATGTGGCAGGCCGAGCAGTTGTCCATGTAGACAGCCTCGCCCGCCGCCACCTGATCGGCGTCGTCGGGCGTGCCCGACAGCGACATCACGTAATTGACGGCCTGGCTGATCTCCTGACGATCAAGGATCTCGCCGAAGGCGGGCATCTGCGAAAAGCGCGCGTCGGGGTCTTCCTCGTTGCGGATACCATGGGCGATGGTATAGCGGATCGCCTCGATATCACCGCCCCAGAGCCATTCGTTGTCCAGAAGGTTCGGATACCCCTTTGCGCCTGCCGCGCCCGATCCGTGGCACTGCGCGCACCACGTCTTGAACACGGCGCTGCCAGCGGATGCCGCATAACCCGACAGCTCGGGGTCGGTCGCAATGGTCGACGGATCGGCGGATGCAAGGCGCACGTTGATCGCGTCATTGGCCGCATTCACGCGGGCAATCTCGCTTGCCACGTTGGCGCGGGTGGAATAGCCCAGCAGCCCCGACGTGGCCGATTTGATGCCCGGCCATGCCGGATAGGCGATGGAATAGCCGACGGCCCAGATGATGGTGACATAGAAGGTCCACAGCCACCAGCGCGGCATGGGATTGTCGAATTCCTCGATCCCGTCCCACTGGTGGCCGGTCGTATTCGGATCTTCCTTGGTTTTCTTCGGTGGTCTTGCCATGTCGATCACGCCTCCTCTGAGGGGTCTTCCGCGCGCGGCGGCGCCGGTTTGTCTTCGTGCCGGAAGGGAATGTTCGCCGGCGATTCATAGGTCTTGGTCGCGCCGGGGCGGAACACCCAGAAGCAGACACCGATGAAGAACGCAAAGAGTGCGATCAGCATCCAGCTGTCGGCGAAGGCGCGCAGGAACGTATAGGATTCCATCGCTCGCCCTCCCTTACCGGCTGGCCACGGGCGTGAAGGTCGAGAAGTCGACCAGCGTACCCAGCATTTGCAGATACGCGATCAGCGCATCCATTTCCGACACACCCGGCTGATTGTCGAAATTGCGCACCTGCGCGCCGGGATAGCGCTCCAGCATGGCGTCGTAATCGCCGAACGGGTCGATCTGCACCTTGAAATCGGCCACTGCGTTCTCGATCATCTCATCGGTATAAGGCACGCCGACAAAGCGGTGCGTCTTCAGCAGATCGCCGACATATTGCCCGTCGATCAGCCGGTCCGCGAGGAACGCGTATTTCGGCATCAGGGACTCGGGGACCACCGATTGCGGATCGTTCAGGTGATCCACGTGCCATTCATCCGAGTAGCGCCCGCCGACACGCGCAAGATCAGGCCCCGCGCGCTTGGAGCCCCACTGGAACGGATGGTCATACTGCGATTCCGCCGCCAGTGAATAGTGGCCGTAACGCTCGACCTCGTCGCGCATCGGGCGGATCATCTGGCTGTGGCAGGTATAGCAACCCTCGCGCACATAGATGTCGCGCCCGGTCAGTTCCAGCGGGGAGTAGGGGCGCATGCCCTCCACATCCTCGATGGTGTTCTCCAGCCAGAACAGTGGTGCGATTTGTACGATGCCGCCGATGGTGACCACCAGAAAGGCGAAGATGGCCAGCAGCGTTACGTTTTTCTCAAGGATCTTGTGTTTGTCCAGAAGTGCCATGTTTCCGGCCCCTCCCTATTCTGCCGGAACGGCGGAGTTAGTGGCCTCCACGGCCGGGCTCCGACGAATGGTCATGTAAAGGTTGTAGCACATCACGATACCGCCAGCGAGGAACAGCACCCCGCCCAGGCCGCGCACGACGTTCATCGGGAATTTGGCCGCGACCACGTCAGCAAAACTGTTCACGAGGAACCCGTTCGCATCCACTTCGCGCCACATCAGGCCTTCCATGATGCCGCTGACCCACATGGACGCCGCATAAAGGATGATGCCGATGGTCGCGAGCCAGAAGTGCCAGCTGACCAGACGCAGCGAATACAGACCCTCGCGGTTCCAAAGACGCGGCACCATGAAGTAGAGCGCGCCGAAGGTGATCATGCCGTTCCAGCCCAGCGCGCCGGAATGAACGTGCCCGATGGTCCAGTCAGTGTAGTGCGACAGCGAGTTGACCGCACGGATCGACATCATCGGTCCCTCGAAGGTGGACATGCCGTAAAAGCCGATGGAGATGACCATCATGCGAATGATCGGATCGGTGCGCAGCTTGTCCCACGCGCCCGAGAGCGTCATCAGACCGTTGATCATGCCGCCCCAGCTCGGCATCCAAAGCACGATCGAGAACACCATGCCCAGCGTCGAGGCCCAGTCGGGCAGCGCCGTGTAGTGCAGGTGGTGCGGACCGGCCCAGATATAGATGAAGATCAGCGCCCAGAAGTGGATGATGCTGAGCTTGTAGGAATATACCGGACGCTCGGCCTGTTTCGGGACGAAGTAATACATCATCCCCAGAAAGCCGGCCGTCAGGAAGAAGCCGACGGCGTTATGGCCGTACCACCACTGCGTCATCGCATCCTGCACGCCCGAGAAGACCTGAACTGATTTGGAGCCGAAGATGCTGACCGGGATCGACAGGTTGTTGACCACATGCAGCATGGCAACGGTAATGATGAAGGACATGTAGAACCAGTTGGCCACGTAGATATGCGGCTCGCGGCGCTTGGCGATCGTGCCGAGGAACACCGCAAGGTAGGACAGCCAGATGACCGTCAGCCACAGATCGGCATACCATTCGGGCTCGGCATATTCCTTGGACTGGGTGGCGCCGAACAGATAGCCCGTCGCGGCCAGCACGATGAACAGCTGATAACCCCAGAAGACGAACCACGCCAGATTGCCGCCCCAAAGGCGCGCGGCGCTGGTGCGCTGCACGACATAGAAGGACGTGCAGATCAGAGCGTTTCCCCCAAAGGCGAAAACCACCGCAGAGGTATGCAGCGGACGAAGGCGCCCAAAGTTGCCGATGCCTTGCAGGAATTCGAAGTTGAGCCATGGAAAGGCCAGCTGAAAGGCGATGAACGTGCCCACCAGAAACCCGACAACGCCCCAAAGGGCGGTCGCGATGGCACCGGCGCGAATCACGCCGTCCATGTATTCGCCGGACAGATCGACCTGCGGGGTCGGCTCGTCGGTTTGGCGCAGCACCCATATAAAGGCGACGCCGGCGGCCAGCGCAATCGTCAGCGCGTTGACCAGATAGGCCAGATCGCGGGCGAAATTCGCCGCGATCAGCGCCAGGAAAGTGATCAGGCCAAGCACGATCAGTTTCATGTAATTCGTCATTGTCGGTCCCTTCGTCCTTCGTCCATGCGAATCGCACAACGAATCTCTTCGTGCGCGCTCAGACCCCGTGGGTATCGCGTGCTCAACTGCCGTAATCCTTGATCTGCATCAAGGGTGCAACGGCGGTACTTTGACGCGGATCAAGTCGTGCCATCCAGCGCCATGTTAGGCTGTCGCGATACCGGGGGCCTGCCGATGCCGCACCGCCGTTTGCATGAATACCGCACAAGGAGAGCGTAATGCCATTGAAATCCCTCTTTACGGTGCTCACCGACCCCGCGCTGATCGCTCCGGCGCTGGACGCGGCGACGGTGCTGGCGCGCAAGCATGACGCTCATATGGATATCATGTGCCTGGGCGTCGATGCGTCGCAGATCGGATATTTCCACGCCTCCGCCTCGGCCGCGCTGGTCGAGCAGTGCCTCGCCCGCGCGCAGGATCAGGCGGCCGAAATCCGCGCGGCGGTGACGCAGCACATGCAAGGCACCGATGTGCACTGGTCCAGCTTCATCGAGGTCGCGCCGATGGCCGACATGGGCCGCCGCATCGGGGCCGAGGCCCGGTATGGCGATCTGGCCGTGCTGCCGCGCCCCTACGCAACCGGCGCCGGGGGCGAGGTGGAGGCGGCGGCCGAGGCATGTCTTTTCAACGGCCGCCTGCCTGCGCTGATCATTCCCGAAGATATCCAGATGCCGCCCAAGCCCAAGCGGATCATGATCGCCTGGAACGACAGTTTCGAGGCGATGAGCGCGGTGCGCGGCGCCCTGCCCATCCTGGCCGAGGCCGAAACGGTCAATGTCGTCATCGTCGATCCGCCGGTGCACGGCCCCGAGCGCTCGGACCCCGGCGGGCGCGTGTCGCAATTCCTGGCCCGGCACGGAATGCGCGTGGAGATCGACGTGCTGGCGCGCAGCATGCCGCGCGTGTCGGACGTGCTGCTTCGCCATGCGGTGGACATGGATGCGGACCTGATGGTGCTGGGCGCCTATGGCCACTCGCGCCTGCGCGAAGCCATGTTCGGCGGCGCCACGCGCAACCTGCTGGAGCAAACCCGTATCCCGCTGTTCATGGCGCGGTGAGAATGGCGGCGGCGCGCAAGACATTCGGCGCGGGCCCCGACACGCGCGCCTGCGCGTCAGTGGGCCAGCACCTCAGAATCGTCGCCCGCCTCGGCCAGAAGCCTGGCGAAATCCGGCACGACGACATGCCGTTTGCTCCCAAGCTCGATCACCCCGTCACGCTTCAGCGCGGAAATCTGGCGGCTGACCGTCTCCAGCGTCAGGCCCAGATAGTCCGACATCGCCTCGCGCGTCAGCGGCAGATCAAAGTCCACCATGCCGAAAGGCCCGGTAGAACTGGCCAGCGCGCTGCGCCGCGCGATGATCGCCAGAAGCGATGCGATCTTCTCGCGCGCGGTCTTGCGGCCCAGCACCAGCATCCATTCGCGCGCGGCGTCCAACTCGTCCAGCGTCATCTCCAGCAGCCTTTGCGAGATGCGCGGCGTGTCCTGAATGACCTGCTCGAACGGGCGTTTGCGGAAACAGCACATGACCAGATCGGTGGTCGCGATGACATCATAGGCCGCCTCGTTCCGGCCCGGACGGCCGACGAAATCGCTGGGCAGCAGCAGACCGACCATCTGCGTGCGCCCGTCCTCCATCGTTTGCGTCAGCGTGGCGATGCCCGAGACGACCGAGCCGACGAAATCCATGCGGTCGCCCGACCAGATGACAGTCTGGCCCGCCTGGAAACTGCGATAGTATTTTATCCGGTCCAGTTCTTCCAACTCCGCCGCGTTGCACCGCGCACAGACAGCGCGGTGGCGAATGGGGCATCCGTCGCACTCCGGGGGAATTTCGGTCATCGGATCTAGGGGCATGGCGCGCTTTTTCTTCGGCCGTGGCCGATATGGGTCTCTGTTCACCCATTGAAGTTAGAGCGGGGGCCGAGGGAATACAACTGATGGCGCGCGCAAGCGGCGCCAACCGGGCGCGTATGCACCACTCGCGCAGCCACGATTCCGCGCATTTCCGCCGCAGCGCGCGCTTCTAACCCGCCGGGTCCAGCGCCGCGCGCAGCAGGCTGCGCGCATAGTCCGTCTGCGGGCGCTCGAAAAGATCGTCGGCGCTGCCCGCCTCGATCACGTCGCCCTGCTTCATCACGATGATCTTGTGGCTCATGGCGCGCACGACCGTCAGATCATGGCTGATGAAGAGATAGGCCAGCCCGTATTTCACCTGCAGGCGGCGCAAAAGCTCGACGATCTGAACCTGCACGGTCATGTCCAGCGCGCTTGTCGGCTCGTCCAGAACCAAAAGGCGCGGGCGCAGGATCATGGCGCGGGCGATCGCGATGCGCTGGCGCTGGCCACCGGAAAACTCGTGCGGATAGCGGTCCATCGCGCTGCGCGGCAGCTCGACCTCGTCCAGCACCTCGGCAACCAGATCGCGCCTGGACTTGCCGCTGCCGCGCGTGCCGTGCACGCCAAGCCCCTCGGCGATGATCTCGGCGCAGGTCATGCGCGGGCTGAGGCTGCCGTAGGGATCCTGAAACACGATCTGCATGTCGGCGCGGTGGCGCCGCAGCTGGCGCACGGACCAGCCATTCACATCCTCGCCCATGAAGGTGATGCGCCCGTCCGAGCCGATCAGCCGCATGATCGCCAGCGCCAGCGTGGTCTTGCCCGATCCGCTCTCGCCGACGATGCCCAGGGTCTCGCCCGCGCGGACGGTCAGGCTGGCATCGTTCACCGCCTTCACGTGGCCGACGGTCTTTTTCAGGAACCCCTTCTGAATGGGAAACCACACGCGCAGATTTTCCGTCTGCGCCACGACCGGCGCATCCTGCGGCACCGGATCGGGCCGGCCCACGGCATGGGCGTTCAGCAATTTGCGCGTATAGGCGTGCTGCGGGTTGGCGAACACCTCGCCCGTCGCGCCCGCCTCGACGATCTCGCCGTCCTTCATCACGCAGACCTTGTCGGCGATGCGGCGCACGATGGTCAGGTCGTGGGTGATGAACAGCATCCCCATGTCGCGGCTCTTGAGATCCGCCAGCAGATCGAGGATCTGCGCCTGAATGGTCACGTCCAGCGCCGTCGTCGGCTCGTCCGCGATCAGGATGTCGGGCTTGTTCGCCAGTGCCATCGCGATCATCACGCGCTGCCGCTGTCCGCCCGAAAGCTGATGGGGATAGGCGTCCAGCCGCGATTCGGCGTCACGTATGCCCACCTCGCCCAACAGCTCGATGATGCGCGTCCGCGCCGCCTCACCCTTCAGCCCCTGATGCAGCTCCAGCGATTCTGCCAGCTGCCGCTCCAGTGTATGAAGCGGGTTGAGCGATGTCATCGGCTCCTGAAAAATGAAGCTGATGTCATTGCCGCGCACCTTGCGCAGCAGCCGCGCGGGCGCGCCGATCATCTCCTGCCCGTCATAGCGCACAGATCCGCCCACTTCGGCCGAATCGCCCAGGAGCGACACGGTCGACAGCGCCGTGACCGATTTGCCGGACCCCGATTCGCCCACCAGCGCCACCGTCTCGCCCCGATCCACGGTAAAGCTGACGCCCTTGACGGCCTGCGCCGTCTGGCCATCCTGCCGAAAGGCGATGGTCAGGTTCTCGACTTCCAGAAGGCTCATTGAAACGTCTTTCTGGGGTCGAACGCATCGCGCACGCCCTCGAAGATGAAGACCAGCAGCGACAGCATGATCGCAAAGGCAAAGAACGCGGTGAAGGCCAGCCACGGCGCCTGAAGGTTGTTTTTCGCCTGAAGCGTCAATTCCCCCAGCGACGGCGACGACGACGGCAGGCCAAAGCCCAGAAAATCGAGGCCGGCCAGCAAGCTGATCGTGCCGGTGATGACAAAGGGCAGCATGGTCAGCGTCGCAACCATCGCGTTGGGCAGCATGTGCCGGAACATGATCCGCCCGTTGCTGACGCCCAGCGCCTTGGCCGCGCGGACGTATTCCAGGTTGCGCGCGCGCAGGAATTCGGCGCGCACCACGCCCACCAATGCCATCCAGCCAAACAGCACCGTGATCGCCACCAGCAGCCAAAAGCCCCGCGGCAGGATCGCAAACAGGATGATGATGACATACAGCTGCGGCGTCGCGGCCCAGATCTCGATGAAGCGCTGAAATGTCAGATCCAGCCAGCCGCCGAAATAGCCCTGCACCGCGCCCGCCGCGATGCCGATGATGGATGCCAGCGTCGTGACGATCAGCGTGAACAGCACCGACAGGCGAAAGCCGTAGATCACCCGCGCCAGCACATCGCGCTTGGTGTTGTCCGTGCCCAGAATGTTCTGCGCATTGGGCGGCAGCGGTGCCGCGCCGGGCCGGTCCACGGGCGTGTCATAGCTGTAGGGGATCGGCGGCCAGATCGCCCAGCCCGCCTCGACCGGCATGCCGTCAACCTCGCCGGTTTCGGCCTGCGCGATCACGCCTTCGGGGTCGTCGAAACACGCATCCAGCCCGCCCGACGCGATCAGGCAGCGCACTTCGGGATCGCGGTAGATCGCTTCGGTCCTGAAATCACCGCCGAATTCCGTCTCGGGATAGAACCTGAAGATCGGCGCATAAAACTCGCCGCGATACTGCACCAGGATCGGCTTGTCATTCGCCAGAAACTCGGCAAACAGGCTCAGCCCGAACACCACGGCAAAGAGCAGCAGCGACCAGAACGCGCGCCGGTTGCGGCGGAAATTGCGCCAGCGGCGCTGGTTGAGCGGCGACAGGGCCATCGCGTCAGCCCTCCCGCTTTTCGAAGTCGATGCGCGGATCGACCAGCACATACATCAGATCGCTGAAAATGTTCACCACCAGCCCGATCAGCCCGAACAGGAACAGCGTGCCGAACATCACCGGATAATCGCGGCCCACCGCGGCCTCGAATCCCAGCCGGCCCAGCCCGTCTAGCGAAAAGATCGTCTCGATCAGGACCGACCCGCCAAAAAAGATGCCGATGAAGACCGTCGGAAACCCCGCGATCACGATCAGCATCGCGTTGCGGAACACATGGCCATAAAGCACCTGACGCTCGCTCAACCCCTTGGCGCGGGCGGTCATCACGTATTGCTTCTTCACCTCGTCCAGAAAGCTGTTCTTGGTCAGCAGCGTCAGCGTGGCGAAGGCCGCGATGGTGCTGGCCAGAACCGGCAGCGCGATATGCCACAGGTAATCCAGCGCCTTGCCGATCAGGCTGAGCTGGTCGAAATTGTCCGAGGTCAGGCCACGCAACGGAAACAGCTTCCAATAGCTGCCCCCCGCGAACAGCACCAGCAGCATGATCGCGAAAAGGAACGCGGGAATCGCATAGGCCACGATGATGACGCCGCTGGTCCAGGTGTCGAAGGCGCTGCCGTCGCGCACCGCCTTGGCCACGCCCAGCGGAATGGAGATCAGGTAGGCGATCAGCGTCGACCACAGGCCAAGCGAAATCGACACCGGCATTTTCTCCAGCACCAGATCGGTCACGTTGATCTTGCGAAAATAGCTCTCGCCGAAATCGAAGCGGGCATAGTTCCACATCATGTTCGCGAACCGCTCGAGCGGCGGCTTGTCGAGGCCGAACTGCTTTTCCAGCTCTTCGATCATTTCGGGCGGCAGGCCGCGCGCGCCGACATATTTGCTCTCGCCGCCGCCCGCGCCCAGCTCGGCGCCCGCGTCATTGCCGCCGCCGGCAAAGCTGTCGAACACGTCGCCCTTGCCTTGCATGTTGGCGATCGCCTGCTCGACCGGGCCGCCCGGCACGAACTGCACCAGGGCAAAGTTGATGACCATGATCCCGAAAAGCGTCGGAATGATCAGCAGCAGGCGCCGCAGGATATATGCTCCCATCGCGGCGCTACCTCAGCGCGCCGGCAGCGTTCAGCGCGGCCGCCTTCTCGGCGTTCCACCACCAGAAATCCAGCACGCCCAGCGCGTAGGGCGGCATGGTTTCGGGATGCTCGAACATGTCCCAATAGGCGACCCAATGCGCATCGTTGTACCAGACCGGGATCATGAACGCCTCATATCGCAGGGCGCGGTCCAGCGCGGTCAGCGCGGCGTCCTGCGTGGCCGCATCGTCCGTCTCAAGCGCGGCATTGATGATCGCGTCCACCATCGGGCTGGCAAGGCCCGCGGGGTTGAACAGGCTGAACGCGGCCTCCTGACTGCCGAAGCGCTGCATCAGGCCGGTGCCGGGCTGCAGGAACGCGGTGTAGTTGTCGAAGACAAGATCATAGTCGCGGTCGCGGCTGCGCAGCGTGTATTGCGACGGATCGATCTTTTCCATCCTGGCCTCGATCCCCATGGCCTGCAGGTTCTTGATGAAGTTCTCGACCACCGCGCCGATGGTGGACGAGCCGGAGGACGGGATCGGAAACTCAAGGCTCAGCGGCTCGCCCGCGGCGTTGCGGCGCGTGCCGTCCGGACCCACGGGCCAGCCCGCCTCGTCCAGCAGGGCCATGGCGCGGCGCAGGTTGCGCCGGTCCGTCAGGCGGCTGGGATCGGATGTGTGCGGCACCATCGCAGGCTCGGTCAGCATCTCCGGCGGGATCACGTCGCCCAGGCTTTGCAGCAGCTCCAGCTCCTTGCCTTCGGGCACGCCCTTGGCCTGAAGGGGCGTGTCCTGCACGAAGGACTCGCGCTGCTTGAAGAGGCCGTATTGCAGGCTCTCGTTGGTCCATTCAAAGTTGAAGCCAAGCGCGATCGCCTGCCTCACGCGCTTGTCCTGCAGCGTCTCGCGGCCCAGGTTGAACACGATCCCCGAGGGCGTGGGCGGCGTTCCGTCCGGCAGATCCTCCAGCACGACCCAGCCTTTCTGCACGGCCGGAAAATCATAGCCCGTCGCCCATGTTTTCGAGTTCGTCTCGGCCCGGAACGTGTATTCGCCCACCTTGAATGCCTGGAACGCGGCCGAGTCGTCGGCGAAATACTCGATCCGGATGGTATCGAAATTGTGCCGTCCCACGTTGATCGGCAGATCGCGGCCCCAGTAATCGGGGTTGCGCTTGTAGACGATGCGCCGGTTCACCTCGGCCTCGTCCAGCATGTAGGGCCCTGATCCCGGCGCCGCATCGAGCCGTGGCTCGTCCAGGCGCGCGCCGGTTTCCTCGTACCATGCCTTGGGAAAGACCGGCACGGCGCCCACCTGATCCACCAATGAGCGGCGCGAGATGCCCTCGGCGAAGGTGAACTTGACGGTGTGATCGTCCAGCGCCTCGGCGCCGGTCACATGGCGCTTGACCGCCTCGGCATAGGATTGCAGCCCCTGCTCCAGAAAGAGGTTGTGCGAGAACACCACGTCATGCGCCGTGACGGGCGTTCCGTCGGAAAACCGCGCTTCGGGGCGCATGTGGAAGATCACCCACGTCTTGCCCGCGTCATATTCCAGGCTTTCGGCCAGCAGGCCATACGCCTCGCCATAGGTGTCGGCGGGCAGACCCTCGCTGGTGGCGGGCATGTCGCCCAGAAGGCTTTCATAGACCATCCAGGAATAGGCCCCGGCGCGGCCCTTGCGCGAATAGGGGTTCATCGAGTCGAAGGTGCCGGAGGCATCCAGCGCGATCTCGCCGCCCTTCGGCGCGTCCGGGTTGACGTAGTCGAAATGCGCGAAATCCTCGGGGTATTTCAGGTCGCCGAAATAGCTGTAGCCATGCGCGCGGATTACGTCGCCCTCGGGCTCTGCGGCGTCCTGGGCCCGCGCGCCATGCGCGGCCAGCGCGGCGATCGCCAGCCCGGCCAAAGCGGCGCGGAGCGATGAACAGATCCAAGGGGAGTATGCGGCGCGTGCCATGGCTGTGTGTCGCTCGGTCATGGGCTTCCTCTTTGATGCTGTGCGCACGCTACCGGAGCAGACCCCGGACATTCAAGCACGGAAAGACGGCAGGCCGGGCGGCAGGGTGCGGCCCATCGCATTGAAAAAGGGGCGACCCCGTCAGGGCGCCCCTTGATTTGTTGCAGCAAGGATCGGATGCCGATCAGTCGTCGACGCTGTCGAGATACGCGATCACGTTGGCGCGATCCTCGACAGACTTCAGACCGGCAAAGGCCATGGCGGTGCCGGGCGCATATCCTGCCGGATTCTCGAGAAAGCCGCTCAGATGCTCGGGCGTCCAGACGTCGACGACCTCTTCCAGCGCGCCGGAATATCCAAAGCCCTCGGCGGTATCCACCTCGCGGCCGACAACACCGTAAAGATACGGGCCGGTCGAATTCTCGCCCTTCTCCAGCTTGTGGCAGGCCTTGCACTTGTTAAACACGCGCTCGCCCTTGCCCGGATCGGCGGAGGCGTAGACCTCTTCAAAGGACGGGCCCTCTTCTTCCTCGGCAGGCGCGTCATCGCCGCCGGTGTCGATCAGATACCCCTGCACCACTTCGTCGCCGTGATGGCCAACGCGTGCGGCATACATTTCCTCGGCCACGAATTTGCCCAGCAGGAAGACCAGAAAGGCGCCGCAGAGACCGCCCACAACCTTGGTGAATGTCATTGTATCGAACATATGCCCGCTTCCATTTGATATCCTTTGGCCGCGTATCTATCCGCTTCCCCTCCCCTTGCGCAAGGTATAGTTTCCGGGCTCAAAAGACGCACCCTTCCCCTGCTTTCAGCCGCCGGAGGGCCGGAATTACAAGGATCGCCCCCATGCCCCAGACCATCGCCTTTCAGGGAGAACCCGGCGCCTATTCGCATCAGGCCTGCCGCGAGACCTATCCCGAAAGCACCGCAATGCCCTGCCGCACCTTCGAGGAGGCGATCGAGGCGGTGCGCAGCGGCGCGGCCGATCTGGCGATGCTTCCGGTGGAAAACTCCACCTTCGGACGCGTGGCGGATATCCACCACCTGCTGCCGGGCAGCGGCCTGCATATCATCGGCGAGGCCTTCGTGCGGGTCAAGATCGCGCTGCTGGCCCTGCCCGGCACGTCCCTGCCGCAGGTGCGCCGCGCGATGAGCCATCCCATGCTGCTGGGCCAATGCCGCGGTTTCCTGGAGGCGCACGGGATCGAGCGCGTGACCGGCGCCGATACCGCCGGATCGGCGCGCCAGGTGGCCGAGAATGCCGAGCCACAGACCGCCGCACTGGCCAGCGCGCTGGCCGGGGACATCTACGGGCTGGACATCCTGGCCGACGGGATCGAGGACGAGGGCGACAACACCACCCGCTTTCTGGTGATGGCCCCGGCGCCCGACATGACGCGGCGCGGGGATGCGGGCATGATGACAAGCTTCGTCTTTACCGTGCGCAACATTCCCGCGGCGCTCTACAAGGCGATGGGGGGCTTTGCCACCAACGGCGTCAACATGACCAAGCTGGAATCCTACATGGTGGGCGGCACGTTCTCGGCCACGCAGTTCTACGCCGATGTCGAAGGGCACCCCGATGATGCCAATCTTGCACTGGCCCTAGAGGAGCTGGACTATTTCACCAGCGAGGTGAACATCCTTGGTGTTTACCCGCGTGATCCCCGGCGCGACTGACCTGCGCGTCAGGCGCGGCGCATATACCTGTCTTCCAGCTCCTGCGCGAAGGTGGCCACGCGCATGTCGAACCGCCTGGCGACATTCGTGCGCGCCAGTTTCAGCGACTGCACCATCAGCCGCGCAGACAGGTTTTGCGGCTTCAGCTCGGCCGCGAGCGAAAGGCGTGTGCGGCCCCGCGACAGCGCCACAAGCTCGACCACGAAATCGCTGTTCAGCGATTTTGAGCTGGCCTTGAACTGCATCATCGACGGCGGCTCGTATCCGGTCAGCTCAAGCTGCATCTGCCGGCGTTTGCCGCGCATGTCAAAGGCCGTGTCCCAGACGATGCCCGCCGCGGGCGGCGTGACATCGGCGGTGCGCTGGATATCCGCGCCGCGCCGCAGCAAGGATCGCTCCAGCGCGGCGAAATCCGACACTTGCGAAAAGACATAGTCGATCGGCGCCTCGATATCTTCGCGTGCCTCGAACTTCATTTACCCACCCTGTTTTGCATACCGCGCCTGCCCGCTCTGCGGCCTTTCAGACGTGGCGCCATAGTCACCTCAATCCAGCCGGTCCGCAAGCCAGTTGGACAGCAGAAATTGCGCAATCGCCCCCCGCCGCGCCGGTGCCAGAAACCTGTGGCGCCCGGCGAACGCGTCCATCACATCCTCGCGGCTGACCCAGATCGCATCCTCCAGCTCGTCGCGGTCGATGGTGATGTCGCGGCTGAGCGCGGTGCCCCGGCAGCCGATCATCAGCGAGGCCGGAAAGGGCCAGGGCTGGCTGGCCAGATACGTGACCTCGCCGACGGCGACCGCGGTTTCCTCCTGCACCTCGCGGCGCACCGCCGCCTCCACCGTCTCGCCCGGCTCGACAAAGCCCGCCAGCAGCGAATACATCCCGTCCGGCCAGCCCGGCGAGCGGCCCAGCAGCGCCGAGTTGCCTTGGGTGATCAACATGATGACCACCGGATCGGTACGCGGAAAATGCGGCGCGGCGCATACCGGGCAGCGCCTGCGCCACCCGCCCATGTCCATCGCGCTGCCCGCGCCGCAGCAGGCGCAAAATCCGTGGCTGTCATGCCAGCCGAAAAGCGCCCGCGCGGTGGCCGCCAGCTCTGCATCGCGCGGGCTGAGCAAGGTCATGATGCGACGCAATTCGGCAAAGACGCAGGTGCCCGGCAGGTCCGGGTGACACTGCTCGCTGGGGTCGAGAAAACTGTTCAGCGTGTCCGCCGCCTGCCCCTCCGGTTCCCAATGCGAGATGTCATGCGCAAAGATGAGCGGACGGCCCGGCGCCTCGCGGCCCAGAAACACGCGGCGCGAGGTCTCCAGCACCGGATGATCGCGCGGCAGGCGCACCAGCGGCGCGAGATCGCCCGCCTGCGTCAGCGGCTTGCCGCGCCACATGAGGATCGCTTCGGCCCCGCCTTCGGCAATGGCCGCCTCCATGGCCGCCGCGTTCCCGCGCAGATGCGCGGCCCGGTCCAGCGAGGCGCCCCCGAATGTCACGCTTTCCGCCAGTTTCATGCGCATGCTCCCTGCCCGCGTGATCGCCGCGCGTGCCGTGCCACGATCCTCGCCGCCGCGCAAGCATGGTGACACCGCAGCAACAGGCGCGAAAAAATTAGGCCCTCACATCCAAAGGTTGAGTGATTCCTGTGGATAACTCGCCAGCCCATGATATTCCCGCTGCAAGGCCAAGCCACCTGCCACGAGGCCGCGCCATTACCGGCATCATCCGCGGGGAGCGCATGAACGCAAGATCGCCCATGACCGCGCCCGGCGCGCTTTCGGCCCCGACCGCCGACGTCACCGTGCGATTGCGCCTTCTGGGAACGACCGATCTGCATGCCAGCCTTCTGCCCTATGATTATTACGCGGATATCGGCGCGCGGCCCTACGGGCTGGCCCGCATCGCCACGCTGATCCGCGCGGCGCGCGATGAGGCGCCCAATACGCTGCTGTTCGACAATGGCGACGCGCTTCAGGGCACCCCCGTCGGCGACGTGACCGGCCAGAGCGGCAGCGGCTGGCGCGGCCCGAACCCGGTGATCGCCGCGATGAACCGGCTGAACTATGACGCGGCCGGGCTTGGCAATCACGAGTTCAACTTCGGGCTGGACTGGCTGGGCCGCACGCTGGCCGATGCGACATTTCCGTTCACCTGCGCGAATGTCTTCACATGGCCCGGCGCCGGGCCCGCCCGCTGCTACATGCCGCCCTATCAGCTTTTGCGCCGCACCGTCACGGATGAGGCCGGGTGCGGGCAGGTCCTGACGCTGGGCGTCATCGGCCTGGTGCCGCCGCAGATCAACCAATGGGACGCGCCCCATCTGGCGGGCCAGTTGCAGGCCCGTGACATGGTCGAGACCGCGCGCGCCCTCGTGCCGCAGGTGCGCGCGGCGGGCGCCGATCTGGTGCTGCTGCTGGCGCATACGGGCATCGACACCGCCGAGGCGCATCCGATAATGGAAAACGCCGCGCTGCCGCTCGCGGCGATACCGGGCGTCGATGCGATCATGGCCGGCCACAGCCACGACATTTTCCCGCGCCGGGGCGGCGCCATCACGGCGCCGGGCACGGCGGCGGGCATAGATCACGCGGCTGGCATGCTGAACGGCACGCCCGCGGTGATGGCCGGCGCGCATGGATCCCACCTTGGGGTGATGGATCTGACCGTGGTCCGGCGCGGCGGGCGCTGGCGCGTCGCGGCCCATCGCTGCGATCTGAGATCCGTGGCCGAGGCGCCCGCGCGCGCCCCCGTCCCGCCCGACACCGATCTGGTGCGCGGCGTGCAGGCGGCCCATGACATGACGCTCAAGCAGATGCGCCGGCCCATCGGATATTGCATGCAGCCGCTGCACAGCTTTCTGGCGCTGGTGCGGCCGGATCCCTCGGTCGCCGCCGTCAATATCCTGCAGCGCCGCATCCTGTCGCGCGGGCTGGCGGGCACAGCCCATGAAGGCCTGCCCATCCTTGCCGCCACGGCCGCCTTCAAGACCGGAGGGCGCGGCGGCCCGCAGAATTTCTGCGATGTGCAGGCCGGCCCGATCTCGCTGCGCCATGCGGCGGATCTCTATCCCTTTCCCAACCGGCTGTGCGGCATACTCGTCACCGGCGCGCAGCTGCGGGACTGGCTGGAGCGTGCGGCCATCTGCTTTGCCATGCAAACGCCCGGCACGCCCGAGGCGATGCTGCGCGATACAGACATTCCGGGGCATGATTTCGACGTCATTCTGGGGCTCAGCTATCAGATCGACCTGTCGCGGCCGCCCCGTTTCGACCGGACCGGCGCGCTGCTGAACTCCGGCGCGCGGCGTATCCGCGATCTGCGCCACGCCGGACAGCCGCTCAAGGACGCGGACCGCTTCGTGCTGGCCACGAATACCTACCGCGCCCATGGCGGCGGCGGCTTCGTGGACGCGGGCCAGAGCACGGTGATCCACACCGCCGACCGGCCCCTGCGCGACCAGTTGGCGGACGAAATCGCGCGCGCACCGCTGAACGTGCCGCCCGAGCAACCGCCCGGCTGGCGTTTCGCCCCGATGGCCGGCAACGCGGTGCTTCTGGACACCTCGCCCGAGCTGCGCCGCGATCCCGCCGCGCTGCGCGCCATCGCCGCGCAGGATCTGGGCCTGACGCCGGAAGGTTTCCTGCGCCTGCGCATCCCGCTCTGAGTCGTTCACGCGATCGTGAGCCGCAATAGGCGGCCGCTGCCCTACCCTTGAGACCAGCAAAAACACGGGAGACACGCCAATGAGACGACACACCCTGTCCCGCCGCGCCCTGCTGGGCGCCGCCGCCGCGCTGCCGCTGGCCCATGCCGCCCGCGCGGCCGCCCCGATGATGGGGCCGTCCTCGGCCACGCACCGGCGTATTGCACTGGGCGATTTCGAGATCACGAATTTACTCGCCGGCACAGCCCCGCGCGAGGATCCGCACAGCATATTCGGGCTGAATGTCGACGATGACACCTTCGCCGAGGTCGCCCGCGACGCGCTGCTGCCCACAGAGGTGGCGCAGTTCTTCTTCACGCCGACGCTGGTCAATACCGGCGAGACGCTGGTGCTGTTCGATACCGGGCTGGACCCGGCGGGGCTGACCGAGGCGCTCAGCGGCGCGGGATACAGCGCCGATCAGGTGGATATCGTGGTCATCACCCATATGCACGGCGATCACATCGGTGGCCTGATGGGCGCGGACGGCGCCACCTTTGCCAATGCCCGCTATGTCACCGGCGCGGCCGAGTTCGACCACTGGGCCGCCGCGGAGAATGACGGCTTCGAAGCCAAGATGCGCCCCCTGGCCGAACAGACGACGATGATCGAGCCGGGCCAGGACGCCGCCCCCGGCATCACCGCCGTCGAGGCGTTCGGCCACACGCCCGGCCACATGGCCTACCGGATCGAGAGCGCCGGGAAATCGCTGCTGATCGGCGCGGATTTTGCCAATCATCCGGTCTTTTCGCTGGCCCATCCCGATTGGGAGGTCTCTTTCGACATGGACAAATCCGCCGCTGCGGCCACGCGCCACGCGCTGCTGGACATGCTGGCGGCCGAGCGCATGCCCTTCATCGGCTATCACATGCCCTTCCCGGCCATGGGATATGTGAAACGCACCGAGGGCGGCTATGCCTACCTGCCCGAAAGCTATCAGCTGCGGCTCTGAGCGCCCTTCCCTTTGCCCTGCATCCCGCCCATATGGGCGGGATGAGCCAGCATATCCCGACCCTTGACGAGATGGAGCAGATCGCGCGCGACACCGTCGACGCGCTGCCCGCGCCCTTTGCGGATGCCGCGGCGCAGGTCGCCTTGCGGGTGCTGGATATGCCGGATGCGGCCCTGCTGGCCGATCTGGACATGGACGATCCGATGCAGTTGACCGGCCTCTACGAGGGCGTGCCGATGACGCATAAATCGGTCGCCTACCCCTCGCCTTGGCCCGATACGGTCTGGCTCTTCCGCCGGCCCATCCTGGCCGAGCTGGCGACGCGGCCGGGCGTCACGCTGGAGCAGCTCGTCGCGCATGTGACGGTCCACGAATTCGCGCATCATTTCGGCTGGTCCGATGACGACATCGCCACTATCGACCGCTGGTGGGAATGACGCGCCGGGGCTTCATCTTGGCAAAAATACTCCGGCGCGCAGCGCCCTTTCAGCCTCCGCTGTCATCCCTCCAGCGGTTGACGATCGGATAACGCCGGTCCAGCCAGAAGGCCCGCTTGCTCAGCCGCGTGCCCGGCGCGGACTGAAACCGCTTGTATTCGCTGGTATAAAGCAGCCCTTCGACCTTTTTCACATCGGCCCGGTCATATCCCGCCGCCACGCAATCGGCGACGCTGGCATCCTGGTCCACCAGCATGTCCAGTATCCCGTCCAGCACCGGGTAATCGGGCAGCGAATCGCTGTCCTTCTGATCGGCGCGCAGCTCGGCCGAGGGCGGCTTGTCGATGATGCGCGGCGCGATCACCTCGCCGCCGGGGCCCATCATCCAGTCGCGGTGATGCGCATTGCGCCAGCGGCAGATGTCGAAAACGCGGGTCTTGTAGAGATCCTTGATCGGGTTGTAGCCGCCGTTCATGTCGCCATAGATCGTGGCATAACCCACCGCGATCTCGGACTTGTTACCCGTGGTCAGCAGCATCTCGCCGAACTTGTTGCTGAGCGCCATCAGCAGCAGGCCGCGCAGGCGCGACTGGATGTTCTCCTCGGTCACGCCCGGCTCGGTCACCTCGAAAAGCGGCGCGAGGGCCGCACCGACAGCCGCGCGCGGCTCGTCGATGGGCACGAAATCATAGCGGCATCCCAGCGCCTCGGCCACGCTTTGCGCATCCTCCAGCGACGCGGGGCTGGTATATTCCGACGGCAGCATCACGCAGCGCACGTTTTCCGCGCCCAGCGCATCGGCGGCGATCACCGCGACGATCGCCGAATCGAGCCCGCCGGACAGACCCAGCAACACCTTCCCGAAGCCCGATTTGCGCATGTAATCGCGCAAGGCCACGACCATCGCGTGATAATCCTGCTCCAAACTGCAGGGGATATGCGCCAGATCGCCCTTCTGTGCCGTCCAGCCGTCCGCGCCGCGCGTGAAATCCACATGGGCCAGCGCATCCTCGAACAGCGGCATCTGCACCGCCAGCGCGCCGCCGGGGTTCAGCACGAAACTGCCGCCATCGAACACCTGATCGTCCTGTCCGCCTGTCATGTTGAGATAGACCAGCGGCAGCCCCGTCTCGATCACGCGGGACACCATGATCGTCTGGCGCGTCTCCATCTTGCCGCGATAATAGGGCGAGCCGTTGGGCACCAGCAGCAGCTCGGCGCCGGTTTCGGCCAGGGTTTCGGTGACATCCTCGTGCCAGGCATCCTCGCAGATGGGGCTGCCGATGCGCACGCCCTTGACGGTGTAGGGCCCCGCCACCGGCGCCGCGCCGTAAAGACGCACTTCGTCGAACACGGTCTCGTTGGGCAGATGATGCTTCAGCACCCGCGCCGTCACCTCGCCGCCCTGCAACACGTAATAGGCGTTGCACAGCCCCGCGCCTTCCAGCGCCGGGCCGCCGATGCCGATGGCCGGGCCATCCGCGCAATCGGCGGCCAGCGCATGGATCGCCGCGATGGCGGCCTGATGGAACGCAGGCTTCAGCACCAGGTCCTGCGTGTTGTAGCCGGTGATGAACATCTCCGGCAGCGCCAGCATGTCGGCGCCCGCCGCGCGCGCGGCCTTCCATGCCTCGCGCGCCTGCGCGGCGTTGCCGTCCAGATCGCCCACGGTGGGGGCCAGTTGCGCAAGGGTCAGGCGAAAACGGTCGGGCATGGGCGGCTCCTTTAATTGTCACGCCCTGATCTAAAGTGTTTTCGCAGCGATCCCAATCGCCGATTGCGCCGGGCCGCCCGCGTTTTGCAAGGGCGCGGCACAGGCGGCAGCACGCTGGCGGGGACGAATCGCGTTGCCCCGACGCTGGCGGTCCATTACTTTTGCCCCAGTAGCGGCGCCTTTGGAGCGCCGCACGAGGGGGCATCCGGGGCACAGCATGGCATCCAACTTGACACGACAGACCTTTTTCGCCGCGACGCTCGCGCTTGCCTGCGGGGCGGCCACCGGCGCCGCCGCACAGGACGGCGCGATCCAGACCAAGCAATATGACGATGGCGGCGTCTATGAGGGTACGTTCAAGGACGGGTTGCAGCACGGCACCGGCACCTACACCCTGCCCAACGGCTATGAATACAGCGGCGACTGGCAGGAGGGCGAGATCAAGGGCCGCGGCACCGCGCGCTTTCCCAACGGATCGGTCTACGAGGGCGAGTTTGCGCTGGGCAAGCCCAACGGCACCGGCAAGATCGTGTTCACCGATGGCGGCACCTACGAGGGCGGCTGGGTCAACGGCAAGATCACCGGGCGCGGCGTGGCCGTCTATGCCAACGGCGTGCGCTACGAGGGCGAATTCCTGAACGCCATGCATCACGGGCGCGGCACCATGACGTCGCCCGGCGGCTATATCTACGAGGGCGACTGGAGCGAGGGCGTCAAGGACGGCACCGCCAAGATCACCTATCCCGACGGCGCCACCTACGAGGGCGAGGTCAAGCGCGGCGCGCGCGACGGCACCGGCACGCTGACCATGCCCGACGGGCTGATCTATTCGGGCCTGTGGAAAGACGGGCAGATCGACGGCAAGGGCACGCTGACCCAGCCCAATGGCGATGTCTACGAGGGCAATCTGGTGGCCGGGCGCCGCGAGGGTCAGGGGCGCGTCGTCTATGACAACGGCGATGTCTACGAGGGCGGGTTTGCCGATGACAAGCGCGACGGTCAGGGCACGTTCACCGGCACTGATGGCTATGTCTACAAGGGCAGCTGGGTGGCCGGGCAGATCTCCGGCACGGGGCGCGTCACCTATCCCGACGGGTCCGTCTACGAGGGCGACTTCCGCGATGACCTCGCCAATGGCGAGGGCAAGATCACCTATCCCGACGGCGCCACCTATGACGGCCAGTGGGTCGATGGCGTGATCGACGGGCAAGGCCGCGCCACCTATCCCAGCGGGTTGGTTTATGAGGGCATGTTCAAGGATGCGCGCAACCACGGCCAGGGCGTGATGACCTATGCCGATGGCTATCGCTACGAGGGCGAATGGTCCGAGGGCGAGCGTCAGGGCCAGGGCACGGCGACCTACCCCGATGGCACGGTCTATACCGGCAGCTTCGTGAACGGCCAGCGCGACGGCACCGGGCGCATCGAGATGCCGGACGGGTTCGTCTATGAGGGCGAGTGGAAGAACGGCGAAATCAACGGCAAGGGCGTGGCAACCTACACCAATGGCGACGTCTACGAGGGGCTTTTCGTAGATGGCAAGCGGCAGGGCGCCGGCACCATGCGCTATGCATCGGGCGACGAAGACAGCGGCGTCTGGCAGGATGGCGCGCTCCCCGTAGAGGCGCGCAGCGGGGATGGCGGCGGGGCGCCGGACAGCGCCGCCGCGACCGAACCGGAGGACACGCCGGACGAGCCTGCGATCGAAGATGGTGACGCGCAGGCCGCTCCGCAAACCCCGGATGAGAGCGAATCCGCCGCCGAGTGACCGGCGCGCCGCCGCAATTGCCAGTGTGGTATCGACATGCCAAGCTTGGGCGCAGCCTCCTGCGCGCGATGCCGTGCAACGGCGCAACCTGACCCAAGGAGACGTTCGATGCCCCATACCGGATCCTGCCTGTGCGGCGCTGCCAGATATAGTTTTGACACCCCCGTGACCCAGGCCGGCGCCTGTCATTGCAGCATGTGCCGCAAATGGTCGGGCGGGATCGGGCTGGCCGTCGAGGTTGCCAGCGATGGGCTGAGCATCGACCAAGGCGACACGATCAAGGTTTATAAATCGTCCGAATGGGGCGAGCGCGCCTTTTGCGGCGCGTGCGGCAGCAGCCTGTGGTTCCGCCTCGTTGCGCCCGGCCCGCAGCATGGCACCTACTATCTCAATATGGGCGGGCTGGACGACACTGACGGAATTTCGTTGGCGATGGAGATGTTCATCGACGCCAAGCCGAAAGGCTATGCGCTGGAAGGCGACCACCAGCGCATCACCGCCGCCGAATTCTATGCCATGATCGAAGCGGACATCGCCAAGACCACCTGACGGGCCGTCTCAGCGCCGCACCATCATCGCCAGCCGGATCAGCGCCCGCTCCACCAACGGCATCTGCGGCGCGGTCTGCGCGGCCGAGCGCAGGGTCAGGTCGGTCTCGGTCAAAAGGCTCAGCGCGGTTTCCAGATTGGCCGCGCCCCATGCCTGCGCCTGCCGCTGCATCCGGTCGCGGCGCGGGCCGAAGACCGGCGGGCGCATCCGCGCGATGCCCTGGCTGACCCCGCCGGGATCGGAGGCCGCCGTATAGAGCGTGCGAAAATGCCGCGTCGCCGCAATGCACAGCGCGACGGGCTGCACCCCTTGGGCGCGCAGGCGTTTCATCATCGGGCCGATCTCGCCGGACCGGGCCTCGGCCACGATATGCAGGATGTCGTCCAGATCCGCCTCGACCGAGGCGGGCGCGCAGGCGGCGATATCTTCGGGGCCCAGCGGCGTATCATCGCCCAGCTTGTAGAGCGACAGCTTGTCCATCGTCTGGCGGAAATCGCCCGGATCCAGCGCGCGGGCCAGATCGTGCAGATCGCGCAGCGCGTCCTGCCCGATATTCCTGAGCCCCGATTTCGCCAAGCTCTGCTCGATCTCTTCCCGGCTGGGCGGGTCGTCATAGATCGCGGCGACATAGGCATTCTTGTGCGCCTCGAAGGTCTTGCGCAGCTTGGAGGTGGGTTTCAGCGCGCCGGCCGTGACGATGATCTGCGCATCGCCCTCGCGCCAGTCCTCCAGCGCGGCAAGGATCGGCGCGGCCAGCGCCTCGGTCGCGTCCTCGACAAAGGCCACGCGCGGGCCGGGGAAGAAGCTGGCGGCCTTGACCGCGTCATTCAGGCGCGCGGGATCCTTGCGCAGATCGCCCGCAGCCATGCGGGTGATGCGCATCTCCTCCTCGCCCGTGGGTCCGGCAAGCGCCGCGATCACCTCGGCCCGGCGCAGCGCAATCCGCATCGCATCGCCGCCATAGATCAGCAGCCCCGCGCGGGCGGGATCGGGCCGGGCGAAATAGCCGGGCGCGTCGCGGGGGGCCAGCTTCATTGCGGGGCGGCGGGCGCGGCCACGATCAGCCGCGTGACGATCTGATCGGCCATGATGTTCATCAGGCGCCGCCGTGCATCGCCTTCGGCCGCCTGCGTCGCCACGGTGGTGCCGGAGGCAGAGTAGCCGGTGAAATTGCTGACCTTGCCGGAGGTGACAACCGCGCCGCTTTCCAGATCGCGCAGCGCATAGGTGACATCGCCCAAGAGGCGAAAGCGCGTCGTCACGTTGGCCTTGGAAATGGCGACCGATTCCTGCCGCACCGTGATCGCGTGGCTCAGCCCAAAGCGCCCCGGATTGGCCCGGCCCAGCCGCGATTCGATCTCGCGGGTCAGAAGATAGCCGTCCCGCGTCAGCGGCTCATCGACCAGAACCGCCCCCTGCAGCGCGGTCCCGGCTCCGCCCGGCCCATAGACCGGCGAGAATCCGCAGGCAGGCAGCGCCGCCAGCGCGGCAAGCAGGAATGAGCGGCGGTTAAATGACGACATTGACGATCCGGCCGGGGACAACGATCACCTTTTTGGGCTGGGCCCCTTCCAGCGCACGCTGCACAGCATCGGTTGCCAGCGCGATCTTTTCAACCTCATCCTTTGCCATCTCCTGCGGCACCTGAATCTCGGTGCGTCGCTTGCCGTTGATCTGAACCGGCAGGGTGATGGTGTCGTCCTGCATCATCGCCGGGTCCGCCACCGGCCACGGTGCGACGGCGACCAACCCTTCGCCGCCCAGCATCTGCCACATCTCCTCGGCCAGGTGCGGCGTCATCGGCGCCATGAGCTGCGCCAGCGTGCGCGCCGCCGCGCGCTTGGCCTGCGCGCCCGCTTCGCTTTTGGCCAGCACCCCGGTAAAGGCATAGAGCCGCGCGATGGCCGCGTTGAAGCCGAAGCTTTCGACACCGCCGGTGACGTCATGGATCGCCTTGTGCATCTCGCGCAGGAGCGCCTCGTCCGCCTCGGACGTGCCCGGCGCGTCGCTGGCCGCGATCTCGGACGCGATGCGCCAGACGCGCGAGAGGTGCTTGAACGCGGCCTCCGCCCCCGCGGCGGTCCATTCCACGTCCCGCTCCGGCGGGCTGTCGGACAGCACGAACCAGCGGGCGGTGTCGGCGCCGTAGGCGTCGATGATGCCGATGGGATCGACGACGTTCTTCTTGGATTTCGACATCTTGGCCGAGGGGACGATCTGAACGGGCGTGCCGTCGGCCAGTTTGCCGTCCTGCACATCCTCGGGCAGGTGATAGACGGGTCTGCCATTCTCGTCGCGCGTCTGGTAGATCTCGTGCGTCACCATGCCTTGGGTGAAAAGCGCGTTGAACGGCTCGGATGCCGATTTCGGCAGATGGCCGGTGATATGAATCGCGCGGGCGAAAAAGCGACTGTAGAGCAGGTGCAGGATCGCATGTTCGACCCCGCCGATATACTGGTCCACATTCATCCAGTATTCCGCCGCCGCAATATCGGTGGGCGTGTCCGCATGGGGCGCGGTGAAGCGGATGAAATACCACGAGCTGTCAACGAATGTATCCATCGTATCCGTCTCGCGCCGCGCATCCGCGCCGCATTTCGGGCACGGCGCGTTCCGCCATGTCGGATGGCGGTCCAGCGGGTTGCCGGGCACGTCGAAGGTCACATCATCGGGCAGGCGGATGGGCAGGTTTTCCTTTTTCTCCGGCACCACGCCGCAGGCGTCGCAATGCACCACCGGGATCGGGCAGCCCCAATAGCGCTGCCGCGACAGGCCCCAGTCACGCAGGCGGTACTTGGTCACGCCCTGGCCCACGCCGTTCTGCTCGCAAAAGGCGATGGTGGCCTCGATCGCCTCGGCGCCGGTCTGCCATGTGTCGCCCGCGATGGTGCTGACATAATGCACCGGCTCGGTTTTCGGCGGCACGTAAGGGGCATTCAACTGCGGGTCCGCATCCTCGGACGGCAAAAAAGCGGGAATGATCGGAAGGGCGTATTTCGTGGCAAAGTCGAAATCGCGCTGGTCATGCGCGGGCACGCCGAAAATGGCACCGGTGCCGTAATCCATCAGGATGAAGTTGGCCACATAGACCGGCAATTCCCACGCCGTATCAAAGGGATGGCGCACGGTCAGGCCGGTGTTGTAGCCGCGCTTTTCCGCCTTCTCCAGCGCCTCCTCGGTGGTGCCGCCCTTGCGGCATTCCGCGTTGAACGCGGCCAGTTCGGCATCGTCCTTTTCCAGCTGCTTGGCCAGCGGGTGATCGGGCGAGATCCCGACAAAGCTGGCCCCCATGAGCGTATCGGGCCGCGTCGTGTAAACCTCGATCCGGTCAAAGCCGTCGGGCCCCTCGTTCAGGCCGAACGCAAACTGAAGCCCGCGCGATTTGCCGATCCAGTTCTCCTGCATCAGCCTCACCTTGGCGGGCCAGTCGTCCAGCGTATCGAGCGCCTCCAGCAGCTCTTCGGCCATGTCCGAGATGGCAAAGAACCACTGCGTCAGCTCGCGCCGCTCTACCTCGGCGCCGCTGCGCCAGCCGCGCCCGTTCTCGACCTGCTCATTGGCCAGAACGGTCATGTCCACCGGATCCCAGTTGACCACCGCGTTCTTGCGGTAGACCAGCCCGGCCTCCAGCATGTCGAGGAACAGCGCCTGCTGCTGGCCGTAATATTCCGGATCGCAGGTGGCGAATTCGCGGCTCCAGTCGATCGACAGGCCCAGCGGTTTCATCTGCGCGCGCATATCGGCGATGTTCTGATAGGTCCAGTCCTTGGGATGCCCGCCCGAGGCCATCGCGGCATTTTCGGCCGGCATGCCGAACGCGTCCCAGCCCATCGGGTGCAGCACGTTATGGCCGGTGGCCAGCTTGTGCCGCGCGATCACGTCGCCCATCGTGTAGTTGCGCACATGGCCCATGTGGATGCGTCCCGAGGGGTAGGGAAACATCTCCAGCACGTAATATTTCGGCTTGGCCGGGTCGTTGCCTGCGCGGAAAATTCCGGCCTCATCCCAGGCTTTGCGCCAGTTGGCTTCGATTTCGGCGGGGGAATAGCGGGACATGGCGGCGTCTTTCACTGGATCAATGCGTCAGGAGCGGTGATAGGCGCAGCGGCGCCCAGCGTCCAGTGGGGCGGCGCAGATTTGCGAGGGTTTGCGGGCCCGCGGGCGCCGCTTATAAGCGGCGCCAAAGATCCAGCGCAGGCATTTTCATGAACATCCTTTTCATTCACCAGAATTTTCCCGGCCAGTTCAAACACCTGGCCCCCGCCCTTGCGGCACGCGGTGACACCTGCACCGCGCTCACCCTGAAGGTAAAGGAGCCGGCGGTCTGGAAGGGGGTGCGCGTGCTTCCCTATACCCTGCCCGCGCGGCCGGGGCAGAATGTGCACCCGTGGCTGGTGGATCTGGACACCAAGGTAACGCGCGGCGAGGCGTGCTGGCGCGCGGCGCGAGCTCTGGCGCAGCAGGGCTACGAGCCCGATCTGATCCTGGCGCATCCCGGCTGGGGCGAATCGATGTTCCTGGGCGATCTGTGGCCGAACGCCCGCGTGGGCCTTTATTGCGAGCTTTATCACGAGGCCGAGTATCCGCATCTGGATTTCGATCCCGAATTCCGCGCGGCCGAGCCGGAGGTTCAGCCCCTGCGCATCCGACTGAAGAACCTCAACAACCACCTGCATTTTCCGCAGGCGGATGCAGGGCTCAGCCCGACCGCGTTTCAGGCCGATACGTTTCCGCCCGAATTCCGCCGCCGCATCACCGTCGCGCATGACGGCATCGATACCGCATGGTCGGCGCCTGATCCGGACGTCACGCTTCAGCTGAAGGGATTCGCGCCCTACACCCGCGACACCGAGATCATCACCTTCATCAACCGCAATCTTGAGCCCTATCGCGGCTATCACGTCTTCATGCGCGCCCTGCCCGACCTGCTGCGCCAGCGGCCGAATGCCCGCGTCATGATCATCGGCGGCAACGAGGTCAGCTATGGCAGCGCGCCCCCAAACGGCAAGACATGGAAGCAGATCTTCCGCGAGGAGGTGGCAGACCGGATCAGCCCCGAGGATTGGCGCCGCGTTCATTTCATCGGCCGGATCCCGCATGACGATTTCACCCGCGTGCTGCAGATCAGCCGCGTGCATGTCTACCTGACATATCCGTTCGTGCTCAGCTGGTCGCTGCTGGAGGCGATGTCCTGCGGCGCCGCCATCGTCGCCAGCGATACCGCCCCGGTGCGCGAGGTCGTGACCCACGATCAGACCGGCAGGCTGGTCGATTTCTTTGATCGCGCGGCGCTGGTGCGCGAGCTGTGCGATCTGCTGGAGGATGCGGACGCGCGCGCCCGGCTGGGCGCCGCGGCGCGGCGGCTGATGATTGATGAATACGATCTGCAACAGACATGCCTGCCAAGGCAGATCGCATGGGTCGACGGGATCATGAAGACGCCGCGCGCATCCTGACGGACGGGGCGGCCCCGGGCATCTAACCGATCAGTATTTCCCGGACTGGATGCGCAGCTGGCGCGCGCGCGACAGGATCGCATCCTCGACAGCGCGCTGCGTTCCGGCATCGACCGGGCCGCTTTGCGTGGCCAGCGCCACGTTCAGCGACCGCGCATCAAGCGCCGGATCGCTGATCAGGATGGTCGCGCGATAGGCACGCCCGCCCCCCGGCGGCACGCCGTAGCCGGTTGAGATGACGCCGGTAAACGGATCCGCGGACTGAATCGGCAGGAAATCGAGCACCTGCAGCGACGCGGTCCACAAGTGGCGGTTCACCTTGACGCCCGCATCCTTGCCGCGAAAGATCTCGAGGATGCTCCCCCCCGGCTCGCCCGGCGCCACGCCGACACGGGCGGGCCCCTTGGCCTCCCTGCCGCTTTCGACCGCGACGGCCTTGGGATCGAATTTGGGTGGCTCGTCGCCACACGCCGCGAGCATACCCAAGCCCGCAATTGCGATCACAGCGCGATTTAGCGAAAGAAGCATCATATTACCGTCCGATATTGCCTTCTTCTCTAGTAACCAACGCGTGCGGGCGGGGCAAGCTGTTTGCAAGCCGTCGGCGCGCGGCGGTGCCATGACGCTTTGCATCCGGGTGCGGCGGGTGGTTAAATGCCGCCCGACACCGCATTATCCAAAGAGGGACGCCATGAGCCTTGCCGATATCACCGCCCGCGTGGAGGCCGCGATCGCCGCCGCGGGGCGCAGTCCCGGCTGCGTCACGCTGATCGCCGTGTCCAAGATGCAGCCAGACGCGCGCGTCGCGGAGGTCCTGCGCGAGGGGCATCGCGTCTTTGGCGAGAACCGCGTTCAGGAAGCCGCCGGCAAATGGCCGGAATTCCGTGACACGTTTCAGGATGTGGACCTGCACCTGATCGGGCCGCTGCAATCCAACAAGGTGCGCCAGGCGTTTGATCTGTTCCAGACGATCCACTCGGTCGATCGCCCGAAACTGGCCAACACGATCGCGCGTATCGCGGACGAGGAAGGGCATTGCCCTGATTTGTTTTTGCAGGTCAATACCGGCGAAGAGGAACAAAAGGCCGGCGTGCTGCCCGCGGATGCCGACGACTTCATCGCGCAATGCCGCAAACTGGAATTGCCAATCAAGGGATTGATGTGCATTCCACCTGTGGACGAAGAGCCAAGCCTGCATTTCGCGCTATTGGCGAAAATCGCGGCGCGTAATGACCTTTCGGGTCTTTCAATGGGCATGAGCGGAGATTTCGAAACCGCGATTGCCCAGGGCGCTACCCACATTCGCGTGGGAAGCGCCATTTTCGGCGAGCGTGATTACGACTGACGCGCGCGGGGCGTCTGATCGATCTTCAGCGTTTCCAGATCCACGCCCTTTTCCTGCGCTTCCTTGATCCAGCGGGGCGGGCGTCCGCGGCCGCTCCAGGTCAGGGTGGGATCGTCCTTGCTGCGATACTTTGCAGGCGCAGGCGCGCGGGTGGTCTTGGGCTTGTCGGCGCTACCGGCAGGCTTGGCACGCCCGCCCTCACCGACCAGTTCGTCCAGCGAATAGCCAAGCTGCTTGGCCTTTTCGCGCACCGCGCTCAGCGCGTCCTTGCGCTGCCGCTTGTCGCGGCCCGCCATTTCGCGCTCGACTTTCTTTTGCAGGGATTTCAATTCCTGCATGCTCATGGATTTCAGATCGAATTTTGCCATTGGAGTCCCATTGATGAATTAGTGGCTTTACTTAAACAAATTCGGATCAAAGCGCAAAAGAAACTGTTCGCCTGGTGCGCGCAAAGTTTTCTTTATCTATGTCCCGCTTTGATTTCGGCAGATTTCGGCTCACGTTTCCCGCAACCGGATGAAAATCCGGTCCCGAAACGGCGCGGCATCTTTAAAGATCCGGCACGATCAGGCGCGTTCCCGGCGCGGCCTGCGCGGCGATCCGATGCAGATGATCGCGGCGCAGCGCAATGCAGCCTTCGGTCGGATAGCCGGGCCTGCGCCATCGATGCATGAAAATGCAGCTGCCCCGGCCCGGCACCGCATGCGGCCAGTTCCAGTCGGTGACCAGCACCAGATCATAAAGCGGATCGGCCCGGCGCAGCGCCTCGTGGCTGTGCCGATAGGGCGCGCGCACCCAGGTGTTGTAGGCGGCGTCGCCTGCATCGTCGCTCCACAGATCGCCGGTCACGATGGGGCGCGCCCAAGGCGCGGGCGCTGCCATCCGGTCGGGGCGGTAGAGCGTCATGACAATGCGATGCGCGCCCACGGGCGTCGCGCCGTCGCCCTCGCGCTTGGCGCGCGTCAGCCCGCCCTTGCCGATGCTGCACGGATAAAGCCGTCCGCGATAGCGCAGGCCCATGGGTGTCAGGACCATGTCGCGCGCGCCGGGCGCCGTCACAGCGATGCCTCGGGGCGGAATCCTTCGGGGATGGCATCAAGGCCCTCCAGCACCAGATCCGCCATCACCTCGCCCACCTTGGGCGCCATGCCAAAGCCGATCTTGAAGCCGCCATTGGCGATGAACTGCCCCGGATGCAGCGGATGCGCGCCCAGCATCGGCGCGCGGCTGCGCGTGCGCGGGCGCAGCCCGGCCCAGCGGCGGATCACGCGCGCATCCCGCAGCGGGGCGAAGGCCGCGCGCGCGGCGGCGATCACCTCGTCCAGCAGCGCGTCGGTGCCCAGCCCGTCGAAATCCCGCTCGGTGGTCGATCCGATGGCGGTGGTGCCATCCTCATGCGGGACGATGTGCACGCCATTCGCAAAGATCTGCGGATGATCCGGCAGCGCAAGATCCATCAGCGCCGCCTGCCCCTTGATGGCCGCGCCCACCTGCCGGGGAAGGACGGCGTTCAGCGCGGCCAGATCCGCCGCGCCGATGGCGCGGATCACGCGCCCCTCATCATCCCCCTCGGTGCGGATCACACCGCCCTTGACCTTCAGCGCGGCGGCCAGCGCCGCGCAGGCCTGCGCCGGATGCAGCCGCGCGGTCAGCGTGTCGTGAATGACGCGGCCCCCTTCACATTCCGGCGTATGCGCAAACTCCGCGGCATCCGCCACGCGCCAGACCGCGCGGCCCTGCCACAGACTGCGCGACCAGCCCGCCCGCGCCTCGGCCAGCGCGGCGCCGCCCGGCTCCAGCGGTTGCAGCCGCCCGGTGCGCGCATAACCCGGCGAGCGGCCCGAGATTTCGGCCACCTCGGCCCAGAACGTCTCTGCCATCAGCAGGCTGTCCAGCTGGAACGCCTTCTTGTCGTTCCAGTTTTCCGGCACATGCGGCGCCAGCGCGCCGACGATACCGCCCGAGGCGCCCGCCCCCGGCCCGGCAGGGTCGATCACCTGCACGGCGGCGCCGCGCCGCGCGCAGGCCCAGGCCACCGACAGCCCGAAAATGCCCGCGCCGCGCACCGTCACATCGGCCATTGCCATTCGCCTTGCCCCCCTGCATGGTTCGCCTGATTTCACCCTTGCATAAAGGACTGTGCCATGCAGGACCAGCGCGCCGGGCTGGACTGGAAGGCGGGCGACGTGCCGGTTTCGCGCCGCTTCGACGATCCGTATTTCAGCCTTGATGATGGCCTGGCGGAGACGCGCCATGTCTTTCTGGACGGCAACGATCTGCCCGCGCGGTTCCGCGACGGGTTCCGCGTGGCCGAGCTGGGCTTTGGCACCGGGCTGAACATGCTGGTCGCGGCCGAGGCATGGGCGGCGGCAGGCGCGCCCGGCACGCTGCACCTCACCTCGTTCGAGGCCTATCCGCTGGCCGCAGGCGACATGGCGCGCGCGCTCGCCGTCTTTCCCGCGCTGGCGTCCCGCGCGGCGCGGCTGCTGGAGGGCTGGCAACGCATCGAGTCGGGGATCGAGCTGGGCGACGGCGTGCATCTGGACGTGATCATCGGCGACGCGCGCGCCACCCTGCCCGCCTGGAGGGGCGCCGCCGATGCGTGGTTCCTCGACGGCTTTGCGCCCGCGCGCAATCCGCAGCTGTGGGAGCCTGCCCTGATGGCCGCCGTCGCCGCACACACCGCGCCGGGCGGCACGGCGGCGACCTATACGGCGGCCGGGGATGTGCGCCGCGCGCTGGCGGCGGCGGGCATGGACGTTAGCCGCGTGCCGGGTTACGGACGCAAAAGACACATGACCAGGGCAAGGATGCCGCGATGACGGAACAAAACACGCGGCTGGGCATCCTGCTGATGCTGGCCACGACGCTGATCTTCGCAATTCAGGACGGGCTGTCTCGCCATCTGGCGGCGGAATACAACGTCTATATGGTCATCATGATCCGTTACTGGTTCTTTGCGGCGTTCGTTCTGGCCGTGTCGGCGCGCAAGCCGGGCGGTCTGCGCGCCGCCGCGCGCACGACGCAGCCATTCTTGCAAACCTTTCGCGCGCTTTTGCTGGTGACGGAGATCTGCCTGCTCATCGTCGCCTTCACCATCCTCGGGCTGATCGAAACGCATGCCGTTTTCGCCTTTTATCCGCTGCTGATCGCCGCCCTGTCGGGCCCGGTCCTGGGCGAATACGTGGGCTGGCGGCGCTGGACCGCCATCGGCATCGGGTTTGTCGGCGTGCTGATCATCCTCGAGCCGGGCGTGACCGTGTTCGAGCCCGCGGCGATCATCCCGCTGATCGGCGCGCTGATGTTTGCGCTTTACGGTCTGCTGACGCGCTATGCGGCGCGGCGCGATACGGCGGCGACCAGCTTTTTCTGGACCGGCACGGTGGGCGCCGCGGGCATGACCTGCGTCGGCATGTGGTTCTGGGAGCCGATGGCGCCGGCCGACTGGGGCTGGATGGCCGCACTGTGCCTGACCGGGGTGCTGGGCCACTTCACGCTGATCAAATGCTACGCGGTGGCCGAGGCCAGCGCCGTGCAGCCCTTCGCCTATCTGCAACTGGTGTTCGTCTCGATCATCGGTGTCGCGGTGTTCGGCGAGACGATCCGCATGAACGTGGCGATCGGCGTGGTGATCGTGGTGGGCGCGGGTCTGTTCACGCTCTGGCGCCAGCGCAAGGTGGCGTGACGCAGGAGCCTGCGGCGCGAGTATTTCGGCCAAGATGAAGCCGGATGGCCGCGGCGCGGCCGGGGCAGATGCGGCACCGTGCCGCGCCGCGCCCGGCCGGTTGCGCTTCGCGCGCGGAGAATACGGCGCTACTGCTGTGGGCAGATATTCACGCATTGCCCTGACCCCATGACGCGCCGCCTTTGCCTTCGCCAGATACTGCAAGCCTCCGGCGCGTTGCCGGTCCTTATGGGGCTGTCGCTGATGCTGCAGCTCCTGGCGGTCGGTGTCATGTCCGGCGACGCGGGCCGGGGCCTGACGTCGCTGTGCCTGAATGGGCAGATCGTTCAGGTGGATACCGGCGGCCCGCTGGGCGATCTCGGCGGCGCCGCGCCCGATCATTGCAGCCTGTGCGGGATCACGCTGGCGCTGGTGGCGATGGAGCCGCCTTTGGCCGCCGCCCCTGCCCGCGCCGCGGCGCAGGTTCATGCGCTGCCGGATCCGCGCCCGCGGCGCCCTGCGCGCCTGCCCGCCAATCCGGCCCGCGCGCCCCCTTTGCCCGTCTGATTTTCCCACTCGTTCAATCAGATACAGCTGCGCCGCACGTGCGCACAAGCAAAGATAGTGACAGACAATGAAACGATTTCTTTTACAGGCGCTGGCCCTTGCGGCCGGGCTGACAGGCGCGCCTGCGATGGCGCAGGACATGAGCATGCCGGCGACGGGCGCGCCAAAGGGGCAGATGGCGCAAGGCGCGCATGGTGCGATAGGCGGGCATGGCGACATGCACGGCCCGGCCGGCGTGATGGGCAACCATCTGGCGCGGCAAGGCAAGTTCATGATGAGCTACCGCTTTGGCGCGATGTCGATGTCGGACAACCGCATCGGCACCCGCGAGGTCAGCAGCGACACCATCGCCACCACCATCCCCAACGTCTTTTTCGGCGCGCCGGGACAGCCGCCGATCTTGCGCGTGGTGCCGCAGGAAATGACGATGCAGATGCACATGCTGGGCCTGATGTATGGCGCGACGGACCGGCTGAGCCTGATGGCGATGCTGCCCTATGTCGAGAAGAGCATGACATCGCTGACCTATGCCGGGCCGTCCGGCACCGCCACGCTGGGCACATCGAAAATGCGCGCAGGCGGCCTTGGCGATATCCGCATCGGCGCCACCTACGGGCTGAAGCCGACAGGCGCGTCGAGGGTCCTGCTGAGCATGAGCCTCAGCCTGCCGACGGGGTCGATCACCGAAAGCGGCACGATGCTGTCGCCGATGGGCACGCCCATGACGATGCGCATGGCCTATCCGATGCAGCTGGGCTCGGGCACCTATGATCTGATGCCGGCGCTCGCCTATCGCAGCGGCGCGGGGCGCGTGAATTGGGGCGGGCAGCTGCGCGGCATCATTCGGCTGGGCAGCAATGACGAGGGATATTCCCTGGGCGACGAGATCGCGCTGTCGGCCTGGGCCAGTTACAAGCCGGGCGCCGCCGTGTCCTGGTGGGGCCGGATCGAAGCCGCCCGGCTGGGCCGGATCGACGGGCGCGACCCGCAGATCCGGGGCGCGATGCAGGGCGCCAATCCGGCCTTTCACGGCGGTGATACGGTCACGCTGACGGCGGGGGTCGATTACACCATGCAGACCGGCCCGCTGAAAGGGCACAAGCTGGGCGCCGATATCGGCGTGCCGATCTATCAGGATCTGAACGGGCCGCGGCTGGGCACCGATTGGGTGCTGGGCGTGGGCTGGCGGCGGATGTTCTGAAGCTTTGGCGCGCGCAGCCCGGTCTGCGCGCGTCAGTTCAGGGAGGCGGGGATCGTGGCGCCGGTCAATTCCTCGCTGAAGGGCACCGGGTGGGGCGCCTTGCCAAGGCGCGCCCGGTAGACCGGCAGGCTTTCGGCAACGCGCTGGACGTAATTGCGCGTCTCGTCGAAGGGAATGAACTCGATCCAGTCGATCACGTCGAGCGCGCCCATCCCCACGCCGCTGCGCGGATCGCCCTGCTCGGATATCCAGCGCGGCGGGCGGGCGGGGCCGGCGTTATAGGCCGCCGAGATCATCACCACATTGCCGCCGAAGCGCTGCGACATCTGCGCCAGATAGGTCGCGCCAAGCTGCGCATTATATCTCCAGTCCGTCAGAACCGCGCTGCGATCATAGGCAATGCCCAGATCGCGCGCCACGTCGCTGGCGGTGCCCGGCAGCACCTGCATCAGGCCCAGCGCGCCCGCGCCGCTGGCCACGAGATGATCGAACTCGCTCTCGCGGCGGGCAATGGCGAGGGCCATTTCCATCGGCACCGGCAGATCCAGCGCGCGCATCGGGTGCAGCGCGTAATAGGCGGCCGGCAGCACGATCCCGCGCTGCGCCGCCGCCTTGCCCAGCATGACCTGCAGATGCGGCTGGCCCAGATCGCCCAGCGCGGCGCCGAGGCTGCCCAGATCGGGGCGCTCCAGCGTATCGGCCAGCGTGGTAATGAACCATTCGGCATAGGTCAGCTGCCCCGACGCGGCCAGCAGCATCGCCGCGCGAAACAGATCGCCCTGGGCAAATTCGGCCTGCCGCCAGGGCGCGAATTCCTCGGTTCCGGCCAGGCCCGGATCGGCGGGCAGACCGGCCTTTTCGGCGGCCAGCAGCCCGTAAAAGCTGGTCTGCTCCTCGGCCCCTTGCGCATAGGCGATCTGTGCCGCCTCGGGATCGCCTAGCGCCTCCTGCGCGCGGCCGATCCAATAGCCCGCGCGCCCCATCGAAATGGGGCTGCCGACCGCCGCGCGCAGCCGCTGGAAATGATCCAGCGCCAGCGCCGGGTCGTTCATGAAGCGCAGGGCAAGATACCCCGACAACCATTCCAGATCCGCATAGGCCGAGCCATCGACCAGCTGGTGATGCGCGGCCAGATCGTAGGCGCGGGCATAGTCGCCCTTCCGCATCATCCGGCGGGCAAAGCTGCGCCGCCACCCGGCCCAGCGCCACGCCTCGCCCAGCCCGCCCTCGATACGGCTCTGGCGTTGCATGAGGTCCATCGCCTTTTCGGCCTTGTCCTGACTGATATAAAGCTCGAACAGCATATGCGCGATGCCCGCATCGCGCTGCATCTCTTCGGGCAGGCCCGCCACCTTTTCCTCGATCCCGCGGCGCCCGTCGCGGGCCATCAGGCGGATGTCGGCGCGCGCGCGCATGTCATCGCTGACCAGCGGCAGCATCAGGGCGGAATCGCGCAGCCCGCGCCACAGCGTCATGTCCATGCGCGCATCGTGATGCGGCTCCAGCAAACGGCCCCAGGCGTTAAGGAACGCGGTATGCTCCTCGGTGCTCAGATCGAAGGTCAGCCACGCCTCGACGATGCCGATTTCGGCCTCGCCCAGCCGGTTCGCGTTTTTGAGCGCCTCGGCGTGGCGCAACACGCCCGCGCCCGTCTCCGGCGCGGCGCCCTTGTAAAAGGCCAGGATCTCGGCGTCGCTGGCGTCCTCCAGCGCCTCCAGCGATTGCATGCGCAGCCGGTCCAGCCCCGGCCAATGCGGATATGCCGCAAGAAACGCCAGCACCTCCTCCGCCGTGCCGCGCCCCGAGCGCAGGCGCGCCCATTCGACCAGCGCGCCGGCCACCGGCCCGTCGCGCTCGGCCAGCGCGGCGGCGCGCGCCCATCGCCCGGCGGCCCCCGCATCGAGCGCCGACGCCAGCGGCCGGGGCGGCAGGATGCGCTCGGGGCCTTGGGAAAACGCAGGCAAAGCGCCGCTGAACAGCAGCAAGGCGGCGAAAAGAGGACGCAACATGGCTTGCATTTCCCGTCATTGCAAAGGATAGACGGCCCCAGCCTAAGCGCGCGCCAAAGCGCCGTCCACCCGGCCCATATAGGGCAGCGGACGCCGCCTTGCCACAATGTGCGCCCCACAACCGGGCGATGACGCCCCGCGACAAGAATTGGAGTTCACGTGATGATCAAAGGATCCCTTCCGGCCCTGGTCACGCCCCTGAAAAACGGCGAAGTGGACTTCGATACGCTGGGCAAACTGATCGAGTGGCATATCGAACAGGGCAGCGATGGTCTGGTGCCGGTCGGCACCACGGGCGAATCGCCCACGCTGACCCATACCGAGCACAAGGCCGTCGTCGAAGAGGTCGTGCGCGTGGTCCGGGGCCGCATCCCCGTGATCGCGGGCGCAGGCAGCAACAACACCGCCGAAACGGTGGAGTTCATGCAGCACGCCCACAAGGTCGGCGCCGATGCCGCGCTGGTCGTCACGCCCTATTACAACAAGCCGACGCAGGCCGGGCTGATCGCGCATTTCACCGCCGCCCATGACAGCTGCGATCTGCCGATCGTCATCTACAACATTCCCGGCCGCTCGGCGGTGGACATGTCGCCCGCGACGATGGGCGAATTGGCCAAACTGCCGCGCATCGTCGGGGTCAAGGACGCCACCGGCGATCTGGCCCGCGTCTGCGCGCAGCGCATCACCTGCGGGCCGGATTTCATCCAGATCTCGGGCGAGGATGCCACCGCCCACGGCTTCAACGCCCAAGGCGGGGTTGGCTGCATTTCCGTCACCGCCAACGTCGCGCCGAAGCTGTCCGCGCAGCTTCAGGCCGCCTGCCTCAAGGGCGATTACGCCGAGGCGCTCAAGATCCAGGACCGGCTGATGCCGCTGCATCACGCCATCTTTACCGAGCCGGGGCTGGTCGGCGTGAAATACGCGCTGTCGCTTCTGGGCCGGTGCAGCGCCGATGTCCGCTCGCCGCTGGTGCCGCTGACCGATGGCACCAAGGCGCTGGTCAAGGCGGCGATGCAGCATGCCGGGCTGCTGGACTGACCGCTACCGATAGCGCGAGGGCGCCTGCCCGAACTGCTCCGAATAGGCGCGGCTGAAATGCGATGAATTGGCAAATCCCGTCGCCAGCGCGATCTGCGTCAGCGGCAGGGCCGAATTGCGCAGAAGGCTGCGCGCGCGGTCCAGCCGCAGCGCGCGGTAATAGCGCATGGCGGGCTGGCCCAGCTGATCGGCGAAAAGCCGGTTCAGCTGCCGCGCGGACACGCCCGCAATGCTCGCAAGCTGGTTCAGGTCCAGCGGATCGGCGACATGGCTCTCCATCGCCTCGACCGCATCCAGCACGGCGGGCGTATGGCTGCCCACGCGCTGCGCAAGACCGGCGCGCTGCGGGCCGATGGGCGGGCGGATGTCGGTATGCATGAACCAGTCGCTGACGCGCCGCGCGAAGATGGGCCCGTGTTGCCGCGCGATCAGCGCATGCATCATGTCCAGCGGCGCGGTGCCGCCCGCGCAGGTCATGCGGTCCCGGTCGATCACGTAAAGCGTCCGCTCGACCGCCAGATCGGGCGACATCTCGGCCAGCGCCTCGGCATATTCCCAATGCAGCGTCATGCGCCGCCCCGCCATCAGCCCCGCACGCGCCAGGATGACCGGTCCGCCCGACACCCCGCCCAGCTGCACGCCCTCGCGCGCCAGCCGCGCCAGCCAGCGATAGAGCGGCGGATCGCTGAAATCGCTGATGTCGCCGCCCGCGATCACGAACAGCATGTCCAGCCTCAGCGCATCGCCGACGCGCGCATCGGGCGGCACCGCGGCGGCGCCCGAGCTGCGCACCGGCGCGTCATCCGCCGCAAGGTGAATGATCTCGTAAAGCGGGCGATCCGCCAGCAGGTTCGCCGCGCGCAACGGCTCGACCGTGGCGGCATAGGACATCACGGCAAAATCGGCGATCGGCAGGATCCCGATTCTTGCGGCCCCGGCAGGGCGGCCCGTGCCATGATCCATGCGCTTGTCCATTCCAGACATGAAAACGTCACTTTGAAGCAAGTGTAAAGTGGTCAACTCGATATGGTGGCCGCAACTCAGCAAAATTCGGGGGATCTTCCCATGCGCTATTCCGCACTCCGCATCCTCAAAGAGGGCCTGACCGGCAACAAGGGTTGGAAGCCCGTCTGGCGCGAGCCAGAGCCGAAAGCCGAGTATGATGTCATCATCATCGGCGGCGGCGGCCATGGCCTTGCCACCGCCTATTACCTGGCCAAGGAACACGGCATCACCAATGTCGCCGTCCTTGAAAAGGGCTGGATCGGCAGCGGCAACGTGGGCCGCAACACGACGATCATCCGCTCCAACTATCTGCTGCCCGGCAACGAGCCGTTCTACGAGCTGTCGCTGAAGCTGTGGGAAGGGCTGGAGCAGGATTTCAACTACAACGCGATGGTCAGCCAGCGGTCGATCCTGAACCTTCTGCACTCCGACGCGCAGCGCGATGCGTTCATCCGGCGCGGCAATGCGATGTTCCTCGCGGGCGCCGATGCAGAATATGCGACGGCCGATCAGCTGCGCGCCGAACTGCCCTTCCTCGATTTCGACAATGCCCGCTTCCCGATCAAGGGGGGTCTGTTTCAGCGGCGCGGCGGCACGGTGCGCCATGACGCGGTCGCATGGGGCTATGCGCGCGGCGCCGACAGCCGCGGCGTCGACATCATCCAGAATTGCGAAGTCACCGGGTTTGACATCGAAAACGGCGTCTGCCGCGGCGTTCAGACATCGCGCGGCCCGATCCGCGCCAAGAAGGTCGCCATGTGCGTCGCCGGCTCTTCCAGCCGCGTCGCCGCGACCGCCGGGATGCGCCTGCCCATCGAATCCCACGTGCTGCAAGCCTTCGTCACAGAGGGGCTGAAACCGGTCCTCCCCGGCGTCATCACCTTCGGCGCGGGCCATTTCTATGTCAGCCAGTCCGACAAGGGCGGCCTCGTCTTCGGCGGCGATCTGGACGGCTACAACTCCTACGCCCAGCGCGGCAACCTGCCCGTGGTCGAGGACGTGGCCGAGGGCGGCATGGCGATCATGCCCATCATCGGACGCGCGCGCCTTCTGCGCAGTTGGGGCGGCGTGATGGACATGTCGATGGACGGCTCGCCCTATATCGACAAGACGCATATCGACGGGCTCTATTTCAACGGCGGCTGGTGCTACGGCGGTTTCAAGGCGACGCCCGGCTCGGGCTGGTGCTATGCGCATCTGATCGCCAAGGACACGCCCCACCCCGTCGCCGCGGAAATGCGCCTCGACCGGTTCAAGCGCGGCCACATGATCGACGAAAAAGGTCAGGGCAACCAGCCCAACCTGCATTGAGCGCCGCCATGCTTCATCTTGGTGAAAATACTCAGATTCCGACACCACACGAAAGGTGCCTCGCATGATCATCGACCACCCCCTTCTCGGCCCGCGCGACGCTGCGGAATTCATCTATCTGGGCGACGCATGCCTGATCGACCGCCCCGACTGGCAGGCCGAGGATGCCGCCGATGCGTATCACGATTACGGCTATATCCGCGACAATATCGCCGGGCCGATGCAGGAGCTTTGGTATCACGAACAGGGCGATCGCAGCTGGCTGGTGGTCACGCGCGACACCCTCACCCATGAGATCACCGCAGTCGAACTGGCCCGCGATGTGGCCCGCGCAAGGGGGCGCAGCAAATGAGCCAGGTCAACCGGATCAAGGGCGGTCTCGTCGATCGCTCCAAGTCGCTCGATTTCACCTTCAACGGCAAGTCGATGACGGGCTACGCAGGCGACACGCTCGCCTCGGCGCTGCTGGCCAACGGTCAGGTGCTGGTCGGCCGCTCGTTCAAGTATCACCGCCCGCGCGGCATCCTGACCGCGGGCTCCGAAGAGCCGAACGCGCTGGTGCAGCTGCGCAGCGGCGCGGCGCAGGAGCCCAACACCCGCGCCACCATGACCGAGCTTTTCGACGGTCTGACCGCGACCAGCCAGAACCATCGCGGATCGCTGGAATTCGATCTGATGGCGGTGACGGACCTCGCCTCGCCCTTCCTGGCCGCGGGTTTCTATTACAAGACCTTCATGTGGCCCGCCGCGTTCTGGGAAAAGGTGTACGAGCCGATCATCCGCGCCTCTGCCGGCCTCGGGCGGCTGTCGATGCAGGACGATCCCGATACCTATGACAAGGGCTTTTTGCACTGCGATCTTCTGGTGATCGGCGCGGGCCCCTCCGGCCTTGCCGCCGCACTGGCGGGCGCGCGCAGCGGCGCGCGCGTCATCCTCGCGGACGAGGATTTCGCCCCCGGCGGGCGGCTCAATTCCGAAACGCTCGAAGTCGATGGCATGGCCGGTGCCGACTGGGCCGCGCAGGCGGTGGCCGAGCTGGCCGCGATGGACAATGTGCGCCTGATGACGCGCACGTCGGTCTATGGTGCGTATGATCACGGCGTCTATGGCGCGCTGGAGCGGTGCACCGACCATCTGCCCGGCTCGGGCGGCAAGCCGCGCCAGGTGCTCTGGCGCATCTACTCGAAACGCGCCGTGCTGGCCGCCGGCGCGACCGAGCGGCCCATCGCCTTTGGCAACAACGACCGCCCCGGCATCATGATGGCCAGCGCCGTGCGCACCTATGTGAACCGCTTCGGCGTGGCGCCGGGCAAGCGCGTCGCGGTGCTGACCAACAACGATGACGGCTGGCGCACCGCGCAGGATCTGGCCGCGAAGGGCGTCGAGATCGCCGCGATCATCGACACCCGCGACCGTCCCGCCGTCTGCGACGTCAAGGGCGCGCGCCATGTGCGCGGTGCCGGCGTCGTGGATACCGCCGGGCGCCTCGCGCTCAAGCGGATCACGCTGACCGACGGGCAAATGATCGACGTCGACTGCCTGGCCGTGTCCGGCGGCTGGAACCCCACCGTCCACCTGACCTGTCACCAGCGCGGCCGCCCCGTCTGGAACGAGGATCTGTCGGCCTTCGTGCCGGGCAAGGATCTGCCGCAGGGCATGGTTGTGGCCGGGGCCGCCAATGGCAACCTCACGCTTGCCGCCGCGCTGGACGAGGGGCGCAAGGCCGCCAATGCGCAGATCAAGGATCTGGGCTTTACCGTCTCGCGCAAAGCCGCCCCCAAGGCCGAGGACGAGGCATATGAGGGCGCGCCGAAATGGCACATCCCCTCGGGCAAGAAACGCGCCTGGGTCGATTTCCAGAACGATGTGACCGTCAAGGACGTCAAACTGTCGCATCAGGAGGGCTTCCGCTCGGTCGAGCATCTCAAGCGCTACACGACCACCGGCATGGCCACCGATCAGGGCAAGACGTCGAACATTCCGGCGCTGGCCATCATGGCCGAATGCACCGGCAAGACGATCCCCGAGACGGGCACGACCATCTTCCGCCCGCCCTACACGCCGATCCCCATCGGCGCCCTGGCAGGCCGCGCGCGAGGCACCGATTTCCGCCCCTACCGCCTGACGCCCAGCCACGAATGGGCCAAGGCGCACGGCGCGACATTCGTCGAGGTCGGCAACTGGCTGCGCGCGCAGTGGTTCGTCAAGGGCAATGAAAAAGGCTGGCGCGATTCCGTCGACCGCGAGGTGCTGAACACGCGCCAGTCCGTCGGCATCTGCGACGTCACCACGCTGGGCAAGATCGACATCCAGGGCAAGGACGCGGCCGAGTTCCTGAACAAGGTCTACGCCAACGGCTTTGCCAAGCTGGCGGTGGGACGCGTGCGCTATGGCATCATGCTGCGCGAGGACGGCATTTGCTATGATGACGGCACCACCGCGCGCATGGGCGAGAACCACTTCGTGATGACCACGACCACCGCCAACGCGGTGCTGGTGTTCCGCCGGATGGAATTCGTGCGCCAGTGCCTGTTCCCCGACATGGACGTGCACCTGATCTCGACCACCGACGCCTGGGCGCAGTTCGCCGTTGCCGGCCCGAACGCGCGCAAGCTGCTGGAAAAGATCGTCGATGCGGACAGCCAGGACATGTCGAACGAGGGCTTCCCCTTCATGGCCTGCGGCGAGGTCACGGTTTGCGGCGGCACGCCCGCGCGGCTTTTCCGCATCTCGTTCTCGGGCGAGCTGGCCTACGAGGTCGCCGTGCCCGCGCGCTATGGCAACTCCATGATGGAGGCGCTGATGAAGGCGGGCGAGGAGTTCGGCGCCTGCCCCTATGGCACCGAAGCCTTGGGCGTCATGCGCATCGAAAAGGGCCACGCGGCGGGTAACGAGCTGGACGGGCGCACCACGGCGCATATGCTGGGGATGGGCCGCATGGTCAGCTCCAAGAAGGACTGCATCGGCTGGACCCTGTCGCAGCGGCCCGAAATGATGCGCGAGGATGCCGAGAAGCTGGTCGGCTTCCGCCCGGTGGACCGCAGCCAGAAACTGATCGCCGGATCGCATTTCATCAACAAGGGGGATGAGGCGACGATGGCCAACGATCAGGGCTGGATGACGTCCGTGGCCTGGTCGCCGAGCCTTGATCATTCGGTCGGCCTTGGCTTCATCAAATCCGGGGATACCCGCATGGGCGAGATCGTCCGCGCCGTCAGCCCCGTCCACGACACCGAGATGGAGGTCGAGATCGTCTCGGCCCACTTCATCGACCCCGAAGGAGAGCGCCTGCGTGCCTGATTTCACCCTCACCGCCGCCCCGCCGCTGGCCGGGTATGACCGCAGCTTTGGCGACATCGCGCTGAAGGCGCCCAAGGATCTGGCCATCGTGTCCATCGCCCTGCCCTTGGGCGCCGAGGACGCGGCAAAGGCGGCGATCAAGACCGCCTTCGGCATCGCCCTGCCCGAGATCGGCATGTCCGCCGTGGCCAAGGACAAATCCACCGCGATCATGCGGCTGGCGCCCGATCAGGCATTCGTTCTGTTTCCCAGCGCCACGCCCGACGCCGAGCCGCAGATCGCCGCCAAGCTGAACGGCGCGGCCTACACCACCGACCAGACCGATGGCTGGTGCGCGCTGGAAATCTCCGGCGCCGGTGCGCGCCGCGCGCTGGAGCGGATCTGTCCGGTGGACCTGCACCCCGATGCGTTCGCCGTGAACGCGATCGCGCGGACGGTGATGGAGCATATGGGCGCCATCGTCGCGCGCACCGGCGAGGATACCTACCTGCTGCTATCGGCCAGTTCCTCGGCCAAATCGTTCCTGCATGCAGTGGAATTGTCCGCAAAGAACGTCAGCTGAGCATCGCCGATTCGATGTGGAAAGGCCCGGCCGTGTCCGGGCCTTTTTCCGTCTCCGGCGCGCGATGGGGCATTTGAGATAAAAGAGTGCTGCACCGAGGGGGATTCCTGGAGCGGGCGACGGGAATCGAACCCGTATCATCAGCTTGGAAGGCTGAGGTCTTACCATTACACAACGCCCGCTCGGGCAGCTGCACTGTTACCGCGCTGCGCGGCCCTAGGCAAGCGGGCGAAGAAAATTCTGCGAATTTTCGCGGCGCGCCCTCAATACCGTTTGCGCAAGGCGTCGGGATCGGCCCCCATCAGGTAGCGCGCAAGCAGCCACAGGTTGCGCGCGCCGCGGCGCAGCCAGCCATCCCGCAGGTAGCGCGCCGCGCTGCTTTGGACCGCCAGCGGCATCATGCGCAGGCGCCGCCCAAGACGGCGGGCCAGCGCGACATCCTCCATCAGCGGAATGTCGGGATACCCGCCCGCCGCGTCATATTCGGCGCGCGAAATCAGCAAGCCCTGATCGCCATATGGCAGGCGGAAGAGCCGCGCGCGCAGGTTGGCCCACGCGGCAACGACCCAGGGCGCCGCCCCGCGCGCATCGAAGGACAGCCGGAAATAGCCCGGCCGCCCGTCTGCCATCTGCGCAAGCGCGGCCTGCACCCAGCCTTCCGGCAGCACGGTATCGGCGTGCAGGACCAACAGCCATGCGCCCCCTGCCGCCGCCACCCCGCGCCGCAACTGCCCCCCGCGCGAGGCCGGGCCAGTAACCCAGATCGCGCCGGCCGCCTCGGCGATTCGCCGCGTGCCGTCGCGCGATCCGCCGTCCGTCAGGATCAGTTCGCGGATCAAACCGGCCTCGACCCCAGCCATCAGCCCCTGCAGCAACGCAGGCAGCGGCTCTTCGGCGTCCAGCACCGGCACGATCACGGATAGCCTTGCGCGCATCGCGCCCCCCTGTTGCTCGCACGCCGCCATCCTATATGACAGGGACGAGCCAAAGGGAGGTATCAGTCATGCGATCCATTCACCAGATCACCGGCAGCGACGCGCGCGGCTTTCTCCAGGGGCTGATCACGAATGACCTGGCCAAGCTGGAGCATGGCCTTGTCTATACCGCGATGCTGACGCCGCAGGGCAAATACCTGGCGGATTTCTTCGTGTTCGAGCGTGGCGGCGCGCTGCATATCGACGTGGCCGAGACGCTGGCACCGGGGCTGGTTCAGCGGCTGACGATGTACAAGCTGCGCGCCGATGTGCAGATCGCCGCCACGGATCTGAAGCTGCGCCGCGGCACCAGCCCCGCGCCGGAGGGCGCGCTCGCCGATCCGCGCCATCCGGCGATGGGCTGGCGGCTTTACGGTGCGGAGGAGGGCGATGACGGCACCGATTGGGACGCGCTGCGCGTGAACCATTGCATCCCCGAAACGGGGATCGAGCTGACGCCCGACACCTTCATTCTGGAGGCGGGATTCGAGCGTCTGAACGGCGTGGATTTCCGCAAGGGCTGCTATGTGGGACAGGAGGTGACCGCGCGGATGAAGCACAAGACGGCGCTGCGCAAGGGTCTTGCCACCGTCGAGGTGGAGGGCGCGGCGCCTGTCGGCAGCGAGATTACCGCGGGCGGCAAGGCGGCGGGCACGCTCTATACCCAGGCGGGCGGGCGCGGCATCGCTTATCTGCGGTTTGACCGGGCCGAAGGTCCGATGCAGGCGGGGCCGGCGCAGGTGACATACGCACCGCAGTGACCGCGCTTGACCCGGCCCGCGCCGCACGGCATCACGGATGCCATGATGATCTACAAGATATTTCGCAAGCCCGAATGGGACGCCTTGCGCGCCGCTGGCACGACCGCCGGCGCGCCCGTGGATGTGGCCGATGGCTATATCCATTTCTCGACGATCGGGCAGGCCGCGGAAACAGCGGCCAAGCATTTCGCCGGGGAGGACGATTTGATGCTGCTCGGCGTCGAGGCCGCCCCCCTCGGCGATGATCTGCGGTGGGAGCCGTCGCGCGGCGGCGCGCTTTTCCCGCATCTTTACCGGGAGTTGCGGCTGGATGACGTGGCCTGGGCACAGCCCCTGCCGCTGAAGGACGGTGTGCACCACTTTCCGCAGGACGCCGAATGAGCACGCTGAACCGCATCGGCCTTGGCCTTTTGCACCGGATGGATCCGGAGCGCGCGCATGGGCTGGCCCTGCGGGCCCTGCGCGCCGGGCTGGTGCCGCTGCCGGGACGCATCACATCGCCGCGTCTGGCCTGCAAGGTGGCGGGGCTGCGGCTGGACAATCCCGTCGGGCTGGCCGCCGGGTTCGACAAGAACGCCGAGGCGCTGGCACCGCTGGCGCGCGCGGGCTTCGGCATGATCGAGGTCGGCGCCGTGACGCCGCGCGCGCAGCCCGGCAACCCGCGCCCGCGCCTTTTCAGGCTGACCGAGGATCGCGGCGTGATCAACCGCTTCGGCTTCAACAACGAGGGGATGGAGGTGGCGGCGGAGCGTCTGGAGCAGAGGCCCGAGGACGCGGTGATCGGCCTGAACCTTGGCGCCAACAAGGACAGCGACGACCGCGCCGAGGATTTCGCCCGCGTCCTTGCCCATTGCGGCCGACATCTGGATTTCGCCACCGTCAACGTCTCCAGCCCCAACACCGAAAAGCTGCGCGACCTGCAAGGCGGCGATGCCCTGCGCGCGCTTTTGGCCGGCGTGATGGAAGCGCGCGATTGGCTGGAGCGGCCCATCCCGGTGTTTCTGAAAATCGCGCCTGATCTGGACGATGCTGCCTTGGGCGAGATCGCCGAGGTTGCGCAAGGTGCAAACCTTGCCGGGATCATCGCGACCAACACGACGCTGGATCGCGGCGGCCTGACATCGCCCGCAAGCGGTGAGGCAGGCGGGCTGTCGGGCGCGCCGCTGTTTGACAAATCCACCCGCGTTCTGGCGCGGCTGTCGCAACTGACGGACGGCAAAATGCCCCTGATCGGCGTCGGCGGCATCGGCTCGCCCGAGGAAGCCTATGCCAAGATCCGCGCAGGCGCCGGCGCGGTTCAACTCTACTCGGCGCTGGTTTACGAGGGCCTGCCGCTGGTGCCGCGCATCGCGCGCGGGCTGGAGCGGCTGCTGGAGGCGGACGGGTTCGCCAATGTGGCGCAAGCGGTCGGCACGGGGCGCGAGGATTGGCTGTGATCACGCTTTGGCACAATCCGCGATGCTCGAAATCGCGCGCAGCACTGGCTCTGCTAGAGGGGCGCGGCGCCGATGTGACGGTGCGCCGCTATCTGGAAGACGCGCCGAGCGAGGCCGAGCTGCGCGCGGCGCACGCCCTGCTGGGCGGTCCGGTCATCGCCATGATGCGGACCGGCGAGGCGGCGTTCGGCGAGATGGGACTGCGCAAGGATGACAGCGACGATGCGCTTTTCGCCGCCATGGCGGCCCAGCCGAAGCTGATCGAGCGGCCCCTTGCGCTGACCGCCACGCGCGCCGTCCTCGGCCGCCCGCCGGAGGCGGTGCTGGCCCTGCTGGACATCTGACCAGATGAACGCGGCCCGCCGCATCCAAGCCTGGATCGACGCGACCGTGTTCGATCTGGCGCGGCAGATGCGCTGGTCCTACCTGCCGCCGCTGATGGTCTACCTCGCCTATGGCATCTCGACCATCACCGGCATCGTCGGCACGTTTTTCGTCAAGGAATATCTGGGGCTCTCGGCGGCGTTCCTTGCCGGGCTGGGGTTCTGGGCGGGCTTGCCCTGGGCGCTGAAGATGCCGCTGGGGCATCTGGTGGACATAATCTGGCGCTGGAAGGGCGCGCTGGTCTGGCTGGGCGCGGCGCTGCTGCTGGGCAGCCTTGGCATCATGTATCTGCTGATCACGGCGCCCGACGCGATGGCCAGCATCCTGCCGATCCCGGCATGGTATGTCACCGCCGTGCTGCTGATGCCCTGCGGTCTGGTCCTGCAAGACGCGGTGGCCGACGCCATGTCGGTCGAGGCGGTGCCGACGCATGACGGCTCCGGCGCGCCGCTGGACGAGGAAACCTTGCGCGCGCTTCACACCACCATGCAGACGCTGGGGCGCATCGCGCTGATCGGCGGCACGCTGATCGTTGCGGCGATCAACATCGTCGCCTTTGAAGGCGCCGAGGCCCTGCCGCAGGAGGCAAAGGCCGAGGTCTATGCGCGCATCTATGCCATCGCGATGATCGTGCCCGCGCTGTCGGTATCGGGCGTCGCGCTGGCGGCATGGCAGCGGCGCCGCAGCGGCGCGACCGAGCCGGAGCGCGCGAAAACCAGGCCGAACCCGTGGTATTTCATCGGCGGCGGCGCCTTCGTCGCATTGTCGCTGACGGTCGGCCTGCTGGATGTGCCTTTCGCGCAGGAGATCGTCTTTGCCGGGTCGATGACGATCGTCCTGCTGCTCATGCGCCAGCTCACCCGCGCCATCAGCCCGGCGCAGGCGCGGATGCTGTTTGGCACGGCGCTGATCGTTTTCGTCTTTCGCGCGGTGCCCCTGCCCGGCCCCGGCGCCACGTGGTTCGTCATCGACGGGCTGAAATTCGACGCGCAGTTCCTGTCGGTTCTGGGACTGATCGCCTCGACCCTGACGCTGGCCGCGATGCTGGTGCTGCGGCCCTACATGGCGCAGCGCAGGCTGACGCGCGTCTACCTGACGCTGACGCTGATTGCGGGGGTGCTGGCGCTGCCGAACATCGCGCTTTACTACGGGATCCAGAACATCACCGCACCGCTGACCTTCGGCATCCTGGATGCGCGTTTCATCGCCGTGCTGGACACCGCCGCCGAAAGCCCGCTGAGCCAGATTGCCCTCATCCCGATGCTGGCGTGGATCGCGCGCAATGCGCCCAGCGATCTGAAGGCGACATTCTTTGCCGTGATGGCATCATTCACGAATCTTGCGCTGTCGGCCTCGGCGCTGGGGACAAAATACCTGAACCAGCTGTTCATCGTCACCCGCGAGGTGACGGATCGCGAGACAGGCGCGGTGCTGATTCCCGCCGATTACAGCCAGCTTGGCATCCTGCTGATCGTGGTGGGAGTGCTGACCGTGGCGCTGCCGCTGGCCACCATCGCCATCGTGCAAACCTCGCGCCTGCGCACCACGGACTAACCCGCCGCCCGCTCCAGCGCCGGATAGCGCAGGCCCAGCGTGATGCCGCGCACGGCAAACGCCACCAGCAACGCCGCCCAGAGACCGTGATTGCCCAAGAGCGGGACCAGCGGGACCAGCGCCGCGCCATAGACCGCAAGCGACACGATCATCATGTTGCGCATGTCGCGCGTGCGCGTCGCGCCGATGAAGATGCCGTCCAGCATCCACGCCGCCGCGCCGAAGATCGGCGCCGCCACCATCCATGGCAGGTATTCCCGGCCCGCCGCGCGGACCGCTTCGGAGGCGGCCAGCGCATCGATTGCCGCGCCGCCGAACAGCGCAAAGCACAGCGCCAGGACGATCCCCGCGCCCACGCCCCATTGGCTGGTCAGGATGGACGCGCGCCGCACCGCGCCCGCCGCCCGCGCGCCCACGGCCTGCCCCACCAGCGCCTCGGCGGCGAAGGCGAAGCCGTCCATCATGTAGGAACTGACATGCAGGAACTGCACCAGCACCTGGTTCGCGGCCAGCGTGACATCGCCCAGATCGGCCCCTAGAAAAATGAAGGACAGCATCACCACCTCCAGCAGGGCCGAGCGGATCAGGATATCGGTGTTGACCGACGCGATCTGCCACAGCCGGACCCGGTCGAAGATCAGCGTCCAGTCGCGCCACTCCGGCACGCGGAACGCATCGCGACAGAGATAGAATGCGACGGCGAGCCCCGCCCATTCGGCGGCAAAGCTGGCCCACGCAACGCCGCTCACACCCAGATCGAGGCCGAGCACGAACCACAGGTTCAGCGCGATGTTCAGCCCGTTCATCACCAGCTGGATCACCAGCACGGCGCCCGTCCGCTCCATTGCGATCAGCCAGCCGGTCATGCCGAAAAGGGCGATCATCGCGGGCGCGCTCCAGACGCGGATCGTCATGTAGTCCTGCGCCAGCCGCTCGACCTCGGCACTGGCCGGGGCGATGGCGAAGGCGCCCGCGAATAGCGGCACGTGCAAAAGCAGGACCAGAACACCGCCCAAGGCCCCGATCAGCAGCGAGCGCGTCAGCATCGCCGCCACCTCGGCGCGATCCCCGGCGCCGCGTGCCTGCGCGGTCAACCCGCTGGTGCCCATGCGCAGGAAGCCGAAGATCCAGTAAATCGCCGTCAGGATCACGGCGCCGACGCCCACCGCGCCGATGGGCGCCGCCTGCCCCAACTGGCCGATCACGCCGGTATCGACGATCCCCAGCAGCGGCACGGTTGCGTTGGACAGCACGATGGGCCACGCGATGCGAAGGACCCGCCGATGCGTCAGACGGACGGGCGCGGCCTCACTCATCGCGCGGCGGCATCAGGAAATGGCCCGCCGCCTGCGCGATGGGACGGCTGCGGTTGTCCTGCCACGCCTCGGCCGTGACAGAGGCATAACGCCGCCCGATGCGCGTGATGCGCGCCCGCGCGTAGGCATCGCGCGGCAGGCCGGTGCGCAGGTAGTCGATGGTGAAATCGATCGTCTTTGGCAGCGCGGGCAGCGCGCCCGCCTCGGGCACCGGCGCGCCGCCCTCGATCCGCGGCCACAGCACCGCCCAACCCAGATTGATGATCGCCGTCATCTCCAGGAATGCCGCAGTCGCACCGCCATGCAGCGCGGGCAGCAGCGGGTTGCCGATCAGCGCGTCGGTGTAGGGCAGGACGGCCGTCAGCTCGTCCCCGCGCCGCTCGAACCGGGCGCCGAGAAAGCGGATATAGGGCACGCCGCCGACCAGCGCGGCGAGCGTCTCGTCCCGGCGCTGCTTGACCACCTGAAGCGGCTCGGGACGCCCGCCGGTCATGGCGCGGCCACGGTAAAGGTGCCCGTCGCCGTCGCCACCGGGCGCCCCGCGTCGTCATCCACCGCCACCGCGCGCACGAAGGCGACAGTGCGCGTGACGTGATGGCATGTCGCCTCGGCCCGGATCGTCTGGCCGGGGGTGGCCGGGCGCATGTAGTCGATCCGCAGGCCCAGCGTCGCCGCGCCGCCGCCCGCCTGGCCATGGCTCATCGCCGCCGCGCCGCAGCAGGTGTCCATCAGCGCGCTGACCGCCCCGCCATGCACCACGCCGCTTGCCGGATCGCCGACCAGACGCTCGGCCCAGGGCATCGACATGGCGGCGTGCCCGCCCGCGATCTTCTCGGGCACGATGCCCAGTGCGGCCGCATGTGGCAGCGCCGCGAAGAAATCCTTGGCAGCGTTGCTGGCATCGCTGTCGCTGTTGCTGGTCATGCCGGATCTTCCGAATGAAATCTGCGCCTTGCCCGCAAGTATCGTGGCAGCCCGGCGGGGACGCAACCCGCAAGCAGCGCGCGGCGGTCACGCAAAGTTGAAACCGCTGCGCCCACACGCGCCCGCCGTGCGCTTGCATCCGGGACGCCGCCCCTTATCTCAGAGGCACACCCCAGATCAGACAGACAGGTTCGACATGACCGGCGAGACGATGACGATTCGGCAAATGTGCGATGCGTTCGAGGTGACCCCGCGCACCTTGCGCTTTTACGAGTCGAAGGAACTGCTGGCCCCCATCCGGCAAGGCCAGAAACGGCTGTTTACACGGCGTGACCGCGCGCGGCTCAAGCTGATCCTGCGCGGCAAGCGGTTCGGATTTTCGCTGGAGGAGATCCGCCAGCTGCTGGACCTTTATGACGCCGACGACACGCAGCACGCCCAACTGGTGCGCACCCGCGAGCTGGCCGGCGAACGGCTGGTCGAGATGATCCGCCAGCGCGACGAGCTGGACGAGGCCATCGGCGACCTGCGCGAACAGATCGAATGTGTCGCGCGCCTTCTGGAGCAGCGGGACGCGACCGCCCACGCGGCCGAGTGAAAAAATGCGCCGCTTCGGCGTGACGCGCGCCCGCGCTGCGGTATAGTCGGGCCGATTGCGGCGCATCTTGCGCCGCCGCTGCCCGAGCAGGAGCCCGCCAATGCCCAAACGTTTCCGACTGACCCGGCGCTTCAACGCCGCGATGACCGAAGACGGTTATCGCCGCCTGCGCCGCCTTGCGCAGGAGGCAGGGCTGGATGAGGGCGAGGCGCTGTCATTTCTTTTTGAAAACTTCGACAGCGTCATCGACGAGGACACGTTCAGCCACCGGCTTCGCCTGTTCAATTCCGAACTGGACGCGCGCAAGCGATAGCCGATTTGCAAGAATGAGTATTTCTGACAAAGATGAAGCAATCTTCGTCTTGTCATAAATACGCACCGCGCCGCCGCGCGAAATCAGGAGCCCCCACATGACCATGAAGCTTTACTGCATGGGCGAAAGCGGCAACGCCTACAAGGCGGCGCTCCCCCTGCATCTGAGCGGGCTGGACTGGACGCCGGTCCATGTCGATTTCTTCGGCGGCGAGACGCGCACCGACGCGTTTCGCGAATTGAACCCGATGGGCGAGGTTCCGGTGCTGGTGGATGATGGCGAGGTCGTGACGCAATCGGGCATCATCCAGATGCATGTCAGCGACAAGTCCGGCAAGTTCGGCGGGCGCGATGCGGCGCAGGCGCGCGAAATCCTGCGCTGGGTGCTGTGGGACAATCACAAGCTGAGCAGTCAGGCCGGCATGACGCGTTTCCTGATGAACTTCCTGCCCGAGGAGAAACGCAACGCCGATGTCATCGCCTTTGCCCAAGGGCGGCTGCGCGCGGCGTATGAAACGCTGGACCGGCATCTGGCGGCGCGCGACTGGATTGTCGGCGACGCCCCCACCAACGCCGATTTCAGCTGTTGCGGATATCTTTTCTATCCCGAGCCGTTCGGATTTGCGCGTGCCGACTGGCCGCAGATCGACCGCTGGCTTGCCGCGATCGAAGGGCTGCCCGGCTGGCAGCATCCCTATGATCTGATGCCGGGGAACCCGTCCGACCGTGCGTGACGGCGCCCCGGCGTTAAACGCTTGCCTTCAGGCGGCCGCGCCGGATGGCGTATCGAGCGCCTGGGCGATAAGGCGCGCCCGCTCCATGTCCAGCACATCGTAGCCCGCCGGCGTGTTGCCCGCGTCGATCAGATCCTCGGTGACGGAGGGGCAGTGGAACATCGCGCCGCTATTGGCAAAGACGATCTGCTCGGACTCGAATTGCAGGATCGTCACCTCGGCCTGCGCAGGCGGCGGCACGCGGCACATCCCGCGCACGCCATCCAGACTGCGCGCCGGGATCAGCGCAAAGGGATCGCCCGTCAGATCCTCGGCCACGTCGCTTTCGATCAGAACGGCCTGATCGGCGGCAAGATACATCAGATCACGATTGCCCAGCGCCCCGGCAGGCACCTCGACCGGCCACAGGTTGACAGGGCATTGCGAACCTTCCTGCCACAGCGGCATCGAATGCACCTGCGCGACCGGCTGCATGCCGCAGTCGAAGGTCAACACCTTGTCACCCGGCACGATCGAGCACGCACTGCGCCAGCCCGCCGTGCTAGCAACGCGCACCGCACCGATCAACCCCGTCTGCCCCACACCCAGCCTTGCGGGTGTCTGCGCGGCGCGCGCGGCAGCCGCCAACTCCAACCAATCGAACATCTCCATCCCCTCCGATGATATCGCGCCGATGGCAGCCCGGCGCTCGCTACATGGTTTCAATTTTGTTCGGATTTTCGGCGCTTTGCGGCCACGATTGCGGCACAATCGAGACATTATGCCCGGCCTCGAAACAGCCGCGGTGTCTGGCACGCGATTGGACCGCCGGCGGCTACAGTCCGGCGCGCCCTTCACCACATCACCCGCAGATAACGTCTGCTCTCGCTAAAGTGATTCGCGTGTTCGGGCGGAGGATGTGCCGTTCAACTTGGCCCAAATACTCCTTGGCCCACATCACGACGAAAAAGGCGGCCCCTTTCGGGAACCGCCCTTGATCATGACTGCACTCTGAGGCCCTGTGCGTGGGCCTTGCCAGCGTTACTTGCGGTCCACGCGGGCCGCAAATTCGTCGACCTGACGCTCGGCTTCGTCCTTGGCCACGCCGTAGCGTTCCTGGATCTTGCCGACCAGCTTTTCGCGGTCGCCTTCGGCCTGCTTCACGTCGTCGTCGGTAAGCTCGCCCCACTGCGATTTTGCTTCGCCTGTCAGCTGCTTCCAGTTGCCTTTGATGGTATCCCAGTTCATTTTTGCGCTCCTGACTTGTTGTAAATCTTGCGGGACGCGCGGCGTGCGGCCCCGTCTGCATCCTCAACTGGCGACGGGCCGCGTGGTTCCACGCAGGCGCAAATTCAGACGAACTGTTCGCGCAAAAGCCGCTCTTCCAGCCCGTGACCGGGATCGAAGAGGATGCGATGGCCGATACTGGGCTCTGACCAGATCTCGACCCACAGCACATCGGCGACCGAAGTGCTGTCGGCCACGGCCATGACCGGGCGCTTCTTGGGCTCGCAAATGTCGAAGCGCACCGTCGCGGCCTTGGGCAGCAGCGCACCGCGCCAGCGCCGCGGCCGGAAAGCGGCGACGGCGGTCAATGCCAGAACGTCGGACCCGATCGGCAGGATCGGGCCATGGGCGCTGTAATTATAAGCGGTCGATCCGGCGGGCGTGCACAGCAGCGCGCCGTCGCAGGACAGCTCCTCCAGCCGGACATGGCCATCGACGGTGATTTTCAGCTGCGCCGCCTGCGGGCCCGCGCGCAGCAGCGACACCTCGTTGATGGCCAGCGCGTTGTGCTGCTTGCCATCGGCGGATTCGGCGCGCATGCACAGCGGGTTGATCACCTCCTCGCATGCCTCGTCCAGCCGCTCCATCAGGCCCGCTTCGCTGTATTCGTTCATCAAAAAACCGACAGTGCCGCGGTTCATCCCGTAAACCGGCACATCCAGCCCTTGCGTGCGGTGCAATGTATACAGCATGAAACCATCGCCGCCGAGCGCCACGATCACGTCGGCGCCGTCTTCGGGCACCGTGCCGTAACGACGCACCAAAGCGGACTGCGCGGCCTGCGCGCTGGGGGCGTCACTGGCCAGAACGGCAATCTTCCTGCTCATTTTTTAGGCGGCCCCGCTTTGCTGATCCTGAACAAGGGGTAATGACAACACAGAACGCAAGGCGGCGCCAGCGCTGCCGCATGGACGCACGGATTTGTCGCATTTCCGGCTTACATTGCAAGAATGTTTCCGCTACCACATGCCGCAACGTCATTGCAACGAGGGAGCCACCCCATGTCCGACTCCGGTTTTTTCACTGAATCCTTGTCCAGCCGCGACGCTGCGGTGTTCGACTCGATCACCAATGAACTTGGCCGCCAGCGCAGCGAGATCGAGCTGATCGCATCCGAGAACATCGTCTCGGCCGCCGTGATGGAGGCGCAGGGCTCGGTCATGACCAACAAATACGCCGAAGGCTATCCGGGCCGTCGCTATTATGGTGGCTGCCAGTTCGTCGATGTCGCCGAAAATCTGGCGATCGAGCGGGCCTGCAAGCTGTTCGGTTGCGATTTCGCCAACGTTCAGCCCAATTCGGGATCGCAGGCCAACCAGGGCGTGTTCACCGCCCTGCTGCAACCCGGCGACACCATCCTTGGGATGAGCCTCGACGCAGGCGGCCATCTGACCCACGGCGCCGCGCCCAACCAGTCGGGCAAGTGGTTCAACGCCATTCAGTACGGCGTGCGCCGCGATACGCTGGACGTCGATTACGACCAGATGGAAGCGCTCGCCAAGGAACATAAACCCAAGATGATCATCGCCGGCGGCAGCGCCATCCCGCGCCAGCTGGATTTCAAGCGCATCCGCGAGATTGCCGATATGGTCGGCGCCTACGTTCTGGCCGACGTGGCCCACTTCGCAGGCCTGATCGCGGCGGGCGAATACCCCTCGCCCTTCCCGCATTCGCATGTCGCCACAACCACCACGCACAAGACGTTGCGCGGCCCCCGCGGCGGCATGATCCTGACCAATGACGAGGCGCTGGCCAAGAAGTTCAACTCGGCCATCTTCCCCGGCATTCAGGGCGGCCCGCTCATGCACGTCATCGCGGGCAAGGCCGTCGCCTTCGGCGAGGCGCTGCGCCCCGAGTTCAAGGGTTATATCCAGCAGGTCATCAAGAACGCGCAGGCGCTGGCCGATCAGCTGAAAAAGGGCGGTCTGGACATCGTGACCGACGGCACCGACACGCATCTGATGCTGGTCGATCTGCGCCCCAAGAAGGTGACAGGCAACATCGCTGACGCCTCGCTGGGCCGCGCGCACATCACCTGCAACAAGAACGGCGTGCCGTTCGACCCCGAAAAGCCGACCGTCACCAGCGGCCTGCGTCTGGGCAGCCCGGCGGGCACCACGCGCGGCTTCAAGGAGGACGAGTTCCGCCAGATCGGTGACTGGATCGTCGAGCTGGTCGATGGGCTGGCCGCGAACGGCGCCGACGGGAACGCGGATGTCGAGGCGAAGGTGCGCAAGGAAGTTGCACAAATGTGCGAACGCTTCCCGCTTTACCCCAACCTCTGACCCGATAACCTGCACGGAATGCGGCGCCACTGGAAACAGCGGCGCCGTTTCGCGCTCTACAGCAGGCCGCGCCAGCGCATCAGCGCCACAATCCCCGCGCCCAGCACCATCAGCCCGAATACCACGCTCGCCGCAAACCCCAACAGCCGGTCCTTGCGCCGCTCCTTGACGTTGATCACGTTCAGCGGCGCGCTGAGCTCGGCCAGCGCGCCGTCCACCTGCGCGCGCGTCACCAGACGGCGCAGCCGCGGGTGGACCACCATGGCCTGCATCTGCACCAGCCGCCCGCCCGCCTGCCGCGCCGGTTTCGGCAGGGCGCGCCCGGCCCGCCGCAAACTGCGCGCCAGCGTCTTGCCGCGCGCGCCCAGACGGATGCGCAGCTTGGTCTGCACCGCGTCGATGTCTTGCTGAAATGTCACCGGATCAATCATCTTGCGCCCCATATTGTCGCGGGACACTAGCCGCGCTGCCCGCCGGGCTCAATGGCACTGGAACGCGCGGCATGGGCGCGCTATTCATGCAGCCATGTTGAATATGATCGACCACGGGGAGCGCACGGACGCCCCCACCCTGCTGATCGCGCACGGCCTTTACGGCTCGGCCCGCAACTGGGGCGTGATTGCGCGCCGCCTGTCGGACACGCGCCGCGTCGTCGCCGTTGATCTGCGCAATCACGGGATGAGCGCGTGGCATGATACGCACAGCTACCCCGATCTGGCCGCCGACCTGGCCGAGGTGCGCGCGACGCTCGATGGCCCCGTCGATGTGCTGGGCCACTCGATGGGCGGCAAGGCGGCGATGACGCTTGCGCTGACCCAGCCCGACCTGGTGAACCGCCTGATCGTCGCCGACATCGCGCCGGTCAGCTACGGGCACAGCCAGTTGAAATATCTCGACGCCATGCGGCGGGTCGATCTGTCGGGCATCGAAAAACGCTCCGACGCCGCCGCCCTGCTGGAGCCGCTGGTGGACGATCCGGCGCTGGTGCCGTTCTTCTTGCAATCGCTGGACGTGGCCGAGCGGCGCTGGCGCCTGAACCTCGACGTGCTGGCGGACGCGATGCCGCAGATCATGGGCTTCCCCGACCTGCAGGGCCAGTTCGAGCGCCCTGCCCTGTTCCTGACCGGCGAGGCATCGGACTACGTCCAGCCCGAACACCGCGAGGTGATCCGGCCACTCTTTCCCGAGGCCCGGTTCGCTGCGCTTAAGGGCGCAGGCCATTGGCTGCACGCCGAGGAGCCGCGGGCGTTTGTGGATGTGGTGAAGGGGTGGTTGGAGAGGATATGAGTTGCGCGGGGTTCGCCGGATGCTGATAGCATTAAGCTCACGTTCTTTTGAGTATGATCGATATGTGCCCTGACCTTAGACTTCCAACACAATGACATTTGCATCGTCTTTATCAAAAAGAGCCTGAGAGCTTGGTTCAATAATTAGGCGGGATGGATCCCCTAATATCCTGGCATATTTTCCATAAGCCCCCTGCGAGCTGATAAAAGAATGGCATCGGGACATAAGATACAAGTCTATAAAGCCTCGATCTGAACCATTGCTATCGACAACGACGTGACGAATTTCGGGTCCCAAGTTTTCGACAATATTTGACTTTATCCACTCCGGCTCATCTGAGAAAAAATAAAAGCATGGGTCTTTACGTCTAGTTCTAATTTCATCAATAGCGCGCAAAAAGTAATCGGCTTGTAGAGATTTCCCATAATCTGGATGATCACTCGCAAGATCCCCTCGACGAACATGTACACCGCAGGAATTTTCATCTCGCTTTATTTGCGCCAAGATTTCGATGTCTTTTTCTGAAAAATAGACACTGTCGGGTGAAAAGTTTTCATACAAATGCTCCCGGTGCTTTTGGACCAGTTTCCAGCGGTCATAAAATCCACCAAGATACACTGGTGCAGTAACGTCATTCAAATCCCCCTCCCTAAAGTTATTAAGTTTCTTTAGAATAAATCTTTCAAAGACTGATGCTTCGTCAATCGACAGGGATGGAAATGCTTTTGGAAAATCAAAGTTCCTTGGGAATAGCCCATTTATATCCAAGCCGCTCGCCTTAAACCAAGAGTTGTCGAACTTAACCTTATAACCTAATTGAGCGAACTCATACCCAAGGGCCCAAAATGCAATTTGACTTGCCAAGCCTCCTTCATTGCGGATAACGGCAAGATTTTTATCCGCCAGAACTCTATTCAGAGCCTTAAGAAGGTTTCGATGAAAAGTTGTCATAAGCTTTAATAAACCTCGATTTCCCGCGACTCACTGGTAAAACGGACATATATACAACTATACAACCGCTTTACGCATATTGATCAGGAATTTCCGCCAATAACCCCTTCAAACTCCCGCCATTCCCCCTTGCTCATCCCGGAATTCTCCTGCGTCACCTCTTCGCCCTTCAGCATCCGGCGCACGCAATCCAGTGCGGTGGCCGACAGCTGCGCGCCGCCCATGCGATAATCCTCAAAGGCGCGGTAGGCAAAAGGCACCCAGTCGGCGACCAGTTTGCAGATTTCCTCGGCATAGACGCGGATCTCGTATTGGGCGTGGGAATCGGCGCGCAGGCGCAGGAAGTGCAGCAGGTTGTGCAGATCGACCTTCCAGTACCATTGGGTATAGATGTTGGCGGGCAGGTTCATCCGGGCCAACTCGCGCGCAAGGCCCTGCTGGCCCTCGTCCGAAATCATTTCCTCGTAATGGTCATAGCAGCGCATCGCGTCGTCGCGCAGGTATTTCAGCACGCGATCCGCCTCCTCCCCTTCCAGCAGGTCACCGCGGCCCTGATTGTTGACCTGGCTCTGCGCGTTCAAAGCATCGGGCGCGGGAATATAGAATTCGCGGTCCAGGATCGAATAGCGGGCGGAGTATTCATTGACGTTGGCGGTGCGGTGGCGGATCCACTGGCGCGCGACGAAAACGGGCAGTTTGACGTGCAGCTTGATCTCGCACATCTCGAACGGGGTCGAATGCCAGTGACGCATGAGGTAGCGGATCAGCCCCTCGTCATTCTGCACCGATTTGGTGCCCTTGCCATAGCTGACCCGCGCGGCCTGGCAGATTGCGGCGTCGTCGCCCATGTAGTCGACCACGCGGACAAATCCGTGATCGAGGACCGGATAGGCAGTGTAAAGATGCGCCTCCATCCCGTGGGCTGTCGCGCGCAAGGTTGTCTGCGGCTGGGCACGTTGTGCGTCGATTTCGGCGATCTGCTGAGGGGTAAGGGGCATGGCTGGTCCTTCGCGCGGCAAAAATGGGCATGAGTCGATTGCATTTCTGTCTAGCGCCAGATTGCGGGCGAAGAAAGCGCCGCGGCGCGCATGCGGTGGACGCGGGTGCAGATCCCTCTAGGATAGGTGCCAACGGAAATCATAAGGAGACCGCAATGACGATCCGCTATCTGCACACCATGGTCCGCGTGAAGGACCTGGACAAGACCATGGCCTTTTTCGAGCTGCTGGGCCTGCGCGAAATCCGGCGCATGGACAACGAAGCCGGGCGTTTTTCGCTGATCTTCATGGCGCCCGAAGGACAGGAGGAATGCCCTGTCGAGTTGACACATAACTGGGACGGCGATGACAAGCTGCCCGATGACAGCCGCCATTTCGGACATCTGGCCTATAGCGTCGACAATATCTACGAGATGTGCGCGCATCTGCAGAAGAACGGCGTGACCATCAACCGCCCTCCGCGCGACGGGCATATGGCTTTCGTGCGCAGCCCGGACAACATCTCGGTCGAGCTGCTGCAGGAGGGCGATGCGCTGGAGCCTGCCGAGCCGTGGGCCAGCATGGAGAACACCGGCCATTGGTAGGATGCAGGCGCCGGGCGCGCGTTATGCGCCGCGCCCGGCGCCACCCTGCGGGAAAAGGCCTTAATAGATATAGCGGATCTGGTCGCTCCAATACCGCTCGACCCGGCGCAGGGAGCTGGTGATCTGATCGATACCGTCGGCCCCCAGCACCCCGTGGGCCTGCAGCCCCTCCGCATGGCGCCCGAACAGCCCCGTGACGACATCGCGGATCTCCCGGCCGCGCGGCGTCAGGCGGACCCGCACGGAACGGCGGTCGATCTCGCAGCGCTGATGGTGCATATATTCCATCTCGACCAGCTTCTTGAGGTTGTAGCTGACATTGCTGCCCTGGTAATAGCCGCGCGATTTCAGCTCGCCTGCCGTCACCTCGTTATCGCCGATATTGAACAAGAGCAGCGCCTGAACGGCGTTGATGTCCAGAACGCCGACCCGTTCGAATTCATCCTTGATCACGTCCAGAAGCAGCCGGTGAAGCCGTTCGACCAGTGCGAGGGCGTCCAGATACCCGGCCATGAAACCTTGATCTGCGGCGGGGGGCGCCATGGGATTGTGCATGCTCATTTCCATCTCCGTGCAAAACCTGCTCGGAAGGAAACTGACCCAAATTGCCGAACAATCGGTTAAACCACGCGGATAAAACGCTTTTACCGCTAAAATGCGATCTATTTCGCCGGGTCAGACGGTATCGGGCAACTTTGCGATCTGGTGGATCATCGCCTGATAGCGCTCTGGCGGCGCGGTCTGGCCGCTGACCCACTGGTAGAGATCCTGATCGTTCTCCTCCAGCAGCGCGTCGTAGATGTCGAGCTCGGCGGCGCTCAGGCGATCCAGCCGTGCATGGGCGAAACGCGACAGGATGATGTCCATCTCGCGGATGCCGCGCCGCATTGACCGCATCGTCAGGCGGCGCAGGCGGATGTCACGCGGCTCCGGCATCGTCCGCTTTCAGCAGGTCTTGCAATTCCCGCTCGACCCGTTCCAGACGCTCCGCGTTCAGCTTCATCTGGGCGGACACCGCGCGCACCTCATCCAGCAGTTGATGCCCGCTGCGCACAAAGCTGGTGGGATCGGGCATGTCTCCGGGGCCGTCGCCCTTGCCGGTCAGCAGCCACAAAAGCGACACGTTCAGCAGACCCGCGAGCATCGACAGGCGCATCGCGCGCGGATCGCGCACGTCGTTTTCCCAATCGTCCATCGTCTTTTTCTTGACGCCCAGCCGCTTGGCCAGCTGCGCCTGCGTCATTCCGGCCAGTTCGCGCGCACCGGCAAGACGGTCGCCAAAAGTCGTCGCCTCGGGGTCGAACCATTTTTCGGGCGTCTCGACACTCATATCCATGTCCTCTTATGTGATCGTGCTTGATCCGGATCGTAGCGCAACCTAGAACACCCACGCCGACATTTCAAACCGGAGACGACCATGACCATGCTTTCCGCGACATTGTCGCGCGTCAAACCCTCGCCCACGATCGCCGTCAGCACCATGGCGCGCGAGTTGAAGGAGGCGGGCCGCGATGTCATCGGTCTGGGCGCCGGGGAGCCGGATTTCGACACGCCCGAAAACATCCGCGAGGCGGGCAAGCGCGCCATCGACGAGGGCAAGACGCGCTATACCGCCCCCGACGGCATCCCCGAGCTGAAACAGGCGATCTGCGCCAAGTTCAAGCGTGATAACGGGCTGGACTATAGTCCCGCGCAGGTCAGCGTCGGCACGGGCGGCAAGCAGATTCTCTATAATGCGCTGATGGCCACGCTGAACCCCGGCGACGAGGTGGTGATTCCCGCGCCCTATTGGGTAAGCTATCCCGACATGGTGCTGCTCGCGGGCGGCGAGCCTGTCTTTGTCGCCGCCGGGATGGAAACCGGATACAAGATCACCGCCGAACAGCTTGAGGCCGCGATCACCGACAAGACCAAGTGGTTCATCTTCAACTCGCCCTCGAACCCCACCGGCGCGGGCTATACCTGGGACGAGTTGAAGGCGCTGACCGATGTGCTCTTGCGGCATCCCCATGTGTTGATCATGACCGACGACATGTACGAACATCTGGTGTTCGGCGATTACAAATTCTGCACACCCGCCGAGGTCGAGCCGAAGCTCTATGACCGCACCCTCACCTGCAATGGCGTCTCCAAGGCCTATGCGATGACCGGCTGGCGCATCGGCTATGCCGCCGGCCCCGAGCAGATCATCGCCGCCATGCGCAAGATCCAGAGCCAGAGCACCTCGAACCCGTGCAGCATCAGCCAGTGGGCCGCCGTCGAGGCGCTGAATGGCACGCAGGATTTCATCGCCCGGCACAACGAGATTTTCGAGCGGCGCCGCGATCTGGTGGTGTCCATGCTGAACGATGCGGACGGCATCGAATGCCCGGTGCCGGAGGGCGCGTTCTATGTCTATCCGTCGATCAAGGGCTGCATCGGCAAGACCGCGCCGGACGGCACGAAGATCACCGATGACGAGGTGTTCGCCACCGCGCTGCTGGAGGAGAAGGGCGTGGCCGTCGTCTTTGGCGCCGCGTTTGGCCTGTCGCCCAACTTCCGCGTCAGCTATGCGACGTCGGACGAGGCGCTGAAAGAAGCCTGCACGCGGATACAGGATTTCTGCAAGGCGCTGACATAAAGGGACCTCAATGACCGGAGATCTGCCTGACTATTATTTCAGGATCCGCGAGAACGGGGCCTTCGTGTTCCGCGTGGACACCGAGAACCGTCAGCGCCGGATCGACATGGACCAGATCGCCGTTGTCAACATCCGCAAGGGCGAGATCAAGCCCCACGGCGAGCGCGAGCTGACGGACGAGGATCTGTCCGTCATCCGCGACTGGATGGCCGAGCGGCTGGAGCTGCTGGAATACCGCGATATCGACGATATCCACCGCGCGGTGGACTATCTCAACACGACCGCCCATTGGGTGCAGTCCAAGGCCACGGACGCACAGCTGGACGCCGTGACCGACGCCTTGCTGCTGGCCATGCATGATCTGCGCACGGTCTTGGTGCGTAAAAAAGCGGACCGTATGCTGGCCGGGAATTGACTCGCCGGGCGCGCGTCAGCCGTCCGTCGCCCAGCGCTCTGTCCAGCGCCAGAACCGCACGGCCAGCAAAGTGGACGCGGCCGCCAGCCCGATGGCAAGCCCGATCCAGATGCCCGTGCCGCCCATCCCCAAGGGGAACCCCAGAATATAGCTGGCCGGAATGCCGATCACCCAATAGCTGATCCCCGCGATGATCATCGGCGCGCGCGTGTCGCGCACCGCCCGCAGCAGCCCCAGCGCCATTACCTGTCCCGCGTCGGCCAGCTGGAACAGCGCGGATGCGGCCAGCAGCCCGACGCCCACAGCCATCACCGCGCCGCGGTCCGGATCATCCGGGCTGAGGAAGATCGCCAGAAGCGGTTCGGGCATCAGCACGAAGGCCGCCGCGGTCAGCAAGGCAAACGCGCCCGAGACGCTGCCCGACACCAGCGCGACACGGCGCAGCCCGCCGCGATCGCGGCGGCCAAAGGACTGCCCGGCGCGCACCGTCGCCGCGTTCGACAGACCGACATGCACCATGAACGTCACCGATGTCAGCTGCAGCGCGATCCCGTGCGCCGCCAGCGGCAGCGTGCCCAGCCAGCCCATCATCACCGAGGACGCGGCAAAGAGGCCCGTTTCGGCCAGATTGGTCACCCCGATCGGCCAGCCCAGCCGCACGACGTCGCGCAGCGCCTCCCAATCGGGGCGCCAGACGCGCTGAAACATCGCATGCTCGGGCGTTGCAGCGGCGACATAGATGCAAAGTGCGACCAGCGTCGCGCTGGTGACGCTGAGCGAGGCAATGGCCGCGCCGCGCACGCCCATCTCGGGAAAGCCGAAATTGCCGAAGATCAGCGCATAGTTCACGAGCCCGTTCACCGCGACACCGCCCAGCGTCAGCCACAGCACGACCTGCGTGCGCTCAAGCGCCGCAAGGTATGATTTCAGCACCATCACCAGCAGGGCCGGGACAATGACCCAGCCCGCGATGTCCAGATACTCGGCTGCCAGCGCCGCGGTGCGCGGGTTCTGATCCAGCGCCAGAAACAGCGTCTCGGAGCTGAGGATCAGCGGCAGCGCCAGCGCCGCAAAGAGGATCGACGCCCAGCAGCCCATGCGCGTGACGCGGCGCACTTGCGTCTCGTCCCCCATCGCCACGGCGCTGGCCACCATCGGCATCACCGCAAAGGCAAATCCCGATCCCATGATGAAGAGCGCGAAAAAGAATGTATGCGCCAATACCTGCGCCGCCAATGCCTCGACGCTGAACCAGCCCAGCATGATGGAATCGGTCAGATGGATCGCCATCTGCGCCAGGTGGCTGCCGATCAGCGGCACGCCCAGCACCAACAGCGAGCGCGCATCGCGAAAGAACATGGCGGATCGGGTCAAATCGGGGCTGTGCATGGTGACTCAGATCGGTTCCCTGGGCGGTCTCGCCAAAGCGCTTTGCCCCAATTTCTGTAGCCGCAATCAAGGACCGGCGCAGCCAACGCCCCAATGGCGGCATCCCATGCCGAGGTCAGGCGGGGCGCGTCCTCATCGAGATGACACATCAGGCAAGAACCCGGCCAGGTTGGCCAATCCACCGCGCAAACTCAATGAACTTTTGTCCCGCGAACAGGCTTTCAACCCGCGCGCAGCCATGGCCGCATCAATGCGTCCAGACGCCCCGGCGGTTGGTCGCGAAATTCTCGCCGTAGCCGCCCGGACGGATGTTGGGCTTGCGGATATTGCGGTCCTGCACCACGACATCGATGCCATGGGCCTCTGCATATTCCAGCGCCGCTTCCTTGGTCGGAAAGCTCAGCCGCACCTGCGCCTGCGTGTCGCGCGACGATGTCCAGCCCATCAGCGGGTCGACCTCGCGCGCCTCGCCCGCGACATACTCCAGCACCCACGAACGGGTCTTGGCCGTGCCCGAGGACATGGCGGTGCGGGCGGGTCTGTAGATGCGGGCGGGCATGCTCGTGTCTCCTGCGGCATAGGGCTTGGCCCATGTGCCTCAAATCCGGGCGGAATGTCAATCGCGGCCCTGTGCGATGCGGCGCGGATGCGCTACCCTTCAGGCCCCGCCACCTGCAACAGGACAGAACGCCGTGGCCATCAAGATCGAAATGCTGCGCTGCTTTCATGCGGTCGCCGATCACGGCAGCCTGACCGGTGCGGCCGATGCGCTGGGGCGCACGCCGTCGGCCGTCTCGATGATGCTGCGCCAGTTCGAGGACCATGTCGGCGCCCCCCTGTTCGAGAGCACGCGCAAATCGCGCCTCACGCCACTCGGCGCGCTGATCCGCGACGAGGCGGCGCGCGCGCTCATGCATCACGCGCGCACCATCGACGCGATCGAGGCGCTGGCGCAGGCACGGGCGGGGCATGTGCGCCTGTCCTGCACGCCGTCGGTGGCGCAGATGATCATGCCGCGCGTCCTGCGCGATTTCATCAAGGCGCGCCCCGGCGTGCGCATCGACATGCGCGACGCCGACAGCGACGCCGTGCGCCGCCACCTGATCGAAGGGCGCGCCGATATCGGGCTGGCCACGTTGCCGATCCTCCCTGGCTTTCGGCGCGAACTGCTGTTTTCGGACGCATACGGCGTCATCTGCCCCGCAGGTCATCCGCTGAGCCGCACGCAAGGCGGCGTCGGCTGGCACGATCTGGACGGCGCCGCGTTCATTGCCAACGGTCTCTGCGCGCAGATAACGGACCCCGATTTTCAGCCCGTCCTTGCCGCATCCAACCTCATGCTGCGCAATACCGCGTCCATCCTTGGCATGGTGCGCGCAGGCGCAGGCGTGACCGTCCTGCCGCGCATGGCGCTGCCCCTCGATTTTACGGATCTCGTCTTCCTGCCGCTGGCCGGCACGCAGACGCGGCGCGAGGTCTGGATGGTCACACCCGGCCCCGGCGGCCTCAGCCCGGCAGCCGAAGCGCTGGCCGCGGCGATCCGCGCCGCGGACATGAACCTGCCGGTCTGATCTGGCCGCGGCTGGCCGAACTTCAATTATTCTGAATTCCATTCAATCAGATTGCGTTTGCCCTGAAGCGATAACAGGCGTTTGATACGGCGCGAAGCCGCGCGGCGCTTCCAAAGCCTCCAACACGGCGCGGCAAGGTCGAACACACGCCAAGGGGTCATGCCGTCATGAAGATATCTGAGAATTACATCGCGGGCGCGTGGCTGGACGGTCCGGACCATGTTGCCAACGTGAATCCCTCGGACCTGAGCGACATCATCGGCCATTACGCGCAGGCCGGCGCCGATCAGCTGGACCTTGCGCTGGACGCGGCACGCCGCGCTCAGGCCGAATGGGCCGCCTACCCCTTGGAGCGCAAGCAGGCCGTCCTGAACGCCATCGGGACCGAATTGATGGCCCGCGCCGAAGAGCTGGGCACGCTGCTCAGCCGCGAGGAGGGCAAGCCCCTGGCCGAGGGCCGCGGCGAGGTGTTCCGCGCGGGACAGTTCTTCACCTACTACGCCGCCGAGGTGCTGCGCCAGCTGGGCGAGACGGCGGATTCCGTGCGTGCGGGCGTCGAGATCGACGTGCGGCGCGAGCCTGTGGGCACGGTGGCCATCATCAGCCCGTGGAACTTTCCCACCGCCACCGCCAGCTGGAAGATCGCGCCCGCGCTGGCCTATGGCAACGCGGTGATCTGGAAGCCGGCGAATGTCACGCCCGCCTCTGCCCACGCGCTGACCGAGATCATCTCGCGCCAGGACATCCCGAAGGGTCTGTTCAACCTCGTCATGGGCGCCGGGCGCGATGTCGGCCAGCGTCTGGTCGAAAGCCCGCTGATCGACGCGGTCTCCTTTACCGGCTCGGTTCTCGTGGGGCGCGGGATTGCGGCGGCGGCAGTGCAGAACTTCACGCGGATCCAGATGGAAATGGGCTCGAAAAACGCGCTTTTCGTGACCGATGACGCAGATCTGGATCTGGCCGTCACGCTGGCCCTCGGGGGCGCGTTCGGCGGCACCGGCCAGAAATGCACCGCCTCCTCGCGGCTGGTGGTGATGGACGGCGTGCATGATGCCTTCGTGGACAAGCTGGTCGCCGACACCAAGGCGATGAAGGTGGGCCATGCGCTCGCAGACGGCACCCAGATTGGGCCGGTCGTGTCCGAGCAGCAGCTGACGGAGAACCTCGCCTGGGTGGAAAAAGGCCGCGCCGAGGGCGCCGAGCTGGCCTGCGGCGGGGAGCGCCTGAGCCTGGACACCGACGGCTATTTCATGTCGCCGGGCGTTTTCCTGAACACCACCAACCAGATGCAGATCAACCGCAAGGAGATGTTCGCCCCCCTCGCCGCGGTCATCAAGGTGGGCAGCTATGACGAAGGGCTCTCGGTCGTCAACGAAACCAATTTCGGCCTGACCTCCGGCATCGTGACGCAAAACCTGGCCCGCGCCACGCATTTCCGGCGAAACGCGCGCACCGGCGTCGTTACCGTCAACCTGCCGACCGCGGGCACCGATTACCACGTCCCCTTCGGCGGGCGCGGCGACAGCAGCTATGGCCCGCGCGAACAGGGCCAGACCGCGCGCGATTTCTATACCATCGTCAAGACATCCTATATCTCCAGCGGCACCCCTTCATGACCCGCCCGGCACACCGAGCCTTCATCTTGGCAAAATTACTCAAATCCGCCGCCTCTGAACGCGCGGCGGCGAGAGCTGCGCCGTGACCACGTTCCGCCCCCGCATCGATTGCCTGCAATATGCCAACTGGTCGGAAAAGATCTTCCGCCAGATGCGCGACGGCGGGCTGGACGCGGTGCATGTGACCATCGCCTATCACGAGAATTTCCGCGAAACAGTGCTGAATATCGAGCGCTGGAACCGCTGGTTCGAGCAATTCCCGGAGCTCATCACAAAGGGCCGGTGGGCGGGCGATGTGCGCGCCGCGCACGAGACCGGCCGCACGGCGATCTTCTTCGGCTTCCAGAACCCCTCGCCCATCGAGGATGACATCGGTCTGGTCGAGGTGCTGCACGATCTGGGCGCGCGCTTCATGCAGCTGAGCTACAACAACCAGTCGCTTCTGGCCACCGGCTGTTACGAGGCCGAGGATCCGGGGCTCACCCGCATGGGCCGCGAGGTGATAAAGGAAATGAACCGCACCGGCCTTGTCATCGACATGAGCCATTCGGCGGATCGCTCGACGATCGAGGCCGCGGACCTGTCCGAGCGGCCGATCGCGATCACCCATGCCAACCTGCACAGCTGGCAGCCCGCCCTGCGCAACAAGCGCGACGATGTCATCCGCGCGGTCACGCAAAACGGCGGCATGATGGGCTTTTCCGCCTATCCGCACCACCTGAAAGACGGCTCGGGTTGCACGCTGCGCCAGTTCTGCGAGATGATCGCGCGCGCCGCCGAGCAGTTCGGCGTCCAGCATTTCGGCATCGGCACCGATCTGTGCCAGGATCAGCCCGACAGCGTGGTCGAATGGATGCGCACCGGCCGCTGGACCAAAAGCATCGACTATGGCGAAGGCAGCGCCGCCGCCCCCGGATTTCCGGCCCAGCCCGAATGGTTCAAGGACAACCGCGATTTCGGAAATTTCGAGCGCGGATTGCGCGAAATCGGCTTCGATCAGGCGGAAATCGACGGTTTGATGGGCGGCAACTGGTTGCGTTTCTTCGGCGAAAGCTTCATCCCCCGCGGTTTGCACCGCGACTCTGCGGGCACGGCAGGCACGCCGGACTGATCCGGCGCAGCAATTCAAACACTCAGGGAGGAGTGTCACATGACGGAAACCACCTCGGAGCGCGGAAGACGGGCGCATATAAATGTGCCGCTTTTCGCCATGACCGGCGGCTTCATCGCCCTTTTCTGCATCATCGCGCTGGTCAATCTCGACCTGCTATCGACCATCGTCGATGCCAGCTTTGCCTTTTCGGCAAAATATTTCGGTCTCTACTGGCAATTCCTGCTGCTGGCGACCTTCCTGATGGGGCTGGTCCTGATCGTTCTGCCGGGCAGCCGGTCCATCATGGGCGGCGTGCTGACGCCGGAATTTCCGATCTTCCAATGGGGCGCGATGATCATGTGCACCCTTCTGGCCGGGGGCGGCGTATTCTGGGCCGCGGGCGAGCCGATGGCGCATTTCCTGTCCTCGCCGCCCTATTACGGAGGCGAATCCGGCACCCCCGCCGCCGTCGCGCCCGCCCTGGCGCAAAGCTTCATGCATTGGGGTTTCCTGGCATGGGCGATCCTGGGCGCGCTCAGCACCATCATGCTGATGCATTACCACTATGAAAAGGGCCTGCCGATGGCGCCGCGCACCCTGCTCTATCCGGTGTTCGGCGACCGCGCGATTACCGGCCCCATTGGCTGGATCGCCGATGCGTGCTGCATCATCGCCGTGGTGGCGGGCACCGTCGGCCCCGTCGGGTTCCTGGGGCTTCAGGTCAGCTATGGGCTGGAGGCGCTGTTCGGCATCCCCGACACCTTCGCCACGCAGGCCGCCGTCATCGCGGGGCTTGTGGCGATCTACACGATCTCGGCCATTACGGGGCTGTCCAAGGGCATTCAGATCCTCAGCCGGATCAACGTGATCCTTGCGGCGATCCTGCTGATCTTCATGCTGATCGCCGGGCCGACCGCGTTCATCCTTAAAAGCTATGTCTCGGGCTTTTCGACCTATATCGGCAATTTCTTCGGCATGGCGCTGCACCGCGGCGAGGCGGACGTGTTCGGCCCTCCGGGCTGGCTGGGCTGGTGGACCGTGTTCTTCTGGGGCTGGTTCATGGGATACGGTCCGCTGATGGCGATGTTTATTGCGCGCGTCAGCCGCGGGCGGTCGATCCGGTCGATCATCATCATGCTGTCGATCGTCGCGCCGATCGTGACGACCTTCTGGTTTACCATCGTCGGCGGCTCCGGCATCGCGTTCGAGCTGGAAAATCCCGGCTCCGTCTCGGCGGCGTTCGAGGGGTTCAACCTGCCCGCCGCGCTCCTGTCGATCACGCAGCAGATGCCGCTGGGCTTCCTTGTGTCGCTGCTCTTCCTGGTCCTGACCACGATCTTCGTGGCCACGACCGGCGATTCGATGACCTATGTCATCTCGGTCGCCATGTCGGACGAGGATCGCAGCGCGACCGGCGTGCGCGTCTTCTGGGGCGTGACGATGGGCATCATGGCGATGATCCTGATCTGGACCGGCTCGGGCGGCATCGGCAAATTGCAGAGCTTCATCGTCGTCACCGCGGTTCCGGTGTCGCTGATCCTGCTGCCATCTCTATGGGATGCGCTGCGCATCACCATCGGCAAAGGGCGCGGGACGCTCTGACGCGAAATTCACTGGGCGGCCCGCAGGGGCCGCCCTATTTGTTTCCAAGGGAGGAGATGACATGCAGATCGACCAGCCGGCCACGATTGCCGGGATGCGCCAGCCCGACCAGGTCATGCGTCTTGAACGGCTGGGCTCGTTTCATCAATCCCGTCTGTCGTTCATGCGCATCCTGCTGCGGCGGCTCAAGGCCGAAAACTGGCAGTTCACGCGCCCGGTCTGGGATATCGACGCGCAAGGCGTCGGCTGCGCCGTCTACACCGCCCGCGGCCCGCAGCGCGCCTATAGCCTGATCGCCTTTGCCAATGATCTTGCGCCGGAAAAACGCTCGGACCGGGTGATCGCGACCGAATGGGACGCCACGTTCACGCTCTTTGACGGCGTGCCGACGGGTGCCGATATCGACCGCCTCCGCGCCAATGTGCCCTTGCAGGAGGCCGGCCGCATTAGCCAGAGCGAGCTGTCGCTGAGCCGCGCCAACCGCTCGGTCCGGCTGTGGGATCATGTCGTCGCCGCATTGGCGGCAGGCGAGCAGCCCGATCCGGCGCTGATCGGCGACGTGGGATATCTGATGCGCACCACCGCCGTCTATGGCTCCGGCAAGTTCGGGGCCGCCGACCGCGCCGTGATCGCGGATCGTCCCGAATTCCACGCGCCCTATCAGGTCGAGATGCTGTCGGTCTACCTGACCCGCGCCTTCGTGATGGATCTGGTCGAGCATATGGCGCAGCTGAAATCGCCGGGCACCGCCGCCGCGCTGGAGCCGCAGCTGCGCCGCCGCTTCGGGATCGGCAATTCCACGGGGCTTGGCATGGCGCCCTATCTGCTCAATCACCCCGCGTTGCTGCATTGCTGGATCGCCGCGCGCGAGACGGCGCTGGCGCGCATCCGCGCGCTAGAGGTGGCTGCGCCCTATGACGTCGCCGCCTTCCGCCACATCCTGCGCCGCGCGGTCCTGAACGCCGAGGCGTGGCACAGCGATCACCCCCTCCAGATCGCCAAGCTGGCCGATCTGCGCCGCGATCTGGCGCGCCTGTCCGCCCATGTCGAGACGGCCGACTTCACCGCGCCGCACCCTTGGGACCGCCTGTGGAACTGGGCCGGCGGCGCGCTGTCCATCGAGGGACAGGAGCAGCTGGCCGCGCTGCTGCTGGAGCCCTATCCGCAGATGTCCGACGATCTGGTCGGCACCATGTCCTGCGACGAGGACCGCCAATGGCGCATCGACGGCGCCATGCGCATCGAGCGGCTGAAGGATGCGGTGCGCAGCATCTATGGCTGGGCGCTGGAGATCGACTGGGACGCGGACGGCGCGCAGGACCGCGTCTGGTACATCTCCGACGCCAAGCTGGAGCCGCGTCTGGGCGAGCGGCGGCTGGAGCCGTTGGAGCCCTACGAGCAACCGCTGTGTCCCGGCCGCGATGCCGCGCGCATGTTCGCCGCGCTGGAGGCGTTCGGCGGCGCGAATGTCGCCGCCTTCGTGCTGGCCCATCCCGAGCATCGCCACATCGTGCGCCGCACCCAGATCGCGGCGCGCCTGCCCTATGCCGAGATCCGCAGCAACACCATCGGCGCCAGCCTGATGCCCATCGACATGCTGCGCGCCAAGCTCAGCTTTTTCGGCGCCTGCCATTTCGATCCGCGCTCGGACCGGTGGGTGCGCATCACCATGTTTCAGCACGCGCCCTTCCCGCATGAGCTGGCCGATTGCGACGCCGATGACTGGACCTATCCGCCGCTGGAGGCGTCATGACCTGGTCCTTGGGCGAAATCGAGGGGCTGGCACGCAAGGCCGCCCGCGGCGGCGGGTTCGACTGGGGCCTGGCCGAAGAGGCGGGCAAGGCCGTGCGATGGCTGGCGTCACTGGGCCTGCCCGGCCCCGAAGCGCTGGACGCGCTGCTGGCGACGTATGACCGCAGGCCGCTGGGCCGCATGCGCCCGCTGGATACCGCGGCGCCGGTCTGGCAGGCGGCGGGCGGCATGCTGTGCCCCATAGCGACCGGCGCGGCCCTGTGCGACATGGCCGCGGAAGCCACCTTGCAAGCCGAGATCACGCTTGCCGAGTGCGCGTTCCCGCTGCTTTTGCTGTCCTTCGTCGCGGGCGCGGCAGAGGATGCGGACCACGCGCTGAATGTCACATGGGACGGCGCCACCTTCGCCTTTGCGGCCGATCTGCGCGGCACGGCACCCGTGCCGCTGGCGCCTGCCGGGCGCGCCGTCATCCGCCGCGGCGCCGCGGCCGATCTGCCGCTGCCGACCTGCCAGCTGCGCTATGATCTGGACAGCGCCACGGCCGCGCGTCTTGGCGCGCTTGCGCAGCGCACCTACGCGCCCGACACCGCCGCCAGCCGTCTGTCCGGCGCAGGCGCCGGGCTGCGCGACAATGACTGACACGCCTCGCGCAAAACCCGCACACCAGACGGCCCCAAAACGCTTCGATCGGCCAGGCATGCCCCTTGCGAAGCGGGCATGCGCAGTTAAGCATCTGCAGATTAGCTAGCGCCCCATGATTTCGTGATTGAGTAACCTTATGTTCACTCGCATGATTTCATATGACGTCATGATGCCCATTGTTCCCGATAATGACGCAGTCACGCACGCGGCTCCGCGGTTTGCGGCGGCCTGAGCGTATGTCATCCAGCGCCAAGATCGCCCGCCTGACATCTGCGCCCAGCGCCCGGCCACAGGCGCCCGCGCGCCCGGTCGAGCCGGGATTGCCCGAATTGCGCGCCGCACGCCGCGAATCTCGCGGATTGTATTGGTTTGTGGGCGTTTTCAGTGTCTTCGTTAACCTTCTGATGTTGACCGGGCCGCTTTACATGCTGCAGGTCTATGACCGCGTTTTGGGCAGCCGCTCGGTCGAGACGTTGCTGGCGCTGACGGTGCTGGTCGGATTTCTTTTTGCGATGATGGGCATCCTCGACTTCGCGCGCGGGCGCATCATGGGCCGCGTCGGGGCGCGGTTTCAGGCGCGGCTGGACAAGCGCGTGTTCGATGCCGTGCTGCGCAAATCCGCAATCCAGCCCGATCAGGGCACCGCAACGGGCCTTGCCGATCTGGAAGCGGTGCGTCGGCTGATGGTCTCGCCCGTGCTGACGGCGATGTTCGACATGCCCTGGACCCCGATATTCCTGGCCGGCATATGGATATTCCATCCGTGGCTCGGCATCCTTGCCCTTTCGGGCGGCGCGCTTCTGGTCGCGATCGCGATCCTCAACCAGATCACCACGCGTCAGCCGTCCCGCGATGCCGGCCGCACCGCGGTTCAGGCCGACGCGATCGCCACGCAGATCCGCAGCGAGGCCGAGATGGTGCAGGCGATGGGCATGCGCGGCGCCGCGTTCGACCGCTGGCAAAAGGCGCGCGGCACCGCGCTGGAGAAACAGATCGACGCAACCGATCTGGGAACGACATTTACATGCTCGACCAAGGCGTTCCGCCTCGCCCTGCAATCGGCGATGCTGGGCCTCGGGGCATATCTGGTGCTGCAGAACCAGATGACAGCGGGCGCAATGATTGCGGGCTCGATCCTGATGGGCCGCGCGCTGGCACCGATCGAACAGGTGGTGGGCCAATGGGCGCTGGTCCAGCGCGCGCGGCAAGGCTGGACCAGCCTGGCGCAGCTGCTGAAGGACGTGCCGCCCGAAATGCCCCGGACCGCGCTGCCGCGCCCCAAGGCCAGACTGGAGCTGATCAAGGCCACCGTGTTTGCGCCGGGTGACACGGCGCCCGTCCTCAAATCCGTCAGCTTTGCGGTAGAGCCGGGGCAAGCGGTGGGCGTGATCGGCCCGTCTGGTTCGGGCAAGTCGACATTGGCGCGCGCCATCACCGGCGTCTGGCCCCCACGGGCCGGCGCCCTGCGGCTGGATGGCGCCACGCTGGACCAGTTCGACCCTGCGATACTGGGCGAACATATCGGATATCTGCCGCAGCGCGTGCAGCTGTTCGACGGCACGGTCGCCGAGAACATCGCCCGCCTGTCGGATGCCCCCGACGCCGACCGCGTCGTCGCCGCCGCCAAGGCGGCAGACGCGCATGAGATGATCCTGAAGCTGCCGCAAGGCTATGACACGCATGTGACCGCGGGCGGCGGGCGCCTTTCGGGCGGGCAGATGCAGCGCGTCGGACTTGCGCGGGCGCTCTACGGTGATCCCGTGATCCTGGTTCTGGACGAGCCGAACTCCAATCTCGACAACGAGGGCAGCGCCGCGGTCAACCGCGCGATCCGCAGCTTCAAGGCAGACGGCAGATCGGTTCTGATCATGGCCCACCGTCCCGCGGCGATCCAGGAATGCGACATGCTGCTGATGCTGGAGCAGGGCGAGGTGCGCGCCTTCGGTCCCAAGGAGGAGGTTCTGCAAAAAGTCGTGCGAAACCGGACGCAGATCGTTCAATCCGTCGGACAGGGGGGCGTGCAGTGACTCAATCGCGTCAATGGTCCGCGCGCCAGCCCATGCTGATCGGCGGCGCCGCGCTGTTCGTCTTGGTCGCCGGTTTCGGCGGATGGGCGGCCTTTGCGAATATTGCCGGCGCGGTCATAGCCCCGGGGCAAATCGAAGTGGACCAGAACAGGCAGGTCGTCCAGCATCCGGATGGCGGCGTCGTTGCGTCCATCATGGTAGAGGAAGGCAGCGTGGTGTCGGCCGGCCAGACGTTGATCCGACTGGACGCGACGCTGCTTCAGTCACAGCTGACCATCACCGAAAACCACCTTTTCGAATTGATGGCACGCCGCGGGCGCCTTGAGGCTGAGCGCGATGGAAGGGACGCGATCACATTTGATCCCTTGCTGATCGACGCGGCCGCGCGCTATCCCGACGCCGCCGAGCTGATGGAGGGTCAGCGCCGCTTGCTGGAGGCGCGCGCCGACACCACCCGCAGCGAAACCGGCCAGCTCGCCAAGCGGCGCGGCCAGATTGCAGATCAGATCGTGGGGATCGAGGCGCAGCAGGCCTCCCTGTCCGAACAGATCGAACTGATTTCCGAAGAGCGCACCAGCCAGCAAATCCTGCTGGACAAGGGGCTGGCGCAGACATCGCGTCTTCTGGCGCTCAGGCGCGAGGAGGCCCGGCTGACGGGATCGCTGGGCGACCTGATCGCGCAGAAGGCGCAGGCCGAGGGGCGCGCGACCGAGATCGACATCGAACTGGTCAAACTGGGCGCCCAGCGCCGCGAAGAAGCGATCACCACCTTGCGTGATCTGCAATACCGCGAGTTGGAACTGCGCGAGAAGCGTGCCTCGCTGACCGAACAGCTGAGCCGTCTGGACATCGTGGCGCCGGTTGCGGGCATCGTCTATGGGCTGCAGGTGTTCGCGCCGCGCTCGGTCCTGCGCGCGGCGGATCCGGCGCTGCACATCATCCCCCAGGACCGGCCGCTGGTCATCACGGCTCAGGTCAATCCCACCGATATCGACCAGCTGCATCCCGGCCAGGATGTCATCCTGCGCTTTTCCGCGCTGGACCAGCGGCGCACGCCCGAACTGATCGGGCAGGTCGAACGGATCTCGGCTGACGCCTTTCAGGACGAGCGCACGCAGATGAGCTATTACCGCACGCGCATTTCCATCGGCGAGGCCCAGCGCGCGCGCCTGCCGCAGGACGTCACGCTTGTGCCCGGCATGCCGGTCGAGGCATTCATCCGAACCGGTGACATGACGCCGATCGCCTATCTGACCAAGCCGCTGACAGATTACTTCGCCCGCGCGTTCCGCGGCTGATGGGCGCGGCGCGTGTCAGTCGAACTCGCGCAGCCGTGCGACGTAGCGGGCCAGCGTGTCGATCTCGAGGTTGACCAGATCGCCGACGGCTGCATCGCCCCAGGTGGTCACGTCCTTCGTATGCGGAATGAAATTGATGCCAAACTCGCACCCGTCCACCTCGTTCACCGTCAGGGACGTGCCGCTCAGCGCGACCGAGCCCTTGGGCGCAATGAAACGGGCAAGAGCCTCCGGCGCGCGCAGCGTGACACGCGTGCTGTCACCTTCGTCGCGCATCGCGATGATCTCGGCCACGCCGTCCACATGACCCGATACGATATGCCCGCCAAGCTCGTCGCCCACCTTCAAGGCACGCTCCAGATTGATGCGGCGCCCCTCGGCCCAGCGGGACAGGTTGGTCTTGGAGACGGTTTCGGCGGAAATCTCCACATCGAACCAATCCGCGCCGGTCTCGACCACGGTCAGGCAGATACCATCGCAGGCGATGGACGCGCCCAGGCTGATCGTATCGGTATCGTAGGAACACGTGATGCGCGCGCGCAGATCGCCGCGCTGCGTCAGAGTGTGTATGCGGCCCTGATCGGTGATGATGCCCGTGAACATGCGTCCGGCTCCTCCTTGATGCTGGGCGCAGCTAACCCGCCGCCTGCTTGCCTGACAAGCCAGCCTGACGTTTTTGTCTTACTTTCGCCCAGATCGGCGGCTATTTTCCGCAAGAACGGTAATTATGATCGCTTATGACGACTTCATCTGCTCCTCAGCGCGTTTTTCTGTTCCTGCAAGGGCCGCACGGGCCGTTTTTTGCGCGGCTGGCCCGCATGCTGCAGCGCGCCCAGGCGCAAGTGCTGCGCGTGGGGTTCAACGCGGGTGATCGCGCGTTCTGGCCCGATCGGAGCACTTACATCGCCTATCGCGACACGCCGGAGCTGTGGTCGCGAACGCTGCAGGAGATACTGGACCGGCGCGGCATCACCGACATCGTGCTTTACGGCGATACGCGCCCCGTTCACGCCGAGGCGGTCGCGCAGGCGCGCGCGCGGGACCTGCGCATCCATGTATTCGAGGAAGGCTACATGCGGCCCTATTGGGTCACCTACGAGCGCGGCGGGAGCAACGGGAATTCGCGGCTGATGGACCTCACGGTCGAGCGCATGCGCGCCGATCTGGAGCAATCGGACATGGACAGCGCCCTGCCCCCGGCCAGTTGGGGCGACATGCGCCAGCACGTGTTCTACGGCGCGCTTTATCATTTCTTCGTACTCGCGCTGAACCGTGGATATCGCAATTTCAGGCCCCACCGCGCGATCACCGTGCGCAAGGAATTCGCGCTCTACTTGCGGCGGCTCCTGCTGATGCCGGCGCAGGCGGTCGACAGGCGCATCGCGACATGGCGCATCCGGCATGGCGGATTTCCCTTTCATCTGGCGCTGCTGCAGCTGGAGCATGACAGCAGTTTCCAGATGCACTCGCCCTTCGGCACGATGTCGGAGTTTCTCGAAACCGTCGTCCGGGGGTTTGCCAAGGGCGCGCCGACGCATCATCATCTGGTGATCAAGGCGCATCCGCTGGAGGACGGGCGCGCGCCCATCCGGCGCGATCTGCGGCGGCTCGCGCGCGCCCACGGCGTCGCGGACCGGGTGCATTTCGTGCGCGGCGGCAAGCTGGCGCAGCTTCTGGACGAGGCGCGCAGCGCCGTCACCGTCAACTCGACGGCGGGCCAGCAGGTGCTGTGGCGCGGAATTCCGCTCAAGACCTTCGGGCAGGCGGTATATGCCAAACCCGAATTCGTCTCGACCAAGCCGCTGCGGCTGGTTATCTGACGCGGCTGCCCCGGAACGCTTTATTTTGATTTGCAATTCGGCTAACCTGAAGGGTGAGTTACGCCGCGCAGACGGCGATACGACCAAGGCCGAGGCAGAAAATCAGGTCGAGGAGACCGAGCAGTGAAGTTCCAGACACGTCGATGGGCGCGTTCCGTCGCCCTTGCGTCCATGGCCTTGGCCTTGGCATCGTGCGGTATCATGCCACAAGTTGGCCCCAACAAACGTCAGATCTATGCAGGATCGGTCGAGCGGTCGGGCGATGCATTCGTCGTGTCGGTCAACGACCGCGTCACGCGCGCGACGGCGGTGCAACCGGCACTGGGGTTCAGCGACGGGTTTCGCAATGCCAATCAGCTTGGCTCGGACACGATCAGCCCCGGCGACACGCTTGGGCTGACGATCTGGGAGAACGTCGATGACGGCCTGCTGGCAGGCGAGGCGACGAACCAGACCGTTCTGGAAGAGGTTCAGGTGGACGGCAGCGGCTTTATCTTTGTGCCTTATGCGGGCCGGATCCGCGCCGCGGGCAACACGCCCGAAGCCATTCGGCGCATCATCACCTCGAAGCTGGACGAGCAGACCCCCGATCCCCAGGTGCAGGTCCGCCGCCTGGCCGGCGATGGCGCGACAGTGTCCCTTGTCGGGTCGGTCGGCGCGCAAGGCGTCTATCCGATCGAGCGTCCCACGCGCACCTTGTCGGCGATGCTGTCGGCGGCGGGCGGGATCGTCATTCCCGCCGAGGTCGCCCAGATCACCGTCCTGCGCGGCAACCAGCGCAGCAAGGTCTGGTTTCAGGACCTCTACAAGAATCCCGATTTCGATATCGCGCTGCGCGGCGGAGACCGTATCCTGGTCGAGCAGGACACGCGCGCCTTTACCGCGCTTGGCGCGACCGGCGCGCAATCGCGCGTGACATTCGAGACGCAGACCCTGTCCGCGATCGAAGCCATTGCAACGGTCGGCGGGCTTCAGGCGTCAGCCGCCGATCCCACGGGCGTTTTCATCCTGCGCAACGAGCCGGCCGAGATTGCCAATCAGGTTCTGGGCCGCAATGACCTGATGGGCGACCAGCGCATGGTTTACGTGCTGGACCTGACCAAGCCGAACGGCATGTTCATGGCGCGCGACTTTTCGGTGCGCGATCAGGACACGCTCTATGTGACCGAGGCGCCCTTCGCCCAGTGGAGCAAGGTCATCGGCGCGCTTACCGGATCGCTCGGCGTGATCGGCACGGTCGATTCGGCCAGCACGGCGCTTGGCGGCAGTTAATGCCCGGCCCGCGCGCCCGAAATCCCGCCGGTGCCGAGGGGCGCCGGCGGGTTTTTTATTTCAACGGCGGCTTTCTGAGGCAACGCCGCCTGCGCCGCATCATGGCGCTGGCGGGCTATGATATGCGGCTGGGATGGCCCGGCGCCGATGATCTGGTCGCGGTCTGGGGTCACAGCCCCTACGCCCATCGCGGCGAGGCCGCGGCGGCGCGCACGGGCGCGGGCCTGATCCGGCTTGAGGATGCATGGCTGCGCTCGGTCCATCCCGCCCGCCAGTCGGGCGAGCCGCCGCTGGGCCTGTTGATCGACGCCGACGGCGCGCATTACGACGCCTCGCACCCCTCCGATCTGGAGCGGCTTCTGGCCACGCATCCCCTGGACGATACCGCGCTGATGAACCGCTCTCGCGCCGCCATCGCGCGGCTGCAGGAGGCGCATCTGAGCAAATACAACGCCCATGATCCGGCCCTGCCCTGCCCCGATCCCGGCTATGTCCTAGTGATAGACCAGACACGCGACGATGCCGCCGTGCGCCTTGGCGGGGCCGATGCGAACACCTTCCGGGAGATGCTGTACTACGCGCAGGAGGAAAACCCCGGTGCGCGCATCGTCATCAAGACGCATCCAGAAACCGCGCAAGGCTGCCGCGCCGGGTATTTCCGCGCTGAAAATGCCGGGGGGCGCATCACGTTCCTGCCGGATCCGGTCAGCCCCTGGGCGCTTCTGGAGGGGGCAATCGGCGTCTACACCGTCTCCAGTCAGCTTGGCTTCGAGGCGATCTTTGCGGGTCATCGCCCGCGCGTCTTCGGCCGACCCTTCTATGCCGGCTGGGGTCTGACGGAGGACCGCCACCCGCTCGCGATGCCGCGCCGGGGCCGCACGCTCAGCCGCGCGCAGATCTTCGCGGCGGCGATGATCCTCTATCCCAAATGGTACGATCCCTTCCGCGATACCCTGTGCGAGATCGAGCAGGTCATCGATACGCTGGAGGCCGCGGCGCGCACGTGGCGCGAGGACCATCGCGGCTGGTGCGCGCACGGGATGCGGCTGTGGAAACGGGGCGCGCTTCAGCAGGTGTTCGGGCGCTACCGGCCCGTCCGCTTTGGCCGGGACGAAGGAGACGGCCGGCGCCACATGGTCTGGGCGGGCAAGGCCGAGGGCGCGCCCGAGGGGGCCGTGCGTGTCGAGGATGGCTTTCTGCGCTCGCGCGGGCTGGGCGCGCAATTGGTGCCGCCGCTCAGTCTCGTCTGCGACACGCGCGGCATCTATTACGATCCCGGCCAGCCCAGCGATCTGGAGGACTGGATCGCCCGCCGCGCCCGTATGCGCCCCGATCAGACGCGGCGCGCCGAGGCGCTGATCGCGGCAATCTGCGGGCAGGGCACCACGAAGTACAATCTTGGCGGCACGGCGCCGGAACTGCCGGAGGGCCAGCTTATCCTGGTGCCCGGCCAGGTCGAGGATGACGCGTCGATCCGCGCGGGCGCCGGAGATATCTGCACCAATCTTGCGCTGCTGCGCGCCGCCCGCGCCGCGCATCCAGATGCCGTGATCCTCTACAAACCCCACCCCGATGTCGAAGCGGGCCTGCGCCCCGGCGCACTTGGGCAAAGGGACACAAGCGACCTTGCCGATCTTGTCCTGCCCGAGGCCGATACCGCGCAGCTTCTGGCGAAGGTCAACGGGGTCTGGACCATGACATCGCTTCTGGGGTTCGAGGCGCTGCTGCGCGGCCTGCCGGTGACAACCACCGGCGCGCCCTTCTACGCGGGCTGGGGCCTGACCACCGATCTGGGGCGCGTGCCCGCAAGGCGCAGCGCACGGCCGACACTGGCGGGCCTCGTGCATGCCGCGCTGATCGACTACCCTCGCTATCATGATCCGATAACGGGCTTGCCCTGCCCCGTGGAGGTCATCGTCGGGCGGCTTGGCTCCGGCCCGCTGCCGCGGCGCGGCGCGAGCAACCGCGCCTTGTCGAAACTGCAGGGGCTATTCGCATCCCGCGCGGCCCTCTGGCGCTGAACGGCAAAGCGCCGCGCAGACCATAGGATCCATGCGGCGCTTTCATCTGTTCGGAAATGCAGCGAAACGCAGGCCCCGCGTTGGGGGCGCGGCGGTCACGCGCGCTCGGAATATTCCATCGTCTCGGTGTTCACGATGATATCCTCATCGGGCCCCACGAAAGGCGGCACCATCACCTTGACGCCGTTATCCAGCACCGCAGGCTTGAAACTGTTCGCGGCGGTCTGACCTTTGACCACCGGCTCCGTCTCGACGACGGTGCAGGTGACCTTTTGCGGCAAGGTGGCGTTCAGCGCCTCGGATTCGTGGTATTCGATATGGATCGTCATGCCGTCCTGCAGGAACGGGCGCCGCTCGCCCAGAATCTCGGCCGGGAGCTCGATCTGCTCGTAGGTTTCGCTGTCCATGAAGACCAGCATTCCGTCGACTTCATAGAGGAATTGCTGGTCCTTCTGCTCCAGCCTCACGCGCTCGACCTTGTCTGCCGAGCGGAACCGCTCGTTCAGTTTCGAGCCGTTGCGCAGGTTGCGCATTTCGACCTGTGCAAAAGCGCCACCCTTGCCAGGTTTCACGTGATCGACCTTCACAGCCGACCACAATCCGCCGTTATGCTCCAGAACGTTTCCGGGGCGGATCTCGTTTCCGTTGATCTTGGGCATTGTGTCAAAATCCTGACAAAAGGTTGATGATATTCCGGCGTACCCTATATATGGCGATGGGCCGGTGGGCAAGACAACGAGATATCGTGTTCAGGTGCAGGAGCCATGCAAATTTCGCATAGAAGGTATGCATATACGCTCTATCCGAATCGCGCAAACTCGGCCATACACAGCCATACGCCGAAAACACAAGAGCAATAAAATTAAGGACGAGTCATGAAAGATTTCGTTGACGGTGCCGCCTTCAACAACGAGCAAGGCAATCGGGCACGCAAACTCTTCGCAGCTGTCGTACTGGCTGCACTGGACGACGCCATTTCCGACGACAAGAAATATGGGAACGGTCCGGATCAGATCGCACGCTGGGCGCGTTCGCGCGACGGGCGCGAGGTTCTGTCCTGCGCCGGGATCGACCCGAACGAGCGTGTCGTAACCGGCCTGATGGATTTCGTTTCCAAAGGCGTGCGCACCTCCGTCGCGCTGTCTCGCGAGGAAAGCGAGCGTCGCAATGCTGCCGCCGCACAGGCCGAAGCCGCCTGATCACGCGCGTGCAGAATGTCGAACAAGCCCCGCGTCTTGCGGGGCTTTTCGTTTGCCGGGTGTCGGAGTTTGCGTGCAACTCCTGCAGACCGGCCAAGGTAATGTGGAATGAGGTATATCCGGGGCGGTAAGCCCGCGCGCCAACGTCAGCTTACTGCAGGTCCTGACTGACGAGCGCGCGGTGAATTTCGCGGCGCACCAATTTACGCACGTTGCGCGTGATCCGCTCGCCCAAGGCGCCCTGCAATTCCTGGCGGACGATATCGGCGACAAGATCGCGCAGCGCGTCTTCGTCCAGAAACTCGTCTTGCGCCGAAAGGAAATCGCGTGCGTCCTGTGCGGCGGCTTCATTCGCCTCAGGCCGGTCATCGGCGGCAAAATTCTTGGGCAGGTCATCTGCCTGCGAGGGCGCGGCCTCTTCATCCTGCGCCTTATCCGCCGATGATCTCTCGCGCGCTGCGGGATCCGGCATCTGCGGGCTGCCATCCTCGGCGGCCGGAACGTAATCTTCCCATGGCAGGGGATGACTGGCGGCGCTGCCGGAATTGGCGTCGTCGCTTGCACCGTCGGGCTCCCACTGATCGGCCTGGCGCGAGACGACCTCTTCAAGCTCCGCCACGCGGGCCTGAAGCTCGGCCTTGCTGTCCTGCCGCGGCGCGTGATGCGCTACCGGCTCCGTTTGCGGGTTGGCAGTGGCGTCTTCGGGCGACTCGTCGCTGCCGGGCAGATCCGCCGATGTCACCTCTGCGGCGTCCTCGGGCGGCATGATAGGGCCTCGCAATTCTTCGGGTTCCGCGCGCGTCGTCGCGATATAGGGAGCATCGCGCGCCGCCGTCTTTTCCGCCGCCGACTCATCCACCCGCAGCGCGGGCGTCAGCACCAAACGCTCTGCGTCTGCGGGCACCTCGGCAGATGCGGCCGGGGCAACCGGCCTGGATTTGTCATCGCTGGAGACCAGCCGCCGGATCGACGACAGGACATCCTCGATTTCCACATTCGTCACGGGATCGGACATTGTTCTTACCACTCTTGCCTCGACCCTCAGTCTATCCTCCGGCGCGCATCCGCACAACAGATAGGAACAGTTTTACTGTTTTCCGATCCTGCGCAGAACCCGGTCCAGCGTCTGCCCACGCTCGCTCAGCGCGGCGGGCGCGTCCTTGACCAGGTTGTAATACGCCGCCGGATCATAGGTCTGCACCGCAAGGTTGAGGTCCCGCACCGTCAGTTCGCCAATGGATTCCAGCACCGCATAGGCGGCGATGAAGACGTCCGCCTGCGCCGAGATCTGATTGGCCTGCGCGTCCAGATATTCCTGCTCGGCGTTCAGCACATCGAGCGTGGTGCGCGCGCCCAGCTTGGCCTCCTCGTTGACGCCCTCGAAGGCGACGCGGCCCGCGCGGACCTGTTCGGCCGTGGCCAGCGAGGTGGCGCGCGCGGCCTCAAGGATCGCATAGGCATTGCCGACATTCTGGCGCACCTGATCGCGGGTGATGTGCAGCACGCCCAGCTGCGCGTCGCGCTGCGCAAAGGCGCGGCGCTTGGCCGAGGACAGCGCGCCGCCCTGATAGAGCGGCCCGCCGACCTGCACGCCCAGCGTGCCGGTTTCGCCGAAATCGCTGCCGTTCAACTGCTCCTGCACACCGATCGACGCGTTCAGCGACACGCGCGGTTTCATCGCGGCCTCGGCCACCAGCACGTTCAGCTTTGCGGCCTCCACGTCATGCTGGGCGGCCAGCATGTCGGGGTGACTGCGCAGCGCGATCAGCTTGGCGGTCTCTTCGGTCTGGGTCAGACGCGGCAGGCTGGGCGGCTGGGACAGATCGCCCGGCTCGTGGCCCACGACGGCGACGTATTCCTCGATCGCGCGCTCGCGATCGCCCTCGGCCTGGGCCAGGTTGGCCCGCGACAGCTGCAGCCGGGCTTCGGCCTGCGCGACGTCGGTGCGCGTCACCTCGCCCACATCGAACCGGTCGCGCGCGGCGCGCAGCGACTCGCTGATGACGCGCACGTTGGAGCGGCGCAGCGAGACGAAGCGCGTGTTGCGCTGCACGTTCATATAGGCCCGCACCGCGCGCAGCAGCACCTGCTGTTCGATCGAAACAAGGCTCTGGCGGGTGGACAGCACCAATTCCTTGGCCGCCTCCACGCTCAGCCGCGTGCGGCCGAAATCATAAAGCAGCCATTCGGCCGTGATACCCGCGTTCAGCGACGTCGCGCCGCTGCGCACATTGCCCGCCCCGAAGGCGCCGGGACGGTGCGAGTAGGTCCGCGTGATATCGGTGGTCCAGTTGATGATGGGACGCAGGCGCGCAATCGTGCCGGCCACATCCTCGTCCGCCGCGCGCAGAAGGGCGCGGTTCTGTTCCAGAAGGCCGCTGGAGTTATAGGCCCCTGCCAGCGCATCGGCCAGCGTATCGCCGGCCATCGCGGCGGATCCGAATATCGGCGCGCCCAGCCCCATCGCGGCGGCGACGAGCATCCCTCGCAACCGCACGCCTGTCTTGCGCCCGGGCCGTGAATTGCCTTGCGTGGGATTGATCATCGTCTCGTCCTTCCAGGGAAGCCGTGCCATCATCATAGTGCAAACGTCGCTTGTCTTTCGAAACCGGGAATGACGGGCGCGCCGGCGTTGAATGCAAAGCGCCACGTCATCTGTCCTGCGGATTTATACCCGATGCGCACCGCGCCCAGCGCCCCTTCCATGAAGAGGCACGCGATACGCCCGCCATCCTTCAGCTGGTCCAGCAGCGCGGCAGGCAGCTCCTCGACAGCGCCTTCGACGACGATCACGTCATAGGGTCCATGCTCGGCCGCGCCCTTGGTCAGCGGGGCGGTGTAGACGATGACGTTATCGGCGCCGTGCTCGGTCAGCAGCGCCTGCGCCTCGGCGCTCAACGCCTCGTCATCCTCGACGGCGACGACGACGGCGGCCATGCGCGCGATGATGGCGGCCGAATAGCCCAGCGCGCTGCCGATATCGAGCACCAACTCCTCGCCGCGGATATCCAGCGCATCCAGCATCTTGGCCAATGTGCGCGGCTCCAGCACGACGCGGCCGTCGCCCAGATCCACGTTTTCACCGACATAGGCCGCCTCGCGCAGGGCGCGCGGCACGAATGCCTCGCGCGGGACGCTCAGCATGGCATCAATGATGGGAAATTTGGTTACATCGGCAGGGCGGATCTGCGTGTCCACCATCATCGTGCGTCGAGCGGCGTAGTCGGTCATGAGAAACTCGTGCGTTCGGAATTGTCCATAAAGCTTTTGACACAGAAGCGCCCACTCGGCAACGCCGCAAAGAGCGTTCGCGCCGCGCCGTGGCGGCCCTGCCCAGTCCCTGCCATGAGCCCCGCCATTTGCATCATTCCGCCGCCGTCCGCGCCAGACGCGGCCGCGGCATCGTCTCGGCGCCCAAAAGATCGGCGGTGGGGCCGGAGGGGCGATAGCCTATGGGGGCCGCGCTGATCATGCGGCGCAACGCCGCGATGTCCTGCATCAGGCACGAGGCCAGGATTTCGTCCAACAGCTCATCCAGCGCGTCCGGCGCGATATGTATCTCGCTCGCGGTCATGATGCGCGGGTGCCGGGTGGGCAGGGAATCCTCACCGATCAACAGCTCTTCGTACAGCTTTTCGCCGGGGCGCAACCCGGTAAAGCAGATCGCGATATCTCCGGCGCTCTTGTCTTTCGGCGCGGCTGGCCCGCGATGGGGCGCGCCCGGCGCCAGGCGGTAGGACGTCAGCCCGCTCAGCCGTATGATCCGGTCCGCCAGATCGACGATCTTGATCGGCTCGCCCATATCCAGCACGAAGACGTCGCCCCCCGTCGCCAGCGCGCCGGCCTGTATGACCAGCTGCGCGGCCTCGGGTATGGTCATGAAATAGCGCGTGATGCTGGGATGGGTCACCGTCACCGGCCCGCCGCGCTCCACCTGCTGGCGAAAGCGCGGTATGACCGAGCCGGACGAGCCCAGCACATTGCCGAACCGCACCATGGAAAACACCGTCGCGGACTGGCGCAAGGCGGCTGCCTGGCACACCAGCTCGGCCAGGCGTTTGGATGCGCCCATCATGTTGGTCGGGCGCACGGCCTTGTCCGATGACACCAGAATCACCGATTCAACGCCCGCCGCGATGGCCGCATCGGCGACCACCTTGGTCCCGAAGACATTGTTGCGCAGCCCTTCGACGACGTTCTGCTCGACCAGCGGGACGTGCTTGTAGGCGGCCGCATGATAGATCGTCTGCACCCCGAACCGCTCCAGCGCCGAAGCCATGCGGCGCGGGTTCTGGACCGACCCCATCAGCGGCACCAGCCGCACGTCAAGGCGCTGCGCCTCGGCGATCTCGCCCAATTCGTTGTTGAGGGTATACAGCGCAAGCTCCGACAGCTCCCACAGGACCAGCGTCTGCGGCTCCTGCTGGATGATCTGGCGGCACAGCTCGCTGCCGATGGATCCGCCGGCCCCGGTGACCATCACCACCTTGCCCTGGATGTTGCCCTTCATCAGCGGCTCAAGGCCCGGCACGGGATCGCGGCCCAGAAGATCCTCGATCGCGACGTCATGCAGATCGCTGACGCGGGCCCTGCCGGTGACGATATCGGTCATGCCGGGGATCGTCTGAACCCGCACCGGCAGCTTTTCCAGACGCTCGACGATCTCGCGCCGCTCTGCGCGCGAGGCGCTCGGCACCGCCAGCAGCACCACCTTGATGCCGTGGATCTGGATCAGCCGCCCCAGCCGCGCGGGATCATAGACGCGCAGGCCGCCGACGTCGGAATCGCGCAGCTCGGCGGCGTCGTCGACAAAGGCGACGGGTATGAATTCCGATTGCTCGCGCAGCGACCCCAGCAGCTGGCGCCCGGACTTGCCCGCGCCGTAAATGATCACCGCAGTGCGCCCTTCGATCGGATGACGGTGGAGAAGCGCGCGCATCGTTATGCGCAAACCGCCCAGAACGCACATCGCGGTAAGCCCGTAGATCGGCGCCACCGTCCACGGCAAGGGCACCTGCATCATGTTCACCGCCGCCAGCAGGACAGATGCCGAGGCCAGCACCCCGGTCAGGATGGTCATCAACAGCGGGATCGACAGATACCGCACCACCGCGCGATAAAATCCCAACCGCACGAATATCAGCAGGCTGACCGGCACGAAGATCAGGATCGAGAGCCAGAAGCCGGGCAATGCAAAGGACGCGACGTCACCGCCGGCAAGAAGCGTTGCCAGCAGGTAGCTCAGCAACAGGACAACGGCATCCGCGAACAGTTGAAGCGCCCGCTTGTGCGCACGCTTGAGCTGCAAAAGATGAGTGAGCCCGCCGTTTATCATATTGCGCAAGGTTCCTTCCGTACCACCCTGCGCCTGCTCGGCCTCGGCGGTTGGAAAATCGGCCCACTACAACGAACCGTGTTCAAAAACAGGTCTCTGCGGCTTATTTTCGGCGCCTGGGTCACTGCCCAGAGACGCCGTCCGCCGATTCCGGACCAGATGAAGTCGAGTATTATTGCGCCTTTTTCGCGGGTATTTCAACCGGCGCGCACAATCCGAGCGGGAATGCGCGTATCCTGTGCCACATGCCCTGCGCGCCGCGCCGACCGACGCGGGCGCAGCGGCGTCAGGCGGATTTCCGACAGAATTCGCGCTGCCCGCTTTTGTCGCGCGCCAGCCTCCCCTATGCTGGGCAAAAACACATCGATCAGGCATCGAACAAAAAGAAGGCGGGCAGACAAATGAGCATCACAAGACGACATTTCGCAATCGGCATCGGAGCGCTTGGCCTCGCGGCATGCGGCAACATGCGCGGTCTGGACGGCGGCGGGACCGTCCCTGCGGCGCTGGCCGAAGATCTGCGCCCGGCGCCGAATGCCGCCTATGACGCGTGGGTCAGCGCATTTCGCGCGCGCGCGGGCAGCTATGGCATATCAAATGACACCTTGGCGCAGGCGTTTCGCGGCGCGGGCTACCTGCCCGGCGTGGTCAAGCGTGACCGCAACCAGACCGAGTTCAACCGCACGCTTGAGGATTATCTGGCCATCGCCGCCTCGGACGAGCGCGTGACCAAGGGGCGCGCGGCCTTCGCCCGGCACCGCGGCGTTCTGAGCGCGCTGGAGGATCGCTACGGGGTGGATGCGCGCATCATTGCCGCCATCTGGGGACTTGAAAGCTTTTATGGCGAGCGGCGCGGCAACGTGCCGGTGATCTCGGCCACCTCGACGCTGGCCTTTGACGGGCGGCGCGGCGCATTCTTTGAAAAGCAACTGGTCGCGGCGCTCAAGATCATCCAGAAGGGCGATATCACCGCGGACCGCATGACCGGCAGCTGGGCCGGCGCGATGGGCCATACCCAGTTCATCCCCACCTCCTATGAGACATTCGCCGTCGATTTCACCGGCGATGGGCGGCGCGATATCTGGTCCGAGGATCCGAGCGACGCGCTGGCCTCGACCGCGGCCTATCTGGCGCGCAACGGCTGGACACGCGGTCAGCCATGGGGGCGCGAGGTGACGGGCGCGGCGTCAGGCGGGCGCATCATTCAGCCCCAGCCCGGCGGCCCCCGCTTTGCCGTGACCGGCAATTTCGACGCGATCAAGCGCTACAACAACTCCGATTCCTACGCGATCGGCGTGGGGCACCTGTCCGACCGGATCGGCGGGGCGGGCCCGCTGAAGGGCAGCTTTCCGCCCGACGCAACCGGCCTGACCAAGGATGATCGCATCCGTTTGCAACAGCGCCTGACCGCGCGCGGCTTTGACACAGGCGGCGCCGATGGCGTGATCGGATCGAAGACGCAGGATGCGATCCGCGCCTATCAGTCGGCCACGGGCGCGGCCGTCACGGGCGATCCGTCCCCTGCCCTGCTGCGCAGCCTCGGCTGAGGAAGGCCGCGGGGCCGTAGCCTTTAGATGCACCCGCGCGCTCGGGCCGCCAAGGCGCACCGCACGCGGGGCCGTCCGGCGCGCAGGCCGGGAACCTCGCGCGGGGGCTGCGGCGGCGTCTCGTTCGGCAGATCCTGGGGTGTTTCCTCGGGCGGCTGCGGGACGTTTTCGGGGGGCAGATCGTTCGGTATTTCCTGCGGCGCGGGATCGGGCGTGCCGGGGTTTTTGGGGCCGGGATTTCCGGGAAACGGTGGCCGTGCTGCGGATATGGAATGCGGTCGCATGATGGATATCTCCTGACAGGGCTGCGTGGAAAAAAACTGCGGCGCGGCCAGCGCGCCATCTGCAAACGTAACGCCGCGCCGGGCCAGCGGTTCCCGCGCAGTGTGGGTGTCTGCCCGCCAGCCCTGCCCCGGCTGCAATCTGCGCCAAACGCCCTAGTCTTCGAAATGGCCCGCGGCGGCAAAGCTGCCACCGTGCACGGCGATGGTCAGATCATCGCGGTCATAGGGCTCGGCGCCGGCTCCGATCTCGGCGCGGTAGAGCTCGGCGTTATCCTTTGCGCGAAAGCCCAGATGCGCGGCCATGTGGTTGTCCCAAAGCTGGCTGTCGTTATCGGACACGCCATAAACGATCGTATGCTCCACGCGCGGCGCAGCAAGGCAGCATTCGGTCAGATGCACGAGGTCGGGATAGCTGAGCCGCCTCCTGGCTCATCTGCAATAACCCATCTTTGAATGCGCGGCACTGTATGCGGCACTGTATGATGTGCGGACCTTTCTTGTCCGAAAATTTCCGCACCGATGCACGCGATCAGGACAGGCGGCCATGGATGCGCGGAATTTGGCCGGTGGCGCATCGCGGCACAATCGGGCGGAACTTAGCCGGGCGGGCATCGTTGTTGTGGAACATGAAGACGACAAAAGGAGTTTTCGAGATGTTCAAACCAAGCCTGAAACAAACCACCGCAACCCTTGCCGCCTGCACCATGCTGGCACTGCCCGCATTTGCGGAAGAGTTGAATTTCACCGCAGATCTGACCGCCGACGCCGAGGTTCCGGCAACCGACAGTTCTGCCACGGGAAGCGCGGACGTCAATGTCGACACGGACGCCAAGACCGTATCATGGACCGTGACGGTTCAGGAGCTGACCGGCGATCCGGTCGCCGCGCATATCCACGGCCCTGCCGATCCGGGTGAGAACGCAGGCCCCGTCATCGACATGTCGGATGCCGTCATGGAAGGCAGCGCCGACATCACCGATGAGCAGATCACCGCGCTGAAGGACGGAAAGTATTACGTCAACGTGCATACCGAAAAGTTCCCCGATGGTGAAATCCGCGGGCAGCTTGAAGCTGCGGAATAACAAGGCGCCGCATCTTGCGGCCAAGCGATAGCAAGCGGGCGGGAGCGGATGGCTCCCGCCCATTTGCGCGACTGCGGCGCCGGGTGGTTGCAGGCGGCCGGTCTGCCCGCGACTTTGGCGGCATAATTCCCTTGCCATTGATGACGATGAGAGATGATCCTCTGTTTGAAGGTAGCTGAATTTGCCACGCACGGATCAAGGCCAATCGCGCGCATGCAGGTCATCTGCCACGGCGCGGCAGGGGCCGGACGAGATTACTTTCCGAACGAGTGGCACGGCGTTCTGGGAACCCGGACAGGAGAAGACGAGCATGGGCGTTCTGGTTGATGGCGAATGGCGCGACCAATGGTATGACACCGAAAGCAGCGGCGGCCGCTTCGAGCGCGGCGAGACGCAGTGGCGCAACTGGGTCATGCCGGACGGCGCGCCGGGGCCGACGGGCGATGGCGGCTTTGAACCCGAAAGCGGGCGCTATCACCTTTATGTCAGCCATGCCTGCCCATGGGCGCACCGCACGCTGATCTTTCGCGCGCTCAAAGGGCTTGCGCCGCATATCGGCGTCTCGGCGGTCCATCCTGACATGCTGTCGGAAGGCTGGGAGTTCAACACCGATTTCCCCGGCGCGACGGGTGACGATCTGTATGGTGCGCGCTTTTTGCGTGACATCTACCTGCGGGCCGATCCCGCGGCCTCGGGCCGGGTCACGGTGCCGGTGCTTTGGGACAAGTCGCGCGAAACCATCGTCTCCAACGAGAGCGCCGAGATCATCCGGATGTTCAATTCGGCCTTCGACGCGTTGGCCGGAAATCACGACGATTATTATCCCGAAGAACTGCGCCCGGCGATCGACGAGGTCAACGCGCGGGTCTATGACACGGTCAACAACGGCGTCTACAAGGCCGGTTTCGCAACATCGCAAGAGGCGTATGACGAGGCGGTCCATGCGCTCTTCGACAGTCTGGACTGGATCGAGGGGAGACTGGGCCGGACCCGCTATCTGACCGGCGACCGGCTGACAGAGGCGGACTGGAGGCTCTTCACCACGATGGTGCGCTTCGATCTGGTCTATCACACGCATTTCAAGTGCAACCGCACGTGGATACGGGAATATCCGAACCTCTGGGCGTGGACGCGCGAGATGTTTCAATGGCCCGGCGTCTCGGAAACGGTGCATTTCGACCACATCGTGCGCCATTATCACTACAGCCACGAGACGATAAATCCGCACAGGATCATCCCGATCAACCCGGTGATCGACTGGACCGAGCCGCACGGGCGGGCGGGCTGACCTCGCAGCGGACGCGGCATCACGGCAATGGAAAGGCAAGGGCATGACCGACACACGCAGATCGCATGGGGGCTGAACACACGGACAGGGCGGCCGCGATGATCGACCTTATCGGGCAGAACGCCCCTTATCTCGCGCTTGGGATCCTGCTGCTCCTCTTCGTGGCGTTCACGCTGGAGAAATTCCCGCCCGAGGTCATCGCCTCCGGGGCTGCCGCGCTTTACATCGTGCTGGGCCTTGTGCCGCACGATCAGGTCATGGGGGTCTTTTCCAACTCGGCGCCCATCACGATCGGCGCGATGTTCATCGTCTCGGGCGCGCTGGTGCGGACCGGTGTGCTGGATGCGCTGGCCAACCTCGTGGTCACGCGTGCGCAGGACCGGCCCGTTCTGGCCATCGCCGTGTTTCTGGTCGCGGCGGTCGCGGCCTCGGCCTTCATGAACAACACGCCTGTCGTCCTGGTGCTGATCCCGGTGGTCATACGGCTGGCGAACAGCCTGAAGCTGGCGCCGACGCGGCTGCTGATCCCGCTGTCCTACATGGCGATCCTCGGCGGCACCTGCACGCTGATCGGCACCTCCACCAACATCATCGTCGACGGCATCGCGCGCGAGAACGGGATGGAGCCCTTCTCGATCTTCGAGATCGCGCCCGTCGGGCTGGCCGCCACCGCCGTGGGCAGCGCGACGCTGCTGATCCTCGGACGGTGGCTTTTGCCGCACCGCAAGACCGACGGCGGCGCGGGCGGCGACAGGGAAACCCGGTTCCTGTCCGAGATCACGATTCTGGAGGACTATTCCCATATCGATATCCCGCTGGGCGAGATTGCCGATTTCGAGCGTGACGGCGTGCAGGTCCGGGGCGTCAAGCGTGGCGGCAAGATTAGCCGCAGCGATCTGGACGCATGTGTTCTGCAAAAGGGCGACGCGGTCATCGTCGTGACAACCACATCCGAGCTGCTGACCTTTGCCGAGGATCCGGGCCTGCGCGTCGGGATGCGGCGCACGTCCGAGCCCGATCCCGATGCGGAGCTGCTGACCGCCGAAGCCATCGTGACCCCCACGCGCCACACCGTCGGGCGCAGCATTGCCGAACTGGCGCTGGGGCGCAACGCGGGCGTGCGGGTCATGGGCGCATTCCGCCAAGGCCATATCGCCGGGGCCGATCTGTCCAGCGTGCGCCTGCGCGCGGCGGACAAGCTGCTGCTGGAAGGACCGGCCAGCGGCTTTCGGGCGCTGGCCGAAATCGGCGACGTGGCGTCGGTCACCGAGCCGTCGGGCCGTGCCTATCGCCGCAGGCAGGCGCCCATCGCGGTGCTCGCGCTGCTGGGCATCGTGGTTCTTGCGGCGCTCAACGTCATGCCCATCGGCATTCTGGCGCTGGTCGCCGTGGCCGCGATCCTGCTGCTGCGCTGCATCGACAGCGACGAGGCGTGGCAATCCATCGACGGGTCGATCCTTGTGCTGATCTTTGCCATGCTGATCATCGGTGCCGGGCTGGAGCATACCGGCGCGGTCGAGCTGATCGTGGGCATGCTGACCCCGCTGCTGACAGGGCTGCCGCCGTTCCTGACGCTGCTTGCGGTGTATTTCACCGCCTCGATCCTGACCGAGACCGTCACCAACAACGCCGTCGCCGTGGTGTTCACGCCGATCGTCATCGCGCTGGCCGCGCAGCTGGGGGTCGATCCGCGCCCGCTGGCCGTCGCCGTGATGATCGCGGCCAGCGCCAGCTTTGCCACTCCGATCGGCTATCAGACCAACACGCTGGTCTATGGGGCAGGCAACTATCGCTTTACCGATTTTCTGAAGATCGGCGTGCCGATGAACCTGATGGTCGGACTGACCTCGTCCTTCGCGATCAGCGTGTTCTTTCCACTTTGACGGCCGCGGCAATGGCGTGATCACACCGCGCCGCCGCCGCCGGATTCTTGCTCCTGCGGTGTATCCTCCGGCCCCCATGCGGCCGTGATCCAGCGGTCGATCCACGCCAGGGCGACCAATGACAGGCCCAGACCGAGAAACGCAAAGACGCGGATCAGGCCGGTCAGGCTGCCCATGTCGATCAGAAACACCTTGGCGATGCTCAGCCCCACGCCGATCAGCGCAAGGCGCCGAAGCGCCCTGGACCGGCGCCGCACGGCCCCCAGCATCAACAGGGCCGAGGCCGCCATCAACGCCACGGTATAGCTGTAAAGCTCGGGGGGCGTGGTGCCCGGCACGGACAAAACGTCGCCGCGCCAGAAATGCCGGATCTCCAACCCCACACAGAGCGCGCCCAGCGCGGCGCCCGTCCAGAGGAACCCGGCCCGCAGCCGCGCGTCCAGATGGCGCAAAAGCCGCCATGCCAGCACCATCAGCAGCGCGGGCACCCCGTATGCCACCATCAGCGTGTCGAAGATCAGCGGCCCGTGCACCGGCGTGCTGGTGACAAGCGGGCTGAACAGAACGACCGCCGCGCCGATGCAGATCGCGGCCAGAGCGCCGAAAAGACCCGCCAGGGCGAAATGCACCCGGCGCAGCGGCCCCGTCCGCCGCAGCAGGTTCAACTGCCCGCAGGCCGCGATCAGCCACACACTGCCGTAAAGCGACGCTTCCCAATAAGGCGGCAGGCCCAGAAAGGACTGCCCATCGGGCAGCATCCGGCCGATCACCACGCAGGCGAAGGTGCCGGCGATGATCCAAAGCGCCGTCTCCAGCGCCAGCGCCGGAATCGTGCGGCCCTGCCCCCGCGCCACAGCCCAGCCAACCACAAAGGCCGCGAAGGGCAGGATATAGCTGATCGACACCTCCCAAAGATCCGCGCGCATGGCCCATGGGGCGCCCGGCTCGGCGACAAGTCTCCAGACCGTCACCGCAACGCCGATGAGGATGAAGGGCGCCAGTTGCGGCAGCCCGAACCGCCGGTCCAGCCCCACCGCCAGCACGGCCATCACCGCCAGGGCGATGGTCAGGGCCGTGCCGACAAGGACGGTAAAGAGCGCCAGCGTGACCATGCTCAGCGCCGCCAGCGCCAGAAGCGACACGCGCAGATCGCGGCTTTCGGCAACGCGCGCGTGCCGCTCGGCCAGAAGGGTCATCACGGCGGCAATGGCCAACACGTGCAGCGCCCAGAACTCGGCCCCGATCACCGCAGAGGGGGCCCAGCGCAGATCGACGATTTCAGTAACCACAGGCGCAAAGACCGCGGCGCCGGTCGTCCATGCGACGGGATAAGGCGCGCCGCGCAGGCTGCGCCATGCGGCGACGGCGCTGCCGGCGACGCCCCCTGCCAGCAGCAACATCGCAAGCACCGGCAGCCCCGCCTGGGCGGTCGGGGCGCTCCAGCCTGCGAATCTCTCGAAAACCGGCGCGCCGCTCTCCGGCACCAGCCACAGCAGCAGCAGATAGCCCGCGGCCGGCACCGCCGCCAGATCGCTGAGCGCATCCGCCCGCCGGGCCCAGACGGTGATGGCCAGAAACAGCAGGCCAAGCGTGATCACCGCGGGCCAGAACGCAGCGGGGGCAAGCAACACGGCGATGAGGGTCGCCGCCACCGTCGCCCCGGCGGCAAGGCGCGTGGGGAATTCGGGCCAGATGGTTGATCCCTTGCCGGACGATTGCAGCGCAAGGCTTTCGCTGACCATCGCGCCGCGATGACGCGGCATAAGCGTTTGTTCCGGAATGGCGATGCTGGCGATCACAAGGGTGACGGCAAAGATCAGGAACGCGATGTCGCCCCCCGCGACCAGATGCAAAAGCGTGCCGGCACCAAATCCGAGGATGAGCGACAGCACCGACACCCACGCCCATCTGCGCGCCGCATCGATACCGAGGCCGACCACGGTCACAAGTGCGAAATAGGCAAAGAGGATGGTCGGCCCGGACGCGTCGCCGCCCACAAGGAACGGCGCGGCCATCGCGCCGAGGATGCCGACCGAGCTGAGCAATGGCCCGTAGAACCAGCCAAGGACCAGCGCCAGCGCGCCCGTCGCCACCAGCCCGGCAAAGGCCGTCTCGGGGCCGATGAGCCCGTAGAGCTGCCGGGCCGCAAGGATGCCCGCGAACATGCACACCAGCCCCGCCCCCGACAGCGCGGAGGGCAAAAAGGCCGTCATGCCGCTTTGGTCGCCCGACCGCCTGCGCACGCGCTCGCCCAGGGCGATCAGGCCAAGGCCCAGCGCGATGGCGGCGCTTACCCGCAAGGCCGGGCTGAGAAGGCCGTTCTCGGCGCCGTATTGCACAAGGAAGACGCCGGCAAGCGCCAGCGAGAGGGCGGCAATCGCCAGAAACCAGTTCTCACGCAGCCATGTGCCAAGCTCGGCAAGCCGCTCGCGGCGAAACACCACGGCGCGCGGTGGCAGGACGTCCTGCTCGGCGCTTGCGGCCTGCACGGCCTCTGCGGGCGGGTGCGGGTCCGCGGGCTCGGGCGCCGCCTTGGCGGGCGGTTCTTCGGGTTTGGACCGCGACGCTTCTTCTTTGGCCTTGAGCGCGACCCACGGGTTCGGGGCGGCAACGCTGGGCGCGGGGGCCTGCGGCGCGGCCCCTGCCCTCATCGCGGCAAGCTCCGCCTTCAGCGCCTCAAGATCCCGCACGATCCGCGATTGCCGGACCAGTAGGTAAATCACGGCCAGAGGGATCGCGGCGAGGCAGAGCCCGAGTACCGTCAAAAGCGTCAACATGGCATCTATCCTTTGGCTCGAAGAGCGCGGGCTGGCTTGGAAAAAGCGCGCGGCGGCGTCACTGGTTTCGTGTGGACCGGGCTGCGGTGCGGGGCGTCACGCCACCTTTTCCTCGGCGCTTTTCAGGGCCGCACCGAGCGCCGGATAATCCGTCTTGCCCGATGCCAGAAGCGGGATGCGTTCCATCACCACCACCTCTGACGGCACGGTGATTTCGGCGATGCCGCGCTCCTTGGCCGCGGCCGACAGAGCCTTGCGCTCCGCGCCCACTTGCGTGGTGACAAGGATCACCTTCTCGCCCTTGCGCGCGTCGGGCAGCGACATGGCCGCGACATGGGCGTCGGGCCAGATCTCGGCCGCGAGCGCCTCGGCAGCGGCGAGCGAGACCATCTCGCCGCCGACCTTGGCAAAGCGCTTGGCCCGGCCAACGATGCGGATGAACCCGTCCGCGTCCCGCGAGACGATGTCGCCGGTGTCATACCAGCCCCCCTCGGGCGCATGAAGAACGCCTTTCGTGCCGGATAGCAGGTAGCCCGCCATCACGTTCGGGCCGCGGATCCACAGGCGCTGCCCCTCGATGCCGGGTGCCTCCTCCAGCCGCATGTCGATGTTCGACAGCGCCCGCCCGACCGTGCCGTTGCGGTTCTCCATCGGCGTGTTGAGCGCGATCACCGGCCCGGCCTCGGTCGCGCCGAAACCCTCCAGGATGCGCACGCCGAACTTCTCGGACCACAGCGCGCGGGTGGATGCCTTGACCGGCTCGGCCCCCGCAATCGCGGCGCGCACCGAGCTGAAATCATAGGCGCTGGCCCGGCGGCCCCAACCGTTCAGGAACGTGTCGGTCCCGAAGATCAGCGTTGCGCTGTGGCCGTATGCGACCTCGGGCACGATGCGGTAATGCAGCGGCGACGGGTACATCATCACCGGCGCCCCGGCCATGAGCGGCAGCAGCACCCCCGCCGTCAGGCCGAAACTGTGAAACAGCGGCAAGGCGGACAGAACCCGGTCTGCGGGGCCGATATCCGTGCGGGCGCGCAGCTGGGCGATATTGGCGACCAGATTGCCGTGGCTGAGCACCACGCCCTTGGGCGCGCCTTCGGTGCCGGAGGTAAAGAGGATCGCCGCCGGCTCATCACCAGACAGTGCCACGTCCGCCGGGCGGCGCGCGTCCCAGAACGCCCGCGTTTTGCGGCGCGGCCCGATCTGCGCCTTCAACTCGTCGGTCCACAGGATCTCCAAGCCTTGGTTTTCAAGCTCGCGCACGACATCCTCAATACCTGCCTTCTCGACGAAATCCTTGCTGGTGATGATTTTTGCAATGCCAGCCGTGTCGATGGCCGAAAGCATCGGCGCGGCGCCAAGCGTGGGGTTGAGGATCGCCGCCACGCGGCCCGCGCGCCACAGGCCCATGAGGACCACCGGAGCGGCTGCGACGCCGGGCAGAAGGATGCCGACATGCTCGCCCGGTGCGGTCTTTTCCTCCAGCAGGGCAGAGAAGGCCGCGGCGCCAAGAGCGATCTTGCGCCGCGTCAGATGCGTGCCGAGCGGGTCGCTGATGGCCACGTCGGACGCGTCGAACTGCTTGCGCGCCTGATGAAACGCGTGCGGCAGCGAACGATGCGCATTCAGCGCCTCGAAACGGCTGTCCTCCAGCATGTCCTGCAAGGCGCGGGTCGCCACTTCGCGGCGCGCGCGCCCCTTGATGTCGACGGGCACGTCCAGCCTGCGGGGGGCGCCAACGCGGATGCGCACCTTGGGGAAAAGGCGGCGGGCCATGCCGGCGATGGGGCGCGTCACCCGACTGCTTTCCAGCCCTTCGATGTGAATGGGCACCACCGGCGCCTGCGCGGCATCCACCAGCCAAGCGGTGCCGGGATAGACCTTCATCAAGGCGCCATGCGTGCTGATGCGCCCTTCGGGGAATACCAGCGCGGCGCCGCCTGCATTGATCTTCTGGGCCAGCCCCTTGGCCGCCATCGGCTTTTGCGGATCAAGCGGTGCGATCCCCAGGATACCGGCAAGGCGGGACAGAACGGGGCCCTTGGCCCAGTCGGTATTGACTGCGATCGCAACCTCGCGGTCGATCAGCGAAAACAGCAGCGGGCCGTCGGCAAAGCTGACATGGTTCGAGACAAACACCACCGGGCCGCTTGTCGCCAGATGCTCGCGCCCTTCGACTTCAACGCGGAACCACGGCAAGAGGACTGCGCGGCCAAGGCCCTGCAACGCCTCTCGTTGAAAGAACGCTATGGCGGCAATGACGGCAAGAACGGCGGTCACTGCAATCGTCAGGAAGATATGCTGCAATTCAAGACCGGCCCTGACGCCGAGAGACATCAGGATGGATATCCCGACAATGCCGAGCGAGCTGAGGATGTTGAAACCGGCCATGACCTGCGCGCGCTCATCCTGGCCGGCGCGGGACTGAATGAGGGCCTTCAGCGGGATGGCGAACATCCCGCCACCGAAGGCGACAAGGAACAGGCTGGTGACGACGAACAGGCCCTGAGCGGTGCCGAACAGGCCGACCATGCCGCTGCCCGGCTCCAGCGCGTCGAACCCGGCAGACAGGCCAAAGGAGGCCGCAGCGATCAGGATGCCCGAGGGCAGCGCCAGCTGCGCGCTGACCTTGCCGCGCAGCTTGACACTGGCCATGATCGCACCGGCACCGATGCCGCCTGCAAAGAGCGCCATGACGGCTGTCAGCATGGTCTCATCCCCGCCCAGACGCAGGCGCAGATAGGCCGGAAGCGTTGAAAGATAGACCGAACCGACAGCCCAGAACCACGTGTCCAGCATCGCGGCGCGGGCCGCGATTCCGTCAGAGAACAGCGCCTTGAGAACGCGCCAGTTTCCCGCCAGCGGATTGACCGGCACAGGCAGATCCGGCGCCGCGCGCGCGCCTTTGGGCAGGGTATAGGCGGCGGTGACGCCGAGAATGGCGATCAGGATCGCCGCGCCGCCGACCCAGATCAGCGTCTCGGCGCCCGACAGAAGGCCGCCCGCCACCATCCCGGCCAGAATGGCCAGGAACGTGCCCGCATCCAGCCAGCTGTTGGCAGCCACCAGTTGATCGGGGCGCAAACGCTCGGGCAGCCAGCCCAGCTTGAGCGGGCCAAAGAAGGCCGATTGCGTGCCCATCAGGAAGACAAGACCCAGCATCAGGGGAATACTGCCGGAAATCATCGCGCCGGTGGCCACGCAGGCAAGGCCAAGCTCGCTCCACTTGACGGCGCGGATCATGGTCGCCTTTTCGACCTTGTCGGCCAGTATGCCGGCCCAGCCCGAAAACAGCACGAAGGGCAGCATCAGCAGCGCGCCTGCCAAGAGGCCGACCGTCGCCGCCTGATCGGCCGGAACGCTGAGGGCGGCAAAGACGATGACCGCCGCCTTCAGCAGATTGTCGTTGAGCGCCCCGAGGATGGCGGTGACGACGATGGAGACGTAGCTGCGGATGTTCCTGGTGTCGGTCATTGGACGAGCCCCTTCCGGAGGTTGTATCAGTTGAGCGCCAGAAGGCGGGTCAGACCTTCCAGAATTGCAGGATGATGGGAGATCGCGGGCGCAGGCAGACGCTTGTACAGCATGAAGGTCATCGGCTGCAGCGCCGCCCCCATGACAAGCGCCGTTGCCATTTCGACATCCTGCAGATCGGCCTCGCCGGTTGACGCGGCACGGGACAACGCCTCGTGAATGATCGAAACCGGGGTGACATCCTCGGGCGTGATTGCCTTGGCGAGCGTGTCATGCTGACTGATCAGCAGGAACCGCATCAGAACCGGATCTTCGTCGAAACCTTCGAGCATGACGCGCAGATATGCTGCCAGCTTGGTCCCGAGCGGCGCCTCATCCGGCGCGGCAGAAAGCAGTCTGGCGCCGAACCCGAGATAAGCCTCGCGAAAGACACGGATGGCCAGCTCTTCCTTGGACGTCATGTGCCGGTAAAGGGCGCTTTCGCCAATGCCGCAAGCTTGGGCGATATCGCGCACGGAGACCTCCGCATATCCGCGTTCGGCAAACAGATGCAGTGCGGTCCTGTCGATCAGCTTGCGCCGGGTCTCAGAAGATTTTGCCATTTTGCCTGTGCCTCAACTTGCGTGTGATCGATCACTCACATTTATTGCCTGGCAAATTCGACAAGTCAAGAAAAATTCCGAACCTATAGAGGAATGCGGCCATCTGCCCCTTTTCAGCGGAGCAGGCGGCAAAGTTCGGCAACGTCATGACGCAGCCGGATCATTGAACCAACGCCGCCCGGACAGGCCCGGGTCGATTCAGTCTTTACCGACCAGTTGTCCAAGATGGCTGATATCCGGGATCACGATGTCGGCCAGGGGTGCCATGGTTTCGGCTGTGCCAGTGCCGCTGAGCACCGCGACCGCAAGACCCGCCTGCCCCGCGCGCGCAAGTTGAAGATCCTGTATGTTGTCGCCCACCATCGCCGTGGAAGCCGGCGGGATGCCGATTTCGCGGCAGAAGGCAAAGAGCGCGCCGGGGTCGGGTTTGTGCCCATGGCCGGAATCGTATCCGGCGATGAAATCGAAATAAGCGGCCAGCCCGGCGCTTTCCAGAAAAACACGGATCGCCGCCGCGCTGTCGCTGCTGGCCACACCCATTCGGCAGCCTTGCGCATGAAGCGCGCGGATCGCGGCAAGTCCCCCCTCTATGGGCACGGCCGTCCGCATCGCGTCGGTAAAGATCAGGTCGATGGCCGCGATCAGCGCCGCGCGCGGCATCGCCGCGCCATCGGCGATCCAGGCATCCGCGATCTCGGCAGAGTTGCCCGCCGCAAACAGCCCGCCCGCATGGGCGCGCCCGGTGTCAGGATCGGCGTCTGCAAGGGCCAGGAGCCGCCGGGCCAGCGCCGGATCGCCGCCGGCGGCAAACTCCGCCGCCTGCAAATTGATCGATGTCCAGGTCGCGTGATAGTCCAGCAGCGTCCCGTCCTTGTCAAAAAGGATAGCTTTTATTGTCATGTCCGCACCATCTTACCGGATCAGGGTCACGCCGCGCGCGCCGACCAGCCACAGGATGCCGCGCACGATCAACAGCATCAGCAGCACGATGGCCATGATGCAGACCGAAAACGCCGCCGCCTGATTGGTCGCTCCGCGATCGGCCAGTTGCAGGACCGACACGGCGGCCACCTGCGTCTGCGGAGTGATCAGGAAAATCACCGCCGATAGCGACACCATCGCGCGCATGAAGAAGAACACGCCGACCCCCAGCAAGGTGGGCCAGAGCAGCGGCAGCGTCACCTTGAACAGCGTCCGCATCGCGCCGGCGCCCAGCATGGTCGACGCCTCGTCAAAGGTCGCGCTGACCTGCTTTAGGCTGGTCGTGGTGATCAAGAAGCCCTGCGCATGGTTGTAGTAGATGTAAAGCAGCACAATCAGCGGGAACGTTCCGTAGAGAAAGTTCAGCGGGTTCGCCAGGCTGTTGAAGGCCAGCACATAGCCCAGCCCCAGCACCATGCCGGGGATCGAGGCAGGCAGCGTCGACAGGAACGATATCGGCCCGCTCAGCGGCGTGCGGAATTTCATTGTGACGATGGATGCGATGAATACGGCGACCACGCCCAGTGTCGCGGTGGCCAGCGCCACGCCGATGGAATTCCACAACGGCTCGGTCCCGTTCTGCACGTCGAAGGCGTAATGCTCCAGCGTCAGGGTCATGTTGTAGGGCCACAGCTTGACCAGGCTGGCAAAGAACACGATCAGCGGAATGGACAGGAACAGAATGGCAATGAGGGTGGCATAGGCCCCATAGGCCAGATCGCGACGCCGGTTCGGCCGCACCTGAAGGGCGACGGATTTGTCCGTCACCTGCGAATGTTGCCGCTTGGAGATATAGCCGACGATCAGCTTGGAAAGCGCGGCGGGCACCAGCAGTACAACGCCGATCACTGCGCCAAGGTGGAATTGCGCCTGCCCGATGACCTTGTTGTAGATCTCGGTCGCGAGCACGCTGAAATCGCCGCCAATGACGATGGCATTGCCAAAATCGGTGATGGACAGCGAGAACGCGACGAAAATCGCCGCCGCGATCCCGTAGCGTGTCGAGGGCAGCGTGACGGTGCGAAAGATCTTCCACGGCTTCGCCCCCATGACGATCGCCCCCTCATAGAGCCGCGCATCGGCCACCGCCAGCGCCGCCGACAGGATCAGGAAGGCGTAGGGAAAAGTATAAAGGGTGTTGGCGATCGCCACGCCCCAAAAGCCGTAGATGTCGATCTCGAACCCCAGAAAACGGTTGAAGATGCCATTGCGTCCCAACAGAAATATCAGGCCTTGCGCCTGGATCAGCGAGGGCGCGAAAAGCGGTGCCATCACCACCATCCTGAGGATGGATTTACCAACGACATTGGTGCGTTGCAGCGCGTAGGCGTAGAAATAGGACAAGGTTACGGCGCCGATCGCCGACAGGCCCGCCATGCCCAGGCTGTTGCCGATCAACTCCCAGATGCGCGGATCGCTGAGCGTTGTGGCATAGTTGCCAAGGCCCGCTCCGCCCTGTACGTCGAAGCTGCGCCAGAGGATGGCAAGGACCGGCAGAAGAAAGAAGACCGCGAGCGCGGCGATCACCAGACCCGACAGGATGAACGACACGGCCCTGTCGCCGAGCCTTGGGCGGCGGCGCGAGCGGACGGACGCGGCGGCCATCAGCGCAGCACCTGCAACGCGCGCGACGGGAACCGGGCAACGATCTTTTCACCGGCGCCCGGCGCCTGCACCAGTCCGTTCATTTCGACAGTGAGCGATTGGCCGGGGGCACAATCGGGCCGCAGGTCGACATGCTGCAGGTTACCCATGAAGCGCGTGCCCGCGACGGTGCATGTCAGGGCATTCTCGCCGGGCTCGCCGCTGCCTCCCAGCGTGATCGCCTCCGGACGCAGGCCCAGCGTCGTGGCCCCGTCCAACGCACCCGTCAGGGAAAGCGTCGCCTCGCCGTATCGCGCGCCGCCATCCGGGGTGGCGCTGACCGGCAGCAGGTTGATCGCGCCGATAAAATCGGCAACGAACTGCGTCTTGGGATGCGCATAGAGATCGCGGGCCGTGCCGACCTGCTCGATCTCGCCGTCGCGCAGGACCACGATCTGATCGGCCATTTCCAGCGCCTCGTTCTGGTCGTGGGTGACCATCACCGTGGTGATGCCGAATTGCTGCTGGATATTGCGGATCTCGCCGCGCAGCCCCGCGCGTACCTTGGCATCGAGCGCCGACAGCGGCTCGTCCAGCAGCAAAAGCGACGGTTCGGGCGCAAGCGCGCGGGCGATGGCGATGCGCTGCTGCTGTCCGCCCGACATCTGCTCGGGCAGTTTGTCTGCCTGGTCGCCCAGATGCACAAGGTCCAGCATCTCGCGCGCCCGTTCGCGGCGGCGCGCACGGCTCCAGCCGCGGCATTCCAGCCCGTATTGCACGTTGCGGATCGCCGTGAGGTTGGGAAACAGCGAATAGGATTGAAAGACGACGCCGAAATTACGCTCGGACGGGGGCGTGTCCGACAGATCCTCGGACCCCAGCATGATATGCCCGGAATCGGCCGTCTCCAGGCCCGCGATGACGCGCAGAAGCGTGGTCTTGCCGCAGCCGGACGGGCCCAGAAAACAGGTCAGACTGCCCGCCGGAATGGTCAGCGAAAGATCGTTCAGCGCCGTGACCGGGCCGTAGGTCTTGGTAATGTTGCGGACATCGAGATCCATGAGGCGCCTTCAATTCGTTGGAAAAAAGCGCCCCGCACCATAGGGGCGCGAGGCACTGACAAGCCGGGGGATGCTGCCCCCGGCCAGCGTTTGCAGTGTTCAGCGCTCGTAGCGTTTTTCCCACTCCGAAATAATCGCGGTGCGGTCTTCGGCAGCGGCAGCAAAATCGGTGGGATGCAGCACGTCAGACGTGTCCTGCGGCAGGCCGGCATCAAGGAATTCCTGCGGCTTCTCGCCGCCCGGCATGGTCACGATCGCCTTCCACTTGCCATAGGCGGTCGCCGCCTCGGGCGTCACCGTCCAGTCGAGGAAACGCTTGGCGTCTTCCTTGTTGTCCGAGGATGCCACCAGCGCGTTCGCCTCCAGCTCGTTGCCGGAGCCTTCAGAGGGGATGACCATGGTGATCGGATACCCCTCGTTGATGTTCTTGATCGCGCGCATGTCATAGGACGCACCGACCACATATTCACCGGCGGACGCCGCATGGCAGGGCTTGGAGCCGGACTTGATATATTGCGCGACGTTCTTGTCCAGCTTGTCGAGGAAGGCCCAGCCGTCTTCTTCGCCCATCATCTGCAAGAGCGAACTGATCTGGATATACCCAGTGCCGGAAGACGCCGGGTTCGGCATCACGACTTCGCCCTTGAACGCCGGATCGGTCAGGTCCGCCCAGGATGTCGGCATCTCCAGACCCTTGTCCTTCAGCCGCTCGTTGTTGACGCAAAAGGCGGCCATGTAGCCCGACACGGCGAACCATTTGTCCTCGGGCGAACGGAACTGTGCCGGGATCTGCTTGACGCCATCGGGGGCGTAGGGCTCCAGCGTTTTCTCGATCTGCGGATTGACGATGGCCGATGCCGCAAAGCCCCACAGCAGGTCATGCTGGGGGTTGCCCTGCTCGGCGATGATGCGCGCGACCAGATCGCCCTGCGACAGGCGCAGCATGTTCATCTCCACATCCGGCATCGCCTCGCGCGCCAGATCGAGGAACGCCGCTGCCTCGTCCTCTTCATATGAGGTGTAGATGGTCAATTCGCCTGCGGTTGCGGCGGTGCTCATCATCAAGGCGGAGATTACAGAAAGTGTCTGAAGTTTCATTGTCGGTCCTCGTCGCTTGGGATTTCGGAGTTTCGCTGACGGGTAGCCTACAAAATGTAAGCATTATAACAAGCAAAATGTAAAATTTCTTCCAAAAGCGTACAAGAGTCCTTATTTTCAGTGTATCACAGACAAGACACGCACCCGCCCGGAGGCCGCGCCCCGGCATGCCCGAATCGGAAGACCGCCCATGACGACCGCCCCCGGAAAGAAGGAAACGCGCCACCGCGCATTGTCGCGGATTGTCGAGGAGCACGGCCATATCAGCCTGGCCGAGGCGGCGGCCCAGCTCGGCGTATCGGTGCAGACCGTCCGCCGCGACGCGCTTGAGCTGGAACGGCAGGGAGGCGCGCGGCGCACGCATGGCGGGATCGCCTTCACCGGCGCGCTTGACCGCGGTGTCTATCAGCAACGGCGCCGGACCCAGACCGCGGAGAAGAAGATCATCGCGGACCGGATCGCGGACCTGATACCGGACGGGGCCACGGTATTTCTGGACATCGGCACCACCTGCGAGGCGGTCGCGCTGGGTCTGCTGGAGCGGCGCAACCTCAAGATCGTCACCTACAGCATCCGCAGCGCGATGCTGTTCGACGGGCGCGAGGACTTCACCGTCGCCATACCGGGCGGCGTCGTGCGCCACATCGACGGCGCGATCATCGGCCTTGGTGCCGCGGATTTCATCGCACAGTTCAAGTTCGACTACGCCATCATCGCCGTCAGCGGCATGGACCTGCAGGGCTGCCTGCGCGACGACGACGATTTCGAGGTCCAGAGGGTGCGCACCGCGATGGAGCAGGCGTGCAACATCGTGCTGGCCCTGACCTCGAACAAGATCGGGTCCGACGGTTTGGTGAAACTGTGCGATCTGCGCGAGATCGACATTATCGTGACCAACGACCGGCTTCCGCCGCCGCTGTCTGCTCTGGCGACCGAGAGTGACGTCAAGGTCGTGTCCCACTGAACGCGTTCCGGGCTGCGCGGCGCGCGGGCGACCAGGAACATCCCGCTCCTGGCCCCGATCACGTAGCGCTTACGTCAGCATCCGCCCCAACAGCGTGCCCGGCCCCGCGCCCGTGCTTGCGCCCGGCCAGACGGCGGCGCCGGTGTGATAGAGCCCTTCCAGCGGCGTGGTGCCGTCCGAATAGCCCCGGACCGGGCGGAACATCGCATTTTGTGACAGATGATGACTGCCGCAGACCTGATCGCCGCCCACAAGGTTGGGATTGTCCGCCTCCAGATCGCGCGGCGAGACACAGCGCATCCCGAGTATCCGGTCCCGCAGGCCCGGCGCATGACGCTCGACAATGTCCAGCACCCGCTCGGAAAAGGGGGCGAGGGCCGCGTCCCAATCCGCCGCGTCGATCTGCCCGGCTGCGTCGCCCTTGATGTCGCCCGGCACCATCCGCACCTGCAGCCAGAGCGTGTGCTTGCCCTCGGGCGCGCGGCCGGGGTCGATCGCGGTGGGCTGGCCGACGACGATCATCGGCTCGGACGGCAAAAGCCCGGCCATCGGCTGCTGATAGGCCAGCGCGATCGTATCCAGCGTCGGGGCGATCGTGACATAGGCATAATCGCGCAGCTCCGGCCCCGCGCGCCAGTCCGGCAGATCCGACAGGGCCAGATGGATCATCACCGTGCCGGGCGCGTGGCGGAACGTATCCAGCCCCTCGTCGTAATCGGCGTCGCCTGTCCCGCCGGTCATCCGCGCCAGCGCCTTCGGCGCGACATTGGCAATAATGGCCTTGTTCGCCGCGATCTTGCGCCCATCCGCGGTTTCAACCGCATGCGCCTTGCCGTCCTTGTGCAGGATGCGCGTCACCTCGGTGCCGCAGTCGACCGACCCGCCTTGCGCCTCGATCTCGGCAACCATCGCGCGGACAATGGTATCTGCGCCGCCCTTGCCCAGTGACAGACCGCCCGCCTGATCGCCGAACGCCTCAAGATAGGGAAATATGGCGCCCGTCGCGATGTCGGGCGCATAGTCGACATGCATCCCCCAGGGCGCCAGTGCCGCGCGAACCTTCTCGCTCTCGAATGTGCGACCCAGCCAGTCGCGCGGCGACGACAGCGCGAAGCGGACCAGATCGAACGTCCCGCCCCACCCGTGCTGGCGCAGCGCATTAAAGCCAAGACCGGTCAGCGCCGTCCATTTCATCGGGCTGGACATCAGGCCGCCGACGATGGCCGCGCGCGATGCAAAGCTGCCGGTCAGCGATTTCCACGTCTCGGCGTCGCGTTCAGAGAGGGCCGCGATCCGGGCGACGTTGGCCTCGATATCCGTGCCGACACCGAACCACGTCCCATCGTCATAGACCGAGGCAAAGCAATTCTCGGCCGTCACGAACTCCGCGCCCTGCCGCTCCAGTGCCGGACCGAATTCCTCGTAAAAGGCCGAGTTCCTGAAGTTCGAGATATTCATCGCCGCCCAGTCATGCCGGAACCCCGGCTCGGTCAGCTCCAGGGTCTTGACCGCGCCACCGGGCGTATCCGCGCGCTCCAGAACCCGGACGCTCCAACCGGCCCGCAAAAGATAGAGCGCACAAACGAGGCTGTTATGTCCTGATCCGACAATGATCGCGTCATGGTTTTCGTTGCTCATGGGATGCTCCGCTTCCGAAACCCGCAGGTTGCGGCATTGAGTGTGACTTTCGCCTTGGGTGCCATAAAAACGCGCGAAAGGCCATGCGACAGTCAATTCTGGCGCGTTGCTCTGCCCGCCCCCGCCGCCGGATCAGTATTCCCATAGCGGCGCGCTTTCCTGCGTCAGGCGCACGGCAAATCTCATGCCCGGCCACAGGATACCGTCCGCAGTCAATCCGCCCCTTCACCGTCACGCTGCGCGTCGCACCGACAATCAGCATCAGAAATCTGCGTATCTGGATAGCCTCCGGGCGCTGTTGGTCGTCAGTCAGCGCATCCGTCTTTTTGTCGCGACCAGCCTGTTCGCGCAGGTATATTTCCCGGCCACCAAATCTGCGGCGGAGGCTCATATGTTCAGCGCAATCGGGAATCGGCGATGCCTCTTGACGGGATCGGCGGTTTGGCTCGACAATCGACGCTGGGGGGGGCATCGCCCCTTGCACCGGGAGGAAGCCGAAATGACAATCCGCGAACTTGAAACAACATGGGCCCCGCGCATGCTCAGCGTGCTGAGGATCGTGGCCGCGCTGATCTTCTTCGCACATGGCACGGAAAAACTCTTGGGATTCCCGGTGGCCGACCGCGTGCCAGACGCCTTCACTCTGGGCTGGTTTGCAGGGGTGCTGGAGCTCTTCGGGGGCGGCCTGCTGGTTATCGGGCTCTTCACCCGCCCGGTCGCTTTCCTGCTTTCGGGCCAGATGGCGGTTGCCTATTTCATCGCGCATCTGCCGCAGAGCTTTTTCCCATCGCTGAACGGGGGCGATGCTGCGATCCTGTTCTGCTTTGTCTTCCTCTATCTCGTCTTCGCAGGCCCCGGACCGTGGAGCGTGGACGCCGTGCGCGCCAAGAGGTCCGGCGCCGATATGTGAGGCCGGGGTCTACCGGACGGAACCATCACACCGCAGAGACGATGGCACCCATCAGATCTTGCAGATCGCCGAAATACCCTTCGCTCCGGGCCGGGAGCGTCGGATCGGAGGTGATCGCAATCGTCAGGTCCAGATCCGGCACGACCGCGAGGATCTGACCGCCATAGCCGCGCCCATAGGCGGCGTCATGGCCCGCGATGCGGGTCAGAAACCAGCCATAACCGTAGCGGTCCCCGCTCCATGGCGACCGGGCGCGCGGCTCCCACGAGGTGGCGATCCAGGACGCGGGAACCACCTGCGCGCCGTTCCAGCGGCCCTCGTTCAACACCATGTCGCCGACCCGCGCCAGCGCGCGGGGCGACAGCGCCATCTGGTTGCCGCCCATGTAGTTGCCCTGCGGATCACGCTGCCACGGGGCGATGTCGATCCCAAGCGGTGCGCCCAGCCAGTCCCGCGCAAGGCCGAGCAGGTCGCGTCCCGTTGCGCGCGCAAGGACGGCCCCCAGAAGGTGCCAACCGCCCGTCGAATAGATGAAGCGCCCGCCCGGCTCCGCCACCAGATCGCGAGTCAGAACGTAGTCGATCCAGTTCGCGCTGGCGATCCAGGCCCCGTAATCCGCGCCCGAAGTGCTGGCCAGTCCCGCCCGCATCGACAGCAGGTCGCCGACCGTGATCCCGTCGCGCGCATCGCCCGCCTCGGGGCGCCCCAAAGCGGGCAGCACCCGTGCCTGCGTCCCCGGCAGCGCGCCGCGCTCGATCGCGATACCCGTCAGCAAGGCAAGAAGCGTCTTCGAGACGGATTTGACATTGGCGGGCGCGTCGAGACCGCCGCCCGCGAAGGCGTTCTCATAAAGCACATCCCCGCCGCGCCGGATGACGAGCGCATGCAACTGGCCGAGCTCCCCGGCCCTCGCCGCTACGTCATCTATGGCGCGTGACTGGGCGGACAGGGATCCCGCGAAGGTGGCAGGTGCGGCCAGCGCGGCCAGCCCCCCGGTTATCGTCTGGCGTCGCGTGCAGCGCATGAGAACATCCCTTTTCTGTTTGATTGGAAATATGCCGCGGCCTTGGCAATGACACCGCGCTGCACAGGATTGTGACGATGAATGCGGCGCGCATCACCTGCGCCGCGTATCAGCCCGCGTCGGCGGCGCAGCGGAACCCGATATGTCGGTGGCCGCGCCCCGGTGCGTTGGAAAACCCGTCCCGATGGGTGGCTGTCAGGGTGGAAGCGGCAGCGTCATAGATGTAATCGCCGCCGCGCGTGATCCGCTCTCCGGCGCTGTCCGGCGCCTCACGCCCGTCAGCCGGGTCATAGGGATTGGGACGCTTCAGGCTCGACGTCCATTCGGCGAGCGATCCGCTCATGTCGAGCGCACCGCCCGCCGTCGCGCCGTACTCGGTGCGGTCGATGCGAAAGCCTTGCAGCCGGACCGGATGAGTCGGCGCCTCGCTGGCCGGGCCGTCGTTTCGGCCCAGCGTGTAGGTGCCCGGCTCGACCGGGATCATCGCATCATTCGCCTGCACCGAGTGCGGCGCGATGGCCGCCGTAACGGGGCGCGCGGCGCGTTGCGTGTAATCCGGCGGCTCTGCGCCCTCTTGGGCGTCAAGCGCACCGGCAGCGATCGCGCAGACGGCGAAACCGGCCAGAACCATGCGGGACAGACCCCTGTTTGCAACTGCGCGATACATCATGCCGTTCCTTTTGACCGGCCCCGCACCGAGCCTGTCGGAAGCGGATTGACTGATTGCGGGGGCGTCCATCGCCCTCGCCCTTAAATGGTGAATTCCGGTAAGCTCCATGATGGCCTCCTTTCAGTTCAGCATATATCAGATCCGGGGCCGGTCGCGGTGAGCGAAAGCATATCGAACGCGGCGTTCGCTTGTTGCGAACGGACGGGCCTCTGATAGGCTGGCCCCATGCGCTACACGCTCAACGAGATCGAGACCTTTCTGACGGTGATGGAACTGGGCACCATCACCGCGGCGGGGGCGCGGCTGAACCTGTCGAAATCGGTCGTCAGCAAACGTATTTCCGATCTTGAGGACGCGCTCGGCGCGGCACTCTTCCTGCGCAGCGCGGGCCGCATCAGGGCGACCGAAGCGGCCCTTCGGCTGGATGACCGGCTGCGCCCTGCGATGGCCGATCTGGCGGCGGCTGCCGAAAGCGCGGCCGGCGGGCTTGCACAGGATGACAGCCTGCGCGGGACGCTGGCGATCACGGCGCCGATGACGTTCGGCACCCTCCACCTGTCGCCGATCATCGCGCGGTTCGCGGCGCGGCACCCGGGTCTGGAACTGCGCATCGACTATGACGACCGGGCGCGCGATCTGCTGCGCGACGGGTTTGACGTTGCGATACGGATCGGCGAATTGCGCGATAGTGCCTTGATAAAGCGAAATCTTTGCGTTGATGAGGCGATCCCCTGCGCCAGCCCCGCCTATCTGGACCGGCACGGCCGCCCGGCGGGTCCCGGTGATCTGCGCGATCACCAGATCATCGGGTATCAGCATATGTCCGACGCGCAATTGTGGTCGTTCGGCAAGGCCGCGGCGCGAACATTGAAGAGCCGTATCACGCTGAACAATGGCGAGGCAATTCGGGACATCGCCATCGCGGGTCTGGGGCTGGCGATCCTGCCCGGCTTCATCGCCGGACCGGCCATCGCGGAGGGGCGCCTCGAACGGGTTCTGCCCGGTGCGGAGACGCGCAGGATGCCCATCGTCGCGCTTTGGCCGCCGAGCGCACCCATGCCGGCCAAGCTGCGTCTTTTCGTCGATCATCTGGTCGTCGAACTGGGCGGCGCACGGTCCTGGTGATCCGGACCGGCGGAGTCGCGCCAACCGGCCGGGCGCGAAACCGATGCGGCGCGCCAGAACCCGCGCTGTTGACATGCAAGATCGTTGGCCCAAACTTTCGGACCTCAACAGAAAGGAACGATCATGGATGAATCCCGTAGAAACTTCCTCGGCGCCACCGCCCTCGGCCTCGGCACCCTGCCCTTCGTCAGCCCGGCAGCCGCACAGACGACCGATGCCGCCGCCGAGGCCGCCGCAAACGATGCGGTGAAGCCCAGCGCTTACGGCGCCTCGACAGCGGGCAAACCGCTCGACATCATTAGCCTCGACCGGCTGGACACCGCCGTGCAGGAGGTGATCCCCGAGGCGGGCTACCAGTTCGTCTCGGGCGCCGCGGGCGACGAGTGGACCCTGCGCGAGAACCGCCGCGCCTTTGACGACTTCCGGATAGAGCCCAAGCGCCTGCGCGGCGTCTCCTCGGATGTGGACCTGTCCATCGACCTGCTGGGCCAGACCCTGCCCTTCCCGATCTTTACCGCGCCGATGGGCGCGCATGGCATGGTTCATGAGGAGGCCGAGGTTGCCACCGCACGCGGCACCGGCATGGCCGGAACGCTCTATTGCTCGTCCGGGGCCTCGCACCGCACGCTGGAGGAGATCGCCGAAGCGACGCAGGGGCCGAAATGGTTCCAGCTCTACTGGAACAACGATATCGAGGTCACGAAATCGCTTCTGAAGCGCGCCAAGGACGCGGGCTATTCCGCCATCGTGCTGACCGCCGACGCGCTCGGGCCGGGGATGCCGGATGATTTCAAGGCGATGGGCGCGCCCTTCCGCCAGGACATGGTGTTCGGCAATCACGATCCCGAACGGGGCGGCTCGGGCAACTTCTTCGACCAGAAGGTCGATCTGGATCTGGATGCCATCAAGTTCATCAAGGACCAGACCGGCCTGCCCGTCGTGGTCAAGGGGCTGCTGCGCGGCGATGATGCCGACCGCTGCATCGGCGCGGGCGCGGATGCGATCCAGGTCTCGAACCATGGCGGCCGCCAGATCGACGGCGTGCCGGCGTCCATCGCGGCGCTGCCGGATGTGGCGCACGCGGTGAATGGGCGCGTGCCGGTGATCCTCGACAGTGGGGTGCGCCGCGGCATCGACGTGATCCGCGCGCTGGCCATGGGTGCAAATGCCGTCGCCGTGGGGCGTCCGGTGATGTACGGGCTGGGCCTTGGCGGTGCGCAGGGCGTGCAATCGGTGCTGGAGCATCTGGGGCAGGATCTGCGCTCGGCCATGCTGCTGACCGGCGCGGCCAAACTGTCGGATCTGGACCCCAGCTATATCAACCTCGTCGGCCCCAGCGCCGAAGCCAACCGGAGCTGACCCATGCAGACATTCCAAAACATGACTCTGGCCGCCACGCTGGCGGCCATTACCCTGATCGCTCCCGCCGCCTTTGCAGCGAGCGATACTGCCGAGCCGGTGGACCAATCCATCTATGAGGGCCGCGAGACCCTGCCGGATCCGTCCGAAGGAAACTGCGACGTGGAGAAATCGCTCGTCGAGTTCAAGGACAACCTTTACCGGCACACCAATGGCTCCTTTCCGGCGACACATAGCGGGCTGGTCCTGATCACCGACGAGGGCGCGCTGGTCGTCGACGCGGGCAATACCTGCGTCGCCAAATGGCTGCAGGAAGAGATCAAGACGCGGTTCGACGCCGACATCAAATATGTCGTCCAGACCCACGCCCACTGGGACCATCTGGCCGGCACGCAGGTCTGGCAGGACGCGGGCGCGACCGTGATCGCGCAGCGCAACGCGATCGAGCCGATCATCGGCGAAAAGCTGCCCGTGGCCACGCCCGACCGCGTTTTTGACAACGAGGCCGAGATCGAGCTGGGCGGCGAGACGATCCTTTTGCATCACGAGCCTGCGGGCAACCACTCCAACAGCATGGTGCAGGTCGTCTTCCCGAAGCAGAGCGCGATGCAATGCACCGATGTCTGCCAGTCCAAGACCTTTCCCTACATGGATTTTCTGGACTTCTACTATCCCGGCTGGATCAAGACGCTGGACTGGGTGATCGAGCAGGACGTCGATCTGATCGATGTGGGCCACTACAACGATCCCGCCACCACCGAGGATATCGTCGCCCTGCGCGATTACATGACCGACCTGCACGCGCAGGTGCTGGAGCTGTCGCGCCAGGGCATGAACTGGGACCAGCTGTGGCGCAACGTCACCGCCGGGAACGAGTATCGCGACGAGTGGTTCGGCTATGAGTACATGCGCCGGGCCAATATCGAGGGCATGTTCCGCTGGGTCGACAACCACCGCCGCGGCGTCTGGTAAGACCCCGTACGGGATCGCCGGTCGCAGCCTACCCGCGGCGGCCGGTTTTTTACGCCCCGCGGCAGGCGTTTATTGCAGCCAACGCAACAGTGAATGGCGGATTATACCTGTTCCGCGGCAGATAGCTCATCTCTATGTTGACCTCAGACACCGGCACATCGCTGCCGCGCCCGAGGGGGAGAACCACGACGCCGACGCAGCTCTGGTGCAGACGGTTTTCGCAATAACCCCGCTGTTCGACACACATAGAAGGAGATCAAGATGACCGTCCAAGAACACGCTTCCAACTGGGGTCCGCGTATGCGCAGCGTCTTGCGTATCGCTGCCGGATTGACCTTCCTTTGCTACGGCAGCGAAAAGATCCTCGGCTTTCCCGCAGGCCGCACGCCCGAGATGTTTTCGATGTCGTGGAACGCGGGCGTGATCGAGCTTGTCGCCGGCGCCCTGCTGGCCTTGGGACTGTTCACACGGCCCGCCGCGTTCGTTGCATCCGGCACGATGGCGGTCGCCTATTTCGTGGCGCACGCACCGCAGAGCTTCTTTCCGTCCGTCAATGGCGGGGCCGGAGCGATCCTGTTCTGCTTCGTTTTTCTCTATCTGGTCTTCACCGGCCCCGGCCCCTGGAGCCTTGACGCGCTTCGGGCGCGCAACGCCGGAACGTAGTGCCCGAAACAGGGCAGGCCCAGATCATAACAGCGGCGGCACCCTTGCCGCTCATTTCCAACCCTCGCGGGCGCCGATGCGCCTGACTGACACAGGAGACAAAACCATGGGACTTCTCATCGACGGCGAATGGCACGACAAATGGTATGACACGGACAGCACCGGCGGCCGGTTCGAGCGCAGCGAATCGCAGTTTCGCAACTGGGTCACGGCGGATGGCAGCGCCGGGCCGACCGGCGAAGGCGGCTTCAAGGCCGAGGCGGGGCGCTATCACTTCTATGTCTCGCTCGCCTGCCCCTGGGCCAACCGCACGCTGATCCTGCGCAGCCTCAAGGGGCTGAAAGACGCCATCGGCCTGTCGGTCGTCAATCCCTACATGGGCGCGCATGGCTGGACGTTCGAACCGGGCCCCGGCGTCATCCCCGATCCCGGCGGCGCGGATTACATGTACCAGGTCTATCTGCGCGCCGATCCGGACTATTCGGGCCGCGTGACCGTGCCGGTCCTGTGGGATCTGGAACGCGGCACCATCGTCAGCAACGAATCCGCCGACATCATCCGCATGCTGAATTCGGCCTTCGACGGCATCGCCACGAATGACACCGACTATACGCCGGAGGCGCTGCTGAGCGAGATCGACGAGATCAACGCGCTCACCTATGACGCCGTCAACAACGGCGTTTACAAGGCGGGCTTCGCGACCGAGCAGGACGTCTATGAGGGCGAGGTGCGCAAACTCTTCGACGCGCTGGATACGCTGGAAGAGCGGCTGGGCAGACAGCGCTACCTCGTCGGCGACCGCATCACCGAGGCCGACTGGCGGCTTTTCACCACGCTCATCCGCTTCGATCCGGTCTATCACGGCCATTTCAAGTGCAATCTGAAAATGCTGAAGGATTACGAGAATCTCTGGGACTACACTCGCGAGCTTTACCAGCATCCGGGCGTTGCCGAGACGGTGGATTTCGACCATATCCAGCAGCATTACTATCGCAGCCACGGCACCATAAACCCCAACGGGATCGTGCCCGCCGGGCCGGTGCTGGATCTGGATCGCCCGCACAATCGGGGCTGACTGAAACGGACCGCCGCCCCTGTGCAAACTTGGCCGTTCAGGGGCGGCGGCACGATGTTGAATCAACAAGACCACAAACGGGGACGGACGAGCATGACACGCATTCTGGGAATTTCGGGCAGCCTTCGACAGAGCTCCTTCAACACCGCGCTTTTACGCACGGCGCAGGGCCTGATGCCCGAGGGCGCCACGCTTGAGGAAGGCAGCATTCGCGGCATCCCGCTTTATGACGCGGACGAAGAGGCGCAGGCAGGCATTCCGCCCGCTGTCGAGACGCTAAAAGAGCAGATGGCGGCGACGGACGGCGTGCTGCTGTTTACGCCGGAATACAACAACTCGATCCCCGGCGTTTTCAAGAACGCGATCGACTGGACCAGCCGTCCGGCCAGCGACATCGAGCGCATCTTTGGCGGCAAACCGGTGGCGGTGCTGGGCGCCTCGCCCGGCGGGTTCGGCACGATCCTGTCGCAGGACGCATGGCTGAGCGTGCTGCGCACGCTCGGCACCCGGCCATGGTATCAAGGGCGGCTGATGGTGGCCCGCGCCAGCGGCGTCTTTGACGAGGCGGGCATCATGACGGACGACAAGATGCGCGCGCGGCTGGCGGCATTTCTTGCGGGGTTCACGGAATTTGCGGCGGCAAACGCCGATTGAAGCGTGCGGCGTCGCGGCCGGATCAGCCCGGAAGGTTTCTCAAGCGGCAAGGTATTTCGGTCCCTGACTGGAATTTCACGCGGGGTGAGACATCTCTTTGCCATGTCACAATTCGCGGCGAACGCGGGGCGCGTGCAACGGCCCTGGCACTGATGAGCAAGGATGTTTGTGACCAAATGATCATCGAGACTGGAAGAGCATAAATCATGGCCGAAGAAATAATCGAGCTGAGCGGCGATTTCTGGAACATCCGCGGCGATCTGCGGATCAAGGGCATCCTGAATGTCGGCACCCAATGTTCGCTGGTCAGGCTTGGCGAGGGGCGCTTTGTCTTTCTCGACAGCTACACGCTGACCGGCGACATCCGCGAGCGCGTCATGGAACTGACCGATCAGGGCCGCGCGGTCGAGGCGGTGTTGAATGTTCATCCGTTCCATACGCTGCATTGCGCACAGATGGCCAAGGATTTTCCCTCGGCCACCTTCTACGGCTCGTCCCGCCATGCCCGGCAGGTGCCGGAGGTGTCCTGGGCGCCCGACAAGGTGGAAAGCCATGCCGCCCGTGCGCGCTACCCCGAGCTTGCGTTTTCACTGCCGGAAGGCATCGACTACATCAGCGACATCGAGGGCGTCCACGCCGGATCGCTGCTGGTCTTTCACCCGCCCAGCGGTGCCCTGCATGTTGACGATACCTTCAACGTCCTGCCGCTGCCCGAGATCGCCCGCAAGGTGCTCCCCGTTCAACAGATCGCATTCCATCCGACGCTGAAGGATGCGCTGGAGGACACCCCGGATGCCGGGGCGCGGTTTTGCGACTGGGCCGAACGGATCGCGGCGGAGTGGTCCGAAACGCGGACGCTTTGCGCGGCGCATTCGACGCTGCGCCGGTTCGAGGCGGGCGCGTTTTCCAAAGCCCTGCGCGCGACCATTGAAAAGGCGCGGCCCAAGCTCGCGGGGGCGAGCTGATGACGCCCCTGCCCTGGCCGACAGCGCGCGCATCTCATGGCGCCCTTGCGACGCAGTTCGGAACGGATCGCGCGGATCTCATGCACTGGGCGCTGACCACCGGCGATCCGCTTGCCGACCCGGTGGCCGCGCGCATCGCCGAAGGCGACCGGAACTTGGCGAACGCGCTCGACCTGGGATTGCGGGGCGGCCTTGCGGCGCTCGATGCGCCGGACCGGGAACTGGCCGCTCTGCTGGAGGATATCGAGCAGGCGGCCGCCGGGGTGGATGACGACCTGCTTGCCGATGGTGCGCGAGGTTTCTGGACCATGCCGCCCGCGGTTCATGTGATCTCGCTCAGTGTCGGCTCGCTGATCCGTGTCTATGCGTCGCCCTCCATCGCCGCCGTCCTGTCGGGGACCGGGCGGCTTGTCGACGGGGCCGATGCCCGCCTGCGCGAGACCGCGAAATGGCTGGGCGAGGCGATGCTGCCCGGCGCGCTGCGCCCCGGCGCGCCGGGCTATGTGGCGACGGTCGGTGTCCGGATGCTGCACGCGAAAGTCCGGCATTACGCGGCAAAGGGCGGCTATGATGCGGCGCGCTACGGCACGCCGATCAACCAGGTGGATCTGGGCCGCGTATGGATGGATTTCACGCATACGTCGTGGCAGGCCGAAGCGGCGCTCGGCTATGCCCTGACCAGCCACGATCTGGACCGCATGTATCGGCTCTGGGGCTATATCGGCCGCCTGCTCGGCATCGATGCGCGGCTTGTGTCCGGTATCACGACGCACGCCGCGGCGCAGCGGGTGGATGCGATGTTCGACGCCGTCACCGGCCCGCTTACCGCGCAGTCGGCGACCCTCGCGCAGGCAACGATCGAGAGCGTGTCCGTGCAATTGCAGGAGAACATCAACCTTCCCGTGCCACTCGGCCGGATGCTCTTGCGACATCTGACACACCGTTTTCACGGCAGCGCGCGCGCGGCAGAGCTGAATATACCACCGGTTCTTCTGGCAACCCCGCTCGTCAGTGCGGCAACCGCGCTCATCCGCGCGAGACGCAGGCGCCTGCGCGGCGATCCCGATGCGTGGACGAAGATGACTGAAGGCAATCTGGCGCGGCTGCGCGAGGATCTGAAAACCCTGGCGGAAGATGCGCAATATGAGACGCTTGGGTGAAGATCGGGAATGGGAGGCGGTGCGCAATCCCCGATATGGCGCAGGGCTTCCTTCATTGCTTCCTTCATTGGCAGACCAGCGTTAGAGGCCGATGATCGGTAACGGATCGGCATCGCCGAGGCTGCGGTTCTTCGCCTTCAAGACAGATACCGAGCGCATTGCGGCAGCGGACACGGTGCGCAGATAAGGATTGCGCATCTGACGCCCTATGCCGAAATCACGCCTTCAGCCTTTCGATCCACGCCAGATGACGCCCCCACGGAAAAGGGACGAACGCGTTCCGGCGCCCGTCCCATCCAACCTGCAAGATCACTGACGTTCAGTGCTTGTGTTCCGGCAGGCTCTTCAACTCGTCCTTTGTCATCGGGGTTGTTGCATGAACCTTGCCATTCTCATCGCGCATGAAGTTCAGGCGCGAGATGTCCAGCGCCACCGGCTTGGCGCCCAGTCCGAGAAAACCACCGACATCGACGATCACCTGCGCGCTGTCTCCGGTGCCGTGGAAATGCGAAACATCGCCGATGTGGTTGTCCTCGGGGCCATAGACATTGGCGCCTTCGACGGCCGCCGCGTGCAGATCCTGCGGACGCAGCGGGGTATGATTTGAATGGTCCATGATAGCCTCCTGTTGGTTGATGTCATCTGTGCATGTTCAACCGCTCACCACCGGTGAAGTTCCGCAGCCGAGGGTTCCCGATAGGCGGAGAACCGCGCGCCCCTATGTCAATTCACGGCAGGCAACGTATGCTATTCGGGTTCTCACACAGCATGGGTTGACGTGATCGGACGTCCGCTCAACCGGCTCACGCTGATTGAGGCTCCAGGATCATGCGGGCGCATTTTTCACCGATCATGATGGCAGGCGCATTGGTGTTGCCGCCGAGCAGGGTCGGCATGATCGAGGCGTCCGCAATCCGCAGGTTTTGCATGTCACGCACTTTCAGACTGGCAGGCTCCACGACCGACAGGCTGTCGTGGCCCATCTTGGCCGTGCCGACAGGGTGATAGACCGTCAGCGCCTCGGCGCGCAGATATGCCAGAATGTCCGCGTCGCTTTGCACGCCGGGTCCGGGAAGGATCTCGCGGCCTTTCAGATCGGCCATAGGTTCTGCCGCGAAAATCCGGCGCGCCAGCTTGATGCCCTCAACGAACACCTCAATGTCGGCCTGTTGCAAGGTCTTCGCCGGGCCGATGCCCGACTGCATGACCGCCATGGGCGTGCCGATGGCGCCCGCGCTCAGGATAACCTCGCCGCTGCACTGCACCTGAAGGGTCTCGCCCTTGCGCACCATTTCAACACCCGTCACGCGGCCCCGATCGACAAGGAGCCGGCGCAGGTCCGCGCCGGTCCAGATCGTCAGGTTCTTGCGCTGCCGCACGGGTTCCAGAAACGCGTTGTATGACGAAAACCGGATTCCGTTTTTCTGCGTCACGTCATAGACGCCCAGCCCCAGTTGCGACGCGCCGTTGAAATCGCTGTTATGCGGCAGTTGCAGCGTTTCCCGCCGCGATGAATGCGTCGCAGACGGGGTTCGGATCCTTGGGGCGGCCATCCGTGCCGTGAAATGCAGGATCCTGCCCGATCGTGTTCTTCTCCAGATCCTTGAACACCGGCAGCACATCATCCCAGCCCTATCCGGCGCAGCCCAGATCGCGCCAGTCGTCGTAATCCTGCGGCGCGCCGCGGATATAAAGCATCGAGTTCATCGACGACGAGCCGCCCAGCATCTTGCCGCGGTTCACGGGAATGCGCCGGTTGTTCAGCTCCGGCTGGGGCGTGCCGACATAGCCATAGTCAAAGCGTGGCCGGCCGCCCGCCTCGATCACCAGAACGCGGGTTTCGGGCCGGGCCGACAGGCGGTTGGCCAGCACGCAGCCGGCCGACCCTGCCCCGATGATGATGTAATCAAAGCTCTGCATTATCAGCCTCGTACGTGATGCGGCCATCGCAGATCGTGAACCTGATCCCCCAGGTTCAGCTTTTCCGGCCGGATCGACAGCGTCGCCTTGCCCGCCGACAAATGCGTCGCGGATGGCACGCGGATGAACTGACCGAACGGCGTGCGGACGGTCGCGGTTGTCGGCGTCGATTCAAGCACGTCGACCTCGAAGAAATTCGTCTCGCCGACGAAATCCGCGACAAACCGGTTCGACGGCTCCTCGTAGATCTCGGATGGCGTGCCGATTTTCCGAATCTCGCCGCCGCCAAGGACCGCGATGCGGTCGGACATGTCGAGAGCCTCTTCCTGATCGTGGGTCACGAACACAAAGGTGATGCCGGTGTCGCGCTGAAGCGTGCGCAGCTCGTCGCGCATGGCCTGCGGCAGCTTCAAATCCAGCGCCGAAAGCGGCTCGTCCAGCAGCAGGACTTCGGGCTCGGGCGCCAGCGCCCGGGCAAGCGCGATGCGCTGCCGCTGCCCGCCCGAAAGCTGCGCGGGCTTGCGGTTGGCAAATGCGTTCATATGCACCCGCTCCAGCATCTCGCCGACGCGGGCGGTGATCCGCGCCTTGTCCCAGCCGAGGTTTTCAAGGCCGAAAGTCACGTTCTGGGCCAGCGTCATATGGGGAAACAGCGCGTAGCTCTGAAAAACGGTGTTCACGCGCCGTTTGTGCGGCGGGATGTCCACGATGTCGCTGCCATGCAGCAGCAGTTGTCCGGTGTCGGGGGTCTCGAAACCCGCCATCATCCGCAGCAACGTGGTCTTGCCGCAGCCGGACGGTCCGAGCATGGTGAAAAACTCGTTCTGGCGAATATCGAAATTGACCGAGCTCAGCGCCTGGTAGGCGCCAAAGCTTTTCTAGACCTCGATCACTTCTACAGCGGTTTGCTGAGTCATTCATTTTCTTTCCCATATTTGGAGGCGCGCCCCGGCCTTGCAGTGCCCTCTGAATACGAGCGGTGTGATGCCAAATAGACGTCAAACCGATGGCGCAGGTAAATGAGCGTAGTGCTGGTTAGGGTGCGCCTAAACGACCCGAGGTTAACTATGCGAAGGGCGATCAGACCATTGATATAAGACAATAAATATTGCTTCCACTGGGGCCGGCGCTGCTGCCCCGAACGCAGATCGATCTGGCTCCGGGCGGCGACGCGACCGATCAGACGCGCCGGATTAGGCAAATCCATAACGCAGGTGACAAAACGCCTACTTTGGGCCGGCCCGGCAGACGTGGCAGGGTCGTTCAGGGAAAAGGCCCATGAGCAGGAGGTCGGCATGGTCCGGACAGCAAAAGACTATCGCGAGGCAATGCGCGCCGAGCGCGAGATCTACATCGACGGCGCGCGGGTTGCGGATATTGCAACGCATCCCGCCTTTGCCCCCCTGATCGATCTACGCGCCCATATCTACGACATGCAGCTTGACCCCGCCCACCGCGATGTCCTGACCAAAACCGCCCAGGGCCAGACCGATACGGTCAGCGCCGCCCTCCCCTTTTCGCAGTCCGATTGGTGGGCCAAGCGCCGCGCGACCGATCGCATCCTCGATGACATCGGCGGCATTGCCGCGCGCACGGGGGATGAGACCGTCGGCGAATTCTGGGCGCTGCATGATTGCCGCGATGCGCTTGTCGATCTGGACCCGCAGTTCGGCGGTAATATCGACCGGCACGTTCGGGCGGCCATCGAGGACGATCTTTTCAACGTCTCCGCCAACACCGACTCCAAGGGCGACCGGTCGCGGCCCCCGCAGAACCAGGACCCTGACATCCTGCTGCGCGTCGTGCGCGAAACCGATGCCGGAGTGATCGTGCGCGGCGCCAAGTTCGAGACCGGCGCCGCCTATGCGGACCGCGCCTATACCAAGCCGAACATCGCCGCCTGGGGCGACAGGCTGGCGCCCGAATACGCCGTCGGCTTTGTCTGCGATCTGAACGCGAAGGGATTGAAATTCATCTGCCGTTCGGGCTTTGCCCGGCCGGGCACCGAACGCGACTATCCGCTGTCCAACAGGTTCGACGAGATCGAGGCGCTCGTGGTCTTCGACGATGTGCTGATCCCATGGGAAGACGTGCTGTTCTACCGCCAGCCGCGCGCCGCGACCCTGATACGCGCAACGCTGCACAGGTATTCCGCCTTCGCCTTCGTCCACCGCATCCTGAGGTTCGGCGACATGCTGATCGGGGCGGCGCTGATGAATGTGCGCCACACGGGGCTGGAGGGACAGCAGGGCGTGCGCGACAAGCTGGCCAAGCTGGCGGTCTGGCGCGAGGGGCTTCATGCGCATCTTACGGCGGCGATTGCGCTGGGGGAAAAATCACCGGCAGGTCTGATGATGCCGAACCAATCGCTGCTCCATGCGGGGCGCGTTCATGCGACTGCCTGCCTGCACGAGATGGTGAACATCACGCGCGAGCTTTGCGGTGGGCAAGTGTCCCTGACGCCGAGCGCGGCGGCGTTCGAAGCGCCCGAAACCGAAGCCTGGCTGGCGAAATACTACGCGCAGGGCGATACCTGGTCTGCCGAGGAGCGGCGCAAGCTGATGGCGTTTGCGCGCGATCTTGTCAGCTCTGATTACGCGGGCCACAGACTGGGGCTTCAGCTCTTTGCACAATCGCCGGCCTATGCGCAGCTTGCGTCGGTCTATCGTCATTTCGACTGGGACGGCCCGTTGGCAATGGTGCGCGATGCGGCGGGGCTGGAGGCGCAATCCTCGGCGTCCGCGGCCGCCGGTGACGGGCGGATTCCCTCGCAGGGCGCTTGCGGCTGGCACGATCCGAAACTACCACGGGTAAAGAGGTCGTTGGTCAATCTCGATGATTACTTCGAAACCTGACCGGCGGCACCCTTGCCGGATCGAAACTCGAAATGCCGCTACGCTACACGCTCAGACAATTGGAGTATTTCGTCGCGGTCGGCGAAACCGGCAGCATCGCGGGGGCATCGCAGCAGGTGAACGTCTCGTCGCCGTCGGTGTCGGCGGGTGTCTCGCAGCTTGAGGAAGAGCTGGGCGTCAAGCTGTTTGTCCGCCACCACGCGCAAGGGCTGACCCCGACCCCGGCCGGGCGCAGACTGCTTGACCACGCGCGATACGTTCTGCAACAGGCGGGCGTTCTGCGCGATCTGGCCGGGGACCTGTCAGGCAGCGTGCGCGGCCCGCTGGCCATCGGCTGTCTGAGCACCTTTGCCCAGATCGTCTTGCCCGGATTGCGGCACAGCTTTGTCGAGCAGCATTCCGACGTGCGCATCACCCAGATCGAGGCCGATCAATCGGGTCTTTTCAGCCTTCAGCGGCAGGCCAAGATAGACCTTGCCCTGACCTATGATCTGGACCTGCCCCGCGATCTGACATTCCTTCCGATCCTCGAATTGCCCCCCCTTGTCGCGCTGCACGAGGCCCACCCGCTGGCCCATCTGCCGGCGATTTCGATCACCGATCTGGCCCCCCATCCGATGGTATTGCTGGATCTGCCGCACAGCGCGGAGTATTTCCTGTCGTTTTTCGCCGAACAGGGCCTGCGCGCGAATATTTCCGAGCGCACCCGCGACATGGCGGTGATGCGCGGGCTGGTCGCCAATGGTTTCGGCTATTCCATCATGAACGTGCGCCCGCAGAACGATCTGGCCCCGGACGGCAAGCCCATCCGCTTCGTTCCGCTGACCGGCAAGCAGCGCCCGATGAAGCTGGGCATCCTGACCAGCGCGGGATCCGATCGCACGCAGCTGCACAAAGCCTTCGTCAGCCACGCGCAAAGCTGGATTGAAAGCCACGCCTCCAAGCTGCTGGGCGTGCCGTCACCGCGCGACTGACCGGAGCTGGACATCGCCGTGGTCGCCGATGTCTGCTCCGTCCATCTCGCGCGCATAGCGGTGACCGGTAAAAATCACGGCCCAGCCGCCCTGGGACTTGATGCCGCGCATTTCCGCCGCCGCCGACGAATCGCGATAGTCGCCGCCGTTGCAATCCTTCAGCTTGGCGACAAGGTCGTCCTTGATGGCGCGCTCCACATAGAGCCGCGAGTTGGCCGAGCAGACCTCGCCCTGATTGAAGAAGATCCCGAAGGCGGCCATATCGGCGGCCCCATCGAGGTTTTCGCAATCGGCAAAGACGATACTGGGGCTTTTGCCGCCGGTTTCGGGCCAGACCTGTTTCAGGTTCGACTGACCGGAATACTGCATGAACATCTTGCCGATGGCGGTCGAGCCGGTGAAGGCCAGCCAATCGACATCCATGTGCAGACCCAGCGCCTTACCCGCAATGTGCCCGCACCCCGGCACCACGTTGAACACGCCACCGGCACACCCGCCTCGGCCGCCAGTTCGGCCAGACGCAGCGCGCTGAGCGGTGATTGCTCGGCGGGCTTCAGCACGACGGAATTGCCCGCCGCCAGCGCCGCCGCCTTCCACGTCGCCATGTCCAGCGGGAAGTTCCAGGGCGTCACCGCGCCGACCACGCCCAACGGAACGCGGCGCACCAGCGCCAGATCGCCGGGGCGTTCGGGGCGACCTCGTCATAAATCTTGTCGATGGCTTCGGCATACCATTGAAAGAAATGCGCCGATCCGGGCGCGTCCACGGTGGACGCGTCGGTGATCGTCTTGCCCATATCGAGACTGTCGAGCAGGGCCATTTCCTCAAGGTTGGCGCGGATGAGATCGGCCAGCTTCAACAGCACGGTCTTGCGATCCCCCGGCGCCATGCGCGACCAATGCCCGGCCTCGAATGCGCGGCGACCAGCGGCAACGGCGCGGTCCACGTCTTCGGCGTCACATTCGGCCACGGCGGTCAGAACAGCGCCGGTGGCCGGGTTGATGCTGTCGAACGTTCTGCCCGACGCCGCATCCACGAACTTGCCGTCAATGAAGGCCTGTTGCGAACAGCCGAGATTGGCAGCGCGCGTTTTCCAGTCCTGATGCGTATGATCGAGCGTGGATTCTCCCTTTCTTCAATCGTCGCCGGGCACACCGTAGGATGGCGCCTCGCGGGGATCGAGGGCGCGCTGGATGTAGGCATCCAGCTGCGGTTTGTAGACCTCCCATGCGGCGGCGATGGCCGCGATCGGGCAATCCTCGGTCCAGTCGCAGCGCAGATCGGCGACGGGCCAGCTGACCTTGCCCGCGATCTGCATGCCAGCCGAATGCACCGGCCCCGCCTCGCCGCCCGCGGCAAGGCCCGCGCGCATGGCGGCGATCAGGCGGTCGCCGATATGGCCGGCGGCGGACAGATAGCCGTCGACGATGGCCTGCGAGACGGTGTCATTGGCCAGAAGGTTGCCGCCGGAGGCCACGTTCTCGGCCTCTGCCTGCGTCCATATGCCCAGCGAATTCGGCCCCGAGTGGATCGCCGTGCGGCCCTGCGCATCGACGGCCAGAACCTGCCGGTATTCCATGAAGCGCGACTGCGCGGACATTTGCGCGATCGCCTCCTCGGCGCTCATCCCGCGCTCCATCAGGTCCAGCGTCAGCGGCCCCAGCGTCGGATCCGTCACGTTCTGCGAGGCGACCGCGCCCACACCGGCGCGGGTGTAGGAGCAGCGCGCGGCCACTGCGGGGGACGAGGATGAGATGGCGACACCGAGCATGCCGGTCTCCGCGCAGCGCGCGACCAATGAAAAAGTCATGTGCCATATCCTTCTGGAATCACCGCGGTGCCGTCGATCTCGACCAGCCATTCGGGCCGCGCCAAAGCCTGCACCACGATGCCGGTCGAGACGGGATGCACGCCCTTGATATACTCGCCCATCGTCCGGTAAACCGCCTCGCGGTGGCGCACATCGGTGAGGTAGACGACCACCTTTACCAGATGCGCCATCTCGCCGCCCGCCTCTTCGATCAGCTGGCGGATGTTCTGCATCACCTTGTGGGTCTGCTCCACCGGATCGTGGCTGTCGATGTTCCTGGCATCGTCCAGGTTCTGCGGGCACTGGCCGCGCAGCCAGACGGTCTTGCCGCCTTGCGTGACCACGGCCTGGCACAGATCGTTGTCGAGCTTCTGCTCGGGATAGGTCTGGGACGTGTTGAACTTGCGAATGCGGGTGTGGGTCATGGTGTAATCCTCGGATTATTCTGCGGCGGTCTGGACGATGGCGGCGCTGCCGTCATAGCGCCGATAGGCGCGCTGGATCTCGATCTGATCGGCGATGTGTTTTGCATCATGCCACACCCCCCACAGGAAGGACGAGCCGCGCCGCGATTGCCAAGGCAGACCCAGAAAATAGACCCCCGGCTCGGCCGACAGTCCGCGCTGGTGGATCGGCGCGCCCTTGCCATCAAACGCGTCGATCCTGAGCCAGCTGAAATCCTGCCGGAAGCCGGTGGCCCAGATGATCGAGGTGACGCCCTCCTCGGCCAGGTCGATCGAGCGGATCGGATGGGTCAGGCTGTCCGGGTCGGGATAGGCCTGCCGCGCCTCGGGCTCCTCGGGCAGGTCGATCCCGGTGCGGGCGACATAGGCATCGGCCATGTCCAGCACCTCGTGATAATTGGCATCCCCCGCGGCGATGTTGCGCTGCAGATCGTCCTCAAAGCGCAGAACGCCGTCCTCGTACCCGCTGGTGCGCCCGGTGAGGATCACGCCCTCGCCGCCGAGCCTGCGGAAATCCATGGTCTGCCCGCCGCGCGCGCCGCTGACCGAGATGGTCACATGCTCGGTGCCGGGCGCGGGCGCGGTCATGTCCCACAGGCCCAGAACCCCCAGCCACCAGACATTGTCGCGGCCCCGGTAGCGGCGCGGCGGGCGGTCATGGGGGCCGACCGACAGGAACACCTTGCGCCCCGCGCGGTTCAGCTCGTCGGCGATCTGCGCGCCGGACGATCCGGGGCCGACCACCATGACCGCGCCCTCGGGCAGCTGATCGGGCCGCTTGTAGTGGAACGAGTGAAGCTGCTGCACACCGGCCGCCTCCGGCACGATGGGCGGGATCACCGGATGCTGGAACGCGCCGGTTGCCGCGACGATGCGGCGGGCCTCGATATCGCCCTGGCTGGTCTTGACCAGAAAACCGTCCTTGCCTTCGAGGCGGCGCGCCTCGATCACCTCGACCCCCTCGCGGATCGGCGCGTCGATCATCGCGGCATAATCGACCAGATATTGCGCGAACCGATCCTTGGTGACGAACTCATCAGGATCGCAATCCTCGAACTCCATCCCCGGAAAGCGGTCATGCCACGCGGGGCCGTTGGCGACCAGATTATCCCACCGCCCCGTGCGCCAGGCCTCCGCCGTGCGATTCTTCTCCAGCACAAGGTGCGGGATACCCGCGCGGCCCAGATGCTCGCTCATCGCGATCCCCGCCTGCCCGCCACCGACAACAAGCGTGTCTGTCTGCTCAACCGTCATGTCAGCGCTTCTCCCATTCGTTTGCCGAAAACCTGCCCACCAGCGGAGCCTTGCACCCTCCTTATCCGGTGCACGGAAATGGGAAAATTACGAATTCCGTCATCATTGCTTAGGGTGAGCCTAAAGGGACCTGCGCCTGCGATCCTTTTTCCACGCCTCACCGCCTGAGACGCTCCTGCAAGCGGCCCGGCAGGCGTGTTCGTCGCTCTGAAAATCGCTGCCATCTATCGGCGGTGTCGCAGAATTCTGATGCCGCGGGATTTGCGCTGCGAATTCAACCCATTAGAAGCAGCGGACCAGCAAGCCATAACCGCCCCGCTGCTGCGAATACCGCGCAAACCCTGTGCCGGGCCGCCTGCCGCGGGCGCGCCAAGCCTTGGCTGCCCCGCGGCAGGCATGCGTCACCGGGACGCGTCAGCCGCGGTTGAGCGCCTGCGCCATGCAGTGAATACCGCCGCCGGTTTTCGAGATTTCGGCCGTATCGATGGCCGCCACCTCGAAGCCGCGCGCGCGCAGCGCCTCGACCAGCACCGTCGACGCCTTGGGCGCGATCACCTTGCCATTGCCAAGGCTCATCACGTTGCACCCAAGGTTCATCGTATCGCGGAACGGCACATCGATGATCTCATGCCCCTTGCCTTTCAGCCAGTCCACGATCCACGGGTCGGTGCAGTCGAGGCAGACCGCCGTCAGCTTTTCGGCGATGGGCACGACCATCAGGTCGATATGCACATAATATTCGTCGATGAAGGCCAGCTTCACTTCCCAGCCCTCGTCCTCGAACCAGCCCGCCACCTGCCGCGCCCCGGCCTCGTTGGTGCGCGCGCCGCCGCAGCCGATCAGGACGCAACCTTCCTCGATCACGTTGAAATCGCCGCCCTCGAACGTGCCGGCGGTGACCATGTCGTAGATCGGGATGCCAAGGCGTTCGTAGGTGCGGATCGCCTCGTAATTCTCGCCCCGGCGCCACCATTGCGACATCGCGGTGATGATCGCGCCATAGGGCGTCATGACCGAGCTGTCGCGCGCATAGACCTGCATCGGCAGTTCGGGCTGGGGCGCATGCATCTGCACCTTGACGCCGAAATGCTCGTAGGCGGCGACCATCTCGGCATGCTGGCTCTGCGCGACCTGAATGTTGCAGGGGTTCTCGCGCAGGTGCTTCGACGACAGGCTGGAGGTCGACAGATGCTTCAGATGCGCGGGCGAGCCCAGCAGGACATTGCTGAGCGGGTCAGTCTCGTTCGGCAGATGCCAATGCTGCATCGGCTGGGTGCCGCCGCCGCGCTTGCGGCGCTGAAGGGTGAATTCGCTGATTGTCTTGTCGAGCATGTGCAGTCTCCTGTTACGCGCCGGGCATGGCGGAGGGAATCCACCAGTCGCGCCCGCGCGGGGTTTCAACATATTCCGGCCAGCGGAAATGGATGGGCGGCTTGTAATCGCAAAGTGGCGCCAGCCACTTGTCGCCGCCCACACCGCCGCCGGTGCGGTGCTTGAATTCGGCCATGGCGGCCTCGCGCGCGGCTTCGTCCTCCAGCAGGCGAAGAGCCGACAGGGCGCAGACGCGCGCGGCGGTGCGCACCATCGGGTCGATCGTGGCGGGAATACCGCCCAGCGCGTTCATCACCCAGCTGGGATAGGGCGCGCCGTTCGACTTCAGCGCCGGGCGCGCGATATAGAACCGCGCCAGCGGGGCGTGCCAGCTCATGTCGGTATAGTCGTCGCTGGTGCTGTTTTGCTGACTGGGCGGCAGATCGCGGCGCAGGATCGCCTCGGCGTCCTGCGGGGAGATCAGGCGGCTCATCTCGTCGATGAAGGGCTCGGCCATCGGTTCCTGCCCCAGATTGCGCTGGATCTCCTGCGCCACCTTCACCGCGTCCGCGCCCCATTGCGGCGCACCGGCCGCTTGCAGCGCGTCCCAGACGACATTCGCCATCGCGTGATTGGCAAGGCCGGGGCGCGATTTGCAGACCCAGTGCCGCTCCCACCGGCAGCCGGTCATGGCGGCGACGGCGGCGGCGTTGCGATCCAGCGCCGCTGTCACCTGCTCGGCCATGTCCACGGTCGGGGTGCGCATCATGTATTGCAGTTCGGCGAGGCCGGCCGGCTGGTTGTCCGCCGTGGCCTGCCCCGCCGTCAGGATCGCCTCGGAGATGGACCAACCGCCCTGATGCGGCAGCATCGATTCGCGCAGACCCTTCGACAGCGCATACATCTGCACCAGCGCCTCGGAGGCGCCGGGCGCGCGGATGGCGCTATGCGATTGCGGGATCGGCGCGCCGTCGCCCACGCCCCACGTCTCGGGCGCGTCGCAGATGAAGCGGTAGATGATCGAATAGGCCGCGCCGCAGTGGGTGTCCCAGCGCACCGTGTTGCACATCGGCAGCATGTAGAACGGATGGAACGACAGCATCGCTGCCAGCCCGTCGTAATAGCCCGCCGCCGCATGAATTGGCTTCGATCCGCGCACTTTCTCGGCAGGCTCGCCGGTGAAGCGCAGCCCGCCCCGGATGCCCTTGGCCTCCATCGCGGCCTTGGTCGCCAGAAGCCCGCCCAGCGCGCCGATGCCCAGCCCCGAATGCGGATCGGTATGCCCGCCGGCCTGATAGCCCAGCCCCTCGCGGGGCGCGCGATGCGTCGCGGCGGCCTGACAATTGCCCGGAATGGCGTCATATTCGCCGTACATCCCGATGATCGGCCCGTCGCCATTCGACCATTCGGCGCAGAAGGCGGTGGGCATCCCGCCCGACCCTTCCTCGACAGTGAACCCTTCCGCGCGCAGCCGCGCCACATACCATTCGGCCGAGCGATACTCGCGCCAGGCCGTCTCGCCATAGCCGAAGATCGTGGCGCACCACTCCGACAGCTCGGGCATCCGTGCATCGACGGTCTGCAGCGCGTGGGTCTGGGCGTCGCTCAATGTCACGGGCATCCTCCTGAGCTTCCTTCTGAGCAAAGAGTTAGCCACCGGCCGGGCGCGCATCAAAGTGAAACCTTTTCCCGCGATCGGCAAATTTCGCTCACCTAAAATGGTGGACGGGCGGTGACCGGCGGATAAGATGGGCCGGAAGGAGCCCGCCGATGTCCCGCATCCCCTCGACCCAGGCGCTGCGCGCGCTGGAATGTTTCGCCCGCCACGGGACGGTTTGGGGCGCGGCGGACGAGTTGAACTTGACCCGCAGCGCCGTCAGCCACCAGTTGCGCCTGCTGGAGCGCGACCTCGGCTTTGCCCTTTTCAACCGTGTCGGCACGCGGATCGAGCTGACGGCGCGCGGGCGGGCCTATGCGGGCGACGTGCGCGGCGCGCTGTCGGCCATCGCCGGATCCGCGGCGCGCAATGCGGGCCACGGCCTGTCGGGCAGCCTCACGGTGAGTTGCACGCCGGGCTTCGCCGCCTTCTGGCTCGCGCCACGCATCGGCGGGTTTCGCGCCGTCTGCCCGGAGGTCGATCTGCGCATCGTGACGCCCCGGCGCCTTGATGACGTGTCGAACCCGGGCGCCGACATCTTCATCGCCTTCGGCAGCGGCGCGATGCAGGGCGTCGAGGTCGAGCTGCTGCAACAGGTCGAGTTCGCGCCGCTGATCTCTCCGGTACTGGCCAACCGCCTCGGCGGGATCGAGGCGCCCGCCGACGTGCTGCGGGCCGATCTGCTGCATCTTGGCGACACGGCCGACTGGCGCCACTGGCTGCACGCGGCGGGCCTGCCGCAGAGCGCGGCGGACAAGGGGCCAGTCTTTTCCGACATGAACCTTGTCTATGCGGCCACGATTGCCGGACAGGGCATTTCCATGGGCGACGTCCTGATCGGCAACGCGGCGATGGAGGCGGGGCAGCTCATCCGCGTCGGCGATGTGCGCATCACCTCGCCCGATGCCTATTTCCTCTGCACGCCGCCGCAAAAGGCCGAGCTTGCCCCCGCCCTCGCCTTTCGCTGCTGGATCGTCGATGCCCTGCCCCAGCGCAAGCGACCGGCGGCGCAATGACAAACGATGTTTTCCGAACAGGCGAAAACAATTCGATTGCGCCGCCTTGCCGCGCACCACTACGCTTGAACTCCGAAGGGAGGACGCCATGACCACACAAACCCGCGCCGCCGAGATCGGTGTAAGCGGCATCGGCAAGGATTTCGGCAACTTCACCGCCCTTGACGATATCTCGCTGACCATCGGCCGTGGCGAGTTCCTGACGCTGCTCGGCCCCTCGGGGTCGGGCAAGACGACGTTCCTGATGCTGCTGGCCGGGTTCGAGGAGGCGACGCGCGGCACCATGACGCTGGACGGGCGCGACATGACCGACGTGCCGGCCGAAAAGCGTGGCTTCGGCATGGTGTTTCAGGGCTATGCGCTGTTCCCGCACATGACGGTCGAGCAGAACATCGCCTTTCCGCTCAAGGTGCAGAAGCGCGGCGCGGCCGAAATCAAGGCGCGCGTGTCCGAAATCGTCGAGATGGTCGGCCTTGGCGGGCACGCACGCAAGCGCCCCGATGCGCTGTCGGGCGGGCAGCAGCAGCGCGTCGCGCTGGCCCGCGCGCTGGCCTGCGAGCCGCCCGTCCTCTTGCTGGACGAGCCGTTCTCGGCGCTGGACAAGAACCTGCGCGGCCAGATGCAGGACGAGGTCCGCCGCCTCCACCGCGAGACGGGCACCACCTTCGTCTTTGTCACGCACGATCAGTCCGAGGCGCTGGCCCTGTCCAGCCGCGTCGCCATTTTCGAGCAAGGCAAGCTGCAACAGATCGCCCCGCCGCGCGAGATCTATGAGCGGCCGGAAAACCGGTTCGTTGCCGAATTTTTGGGCGATATCAATCTGCTGCCTCTCTCGGATACCGCCCGCGACGGCGACATGCTGCGCGGGCAATTCGGCGGGCACACCTTGCGCGCGCCGGGCCACGAGGACGGGCACACGCTGGCGGTGCGGCCCGAATACATGCGCCTCGGCCGGACCGCGCCGGACAGCGGCAATGCCATCCCGGCCACGGTCCGCGATCTGACCTATCTGGGCGCGGCCACGCGCATCGACCTGACCGGCCCTGAGGACACGCAGATCACGCTGAACCACCCGACCGACGATTTGCCGCCCGGCCTCGCCCCCGGCAGCGACATCTGGGCCAGCTGGCCCGAGCAGAAGGGATTTCTTCTGTAACGCGACGACCAACAAGGGAGATAAAAAATGAAACAGAACGACAGATTCACCGACGATCAGCTGGAGCTGCTGGCCGATAAGGCCCGGCAGGGCAAGATCAGCCGCCGCAAGTTCACGCAGCTGGGCATGGCATTGCTGGGCGCGACGGCGGTTGCCACGCGCGGCGCGCCCGTGCTGGCCGAGGACGGGCAACTGGTGTTCGTCAGCTGGGGCGGCGACGCGGTCGATGCCTATGACGACGCCTACGGCAAGCCCTTCGAGGAGGAAACCGGGATCCGCGTGCGCCAGGACGGCTCCGGCCCGACCGAGGGCGCGATCCAGGCCCAGTATGAAAGCGGCAGCCCATCCTGGGACATCGTCGACGCCGACGCCTTTTCCGCCGAAACGCTGGGCAAGAAGGGCATGATCGAGCCGATCGACTATGATGTCGTCGACAAGTCCAAGATGCGCGAGGGCTTTGGCTGGGAATATTCGGCCTCGACCTATTTCTTCAGCTACATCATCGCCTATGACGCCGCGAAATTCGGCGACAACCCTCCGACCACCATGGCGGATTTCTTCGATATCGAGAAATTCCCCGGCAAGCGCTCGATGTACAAATGGGGCGCCGGCATGTGGGAGGCGCTCTTGATGGGCGACGGCGTGGCGCAGGCGGATCTCTACCCGCTGGACCTGGTGCGCGCGCATAACAAGCTGAAGGATTTCAAACAGCACGTCATCAGCTTCTGGGGCAACGGCGCCGAAAGCCAGACCCTGATGCTGAACGGCGAGGCGTCGATGGCCCTGATCTGGTCCACGCGCGCGCGGCTGCTGGAGCAGGACACCGACGGCGATGTCAGCTTCACCTGGCAGGACGGCATCATCTCGCCCGGTGCAATGGCGGTCATCAAGGGCAACCCGGGCGGCGCCGAGGCCGCGATGAAGTTCATCGCCTCCGCGCAGGATCCCGAAAAGCAGCTGGTCATGTTCGACATGCTGAGCCAAGGGCCCGCGAACCCCGCCGCAGACGAGCTGATCCCAGAGGATCAGCGCCGCTACAACCCCGTGGCGCCAGACAATTTCGCGCTGCAGGTGCCGCTGGACGTGGCATGGTACGAGGAAAACTACGGCCCCGCGCTGGACGAATACCTCGCCATCGTGTCGGCCTGATGACCTTCGGCCGCCCCTGCCCCGCACAGGCCGGGGCGGCCCCGCCCGAGGAGACAGCATGACCCGGATCACCCGCCCCCTCATCCTGCTGGCGCCGCTTCTGGCATTCCTGGCGCTGGCCTACGTGCTGCCCTTCGCCGGCGTCGTGGGCTGGAGCGTGACCCTGCCCGAGCCGGGGGTGCAGAATTACGCGGCCGCCGTCACCGATCCGCTGATCCTGTCGGTCTTCTGGCGGACCTTGCGCATCTGCGTCATCGTCACCGTGGTTTCGGTGGTGATGGGGTATATCCTGTCGCTTCTGTGGGTGCGCGGCACGCCGCTGGTGCGCATGCTGACCGAGCTTTGCATCCTCATCCCGTTCTGGATTTCGGTCCTGACCCGCGCCTTTGGGTGGCTGGCGCTTTTGTCCAATCGCGGGCTGATCAACGGTTGGCTGGAGGCGTCCGGGCTGATCGACGACCCGCTGCGCCTGGTGCGCAACGAATTCGGCGTGATCGTGGGCATGGTGCATTTCATGATCCCTTTCGCGGTCTTTCCGCTGGCCTCGGCCATGCGCAACGTGGACGAGCGGGTGCTGATGGCCGCGCGCGGCATGGGCGCCAGCCGCACGCGCAGCTTTTGGCAGGTGTTTGTCCCGATGACGGCCGCGGGTCTGATGGGCGCCGCGCTGCTGGTGTTCGTCTTCGCCATCGGGTTCTTCATCACGCCCGCCATCCTCGGCGGCGGCCGCAGCGTCATGGTGGCCGAGCTGATCTATCTGCGCATCTTCCAGAGCCCGGACTGGGGCCTTGCCGCCGCGATCAGCGTGATCCTGATGGTCGCCATCTCGGCGCTGCTGACGCTCTTACTCAAACAGCTCAGCCCCAAAGGTGCCCGATGATCCGCCTGCGCCCCGGTCTGATTGCCACGCTTCTCGCTGTTCTGGTGGGCATTTTCATGCTGATGCCGCTCCTCGCCGTGGTGCCGGTATCGTTCACGCCCAAGCGGTTCCTGTCGATCCCCACGGACGAGCTGTCGCTGCGCCATTATCGCACGCTCTTCGAGGATCGCGAATGGGCCGAAGGCATATGGCTGTCGCTGCGCATCGGACTGCTGAGCGCCGGGTTCGCGACCGCCTTGGGCACGCTCTTCAGCCTGGGCATCTGGATGTTCCGGCCCCGCTTTGCCGGGCTGCTGATGGGGATTGCGCTGCTGCCGATGGTCGCGCCGCCGGTGGTGTCGGCGCTGACGCTCTATTTCTTCCTGATCACCCTGACCAAACTGAACGGCGTCGTGGCCTATGACACGATGCTGGGCGTGGCGCTGGCGCATTCGGTGATGATCGTGCCCTTCGCCGTCGTGCTGGTCAGCGTGTCGCTGGCGCAGGTGGACCGGCGGATGGACCTTGCCGCCCGCGCGATGGGCGCCTCGCTGGGAACGCGGGTGTTCAAGGTGATCCTGCCGAACATCAAGTTCGGCGTGATCGCCGCGTTCTTCCTGACCTTCGTGCTGTCATGGGAAGAGATCGCGGTCACGATCTTCATCACCTCGGTCGAGGCCGTCACCCTGCCCCGCCTCATGTGGCAGGGCCTGCGCGACAATATCGACCCGGCCATCGCCGCCATTTCGGTGGTGCTGATCGTGATCGTGGCGACGGTCGTGATCGGCCGCGCAGCGGTGACGGCGCTCCGGCAGCGCGGGACCTGATCCGCCGGTACCAACAGGCTTGTGCGGCAACGTCTACAGCCGTTCAGGAAATCTGTGCAGAAAGCAGCGGGGCGGCATCAGAACGGATAAGGCCCCGCCCCTGCGCATATCGGGATCCGCACCGATCGGAACGCGCCATGCCAGGTATGAAGCAGCATCCCGTCCTCGCTTATATGATAGCCCACCGGCGCGTCGGGGCGCCTGTCAAACGCGAAACTGCTGCAGGGCGAGGGCGCCGATAGCGCAACCCGCCCCGCGACCGTGGCAACCATGGTGCTGTGGATATGGCCGCAGATGATGCGGATCTCTGACGGGCTGCGTGCAAGGATCTTCTCCAGCCCGTCGATCCCGGAAAGGCCGATGCGGTCCATGAACGCGATGCCGCTGGCGAAGGGCGGGTGGTGAAGCGCCAAAAGAACGGGCCGTTCGCCCGAGGCTTCGAGCGCATGCTCCAGAAAATCGAGGGCGGCGGCGTCGAGGGCACCGCCGCCCTGCCCTTCCACCAGCGTATCGAGGCCGATAAGCTCGATGTCGCCCAGCTGCCGCGCCCAGTGCAAGCCGCCCAAGGAGGGCAGATAGCCCTCCGCCGCGAAGGCCGCGCGCATCGGCTCGCGCAGATCGTGATTGCCGGGTATGGCAAAGAGCGGCACGTCCAGCCGCGCGAGGCTCTGCCGCAAAAGGCGGTAGCTCTCGGCGCTGCCGTCGTCGCTGAGATCACCACTGATCAGGATCGCATCGAGCGGTTCGATGGCTGGAAGGATTTCGGCGATGCGCGTCACCAGACGCTCCAGCGATGCCGCCGTGTCCAGCCGGTCCGAGACCAGTTGACCCTCGCGCGCGATGTGAAGATCCGAGATTTGCAACACGCTCGTCACTTGATCCCCGCCCGCAAAAAGGCCTGCACGAATTGCCGCTGGAAGAGCAGGAACGCCAGCAAGAGCGGCGCGACGGTCATCATCGTGGCCGCTGAGATGACGCTGATATCGACGCCATTCTCGGGGGCGCCAAAGATCGACAGGCCCACCGTCAGGGGCCTTGTATCGGGCGAATTCGTCACGATCAGCGGCCAGAGGAAGTTGTTCCAATGGGTCGAGACAGAGATCAGCGCGTAGGCCAGGTAGGTCGGTTTGGCCAGCGGCACATAGACCCGCCAGATGATGCCCAAAAGACCGCAGCCCTCGATCCGCGCGGCCTCGTGCAGCTCGATCGGGACGGATTTGAACGCCTGCCGCATCAGGAAGATGCCAAAAGCACTGGCCATGTAGGGCATGCCGACGCCGAGAATGGTGTCGAACAGGCCCAGGCGCGAGATCATCGCATAATTTTCCACGATCAGCACTTCGGGCAGGATGAAGAGCTGCATCAGCACGAGGATGAAGACGATATTCTTGCCCGGAAAGTCCAGCTTGGCAAAGGCGAAGCCCGCGAGCGTCGTCAGGATGAACTGGCCGATGAGGACGATGGTGACCAGCAGAAAAGTGTTGAGAAAATACCTGAGCCACGGCGCCCCGGCCCACGCGGTGCGGAAATTGTCCATCGTCCAGGGCGCGGCAAGGTTGAAGTTCACCGCGTCCGATGTGGTATGAAAGGCCGCCCAGAAGGCAAAGACCAGCGGCGAGATCCAGATGATCGCCAGAAGGAACGCGCCCGCGCCCTCGATATATCGCGCCAGCCCGCTCATTGGTAATGCGTCCGGCGGTCGAGATAGAAGAACTGGATCGCCGCCACGACGCAAAGCACGCCAAGGACCAGCATCGTCATGGCCGCTGCATGGGGCCGATCGAAAAAGGCGAATGCCATTTCCCAGATGTAATAGAGGATCAGCTTGGACGCGTCCGACGGGCCGCCTTTGGTCAGGATGAAGAGGTGGTCGATCAGCTTGACCGAGTTGATCATCGCGTTGACCATGATGAAGAGCGTTGTGGGCATAAGCAGAGGCAGCACGATGCGGCGGGTATAGGTCCAGCGGCTCGCGCCCTCGATATCGGCGGCCTCTTTCAGATCCTCGGGGATGGTCTGAAGCGCGGCGAGATAGAAGATCATGAAGAACCCCGCCTCTTTCCAGATCGTCACGATGATGATCGCCCAGAGCGCGGTTTCCGGCTGGCCCAGCCAGTTGACTGACGGGAGGCCGAAAAGCGCGCCGATCTGGTCCAGCACGCCAAGGCCGGGCGTGTAGAAGAAGAGCCACAGGTTCGCCGCCGCGATCATCGGCAGCACGGTAGGCGTGAAATAGGCGGTCCGCAGGAACCCGCGCGCCGGCAGTTTGGAATTGGCCCAAAGCGCCATGGCCAGCGCGATGATGATCGAGACGGGGATCGTGATGCCCGCGTAGAAAAGGTTGTTCTTGGTCACCAGCCAGAAGGTCGGATCGGCGAAGAGATCGGCGTAGTTTTCGGTGCCGATGAATTCCGAAGGATTGCGCCTCGTGCCGCGCGAAAAGAGGCTCGACCAGAAGGTGGCCGCCGACGGGTAGAAGGCAAAGAGCGACAGGAGAACCGCGGCAGGCGACAGCAGGAGCCATCCATAGATGGCCTGGCGGCGGCGTTCGATATTGACATGTCTGCTCATGTAGCGGCCTTCAAAAGGGGCGCCGCCGCCGCGCCCCAAGGGTCACGGCGGCGGCGCAGGGTCATGTCACTGGTAGGGCTGCAGCAGGCGTTCGGCCGCGGTCTGCGCCTCGGCCAATGCCTCGGCAGGTTCCTTGGCGCCGGTCAGGGCCGACTGGATCGCGTTGTTCAGACCCTCGCGCACGCGCGCCGTCTCGAAGGTCGAGAATTCGGCGACCGCGGATTCCAGCTGATTGCGCGCGACCAGCGCGGGCGGGAACTCTTCGGTATAGGCCATGAGCGCCTCGGTCTCGTAGGCGGCGGGCGACACGCCCATATAGCCCGTGGCGATCGACCATTCCGCCGCCTGTTCGGGCGCGGTCATGAAGCGGATCAGCTTGAGCGCGGCGGCGCGTTCCTCGTCGCTGGTGTCCTTGAAGATGTAGAAATTGCCGCCCCCGGTGGGCGAGCCCTTACGCTCGTTCGCAGGAAGCTCGGCCACGCCGAAATCGAAGCTGGCCGCATCCTTGACCGCAGTCAGGTTGCCGGTGGAGTGCCACATCATCGCCGTCTGCCCCTCAAGGAAGGCCTGGCGCAGCGTGCCCCATTCGACGGTGCCCTCGGGCATGATGCCATGCTCGGTCGAGAGCGACTTCCAGAATTCCAGCGTGTCGACGACGGCGGGATCGTCGAAATAGGTGGTCAGGCCATCGCCTGACATCAGCTCCTTGCCGTTCTGGATCGCCAGCGCCTGGAACATCCAGTAGGGATAGCCCGTCGACGGGATCATGAGGCCGCTGGTGCCGTCCTTGGTCAGGGCCTTGCCCATCTCGACCATCTCGTCCCACGTGCTGGGCGGCGCTTCGGGGTCGAGCCCCGCCTCGCGAAACATGTCCTTGTTGTAATAGGCCACGATGGTCGAGCGCTGGAACGGGATGCCCCATGTCTGGCCCTCGATCTGGCCGTTCGCCATGAGCGCGGGGTAGAAGCCGTTCAGCCACGCCTCCCCATCCTCACCTTCGACCAGATCGTCGAAGGGCGCGATCAGGTCCTGTTCGATCAGGTCATAGGCGTCGATCGAGAACATGACGGCCAGCTGCGCAGGCTCGCCCGAATTCAGCGCCGAAAGGGCCCGCACACGGGTGTCGTCATAGTTGCCCGAATAGATCGCGTTTACCTTGATATCGGGGTTTTCCGCCTCGAAATCAGCAACAATGCCATCGACCACATCCGTCAGCGCGCCGCCGACGGCGATGGGGTAATACATGGTCAGTTCGGTCTCGGCGGCGGCCATGGTGGCGGCGCTCGCAACCAGCGCGGTGCTCAGGCTCAGCGTGGTGGTCAGTCTGGTGAAATGTCTCATGTCAGGTCCTCGCTCTTGGTGTGAAGTCGTCGTCTCAAATCTCTGGTCCCTTCCGCCGCCGCATCACCCGATGCGCTGGCCGGAGGGGTCGAATCTGTGCAGATTCTCGTCGTCGAATGTAACATCCACATGTTCGCCTTCGGGCATCACCCGCAGCCCCGGCAGCAGCACCGACAGGCCCGACGCCTCTGCGCAGTCGAGGCCGATCAGCGTCTCGGAGCCCAGAAACTCCGCCTCGCTCACGGTGCAGGACAGGCGCCCCTGCCCGCGCGGCACGACGCGCACATGCTCGGCCCGAAGTCCCAGCGTGAGGTTTTCGTCGAACCCCGCCACCTGCGCGGAGGGCATCAACGCCATCGGCGGCGCGCCGATGAATTCGGCGACAAATGTGTTGGCCGGGCGGTTGTAGAGATCATCGGGCGAGCCGATCTGCTGGATGCGCCCTTCCTTCATCAGGACGACCTTGTCGGCCATGCTCATCGCCTCGGTCTGGTCATGGGTGACATAGACGACCGTGATCCCCAGATCGCGCTGCAACTTCTTGATGTCCTTGCGCACGGCATTGCGCAGCTTGGCGTCCAGGTTGGACAGAGGCTCGTCCATCAGGCACAGGCGCTGCCCGGCGATGATGGCGCGCGCGAGTGCCACGCGCTGACGCTGGCCCCCCGACAACTCGGCGGGTTTGCGCGCCTCAAGGCCGGTGAGGCCGGTGATCTCCAGCGCGCGGGCCATCTTTTCCTGTCGCTCGGCGCGTGGCACGCGGCGGACCTTCAGGCCGAAGACCACATTCTCGGCCACCGACAGATGCGGGAAAAGCGCGTAGGACTGGAACACCATCGACAGATTGCGGTCCGACGCGGCGCTGGTCGTCACGTCGCGCCCGTCAATGTGGATCGTACCTTCGTCCGGCAGCTCAAGACCGGCCAGAAGCCGCAAGGTGGTGGATTTGCCGCATCCCGAGGGGCCAAGAAGCGCGACGAACGCGCCCTCCTCGATGTCGAGCGATATGTCCTCGACCCCAAGCTGGCCATTCCAGCGCTTGGCAATGCCCTTAAGGCGAACATAGGGCGCGGCCGTCATGCTGCCCTCCCTTCGGCAAGGATCAGACGCGCGCCCATATCCTCGACGATGCCCGCGAATTCGTCGCCCGGCATCCGGTCAAGAACCAGGTGATCGACCTCGCGAATATTCTCGCCCGCCGCGGGGGCGAGGCGGCCGAATTTCATGCTGTCGAGCACCAGGATCGAGCTGCGCGCGTTCTCGCGGATGCGCTCGCGGGCGCGCACCTCGACGGTGTGAAACTCCAGCAGGCTGCCATCCTCGGCAACGCCCGCCGCGCCGAAAATCGCGTATTCCGCGCGGTAGCGGTTAAAGAAATCCACCACGTCACTCCCTAGTATGTCCCTGTCGGGCAGGCGCAATTCGCCGCCCGGCAGGATGATGCGGTTGGACATCTCATCACTCAGCGCCATCGCCGCGCTGAGATTGTTGGTGATGACCGTCAGGTTGCGGCGGCTGCGCAGCGCCCGCGCGGTGCTGAGCGTTGTCGAGCCGATGGAGATGAAGATCGTCGCCCCGTCCGGGATCAGCCGCGCCGCCGCCTCGCCAATCCGATGCTTGCCCGAAGGATTGGTGGCCGCACGCAGATCAAAGGGCGTGTTCTGCGACTGATGTGCCAGCTCGATCCGGCCATGGCGCCGGTGCAATGCGTCATCCTCGCAAAGGATGTCGATGTCACGGCGGATGGTCTGCATCGACACGCCGAGCATCTCGGCCAGCGCATCGACGGTGACCATGCCGCGCTCGCGCACGATCCCCAGAATGGTATCACGCCGCTTGAGCCTACGTTCAGACATCATCCCCCCAACGGCTGACTTTCCGCCTCAAACGCTAAAGGCGCCAAAGCCTCAAAACAACATAAATTTCCCATGTAACGGTAATATTGCGGCTACAAGACGGTTACATGACAAACAAACGCCGGAAAAAATGTCGCTTTGAGCGCTTTGCCTCTTTGTCATTTCGGGCGCGATCCCTACAGTCAGCCCGTATCGCAGTCCTCCCCGAGCGAGGCACCGCAGCGGATAGTGAGGGACCAGACCATCCATGTTGAGCGCACCGAAGATCTTCGACCGATACGAGCAAATCAGGCCGCGCCTGCCGTCGGCCCCGCCGCGTTCCGGCACGCAGAACATCACCGCGCTGACTGACATCGCGAGCGACGCGGCCGCCTTCGTCTTTGACGCGTTCGGGGTTCTGAATGTGGGCGACACATTGATCGAAGGCGCTGACCGCCGTCTGGATGAGCTGCGCGCTCTGAACTGCCAGATCCGCATCCTGACCAATGCCGCCAGCTATGACCGCGCGGGGGCCGTGACGAAATTCGCCAATCTGGGGATCAACATCGCACCGGATGAGATTATCACCAGCCGTGATGCCGCACTGGGCAGCGTGACACCGGGCCTCTGGGGCGCTATCGCGGCGCCGGAGGACGGCCTGCAGGATATCGGCCAGGACGTCCTGCGTCTCGGCGATGATCCAAGGGCTTACGATCGCGTCGACGGCTTCCTCTTCCTATCCTCCAGCGGATGGACGGATGCGCGACAGGCCCTGTTGCAGGCGTCGCTTTCGGTGCGGGACCGCCCCGTTCTGATCGCGAACGCCGATCTGGTGGCACCACGCGATGACGGCTTCTCGCTTGAGCCCGGACATTACGGGCACCTTCTGCTGGATGGCGGGGCGGGTCAGGTGCGTTTCTTCGGCAAACCTTTCCCCGAGGTCTATGATCTGGTCGAAGCCACCTTGAGCGGCACGGCACGCGACCGGATCGTCATGTGCGGTGACACACTGCACACCGACATCCTCGGGGCGGCCGCGCGTGGATGGCGCACGGTTCTGGTTGCGCGCGATGGCCTTTTCGCCGGCCACGACACCGCCGATTTCTGCGATCGCGCTGCGCTGCACCCCGATTGGCGCCTGCCGCGGATATAAGCCTTCGACCTAAAACACGTTCGAAAAGGGCAGATCGGCGATGCGGCGCCTCCGGACCAAGGGCGCTCGCATTTGCCGCGAAACCGATGTTTCTGTTTCTGTTGTAATAAGGCCCCACTTCAGTAAGCTGTCATTAATTCAATGGGAGGCACTGAATCATGGCTGACGATATTTCGCGAAAGAATGAAACTGACATCGACGCCGCTGATAGGCCCGCGCGCCGGGCGTTCCTGAAGAACACCGGCCTTACGGCGCTGGGCGCCTATGTGGGCATGAACATCCCCTTCGAGGGCAACCTGATGGCGCTCGCACAGGGGATGAGCGAAGAGGACATCATGGCCGGCAAGGACGGGCTGATCCTGATGAACGACCGGCCGCTCAACGCCGAGACGCCCGCGCATCTGCTGGATGCCGATGTGACGCCATATGAACATTTTTTCATTCGCAACAATGGGCTTGTTCCCGACACCGCACTGGACATGGACGCCGAAGGCTGGACCCTGACCATCGATGGCGAGGTGGACAAACCGCTGGAGTTGAGCATTGCCGATCTCAAGGAGCAATTCGAGGTGGTGACCAACCGGCTGGTGGTGGAATGCGGCGGCAACGGGCGCGCGTTCTTCACCCCCGGCGCGTCGGGCAACCAATGGACGACCGGGGCCGTGGGCTGCGCCGACTGGACCGGCGTGCGGCTGAGCGATGTGCTGAACGCGGCGGGGGTAAAGGACAGCGCTGTCTATACCGCCCATTACGGCAATGATCCGCATCTTTCGGGCGATCCCGAAAAGGACGCGATTTCACGCGGCGCGCCGATCGAGAAGGCTCTGGCCGAGGGCGGCATGATCGCATGGGAGATGAACGGCGAACCCATTCCGGCGGTCCACGGCTTTCCCCTGCGTGTCATCATTCCGGGCTATCCCGGATCGGCATCCCAGAAATACCTCAACCGCATCTGGGTGCGGGATCAGGTGCATGACGGCGCGAAGATGACGGGATATTCCTATCGCCTGCCGGCCTACCCTGTCGCGCCGGGCACCGAGGTGCCCGAGGAAGACATGGTCATCATGACCGAAATGCCGGTCAAATCCTTGATCACATTCCCGAAATCAGGCACGGAGACACCGGCCGGGCAGGCAGCCGAGGTGCGCGGCCATGCCTGGGCGGGGAGCGGCGATATCGAGGCCGTCGATGTGTCCATCGACTTTGGCCAGACCTGGATTTCCGCCACGCTTGAGCCCGCCAAGAACAAGTTTGCCTGGCAGCGGTTCCGCGCGGACGTGACACTGCCAGAGGCGGGTTATTACGAAGTCTGGGCGCGGGCGACCGACATGAACGGCATTGCCCAGCCTCCGGTCGTGCCGGGCTGGAACCCCCGTGGCTATGGCAACAACATGCAGCACCGCATCGCACTGATCGCCACCTGACCCTGCAATGGAGCCGGGTCATGTTGCCCGGTTCCGGCCTACCAGCCTAAGGAAGCCAACATGAAAGAGAAGCTGACGTTTCTTCGGGCCGCGCTCTGCGCGTCTGTTGTAGTGTATGCGACTGCGTCGGTCGCGCAGGAGGCGTATGATCCGATGCGCCCGGCGGGCAATCCGCTCTCGCCCGGCGCGTCCGTCCAGACGCCCGATGCGCCTGAGGTCGAGCTGGACCCCGAATTGGGAAACCTGCCTGTCGGACCGGGTGCCGAAGACACGTATTACCAATGCGTCGCATGCCATTCGACGGCGATTATCCGGCAACAGCGCCTGAGCGATGAACGCTGGGATTATCTGTGGACATGGATGATAGAGGATCAGGGAATGTATGAGCCTGATGACGAGACCAAGGACGTGATCCTAAATTATCTGAAAACGCACTTTTCGTCGGAGCGGTAGATCAGGGCGGCAAATTTTGGCGCTTTGGACCACGTGCAGGACAAGTGACGCTGCGTTTCCGGGCCGCGGGCCGGCGCAGCGATCACCGGGCACGCGCGGAAGATACCGATGGAGTAACCTGGTCCCCCTATCGCCTGTCCCAATCCGCGGGTTCTGGCAAATGCTCGAACGTATGCTCCGGCACCGGCGACGGCAGGGTCCATTCCAGCGTATCGGCGTAGTCGTTCCAATAGCTCGCCCGCGTCTCGCGCTTGCCGGCCAGAAGCGTGTAAAAGACGATCCCGATGAACAGCAGGAACGATGCGAAGGACAGCAGCGCGCCCCAGCTTGAAACCGCGTTCCACAGGCCGAACGCCTCGGGGTAGTCGATATAGCGGCGCGGCATGCCTTGGCGACCGAGGAAATGCTGTGGGAAGAACGTCAGGTTGGCACCGATGAAGAACATCCAGAAATGCAGTTGGCCCGCCCATTCCGGGTATTGCCGCCCCGACATCTTGGCCAGCCAATAATAGACCCCGGCGATCAGCGCGAACACCGCGCCGAGGCTCATCACGTAGTGGAAATGGGCCACGACATAATAGGTGTCGTGATAGGCCCGGTCGAGGCCGGCTTGTGCCACGACCACGCCGGTCACGCCGCCGACCATGAACAGGAAGATGAACCCGATGGCGAACAGCATCGGCGTCCTGAACTGGATCGAACCGCCCCACATGGTCGCCAGCCACGAGAATATCTTGATCCCCGTCGGCACCGCGATCGTGACCGACGCGATCTGGAAAAAGCTTTGCTGCGTGATCGACATGCCGACCGTGAACATGTGATGCGCCCAGACCAGAAAGCCGAGGCCGCCAATGGCGATCAGCGCCCAGACCATCGGAAGGTAGCCGAAGATCGGCTTCTTGCTGAAGGTGGCGATGACGTGGCTGATGATGCCGAAACCGGGAAGGACGACGATGTAGACCTCGGGGTGGCCGAAGAACCAGAACAGATGCTGATAGAGCATCGGATCGCCCCCGCCCGAGGGGTTGAAGAATGTCGTGGCAAAGTTGCGGTCAACCAGCAGCATCGTCACGGCGCCGGCCAGCACCGGCACTGCCATCAGCAGCATCCAGGCGGTGATGAACACCGACCATGCAAAGAGCGGCACCTTGAACAGGCTCATCCCCGGCGCGCGCATGTTGAGAAACGTCGTGATCATGTTGATCGCGCCGAGGATCGAACTGGCCCCCGAAACGTGGATGGCGAAAATCGCCAGATCCATCGAGATGCCGCCATCCTTCACCGATAGCGGCGCATAAAGCGTCCAGCCCACTCCGGCCCCATGCGACGCATCCCCGCCCGGCGCAAAGAACGATCCCACGGCGAGGCTGGTGCCCGCGACGAACAGCCAGTAGCTGAGGTTGTTCAGCCGCGGAAACGCCATGTCGGGCGCGCCGATCATCAGCGGCATGAAATAATTGCCGAAACCGCCGAAGAGCGCCGGGATCACCACGAAGAACATCATCAGGATGCCGTGATAGGTGACGATGATGTTCCACAAATGCCCGTCAGGCGTGCAATCCGCCGCCGAGGGCCAGAATCGCAGACCTTCAAGGCACATATACTGCACCCCCGGATCCATCAGCTCCAGCCGCATGAAGACCGACAGCCCCGCCGCGATCAGCCCGACCCCGGCCGAGGTGAACAGATAGAGAATGCCGATGTCCTTGTGGTTGGTGGACATGAACCAACGGGTAAAGAAACCGCGCCGGTCATAGCTCTCGTTCAATGCTGCTTCGCTCATCGGACCTTCCCTTTACATCAGGCGGGTCGAAGTCAGGCGTGCGAGGCGCCTTCGAACCGCGGGAAACGAATGTTGTTTTCCAGATGGATATGCTCCATCAAATCGGCCTTGAACTGCGCCAATCCCGAATAGAGAGCCTGCGAGGACGGGTAATTATCTTCGGATGGTGTTCGATCGTAGGTCGGGCTGTCGTGGCGCTGCAATGTCTGGCCGTCATCATCATCGTCGTGGCGCATACGGTCGATAAAAGCGTCCATCCCACGCCGATCTGCCGCCTCTTGCAGCGGCACGTCGCCATGACAGCAAAAAACGAGTTTGATATGTCGGAAGACGCTTGTCGCGCCCGGCAAGGGTGCAGTGATTTGACCAACGGGCCGGGTCTGAAACGGGTCTGAAACACAAGACATCGGACGCTCCATTGCTACATGGTCGGAGCGCAATCCGTTCGCAACCGGCCAGCACGTCACTTGAATTGGAGTTCACAATGCCAATCATGGCACCCAATAATCAGTATTGTCAATACCAATTAAAGAATGCGGATGCACCTTGCGACTTTTGCCGCCTACGGATTGCGGGTTCTCATGCGTCTTGCCTGTTCACCGGACGAGCGGTTCGGGCCGCCGATCTGGCCGCGCAGTTCAAGGTCTCGCAGCGTCACCTGATCAAGGCGTGCAGGATCTGGCGCGGAACGGGCGGACGGGGCGGAAAGTCGCGAGGTGCAAGGAACGGAGGTTAAATCGGTGCTGCCGCCGCCCTTTCGCCCACCACATCCTTTTCAGGCGCCATCCAGCAAACCGACCGTGTTGCCTTCGGGGTCGGTGAACTCGGCATAGCGCAGGGTGTCGAAGCCCTCGATCTTCACCGGGTCCGGCAGGTCGATCCCGACCTTCGCCAGCCGTGCGATCTCGGCATCGAGGTCGGCGACATGCATTGTCACGGTCGCGCGCCCACGTCCCTCGGCACTGTCGAGCACCTGGAACAACACGTGCTCCGTCAGATCCCACTCATGGCAGGACGGCATCGGCGCCCGGTCCCGGCGGCGGCCGATCAGCCTTGCCCACCAGTCGGACTGGGCGGCGAAATCCGCCGCGTTGATGCTGATGAACACATGGTTGACCTTCATGCCTGCATCTCCTCGATCAGCTTGTTGTCGATCGCCTTTGCTGCCTTGTAGGCCGCGCGTTCCGCGATGCGCGCCTGGTAGGCGGTGAAGGCCCCGCGTTCCGGCAGGGATTTGAACTGAAGCCCCCAGTCCACCGCGCTGCCGACATAGACATCCGCCATGGTAAAGCGCGCGCCGCAGACGTAATCGTGGGCCGAAAGCCAGCCTTCCAGCGCATCGACCGTCCGCTCGTAGCTGCCGAACCCGGCCATGGCCTGCTCCTTGTCGCTGACCGTCCAGCCAAGCGCCTTTGCCGTGACTGCCTGCTCCAGCGGGCCTGCGGCGAAGAACAGCCAGCGGAAGTAATCCGCCTTCTCGCTGTCCTTCGGCAGGAGGTCCGGCGCCTCGGCCTCGGCCAAATAGTGGCAGATGGCCGCTGCCTCGCTGACGCTCCGGTCGCCATCCGCACGGTGATGGATGATCGTCGGCACCTTGGCCATCGGGTTCGCGCGGATCAGCGCCGCGGGTTTGTCCTCCCAAGGCACCATGACGGGATCGTAATCCGTGCCTGCCTCGTGCAGGGCCCAGCGGGCGATCTGCGCCCGGCTCATCGGGTTGAAGAAGAAGATGTAGTCGGCCATGGGATCCTTGTTTCGGTTCTGTTCAGTTTCCGTGTCACCCTTTCGCCGCCGCCTCGATCGCGGCCACGTCGATCTTCAGCATCTGCCCCATCGCCTCCATGACCCGCTTCGCCTTTGCCCGGTCCGGATCGGCCAGAAGCTGCGGCAGGATGCGGGGCGTCACCTGCCAGGACAGGCCGAAGCGGTCCCTGATCCAGCCGCACATCACCGGCTCGCCGCCCTCCCCCAGCGCGTCCCAGTAGCGGTCGACCTCCGCCTGGTCGGCGCAATCGATGGAAAGTGAGATGGCGTCGGTGAACGGATGATCCGGCCCGCCGTTCATGGCGATGAAGCTGCGGCCCGTGAGGGTGAAGCCGACGGTGATGACGTCGCCCTCCGTGCCGCCGGGATAGTCCATCGGGCTGCGCGTCGTCTGGTCAATGCTGCTGTCCGGAAAGAGGCCCGTATAGAACGCCGCGGCCTCCTCGGCCTGCCCGTCGAACCACAGGAACGTACTGATCTTGCCCATCATTTCGCTCCCTGATTGCGTTTTCCGGTGAACATTACCTTGGCTCCCTGCGGATCGTTCGCCTGGATCAGCCAGTCACCCTCGTCGCCCGGCAACTCCATCGGCCCGTGGGTGACGGTGCCGGCGCCCGCCTCAACCGCGGCTTTCGCCGTGTCGATGTCGGGCACGTTGAAGGCAAAGTTCCAGAACGGCGCCTCGCCCGGTTTTTCCGCGTTCATCATCGCGCCGATCATGTCGCTATCGTCCTGTCCGACAAAGGTATAATCGCCGTTCGGCCCCATCGGCATCGCGCCGGTCTTCTTCCAGCCGAAGAGCTTGCCGTAGAACTCCAGCGCCGCCACCTGATCGGAGGTCACAAGTTCGTTCCAGCTGCAATGCCCGGCCTTCATCGGTGCAAAGGCGGTGCTCTGGCCGTCGCTGTCGCCGCGCATCAGGTAGAATGTGGCGCCTTGCGGATCGGAAACGAAGGCAAAGCGGCCGACGCCGGGAATGTCCTGCGGCTCCATGTGGATGCTGCCGCCCAGTTCCTCGACCTTGGCGGCCATGGCATCGACGTCCGCCACACCGAAATAGACGTCCCAGGTGGCGGGCCGTCCCTTTGCACGGTCGGGTGTGTGCATCACGCCGCCCACGCCTTCGCCTTCCTCGGTGGCGAAGGTGCGGTAATCCCGGTCCAACCCGCCGGGCGGTTTCCGGAATTGCCAGCCCATGACCTTGCCGTAAAAATCCTGCGCCACATCGGGCGCGTCGGTCATCAATTCATACCAGATCGGGGTTCCGTCGCGGTTGGTCATGGTCCTTCCTCCTTGTTTTCAATTTGCTTTATCTTGGCAAAGCACCCCCGCAGGGGTGCCGCGGGCCTCTCAGCCTTCTGCAGCCATTGCCTTTTGCATCTCCGCCATGTCCATCCACATGGCCTCCCAGATATGGCCGTCGGGATCCTCGTAGGAGCGGCCATACATGAAGCCGTGATCCTGTTTCGGGATGGGGTCGGCCACACCTCCGGCCTTGACCGCCGCATCCACCGCCGCATCGCAGGCCGCGCGGCTGTCCATCGAAAGACACAGCAGCATCTGCGCCGATGTCTTGGCGTCCGGTATCTGCTTTGACGTGAAATCCCGCCAGCGCTCGTGCGACAGCAGCATGGCGGTGATGGTGTCGCTGATCACCATGCTCGCGCAGGTCTCGTCCGAGAAGGTGTCGTTTTTTGTCGCGCCGACCGCCTCGTAGAACCGCGCGGAGGCGTGAACATCTGCAACCGGAAGGTTGATGAAGATCATCTGGGTCATGGGCGTTTCCCTTTTTGCGGTGGGCGTGAACCGTCTGGCGGCCGGGCATCGGATACCGATCCGGCCCGCACCATTCGGGTAGGTGTCGAGCAGCAAGATGTTCTCATGTTCGCAGCCGAATCCGACCTTGGGATCAAAATGGCGCCATCACTCTTTCGCGATTCGATTGACTATTAAGTTGATATCAACGTAAATGGCTTCATGTCAAATGCAGTTTCAAAACACGCCACTTTCGGCATGACTTTGCGCGTCCGGGACAGCTGCCTGTGCCTGCACACGCAACGCGCAGCCCGCGCCGTTGCCCGCCGCTTCGATGAGGCACTTCGCCCTGCCGGGCTGCGAAGCGGGCAATTCTCGATCCTGATATCGCTCAACCGGCCCGAGCCGCCCACGGTCGGATCGGTGGCAGATCTGCTGGCGATGGATCGCACGACGCTGACGGCGAACCTCAAACCGCTTGAGCGCCGAGGATTGTTGACCGTGACGCCCGACACCAAGGACCGCCGCGCCCGCCGGCTGTCCCTGACCGATGACGGTCTGGCATTGCTGGAACAGGCCATTCCGATCTGGATCGCGACCCACGAAGAGATCGAGCGCGGTCTGGACGGCGATGTCGATGCCCTTCGAGGCGAACTGAACGCACTGACAACGGTTGCGGATTCTGAACCTGAAAAGCGGTCGTGAGCATTCGCAAAATGCTGGTGGAAAATGCGCTGCACACAGGTTGATTGATCGCAAAACGGATACCTTGATAGAGCTTTCCAATGCTCAGAGCGGAGCAGGCGTGCGGCCTCGATGATGTCGTGGTCAGCGCGACATACGATGACGGGGTGCGACATGACCGTTTGCACCGGCTGGTCCGCGACGGGCCCCAGATTGAACATCAGGCGGATCACCAGATCGCGGTCGGTGACGACCCCAATGGGCCTGCCGTTCCGGCAAATCGGCAGCATCCCGATATTACGATCCCCCATCAGTGCCGCCGCAGCCCTCACAGAGGTGTTCGGCCCGATGACGGTAACGCGCGTTTGCATGATCTGGCGTACCAGCATTTTGCCATCCCGCTTCCCTAAAGCGTTCCGCTCAAAACCTGAATCACGGGTTTTAAGCCGAGCGCGCGACACCTTCATAAGTTGCGCTGCGGCCCGCCCTGTTCCTGTCTCAGGCATAAGGCGGGACGCTTTAGCGGCTTGCCGCGTCTTTGCGTTTTCGACGCCGATCCCGCCTCTTCAGTGCCTCGAAGCCGACGATGACGTCCAACAGTTCAGTCGTGATCTCGCTTTGCCGGACCGGACGGGTTTCCGATTTCAGCTCTTCCAGATTCTCGTCCACGGATTGCTCGGCCTGCTGCATCCGGGCAAGGCGCGCGGCGTTCTCGGTCACCAGCGCCTCTGCGGCCGCGCGGTAAAGCGTGGCAAACACCAGGTTGCGGACGAGCGACGCCAGCAGATCTTTGGCGGGCACTGAAAACTGCGGCAGACCGCGCGACGTCCACTCGGTGTCGGTGCTGGTGCAAGTGCGGCAGCGGCAGGCGTGGCGGAAGCCTCCAAGCAAAATTCGGTTCGCGCGGGCGTAGAACGCGGCGCCAGAAGGCTCGCGGGGCAAGGACCGCTTCTTGAAGAAATCCAGCGCCGCACCAGTTTGCGGGTGACACCAGCGCGGGCTGGGATAGTCGGGGCGGTTGTAATCGCCCACGGAACGCTTGCCTACCACAACGCGCTGGAACAACAGGAACAAATCCGCGAAGTCATCATGCAGCGATTTCAGAATGATGAAGTTACGGATGCACAGTTTCGAGATGTCTTCGGAGATAGAATTGATCCGTCCAACCTGAAGAAATACTGGGAGATGTAGCATGCCGCACAAAATCAAGATCTCAAGTGGGACTTTTGTGCTCATCGCCGCTGTCCTCGGAGGGCTGATCTTCACGGTGCTAGGTTATGTCTTGGGCCATCTGACTTTCCTCCACTGGACGAGTCTTTTCGTAATGATAGCCTTCGGACCCAAGCTTCTGTATCGTATATTCGATACAGGACCAAAAGATCTGTAAGCTAAAGCGTTTCGCCTTCAACCTGAGACATCAGATGGCCCACTTTACACATGAAAAGGTGAACGCGTTTCTGCCCAAGACAGCTTTCGGTTTTTCGACTATTGCCGGATGGGACGAATTGACGCGCGCAGCGCCTATGGCTGTCCCGGATATGAGACCAATCCGTTCGGGCGAGGTCATGGCACGAACGATATGCCCCCCTGACGCAGGCAGGTGACGCGAAAGCGCGTGTTCCGTCACATCTCGGACCGGTTTCAGCCGCCGTCCCTCCGCGACCTTGCGGGAACTTTTGACGCAACCTGGCAAGCCGAACGCGCGCCACTTCTGCCAGCCGACCTCGATCCGGGCTACTGGCAATCCGTCCAGCCGGAGCAGCAGATACCGCGCCCGGTGACACCGGATGACCCGCTGGTGCTGACCGGCTTCGGTCTTGCCGACGGAGCGTATATGCTTCCGCATCTGGATCTGCATTGCGCCACCCGGATCGCCGGAGAATGGACCATCGCGCCGACCGCATTGCAGGGCATCGCGCTGGACCTGAACTCAGCCACCGTGTCGTTGACCTATCTGGAAACATGGCCGATCGCGAGCGCCGCCAAGGATGTGGACATTTCGCAAACGCGCGTCATGCTGAACGAATGGAACAGCTTTCACGTGCGCCCTGATGATATCGGGCATTTCGCGCGTTCCGCGCAAGTCAGGGAGGCAAGCTGATGGCAGTTACGTTAAACGTAAATGGCTTGACCATTACGCATCGCGGCTCCGGCGGCTCACACAGGAACTCCGCCCCCGACGTTTGCAAGACGCCGGGTAGCGGCGCGCCGGTGCCCTACTCCATTACCGCGTTCAATCCGGATATCGTCCGCGGAACGACGACGGTGCTCGCCGATGGTGGCAACATGATCGCGCACAAGCCGTCGATCTTTTCGAAATGCACCGGTGACGAGGCCGGATCGATGAGTGGTGTCGTATCGGGCACCACAGCCGATATCAGCGAATGGATCACGTATTCGCCCAACGTCTATGCCGAAGGGCAGAATATCTGCCGGCTGTCGGACAAGCTGTTCATGAATTCCAGGAATACGATTTGCGGCCAGACCGGACGCGATCCGAGTGCAGTGGGCAACGCGACCTGCGATTGCGACACACGGCGCGGGCCACCCATCGTTGGAACCAGCTAGGTTATGTCCATTCCCCTGAAGGGGCTGCCGCCCTGCCATGCCGAAACGATAATCGCCCTGCCGTGCCTGCGCATCGGCGCCATTGTCGATAACGACGTCCGGACCGAGGGAGACCTGCGCAGCGCGCTTCACGACCTGTTCGCCGCACGCTTTGACACACAAATTTCATTCCTGACCATCGGCACCGATCCGGCGCGCGCCTATCGCGCGATCAAGGCCACGACGGCGAAACGCCAGCAGCTCCGCGCGCCTCAGGCTGCGCCGGTCGTGAACGGCACCCGTGCCTTGTGGTGCGCGCGGCTTTACGGCCCCGACACGACCGCTTTGCAGCAGCCATATCTGCCCTACTTCGAAATTGTGGCCGCGCTCAGGAAGGACTTGCTGTCCATCCAGTTCGCCGTTCCGCATGATATGTCCGATCTGCGCGATTTCGCCGACAAGGTCCATGCGATCCTCGGCAACACGCGGCTGCGCTGGGGCTATCAGGGGTTTGGCTTCGGCACGCCGCCGTTCAGCAGTTTCGGCCAGCGCAATCTGCTACCTGCCCACGAGCGATTTCGCGCCGCCGTCATGAGCGCGTTCGACGTCGCACCGGAAGAAGCCCTCTTTCGGATGGACAACGTGGCGCGCCGCATCGGTGACTACACGCCCGGCATCCCCGACATGGGCTGGCGAACCTATGTGGGCGCGGACTACCGCGACCGGCTGGGCGATCCGGCGCCCGCACGCGGCGGGTGTAACGGTAGAGGACCACGGCGAGGCGGTTTGCGTCACCGCCGGGCCCGCACCCGAATGGGGGACGTCAACGCGGGCGAAAACCTGTCGGCCCTCGCCGCCGCCTACGCCTATCTGCGACCGGCCTACGCCGACCAGAGCATTCTGGACAAACGCATGTGGGGCGACCGCACCCCAGCCGAGAAAGCCGCCACGCGAGGCTATTTTCAGCGCCTGTCGAAAGGATCACTGCCATGAGCCGACCCGAGGCGCTGCGCCGCGCCCTCGTGCTGCCACCGGGCGGATTGCCCGCAATCCTCGCCGATCTGCAACTGCGTGTCGTTTATACGCCCGATGCAATCGCGCGCGGCGTTCCGGCGCGCGTCGCGAATGAGGTGGAGCGCACGCTGGAGGCTGCGATACCGCTTTTCGCTGCGGGATTTTGCGGTGCGGCGAATGCAGCACCGAACGCCGCCGCCCGTCTGTCGGGTGCAGTGACCGTGACAAAGACCGGATTCGTGCTGTCCGTGACCGGGGCCGCGCATGCGCTCGTCTTCGCTGCCGTTCTGTCCCGCGTGATCGAGGCACATTCCCAAACACCCGATGGCGCATTCGCCGGTCTGGTGGACCTTCTGGACGGTGACGAGGCAGAGGCCCGCGCGGTGTTCAGCGCGTTATCCTTCGCGGAAGATGTCGAACGCATCGAAATTACGGGAGCGGGCACAGAGCAGGTGACAGCACCGTTCGACCCCATGGCGCGGCCCGCCCGCGCCACCTTGGACGGGCTGGCCGGCGCCATCCCGGCGGATGCGGAGCGGCTGATCTTCGAGGGTGCGGCGTTCGACGGCTGGACCGAGGCGATCGACGACGGGTTTCTGACGCTTTTCGGACTGGGCCTCTTCGCGGCGCCGGGCCCTGTGCCGTCCGAGCCCGAGATTTTTCTCGCCGACGGGCGGCTGGTCGTGGATGGCTGGAAGGGCGATCCTGCCTGGCTGGCCGAGTTGCTCGATGTGGTGACAGGCGGCCGGGGCGCATTGCTTCGCGTGGAACCGGACGCTGACGCCCCATGAGGCAGGCCATCGTTGCCATGGGCGTCGCCACGGCGTTCGGCCCGGGCCTGAAGACCACCGTGGCGGCGCTTACGGAAGGGCGCACGCCGCTGAGACGCCAGCGCAGCTTCATCGGCGCCGATTTTCGACCGCAGTTGACGGCATTTGATGCGTTCGTGACGCACGGCACGCTCGACGCACGGCTGCGCGAGTTGGCCGGACAGGCGCTGGACGATCTGACCGGCCAACTGCAGGGCGTCGCCCCAAGCATGGAAGATTCAGGATTTCGAGTGGCGATCTGCGGCCCCCGGCCCGATGCATTGACCGATCCGCAGAAACTGGTTGAGGATTTGACCCGGCTTGCAACGCAGACTGTCGGTTGCCGTGCGCAGCATGTGGCGGTCCACCTTGACGGCCCTGCCGCAATGGTTTCGGCGCTGGAGGCGGCCCGCGCCGACGCGTTGGCCGAAACGCCGATCCTCCTCGTGAGCGTTGACAGCTACAACGACCGCGCGCGGCTTGGCCCCTTGGCGGATCAGGGCCTGCTTTTCAGCAATCGCACACCCTATGGTTTCGTTCCGGGCGAGGGGGCGGTGGCCCTCATGCTGCGCATGGTCGGAGAGTGCCAGACGCCCGGCCCCGACGATTCTGGACTTCGCCACAGCCCAGGATCCGGTAGCCGAAGACGATCCCGGTGAGAGCGATTACCGCGCGCTGAGCGTGGCCTGCCGCGCCGCCGTGCCCCCTGACATGTCCGTCGACACATGGATCGGCGACTGGAACAACAACCGCTATCGCGCGGCGGAGATGTCCTACGCCCACTTGCGGCTGGGGCGCACGCTTGCCACTGGGGCCGAACGGACCCACGCACCGCTGATTTTCGGTGAAACCGGTGCGTCGGGCCCGGGGCTGGCGCTGCTGATGGGCTTGATGCGGACCGGCACAACGCTGATCAGCGTGTCCGGTGGGACGGGCGGGCATGCAAAGAGCGCGTTGACCATGTCGGTGCCGGGAATCTAATCGAAAATGCTTGATCAAGCGTGCGGTGCTCAATGGCCCTGTCACTGCTTTGGCGGTGCTCGCACCATCAAGTCAACCTGAGATAATCGCGCCGCCGGGTTGATGCGGCGTTTCTTCCGGTTTGCTCGTCTCGATCACCTTGCGCATCAGGCTGACAAACTGGCGGCGCTCCTCTTCTGTAAGGCCGCTCAAGGCATCGGCATTTTCCGCAATCGCTGCTTCTATCGCCGGCCCTTGCAAGCCCCGCGCCCGTTCGGTCAGCCAGACGCGCTGCTTGCGCCCGTCGCTGGCATCCTTGCGGCGGACGATCAGCCCGTCCCGCTCCATACGGGCCAGCGTGTTGGCCATCGTCGCCTGTTCGATATCCAGCCGCGCCACCAGATCCTTTTGCGTCAGCCCGTCCTTTTCCCACAGCTCAAGCAGCGCGGGAAACGTCCCCGTCGTCAGCCCCAGCGGCTTGATCCGCGCCGCAAGCCCGCGTGCGAACAACCGCGCTATGTGGTTTGCGAGATATCCCGCCGATTGATCCTTCACGAATGCCATGCCTCTTGCCTATCACCTGGATAGCCTGCTATGCAATGTTAAATAGCCTGCTATGGATATGTTTCAATGCGAGGAGCAATGCAGTGACCAGGACCATTCACCCGATCGCAGGCGCCATCGCGCTACTGATGATCGCCGTCTTCTGGCTTTCCACCGCCCTGTCGGAGCTCTTCATGGGGCTGGAGGCCGTGAGCACCGTCAAGACCCTGATTCCATGGGGTTTCATCATTCTGATCCCCGCCCTGATGGCGGTGGGCGGATCGGGGTTTCAAATGGCAAGGAAACGCCGCGGACCGCTGGTAGCCGCCAAGCAAAAGCGCATGCCGATCATCGCCGCCAACGGCATCCTGATCCTGATTCCCGCCGCATTTTACCTGTCATTCAAAGCACAGGCGGGCGCGTTCGACACGGCCTTCTACACCGTGCAGGCGCTGGAACTTGGCGCGGGCGCGGTCAACATCACGCTTCTGGGCCTCAACATGCGCGACGGTTTGCGAATGACGGCAAGCGCCGCGCACTGACCTAGGAGCATTCCGATGAAAAGCGCCTCCATCCGATACGGCACCGTCGCGATCACCCTTCATGGGCTGAGCGCAGCGCTTATCCTCGCCCTGCTGGGCACGGGCTTCCGCGCCGCTTCATTGACCGATGTATCTGCCAGGACAGCGCTTTTGCAACTGCACGTCCCGCTGGACCTGGCGATCCTGGCGCTGACACTGCGCAGGATCGGCTGGCGGGCATTCGTCGACCGCAGGCCCGCTCCATTGCCGAACCAATCCCGCAGCCAGCAGATCGCTGCCGACGGCGAGGCGCGGCGTGTGGCGGCAGACGAGGGGCTGGTCATGGTGCCGCCCTTTCGCCCCGAACTGGTGCGCGACGTGGCCACCTACGCGCTGGAACTGTTCACCGCCGCGCCGGACCTCGATACCGTCCATGTCCCCATCGGCTGCGGCTCGGGCATCTCCGGCACGATCATCGCGCGCGATGCTTTGAGGGTGAAAACCAGAGTTGTCGGCGTCGTGTGCGAAAACGGGGCGGACCGCGAAACTGTCGTTCGATACAGGGACTCTGACGCCCACCGACAGCGTGCGCACTTTCGCCGATGGCATGGCCGTGCGCGTGCCTGTGGCGGGTGCGTTCGACAGCGGCGCCGAGCGGATCGTCGCGGTCAGTGACGAGGAGATCGCCGAAGCGATGCTGCTCTATTTTTGCGCCACGCATAACGTGGTCGAAGGCGCAGGGGCCGCCCCGCTGGCGGCGCTCATGCAGGAAAAGGACCTGATGGCAGGCCGCCGCGTTGCTCTCATCGCCAGCGGCGGCAATGTCGACACCGGCTGGTTCCGGCAAGTGCTGGAGGGCGCGACACCTGTTCCGGCGTGAGCTTTGCGCAGGAAACGGGTCGGACCGGACGGCGGTGCCGGGTAAATTGGCAGGACATGCAGCTTACCACACGGAGACCCCCATGGATTATCGCGTGACCGGCCTGCCTGCCGACCAGTTCAGCCACCTTTACGGCCTTTCAGATGCAGAATTGAAAGCACAGGGCGCCCTGCGCTATGTGGCCGACAAGACGCCCGGCTTTCCCGACCGGATCGAAATGCGCGATTGCGAACCCGGTGAGACGCTTTTGCTGCTCAACCATACCTACCAGCCCGAAGATACACCTTACGGCGCGCGCCATGCGATCTTTGTGCGCGAGGGGGCGACGCAAACCTACGACCGGATCAACGAATCCCCGATGTCATGCGCGTCCGGCAAGTGGCGCTTCGGGCATTCGACGCGGCGCACATGATGGTCGACGCCGAGATCCTTGAGGGTGCCGAGATGGAACCGCTGGTCAGGGAGTGGCTCGCCCGCCCCGAGATCAGCTACATTCAGGTCCACAACGCCAAACGCGGCTGCTACTCGGGCCGGATCGAGCGGGCCTGAACAACGCAGGCAAGACTGCAGGAAACGGGTGGCCCAGGCGGCGGTCACCCGAATATCCGTCCCAGATTTGCCGCGATAGCGGGGGCCAGCGCCTCGCCCTCATCCATGTCAGGATCATAGCAGCCCACGGACACCGAGGCGAGCTTCGGGTGCGCCACAACCGGCGCCAGAAATGCCGCCAGCTCCGCCCACAGCATGCCGCGGGGAAGCTGATACATGGTGGCGGGAAAAACGCTTTCGTCCAGAACGTCGAGATCGAGATGCAGATGAAACGGGCGGGACACCTCCGAGAGTCGCTCTGCGAGCAGCGTTCCTGACGGGCCGAACCCCTTGTCGACGATTTCTTCCAGCGTCCATGCCGTCAGCTGCGGCTCAAACGCCTCGGGCAGTTTGGAACCGCGCCCCCGCGCCTCGTCCTCATCCCTGTATCCTACCAGAAAAACCGCCTCGTTCAGCCCCGATAACCCGCCCAGATCCTCGCGGAACGCCTCAGCCGGGCCGGCCCCAGAACGATGCCCAGCGGCATGTCCGCCATTTCGCCCTGCCACGACGTCTCGCCGTCATAAAGGTCCATGTGACCGTCCACATAGACCAGCGCAGCCTGCCCATGCACGTCCCGCAGCCCGGCCGTGATCCCCGGCACCATCGAACAACATCCGCCGACAAAGAACGGACGCAATCCGCCCCGCAAAAGCCTGACGGTTTCCGCGCGCATCGTTCGGGTGGTGGCGCGGCAGTCGTCCAGCGAGATCAGGCCGGTCTGCGCATCGCGCACGCCCTTGCCGATCCGTACCTCCAGATCGCCGAGGTCTTTGGCATCCAGCCGCTTGGCCAGATCGGCCCTGCGCAGGCTTTCCGGCATGCGCTCCACCGCCTGAAGCGGGCCACCAAAGCCGAGGCAATCTATCGGCACGCCGATCATCGAGAAGGGCTTTTCAGTCATTGGTTTTCCTTCTTTGTGTCCGGTGAAGACGCAAATTGCGGGGCTTTGAGCGCATCGGTCACGTGATAACCTCTTCCATCCGCCGGTCTGGTCATGGCGCCAACAGCAGCGCCAACACCGACAGAATAGCCAGGATTGCCACGTTAATCACCGCCACCGGCACGAACACGGCTGATGTTGAAATCCGCTGCCGCACCGGATCAGTTGCCTGCCCTGTCGCGTCCTCGGCAAGGCGGGTGGACATCATCACCTTGGGGATGGCGGCCATCATCGCAAGCGACGCACCGACGTTGTGCAGGGCAACGAGGGTCGGAACCGGATAGCCGACCACCTGCGCGGCCTGCGCCTGACTTGCTGCGAACATGGCGCTCGCACCGGTGTTTGATCCGGTGAGGAAGCCGCCCAAGGCGCCGATCCACGGGGCAATGGCGGGGTAGAGGTAACCTGCTCGTGCGCCTGCGTTTGCCAGTGCTTCGCTCATGCCGCTGGCCGCCAGTATGACACCGAGGATGAGGAACAGCACCGTGGTCAGTGCAATCGGGTGCCACTGCTTGGCGGAGGCAGTCGTCAGGGTTCGAGCCCTGTTGGCGGGCAGCTTTTGCACCATCGGAATCGTGGCGCTCGCCAGAAACAGCCAGGTGGCCGGGCTGCCGAGTATCTCAAGCGCCGGGAGGAAGGCTGGCGACACGACAAGGGAAAGTGCCTTCGCCGCCAGCAGCCCGGCGACAAGGATCAGGTAAGGTGCGGACTCCTGCAACAGGCGGCCTTTATTTGTTCGCTGACCCGGTCCCGAAAACCGCGCACGCAGCAGCAGGATGGCGATGGTGAATAGACTGCCCAAGACGCCCGCAAGCGGCGTCCCGATCAAAGTGTTCGACCCCCAAACCCCCAGCCAGAGAAGGATCACCGCAAAAAACAGGTCCGGCGCAGATCGCAAGGCCATCCGCCAGCCAAAGGCGACGATCACCGCGCCCGCCCCTGCCACCAGAAACACCGGCCCCGAAAGCCATGCACTGGCCACGCCCAGCCCCTGAAAATCGACACCGGCCAGACGGGACGCCACAAGAGTGCCGGGGGCCAGCGCCCCCCACGGAACGGTCACAAGGCCCAACAGGCCGACGACAGCGGCACGCCGACCACTCAGCCCGATCTGAACCAGAAGCGGGATGCCGACGACCACACCGATCCCGAAGCCCGTGACCGATTCCGCAAAGGGGATGACGCCAAGCACGACGAGCAGCACAGCGCGGATCTGATTGCGGCACGCGGCAATCACCCAATGCCCCAACCGCTCCTGCGCGCCACTCGCGCTCATCAGATTGCTCAGGATCAGCCCGCCCAAGAGGATGAGGGCCACCTCCAGAGCGACCGGCGCCATATCGATCTGTGCGGCCAGAAGGCGTGGAAGGGGCGCGGGAAATGCCAGCATCGCAATTGCAAATGCACTGACCACCCCCGCGAGAGCGCCGCGAACGGGACCAGCCTGCAGGAGCAACAGCGCAAGCGCGATGACAATCGGAAGGGCCGCGAGAACTGCGCTCACGCTTAAATCATTCTCTGCACAGGGTGAGTATCGAACCGGGGCAGCATTCTAAAGATCAAGCTCCACCGGCCCTAAAGGCGCCGAACAACATGTGAGGATTGTTGCATCATGTGTTGCGGCTCCTGTCAGGCTTTCCGTGTCTCCGGAATGAACCGTTGTGCGGCAAGTGCCGCACAGCCCTGCCCGGCAATGTGAGGGCGCAACAATGCCATTGGCCTCGGCGAGGTCAAGCAGCGTGCCGTGCTTGGCTGTCCACTCGGCGACGATACACGATGCCCGGAGCTTTACTTCGAACGGCCCGGTCGCGGTGGGGGCGCCCAAATCCATCTCGATATCCGGCGAGATGAATGTCTCCGACACGACGGACGCATCAGGCACACCTGCCGTTGCGAAAGGCTGCCGTGCCGCTGTCATGAACTCTTCCGCGCCGCACAGGACGACCCGTGCGCGACACCGGAAATAGTATAGGCTCGCCAGACTGCCCGCCCGTCCAGGGCCTGCAGCCGGATGTGCTGCGCTGCTTCATAGACATCCAAAGACCCCAATGCCGCCAAGGAATTGCAGAACCAGATAGAGCGGATCCCGTCAGCCTCCTCGATCACCGCCGTGATCTCCGCAGTTCTCGGCCAGTCATGAAGCGGCGGCGGAGTCTCTTGGACTGCCGCCCCCGCCACCGCATCAGGCGTGAACCGGTCTGAAATCTGGCCCCGCGAACGCGTCATCAAAGTGCCGCCGGTTTTCACCGTCGCGTAGACACGCAATACATATGCCCGAAATAGCGCATGAACTGGGCCGGCATGTTCACGTTGACCTCACCCGAACCCGGAAATGCAGCGCCGCGCAGCACGTCAGCCGCCCTGCCCGGCTTGGCGGATCTGAGCCAGGGTCCGGCGCGGCGTTATCGCCTCGGGCGAGATCGCCAAGTCCAGCAACGCGCCGGTATCCGAGGCCATGGCACGCTGGAACGCGGCGGGAAAATCAGCAGTTTCCGCCACTTTTTCGGCGTGAAAGCCATAGGACTGCGCCAGTGCCACAAAATCAGGGTTTTTCAATGTCGTGCCTGAGACGCGCGCGGGATAGTGCTGCTCCTGATGCGCGCGGATCGTGCCGTAAATACCGTTGTTCAGCAACAGGATGATGGGCTGCGCGCCCGCCTGCATTGCCGTACCCATCTCGGGGCAGTTCATCTGGAAATCGCCATCCCCGGCAAAGCAGACGACCGTGCGATCCGGGCATGCCACCCTGGCCGCGACGGCCGCGGGCAGACCATAGCCCATCGCGCCGGACTGCGGTGCCAATAGGCGGGCTTCTGGGCCGTAGGTCAGAAACTTGTTTGGCCAGACGGTGAAGTTTCCAGCGCCATTGGTGACGATAACGTCCGGCGGCAGGTTTGCGCGCAGCCATGCGCTGACCTGCCCCATATCGACAGGCGACGGCAGCGATGGCAGATCAAAACTGCCCTCATATGCCGCGCGCGCTTCGCGGCGCCACTCAGCCCAACCACCTTTGACGGGGCTGAGTGCCTGCGCAAATTGGTCAGGTCCGGCATGAATGCCGATGGCAGGCTGATAAATCTTACCGATCTCCAGATCCGACCCATGGACATGGATCAACTTTTGTCGCGGCTGCGGTACGTCCAGCAGGGTGTAACCGCCTGTAGTCATTTCGCCAAAGCGGGCGTTGACAGCCAAAATGACATCGGCCTCGCGCATCAGGCGTTGGACATGGGCGGGCATGCCAACGCCCGCCTCGCCGCAGAACACTGCGGAATGATTGTCGAATTGATCCTGATATCGAAACGCGGCGACCACCGGAATATCGGAGGCCTCGGCAAATCCTTGCAGTGCGGTGGCGCCCTCAGGCGACCAGTTGCACCCCCCCATCAGAATCAAAGGTCGTTCGGCCCCATCCAGCATAGTCTGAGCCGCGCGGATCGCCTCGGCAGCCGGTTGCGGCGCGTGGTATGTCATCGGCCCCTTGAGCGGCTGCGCATCAGACAAGGCGCTCAGCATGTCTTCGGGCAGCGCGATGACCACCGGTCCGGGACGGCCCGTGGTGGCCAGCGCCCAGGCGCGGGCCAGGATTTCCGGGATGCGGGCGGTCTCGTCGATCTCGACCGCCCATTTCGCCATGGTGCCGAACACCGCGCGATAATCCAGTTCCTGAAAGGCCTCGCGCCCCTTCATGTCGGTGCCGACCTGCCCGACGAACAGGATCATCGGCGCGCTGTCCTGCATCGCGGTATGAACTCCGATCGACGCGTTGGTCGCACCCGGCCCGCGCGTGACCATGCAGATGCCGGGGCTGCCTGTCAGTTTGCCATAGGCGGCTGCCATGAAGGCAGCACCGCCCTCGTTGCGGCAGAGAATGAAATCGAGGCTGCCCTGGGTATCGTATAGCGCATCCAGCACCGCCAGATAGCTCTCTCCCGGCACGCCAAACGCCTTGGTCGCGCCAAGTGCGCGTAAACTTTCGACCAATAGCTGTCCGCCATTCTGTGTCATGATGTATCCTTGCCTCGCATGCGCCAAGGCGCGTTTGTCATACTTGTATTCATAAGACATCATATGACACAATAGCGCCTGTGCAAGAACTGCAACGACAGACATATGGTGGTCGGCAGATCGTAAGCTGTTATGTATGTCTAAGGACGGCGCGTTTACGGGTGGAAAATCAGCCTTTGGTCTGCAAATTCGACGAAACAGAAATACACGGGCGGGGAAAAGAATGGCGCGGCGCAAGACACTGACGGCAATCGTGGCGGAAGATCTGTCAAAACGGGTGCTGGACGGCACGCTGAAGCCGGGCGAGCAGCTGCCCACGGAAACCGAGCTGTGCGAGCAGTTCGAGGTCAGCCGCACAGTGGTGCGTGAGGCGGTGGCGCAACTGCGTTCGGACGGGCTGTTGGTCTCGCGTCAGGGCCGGGGCATGTTTGTCTCGAAATACCCGTTTTCGTCCAAGTTCGAACTGAACTCAGATGCGCTGAACACGCTGCCCGAAACCATCGCCATTCTGGAACTGCGCCTCGCCATCGAGGTGGAATCCGCCAGCCTCTGCGCCGAGCGCCGTTCGGACGAGGATGCGCGCAATATCCGCCGTGTGATGGAGGAAGTGGACGCCCGCCACGGCGATCCCGACATCGTCGAGGTGCATTATGATTTCGAATTTCACCTTGCCATCGCGCAAGGCACGCAAAACCCTTATTTTCATCGTTTCCTGAAATTCCTTGAGCCAACCTTCACCCGCCGGTTCCAACTGAGCACGCTGGTCTCGCAGGAGTTCAAGGAACGATATTACGAAGTGATCCACGAAGAGCATAGCGCCATCGTTGTTGCCATCGAATCGCTGGATCCGCACGCGGCGCAGAAGGCCATGCGCCTGCATCTTCTGAATAGCTTGGATCGCTTGCGCGCACTATCGCGCAAGGTCGGTGCCAAGGATCGCGTGGACGGGACCGAAATCCCGATCATGGATTTCCTCAAGGACGTCGATCCGGGCTGACGCCGGTGACTCAAAGCGTTTGCCTCTAGCCTGAGACATCAGGTAGAGGCGCGCGCGCGCAACGCCCATATGTCGCGCGCGTTTCGCGAAAATCTGTGATCCAGGTTTTTCGAGAAACGCTTTAATGCCCCAAAATCTGCGACAGGAATTTCTGAGTGCGCTCGCTTTGCGGATTGCCGAAAAATTCTTCCGGTGGGTTCTGTTCGATGATTTCGCCCTGATCCATAAAAATCACCCGGTCGGCCACCTGCCGTGCGAACCCCATCTCATGCGTGACGCAGAGCATCGTCATGCCCTCATTTGCCAGCGACACCATGACATCCAGCACCTCGGAAATCATCTCGGGGTCCAGCGCCGATGTCGGCTCGTCGAACAGCAGTACCTTGGGTTGCATGCTGAGCGAGCGGGCGATGGCCACACGCTGTTGCTGCCCACCCGATAATTGGCCGGGAAACTTCTCGGCCTGATCGGGAATTTTGACCTTTTCCAGATACTGCATCGCCAGTTCTTCGGCCTTGGCGCGGGGCCATTTGCGCACCAGCATCGGTGCCAGCGCGCAGTTTTCCAGCACCGTCATATGCGGAAACAGGTTAAAATGCTGGAACACCATGCCGACCTCGCGACGGACTTCGTCGATATGGGCGATGTTGTTGTCCAGAGCAGTGCCAAGAACGGTAATGTTACCGCTCTGATGCGCTTCAAGGTGGTTAACACAGCGGATCAGCGTCGATTTGCCGGACCCTGAAGGGCCGCAGATCACGATCCGCTCGCCTTGCTCGACGGTCAGATCAATATCTTTCAGCGCGTGAAAGGTGCCATAAAATTTGTTCATGCCCCGGATGGTGATGGCGGGCTCAGAAGTTTGTGTCATGACAGGATCCTATTGGTCGCCGACATCCATCCGCCGCTCCAGAAACGCGCCGTAGCGCGACAGGGAGAACACGAAGGCAAAATAAATCAGCGCGATAAAGGCGTAGACCTCGACAAAGGCGAAGGTCCAGTTGCCGGTGCCATAGGCGGCATTGCCCGAGGCGAGGATTTCAAAGAATCCGATGATGATGAACAGCGATGTTTCCTTGAACGTAATGACGAATTGATTGATCGTCGCGGGCAGTGCGTTCTTGAACGCCTGCGGCAGCAGGATGCGCTGGATGCGGTGAAAATAGCGCACACCCAGCGATTTTGCTGCCTCTTCCTGCCCGGTTGGCACGCCCTGCATCCCGCCGCGGATGATCTCGGCCTGATAGGCGGCAAAGAAAAGCGCCGAGCCAAGGATCGCGCGGTAGAGCTTGTCCCCCGACGCCCAGTCCGGTAGCACGAAAGGCAAAACCACCGCGAAGGCAAAGAGGATCGTCAGCAACGGCAATGAGCGGACGCTGTCGATGATGATGCCGGTGAGGCCCGAAATCCACGGCAGATCGGAGCGGCGCAGCAGCGCCAGAAGGATCGACAGCGGCATTCCGACGAGAACCGTCGAGACAAAGATGAACACGGTCAGCGACAGCCCGCCCCAACGCTGCTCGTCAACGACGGTCATGCCGAAAATGCCGCCCTTCATCAGGAAATAGAACGTCAGAAAGCCGCCGATCCAGATGATCGAGATCGACCGCCCGTTCCAGAAATAGGGGATACAGCTGAGCACCGTCATCACCACGACGACAAGGCAGGCCAGCCCCGAGCGCCAGTGTTCCTCGTGCGGATAAAGGCCGAACAGGATCAGCTGCCAGCGCGCGTCTATCACGGCCCAGCAGGCGCCATCTGCCGCCTTGCACGCCCCGGGACCTTTCGCGGCCGAAAACACGGCCGAAAAGATCGCCCAGTCAAGAACAGTCCAGACGATCAGCGCGAGGATTGCGAAACAGATGATCGACAGGATCGTGTTGCCCGGCGACGAGAAATACCGCTCGCGCAGCACTGCCAACATGCCGGTCCGTCCCATCTGATCCGTCATTGCCATCGCCTGCTCCTCAGCTTCTCAGCCCGTCGCCCTTGAGGGCGATGGCGCGGTTGATCCGGTTCAGCACCGCCGCAAGCGAGAAATTGATGAGGAGGAAACCGCCCATCAGGATGCCCAGCAGCTCCAGCGTCTGGCCGGATTGGTTGATCGCGGTCGAAACCACCATGAAGAAATCGGCGAACCCGATGGCGATGCCCATCGTCGTCGCCTTGATGAGCCAGACATACTGGTTGGTCAGGATCGGCAGCATCGCGCGCAGCGCCAGTGGGAAGCGCACGCGCGAAAACACCTGCCAGTTGGTCAGGCCGACCGATTGCGCAGCTTCGATCTGGCCGCGTCCAACCGACTTGAACCCGCCGCGCACGATCTCGGCGATATAGGCGCCGCCGTAGATGGCGATGGAAATCGCCATTGCCGACAGTTCGGTTGAGATGCGGATGCCGCCGCGAAAATTCAGCCCCTTCAAGGCGGGCATGCTCACCAGCGCGGTATCGGGCAGACGGCCAGCCCAGAAGATGACGCCGGTGGCAATGATCGCACCCAGCAGGATCAGCCATCGCAGACGCGCTTTGTGCGCAGGCTCCATCCGGCGAAACCGCTGCGCGGCGCTGATCCAGACGATCACGCCCAGCCCGGCCAGAAAGGCGAGGATACCCAGGAATGCCGACAGGCCGGTGATGTTCAGACCCGGCGCGTATAATCCCCGACTGGACAGGAACACGCTGTCGGCCAGATTGATCGCCTGACGCGGCCCCGGAAAGCGGGTGACGACCGCGTACCAGAAAAACACCTGCACGATCAGCGGGATATTTCGAAACACCTCGACATAAATCGCGCCCAACAGGCGCGCGAGATCATTCTCCGAGGTGCGTGCCATGCCGATGACGACACCGATTACCGTGGCCAGAACCAGCCCGATGATGCCCAGAAACAGCGTATTGAGAATACCGACGACCAGCACCAGCCAGTAAGGATCGCGGGAGGTAAATTCGATCAGCGAAAAGCTGACGTCCCAGCCGGTCGATTTCCACAGGAAGTCAAACCCCGAGATGATGCCCTGCTCTTGCAGGTTGGTGCGCCCCATCACGATCAGCGTTGCGACCAATGCGACGAACCCGCCCACATAGAAGATTTGCAACAGCGCGTTGCGCAACTTGATGTTGTTCCAGACGGTCAGCATGCAGGCATCCGTGCGCTAAAGCGTTTCGCGAAAAACGTGCATCACAGATTTTCGCGAAACGCGTATGACATATCAGTCTTGCCCGTGTTTCGCCTTTATCTGATGTCTCAGGTTAAAGGCGAAACGCTTTAGGAAAGAACGGCTCCAACCACGCCGGGTCGGAGCCGCAGGAAGGATGGATTTAGTCGAAGACCATCGGGTAGTGGATGCCGCCATCGTTCCACAGCTTGTTCAGGCCGCGCGGCATGCCGTAATCGGACTGCTCGCCGATGTTGCGGCCGAAGATTTCGCCGTAGTTGCCGACATGCTTGATGACGTTATAGGCCCAGTCATCCGACAGGCCCAGAGGCCCGCCGACACCCGGCGTCGCGCCAAGAACCTTGCCTACCTCGGCGGTCGGCGGATTGGCCTTCATTTCATCGACGTTGTCGGAATTGACACCTTCCTGCTCGGCGAACCAGAGCGCGGAAAAGACCCAGTTGACCACATCGACCCATTGATCATCACCCTGACGCATGATCGCGACCTCCGGCTCCAGCGCCAGAACGTCGTCGAGGATCACGTGACCCTCGGGATTGTCGGAAACCGAACGCGCGATGCCCACGGTCGGACCCCACTGCGCATAGGCGTCGCAGCGCTTCGAGAAATACGCCTCGCGCAGTTCCTCGGTCTTTTCGAACGTCACAGATTCCACTTCGATCCCGACACGATCGGCATAGGCGGCGACCTGGCGTTCGATCGTGGTGCCGGCTGGGATGCAGACCGAGCCGCCGTCAAGACCGGCGAAATCCTCTACGCCCAGATCCTTGTGCGTCATCACCACGGTCGTGCCCAGATAGTAGGGGCGCGAGAATTGCAGGCCCAGTTCGGTGTCGCGGCTGAACGTGCCGCCCGACGCCTTGATGACCAGATCGACATCACCGGATTGCAGAGACGGCCAACGCTGCGCCCAACTGACAGGCACGATGTTGAGCGAGTCGAGATCGCCGAAGATCGCGACCGACACGGCGCGGCACAAATCCACGTCGAGGCCGGTCCAGTTGCCCTGATCGTCCACCTCGGCAAAGCCCAGCCATGATCCGTTATGCCCGGTGCAATTCAGCGAACCGCGCTCCTGCACCTCTTTCAGTGTCGGTCCTGCATCCGCCAGCGCCGGTGCGGCAAAACCCGCCGCGGCCAGCGCGCCAGCGCCAAGTGTGGCCAAAATCCCCTTTGTCATTCCAATCTCCTCCTCTGCGTTTCCCTGTCATTCATCATAGATCATACATATTATGACTCACTCCGCAATCATCATATGACCGCCTCTTCCAGAAACGGCTCGTTCCTTTCGGTGCGCTCGTAGCAAAGCGGGCTGAGGTCGAGCGTGCGGTACTCGCCATGCACGATCAGTTCGGCCACCCCGCGCCCGACCGCGGGGGATTGCTGCAACCCGTGGCCCGAATATCCGTTGGCAAACATGAAATTTCGCACAGTCGAATGAAACCCGACAATCGCGTTGTGATCCAAGGTGTTATAGGCGTAATGCCCGGTCCAGAACTGCTGCACCTTGAGCGCGTCGAAAGCCGGGATGCGGTGATAGAGGGCGGGCCAGATATAATCGTCGAACTCGTCGTGCTTGGTCTCGAAATCCTCCGAATCCGCCGGCCCGTCGGGGGTGGGCGTGTTGCCGGTAAGGAAAAGCTCGTGCTCAGGGCGCACGAACGTGCCGCCGGGGTCGATGACGTTGGGCATCCGGCCCGGTATCGGATTGCGGCTGGCAAAGACAAAGCTGTGCCGTTTGCGCGGCTCGACCGGAATGCTAAGCCCCGCCATGCCCGCCACCAGCGAGGCGCGGGGCCCGGCGGCGTTGACCACGATCCCGCAATCGACCGTCTCGCCGGTTTTCAGCGTGACCGATGTGACCCGGTCGCCGTCGCGCCCCAGCGCCATCACCTCGTTATCGATATACTCGGCCCCGTTATGACGCGCCCCACGCTTGAACCCCGTCATCAGCCCGACGGAATCGAACCAGCCTTCGGCCTTTGCGCCCCATGAGCCGCCACCCAGATCATCGACATTCAGCCACGGGAACTGCTCTTTCAGCGGACCGGGTTCCAGAAACACCGTGTGCGCGCCATGCTCGCGTTGCAGCGCGACCCGCGCGCGCGCCGCTTCGACGCCCTCGGGCGGAATGCAGTAGAGATAACCGTTTTCCCTGAACCCCAGATCCGGCGCAGGCTCATCGGGGTAGAATTTCTGCATCCGGTCGCGAAAACTCTCGATGAACTCCACCCCGAACTGACTGATATGCACGTTGATCGGGTTCGAGTATTGTTGCCGGATCGCGCTGGTGCTGAGCGCCGTCGAGGAAAACTCGTAGCTGCTGTCGCGCTCGACCACAAGGATCGAGCCGTCAAAGCCCTCATTTTCGGTCAGCCAATAGGCGATGGAAGATCCGATGACCGCACCGCCGACGATGACAATGTCATAGCTGGCCGCGCGGGGGGATTTATACGCCGGAATTGCCATCGGCTCAGTCCTCGAAATGGCCCGCAGCGGCGAATCCGCCACCATGCGCGGCAATGGTCAGATCGTCGCGGTCGTAGGGTTCCGTCTTGGCCTCGACCTCTTCGCGATAGATCTCAGCATTGTCCTTGGGGCGATATCCCAGATGCGCCGCCATGTGGTTGTCCCAAAGCTGGCTGTCATTGTCCGAGACGCCATAAACGATGGTATGCTCGACGCGCGGCGCGGCAAGACAGCACTCGGTCAGATGCACGAAATCGGGGTAGCTGAGCCAGGTGGTCAGCATGCGGCGATCCGCGGGCTTGGGAAAGCACGAGCCGATGCGGATCGACACGCTCTCGACGCCGAACTTGTCCCAGTAATACTGCGCCATTGCCTCGCCATAGACCTTGGAGATGCCGTAATTGCTGTCCGGGCGCGGGGTCACGGATGCATCGATGCGCTGTGTGCGCGGGTAAAACCCGATCGCGTGATTCGAACTGCCCCAGACCACCCGCTTGACACCGTTCTTGCGGCAGCCCTCGTAAAGGTTGTAAAAGCCGACATAGTTGGACTGCAAAATCGCCTCGAACGTGTTTTCACGCCCGACCCCGCCCATGTGGATCACCATATCGACGTCGCGGGTCAGATCCATCACGGCGTCCGCGTCGGCCAGGTCGCACAGCACGATTTCCTCGTTATCCGCGGCTTCACCCATGTCGTGACGGTTGGTCAGGCGCAGAGTGTTGCAATGCGGCGCGATTTCCTTGCGCAGCAGAGTGCCAAGGCCACCAGAGGCGCCGGTCAGCAGAATTCGGTTCAGTTTATCCAAGGGATATCTCCTTTATTTCAGCGCGCCGAGCGCGCCAGTCAGACGCTCCAGCGCCGTTTTCAAATCATCGGTCGAAGCGGCATAAGACAGCCGGATATGCGTCGACAGACCAAAGGCCGCGCCCTGCACACCCGCCACCATGGCCGCGTCCAGGATATAGCGGGTCAGGGCCGTATCATCCTCCATCACCGTACCGTCCGGGCTGCGCCGTCCGATGAAGCTGGCAAGACCGGGATAGGCGTAGAAGGCACCCGATGGCTCGACCACGTCCACGCCGTCTATCGCGCGCAGGCCCGAGACGATCAGATCGCGCCGGTTCCGGTATGTCGCGCGGGCGGTCTCAACGAAATCCTGCGGGCCGGTCAGCGCCTCGATCGCGGCGGCCTGACTGATCGACGAGGGGTTCGACGTGGTCTGGCTCTGGATCTTGGACATCACTTTCGCCAGCGCCTCGGGCGCCGCGGCGTATCCGATGCGCCAGCCGGTCATCGCATAGGCCTTGGCCACGCCGTTGGCGATCACCGTGCGATCCGTGAGGTCGGGGCAGGCACTGGCGAAAGAACAGAACGGCGTGTCGGCGTAATAGATCTGTTCGTAAATCTCGTCCGACATGATCAACACGCGGGGATGGCGCGCCAGCACTTCGCCCAATGCGGCCAGTTCTTCGCGCGTGTATGTCACGCCCGACGGGTTCGAAGGCGAGTTCAAGAACAGCCAGCGCGTTTTAGCCGTGATTGCCGCTTCCAGCGCCGCCGGGGTCAGCTTGAACCCATCCTTCTGCGCACATTCAACAATCTTAGGCCTGCCGCCGACCAGCAGCGTCATGTCGGTGTAGGAAATCCAGTAGGGCGCGGGGCAGATCACCTCGTCGCCCGGCTCTATCGTGGCCATCAACGCGTTGAACAGGATCTGTTTCGCGCCGTTGCCACAGGTGATGTTGGCACGCTCATAGCTCAGCCCGTTTTCGCGGCGGAATTTCTCGATCACCGCATCCTTCAGCGCAGGCGTGCCGTCAGGCGCAGTATAGCGCGTCTCGCCGCGTTTCATCGCGGCATAGGCGGCCTCGATCACGTTGTTAGGCGTGCTGAAATCCGGCTCGCCAATCGACAGGTCGATGACGGGCTGCCCGTCGGCCTTCATCGCCCTGGCGGCTGTGGAAATGGTGATCGCGGGCGACGGTTTGATCAGCTTGGCGCGGCGGGATTCAAAGCTCATTTACCATACTCCTTTTCTGCCTGCTCGGCTGAGAGATAGCCGAGCCTAACGTCTCGCTTCACATCATCCGCATTGCGCTCGGCTGGCTCGCCAAAACCGCCGCCGCCGGGCATTTCCAGCACCAGCCGCCGCTCGGCCGGCACCTTCTGCCGCCCCTTGGCGCGCATTTTGGTGCCGTCATCCAGATGCACGGCGCCCGCCGCTCCGGGCTGGCCGCCGAAGCGACCGCGCGCCGGGTTCTCGACCCGGTCAAACATCGCCTTGATGTGGAATTCGTGACCCTCGTCGGCCTTGATCTCGACAATCTGCCCCAGCCCGCCGCGCTGTTTGCCCGCGCCTCCCGATCCCTCGCGAAACTCCTTGCGCCAGACAGTGATCGGGCCAGTATGCTCGGTTGCCTCGACAGACATCGCATGCACACCCGACGGAAACGCGGTGGCGTTCAGCCCGTCCAGCGTGGGCCGCGCGCCTGAGCCGCCCGAGTTGAACATCAGGATCTCGGCGCTTCGCTGCTGCTCGCCCGGCGCGGCCTGCGCGCCGGGGATCGGGCGGGCGGAAATCTGGATGTTCCAAAGCGCGCTCGCCCCTTCGGCGGGGGCCAGATCGGGCAGGAATTTCGACACGGCGCCCAGCACCGTATCGGGAATAAAGTGGCCCAGAACGTGACGCACCTGCACCGGTGCGGGATGCTGCGCGTTGAGGATACACCCCTCGGGCGCAGAGACGGTGAATGGCTCCAGCGAGGCGTGATTGTTCGGAATCTCGGGCGCCAACGCGCATTTGAGGCCATAGCCACAATAGGCGGTGGTGTAGATCAGCGGCACGTTGATGCCCAGATCGCTCTGCCCCGAGGTGCCGTCGAAATCGGCGTGAACACCGTCTTTCGAGACATCGAGCCGCACTTTCATATGCACCGGCTTGTCATAGCCATCCACGGTCATTTCGTTGTCGTAGGACCCGGCGGGTAGATCGGCGAGCTTCTCCAGCGTCGCGCGGCGACTGTTTTGAAATATGAAATCGCGCAGCTCCTCCAGGCGGTCCAGCTCGAATTCGTCCATCATCGCCATCAGACGCTGGTGGCCGATATGGTTGCACGCGGCCAGCGAATAGAGATCGCCGATCACCTGGTCGGCCTCGCGGATGTTGTGGCGCATCAGGTGGATCAGCTTCTGATCCACTTCGCCCTTTTCCGCGAATTTCATGATGGGGATGAAGATCCCTTCCTCGTAGACCTCGTTGGCATCGGGGCCAAAGCCGCGTCCGCCCACGTCCACCACATGCGCGGTGCACGCGAAATAGCCGACCAGTCTGCCGCCCCGGAACGACGGCGTGACAAAGGTGAAATCCAACAGATGCCCCGTCCCCTTCCAGGGATCGTTGGTGATATAGACGTCGCCCTCGTGGATGTTGTCCTCGCCGATCGCCTCGATGAAATTGACCACGGCGGCGGCCATCGCGTTCACATGCCCCGGCGTGCCGGTGACGGCCTGCGCCAGCATCTTGCCCGTCGCATCGAACACGCCGGCCGACAGATCACCCGCCTCGCGGACCGAGGTGGAAAAGGCTGTGCGGATCAGCGTCAGCGCCTGCTCTTCGACGACCGAAATCAGGCGGTTCCACATGATCTGAAAATGCACGTCGCGGAAATCATCGGTGCTCATGTGTGCGTCTCCTTCTTGCGGACCAGCAGGCAGCCGTCGGCGCACATCGTCGCGCGGTAGGCGTTGGTCACGATGGTTGTCGTTTCGTTCTCGACGATGGCGGCGGGGCCATCGACATGGGCGCCGGGGGCCATATCAGTGCGGTTCACGATCTGCGCGTCAAGGAAGGCCGACTCCCTGGCGTCAAAAATGGTGCGCGAGGCGTGCGAACGCGCCGCGCCGCTGTCGGCTGCATCGGCGACCGGCGCGGGCGGGGTGACTTCGGACGTCGCCTTGACCGACCAGTTCATCACTTCGATATCAAGACCATCGAGCGGCGTGCCAAAGAGGCGTTTGTATTCCGCCTCGAAAAGCGCGCGCATCGCCCCCGCCCCCTCCTCGCCGACCGGATCGTTCGGCAGAACGACAGGAATCTCCCAGCCCTGCCCGACATAGCGCATGTAGGCCTTGCGCTCGACCAGCGGCGCGATGTCGCTGCCGCCCTCGCGGGTGACGGCAACGGCTTCGGATTGCAACCCGTCCAGCACATCGTTGACATACCCCGCATCAAACTGCCCGAGGCGCGTGTAAGCGCCGCGCACGGCCTCATACCCGAAGGGCGCGCGCAAAAACCCGATGGCCGAGCCGACACCGGCCCCAGGCGGGATCATCAGGCTGTCGATGCCCAGTTTCTCGCAGAGGCGGTTGGCATGCAGCGGCGCGGCGCCGCCATAGGCGATCATGGTGAATTCGGCCAGTTCCTTGCCGTTTTCAACCGCATGGGCGCGCGCGGCGGCCGCCATGCTTTCATCGACCACCTCGACAACGCCAACGGCAGTTTTCACCGCATCCATGTCAAGGCTCTGGCCGACATGTTCGCTTAGTGCGGCCTGAGACGCCTCCACCGACAGCGCGATCTGGCCCCCGGCGAAATTGTCGGGGTCGAGCTTGCCCAGAACCAGATCGGCGTCGGTCACGGCGGGGCGCGTCCCGCCCTGCCCGTAACAGGCCGGCCCCGGCTCGGACCCCGCGCTTTCGGGGCCGACGCGGATCTGGCGCATGCCGTCCACATGGGCGAGCGAGCCGCCCCCTGCCCCGATCTCGACCATCTCGATAACCGGGAACGAAATCGGCATGCCCGACCCCTTCTTGAAGCGGTAGGTGCGGGCCACCTCAAAGGTGCGGGCGGTCTTGGGTGTATATCCCTCGACCAGACAAATCTTGGCCGTGGTGCCGCCCATGTCGTAGGATAGAATGCGTTTCAGCCCATGGCGCGCCGCCACGTCGGCGGCATAGATCGCGCCGCCTGCGGGACCGGATTCGAGCAGGCGGACCGGGAAGGCCGCGGCGGTTTCCACCGAGATCAGCCCGCCGCCCGAATGAATCATGAATACCAGGCAATCGGTGCCAAGGGTTTTTAACCGCTCGACCAGGCGGCTCAAATAGCTTTCCATCAGCGGCTTGACGAACGCGTTGGAGCAGACGGTATTAAACCGCTCGAATTCGCGCATCTGCGGCGAGACTTCGGAGGAGATCGAGACGCTCAGATCAGGAGCATGCTTGGCGATAATATCGCGTGCGCGTTCCTCATGGGCGGGGTTCACATAGGAATGGATGAGGCCAACCGCGACGCTTTCATAGCCCTTGTCAACGGCGTTCCGTGCAAATTCGGCAACGCCGTCTTCGTCCAACGGCGCCAATTCGCGGCCCGACGCGGCGATGCGCCCGGCGACGACATAGCGGCTGTCGCGGTCGATCAGCGGGGGCGGCAAAACGATGTTCAGATCATATTGCTCGAACCGGTTTTCGGTGCGCATCTCGATGACGTCGCGAAAGCCCTTGGTTGTCAGGAACGCCGTTTTTGCCCCCTTGCGCGCGATCAGCGCGTTGGTGGCCAGGGTCGTACCGTGGATGATAAGGTCAATATCGTCGAGACCAATGCCTGCATTCTCCGCCACACGCGCCACGCCGTCCAGAATCGCCTGTTCAGGCGCGGTGTAATTTGTCAGCACCTTGGTTGAATGCAGGTGCTCGCCGACCTCCATGGCGACGTCGGTGAATGTCCCGCCGATATCCACGCCCACGCGAACGGGCTGTCCGTGATGAGCCATGTTTCAGTCCTTCTTGAAATGCGCGATCAGCGCGTCCGAGCCGCGTGCGACCAGCCCCAGATCGGCGCCCACCGCGACATAGGTGAAACCGTTTGCGATGTATCGCTCGGCGTCGGCCTGGAGAGGGGCGAGGATGCCCGCTGCCTTGCCTGCGGTCTTCGCGGCCTCCAATACGCTGGCAATCGCTTGCTGGACGTGGTCGGCGCCTGCATTGTGCATCGCGCCCATGTTGGTCGACAGATCACCGGGGCCGACGAACAGTACATCGACGCCGTCCACTGCGGCGATCTCGGACGCGTTCCTCACGCCTTCCTCGCATTCAATTTGCAGAATCAGCATCTGATTCAGATGTGCGTTCTGGTGATACTCCTTGATCCGGCCAAACTGGTTCGCCCGGTGTCCGACCGAAAAGCCGCGAAAGCCTTCGGGCGCATAGCGCGCAGCGGCGACGATCCGCTTGGCCTGCTCGGCATTTCGCACATTCGGAATCATCAAACTCCGCGCGCCGGCGTCCATGAATTGCTTTATCAGGGTCGCATTCTCCTCGGGCAGACGCACACAGGCCTCGACGGGATGCCCACCAACCGCTTGCAATTGCGCCATGATGCTAAGCAAATCATTCGGACTATGCTCGCCGTCGATCAGCAACCAGTCACAATTCGACCCGGCCATGACCTCGGTCGCCAGCGCCGACCCAAGCGAGCACCAAAGACCTAACTGCAACCTACCCTCTGCCAGTCCCTGCTTCACGCTGTTCGCCCGTTCCTGCATCCTGTCCTCCGAAAATTCGCCCCGTTCGCAACGGCTGCTTGCATTTGTATGATGTATGATGTTTTTTTGTCCAGAGTCGATTTGAACGATTTTGGCAGATGCGCGCACCGGCGCGTGCGGATCGAAGAGAAAGGACAACGACATGCGTATCGGATTCATTGGATTGGGCGTCATGGGGGCGCCGATGGCTCGCAACCTGCAAGAAGCCAAGCATGAGATAATCACGACGCTCAACCGCTCGCCCCTGCCCGACGGCATCAAGGCCGAGGTTCTGGACAGCCCCGCCGATGTGGCCCGCGCTTGCGACGTGGTCATCACCATCCTGCCGGACACGCCCGATGTCGAGCGTGTGTTGATGACCGAGGGTGGCGTTCTGGAGGGCATGGAAAGCGGCAAGCTGATGATCGACATGAGCTCGATCGGCCCGATAGAAACGGCTGAAATGGCACGCGCCTTTGCCGAGAAGGGTGTCGATTACGTCGACGCCCCCGTTTCCGGCGGCGAGGTCGGCGCAAAAAACGCCGCGCTGACCATCATGTGCGGCGGCAGCAATGCAGCGTTCGAGCGCGCGAAGCCCCTCCTCGAAGTGATGGGCAAGAACATCACCCTTGTTGGGGACAAACCCGGCGCCGGGCAGACCTGCAAGATCGCCAACCAGATCATCGTCGCGCTGAACATCGAGGCGGTCAGCGAGGCGTTGGTATTCGCCAGCAAGGCGGGCTGTGATCCGGCGAAGGTGCGTGAAGCGCTGATGGGCGGATTTGCGTCGAGTAAAATTCTTGAGGTGCATGGCGAGCGGATGATCAACCGCACCTTCGACCCTGGTTTCCGCCTGAAACTGCACCAGAAGGATCTGAACCTCGCCCTGCAAAGCGCGCGCATCCTGCAAGTCGCGCTGCCAAACACGGCGACAGCGCAGGAGCTGATGAACGCCTGCGCCGCGCAGGGCGAGGAGGATACCGATCATTCCGGCCTCGTCCGCGCGCTGGAGCGGTTGGCCAACCATGAGATTGGGTAAGAGCATGCGCGGCAGACGTGTCCGTGATGCTGGCATCCCGTGGCCCACGCGAAATCACCCGGCATGTTCAATGCGCTGATCGAGGACGCAGGCCTTGACAGCCTGATGGTCCCCGTCACCTGCCGCCCCGAGAACTTTGATATCTTCTGGGCAGGCCTGAGCGCGATGGAGAACCTGAAGGGCATGATCATCTCGGTTCCGTTCAAGCAGCGCGTGTCCGAGAAATGCGCGACGGCACACTCCCGCGCCGCACGGGCCGGCGCGGCCAATACCGTAGTGCGCCGGGCGGATGGCCAGTGGCACGCCGACAATTTCGACGGCGTCGGTTTCATGGATGGTCTGGCGGCGGCGGGACGCGCGGTTCATCGCGACCGACTTGGCCGATCCATCCTTCCAGCGCATCTTCGCGAGCATTACGCACCATCTCCGCGAAGGGGTCGGTCAATTTCCGGGCACTGGCGAGAGCTGAGAGCGCGGCCTCGATCCTTGCGACCCGGATAGCATCGGCCTTGCTCAGATGATCTCGATCTGTGGTCAGGAGGCGGGGTATCTTGCGCGCGGAAGACGACTTTTCCGTTCCCGACGGCATTTCCTGCTCGGCGCGGCGTTGGCGTGTGTGGCCCATTCTCCGACAACATGAAAACTACCCTGAAAACCTCCGGCCCGCAGCCGGCGCCAGAGTTCGGCGCCGTTCCGGCAGCCGCCCGCCCATTCTCTTTCCAGCCGCGGCAGCCAAGGGGTCAAGCTGCTCTCGCGAATGCGGAAAACGTCTTCACGTTCGCCGCGAACTATTTGGCGGACCAGACCGCGACTTAGCCCGATCAGGCGCACGATGAATCTGATCGGGCTGCCGTCATTGGCCTCCGCTGCACGGCAGCCAGGAAGGCCGCGCTCGCGTTCTCCAATAAGCGCCGGCGATCGGCCGCCTGAACCGCCCGAGGCAAGGCGCGCGAGACGCCGCCGCCATAACCGCCGTTGCGGTCACAGGCGACGACCTCGATCTCGGGGCGGGCGCGAAGCCAAGCCTCGACCGTGGCAGGTTCCCGGTCCGGCAGCAGGTCGATCACCCGGCGCCGTTCCAGATCGCAGATCAACGTGCCGTATCTTTGTCCCTCTCCGCCATGCCCAGTCGTCGATGCCAATGACGCGGAGTTCACCGCTCACGGCCGCCGCCATGTTTCGAATGCTGCGCAGGAAGGTCTCCTTGCTGACCGGCAGCAGAAGCCGAGCGGCAAGCGCCTGTGCTGGCCGCCCGCAGAGTGCCAGGCCAAGGTGGCGGACCAATCCCTGCAGACGGGAAGTGCGCCGCCCATACGACCGGGTCACATCCGGCGGAAACCGCTCCGCGAATATCCTGGCTGGGCAGCACACAGCACGGCAGCGGAAGCGGCGCACCAGCAAGAACGGTTCCACCTTCCGGCCATGCGCGGAAAGATCGGCAGGTCGGCGCCGGTACCTGCTGTGGACGTGGCGTCAAACCGTGCCACAGACCGTAGGTCTTCACCGTTCAGTTGAGACCGCCTAACATCCTTCGATCAGGCGTTGATTGTCGTCCTCGCATTCCCGTTGCGCAGATAGCTGCTTTGATTTTCGGGGCTGCACTTTGCATTCCAAGTGATTGATCATCGGGCGATCCTCATTGCTTCGATGGCCTCTCGCATGGCGGTGGCCTCGAAAGGTTTGACCAGCACCTTGCAGTTGCCCAGTGCGGCGGCGGAAGGAACCTCCACGCCGCCCGTTGCGAAGATCACCGGCAGTTTCGGGTCTAGCTCCCGCGCGTCCTGCGCCAATTCTTCACCCGTCCGATCGGGCAATCCGACATCGGTGATCAACAGGTCCACCACTTCGGCCTTCAGTATATCAAAAGCCTTGCCCGCGCTTGCCGCTTCCAGTGCTATGCATCCGGCTTCGCGCAGCACTTCTGCCATGTCCAGCCGGATCACTGGATCGTCTTCGCAAATCAGGATGCGCAGACCGTCGAAGCCCGGCTTACCTGTCGGAACAGGTCCGTCGGGAATATCCGCGGTGGTCGACGGGTTTGCGTTGACTGCGGTTCCCTTGCACCCGAGGACTTCACGAACCTTATGAGCCAATTCCAATTGCGTGTAGGGTTTTCCGATCAATTGAACCCCCTCATCCAGCCGACCATCATGCACAATCGAATCCTGAACGAACCCGGATGTGAACAGCACAGGCACGTTGGGGCGCACTGTGCGCATCCTTTCAGCTAGCATATGGCCCGTCATCTCTCCTGGCATCACCACATCGGTGAACAAGAGATCGATATGCTGGTCACCTCGCAATATGCTCAGAGCCTGCCCTGCGCCAGAGGCCTGTAAAACCGAATATCCAAGGTCTGTCAGCGCGTTGAATGCGGTTTCGCGAACGTCATCGTCGTCCTCGACCAGCAGTATCGTTTCGGATCCCCCCGATAGTCCGGCGTCTGCGACGGGATGAATTGACTGCTCAGCCTCAAGGGAGCGAGGTAGATAGATGTTCATCGTGGTGCCGCAACCGACCTTGCTGTCAAGCGTGACGTGACCGCCTGACTGCTTCGCAAACCCGTAGACCATCGACATGCCGAGACCAGTACCGTGGCCATCTGCCTTGGTTGTGAAAAACGGCTCGAATATCCGATCGGCGGTTTCCGGCGACATGCCACAGCCGGTGTCCGTTACCGCGAGCCTGACATATTGCCCGACGTCCGCGTCCGGATGGGTGTGGGCATAGGTTTCATCCAGCTCTGCATTGCTTGCGACGATTGTCAGTTTTCCCTGCCCGTCCATCGCGTCGCGCGCGTTGATCGCGAGGTTGAGCAGGGCGTTTTCCATACTGTTGGGATCGACGTTGGTATTCCAAAGCCCGTCTTCCAAGCGCATTTCAAGGTCAATACCATCGCCAATGGCGCTGCGCAGGATATCGTTGGTCTCTCCCAGAAGCCGGTTCAGGTTTATGACCACAGGTGCAAGAGGCTGCTTGCGCGCAAAGGACAGAAGCTGAGAGGCGAGAGTCGCGCCACGCTTGACGCTTCTCATGGCCTGATCAAGGTGATTTCGGCCCGGAGACTCCTCTGGCATGCCGCGCGTCACAAGCTGAAGATTGCCCATTATCACCTGAAGCAGGTTGTTGAAATCATGTGCGACCCCCCCTGCAAGGCTTCCGATCGCTTCGAGTTTTTGACTTTGGCGCAATGCCGCGTTGAGTTCCTCCAGCTCGCGGTTTCGCTCGGCCACCCGTGCTTCGAGTGTTTCATTGAGTTTGGCAATGTCCGCTTCGGTATTCTTTCGCTCTTCGATATCAGTGTTGGTTCCAACCCAACCGGTCAACGACCCATCATCGGCACGCAATGCAGACGCCCGCACGATATGCCAGCGGTAGGTGCCGTCGACCCTGCGAATGCGGAATTCGCTTTCATAGCTCCGGCCCCGTCGAATGGCACGCGTCCACTTCGCTGCCGCTGTCTTGATATCCTCGGGGTGGACGACACGAACCCAGTCCGTGCCATAGAGTTCGCCCTCGGCATGCCCGGTATATTCATAAATTTGCACGTTCAGCCAGTTCAGCCCGCCGTCCCGGTCGGCGGTCCAGACATGAACCGGCATGGTCTGCGCCATCGTCCGGAACTTTTCCCGGGTTGCCGTCAGCTTGGCTTCGGCGATCTTCTGGCCCGTTACATCGTGCCCTTGAACAAAGATGCCACTCGGCGCGCCGGAATTGTCTTTCAAAGGGTGGAACATGAAGTCCACGAAATGCTGTTCCGGCTGCTGGTCGGGTGCCGCCTGGATCTGCGCGGGCATTGCCCTGACCGACACCGGCTCGCCCGAATGAAACACCTGATCGAGCAACTCGATGAATCCTTGCCCTTCGATGTCCGGCAAGGCCTCGCGAACCGGCGAGCCTATCACGTCCCTTCCGCCAATGAGGTCGGTGTAGGATTGGTTTACGATCCTAAACACATGCTGCGGCCCGTGCAGTATCGCCATGAAGCTGGGAGCCTGATCGAAGGTAGACTGAAAAAACTCCGTGATCTCTCCCAGTGCCAGGTTCTCGGTTGCGACGGCTTCCGCCCGCTGTAACAGCGCCGCGCTGCGCGAGATGCTTTCGGAGTCTGCGACCTCTGCGCTGCGATACAGATCGGTGACGTCCACCGTATTCTGCAAGATGAACTTGACCAGGCCCTTTGCGTCCAGGATCGGGGTGTGGGTCGCACTCCAATACCGCTCTTCAATTGTCCCGTCCGCTGCCGCAATCGGATAGGAAATCAGCGGCAGGTGATCGACTTTTCCCGATGTCAGCACCCGGCGAAAAGATCCGCGCAGCATCTCGTCCGAAACGGAATCGGCGGGTGCCGGGAATTCTTCGGTCAGCAGCCGCCCGATCACGGACTCCCGACGGCGCCCTGTCACTTCGAGATAGGCATCATTGGCCCAGACCATTCGCAGATCAGGATCCAGAAGAACGTAGGGTGATGGCGCCTTGCCGAAAAGCGCGTCCAGATCAATCTGCATGGTCAGCATCCACAGGTGTTGTTCACGATCTATCCTCGCATCACATTGCTGACAAGCAGGGGCATCGCAGAGTGTCAAATGTCAATAAATATGATCCATAACTGTTCTCAGCCATCCTCCTTGGGGTTCTTCTTGCGTTGACGCTCAGCCCCGTTTCACGCGGGTTGGCCAATGAATCTTTCCTCCACAATGCGCAGTTTGTCATCATCCGACCAGTACCTGGCGGCGTTCACGATGAGCGGCGGAAGGAACTTCGATTTGAGGGCGGTTGATAAAGTCGGACATAAGGTCGGACTTACCATCAAATCAGGCCAGTCGCTGCCGTCCATTCCGCAATCCGCAATGCGTCTAAGAAGGGAACGAAACTTAGTGTCGAGGCCCCGCTCGGCTGCGAGTAGCAGCATTGTTTTGGCGATCAGGTCATTTCAGGTCATCCGCATGCTCTTTTTGTCGCATACGATGACAGCCTGTGAGGCAGCCAGATAGGCTGCCTCACAGGATGCTCGGTCACTAGGACGCGGCATCCACATTCCTTGAGCGCTCGGCCAGTTCGGTCATGAAATCGTCGGACTCGTAGATGTTGTCCAGCGCCCCGTCGAGCTTGCGCGCCGCCTCGTCATTGCCGAGCGCCTCGGCGAATGCCTTGGTCGTGCCGAATCCGGCGATGCCGTAATGACACATGCGCTGATATTGCGCGATGATCGCCACGTCGAGCGCGGCACCGCTTAGATCACTGTCAAGCGCGTGCTTTTTGGCCTCCTTCACCAGCCCTTCCATGCCCTTGCAATGCTCCTTCTTCACGTCTGCCTCCGTGTCTTCGAGAAGGGATTTCAGCAAGCGGATGTGCTGATCGATCCCGTCCTTGGCCGAGCTCAGCCGGTCCGCCAGCTTGCTGTCGGATGCCTTGTCAGCCATGGCCGACACCACGTCCGACATCTGATCATTCGCGGACCAAAGATCCTGCAGCTCTTCGACATATAGGTCTTTCAACGTTGTCATTTTACGCTCCTTTCGTGGTCGGCACTGCCGACGCATCGGTTTGAGTAGGTGCAGGCGGTCGATCCGCAAAGACCGGACCGGCCCGCATGTCGGCGCCAGCTGCGACATGCGCTGACCCCTTGCCCGGCAGAAGCATGTCAAGGGGAGACATCGCTGCCGAAGCTATCGAAACGGATGTGAGCCGCTCCGAATTCCTGAAATTCTCCAGTAGTTCGATGTGCCGCGGCAGGTCCCGCACGTTGAGGCGGAAGCGTTTAGGCACAAGCGGGGGCCATGGGCCAAGTACGTTGTGGACCGCATGTCTGACCACCCAGTCCGCCGGCGGCAGGCAGTCATCGACCGGGTAATCCATGCCACTGATGCGCGCCTTCAGCGCGTCGGACATGCCACCGACCGCGCGACCGGTCAGGCGGCAGGACGCCTGCACCGTCACATCGTCGGCGTGACGCACTCTGCCGCCCGCCTCGCGAAGCGCCCGGACGATGCGGCGGTCTTCGCCGCAGCTGACGGGCGCGAACCCTCCGGCAGCCAGATAGGCCGCGCGGGTGAACGCGAGGCTCGCCCCTGCCGCATCGCCATGGGTGCCACCGATATCCGCACATCCCGGCGCGTGACGCGCATAGATATCCTGCACCAAGCGTCTGTAGGTCCCTTCAATTTCCGCAAAGTGCCGGTCTATACCGTCGAGGATATCCGCTTCGCCCGCGATCAGACCGATCTTGCCGCAGACAGCGTCCACCGTTTCCAGATGGGCGATGTTTCGAGCAATCCAATCCGGGGACGCGATGCAATCCGCATCCGTGGTGAGCAGATAGCGAAGCGCAGGCAGGGTTTGCAGGGCGTGATCGCACCCGATCCGTCGGGCGGCCCCGACACCCTGATCCGGAGCGAGGCTGCGCTCGAGCACCGTCAGGTCGAGGCCAAGCCGAGCGGCGATGCCGCGGGCCGCAGCGCTTGTGCAGTCGGTGGTGTTGTTGACCACCAGGATCACCGTGACGCGCGCCGCGCATTGTGCAGCCAAAGCGGACAGGCAGACACCAATCCGGGCCTCCTCGTTGCGGGCGGGGATAACGATGGCGGTGTCTTTTGTGACGGTAAAGCTCATGCCTGCCCCCTCGGCAATCCGCGGTCGATGCGATACCCGTCGGTTTGCGCTATACAGTCGAAATAATGGGTCGCAAGCGCCCTCGCAAACGTCTCCAGCGCCTCCTCTCCCTGCAAATCGTGATCTGTTTCGCCCAGCCAGCTCACGCATAGCACGTCTGCATGAGGCCAAGCGGTAGAGATTTCAGAGGCCAGTTTCGTGAGGGTATCGTGATCGAGAAAGTAGAGGATCTCGGACAGGATCAGCAGGTCGAAATCGCCCGTAGGCAGTGGACAAGGGTAAAAATCGCAGATGAAATGGGCTTCCGGCACTGCCTTGCGTGCGGCCTCGATCGCGATGGCCACGGCATCCATGCCGGTATAGCGGTCGCAGATCTTAACCAGATGCCGGGCGAGCTGCCCGTTGCCGCAGCCCAGCTCGAAGGCCGAGGTGTAACGGGGCCGCGACAGCGCAGCGCGCGTCGCGGCGAACTTGGCCTGTTCGTAATCGCTGTGCGCAAAATCCCACGGATCCGAGGTGCCTGCATAAAGCGCGTTCAGGTGATCGCGACCCACACCCATCACGGCATCCTCCAGAAGATCTCGTCTTCGGTCACGAATTTCTCGATGAACCCCGGCGGCAGGGTGAAACCGGATGGATCGTCGGTGACAATTTGTCCAGTCTGGCTTCGATGCGCATCAATCGCCGCGCGTTTCCTGTCGCGCAGGCCGCCCGGAGGCACAGACACGGGGCTGTGACGGACAATCGTCTGCCGGAAATCCGGATCGTCCCAGCGGCACCAGACGGGATAGCTGTAAAACATCCAGTCCGGTCGGCGGGTGCGGAGCTGGCCTGCAAATCGCGCGGTCGCCTGATGATCCTCGTGGTGGTCCTCGGCGGCAGGCACGAAAATATGGCGCGCGCCCCAGCCTTGGATGACCTGCTCGAGCCTTGCGACAACAGCGGCGGCATCGGCCTGATAAAGTCGGCTGTCGGTCAGGCCAAGCCAGGTCAGGTCGCGCGCGGATCCGCCCAGGCATTCGATCGCTTCGACCATCTCCGCCTGTCTCTTTGCCGCCAGCCGCGTCGGGGTCCAGAAGGCCGAGCCCGGATGACTTGCGCTGCCATCGGTCAGGCAGATGACATGCGCACCTGCCCCCGCGAAGGCCCGCGCCAAAAGCGCGCCGCAGCCGAGGGATTCATCGTCGGGATGCGGGGCCAGCACGACGAGCCTTTCTTGGCCTTGGAAGACGTCCGGCAGCAGGGCGCTGGGCGCAATGTTCATTCAAACACCCCCCAGATCCGACCGTCCTCTCCAAGGGCCGTCTGCGCCGCGCGTTGCAGAAACGCATCCCGCGCGGCCTGCCGCAGATAGACCGACAGATCGCGCGCAACCCGCCCGGTCTCGGAGCCGGCATCGAAATGCCGCAGGCCGATGCTCTGTTCAACCGCCCGGATCGCGTCGAGCCCGACCTCTTCAGTAAAAAGCCGGGCCGCTATCGACGTGGCGACGATGGATTCTCGTGCGATATGCCGGTCGTCGGCGGCTTCGGCGGCGCGCTCGGTCAGTGCCATACCGGCCCAGATTCGCATCAATACACCCATCAGACGGGTTTTCTGAGCCTCCGCGTCCATGCGTCCTGCAGCGCGAAGCTCTGCTGCGGCCCTGTCCAGCAAGCCCGCGGCGGCGCCCGCCTGCAAGGCCGCGATGCGCCAGACACCGCCAACGAAGTGTGGCTCTCTCAGGTAATCACCCGGCGCGCCGATCCACTCAACCCGGCCCGCAGGCAAGCCCGCGAAATCGTAGCTGCCCGAGGCGGTGGCACGCATCCCCTGCATGTCCCATGTGGACGGGTCCGCGCGGACGGCATCCGTCACATCGATCAGTGCCAGACGTACATCGGGACCGGAATTGACGGTGACCAGCGCATCGGTCACCGTGCCCAGACCCGAGGCAAAGCTCTTGCTGCCAGTCAAACAGTTTCCCGAGGCGTCCAGCGCGACCGGCACCGCACCGTCAGCGCCCCAGACGCCCAACAGCGCGCGTTCTGCGATCCTGCGGATCAGGGACTTTTTGACTGAGGCGGTCCCATAAAGGCTGATAAGATGCAGCGCGTTGACATGCCCCTCCCACAGCCGCCCGACACCGAGATTTGCCGCGCCGACCTGCATCAGCGCGCGTGCGGTGCGGGCCAGATCGCTCGTGCCGTCATCCGTCAGTAAGCCTGCCTGCCTCAACAGGTCGATGGAGTGGCTGATAGGGCGCGCGCCCCGTTCCTCGCCCGCGGCGGCGGCCCGCAAGGTCTCCAAGACATGAGACGGCACCGGCCCGTCGGAGGTCAATGGCGTCAACGCAGCAAGCGGTTTGGAGACTGTCATCCTCTACACCATTCTCATCTGCGGGCGCGTCTCAGTCGCGCGGTCCAGTAACTGCGCCCACTCGTTGGCGACCCGGCCCGTCCAGAAGGCAGGATTGGCCGTGACCTGCGGCGGCGCCTGGCGCCACGCCCGAATGCGCGCGAGGATTTGCGCCGGGTCGTGCCCGTCTACCCGCTGATCCGCATCCGCGACGATTTCCGCGTTCGCGCCAAGATCCCCGTGGACCAGAACGGGCGTGCCGACCGCGTTGGCCTCGGCCAAGACCAGACCGAACGTCTCGGCAAATGTCGTCTGCGGATAGAAGAGGCACAGCGCCCGGCGCATTTGCCGGATCAGGGCGGTATGCGACAGCGAGCCGAGGAAGAGCACGCCCTCGGGCACCGGCCCCGTTTCCCACCGCAGATAGCCGGGATCGGCGACGGCGAGGCTCAGGTCCGGAAGATCGCGGCGCAGGACGGCGAACTGTCCGAACACCTCGGCCAGCCCCTTGTGCGGCGAGCTGGCGAAGAGCAGCCTGTCCGGATCGCGGGGCATGTCGTCGGGGTGCAGAGCGTCGTCGAGCGGATTGTAGATCACCCGGATGCGCGGTAGCTCCTGCGCCCCGAGGAACCCCGCAAGCTCATGCGCATGCGTGTTGGAAACGCAGATGACGGTGATGTCGGCGGCCTTCAGCGCTGCGCCCATCTTGCGGTTGTGACGACCGGGATAGATATGGAGCCAAAGGAAGATCGGCCTCTCCGGATGCTGCCTTCGCAGCTTGATCGCCACCTTCCAGCGGTTGATGACGATCAGGACAGCGGGACTCGGCCCGTCCCAGACTTCGTGCAGGGGCCGCATTTGCCCGGCCCCGGACATATGCCGGTTGCTGCGCCCATTCTGATAATGCGTGATTTCGAACTGAGGCCCGAGCGCGGTGGCCACCCGCAGCACCGTCGCTTCGGTGCCGCCGAGCCCGCCAGTCCCGATGTCGGGCAGATCATAACCCGCACTGCTGCACGGATCGACGATCGCGATGGCGGCGCGCCCGGGCTGATGCCGCAGCGCCTTCATTGCGCGGCTACCTGCAAGGCCGAGGCCGAGGGCAGGATCCTGTCAACCTGAGCCGATGTGCCCAACGTCGCCGGAATCTCGCGGCGCCGCAGCAGATCGGGGCGGCTGACAAAGCTCACCTCAAGGTTCGGGATATCCACCGGCACCGTCGCGACCGTGCCGCTCTGGCGCCACTCCTCGACCTTCTGCCAGACCAGTTGGCGGTCCGCCTTGCGTCTTGTGCTGTCGTAGTTCGACACCGCCGATTGCGTCAGGCTGTCCGGGGTCTCGATCTTGGTCAGCAGCAGTTCCGGCACGATCCAGATAATCTCGCCATTCAGGATCAGCCGGTTGCGGAACTCGCGGTCCTCCTCGATGCAGTCCTCGAACCCGCCGAGGCGGCGGAACACATCCGCGCGAAACAGGCCGGAGTTGATATGCGTCCATTCGCCGGGCACCCACGCGCCCATCTGAAGGTTCGGGAACACGTCATCCAGCAGGGAAATGTCGCGGCGGATTTCAACGCGGCGCCCGTCCGGCAGGATCAACTCATGATGGGTGAGTGCGGCGCTGACCTCCAGCCTCTGGCCCGCTTCCTTATGCGCCAGCTTCCAGTTCAGACACTCGTCGGCGCCGATATCCTGCGCGGTCAGGACACGGACCTGGTGCAAGACCTTGTCGCGATGCGGTATGTCGTCTGAATCGTGAAAGGTGACCGCGTCGCCCCCGGTCAGCAAAAGGCCCGCATTCTTTGCATTTGCCGTGCCGAGGTTGCCCGCCAGCCGGATATAGTTGACGCGCCTATCGGACAGGAACGGCTGGACTGCATCATGGGTGGCGTCAGTGCCTGCGTCGTCGATCACCGTGACGCGGATGTTCCACCAGCTTTGATCAAGCGCCGCACGAATGGCCCCGGCGATCAGATGCGCGCGATTGAAGGTCGGGATGATGATATCGACCAAGGGAGCAAGCGGATCGGATGTCATGCGGAAACCTCCGTCAGGGGTGGGGCAACCGCGGCGCGATAGGCGCGCAGGCTTTGATCGGTCAGCAATGCGGCGGGAAGTGGCAGCAAAAGCGCCAGCAGCGCGGCAAGGATCAGCGGCTGGGTGGGCTGCACGCCGATCAGCAGAATCACAGCCGTGACGAAGATCATCAGGTGACAGGCAGGCAGCGAGCCGGTGGCCTGCGCTTTGTCACCGGATTTGTCAGTCACCACGAATTTCAGGCGGCAGCCTGTCAGTGCATCGAAGGTCGCCTTGGCCGATTGCGGTGCCAGCGCGATGCGACAGGCGAGCGCGCGCAGAACCACCGAAAATGTCAGCCTATCGTGCAGCCCGCGCAGGGCAACGCGTATTGTGAGATCGCACAGGCTGAGCACGATGGCCCCGGCTGCCAATGTTGCGGCGGGTGTGTGCTCCTGACCGGCCAGCAGCCAGACTGTCAGGAGCGCGCAGGGCACGAACGCGAGGCTGAACCAGGCGGTCAGTTGCGACAGAATGACCAGCCGCTTGTGCAGGTTGAAATTGCCTGCGGGGGTGAGAATCGTCCAACTATGCCTTAACAGGGTCTGGACGTTGCCGCTGCACCAGCGATACCGCTGTTTTTCAAGATCGCGCAGAGACAACGGCAGAAGGCCCTTGCCGACGATCTGGTTGATGAACCGGCCTGCAAACCCCGCCTGGCGCAGCCGAACGCCCAGTTCCGCATCCTCGGTCGTGGTGGCGCCCGACCAACCGCCAACGGCGATCAGCGCCTGTTTCGAGATCACGCAAAGCGTGCCGGTCAGCAGCACCGCCTCGGCGTCATCGGCAACAGCAGCATTGGTGCGGAAATACTCTTCGAGCTCGGCATCCACGCCGGGTGCAGTCGTTGCCGTGGCAACATAGGATTGCGGAAACTGGACATAATCGGCGCCGGTCCGGTGCAGCGCTTCTGAAGCGCGTCTCAAAAAATCGCGGTTGACCACATAATCCGCATCGACGGTCACCACATGGGTCGCATCGGCGCGCGTATGCTCCAGCGCGATGTTGAGCGCGCCGGCCTTGGCGCCTCGCACGCACATGCGGTGCAGAAACGTGATGCGCCCCGGATGCGCAGCGCAGTAACTTTCCACCGGCTTCCATAGCGCCGGATCGGCGGTGTTATTGTCCATCACGATGATCTCGTAGCGCTCGGGAGGCCAATCCTGATCCAGCAATGCCCTCAACGTGCGGATGACCATTTGGGGCGGTTCCGCGTGGGTCGCGACATGGATTGAAAAGTGCGGGGTGGCGAATTCCTGCCGACCTGTCGGCAACCGGGCGGGCAGACAGGCAACAAGTGGCCGAAGACCCATCAAACCGACTTGGATCGCGAGAATGAACGCGCAAACGAACAGACCGACCGCCGGAACGACAGCAGACAGACAGAGTATTCCCCAGATGATGACAGTCCGCAGTTCCACGTTCGCCCCCAGGCGTTAGATCAGCCGCAATAATGTCTTACAATCAGTAGCTTGTCAGAATTCGACGCTACCGATAGTGCAACAAACTTCGTTGCTCGTTGGTTCCCGCGCCGGGTGATTCGTTATCCGCGCGGGTTCGCCAAGGATGCGCGACACCGCCCCCCTCCGCTTGCAACTGGATTGAATCTTTCCGCAGAGGTCAGTCCTGCGGAAACCAGGAGGTATCCATGTCGCCGTAGCGATCATGAAAATCCGTGAGGTCTATCATCGCATCCTCTCGCAGGATGCGCAGGCGCTCCTGGTCCCGCTGGATGTAACCATCCTGTTCCATGCGGATGAATGTCTTGCTGATATAGACGTTGGTCAGCCCGAGGTAATCGGCGATCTGGCTTTGGGTCATCGGCAGGCGGATCGTGTCGGTCATATCCCGGTTGGTGATTCTGAGCCGCGATATAAGGTCCAGCAGCATGTAGCTGACCCGTTCTTGCGCACTCATCCGGCCCATCGCCCGGAGCACGTCGATCAGAACGACTTGATCCCGCAACGCGATAGACAGCAAGAGCGCCGACAGCCGGGGCGACTCCCGCAGGATCTCGTCCAGCGATGATTTCGGGAAAGGGCAGAGGCACACGTCCTCGACAGTGCGCAACGTGGTCGTCGCATGTTTCAGGGCGACATCCGGGAAACCGACGACGTCGCCGGGATGATGGATCTTGACGATCTGGCGGCGACCATCGGGCAGATCGGTATAGCTGAAGGCCCAGCCGTGCTTCACGACGTAGAGATCCCGATTTTCATCGCCGCCCTGATAAACCTCCTGGCCCGCGTCGAAATTCCGCTCCGTCCTTTCCAGTCTGGCAAGCCGCGCCCTGTCTGCGTCGGACAGGGTCACGTAATGCGACAGCTTGGTGACAAGGCAACTGGTTTTGTCGCTCACGACAGCCTCCTACTTGTTGCCGCGAATGTGCAGCCAATCAAAAAAGTTGAGAACCACGAAGATCAAGATCGAGATGAACGCCGCCTCCTTCAGGTAACCTAGCCCGCAGGCAATGCCGATCGAGCCCACCGCCCAGATGGCCGCCCCGCTGCGCACCCCTTTCAGGCGCCCGTTGTCACGCGGCGACATGATCGCCCCCGCCCCGAGGAAGCCGATGCCGCCGACGATTCCCTGAATCAGCCGGGTCGCGTCGATGGTCATGGCTTCGTCCTCGGCAACCCCGCTGAGCGCGAAGTTCAGCGTGACCACCATGAGCGCCGCCGAGCCGATGGCCACGAGCACATAGGCTCCGGCACCCAGCGGCTTGCCCTTGATCTCGCGGTCAAGCCCGACAACCAGTCCGCAGGCCCCCGAAAACAGGACGCGAAGCATGAATTCGCTGAAATCCACCATTGGCGATAAACCTCCTTTTGCAGCTTTTTGAACCGCAGGGGCTTCTTTAGCGTTACGGGGAGGGTTTCGGTTCAATCTGCATTGAAACGGGCCATCGACCGAAGCGCTACAACGACGTGACAGCCGTTCAGTTTGTCGTCTCCCGGCTGCGGCGGTGGTCACCCCGACCGGACGCGCTGGTTCTGAACATGCCGTCCCTGCTGATGAAGGACGGCGTGACCCTGCATGATAACCTGCGCGTCACCCGGATGGCCGAGTAAGATCTGATCGCCAAGTTGCGCGAGGCTAACGCGCTGGATCTGTCACCGGTGCGCGCCGTGGTGCTGGAGACGACCGGGAGCATCTCGGTGCTGCACGGCGATCATGTGGATGAGGCTCTGTTCAAGGGGGTCGCCGACGCCTGATGGAAACCGACCCATCATCCGCTTCTGGCAGTCGTCGGGCGCTTCGTGATCCTGTTTCGCGGACAATCGTGCTGGATGCCGAGGGCAACCTGACGATAGCGGGCTCGCCCCGCTTGCCTTCCCACGATGCGTCCGCGCTGTGGGAACTAGCTAAAGCCGAATTTCCAGATCGCCAGAGGAACGCCGAGGAGCAAGAGCATGGACGCAACGACCAATGCACCGTCGCGGGTCAGCAAACCGGCAGCGAAGAGCGCGATGACAGCCGATGCGATGGAGCCTGATGTCGGGACCAGTTCCATGAAGGGCATTAACAGCGTGAGAGCCATGATCAGCACCAGCGGCAGGTAGAACCATGGCCGGTGAAACAGGAACGCGAGCCGGGTTTTCAAGAACCGCTCCACGAAATGCACCGGCCTGCGCAGCCATCCGATCCCCTTGCAGAGCTTGTCCGTCGACAGGCGCCGGCGGGTGATTAAACCGGGCAACCACAGATGGTCGCGCCCCAGGATAATCTGGGCCGCCAGCAGGAATGTGATGGCCGCAACCACCGCCGTGACGCCCGGTATCGCGCTCGCGGGCGAGGTGGAGATCAGCGAGAAGATCAGCATGACGGAGGCGAAGGATTTTCGACCCAGCCTCTCAATGATTTCCTGCACTGTGATCTCATCTCCATCGACGGCGGCCTCAAGCCGATCGAGAACATCGCTGAGCGCGCGGCTTTCACTCATGTTCCATGTCGCTTTCGTCGGCTTGCAACGTGGCGTAATAGGCAACCAGTGCGCTGATGTCGCTGTCATCGAGATTCTGCGCCGCCTTTCGCATCAACTCGGCTTGGCGGCTGCCGCCGCGCCCGGTTTCGCGCCACAGGAAAAGCTGGGCACGCAGATAGGGGGCTGGCAGGCCGGTGAGTACCGGGAACAGCTCGGAGGCCTCGCTTGCATTCGGGCCGTGGCAGGCGGCGCAGGCGGGAACATCCGCATCGGCGGTCGCGGCATGGGCCAGCGCGCGGCCCCGTTCGACAAGCTCTGCGGGCATGTCGGGGAATGGACCGGGTTCGGGTGTCTGCTGCGCGAACCAAAGCGCCAGATCGTCCAGGGCCTCGGGAGATACCTCGCCCACCGCCTGCGCCATGATTCCGCTGGCGCGGGTGCCGTCCAGATAGGCACGCAGCGACATCTCTAGATAGGCCGCGCTTTGATGGCCCAGCGGCGGCACATGCGCCGATCCGCCTTGCCCGTGACAGCCAAGGCAATAGGTCTGAGGCGCCTTGCCCTCTGGGAGACGGGTCAGGGCGGTATATTCCGGATCGGTCATCCCGCGCTGGACCGAGGTCAGGAAAGCCACGACCGGCCAAACATCGTCATCCCGTTGGGCTGGCCAGGGCGGCATGCCCGTCATCTTGACGCCGTTGGCGACGATCCAGTGGAGGTGATGCGGCTGCCAGTCCTGAACGGCGGCGTCGAGATGGGGCGGTGCCGGCACCATCGCCGCCGCGGTCGCGCTTTGTGCCTCTCCCGGGGCGGCGTGGCAGGTGCGGCAGGCGGTGTCGTAATGCCGCGCACCCAATTCGATCAGCGCGGGGTCGCGAAGGTCGGGCATGTCGTCCGGCTTTTCTGCCCGCAGGCGCACCGAGTTGCGGAACGTCGTGTGCAGCAACCAGGACACGCCCGGCAGATGCCCCACTCGCGCCGACACGTTGTAAAGCCCGAACGCCACGACCGTGCCCCCGGCCAAAGCGCCCAGCACGGCAATAGCTGCTAGGGTCTGCCAGACATGCCTCATGGGTGCGCCTCCGTCCTGCCAAGGGCGCGCGCGGTCAGGATCAGCCCCGCCACCAGATAGACCGGCGTGCCGATCCCCAGCATCAGCAGCCCGCCCGATTGCTGCGCTGAGAGGTCGGGCGCCAGGCCGCAGATCTCGGCGTAAAGATCGCGCGGCGCCAACACGATCAGCGCGCCCAGAAGCGTCATGTGCATCGAGGTCAGCAGCAATCCACCTGCGCCCATCAGCGGCTGACCGGCGCGCAGGCACCCGGCCCAGACGAGGATGCCCGCAAGCAGGAAACTTCCCTGCTCGAACGCAAATCCCATTCGGCTGAGAAAGGCAAAGCCATGCACGGCAGGAAGATGCCAGGCCCAGACCAGCACGAATTCGATCGCCGCCGCGATCATCGGAGCTGGCGCGATCCGGTCTGCCAGCCGGGGCGCGCCCAGCACCAGCAGCGGCGGAATCACCGCGACCAGCATCATGTGTCGCAGCATATGCGCGGGAAACGCTGCACCGAACCACGCCTCCAAGGGCATCACCCAGATGAAGGCGGCCAGCGCCAGGGCGGATATGAGCGCCGCGCCCCTCATCGGCAGGTGTCCAGCAGCAGAACCGGCAGGGTGCCATAGACCACGCCGATGGCCGAGATCAGTGCCAGCAACACCGCCGCATGCCCCAGGAACTGGTGCCGGTCCTCGGCCTGACCCAGCGCATTGGTGTAATCGCCAGTGTTGCGGTAATCCCATTGCCGCCAGGCGCGCCAGCCCAGCCAGGCGATCACCGCCAGCGCCAGCAGCGTGGCCAGCATCAGGCCGATCCGGGCAGCCCCCAGCAGGCCAGGCGCCTTGGCGCAGGTCACAGCGGCAACGCCGTAGCTGGCCACGAAATGCGCAACCCATGTGACCGGAGCGAGCGTGATCCGCCACAGGCTCTCTGCCTCCTCGCGAAACTCGCGACGCTCTTCGTCGGCGCGGGGCTGGTGTTCACCGGTCATCACAGAACCTCCGGCGCAAGGCCGATCACCGCACAGGCAACCAGCACGGTCAGACACAGGAAGTGCCAGACTAGCGTGATGTTCCACAGGTCGGCGTCAAAGCGCGGCGTGAGTTTGCCGGTGAGGCTGCCGGCAAGGCAGTAAAGCTGCATGATGATGCCCACCGCCGCATGGGCCACGACCCAGACCATCAGCGCCCAGATGATCGCCGGATAGACATGCGCGGTCGGCTCCAGATGCTGCACCGACCTGATGAGCGCCGCAACCCCGCCTGCCGCCAGAAGCGGGGCGGCAATCAGCGCCGCGCGCGCCGCACCCACCCGGCCGGCCCGGTTCCAGTGCCGCGCGCCCAGCGTCAGCGCCCATGACAAGGCCAGCGCCAGAACGGCCAGGCCCACCGGCGCGGGCGCGGCATGCATGGCACCCTCGGGCGGGAAATCCGGTTTCGCAGTCCAGTAGAAAAAGAAGCCGAAGACCACGCTGGCAAAGGCGGTGGCATCGCCCAGCATGGTGATCCAGACCGCCCACCAGCCAACGGCCTTTGGCCCCGACGCATAGGTCGGCAGAGACAGTCCCAGCCCGGCGTCGCGCATGCCATGTTCCGGCGGACGCGCGGTGGAGGTCCAGAGCCAGTAAAGGATGCAGACCACCGCAAAGGCGCCCGATACGATGGCCGACGGATACATGTGAAAGGTCGGGAAGATGAACGCACCGCCCGTAAAGCCCGCCGCCCAGAGCGTGATCCATGTCGGGCCGGTGACGCGCTGTGCCAGTTCGGGGCTGGCGTCGATCACGCTGGTCACCAGCGTTTCGCGATGGCCATGCGGGCTGCCCGGCAGGTAATAGCGCCCGGCATCCATCCGTTCCACCAGCTTGGGATCGTCCCATAGTGGATAGCGCGAGGTGACATGCGGGATCGAGCGCGCGCCCCAGTATTCTGCCGGAACATCATGGCTCCATTCCAGCGTGCCGGCATCCCACGGATTGCGCGGCACCTCTTTCTGGTCACCCTTGGGGCGCAGCAGATCCCAGACGAAGACGGCAAATCCGGCGGCAATGACAAAAGCGCCAAGGGTGGAGATCATGTTGAGCCAACCCCAGCCCGCTGCCTCGGGGTAGGTGAAGACGCGCCGGGGCATCCCCAAGAGGCCGGTCAGGTGCATCGGCAGGAAGGTCACGTTAAAGCCGGTGAAGATCAGCCAGAACGCCCAGCGGCCCAGACGCTCGCTCAGCATCTTCTTGCGGATGAAGGGATAGAAATAATAGACCCCCGCGATCACCGGAAAGACCATGCCGCCAAACAGCGTGTAATGCAGGTGCGCCACGATGAAATAGGTGTCATGCACCTGCCAGTTGAACGGCGCGATGGCCAGCATCACGCCGGTCAGCCCCCCGGCGGTAAAGATCGCCAGCGCGCCGGCGATCCAGAGCATCGGCAGGCTCATCTTTACCCGCCCCGCGATCAGCGTGGCGGCAAAGGCGAACAGCTGGATGCCGGTGGGGATCACCACTGCCTCGCTTGCCGCTGAAAAGAACCCCAGCGAGATGTTCGGAAAGCCGGTGGTGAACATGTGATGCACCCAGAGGCCAAACGACAGGAACCCGGTGCCGACGGCGGACAGCACGATCCAGGAATAACCGACGATGGGGCGGCGCGCGACGGTTGGGATCACCATGGCGGCGATGGCAATGGAAGGCAGGAAGACGATATAGACTTCCGGATGGCCGAAGATCCAGAAGAGGTGTTGCCAAAGCATCGGATCGCCGCCGCGCGTCGGATCGAAGAATGGCCAATCGAAACTGCGCTCAAGCTCGAACAGGAAATCGCCGGCAATCAGCGGCGGGAAGGCGAACAGGATCATGCCCCCGACGACCAGCACATACCACGCATAAAGCGGCATGATATTGACGCGCATTCCGGGCGGACGGCATTTCAGCGCGCCGACGATCAACTCAACCGCGGCGGCGATCGAGGCAATCTCGATGAACGACAGACCCAGAAGCCAGATGTCGCTGCCCGGTCCCTCGTCCTGCGTGGCCAGCGGCGGATACATGAACCACCCGGCCGTGGGGGCCGCATCGAACAGCAGTGATCCCATGACGAACACGCCGCCGATGACGAAACACCAGAAGCCGAAGGCCGAGAGGCGCGGAAACGGCATGTCGCGCCCGCCGAGGAAGGCGGGCAGGATCAGGATGGCAATCGCCTCGAACATCGGCACCGCGAAGAGGAACATCATCGCAGAGCCGTGCATGGTGAAGAACTGGTTGAACCGGTCGGCCGAGATCAGATCGTTGTCCGGCACCATGAGTTGCAGCCGCATCACCAGCGCCAGCACCCCCGCCAGCAGCATGAAGCCAAAGGCGGTCAGCGCATACCAAAGCCCGACCTCGGAATTGTTGACGGCGGTGGGATAGCGCCAGCCTTTCGGCGGCTCCCAGGCGGCGCGCAACTCCGCCGCCGTGCGGTCCTGTTCGTCCTGCGGGACAGGCTTGGCGAGCATCGCCTCGGTTGGCGGATAGGGGCCACTGGGGCCGGTCTGTTCGGTGTCGTTCATTCCAGCCCCTTCAGATAAGCTGCCAGATCGGCCAAGTCCGCGTCCGCCAGATAGTCATATGACGGCATCTCGACCTCCGGTTTGATTTCGCCGGTGTGGGCGATCCAGGTTTGAAAGTCCTCCAACGTCGTGCCCAGCGTTCCCGCGCCAAGGCTGAGCCGACCGCCCACATGGGTCAGGTCGGGCCCGACCGCGCCGCGCGCATCTGTGCCGCGCACCGCATGGCAGGCGCCGCAGCCCTCGCGTGCAAAGATCCGTGCGCCGCGTGCGCCCGCCTCGGTTGCCGGGGGCGCGGCAGAAGCGGCCTGCGCGTCCAGCCAGGCGGTAAAATCGTCGGGCGGCATTGCCACCACCTCGAACGCCATCAGCGCATGGCTGGCCCCGCAGAACTCGGCGCATTGGCCGCGCCACGTGCCCGGCGCCTCCGGCTTGAGCGACATGCGGGTTTCGCGGCCCGGAAACATGTCCATCTTGCCGCCCAAGGCCGGAATCCAGAAGGAATGGATCACCCGCCCGGCGTTCAGCACGACCTCGCTGCGCTGGCCTGCGGGGAGGCGAATTTCATTGGCGGCGACGATGGGCGCATCAGCCCCGTCGGGCCAGTATTCCACCCGCCACCACCATTGCTCACCGGTGACGCGCAGGGTCAGCCCTTCGCCCGGCGCGCGCTGATCGGGCATGATCGACAGGCCGTAGGTCAGCAGCGCGCCCAGCACCACCGTGGGGAAGACCACCCCGCCGACGACGATCAAGCCATTGGCAAACCGGCGCGACAGCGCCGCGCGGTTGATGCGTGTGACATAAAAGAACAGCCCATTGACCAGCAGCCACAGGATGACGGCTCCGACCAGCATCACCCAGAACAGATCGCCCAGCACCCGCGCATCGGCGCCGCCCGGCGACAGGACCGACTGCCGCCCGTCGCAGCCCGCAAGAAGCGTCGGCACGATGAGTACCATGCCCGGCCCAACCCTGCCTGCGCGACCCGAGGAACGGGCGGTGTGGTGTCCGTTAGCAGTGCGTTTCATTGACCCTCGTTGTCATTTTCATCGTCGGTGCCGATCTGCGCTTCCTTAGCCCGGTGTGTGACTGCCTCGACCGGCAGCGCCTGCTTGTGGTCGCCCCATCGCTGACGCAGATAGTTGACCAGAGCCATTAGTTCGCCCACGAGGTCGAGCGGGTTGTCGAACATCGCACTGGTATTGCTGCGCATGGACACCGAACCATAGAGCTGCCCTTCGCCGTCGGCAACATGACACCCGGCGCAAAGGCAAAGGTAGAGGTTGTGGCCATCGGCATTCTGCGCGATCGCCCCGGTGCGCGGTTCCGGCGGCGTCGGTGCGGGCGCGCCTTGCGTCAGATCGGCGGAGACCGCCGCGATATCCTCGGGCGTCATGTATTTCGTCGAGTGGCTGAGAACCCGGAACGTCATAAAGGTCATCACCCCCTGCGGCGACAGACCCCGGCCAAGGAATTGCTCCAGACCATCGGCGTTCCAGACCCGCTGCGCCAGTCCGGCGGGTGTGATGTCGTGCGCCAGCGCGTCCTCGATTACATTGCCCTGAAGGTGTGCGTCAACTTTGCGGGCATAGGCCAGGTTGCGCGGCGTGTGAGATTCGCTGCAATGGCCCAGGTTCCAGGACGCCAGCAGCGGGCGCAGGTTGAACGGACAGATCAATTCGGTCGCCCGGTTCTGCCGCTCGACGGGATTCTGTGCCATCAGCCAGACCCAGAGCGCGTCGCATCGAAATGTTGGTGCTGTCTGATCAGAATGCACGCACCACCGCACTGGTTTCGGACGAGGTTGCAGCTTCTGTGCCACATGCGGTGTCATGACCATCCCCCTGAGCGCGGCGACGAAGTCGGCGCTGTCGTATCCCTTGTGCGCGCCAAGCGTCAGGCGTCGGGAGCGTGTCGTAGCCCGTGATCTTCGCGAGAGGCTTATCACTGACGACGTCCCGAAAATTCCGGATCGCCTTCTTGCGTGGGTTTTTCCAGCGCCGAAGCTGATCATCACTTTTATCGAGGGCCTTATCCTTGGGCGGACTTCAATAGAGCTCAAGTGCGCGCGATACGGTGATCACAGGAGCAGAAGCACTTCCAAGCACGGCGGATGTTTGCGGGTCCACCGATCTGGCGCGGAGGTGATTTTGGAGAACGACAGGTCGGAACTTCGCTGGGGTGTCGAGCAGCGCCTCGAGTTCATAGAGTTCCGCCTGTTCTGGGAGGGGCATGTGAACCGGAGCGATCTGATGGACCAGTTCGGGGTCTCGGTGAACCAGGCGTCCACCGACCTGAATCGGTAAATCGGCTTCTCCCCCGACAACATGCTCTACGACAAGAGTGCGCGAACCTATGTTCGAGGGTCCGAGTTCAAGCCGCAGTTCCTCGAGCCTGACGCGAGCCGCTACCTTGCACAGCTGCGATCAGTCGCTGACGGGCTAGATACCGCCCCCGAAGCGCGCGCGCCCCAAGACCAACAGATCGTGCTGATCAATCGCGACGAGATTTTCAGCGGCATTCGAGCATCTGGCGCTCCGGAGGGGTCGAAATGAAGTCTTCTTCGGACATCGCGTCCAGTTGTCAGAAGCCCGCAAGTTCATTTGAGGAGAGCCAGATTGGGTATGTTACCATCGATATCGTTCGGAACGCGCGCTTGGGTTTTGGCGGGGTTCGGCGGCAGAGCATTGAAAGGTAACGAGAAAACGAGACCGAACCGGAACAGGCTAGGTTCGCCCAAACTGAGACCGAGGGCCATTCTGAGCCTAACTTCAGCCTGGCGGCGCGTCTATGAGGTTCGGTCGGTTACCGCAAACCCCTTTGATAACACGGAAAAATCCATGCCCGTCAGGGCGCTGTCACTGGTTCGCAATGGGGATAATGGCGGAGCGACAGGGATTCGAACCCTGGAGACGGTCTCCCGCCTACACACTTTCCAGGCGTGCGCCTTCGACCACTCGGCCACCGCTCCGTTGCGCCTCTTTATCGTTGGCGATGTGGGGGGTTCAAGCGGATAATGCCCTCCTGGCGACATCCTCGCGCCAAAACATTCCCCGCCGAACTTCGGCCAGCCAATCCCCCAAACGGATCGGCAGCGCTTCAGTCGTCCAGATGCAGATAGACGCGTCGGTTCTGCCTGCCCTTCTTTTCGATCTTGCCCAGCGCGAGGCGGCCGATCTCGCCGGTGCGGGCCACATGCGTGCCGCCGCAGGGCTGAAGATCGACCATGTCATCGCCGCTGCCGATCCGGATCAGCCGGATCCTGCCCGCGCCGCGCGGCGGGGCGACCGACATCGTCTTGACGAGACCGGGGTTCGCCGCCAGCTCGGCATCGGTGATCCAGGTTTCAGTGACGGGCATATCGTCGTCCACCATCCGGTTCAGCAGCGCCTCCAGCGTATCGCGGTCGCTGGGCGCTTCGGGCATGTCGAAATCCAGACGGCTGCGGGCCTCGCCCACCGCGCCGCCCGCGACGGGAAGCGGAATCACGACCGACAGAAGGTGCAGCGCCGTGTGCATCCGCATCAGGCGGTGGCGGCGGGGCCAGTCCAGATGCTGCTCGACGGCGGTGCCGACGGGCGGCAGAGCCTGGGGCGCGGCGGGAAGCAGAACGATCGCGCCGTCCTCGCCCTTCAGCGTGGTGGCAACCTCCATCGCGCCGCCCGCCCAGGAGATCCGGCCGCTGTCGCCCGGTTGGCCGCCCCCGGTGGGATAGAAGATCGACGCGCCCAGCACGACACCGCCCTCGGCCGTGTGGGCCGCCACCCGGCCGGGCGCGTCGGACAGATAGGGATCCTCAAGGAAAAGCGGCGCGCTCATCGGTCCGCGTCCCCTGCCCCGCCATCGCCGTCGGCATCGTCCATGCGCTGCGGCGGATAGACGGGCGGCGCATCATCCTGCCCGCCGTCCTTTTCATCCGCCCTGCGGCCGCCGCGCGTCGCACCGGTCAGCGTTTCGGGATTGCGCAGCCAGATATCGCGCTGCTGATAGGGCATTTCGATCCCTTCCTTGGCAAAGCGCTCGGCGATCTCGTGGTTGATGTCGGAAGTCACGTTCATCACGAAATTGATGTCGCGCAGGATCAGCCGGACCTGAAAGTCAAAGGATTCCGTGCCGATCCCAGAGAAGATGATGCTTGGCTCGGGGTTCATCAGGACCATGGGATGGGCGCGGGCGATCTCGCGCAGAATGCCCTCGACCCAGCGGGTGTCGGTGCCATAGGCCACGCCGACCTTGATGACGAGACGGCCAACCGTGCTGCCCTTGGTGTAGTTCGTCACGGTTCCGCTGACCAGATCGGCGTTGGGAATGATCAGATCCGAGCGGTCGAACGTCTCGATCCGGGTGGAGCGGACCGAGATTTCGCGCACCGTGCCATGCTGGCCGTTCACCTCGATCCAGTCGCCCTGGCTGATGGGGCGCTCGATCAGCAGGATGATGCCGGACACGAAGTTCGACACGATGTTCTGCAGGCCGAAACCGATACCGACGGACAGCGCACCGGCGACGATGGCGAGGCTGCTCAGGTCGATCCCGGCGCTGGTGACGGCGATCAGCGCGGCAAGGAAGATCCCGATATAGCCGACGCCCGATACGATCGCGTCGCGCCCGCCGGTGTCGATCCGCGTTTTCGGCAGGAGCGAGTTCTTGAGCGTGCCCTGAATCACCCGCGTGACGAGAAAGCCGATGGCGAAAACGATCGCCAGCGTCAGGAAGATCGTCGGGGATAGCGTCAGATCGCCAACGGTGATGCCGCGCCGAAAATTCACCCAAAGCTCGCTCAGATCCGCGACGCGGGCACCCCATATCAGCGCAAACAGCGGCAGCGACAGCAGCACCATCACGAACCCGGCCAGCATCGGCACCAGGTCTTCTCCCGCGCCCTCGCGCTCGCGCGCGGCAAGGGTATAGAGCTCGCGGATCACGCCCTGCAGGATCATCAGCACCGCCATCAGGATAAGCGACAGGATCGATGGCGTCAGAAGGTTGATCGCGGCCTTGTAGTAGCCGATTGCCGCCAGCGTTGGCGCGACGACGGCCACCAGCACCAGAAGCTTTGACAGCAGCCGGACCAGTTGTTTGCGATAGCCGTTCGTGCCGGGCTCATCGCTTTCGTCCTCTTCGGGCTCGGTGGTGGCGTGTGTATGCCGATCCAGAAGGCGCGCCAGCCGGATCAGGACAAAGGCGGCCAGCAGCATGACCGGAAAGACGACGACGACGCGCGCCTCGATGGTCCAGCCGTTGATGTTCGCGACGTTGTGGATCAGATGGATCGCCGCCATGACGACGCCGAGCGATCCGCCATAGAACCGCCCTGCGCGGCGGTCCTCCGGCTCAAGCGCCAGCGGCAGACGGTCCTCGTCCTGGCGCGGGAAACTGCGCATCGCCGTCCAGCGCGTGACGAGGAAAATCAGAACCGTGGTTTGCAGAACCTTCAGCAGATCCGAATTTTGCGACGAGACCAGCCCGCCGACATCGAACGCCTTGATGATCATCAGCAGTCCGACAAAGGGAAAGATCACTTCGCCCAGAGAGATCAGGAAACCCACGATCCAGCGCCCGGACGTGGCCGACTTGGGGCGCACGATGCGCACCAGCAACTCGGCCCAGAAGCGTCCGCGCACCAGCAGAACCAGGCCGAGCGCCGCAAGCAGCAGCGCCAGCGGCAACTTGGACATCAGATCCCCGCGCTGCGACACGCTGCCCGCGCCGTCGGCGATTTCGCTGCGCACTTTGTTGAAGGTATTGGCAACCGCATTGACGCCCGCCATCCAATGCGCCGGGTTGAGCGGAGACGGACCGCGCTCCAGCAGCTCTTCGGACATGCGGTCGCGGATGATGCGGTCAACCGACTTTATCATCTCGTCGGCCTTGCTGTAGGCCAGCTCGGCCTGCTTGACCGGGGCGCGCAATTCAGCCAGCTGATCCCGCAGCGCCTTGCGTTGACTTGCAATTTCAGGCGCCTCGGTTGCCTCGCCGTCGGCGGGCGCAGGCCCCAGCGCCTTGAGCTGCGCCTCAAGCGTGGCGATGGCGTTGCTGTTGAGGCCCTGGGCATTGGCAAACACGCTGCGCCATTCGGCCAGCTGATCGCGCAGATCCTCGAACGCGGACGTCGACGCGCGCTGGTTTTCAATCGCGCTCGTGGCCCGCTGGGCGATGGTATCCCACCTGTCGTAATCGGGTGCCGCGGGCGGTTGCTGCGCCTCGGCGGGCGTGGGGGCAAGGGACACCATCGCCGCCGAAACCGGCAACATCGCCAGCGTCAGCGCCAGAAGAAGACCGCGAAGAAGTGCCATCATTCCTCGAACACGCCCGGGATCGAGCGCGGCGCGTCCTGCATCCATTCGGGCACGGGCAGCCCCTTTTCACGCAGGAATTCGGGGTTGAACAGCTTGGATTGATAGCGCGAGCCATAGTCGCACAGGATCGTCGCGATGGTGTGGCCCGGCCCCATCTCGCGCGCCAGCCGGATCGCGCCCGCCACGTTCACACCGGTCGAGGCGCCCATGCACAACCCCTCGTGATGCAGCAGATCGAACACGATCGGCAGCGCCTCCTCATCGGTGATCTGGTAGGCATGATCGGGCGTGAACCCTTCGAGGTTGGCGGTGATGCGCGCCTGACCGATGCCCTCGGCGATCGAGCTGCCCTCGGACTCCAGCTCGCCGGTGGTGTAATAGGAATAGAGCTTGGCGCCCATCGGATCGGCAATCGCCACCTTCACGCCCTTGGGTTGCAGCGCCATGCCGACGCCCGCCAGCGTGCCGCCCGATCCGACGGCACAGCAAAAGCCGTCCAGCTTGCCGCCGGTCTGCTCCCACATCTCGGGGCCGGTCGTCTCGATATGGGCCTGCCGGTTGGCGGTATTGTCGAACTGGTTGGCCCAGATGGCGCCGTTCGGCTCTGTCTTGGCCAGCTCATTGGCCAGACGCTCGGAATAGCGCACGAAGTTGTTGGGGTTGCTGTAGGGCGCGGCGGGCACCTGCACCAGCTCGGCGCCCGCAAGGCGCAGCATGTCCTTTTTCTCTTCGCTCTGCGTCTCGGGGATGACGATCACGGTCTTGAAGCCCATCGACGCGCCGACGAGCGCAAGGCCGATGCCCGTGTTGCCGGCGGTGCCCTCCACGATGGTGCCGCCGGGCTTCAGCGCGCCGCGCTTGACCGCGTCGCGGATAATATAAAGCGCCGCGCGGTCCTTGACCGACTGGCCGGGATTGAGGAATTCCGCCTTGCCCAGAATGGTGCATCCCGTCTCTTCGCTGGCGCGGCGCAGCTTGATCATGGGGGTGTTGCCGATCATGTCGGCCAGATCCTGAGCAATGCGCATGGCGCGTCCTTTCCAGCGTTGAAAACGTGGCCTGATACTTAGGCCCGATGGCGCGCCAACTCAAGCCGCAGCGCGCAGACGCTCGCGGTGCCGGGCCAGCCACAGCAGCGACAGGATCAGCGGGCCGTCATCGGCCTCGCCCGTGTCGATCAGGTCCATGGCGGCGGCGAAGTCCAGCACATGCAGGCGGATATCCTCGGCCTCGCTGTCCAGCCCGCCATAACGCGGCAGATCGTTCGGCAGCTCCGCAATGCCCACGAAATTGTGAAAGTATTCCGTCGAATATCCGGGGGTGCAGTAATATCCGCCGATCTTTTCCAGCCGCGCCAGCGTCAGCCCCGCCTCTTCGGCGCATTCGCGGTGCGCGGCCTCCTCGGGCGTCTCGCCGAGATCGACGCGGCCCGCCACGGGCTCCAGCATCCAGGGGCGCGGATCGCCGCGCCCGTAGGGGCCGATGCGGAACTGCTCGACCAGAAGCACACGGTCGCGGGCCGGATCATAGGGCAGCACCAGCGCGGCGTCGGTGGCGATGAATATCTCGCGGCGCAGCGTGTCGCTCATCCCGCCGCCGAAGGTGGGATGGCGCAGCTCGCGTGCCTCCACGCGGTAGAACCCGGCATGCAGGATCTCGGTGCGGACCGCCTCGACCGCGTCCGCGCCGGTATCGCTGCGCAACGCGGCCGGCACCGCCGTCGCCGCCAGCCGGGAGGCCGCACGCGCCCGGATCATCGGCATGCGCGCCGCCAGAACCTGCGCGCTGCACGTGCCGAAATACTCCATCGCCTCGGTCGCGGCGATGCGTGCAAGCGCGCCGTGCCCCGCCTGCCACGCGGCCAGATCGAACGGCGTGCCCTGCGCATTGCGCTCTGCTGGCGCGCACCAGATGCGCGCGCCATGCGGGGCGCCGGCCGCGCTCACCTGCACATCTTGCGAGAAACTATGGCCGCATCCGCCCGCGTAGAACTCAAGCCGCAGCACCGCCTGCGGGTCCAGACCTTCCGCCAGCACGCCCTCCGCCTCGGCGCCCGCCTGCGCGGTGATGAGAGCATCGCCGTCGGCCCATGTCACGGCATGATCGGGCAAAACGGCGGGCTGCATCCGCGCGCCGCGAGCGCCCGGTCCCAGAACGATGTCCCGCAGCCCCGGGTCGCGCAGGGCGCCATAGAAAAACGCCGCGCTCATCGCGTCACGTCCAGCGCCGCGCGGCCATTTCAGCCAGAAGCCCGCAGATCATCCCCCCCACCAGCAGCGTTCCGATCAGCGCCGGGTCAATCAGGTATTGCGCATAGTCGATGGCATTGTTGAAAATCCCGACGATCGCCTCGACCGGGCCGTCGAACTTGCCCTCCATCGACTGCTTGAGCATCAGGTTGAAGCTCTGGACGAAAAACCCCCAGATGATCAGCGCCAGAACGCCCGTCAGCCCGTTTGCCAATGCCTCGCCATAGCCGCGCCCGGCGCGGCTGCCGATCACGAACCAGCCGCAAAGCACGCCGAGCGCCAGATTGACATAGTTGAACCACCCGAAGGCCGTCTGCGGCGGCATCAACGGGCGCACCATCTCAGAGGCCAGCCAGCCCAGAGCGCCCAGCGCGATTGCCGCCACAAGACGCGCGGCGGTGGGAAGGGTGCGTGTCTTTGGCATGGCTTATCCGGGCTTGGCGATGGTGATCTGCGTTACGTCGCAGTTTCCTGCGTGAAACGATCCGGCGCAAGAGGTGAGATAGAAATTCCACATCCGCCGGAACCGCTCGTCAAAGCCCATGTCGGCCACCGCGTCCCATTGATCGTTGAACCGGTCATGCCAGCGGCGCAAGGTCTGGCTGTAGCTTTCGCCAAACTCCATGGACCCGGCAATGGTCAGGCCCGCGCGCTCGACCTCGGCGCGCAGCGCACCGGGGCTGGGCAGCATGCCGCCCGGAAAGATGTATTTCTGGATAAAATCCACGCCCCGCCGGTAGACGTCCCAACGCGCATCACTGATGGTGATGATCTGCAGCGTCGCGCGCCGGCCGGGATGCAGCCGGTCACGCACGGTGTTGAAATAAGTGGGCCAGTATTGCTGGCCGACAGCCTCGAACATCTCGATACTGGCAATGCCGTCATAAGTGCCGCGCTCGTCGCGATAATCCTGCAACTTGAAGTCCACCAGCCCGGAAAGTCCCGCGTTTTCAATACGCTGCTGCGCAAAGCTCAGCTGCTCGCGGCTGATGGTTAGGCCCGTCACCTTCAGCCCGCGCTGACTGGCGGCATATTCCGCAAAGCCGCCCCAGCCGCAGCCGATCTCCAGCACGTGGTCCCCCGCCTTCACGCCCATGCGATCCACCATCGAGGCGTATTTGGCTGTCTGCGCCTTTTCCATGCTTTCCTGCCCGGTCTCGAAGAGGGCACTGGAATAGGTCATCGTCTCATCCAGCCAGAGCCGGTAGAATTCGTTGCCCAGATCATAGTGATAGCTGATGTTCTTGCGCGCCTGCCCCTTGGAATTGCTGCGCAGCCAATGGCGCACACGCTCGAACGCGCGCACGAGGGACATGCCGGGAAAGCCGTCATAGACGTCCTCGTTATCGGTGCAGATGAAATCCATCAGCGCCTGAAGATCCGGGCTGCTCCACCAGCCGTCGAGATAGGCGTCGCAAAAGCCCAGATCCCCCTCGCGGATCAGGCGGGCAAAGACATCGGTGTTGTGCAGATGCACCTCGCCCACCGGGCCGGGATTGGGGCCCTCGGCGCGAAAGACGCGCCCGTCGGGCAGCACGAAATCCAGCCGCCCCCGGTTGATGTTGCGGGTTTTTTCGAAAACGCGCGCGAAATATCGTGGCAGGTTTTTCTGGCCGTCCGTCGAAGTCAGGATCATCCGGGTTTGTTCCGTTTCTTGGCCGGGCACATGCACCGGCAATTGTATCTCGCCCCTCATCAGAAAGACCGCTCCTGATAGGCATTCAGCGCACGCTCGCGCCCCTCGCTCAGCTCCAGTGCCGGGCGGGGATAGCTGTCAGTCGCCGACAAGCCCCAGCTGCGCGGAATGGCGTCGAAATAGCTGAGCGCCGTGTCGCTGGGGGTGTCATAGCCTTCGGCGATCCATGCGCGCACAAAGTTTCCGTCGGGATCGAATTTTTCCAGCTGCGTTTCGGGGTTGAAGATGCGAAAATAGGGCGACGCATCCGGGCCCGAGCCTGCCGCCCACTGCCAGCCCATCGCGTTCGATGCGATGTCCCAATCGGTCAGGCAATCATCGAACCATGCCTGCCCGACACGCCAATGTGTCATCAGATGCTTGGTCAGGTAGCTGGCGACGATCATCCGCGCGCGGTTGTGCATCCGGCCGGTGACATACATCTCGCGCATCGCCGCATCGACGAAGGGCACGCCGGTGCGTCCCTGTTTCCATGCGGTGACCTCGGCTGTGCTGCCATCCTCGTTCCACGGGAAATCGTCCCATTTCTCGCGCCAGTTACGCGTGGCGATCTGCGGTGTGTGATAGATCAGGTGATAGGCAAACTCGCGCCAGACCAGCTCCTTGATCCATGTCTCGGCGCCGCCTGCACCCTCGTGCAGCGCGCGCAGCCCTGCGTGCCAGCATTGCGCCGGGCTGATCTCGCCAAGGGCGAGGTTCTCGGACAGGTTGGAGGTGCCGTCGATGCCGGGCAGATCGCGGCGCGTCTTGTAGCGGTCGATGCTTTCGCGAGTGAACCATGCCAGCCGCTCCTGCGCCGCCTCCTCGCCAACCTGCTGGTAGGGCAGGCAAACTTCGGCGCCCCGGTTCATCGCGGCGCCCATGCGCCAATCGGCCAGATCGTCGCTGGCGGGCCATGCCTCGGGCGCCCTCAGATCCTTTGGCGCGGGCAGCGGTGCGGCCACGTCGCGATCTTTCACCGCGCGCCACATGGGCGAGTAGACCTTGTAATACCCGCCCTCTTTCGTCTCGACGGTCCAAGGCTCGAACAAAAGGTGGCCCGCATGGCTCTGCGCGTCGATGCCATCCTCCTTGAGCGCGGATTTCACCGCCTTGTCGCGGGCGATCGCCGCCGGATCATAAAGCCGCGACCAATGCACCGCCCCTGCCCCCGTCTCGCGCACCAGATCGCGCAGCACGTCCAGCGCATCGCCCCGGCGCAGGATCAGGCGGCTGCCCCTGGCCTCCAGCACCTGCGCGAAATGCTCCAGCGCAAGGCCCAGCCGCCATTTCGGCGCAGCGCCCAGCGCCTCGGCGCAGTCATCGAGGATGAATACGGGGATCACGGGCGCGCCTTGGTCCAGCGCGGCACAAAGCGCCGGGTGATCGGACAGCCGCAGATCGCGCCTGAGCCAAAGAAGGGTCGGTTTATTGTCGCTCATGTCTCACTCTGGGCCGGGTATGTCCGCAAGTGACATAGCGCGCCGCGGGCCGGATCAAAGAACATCGTCAAGCGCGCTCAGCAACTGGTCGATCTCGGCGCGGCTGGTGTAGTGCACGAAGCTGAGCCGCAGCACCCCATGCGCGGGATCGACGCCCATCGCGCGCAGGGGCCGCACCGCATAGAAATCGCCGCCGCCCGCCATGATGCCATGCGCGCCCAGATCGCGCGCCACCTCCTCGCCGGGGCGGTCGACGCGCAGCGCCACCGTGGGCGCGCGGCCCGCCGCCGTCTCCGGCCCCAGCAGACGCACGGAGTTGCGCGACCGCACATAGTCCAGCAGCGGCGCCAGCAGCGTCTCTTCATGCGCGCGCATCATGTCATGCACGCCCCCCGCACGGGCGGCTGCGTCCCCCTCCAGCCCGTGATGCGCGGCCAGCGCGTCGATATAATCGGCCATGCCCGCGCAGGCCGCCACCTGCGCATGGTCCGGCCCGGCGGGGGTGAACCGCTTGTAAAGGCTGCCTTCGTTGAAGAAATGCGCCTGATTGGGCAGTTGCATGCCCAGCTCGCGCCGGATGGTCATGATGCCCTGATGCGGCCCGTAGGTCTTGTAGGCCGAGAATAGATAGATATCAGGCCCCATCGCGCCGATATCGGGCAGCCCGTGAGGCGCATAGCTGACCCCGTCGACGCAGACGAACGCGCCCGCGGCATGGGCCAGCGCGGTGATATCCACGACCGGGTTGACCTCGCCCACCACGTTCGAGCAGTGCGGAAAGCACACGAGGCGCACCCGCTCGTCCAGCAGATCCTCCAGGTCCTCAAGCTTCAGATGGCCGGTGTCGGGGTCGATCTGCCACTCGCGGATCTCGAATCCCTCGGCCTCCAGCCGCCGCCAGGGGCCGGTATTGGCCTCGTGGTCCTGGTTGGTGACGATGATCGCATCGCCCGCGCGCATCCACTGGGCAAAGGCGCGGGCCAGAACATAGGTATTCTGCGTGGTCGAGGGACCAAAGCTCAGCTCGTCCGTCTCGACCCCCATCATAGCGGCAAGACGCGCGCGCGCCTCGTCCATCTCGGCGCCGCCGAGGCGCGACGCCTCGTACGGGGCATAGGGCTGCACCTTGCGCTGGTGATAGAACCGCGTCAGCCGGTCGATGACCGGCGCGCAGGCATAGGAGCCGCCGGCATTCTCGAAAAACGCCTGCCCCTGAAGGGCCGGCTCGGCAAAGGCGGGAAACTGACCGCGCACGAAATCCAGATCCAATGTGGTGCTCATCGCCGCCCTCCCTTGACCGCTGAAGGCAGGAAACAGCAAAGCCCCCGGTCGCGCAAGCTTCCGGGGGCCTCATGGGTCTGTTTTCAGCGGGATTTACGACCGTTCTGACTGCAATCCCTTGAAGATCGCCCAGCACATGACCAGCAGCACCAGCGTGAACGGCAGCCCCGTGGAAATCACCGCCGATTGCAGCGCCCCAAGGCCGCCGCCGATCAGCAGCACGATCGCGACCGCGCCCTCGAAGATGGCCCAGAACACGCGCTGGGTGACCGGCGCATCCACCTTGCCGCCCGCCGTGATCGTGTCGATCACCAGACTGCCCGAGTCGGACGAGGTGACGAAGAACACGATGACCAGGATGATACCGATCATCGACGTGATGGTCGCCAAGGGCAGCGCCTCCAGCATGTTGAACAGCTTCAGCTCCAGCGCCGCATCCTGCGCGGCGGTATAGCCGTCATTGACCACCTGGCTGATCGCCGTGCCGCCAAAGACGCTCATCCACAGCACGCAGACGAGGCTGGGGATCAGCAGCACGCAGATCAGGAACTCGCGCACCGACCGGCCCCGGCTGACGCGGGCGATGAACATGCCCACGAAGGGTGACCAGCTGATCCACCAGGCCCAGTAGAACGCCGTCCAGCCCTGCACGAAGTTGGTGTCTTCGCGCCCGAACGGATTGCTCAGCGGAATCAGGTTCTGCAGATAGGCCCAGAGGCTGTCGGCAAAGAAGGTGAGCAAAAAGATCGGCCCGCCAACGATCAGCGTGAAGACCAGCAGAAGGCCGGCAAGGCCCATGTTGATCTCGGACAGAACCTTGACCCCGCCATCGAGGCCGCGCACCACCGAAATCAGCGCGATCGCGGTGATGCCGGAAATCAGCAGCACCAGCAGCAGACTGGAATCGGCGACACCGCTTTCCTCGGTATTGCCATAGGTGATCCCCAGCAGGGCGCGCGTGCCCTCGTCCGCATTGCCCGACCCGAAAAGATAGGTCAGACCCGACGCCGCCTGCTCGGCCCCGAAGCCCAGCGATGTGGCAAGCCCGAAAAGCGTGGCAAAGACCGCCAGCGTGTCGATGATATGGCCGGTCCAGCCCCAGACACGCTCGCCGAAGATGGGATAGAACGCGCTGCGCAGCGTCAGGGGCAGGCCCTTGTTATAGCTGAACAGCGCCAGCGCCAGCGCCACGACCGCGTAGATCGCCCAAGGGTGAAGCCCCCAGTGAAAGATCGTCGCCGCCATGCCCAGCCGCGTTGCCGCCGCCGGATCGCCGCCCGCCGCGCCAAGGGGCGACCAGTCGGTGCGCACGCCGTCCTCCATCGCCGTGCCGCCCAGCGCGGTGGAGAAATGCGTCATCGGCTCTGACACGCCGAAGAACATCAGCCCGATGCCCATGCCCGCCGCGAACAGCATCGCGAACCAGCCGGTATAGCTGAAATCGGGCGTCGCATCGGACCCGCCCAGCCGGATCGAGCCATAGGGGCTGACGATCAAAAAGAGGCAGAACAGCACAAAGATGTTGGCCGCACTCAGGAAAAACCAGTCGAAGGTGGTCGTGACGAAGGTAAAGAGCCATTCGAACATCGCCTCTGCCTGATCTGGCAGCGCGAGGGCGAAGAACACGAAGGCCATGATCGAAATCCCGGCCATCGCAAAGACCGGATTGTGAAAATCGAGCCCGAATGGCCCGATGGAGGCCGTGACGTTGTCCTGGCCGATCTCGTAATCGGTCTGGATGATGTCGGCGTCGCCCTCTGGTGGCGGAATTCCCTGGTCGCCTGATGTATCGGCCATAAGGTGTCCTATCTTGTTGGAGGGGCCGCACCGGCAGAGCGCGGCGCGCCCCGATCTGTCCTGTCCCTCGTGTCACGGACTGAAGCGGCACCGCCGCTGTCCTTGGTCTGTATCGGAGGCAGGGCATGCCTTGCCATCCGGCTCGCGCGACGACAGGCGACCTTGCGGTGCGCCACCATCAAGGGAGGAATGTAGCAACACAGGGCGCCTTTTCGCAACCAATCGCGCGCAACTAAACCAATTCAGCGACATGGCGGCGCCGAAAACACCTGCGCAAACGCAAGGAAGCGGCCCGTCGGACCGCTTCCTGCAGATGCGCGCGCATGGGTCTTACCCGTGCAGAGAGGTCACTCCTCGGCCAGCGACAGCGCGACAAAGCGCGGCTGCCCCGCCGAGCGCACCAGCAGCAACAGGGATTTGCGCCCCGCATCGCGCGCGTCGGCGATCCGGTCCTCCAGATCCGCCATGGAGGTCAGTTTCTGCTGGCCCGCCTCGGTGATGACATCGCCCGCGCGCAGGCCCTTTTCATAGGCCTCCGACATCGGGTCGATATCGCGCACGACCAGCCCCTCGAAAGTGCCGGGCAGCTCCAGCTGCTCGCGCAGCTCGTCATCCAGCGGGCTGAGCGTCAGGCCCATGAGCGTCTGCGGTTCGGGCGAAAGTCCGGGGCCATCGCCGGGCAGCGCGCCGCCATCCTCCAGCCCCTCGGCCTCCTCGCGGCGGCCAAGCGTCACCTTCAGCGTCTTGGTCCCGCCATCGCGAAAGACGATCACGCGCACGGATTTGCCCACTTCGGTGCCGCCCACCTGGCGGACCAGTTCGCGGGTGTCGGCCACTTTCACCCCGTCGAAGGACGTGATCACGTCGCCGGCCATCATCCCCGCGGCGGCCGCGGGCCCGGTCGGCACGTCCGTGACCAGCGCGCCGGTGGCCGTCTCCAGCCCCATGGCCTCGGCCACGTCCTCGGTCACGTCCTGGATGCGCACGCCCAGCCAGCCGCGGCGCGTCTCGCCGAATTCCTGCAGCTGATCGACCACGCGCTTGACCACGTTGGATGCCATCGAAAAGCCGATCCCGATGGAGCCGCCATTGGGGCTGAGGATCGCCGTGTTGACCCCCACGACCCGGCCGTCCATGTCGAACAGCGGGCCGCCGGAATTGCCGCGGTTGATGGCCGCATCGGTCTGGATGTAGTCGTCATAGGTGCCCGAAAGCGCACGATTGCGGGCCGATACGATGCCCGCGCTGACCGAGAACCCCTGCCCCAGCGGGTTGCCCATCGCCATCACCCAATCGCCCACGCGCGCCAGATCGCTGTCGCCGAAGCTGACGAAGGGCAGCGGCACGTCCGCCTCGACCTTGAGCAGGGCGATATCGGTCTTGGGGTCGGTGCCGATCACCTTGGCCTCCAGCTCGCCGCCCTCGTAGAACTCGATGATGATCTCATCGGCCGATTCTATGACGTGATTGTTGGTGACGATATAACCGTCCTCCGAGATCACGAAGCCGGACCCCAGCGCCGAGGATCGGCGCGGGCGATCGCCGCCATCGCCGCGATCCCGGAACTGGCGAAAGAAATCCTCGAAGGGCGATCCCTCGGGAACCATCGGCAGCGGGCCGGTGCCCTGTGCGACCGTGGTCGAGGTGGTGATATTGACCACCGCCGGGCTGATTTTCTGCGCCAGATCGGCAAAGCTCTCGGGCCGCGCGTGGGCCGCGATCACCTGCGCGATCATCAGCGCGGCGGTCAGCAGCGTCAGCGCCAGCGCCTTGACTGCGCGGGGCCGCTGGATGGTTGCCGTTCGGGTTGCATGTCTCACTGGCGGTTCTCCTCGCTACGAAATCTACTGGTGGCGGACCGACGCGCAGGTCCGGGCACCTGAAAGCAATCTACGCAAACGCGGGGCGCGTGCAAATGATTGCAGCATCTGTCACGCGATGGTGACGACGCGCGTCATGCGCCCAATGTCTTGCCCAGCCAGACCAGCAGGACGCCCACACCAAGCGCCCCCAGACCCAGCATGCGGCGCGTCTCGACCGGCAGGGCGCGCAGCGCGGCGAGCATGTCCTCGACGATGCGAGGGGCCAGCGCATAGACCAGCCCCTCGACGATCAGCACCAGCCCGAAGGCAAGAGCGCCGACCGCAAGCATTACTGCGCCGCGGCGCCCGTCGCCGCGGTCTCGTCCTGTGCGGCGGCGCCTGCGTCGCTTTGCGCGGCATCTTCGGGCGCGGCATCTTCGGATGCGTCATCTTCGGCGCCTTCGGTTTCGGCGCCCTCGGTGTCGCCGCTGTCCGGCGCTTCGCCCTCGCTCTGGGCGTCCTGCTCAGGCGCATCGCTGCCCGGCTGGTCCGCGCCGGCTTCCGCGTCATCGGCTGGAGCCGCGTCATCCTGCGCCTCGGCGCCGGTTGCGGGGGTCGCCCCTGAACTGTCGCCCATGGCATTGAAGTACTTGAAGAAATCGCTATCGGGTGACATCACGATCGACGAATTGCTGCCGCGCAATGCGGCGCGGTAGGCGTCCAGCGAGCGATAGAATTCAAAGAATTCCTCGTCCGCGCCGAAGGCATCGTTGAAGATCGCGTTGCTGCGCGCGTCGGCCTCGCCTCGGGTGATTTCCGCCTGGCGCAACGCGTCGGATTCCAGCTCCACCTGCGTCCGGTTGGCCTGCGCACGCACGCGCTGCGCGGCCTCGTTACCACGGGCAATCTCGTCCGCGGCCTCGCGCTCGCGCTCGGCACGCATACGGGCAAAGGTGGCGTCGAGGTTCTGGCTGGGCAGATCGGTGCGCTTGAGCCGCACGTCGACCACTTCGATGCCCAGCTCGCGCGCCTCGGTAATCGCGGCGTTGCGGATGCGCAGCATCAGCGTGGCACGGTCCGAGCTGAGGATATCGTTCGAGCTGACCGAACCCAGCACTTCGCGGGTCCGCGACCGCAGGATCGAGTCCAGACGGTTCTCGGCGAACGGGATTCCCCCGTCGCCCACCGCCTCGCGGAAGCGGCGCACATCCGAGATGCGGTAGCGCGCAAAGGCGTCCACCACCAGACGGCGGTCATCCAGCGGCGTGACTTCGAGCGGGTCGATGTCGCGGCTGAGGATCCGGTCGTCATAGCGCACGACCTGCTGGATGAACGGGATCTTGAAGCCAAGCCCCGGCTCTTCCTTGACGTCGATGATCTTGGAGAATTGCAGCACCAGCACCTTCTCGCGCTCGTCCACGATGAAGATCGAGAGCAGCGCAACGACGACGATGGCAACGATGGCGGGCAGGATGAAAGCGGTTTTACGCATGATTACTGACCTTCCGAAGGCTTGCGCAGCTCATTGAGCGGCAGGTAGGGCACGACGCCCTGGGCGCCGCCGGATTGGTTCTGATCCAGGATGACCTTGTCCATGTCCCCCAGAACCTCCTCGATCGCCTGGATGTACAGACGCGTGCGCGTCACATCCGGCGCCTTTTGATACTCGCCCAGAACGGCGCTGAAGCGGCTGGCCTGACCTTCGGCCTCGTTCACCACGCGCGCGCGGTATCCTTCGGCCTCCTCCAGCGTCTGCGCCGCTTGTCCGCGCGCCTCGGCCAGAACGCGGGCGGCATAGGCGTCCGCCTCCTTTTCCAGACGGTCGCGCTGCTGCTCGGCGGCCTGGACCTCGCGGAAGGCGTCGATCACCTGCATCGGCGGATCGGCCTTGTCAAAGTTGACGCGGATCACGTTCACGCCGCTGTCATAGCTGTCCAGCGTCAGCTGGATCAGATCCTCCAGCCGCTGCGCGATCGAGCCACGGTCGCGGTTCAGGATCGGCGCCAGCTGGGATTGCGCGATGATCTCGCGCATGGCGGATTCGGACACGGCGCGAATGGTCGCGCGCGGATCGCGCAGGTTGAACAGGTACATCGCGGGATCGTTGATATTCCAGACCACCTGGAAATCGATGTCGACGATATTCTCGTCCCCGGTCAGCATCAGCCCGGCCTCGCTGCCGCGCTCGCCCACGCCGATATCCTCGTTGCGCTCGGAGGTCACGACGACCTTCTCATAGCTGACCAGAGGCCACGGCGCGACATGCAGGCCCGAGCCGGTGGTGCGGTGGTATTCGCCGAGGAACAGCTCGACCGCGCGCTCTTCGGGCTTGACGGTATAGACGCTTGAGAAAAGCCACACACCCACCAGCACCAGAAGGCCGAGGATGACCGGACCGCGCGTCAGGCCGGGGCCGCTGCCGCCGGGGCCTTCGCCATTGCCGCCGGTGCGTCCGCCGCGCCCGCCCATGAGCACGCGCAGCTGATCCTGACCGCGCTTGACCAGCTCGTCGATGTCGGACATCTGGCCGCCGGGGCCGGGCCTGCGCCCGCCGCCATTGTCGCCGCCATTCGGGCCGCTGCCCTTGTCGCCACCCGAGCCGCCCCCGGTGTTACCGCCGCCGCCCCATGGGCCGCCCGACTGTCCCGCCATGAATATACTTCCTCTCAATGTCCCTGCCGCCGCAGCACGCTGCGGCGACTTCTCATAAACTGTATGGCCGGGGGGGAAATTCAACCCACACCGGCCGATCTTGTTCCGTTCAGGCCGTGCGAACCGGCGTTTTCATTGTCACCAGTTCCTCGGACATGGTGGGATGCACCGCGCAAACCCTGTCGAAATCCTCCTTGGTGGCGCCCATCTTGACCGCGATGCCGACCATCTGGATCAACTCGCCCGCGCCCGGCGCGACGATGTGACACCCCAGAACCTTGCGGGTCTCGCGGCTGACCACAAGCTTCATCAGCACCCGCGCGGTGCGCCCAGCGAACGCCTCCTTCATCGGGCGGAACGAGGTGCAGTAGATCTCGACCGGCTCGATCTCGCGCGCGGCTTCCTCGCTGAGGCCGACGGTGCCGATTTCGGGCTGAGTGAAGATCGCCGTCGGGATCAGGTCGTGATCCACCGGCTTGGGATTGCCCTTGAACACCGTCTCGACAAAGGCCATCGCCTCGCGGATCGCAACGGGCGTGAGGTTCACCCGGTCCGTCACGTCGCCGATCGCATAGATCGAGGGCACGGCGGTTTGCGAATACTCGTTCACCTCGACCTGGCCGTTGCGGCCCAGATGCACGCCCACATCCTCCAGCCCCAGACCGCCCGTATTCGGGCGCCTGCCGGTGGCAAAGAACACCTGTTCGAATTTCTTTTCATCGCCATGGGTCGATTTGACGACAAATCCGCCACTCTCTTCGGCAATCTTCAGGATGTTGGTGCCCAGCTTCAGGTCAATCCCGCCTTCGATCATCTCCTCGGACACAAGGCCGCGCGCCTCTTCGTCAAAGCCGCGCAGGATCTGCGCGCCGCGGTAATACTGCGTCACGGCAACGCCCAGACCCTTGAGGATACAGGCAAATTCGCACGCGATATAGCCGCCGCCGACCACGAGGATACTGCGCGGCAGTGTCTCCAGCCCGAAAATGTCGTCACTGACCAGCGCATGCTCGGCCCCCGGCAATTCCGGGCGCAGCGGCGCGCCGCCGGCGGCGATCAGGATATGCTTGGCCGTCACCCGCTCGCCGGTGGACAGCTCGACAGTATGCGCATCGGCCAGACGCGCGCGGGCGTCATGGGTCACGACGCCGCTGTTCTTCAGCATGGTGCGATAGACGCCCTCCAGCCGGTCCAGCTCGGCATTGAGCGTGCCGCGAAAGGCGGGCCAGTCGAAGCCGCCGGCATGCACGGTCCAGCCGTAGGCCTGCGCGTTCTGCATCTCGGCGGGAAATTCGCTGGCATAGACCATCAGCTTCTTGGGCACGCAGCCGCGGATGACGCAGGTTCCGCCATAGCGGCTCTCCTCGGCCAGTGCCACGCGCGCGCCGGTGGCGGCCGCAACGCGCGCCGCGCGCACCCCGCCCGAGCCGGCGCCGATCACGAAAAGATCATAGTCGAAGGTCATGTCTGCCTCTTGTCTGCCTTTTGTGCCAACCCTTGCCGGGTCAGTCCGTCATGTCATTGAAAAGATTGTCGGTCTCTACGAAATCCAGCTTGTCGCGTTCCACCGTTCCCTCATTGATGTCCCGGATTTCGACACGCCCGTCGCCGTGTCCGATGATGACGACATCGCAGATATCGATGAACAGCCCGTTCTCCACCACGCCCGGCATCTGGTTCAGCACCATGGCCAACTGGCGCGGGTTGCCGATCCGGTCCACATGCAGATCAAGGATATGGTTGCCCTCGTCGGTCACATAAGGGTGATCGCCATTCATGCGCAGCGTCACGTCGCGGCGCAGCACGTCGACGGAAATCAGCATTTCCTCGATCAGCGCGCGGGTGGTCTGCCAGCCGAACGGGATCACCTCCACCGGCAGGGGAAACGCGCCCAGCGTGCCCACTTCCTTGGCCGCGTCCGCGATCACGATCATCTGGTCGCTGGCGGTCGCGACGATTTTCTCCTGCAGCAGAGCGCCGCCGCCCCCCTTGATCAGGTTCAGCTCGCTGTCGAATTCGTCCGCGCCGTCGATTGTCAGGTCCAGCCATTTCGCCTCGTCAAGGCTGATGACCTCGATGCCGACCTCGCGCGCCAGATCGGCGGTGCGGGTGGAGGTGGGCACACCGCGGATCTTCAGCCCGTCCTCGCGCACCAATTCGCCCAGGCAACGGACCATCCAGGCGGCGGTGCTGCCCGTGCCAAGGCCGACGCGCATGCCGTCCTCGACATAATCGACCGCACGCTTGGCGGCGACGAATTTGGCCTTGTCGATGGGTGACAATTCTCCGGTCATGGCAGCGACTCCGTGATGTTTGGCGCCCTTATAGGCAAGATGGCGCCAAGGTGCGAGAGGCAATGGCAGCGATCCGTCGCGCGGTGCCGCCGCAGGCGCGGGGGCGAGCGCGCAGAGGCGGAATTCGCCTGCGCCGCGTCGCAACCGGCCAAGCCGGGCGCGGCGGCACCGCTAAGATCCCGCCATGACGCTCATCTTTCACTACGCCCCCGACAACGCCTCGCTGATCGTGCGCCTCGCGCTGGAGGAGCTGGGCCTGCCCTATACCACCCGTCTGGTCGACCGCGCGCAGCGCCAGCAAGAGGGCCCGGCCTACCGCGCGCTCAATCCTCACGGGCTGATTCCGACGCTGGAGACGCCGGATGGCGCGCTTTTCGAGACCGGTGCGATCCTGTTGTGGCTGGCGGACCGCCACCCCGGAACGCTGGCGCCAATGCCCGATGCGCAGGGCCGCGGCACCTTCCTGAAATGGCTGATGTTCACCTCGAACACCCTGCATCCCGCCCTGCGGATGACATTCTACCCCGAGAAATACTGCCCCGGCCACGGCGCCGCCCTGCGCAGGCATATGCGCGGCGAGATCACGCGCCATCTGGCGTCGCTTGACGGCGCAGTGGCAGGCCCTTGGTTCATGGGCGGCGACATCGGCGCGATCGACCTCTATCTCGGCCCGCTTCTGCGGTGGTGCGCGCTCTATCCTTTGGGCGAAACCGCGTGGTTCGATCTGGCGCAGACCCCCGCGCTCGCCCGGATCTGCGCCGGGCTGGAGGGCCGCGCCTGCACCGCCCGCGCGCGAACCGCCGAGGGGCTGGGCGATACCCCCTTCACCGCCCCCCGCCTGCCCGAGCCGCCCGAGGGAAGCGCGACCTGAGCGTCGCGCCATTTGCCTTCTGCGCCGCATTGCAGGACAAATGAGGCACGGCGCGAATCCCGACGCGCCCCAAGCGTCACCGCCGGAGAGATCGCCATGACCCGACGCATCCCCGACCGCGCCCCCCTGCCGCGCTGGCTGCGCGCACAGGCGGCGCGATTGCGCGGGGCGCCGGGCGGTGCCGAGGATCCCGCGCGCCGCGAATTTTTGGCGCAGGCCAGCGCGTTCGGCGTCAGTGCCGCCGCGGCCTATGCCCTGCTGGGGCTGCCCCGCCCGGCCCGCGCGGCCGAGCCGGACGGGCCGGTCGATCAGGCACTGACCCGCCACTCCGGCACCATGCGCTCGGACACGGTGCGCATCCAGATGCTGGTGCGCGCGCTGGGCGATCCGCGCAGCTATGACTGGTTTCAGGCCGCGAATGTCACGCGCGGCTGGCTGGAATATCTGGTCAGCTATGAAAATGACGGCACGTTCCGGCCCCAGCTGCTGGAGGGCTGGCGGATCAGCGAGGATGCGGCGCATTACACGCTGAACGTGCGACGCGGCGTGACGTGGAATGACGGCACGCCCTTCACCGCCGCCGATGTGGCGCGCAATATCGAGCGGTGGTGCGACCGCACCGCGCCGGGCAATTCGATGGCCGCCCGCTTTGCCGTGCTGATCGACCCCGAGACGGGGCGCGCCGTGCAGGGCGCGATCGAGGTGCCCGACGCGCATACCGTCACGTTGCGCCTGCCGCGCCCGGACATCTCGCTGATCGCGGGAATGGCCGATTATCCCGCCGCCATCGTCCCGTCCGGCTTTGATCCCGATACGATGCTGGAAAACCCGGTCGGCACCGGCCCCTACCTGCCCGAGACGTTCATTCCGGGCGCGCGCGCCGTGCTGGTGCGCAACGAGGCGCATGAATGGTGGAACGCCGGCAACGGCGCCTGGATCGAGCGGATCGAGTTCATCGACACGGGCACCGATCCCGCCAGCGCCTATGCCGCCGCGCTGGCCGATGAGATCGACATGACCCACTCGGTCGAGGGCAGCTATATCGGCATTTTTGACACGCTGGAGGGCTGGAGCGCGCACAGCATCGGCACCGCCGCGACGGTCACCATCCGCGCCAATCAGCAGGCCGAGGTGGCGGGCCGCCGCCCCTACGCCGATCCGCGCGTTCGCCGCGCCCTGCAACTGGCCATGAGCAACGACATCCTGCTGGAGCTAGGCCATGGCGGGCGCGGCGAGGTGGCGCAGAACCATCACATCTCGCCGCTCAACCCCGGATATGCGCCGATGCCCGCGCCGCTTTATGACCCGGCGCAGGCCCGGCAGCTGATGATTCAGGCGGGCATGCTGGAGTTCGAGCACGAGCTGATCTCGATCGACGACAGCTGGCGCCGCAATACCGCCGACACGGCCGCCGCACTGATGCTGGATGCCGGTCTTCGTGTGCGCCGCACCATCCTGCCCGGCGTGCGGTATTGGGAGGGCTGGAACAGCTTTCCCTTCAGCACTACCGACTGGGGCCACCGGCCCTTGGGCGTGCAGACCTACGCGCTGGCCTATCGCAGCGGCGAGCCCTGGAACGAATTCGGCTGGTCCAACTCCGAGTTCGACGCCCTGCTGGCCGAGGCGCTGGCCACGCTCGACATCGACGCGCGCCGCGCGCTGATGGCCCGGCTGGAGGCGCTGGTGCTGCAGGATGCGGTGACGGTGCAGCCCTATTGGCGCAGGCTGCACAACCACACGCGCAGCGGGCTGAAGGGGGGCGATCACCATGTCGCCTTTGAAATCCGCCCCGCCGAATTGCGCTGGACCTGAGCGGCGCGCAGGCGTAAGGCCGCAGATCAAGACCCCAATGGCGCGGCCTTCATTCCCCTACGCACCCGCGCCCGGACGGCGGCGCCTTGCCGCGAAAGGCCCGATCATGCGCAAACCCATCGCCACCCTGCCGATCCCGGAATTCGTCATCCTGCTGGCGCTCATGGTCTCGACCACGGCGCTGGCCACGGACATCATGCTGCCCGCGCTCGATGTCATGGGTCATGATCTGGGCGTGGATGATCCCAACTCGGTGCAGCTGATCGTCTCGTCGCTGTTTCTGGGCTTTGCGGTGGGTCAGGCGCTGGCCGGGCCGCTGTCGGACAGCTTCGGGCGCAAGCCGGTGATCTATGCGGGCTATGTCGTCTTTATCATCGGCTGCCTGATGTCGCTTTTCGCGTCCAGCTGGGAGGTGATGATCGCGGGCCGCGTGCTGCAGGGCTTTGGCGCCGCCGCGCCGCGCATCGTGACGCTGGCACTGGTGCGCGACGGCTATGAGGGGCGGGCCATGGCGCGGATCATGTCGATCGTCATGGCCGTTTTCATCCTTGTGCCCACCATCGCCCCGGCGCTGGGACAGCTGGTGATCTGGGCCAGCGACTGGCGCGGCACCTTCGTGGTGCTTATCGCGCTGGGGGTCGGCGCAAGCGCATGGTTCGCCGCGCGCCAGCCCGAAACCCTCGCCCGGCACGAGCGGCGCCCCTTCTCGGCGCGCAGCATCGGCGCGGGCCTGCGCGAGATCATGGCCAGCCGCGTGGCCGTGGGCAACACCATTGCGCTGGGGCTGATCTTCGGCGTGTTCCTCAGCTATCTGAGCACCGCGCAGCAGATCTTTCAGGGCGCCTATGATACCGGCGCGCTCTTTGCGCTTTATTTCGGCATGGCGGCGCTGTCGATCGGCGGCGCGTCGGTGGTCAACTCGCTGCTGGTGATGCGGCTGGGGATGCGGCACCTGACGCGGCTGGCGCTGCTGGGGCTGGCGGGGCTGTCCTTTGCGTTCCTGATCCCGGTTTTCGCCTGGGACGGCACGCCGCCGCTGGCGCTGTTCATGCTGTGGCTGATGGCCGCGTTCTTCTGCACCGGCATCCTGTTCGGCAACCTGAACGCGATCGCGATGGAGCCTTTGGGCCATATCGCCGGGCTGGGCGCGGCACTGATCGGATCACTCTCGAACTTCATTGCGCTGCCGATTGCCTTTGTCATCGGGCATCAGTTCGACGGCACCGTGGTGCCGCTGGTGCTGGGTTTCGGCTGTCTTGGATTGGCCGCGCGCCTTGTGGTCGGCTGGGCGGAGCGCGAGCGCTCTACACCCGGCGCGCAATCTGGTGCATAACGCGCAGGAAGATCCGATTCACTTGCGCCCTGAGGACCCGACCCATGCATGACATCCGCGCCATCCGCGAAAATCCTGCCGCCTTCGATGCCGCGCTGACACGGCGCGGCGGCGCGCCCGCAGCCGATGCCATCCTGGCCCTCGACGAGGCGCGCCGCGCCCGCATCTCCGCCGCCGAGACGGCGCAGGCCGAGCAGAACAAGGCCTCCAAGGATGTGGGCGCCGCCAAGGCCGCCGGGAACGACGCCGAATTCGAGCGCCTGCGCGTCCTTGTCAGCGAAAAGAAGGCCGAGATCGCGGCCATGAGCGCCGAGGCCAAGACACTGGACGCCGAGCTGACGGCCATGCTGCTGGAGCTGCCGAACCTGCCGATGGACGATGTGCCGGACGGCGCCGATGAGGCGGATAACGTGGAAATCCGCCGCTGGGGCACGCCCGCCACCCATGATTTCACCCCCAAGGAACATTACCAGCTGGAGGGCGTCATCCCCGGCATGGATTTCGAGGCGGGCGCCAAGCTGAGCGGCACGCGCTTCGTCGTGCTGTCGGGCGCGGTCGCGCGCATCCACCGCGCGCTGGCGCAGTTCATGCTGGACACCCACGTCGATGAGAACGGCCTGCTGGAGACATGGACGCCCGTTCTGGTGCGCGAGGAGATGATGATCGGCACCGGGCAGCTGCCCAAATTCGGCGAGGACAGCTACCGGACCACCGATGGCTGGTGGCTGGTGCCGACCGCCGAGGTGCCGGTGACGAACCTCGTCAACGGCGAGGTGGTCGAGCAATCCTCCCTGCCCCGCCGTCACGTGGCGCATACCCAGTGCTTCCGCTCCGAAGCGGGCAGCGCGGGGCGCGACACGTCGGGCATGCTGCGCCAGCACCAGTTCGAAAAGGTCGAGATGGTCAGCATCACCCACCCGGACACCAGCCGGGACGAGCTGGACCGCATGACCGCCTGCGCCGAAGGCATCCTTGAAAAGCTGGGCCTGCCTTACCGCACGGTCGTGCTGTGCACCGGCGACATGGGGTTCGGCGCGCGGCGCACCCATGACATCGAGGTGTGGCTGCCCGGGCAGGATACCTATCGCGAGATCAGCTCCGTATCGGTCTGCGGCGATTTTCAGGCCCGGCGCATGAATGCGCGGTTCAAGCCGGCAGACGGCGGCAAGCCGCAATTCGTGCACACGCTGAACGGCTCGGGCCTTGCGGTCGGGCGCTGCCTGATCGCGGTGCTGGAGAACGGCCAGCAGGCGGATGGCGCCGTGCGCTTGCCCGAGGCGCTGCAGCCCTATCTGGGCGGCAAATCCCTGCTGAGCGCCGAGGGCAAGCTGGTCTGACTGCCGCGCGCTTGACTGCGGCGCGGGGGCGCTATTTCCCTTTGGCATAGCCTGCCAAACGTGAAAGACGCCCCCATGCCCATCCTCGTGCTGATCGCCGCCATCGCCTTTGCCCTGTCGCCGCTGCTCGCGCCCGGATTTGGCGGGTTCGACGCCAACCAGTTCCCCATCCCGCAGATCGAGCCGCCGGTTCAGCCGGCCGGCTATGCCTTTTCGATCTGGGGCCTGATCTATCTGTGGCTCATCCTCGGAGCCGCCTACGGGCTGTGGAAGCGCCGCGATGATGCCAATTGGGCCGCGATGCGCCTGCCGCAGGTCCTGACGCTGGCGGTCGGGGCCGTCTGGCTGCCGGTCGCGCAATCGAGCGCGGTCTGGGCGACGGTGCTGATCTGGATAATGTGGGGCTTTGCCATCTGGGCGCTTGTCCGCGCGCCTCGCGGCGGCGGCAGCGACGCGTGGCTGGGCCGCGCGCCTGTCGCGCTTTACGCGGGGTGGCTGACGGCGGCCTCATCGGTGTCGCTGGGCCTGATGGCCGCAGGGTATGGCGGGATGGACCCCGTCGTGGCGGCGATGCTGGCGCTGCTGATCGCGCTGGCGCTGACGGCCGCCATCGCGCGGATCCGGCCGGACGCCATCGCCTATCCGATCGGCGTCATCTGGGCGCTGATCGGGGTCTGCGTGCAGAACGCGCAAAGCGGCGCAACCTCGGTGCTGATCCTGGCCGCCGTGGGCGCCGCGCTGCTGGCCGCCCAGGCCGTGCTGAACCTGCGCCGGACGCCGCCCATGCCCTGACGCCAGCGGCTATTTCGATCCCTTGCCCAGATGCTTGCGCAGGCTGGAGGGGCCGGATTTTTTCCTGGCCTTGTAGGGGTTCTTGTCGTTCTGGCTGCGCATGTGCAGGCGGATCGGCGTGCCGGGCATGTCGAAATCGACGCGCAGGCCGTTGACCAGATAACGCGTATAGCTTTCGGGCAGCTTGTCGGGATGGCTGCACATCACCACGAAACCGGGCGGGCGCGTTTTCGCCTGCGTCATGTAGCGCAGCTTGATACGCTTGCCGCCGGGGGCGGGGGGCGGATGCTGCTCCAGCATGCCGGTCAGCCAGCGGTTGAGCTGCGCGGTCGTGATGCGCCGGTTCCAGACGTCATGCGCCTGCTCGACCGCGGCGCGCAGCCGGTCCAGCCCCTTGCCCGTCACTGCGGAAACCGTGACCATCGGCGCGCCGCGCAGCTGCGGCAAAAGCCGCTCGAACGCCTCGCGCAGGTCGCGCAGTTTCTGCTGCTTTTCAGGCTCCAGATCCCATTTGTTGATCGCGATCACCACCGCGCGCCCCTCGCGCTCGGCCAGATCGGCGATGCGCAGGTCCTGCTGCTCGAACGGGATGGCGGCGTCCAGAAGCACGATCACCACCTCGGCGAATTTCACCGCGCGCAGGCCGTCGCCGACGCTGAGCTTTTCCAGCTTTTCCTGAACGCGGGCCTTCTTGCGCATGCCGGCGGTGTCAAAGATGCGCGTGTGCAGCCCGTCCCATTCGATCTGCAGCGATATCGCATCGCGCGTGATCCCGGCCTCGGGCCCGGTCAGAAGGCGATCTTCGCCCAGTATCTTGTTGATAAGGGTCGATTTTCCGGCATTGGGCCGCCCCACCACCGCAATCTGAAGCGGCTTTGACGCGGTCGGCACGCGGGGTGCGTCGGGATCATCCTCGTCAACGGCGACATCCACATCGGGCGCATCGGCGGCGGCGCGTTCGGCAAACCCGTCCGATAGCGGCATCAGCACGGAATAAAGATCGTTCAGCCCCTCGCCATGTTCCGCCGACAGGCGGATCGGCTCGCCCAGGCCCAGACCATACGCCTCGATCACTCCGGCATCGGCGGCCGAGCCTTCGGCCTTGTTCGCGGCCAGAATGACATGCCTGGACCGCTTGCGCAGGATGTCGGCGAAGACCTCGTCAGTGGGCGTGACGCCCGTCCGCGCGTCGATCATGAAGAGGCAGATATCGGCCATGTCGACCGCCCGTTCGGTCAGTTTGCGCATGCGCCCCTGCAGCGATTCGTCGGTCGCTTCCTCCAGCCCCGCGGTGTCGATCACGGTAAAGCGCAGATCGCCCAGCCGCGCCGCGCCCTCGCGCAGATCGCGCGTGACGCCGGGCTGGTCGTCGACCAGCGCAAGGCGCTTGCCCACAAGGCGATTGAACAGCGTGGATTTGCCCACATTGGGGCGCCCCACGATGGCGAGGCTGAAAGTCATGTAAGCGCTCCGAGACGGATCAAGCCGTCCTTCTAGGGCATTACGCGGTCAGCGGAAAGCGTGCAGTTGCCCGTTGGTGCCCACCACGTAAAGAACGCCGCCCGCGACAACGGGGTTGGTCGTCGCGCCGCCGGGCACCGCGACACTGCGGCGCAGCGCACCGCTGGCCGGATCGAAGAACCGCAGATAGCCGTCATTGGACGCCGTCACCAGCTGCCCGCCCGCCATGATGGGACCGTAATGGGCGAAAACCTCGGCCTGGCGCTTGGGCTTGGCTTTCACGAACAGGGGCAGTTTCGTGCCCCAGACGCGGCTGCCATCCCCGGCACGCAGGCGCACCAGCTCGTTCTTGTCCGAGATCAGGAAGACCGAATCATCAGTGATCCAGACCGGGTTCATCGGGCCTTCATTCGCCGTCCAGATCCGCTCGCCATTGGCGATCTTCAGGGCCGACATGCGGCCCGACTGGTTGCCGACATAGACGCGGTCGCCGTAGATTACCGGATCGCCCGCGATGGAGGGCACGTTGCTTTGGGCCAGACCCTTGCGGCGCCCGGCGATGGAGGCATCCCACAGGCGCAGGCCCCCCTTGCGGAACGCGCCCTGTACCTCGCCCGAGCCGAAGGCAAAGACGGCGTATTTGTCCGAAACCGCGGGTGCCGGGCCGCCAAGGATGTTGTTGATGCTGGGCGTGGCGACAAGGCGCCATTCGATGCGCCCGGTCCGGGTATCCAGCGCCCAGGCGGTCTCGTCCCCCGCGACGAGATAGACGATATTGCCCACGACCGTTGGCGTCGCCGTGCCGGTCTCAAGCAGTTCCTGCTCCCAGATGACGCGGCCCGTGGCCGGATCCAGCGCCGTGATGCGGCCAAAGCCGGTGGAGGCAAAGAGCTTGCCATCGCCATAGGCCAGCCCGCCGCCGCTGCCCTCGGAGGCCGAATCGTAGGCAGGCACAAGGCTGGTGGACCACAGGGCGCCGCCGCTGGTGCTGTGAGCGCTGACCTGCGCATTGGCATCCATGGCAAAGACCCGCCCGCCCGCAACCACCGGGTCGGCGGTGATGCGGCGCCGGGCGCCGTCACCCGCCCCGATGGACGCGGACCAGATCAGCCGGGGCGCCGCGCCGAGGGCGGGATGCGCCGCGCGCGTGGCCGGTGTGCCGATGCGCTGGGGCCAGCTGGCATTGGCGGAGGCGGCAGGCAGGCGCACCGCCTCTGCCACGTTGGGACCGGCCGCGCCGACGACCTCGCTTGCCGCCGGCTCGGCCTGATCGCCGGTCAGCACCTCGCGCAATCCCTCGCGCTTGCCGGGCAGGATGGGGTCCTTTTCCGAGCAGGCAGCCAGCAGCAGCGCTGCCGCGACAAGGCCAATGATCGTTCCGTTCCGTGTCACCGCGTGCATTCCCCGTTCCCCGTGTTCCTCGCGCCACATGACGGGCGCCCAGATCCTTGCCATCTCCCCACTCGGGGCACGTGTCTATTCGGCGGCGCCTTCGCCCTGCGTCCCGGCGCCGTCTGCCGGTTCCTCGTCCGGCTCCGGCTGCGCCGCCTCGGCGCCCGGAGTGACGTCGCCGCCCAGCGCCACAATCACTTGTGTCGCGCGTCGGCGCAAGCCCGGCGTCGCCTCGGCATCGCCAATGATGCCGCGCAGGCGCGCCTGCGCCGACGCGGGATCGTCCGCCTCGATATCCAGATAGGCCAGCTGTTCCTCGGCCAGAAGGCGCATCACGCCCTCGCCCAGCGCCAGACCGTCCAGCCGGTCACGCCGCGCCTGCGGGCTCATGCCGCCATCCGGGATCATCACGGCCTTGAGCGTGGCGATCTGGCGATAGACCGGTGCCGCGCCGCCGCTGTCGTCGGCAATCGCCAAAAGGCGGCGCACCGCGCCTTCGGGGTCGTCCTTCAGCGCTTCGGCGGCGGCCATCATCGCGATCACCGCCTCGCTGCCGGGACCGGCCGGCGCGACCGCGTCCAGCGCATCGACGCGCGCGCTCTGGTCCTCGGTCTCGAGCGCGGACAGGATCGCATCGCCCAGCGCCTCGGCCTCGGCGCGGTTTTGCGCCTTGCGCCACTCGTTATAGGCCGCACCGCCCACCAAAATCACGACGGCCAGGATCGCAATCCAGCCATAGCGGCGCATGAGCCCGAACAAGCGGTCGCGTCGGACCTCTTCGCTGACCTCTTCGATGAAACTGTCGCTGTCACTCACTGGGGGGCGCCTGCCTTGCCTTGATGCGGTTTTGCCCCTCTTAGCGTGTCATGCGGTGCCTGCCAAGGGCCGCGCGGCGGCGCGCGCGCAGGCAGTTTTGCGCGCAGCGGGGCGAAAGAGCGATCCGCAAGGCGCCGGGATGCGTATTCTCGTTCAAGAAACCTGTGACCCCGCCCCTGATTTGCGCTAGTGCAATCTGCGGCCCGGCGGGTATCACGTGGCGGCGGGCGGCGCCGGCGGTGATGGATCAGGCATCCCCGATTCCGTGACCACCGCCATATCGGCGACGGGCTTGCAGGAAAGGAAATGCATGCGTCTCTTCTCGATCCTTGCTGCGATCATCGTGTCGCTGGCGATCTATCTGTTCGTGTTCGAGCGCCCGCGCCTGACCGCCCTGCTGCCCGCGTCCTCCGCCCCCGAAGAGGCGGCGCAGACAGATCAGTCGGAGCCGAGCGCGCCGGATCCCGGCGGCGCGATCAACGTCGTCGCCCAGCGCAGCACGGCGCAGGACATCGGCAGCGCCGTGGTGCTGCGCGGCCGGACCCAGGCGATGCGGCAGGTCGAGGTGCGCGCCGAAACTTCCGGCAAGGTGGTCAGCGAGCCGCTGCGCAAGGGCAGCTTTGTCGAGACCGGCCAGACGCTCTGCCGCCTTGCCCCCGGCACGCGGGAGGCCACGCTGGCCGAGGCCCGCGCCCGCCGGGCCGAGGCCGAAACCCGCGTTCCCGAAGCCCAAGCGCGTCTGGCCGAGGCCGAGGCGCGCCTGGCCGAGGCGCAGCTGAACGACACCGCCGCCGAGAGGCTCAGCGAGAGCGGATTTGCCTCCGACACGCGCGTTGCCGGAACGCGCGCGGCCCTCAGCGCCGGGAAGGCGGCGGTTCAGGCCGCGCGGTCGGGTCTTGACGCCGCGCGCACCGGGATCGAGGCCGCAAGCGCCAACATCGCCGCCGCCGAGGAAGAGCTGGCGCGCCTCGATATCACCGCGCCCTTCGCCGGTCTGCTGGAATCCGACACCGCCGAGCTGGGCGAGCTGTTGCAGCCCGGCGCGCTCTGCGCGGTGGTGATCCAGCTGGACCCGGTAAAGCTGGTCGGGTTCGCGCCCGAAGCGGACGTGGCGCTGATCACGGCGGGCGCCGAGGCGCGCGCGCGGCTGATCGGCGATGCCGAAGTGTCGGGCAAGGTGACGTTCATCTCGCGCGCCGCCGATCCCGAAACGCGCACCTTCCGCGTCGAAGTGACCGTGCCCAACCCCGATCTGGCGCTGCGCGACGGGCAGACGGCCGAAATTACCGTCGCGGCCGCCGGCACGCCCGCGCATCTGATCCCGCAATCGGCCCTGACGCTCAGCGACGAGGGCACGCTGGGCGTGCGCATCGTCACGCAGGCGAACGAGGCCGATTTCGTGCCCGTGACACTGATCCGCGACACGCCCTCAGGGATCTGGGTGTCCGGCCTGCCAGAGGTCGCGGACGTGATCGTGATCGGGCAGGAATATGTCGTCGCGGGCGTTCCGGTGAAGGCCAGCTTTGCGGATCCCGCGCAATGACCGGCATCGTCGACTGGGCCGCGCGCCGCGCGCGGATGGTGCTGGCCTTCATCGCGCTCAGCCTGCTGGCCGGCACCTTCGCCTATGTCGGCCTGCCCAAGGAAGGCGAGCCCGACATCGAGATCCCCGCGCTCTTCGTGTCGGTCGTCTTTCCCGGCATCTCCGCCGAGGACAGCGAGAAGCTGCTGGTCAAGGTCATGGAGACCGAACTGAGCGATCTGGATGGCCTCAAGGACCTGTCGGGCACCGCCGCCGAGGGCTATGCCGGCGTCGCGCTGGAATTCGAATACGGCTGGGACAAGACGCGCATCATGGCCGACGTGCGCGACGCGATGAGCGCCGCCGAGGCCAAGTTTCCCGACGGCGCCGAGAAATACTCGCTGACCGAGATCAACTTCAGCGAATTTCCCATCCTGATCGTCAATCTCACCGGCAACGTGCCCGAACGCACCATGACGCGCATCGCCAAGGACCTGCAGGACCGGCTGGAAGCGCTGGAGCCGGTGCTGGAGGCCGGCATCGCCGGCAGCCGCGACGAACTGGTCGAGGTGGTGATCGACCCCTTGCGCCTTGAGGCCTACAACGTGACGGCGGGCGAGCTGATCAACGTGGTGCGCAACAACAACCTGCTGGTGGCGGCGGGCGAGCTGCGCAGCGCGGGCGGCGCCTTTGCGGTCAAGATCCCGTCGTCCTTCGACAGCACGCGCGATTTCTACGATCTGCCGGTCAAGACCAATGGCGACCGCGTCGTCACGCTGGGCGATCTGTCGCGCATCAACCTGACCTTCGAGGACCGCGCCGGCACCGCCCGTTTCAACGGACAGAACACCGTCGCGCTGCAGATGGTCAAACGCAAGGGCTTCAACATCATCGACACCGCCGCGCTGGTGCGACGCACCGTGGCGGACGCGCGCGCCGCGTGGCCCGAGGGCCTGAAGGCGGCCGTCGATGTGGGCACCTCGAACGATCAGTCGCGCACCGTGGCGTCGATGGTCGCGCAGCTTGAGGGATCGGTGCTGACGGCCATCGCGCTGGTGATGATCGTGATGCTGGCGACGCTGGGCGTGCGCCCTGCGCTGCTGGTGGGATTTGCAATTCCCACATCATTCCTGCTGTGTTTTGCACTGCTTGCGGTCATGGGCATTACAATTTCCAACATCGTGATGTTCGGCCTCATCCTGGCGGTGGGCATGCTGGTGGACGGCGCGATCGTGGTGGTCGAATACGCCGACCGGCGGATTCAGGAGGGTTCGGGCCCGATGACGGCCTATGTCGAGGCGGCCAAGCGCATGTTCTGGCCCATCGTCAGCTCGACCGCGACGACGCTCTGCGCATTCCTGCCGATGCTGTTCTGGCCGGGCGTTCCGGGCCAGTTCATGGGGATGCTGCCGGTCACGCTGATCTTCGTGCTGTCCGCGTCGCTTCTAGTCGCGCTGGTCTATCTGCCGGTGCTGGGCGGCGTCACCGGGCGGCTCGAGAACTGGTTCAACGCGCGCACCGCCCAGCTCGCCGGTAGCTGGTGGGGCTGGCATCTGGCGCTGTTTCCGGTGGCCGCCGGAGCGGTTGTCATGCTGGCGGTGTTCGGCCCTTTCAAGCAGCCGACACCCGAAACCGGCCCCATCGTCGACAGCACCGGGCAGGCCAGCATGCGCCTTGGCGACATTGCCCGCGATCTGATCCTGCAAATGGACATGACGGACCTGATCAGCTCGGTCCTGCCGACCCTCATCACCGTTTTCGGGCTGGGGCTCGCCATCGCCCTGCTGATCGCGGCGGGGCTTGGCGGGGCGGTCGCGCTGGTGGTGGGCGTCATGGCGCTTTGGCGGCGGGCCGCTCATGGCGCGCGCCGGCTGGGGCTGCGGATACGGCCGCGCCGCCGGGCGCGGCCCGTGCGCGCAGGTTACCGGCGCACGCCCTTCGGCTGGCTGATCAACGCCATCGTGGCCAACCCCGTCATGCCGCTGGTCGCGTTCGGCGCGATCTTCGTCATCGTGGGCATGACGCTGGTTTTCTACATCCAGAACAACAACGGGACCGAGTTTTTCGTCGAATCCGAGCCCGAGCAGGGCATCGTCTATGTCCGCGCGCGTGGCAACCTGTCGCTGGAGCAAAAGGATGCGCTGGTCTTGCAGGCCGAACAGATCGTGCTGGCCGAGCCGGGCATCGAATCGGCGTTTTCCTTTGCGGGCGATGGCGGGCTGACCAACAACACAGGCGGCGCGCAACCGCCCTTGGACACGATCGGGCAGGTCCAGTTCGAGACGATCCCGTGGGACGAACGCCCGACCGTGACCGAGCCATGGCTCTGGGGGCTTTGGGATCGCAAGATCAGCGATCCGGCGGTCGATGGCGATCTGATCATCACCGACCTGACCGCCAGGCTGGAACAGATCCCCGGCATCAAGGTGGAAATCCTCGGCCAGACCGGCGGCCCCGCCTCGGCCAAACCGGTGCATCTGCGCCTCAAGGGCGATGACTGGCCGGTGCTGATGGAGGCCACCCGCACCGTGCGGGCGAAGTTCGATGCCACCTACGGGCTGAAGCTGGTCGAGGACACCCTGCCCCTGCCCGGCATCGACTGGCAGATCGAGGTCGATATTGAGAAAGCCGGCCGGTTCGGCGCCGATGTCGCCACCGTCGGCGGCATGGTGCAACTGGTCACGCGCGGCCTGTTTCTCGACACGATGCGCGTGCCCTCCTCGGACGAGGAGATCGACATCCGCGCCCGCATGCCCGAACCCGACCGGGTGCTCAGCACGCTGGATTCGCTGAAGGTGCGCACCAATCAGGGGCTGGTGCCGCTGGCCAATTTCATCACCCGAAAACCCGTGCCCCGCCTCGCGCAGATCGACCGGATTGATCAGACGCGGTATTTCGACGTCAAGGCGGGCGTGATGTCGGGCGTGACCGTTACGCACATCGCCGAGGATGGCAGCGAGACGACCCGCCCGTTGACCGCGAACGAGCGGATCGCCCATCTGACCGAATGGCTGGACAGCGGCGTTCTGCCCGATGGCGTGCGCTATGAATGGACCGGCGACCAGGAAGAGCAGGAGGAATCCGGCGCCTTCCTGATGCAGGCCTTCGCAGGCGCGCTGGGGCTGATGTTCATCATCCTGCTGGCGCAGTTCAACAGCGTCTACAACGCCGTTCTGGTGCTTCTGGCCGTGGTTTTGTCCACCACGGGCGTGCTGATCGGGATGCTGGTGATGGGGCAGACATTCTCGATCATCATGACCGGAACGGGGATTGTCGCGCTGGCCGGAATCGTGGTGAACAACAACATCGTTCTTATTGATACCTATCAGGAATTCAGCCGCTACATGCCCCGGATCGAGGCGATCACACGGACCGCCGAGGCGCGCATCAGGCCTGTCCTGCTGACCACGATCACCACCATGGCGGGCCTTGCGCCGATGATGTTCGGGCTGTCCCTGGATTTCGTGAATGGCGGCTACAGTTTCAACAGCCCCACGGCGCTGTGGTGGAAGCAATTGGCGACGGCGGTGGTCTTTGGCCTTGGGATTGCCACCGTGCTGACGCTGATCTTCACGCCGTCGATGCTGGCGCTGCGCGTGTGGCTGGGCACCTATGCGGGCTGGCTGGCACGCGCGGCGGCGGCGCTGTCTATGGGCCGCACCAGCCGCGCCGCGCGCGACTGGGCGCTGGTGCGCGCCGCCCGCGGCATCCGCGCGCCCGAGATCCTCTGGGACGATGGCAGCGGGCCCGCCGAGCCGCCCGCCGCCGCCGATAGAGACGATTACATGGAGACCGAAGGCGCCCACCTGGAGCTGGAGGATCTCAAGCGGATCCTGAAAACGCGCGCGGCAGAATAGCCTGCGCCCACCGATACGGCCTCCCGGCGGGCAATATCATTCGCCACGCGCGCGAGCCTCGGCGTCCAGCGCGGCCCACCAGTCAGCATAGCTGCTGCGCGCGGGATGCATGCCGCCCTCGTCGGGCGCGCCATCGTCCCACCAGACCGGCCCGCGCTCGCCCAGACGCCGCTTGGCCGCGTCGACATCCGCGCGGGCGGCCTGCTGGGCCGCGCCGTCATCGCCGGCCAACTGAACGGCGCGGCGGGCCTGCATCAGCGCCTTGACGGCGGCGCGGCGCGTGCTGTCATCCAGCCCCGGATCGGTGCAGCGCCAAAGCCGGGCGCGCGAGACGAAGTAGCGCCCGTCCGGCGTGCGGGGATAGTCCTTTTTCGCCATCAGGCGGCCTCGTCCGATTGTTGGCGGCGCCACAGGCCCGCATAACGCCCGCCGGCCTCCAGCAGATCGGAATGAGTGCCGTCCTCGATGATGCGCCCGTCCTCCAGCACCACGATCCGGTCGGCATCGGCCACGGTGCTGAGGCGATGCGCGATGATCAGCACCGTGCGCCCCTGTCCGGCGCGGGCCAGCGCGCCCTGAATGTCACGCTCGGTCGCAGTGTCGAGCGCGCTGGTCGCCTCGTCCAGCAGCAGGATCGGCGGATCCTTCAGCAGCGTGCGCGCGATGCCGACGCGCTGCTTTTCGCCGCCCGACAGCTTCAGCCCGCGCTCGCCCACGGTGGTGTCATAGCCCAGCGGCAGCGACGTGATGAAGTCGTGGATCGACGCGGCGCGGGCGGCCTCGATCACGTCGTCCATGCTGGCGCCATCGCGACCATAGGCGATGTTGTAGCCGATCGTGTCGTTGAACAGCACCGTATCCTGCGGCACGACGCCGATCGCCTTGTGCAGGCTGGATTGCGTGACGCCGCGAATATCCTGCCCGTCGATCAGCAGCGCGCCCTGACTGACGTCATAGAACCGGAAAAGCAGCCGCCCGATGGTGGATTTGCCCGACCCCGTCGGCCCGACAATTGCGACGGTCTGCCCCGGCTCGGCGGTGAGGGAAATCCCCTTGAGGATCTCGCGGTCCGCGTCATAGCCGAAATGCACATCCCGCAGCTCGACCTTGCCGCCCGTGACCTTCAGCGCCGGCGCCTCCGCCGCGTCGGTCACATCGGGTGCCTGATCCAGCAGACCGAACATCTCGCCCATGTCCACAAGGCTCTGGCGGATCTCGCGGTAGACGGTGCCAAGGAAGTTCAGCGGCATGGTGATCTGGATCATGTAGGCGTTGACCATGACGAAATCGCCCACCGTCAGCGTGCCGTCCTGCACGCCAAGCGCCGCCATCACCATGACGATGACAAGGCCCGATGTGATCAGCAGCGACTGCCCGAAATTGAGGAAGGACAGCGAATAGGAGGTGCGCACCGCCGCCCGCTCGTAGCGGGCCATGGCGGCGTCATAGCGGGCGGCCTCGCGGTTTTCGGCGCCGAAATACTTGACGGTCTCGTAGTTCAGCAGGCTGTCGATCGCCTTCTGATTGGCGTCGGTGTCCTGATCGTTCATCTCGCGGCGCAATTTCACGCGCCATTCCGTGACCTTGAAGGTGAAGGCGACATAAAGCGCGATCACCACCACGACGACGAAAAGATACCAAAAATCGAACGCCGCCCACAGCACGATGCCCACCAGAACCAGCTCCAGGATCAGCGGAAAGATCGAGAAGATGAGAAAACGCAGCAGGAAATCGACGCCCTTGACGCCCCGCTCGATGATGCGGCTCAGCCCGCCGGTCTTGCGCGTGATGTGATAGCGCATCGACATCGCGTGAATGTGCCGGAAGGTGCGCAGCGCCACGCGGCGCAGCGCGTGCTGGCCAACCGGCGCAAATAGCGCATCGCGCAGCTGTTGCAGCCCCACATTCATCAGGCGAGCCATGCCGTAGGCCACGGTCAGCGCGATGGCGCCCGCCCCGAGCGTCCAGGCCGCATCCGGCGCCTCGCCCGACAGCGTATCGACCGCGGCCTTGTAGAAGAACGGCGTGCCGACCGCGATCAGCTTGGCCGCGAAGAGCGCGATCAGCGCCAGCACGATCCGCCGCTTGATCCAGCCGCCGCCCTGCCGCGGCCACAGGTAGGGCGCGACGCGCATCACAGTGGCCCAGCCGGAGGCTGCGGGCTGCGTGTCGACGTCAATGCTGTGGGATGACTGGCGCATGTTGGCCCTTTACCTGCCGGGAAAGCCCATCAGATAGGCCAGCTTGGCCCGGATATCCAGCCGCCGCGCAGATCGCGCGCGGCTTTTCCGACGGCATGGGACGGAGTTTGACAATTTGAACCAAGATGAAGCGGTCAGTCCGGCAGTGTGAAGACCTGCCCGGGATAAATGAGATCCGGGTTGCGAATGCGGTCCGAATTGGCCTCGAACACGCGGACATAGAGTATGCCTTCGCCGTAGGTCTCGCGCGAGATGGCCCAGAGGGTATTGCCCGGCTGAACGGTCACGGCGCGGATGGCCGGGGCGGCGTCCGGCGGCGTTTCCGCGCGCGCGCGGGGCGCGTCCTGAAGATCGGCCAGCAGGGCGCGGTCCTCGCGTTTGAAGGGGGTTTCAACCCGGCTCTGAACCTCGCCGCTGTCGTCCAGCTGGTCGATGCGCAGGGTATAGATGCCGGTATCGACCTGCGGCAGGTCACTGCGCCAGGTGCCGTCCTGCGCGATATGCGACGTGGTGATGGCGCGGTTGTCCAGATAGATGCGCACTTGGCCGGTACCGGGCGCGCGGCCCGCAAGTTGCACGTCGCCGTCCTGCGAATAGCTGATCGTGTCCAGCGCGACATTGCGCGTGGCGCGCGGCGTGTCGGCGGCATCTGGCAATTGAAGGACGCGCGCGCCCTCGGCATCTGCCATGAGAACGGTCTGGGCCGACTCCGGAACGGACTGGGCCTTTTGCGCGTCGGGCGTCTGGGTTGCGGTGGCGCTTGGCTGCGGCTCGGGTGTGACAGCTGGCGCAATGACGATCTGCTGGGCGCCTTCAACCGGCGCCGTATCCGCAGGCCCTGTCAGGCGCAGGGACAGCACGCGTGGGGTGGTTGCCGCGGGCAGGGTCAGGAAGGCGGCGAATTTGCCGTCATCCTCAAGCGGCGCGGTGGCATGCACGTCGCCGTCGAGGATGATTTGCGCGCTCCAGCCGGGCGCGCCGCGCCCTGCAACCAAGGCCTCGCCATCCGGCTGGAGGCGAAACAGGTCAATTTGCGGGGCCTCTGCGGTCTGGCGATCCGTCGCGATAGCGTCCAGTTGCGGGGCGGGAGCGACGGCCGTTTCTGGCGCGGCAGTCTCGGTCGCCATCTCCGGCGCGGGGCGCGCGCCGATGACACCGCCGAGGTAAAGCGCCGCGATGGCAATGGCCGCCAAAGCCGCCGCGGCGGACACCGCGCCCGCGACGCTTGCCTTGCGTGCCTTTGCCTGCGTGTTCATCGCCGGCCCCCTTCGCTTGCCGTCATGCGCCCCCGGCGCAGCGGGCGCATTGATGCGCAAGCGTAGCAATATGGCTGTCACGGGTCAAAACAACCCTTGCATCAGGCCCGCCTGCCCGGCTCGCGCCCAGCAACCTGTGTCTTTTGCGGCGCAGACAAAGGCGCGCCGCTGATGCACCCTTATATCACCGTGCCGGACGCCTCGGCGGTCTTTGCTGCCTTGCGCGCGGCCCTGCCCCGGCGCAGGGACGAGGCGGTATAGATCGCCAGCGCCGTCCAGATCATCGCAAAGGCGATGGCGTGCCAGATCGTGAACGCCTCGCGGAAAATCAGCGTGGCGACGAGGAACTGAAGCGTCGGGTTCAGATATTGCACGAGGCCGATCGTGGCCAGCGACACGCGGCGCGTGGCGTAGGAGAACAGGATCAGCGGCACCGCCGTCAGTATCCCCGCAAAGATCAGCATCGCAGTGGTCAGCGCGTCGATGCCGAAGGCACCTCCGCCGCCCTGATGGACAACCGCGAGCCAGCCCAGCGCGAAGGGGGTCAGGATGGCAACCTCCGCCGTGACGGACACCACCGGGCCGCTGGACAGTCCCTTCTTGACGACCCCGTAAAGCGAGAACGAGAAGGCCAGCGTCAGCGCCACCCATGGCGCCGCGCCAAGCCCGTAGGCCAGCGTGATGACCGCGCTTGCCGCCAGCGCCACGGCAACGCCCTGCGCGCGGGTCAGGCGCTCGCGGAAGAAAATCGCGCCCATCAGCACGGCGGTTAGCGGGAAGGTGTAGTAACCCATCGACGCGTCAGTGGCATAGCCCATTTGCACCGATGAGATGAACACGAACCAGTTGAGCGAAATCATCAAGGCCGCGAACACGATCAGCAATATGTTGCGGCGGGTCGACAGGGTCTTGGGCAATTCGCGCAAGCGGCCCTGCACGGCCAGAACGCCAAGGAAGAAGACGAATCCCCATACCGTGCGATGGCTGAGGATCTCAAGCGGCGGGACGTGATCCAGAAGCTTGTAGTAGATGCCCGACAGCCCCCAGACGGTGCATGCGCCTATCATGGCAAGAACGCCCTTGGCCTCGTCGGTCATGTCGCCAAATCCTTGTGCAGCCCGCCACCCTTACACGGCCTGCATATCCGAGCCGTTGCGGCTTAGGAAGGGCCTGCGCCGCTTGCGATCTCGCGGCGCGCGCCTGCGCCAGACCCCGAAGGGTCTGCCGTGCAACGCATGTGCCTACATCTGGGACAGATGCTCCCTGACCAGCTTTTCCACCTCGTCGAGCGGATGGTTCGTCAGGTCCTTGTCGATCTCGGCGATCACCTTGTTCGTGACCTCCTGATGCAATTCGCTGCGCAGCGCGCCCAGCGTGCGCGACGCGGCGACGATGACGATGTGATCGAACGCCCCGCGATGCGCCTGTTTGTAAAGACGATCCGCCAGGTCGCTGGCAAAGCGTTCCTTGGCCAATTCGTGCCAATCGGTATCGTCATAGGCCGACCGCTGGCCCGGCGCGCCGTCCTTCATGCGTCCGGGCCTATTGGCGGACTGGTCGATATCCTTGGGGTTATCCTGCTCGTCGATGCGCACGACGTTCAGATCGGGCGCCTCGGCATCGCCGTCATTGCGCAGGAACAGCGCCTTTTCACCATCACAGACCAGAACCCATGTTCCCGGCTTCAGCTTGGGCATCAGGTATCCTCCTCGGGTGCGTTGCCGGTCTCGCGGCTGTCCTGCCCGGTGACGCGGGTGACGCCTGCGGGTTTCTCCTTAGCGCGCTTTTCCTCATCTCGGGTGGCGACGCGGCGCTCGATATCGCCGCCTTCGCGGCCCTTTTGGGAAATATCCGCCGCCTCGCCGATGATTTCTTCGGTCTCGCGGCTGCCATCCTTGGAACGGTGACGTTCGGCCATGATGTCCTCCTTGGTGTGAACCTGGCTTTGTATGAACCTGCCCTGAAAACAACCGGCGGGCAGCGCAAGTTCCGCCCGGCCATGAAAAAGCCCCCGGCGAATGGCATCGCCGGGGGCCAATAATGGTTGATAGGCGCCGGATTACATGCGGCTGGCGACGTTTTCCCAGTTCACAAGAGAATTCAGGAAGTTTTCCAGATATGCAGGGCGCTTGTTGCGGAAGTCGATGTAATAGGAATGCTCCCACACGTCGCAGCCCAAGAGGGCAGTCTGGTCAAAGCAGACAGGGTTCACACCATTCTCGGTCTTGGTGACCTTCAGGCTGCCATCCTTGTCCTTGACCAGCCACGCCCAGCCCGAGCCGAACTGACCGCCGCCGGCGGCTGCGAATTCCTTTTTGAAATCGTCGACGCTGCCAAAGCTGTCCTTCAGAGCGGATTCCAGCTCGGACGGCATGTCCGATTTGCCGGGGCTCATCATTTCCCAGAACTGGTTGTGATTCCACAGCTGGCTGATGTTGTTGAAGATGCCGGACTGCGCCACGGCGTTCTTGTCATAGGTGCCCTTGATGATCTCTTCGAGGGACTTGCCCTCCCACTCGGTGCCCTTGATGGCCTTGTTGCCATTGTCGACATAGGCCTTGTGGTGGATGTCGTGGTGATACTCCAGCGTCTCCTTGCTCATGCCGTTTCCGGCAAGCGCATCATGGGCATAAGGCAGATCGGGAAGTTCGAATGTCATGGGATGGTCCCCCTCATTAGTGGTAATTCTACGCGGCTCCCAGATGGGAGCCTTACAGACGTAACGTCAAGGGGCGAAGGACGGTTCCGGGCAGGATGAAAACACTGCCCGGATGCGCGCGCAGGTGGCGGCTACCGCGCCAGATAGCGCACTTCGCTGCCGGGGGACGTCGCGCCCTTGAGCAGGTCGAACACGTATTGCGCGACCGAGCGGAAACAGACGATGCGCGCCTCGCCCTCGGCCTGCATCCACAGCGCGGCAGGCACCTGTGCCATGCGCGAGCGGCGGAACTGGCCGGGCTGGAACGCGCGCGCCGACAGATCGACCGGCATCAGCTTGGCCAGCGCCTCGCGCACCAGCGCATCATCGCCGCTGACGCCGAACATGCAGCGCGCGTCCGAGACGTTGACCGCCAGATGGTGATCGTCGCCCATCGCCTTGGCGATCTCGGACAGCCGGGCGTCGACCTCCGTGTAGGGGACCAGCACCAGCAGCTCGTCCGGGGACATCCACGCGGCGCCGCCGGTATCGCCCAGGCTGATATGACCCTGCTCCGGCATGTCGGCGCCGCCGACGGCGCGCGCGGCCTTCTTCAGCTTGGCCGCGTTCAGATCACCGCGCAGGGTGATCATGCCTTGCAGGCCCATGTCGCGGACCTCGACAAAGCCTTTTGCGCTGGCGCCATTCAAGGCGCTGACCATGTTAGACATTCTGCTTCTCCCCGTCCTTGTCGAAGAAGACCGGATCGACGATCTTCGCGCGCATGATGGTGCCGTCAAGGCGCGGGAATTCCAGCACCTCGCCCATCCGGTCCGGCCCGTTCAGCACGAGGCCCATGGCGATGCCGCGCTCCAGCGTGGGCGAATGATAGGTCGACGTGACCCGCCCTTGCGTCTCGCGCTGGCCATTGGCGTTCTCACCCTCGGCGGTGGCATAGGCCCCGTCAGGCAGAACGCCGCCATCCACCGTCTCCAGCCCCACCAGCTTCCAGCGGGCCGGATCGCTCATGTGGCTGCGCTCCTGCGCGCGCTTGCCAAGATAATCCTCTTTCTTTTTCGAGATCGCCCAGTTCAGCCCCAGATCCTGCGGAATCACGGTGCCGTCGGTTTCGTCCCCGATCATGATAAAGCCTTTCTCGGCCCGCATGATATGCAGCGCCTCGGTGCCGTAAACGGTGATGTTGGCCGATGCCCCCGCCGCAAGCAGCGCATCCCACAGCGCGCGGCCCTCGGACGCCTTGACGGCGATCTCGTAGCTCAGCTCGCCCGAGAACGAGATGCGATAGACGCGCGCCTGCAGCCCGGCCAGAGTGATGTCGGCCCAAGCCATGAAGGGCAGCGCCTCGGCGCTGATGTCATCGCCGGTCAGCTTCTCCAGCGTTTCGCGGGCACGCGGGCCGACGACGGCGATCTGCGCGTATTGCTCGGTCAGGTTGGCGACATAGACGTCCCAATCCCACCATTCCGTCTGCAGCCATTCCTCCATGTGGCCATGGATCGACTCGGCCCCGCCGGTGGTGGTGTGGCACAGGAACGCATCCTCGCCCACGCGCGCCACGACGCCATCATCGATGAGAAATCCGTTCTCGCTGCACATCAGGCCATAGCGGCAGCGCCCCGGCTTCAGCGTGCTCATCATGTTGGTGTAGAGCATGTCGAGGAATTTGCCCGCATCCGGCCCCTTGACCAGCAGCTTGCCCAGCGTCGAGGCGTCCAGCATGCCAAGGCTGGAGCGCGTCGCCTTCACCTCGCGCGCGACGGCGTCCTCGACGCTCTCGCCCGGCTTTTGGTAGGTGTAGGGACGGCGCCACTGGCCGACCGGCTCGAAAAAGGCGCCGTTTTCCACGTGCCACTGATACATCGGCGTCTGGCGGACCGGCATGAACCGCGCATCGCGCGCCTCGCCGGTTATGGAGGCAAACGAGATCGGCGTATAAGGCGGACGGAACGTGGTGGTGCCGGTCTGCGGAATGGGCTGGCCCAGCGCATCCGACAGGATCGCAAGCCCGTTGATATTGCTCAGCTTGCCCTGATCGGTCGCCATGCCCAGCGTCGTGTAGCGCTTGGCATGTTCGACGCTCTCGAAACCTTCCTGCGCGGCCAGCTGGATATCGGAGACCTTGACGTCGTTCTGATAGTCCAGCCATGCCTTCTGGCGCTTCTTGATGCCCGCGCCTTGCGGCATCATCCAGACGGGGGCCATCGGCGCCTCGGCGATCTCCTCGGCGCTCGGCGCGGCGGGAACGGCGCCGGAATGGCCCGCAGCCTTGGCCGCCGCCTTGCCCGCGGAATTGCCATCGCGCAGCACGTCGCCCAGCAGGAAATCGCCATTGGCCGCGCCCGCAGGCGTGACAAAGGGCGCGCCCGTCGCGCCGGTCGGCGCTTTGTCCACATCCGGGCGGAAGGCGGCGGTCGCCTCGTCCCAGATCAGCTTGCCACCGCAATGGGACCACAGATGCACCACCGGCGACCAGCCGCCGGACATGGCGACGACGTCACATGCGATCTCTTCCAGAACCGCGCCTTCGCCGGCCTGGCTGCAGATCTCGACGCCGGTCACCCGTTTGCCGCCCTGAACCGACGATATGGCATGCCCCATCAGAACCCGGATGCCGAGCGATTTTGCCTCGGCCATCAGCGCGCTGTCCTGGGTCGGCACGCGCGCATCCAGAATGACAGGCACGTCAAGCCCGTTCTTTTTAAGGATGATCGCCGTACGATAGGCATCGTCGTTATTCGTCACGACAACCGTCCGGTCGCCGATCGAGACGCCGTAATCGACCACGTAATCGCGCACCGCCGAGGCCAGCATGACGCCCGGAATGTCGTTGCCCGCAAAGCTGAGCGGCCGTTCGATGGCGCCTGTCGCGGTCACGATCTGCGCGGCGCGGATGCGCCACAGACGGTGGCGCGGGCCCTTTGCCTTGGGCTGATGATCGGTCACGCGCTCATAGCCCAGCGCATAGCCGTGATCGTAGACGCCCGCGCCCATGGTGCGATTGCGCAGGGTGACATTGTCCATGCCCTGTAACTCGGAGACGAGTTCATCCACGAACTTATCCACAGGCTGGCCGTCCACCGTGCCGCCATCGACCGGCGCGCGCCCGCCCCAATGGGCGGTCTGCTCGATCAGCAGCACCTTGGCCCCGGCGGCGCCCGCCGCGCGGGCCGCTTGCAGACCGGCAATTCCGCCGCCGATGACCAGCACGTCGCAGAAAGCATAGAAATGCTCGTATGTGTCGGTATCGCGCTGGTCGGGCGCGCGGCCAAGGCCCGCGGATTTGCGGATGATCGGCTCGTAGACATGCTTCCAGAAGGGGCGCGGGTGGATGAACATCTTGTAGTAGAAACCGGCCGGCAGGAAGCGGGACAGCTTGGTGTTGATCGCGCCGATATCGAAATTGAGCGATGGCCAGTGGTTCTGAGAGGTGCAGGTCAGCCCGTCGAACAGCTCGGTCGTGGTGACGCGCTGGTTCGGCTCGAACGCCGCCCCCTCGCCCAGACCGACCAGCGCGTTGGGCTCCTCCGCGCCCGAGGCGACCACGCCGCGCGGGCGGTGATACTTGAACGAGCGGCCCATCAGCATCTGGTCGTTGGCCAGCAGCGCCGAGGCGAGCGTGTCGCCCTCATAGCCGCGCAGGCGTGTTCCGTTGAATGTGAAATCCAGTTTGCGGCCCTTGTCCAGAAGGCGGCCGCCATTGGCCAGACGTGTGCTCATGGGCTATGCCTCCGCGCCAGATGAAAGGGTGGGATTTTGAGTATTTGGACCAAGATGAAGGCTCATGCGAATTCCCTCCATGACCAGCCGGGCCGCTTGGCGGTGATGGCGTCCCTGATGTCCTGCGGCGGCTCGGTGGTCTGCGCGGGATAGGTGCCGTAGATTTCCATCGTCACGGTGTCGCGCGCGGCATGAAACCACTTGCCGCAGCCGTTGTTGTGGCGCCAGCGCTCCAGATGCACACCCTTTGGGTTCACCTTGGAGAAGAGGTAGTCGTGAAATTCGCCCTCGGACGATCCGGGGCCGAAGCGCTTCAGATGCGCCTCGCCGCCACCGTGAAATTCGGTTTCCTCGCCGGTCACGCCGCAGCAGGGGCAGGTCAGGATCAGCATGGGGCAAACTCCGTGATGCTGGGATCGCCCTTGCAGGCGACGAACACAGAACGGGCGCACGCCAGATAGCGCCGCCCGTTTCGAGAAATCGTGGAAGTAGGATTAAAGAGGCTATTCGCCGTCGACAGCGTTGTCGATTGCGTCAACCGCATCGCCGCCGCCTTCGATAGATATGTTGAGGTCGTTGCTGTCTTCTGAACTGCTGAAAAACAGCCAGCCGAGAACCACGACCGCGACCAGAAGGCCACCAACGATGAAAGCAAGGAAGCTGTTGCTGGAGCCTGAATTCGGCGGTTGACGATCTGACACGGCAGATTTCCTTTCAATATGGAACTTGCGGTTGCAACGTCACAGGTCATGGAACGGTTCCCCATCAGTGCGCCACCCCCGCCGCGACCGACTCGTCGACGAAGCGGCCCTCGTAGAAACGGTTCAGCCCGAACGCCTCGGTCAAGGGCGAGTGGCCCTTGGCCATCAGCTCGGCAAAGCCCCAGCCGGAGCCGGGGATCGCCTTGAAGCCGCCAGTGCCCCAGCCGCAATTGACGAACATGTTCTCGACCGGCGTTTTCGACAGGATCGGCGAGCGGTCGCCGGTGACGTCCACGATACCGCCCCACTGACGCAGCATTTTCAGCCGCGAGATCATCGGGAACGTCTCGACCAGCGCGCGCACGGTTTCCTCGATATGGTGGAAGGCGCCGCGCTGGGTATAGTTGTTGTAGCCGTCGGTGCCGCCGCCGATCACCATCTCGCCCTTGTCGGACTGGCTCATATAGCCGTGGACGGTGTTGGCCATGACGACCACGTCCATGCAGGGCTTGATCGGCTCGGACACCAGCGCCTGCAGCGACACGGATTCGATGGGCAGGCGGAAGCCGGCCATGTCGGCAAGGTTGCCCGAATGGCCCGCGACGACGACGCCCAGCTTGTCACAGCCGATGGGCCCGCGCGTGGTGTTGACGCCCGTGACCTTGCCGCCCGATTGCTCGATCCCGATGACCTCGCATTTCTGGATGATGTGCATGCCCATGTCCGAGCAGGCGCGCGCATAGCCCCAGGCCACCGCATCATGGCGCGCGGTGCCGGCGCGGGCCTGCCAGATCGCGCCCAGCACCGGATAGCGCGGGCCCGATATGTTGATGATCGGCACCAGCTGCTTGACCCGCTCGGGCCCGATATATTCGGTCTTGACGCCTTGCAGCGCGTTGGCATGCGCCGTGCGCTCGAACCCGCGCACCTCGGCCTGGGTCTGGGCCAGCATCATCACGCCGCGCGGGCTGAACATGACGTTATAGTTCAGATCCTGGCTCATCGTCTCGTATAGTGAGCGGGCCTTTTCATAGATCGCCGCCGAGGCATCCTGCAGATAGTTGGAGCGGATGATCGTGGTGTTGCGCCCGGTATTGCCGCCGCCCAGCCAGCCCTTTTCCAGCACTGCGACATTGGTGATGCCGAAATTCTTGCCAAGGTAATAGGCCGTCGCAAGGCCGTGACCGCCGGCGCCGACGATGATCACATCATATTTCTTCTTCGGTTCGGGCGATGCCCAGGCGCGCTCCCACCCTGTGTGGTTGCGAAGGGCCTCACGGGCGACGGCGAAGGCGGAATAGCGTTTCATGCGCGGTCTCACTTTTGCGATGGATTCGCGGGGGGCGACGGGATTGTGGCAGTTATGCGGTGATCGCCGCAATCCGGGTATACACCGAGCGGCACGGGCTGCGCAATTTGCGACAGTGCGGATCGCCACCGCAGGGCCGCGACATAAGGCGGCACGGGAGCGGCGGGGGCGCATCGCCCCTTTCGCCGGGCGTGCAGCGGGGTTATGTGGGCGACAAAGCAGGAGGGATGCCATGATTTTCTGGGTCATCGCCGCCATTCTGGCCTTGGCCAGCAGTGGGTTGATCGCGGCGGCGTTGCTGCGCGGGCGTGCCAGCGCCGCGCCGCCCGCGGCCTATGATCTGGACGTCTATCGCGTGCAGTTGCGCGATGTGGACAAGGATCTGGCGCGCGGCATCATCACCAAGGGCGAGGCCGAGCGGCTGCGCACCGAGGTCTCGCGCCGCATCCTGGCCGCCGACACGCAGTTGCGGCAGGGCCCCGCCGATGGCGGCCAGCCGCGCGTCGCGGGCCGGATTCTGGCCGCGGCGCTCTGCGTTCTGGTGACGGCGGGGGCGCTGGCCGGATACATGCTGCTGGGCTCGCCCGGCTACGAGGATCAGCCGCGCGCGGCGCGCCTGGCTGCGTCCGATGCCGCCCGCGCCGATCGCCTGAGCCAGAGCGAAGCGCAGGCGCAGTTCGGCGTCCCCGAGGCCCCCACCGAGCCGCCCGAGGATTTCGCGCGCCTGATGACGCAGCTGCGCGCCGCCGTCGAAAAGCGCCCCGATGATGCGCGCGGCCTTGCGCTGCTGGCGCGCAACGAGGCGAGCCTTGGCAATACGGGCGCGGCCGTCGAGGCCCAGGGCCGGCTGATCGAGGCGAAAGGCGCGGATGCGACGGCGGCCGATCACGCATTCCTGGCCGATCTGCTGATCACCGCCGCGGGCGGCTATGTCTCGCGCGAGGCGGAGGCGGCGCTGCGCCGGGCGCTGTCGCTCGATCCCGGCCAGCCGGAGGCGCGGTATTACCTCGGCGTCTATTACGATCAGGTCGACCGGCCCGATGCGGCCTTTCGCACGTGGGAGCGGCTCTTGGCCGACAGCCCGCCGGGGGCCGCATGGATCGCGCCGCTGCGCGCGCAGATCGTCGCGGCCGCAGGCAGGGCCGGCATCCGCTATTCTCTGCCGCCCGAAGCCGCGCCCGACACTGCGCCCGGCCCCAGCGCCGCCGATATCGACGCGGCAGGCGACATGAGCGATGCCGAGCGCGACCAGATGATCCGCGGCATGGTCGACGGGCTGATGGGGCGCCTTGCCCAGCAGGGCGGCCCGCCGGAAGACTGGGCGCGCCTGATCGCCGCGCTCGGCGTGCTGGGAGAGACGGAGCGCGCGGCGGCCATCCATGCCGAGGCGCAAGGCACCTTCGCCGGTCAGCCCGAGGCGCTGAAGCTGCTGGAGGATGCCGCGCGGCGGGCCGGGCTCGATGGCGGCGGGGCCGCGCAATGATCCATGAGGAGACCGCGGCCTTCGTCGCCGCCCTGCCCCCCATGCAGGCGCTGATGGGCCTCGATCTGGGCGACAAGACGATCGGCGTCGCGGTGTCCGATCCGCTCTTGTCGGTGGCCAGCCCGCTTGAGACGGTGCGCCGCCGCAAGTTCGGCCTTGATGCGGCCCGCCTGCTGGAGATTGCCGCGGCGCGGCGCATCGGCGGGATCATCCTGGGCCTGCCGCGCAACATGGACGGCTCGGAAGGGCCGCGCTGCCAATCGACCCGCGCGTTTGCGCGCAACCTCACGCGGCTGACGGATCTGCCCATCGGCTATTGGGACGAGCGTTTGTCCACCGTTGCCGCCGAACGCGCCCTTCTGGAGGCGGATACGTCCCGAAAGCGTCGCGCCGAGGTGATCGACAACATCGCCGCGTCGTATATCCTTCAAGGAGTGCTCGACCGGATCGGCCATATGAGGAGGGCGCAATGACGGATGGCAAAAGCAGCGCGGCGCATCAGCCGCCCGTGTGGAAGCGCAACGAGGTGCAATCGCCGTGCATCCAGATCTGCGTCGTCCATCCCGAGGCGCGGATCTGCACCGGCTGTCTGCGCAGCATCGACGAAATCAGCCGCTGGTCGCGCATGACCGATGCCGAGCGCGCCGCGATCACCGCCGACTTGCCGGGTCGCGCGGGCCAGTTGCGCAAGCGGCGCGGCGGGCGCGCCGCCCGGCTGGAGCGCGGCAGCGGCACCTGACGACGCCGCTGCCGAAGCCCCTGGGTTATTCCGCAGCTTTTGCAGCAGCCTTGTCAGAGCACTTGAGCGCCTCGGTCTGGGCCAGCTCGTCGTTCAGCATCCCGTCATCGCCCTTGGTCACCCACTCGCGCGCGCCATTGACATAGCGGGCGCCGGATCCCGAAACCACGTTCACGAAGATCAGCTCTTCGCCCGCCAGCGGAATGATCGCCAGCGCGTTGGCGTCCGTGTTGATATACTGCACATTCAGCTCGGTCCCGTCGGAGCACGAATAGACAGCCGAGCTGACAGTGCCCTGCGAGCCAAGGTCGAGCGGGAGTGCGACGACCGCACCGGCCAGCGCGGGCGCGGCGGGCAGCATAACCGCGGCAAGGGCGGCCAGTGCGAAGCGCGCCGGGGACGCGGCTTTGATCGGGGTCATGTGGTATCCTTTCACATCTGTGATGCAACGCCGAACGGCCCTGCGTGTTCAACCTATTGCTTACGCCGCCCCGGATAGAGGGGCAAGTGGGCAAGGATCACGGCGCGGTGAGCCACTCAGGCCCGCCATCGGGAAATTCGGGGCGGAAATAGGCGATCATGCGGCCCTCCGCCGGCGCCCCGGCGCCCGTCGCCCAGGGCGCCACGCCATGCAGCGCAAGACGGTGCACCAATGTCGCCTCTCCGGGCCGACCGGGCAGCTCGATCCGCGCGCAACGCGAGAACACCTCGCGGCGCGCCGCCTTGTAGATCTCGGTCAGATCGACCTCGCCCCAGTTTTCCGGCGGGGTGCCCTCGAACGCGGCGGCAAAGGCCGCGCGCATGATGTGATGGCTGCCCTCCCACACCACCAGCGGGCTGGCACCAGCGCTGACGTCAGTCAGCGGCAGGCCAAGAATATAGGCGTGACGCTCTTTCAGCATGCGCGCGCGGCTCTCGCCGACAGCCAGCAACCCGTCGACATGGGCCGCGTCCCGGCTCAGCCGATAACGAAAGGCCGCCTGCCCCTCGCCCTCGCGCGGCTTGGGATAGCCGGGATAGACGACCGATACCTGCCCCGCATGAAGCGGCAGATCGCCATAAAGCGCGCGCGCCTCGCCATAGGCCGTCCCGGTCAGCGGGCCGGACCAGGCGACCGCGCCCGCGGCATCGTTCGGCAAGGTATCGACGCCGACGAACCACGTGCCGCCGCATTGCAGCCACGCCTCCCGGTGCGCCGGATCCTGCATCCGCTCCAGCGCCGCCGCGCGGGCCGCGCCCGCCCACGCCGCCACCCCGGCATCATGCCCGAAATGCGCCCAGCCCTTTTGCGCCAGTTCGGACGCCGCGCCGCTCACCAGCCCAGCGCCTTGCGCAGCATGTTGAGCGCGATCAGCACCAAAAACGCGCCAAAGACCCGCTTGAGCAGCTTGCCATCCAGCGCATGCGCCAACCGCACCCCCAGGGGCGCGGTCAGCAGCGTCATCGCGATGGTAATGACAAAGGCCGGCAGGTTGACCGCACCGACGGTCAGCGGCGGGCGCCCCGCCTCGCCGATCTGCAGCATCAGGAATCCGATCACCGACGGCACCGCGATGGCCGCGCCAAAGCCCGCCGCCGTCCCCACGGCGCGGTGGATCGGCACGCCGTGCAAGCTCATCAGCGGCACGCCGAAACTGCCCCCTCCGATCCCCATCAGCACCGACAGGAACCCCATCACAGGCGACAGCACCGCGCGCAGCAGGCCGCGCGGCATCTGCGCGCCCAGCCGCCAATGCGCCCTGCCAAGGCTCATGTAAAGGCCGACGCAAAGCGCCAGAACACCGAAAATCGCCTGCAACGTGCCCGAGCGCAGACCAGCCGCCACGATCACCCCCAGAACCGCGCCCAGCGCGATCCCCGGCGCCCAGCTGCGCAGGATGTCCCAGTCGACACTGCCCCTGCGCCCATGCGACAGCACCGACCTGACCGACGTCACGATGATCGTCGCCAGCGACGTGGCAAGGCAGATCTGCATCAGTTGCGGGCCGCCATAGCCCAGCGTGTGAAACGCATAGAAGAACGCCGGCACCAGAATGATGCCCCCGCCCACGCCCAAAAGGCCCGCCATCACCCCGGCAAAGGCGCCGATGGCCAGAAGCATGAGGGTCATGACAACAAGCAAGGTTGGATCTGGCATTCGGGCGGCTCCTTGCACGATCGGAGGGGCGCAGACGCGCCGGTTGCGTCCGGGCGCGCTGCGGTCCGCGAAACACTGCCTGTCAGGTTTGCGGCACCTTGGGTTAAAGCGGGTTTCTCACCGCGCCGCAAACGGATTCAGGCACGCCGGCGGCCATGACCTCGGCTAGTGCGGCCTCGATCAGCTCCGGCCCCGCGCCCGCGCGATGCGCGCCCTCCGACAAGGTCCGCCGCCACGCCCGCGCGCCGGGACGCCCCGCAAAAAGTCCCAGCATATGCCGCGTGATCTGATTGAGCCGCCCGCCAGCCGCCAGATGCGCCTCGATGTAAGGCAGCATGGCCTCCACGGCGCCTTCGGCGGTGCTGTCCGCCTGCGCCGCGCCAAAGACGAGGCGGTCGGCGGCGCAGAGAATATCCGCCGGCTGATGATAGGCCGCCCGCCCGACCATCACACCGTCCAGCCCCGCGTCCAGAAAGGCGCGCGCCTGATCCAGCGAGCCGATGCCGCCATTCACCGACAGGTGCAGCGCCGGAAATTCCGCCTTCATGCGGTGCACCAGCGGATAATCCAGAGGTGGCACGTCGCGGTTCTCCTTGGGGCTGAGCCCGTCCAGCCACGCCATGCGCGCATGGATGGCAAAGCGGTCCACCCCCGCCGCCGCAACGCGCGTAATGAAGTCAGGCAGCACGTCGCCCGGCACCTGGTCGTCAACGCCGATACGGCACTTCACCGTGACCGGCACATCCACGGCGGCGATCATGGCGGCGCAGCACTCGGCCACCAGATCGGGCGATTTCATCAATACCGCGCCGAACGTGCCCGATTGCACCCGGTCACTGGGGCACCCGACATTGAGGTTGATCTCGCCATAGCCCGCCCCGGCGCCCAGCCGCGCGGCCTGCGCCAGCTCGACCGGATCCGAGCCACCCAGCTGCAGCGCCACGGGATGCTCCGAGACGTCAAACTCCAGCAGATGCACCGCGCCGCCCCGCACCAGCGCAGGCGCCGTGACCATCTCGGTATAAAGCAGCGCCCTGCGCGAAAGCTGCCGGTGCAGGTAACGGCAATGGCGGTCCGTCCAGTCCATCATGGGGGCGACAGACAGGCGCGCCGCTTGCTCGACGTTCCTCGCGCCTCGTTCGGGTGCTCTTGCGTGCTGCGCCATCGACTTCATTCCCCTCGTGGCCTGCGCCCCGGACAGACCGCTATTTCAGGTCAGCTAACGGAGTCCACCGCAGCGCCTTCAACGCTCGATGAATACGCGATCACATTAACCTGTGGTCCCGCGTATCAGTCGAATTCGATGATCTGGCGGATCGCATCGCCGGCGGCCAGACGCTCGAACCCCTCGTTGATCTCGTCCAGCTTCAGGCGGTGCGTGACCAGCTTCTCGATCGGCAACTGCCCCTGCACCATCATCTGGGCAAAGCGCGGAATGTCTCGCACCGGCACGCAGGAACCGACGTAGGAGCCTTTCAGCGCCCGCTCGTCGACCGTGAGCGAGACGGCGGGAATCTTCAGCTCGGCCGCGGGGTTCGGCAGGCCGGCCGTGACGGTCGTGCCGCCGCGCCGCGTGATGTCATAGGCGAATTTCAGCGCCGGAACCGCGCCTGCCAGTTCTACCGCCAGATCGACGCCGCCGCCGGTGATCTCCTTGACCTTTTCAACCGCGCCCTCCTCGCTGGGATCGATCGCGTGGGTCGCGCCCAGCTCCAGCGCAAAGTCGCGCTTGTCCTTGGCCAGATCGGCGGCAATGATCGTGCGCGCGCCAGCGGCAACGGCGCCCAGCAGCCCGGCAAGGCCCACGCCGCCCAGCCCGACCACTGCGCAGCTTTGCCCGGTTTTCAGATCGCCCGAATTCAGCACCGCGCCGACGCCGGTCAGCACCGCGCAACCCAGCAGCGCGGCCTTGTCCAAGGGAATGTCCTTGTCGATCTTGACGCAGGACGCCTCGGACACGACCGCATAGGTCGAAAAGGCCGAGACGCCGACATGGTGGTTCACGGTCTGGCCGTCATGGGTGATGTGTTTCGTCCCGCCGATCAATGATCCCTTGCCGGCGGCGACGGCGCCGGGCTGGCACAATGCGGGCCGCCCCTCGGCGCAGGGCAGGCAGTGGCCGCACGAAGGCGCGAAGACCAGCACGATGTGATCGCCCGGCTGAAAGCGGGTGACGTTCGGGCCGACCTCCTGCACGATGGCCGATGCCTCGTGCCCAAGTGCCACCGGCATGTCGCGCGGGCGGTCGCCGTTGATGACCGAAAGGTCCGAATGGCACAGGCCCGCCGCCGCCATCTTGATCAGCATCTCGCCCGATTCGGGCGGGCTTAGCTCGGCCTCGGCGATCTCGATGGGCTTTGATTTGCCGTAGGGGCGCTCGGCGTGCATGTGGCGGAGCAGGGCGATTTTCGTCTTCATAACAGTCTCCTATCTGGCAGAGCGGGTGGCTCAGGCTGCGCCGATATCCTCGCGCAGGGTGATGTCACCGCGTTCGATCATGTAAAGTCCATCGAGCAGGCCCGCCGAATGGACGCTGTCGGATTCCGACAAGAGGACCGACATGCCGCTTTGGCGCAGGGCGCCGATCACCTCGACCAGGCGCTGCGCCAGAGCGGGGGCGACGCCCTCGAAAGGCTCGTCCAGCAGCAAGAGCTGGTCCCCGACGATCAAGGCCCGGCCCAGCGCGACCAGCTTTTGCTGGCCGCCCGACAGCGCCAGCGCCTTGCGGGCGGAAAAGCGGGCGATTTCCGGCAGCAGCTCATAGATCCAGTCCAGACGCGCGGGATCGAATGTCTTGCCCAGCGCCTTGACCGGCAGCAGGATGTTTTCCTCGACGGTGAATTCGGACACCAGCCGGCGATCCTCGGGCATATATCCGACGCCCATTGCCGCGCGCAGATGCGGCGGCTGCGCGGCGACATCCTGCCCATTGATGCGGATGGTGCCCGAGGTCGCGGGCAGCAGCCCCATGACCGAGCGCATGAAGGTCGTCTTGCCCGCGCCGTTGCGCCCGATCAGGCCGAAGGTCTTGCCCCCCGCCATTTCCAGCGACGCGTTACGCAGAATGGGCGTGCCTGCGATGGACACGTTCAGATCCTTGACCTCAAGCATGGGCGACCCCTCCGATCACGTATTGGCGGACCTTGTCGTCGGCCAGCACTTCCTCGACGCTGCCGTCGATCAGGATCTGCCCCTCGTAAAAGGCGATGACGCGGCGCGCGTAGCGGCGCACAATGTCCATGTCATGTTCGATGAACATCAAGGTCGCGTCGTCCGACAAGAGCGGCTGGATCACGCTGTCCATCATCTCCATCTTTTCATCAGCGCTGACGCCCGATGTCGGCTCGTCCAGCAGGATCAGGGCCGGGTCGTTCACCGCCGCCATGGCGATATCCAGCTGCTTGCGCACGCCCTGCGGCAGGGTGCCCGCAGGCTCGTTCGCGATGCCTTCGAGGCCGAAGCGTTTCAGCAGCGCCATCGCCGCGTCCATCCGCGCGTCCGTCAGGCTGCGGGCGCGAAAGCTGCCCTTGCTTTCACTCGCGGCAATGTCGGTGATGATCATGTTCTCCAGCGCCGTCATCTGCGGGAAAAGCTGCGCGATCTGGAAGGATCGGCGGATGCCGGCGCGCGCCGTCTGGCGCGGATTCAGCCCGGTGATGTCGCGGCCCAGATAGCGGATGCTGCCCGCCGATGGCGTCAGATACCCCGTCACCATGTTGACGAAGGTCGTCTTGCCCGCCCCGTTCGAGCCGATGATCGCCACCTGCTCGCCCCGGCCGACGCTGATCGAGATATTGCCGGCGGCAACAACGCCGCCAAAGCTTTTCTCAAGGTTTTCCGTTACCAGAAGGGGAGTGTTGTCGCTCATTTCGCAGACCTCCGGCGGACGAGGGACCACAGCCCTTCGGGCAGCAGCAGGATAACGGCCAGCATCACCGCGCCAAGGATCATCTGCCATGCGTTCGGCGCGTAATCCAGGGCATAGGTGCGCACCAGCTCCAGCAGGAAGAAACCGAGGACCGGCGCGATGACCGATCCGCGTCCGGCCAGCAGCGCGACGAAGACGAAGCCGCCCGAGGTGGTCCAGTTGGTCATTTCCGGCCCGATATGGCCCATGGCGATAGCGGCGAGCGCGCCGCCAAGGCCCGAGATCGTGGCCGCGACCAGATAGACGATAAACACCACCTTGCGCGCCGATGTGCCCAAGTATTCGAGCCGCAGTTCATTCTGCGCGACCGCATCGCACAGCGCGCCCGCGCCCGATGCGAGGTAGCGCGCCACCGCAAAGCAGGAGATCAGCACCAGCACCACGGTCAGGATATAGGACCAATCCTCGCGCACGGCCTGCGCCGGGACATGGCCCAGATAGCTGACGGCGGGGATGTTGAACCCATCGGTGGAGCCGAGCCAGGCCGCCTTGACCAACAGGCCATAGAGGATCATCGACAAGGCCAGCGACAGCATGGCAAAGAAGATGTCGCGGTAGCGCGACAGCAGCAGGCCAAGGATGCCCCCCACCACTGCGGTTACGATGATCGCGGCCGGGATCAGGATGCCCAGCTCGGTCACGTTCATCTTGACCGCCAGCATCCCCACCGCGTAGGCGCCGATGCAGTAATACAGGCCCTGCCCGAAGGACACGAGGCCCGCGCGCATCTGGATCATCACGCCCAGCGCGACAAGGCCACCCGCGACCGCCATTTGCAGCAGGAACCGCAGCCAGCTGGGCAGGAAGAAGCCCGCGATCAGCAGCGCCGCCAGCAGCAGGATGTTGATCGGGTCGCGGCGAAAATCAATCGTCATCATATCTTGCGCTCCCCTTGTGCGGCAAAGAGGCCGTAAGGCCGGATCGCCAGCACGATCGCCATGACGGCATAAATCGCAAAGAGCTCGAATTCAGGCGCCAGATGCACGCTGACCGCGCGCGCAAATCCCGCGATCACCGCGCCCAGCGCCGCGCCGGGGATGGAGCCGAGGCCGCCGATGACGACAACGGCGAAGGCCAGGATGATCACCTCGACGCCGATACCGGGCGCCACCGCGATCTTGGGCGCGGTCACGACGCCGGCCAATGCGGCCAGAACGGTGCCGATGGCGAATGTGATGGCGAAGATGCGCGGCACGTTGATGCCCATGGCCGCGCTGATCTCGCGATCCGCAACGACGGCAATCATCAGCCGCCCCATGCGCGCCCGCGTCAGCCACAGCCACAGCGCAAGGCCCGTGGCGATGGCGATCGCGACGACCAGCAGGTCATAGACCTGATACGGCAGCCCGCCCACGTCGATGAAGCCGAAATAAGCGTAGGGCTGATAGACAAAATAGCTCTCGACGCCCCAGATCATCTTGGTCGCGTCCTCGAGGATCAAAAACAGCGCATAGGTGACCAGCACCATCAGCACCTCGTCCCGGCCATAAAGGCGGCGCAGGATGCCCCGCTCGACCGCCAGACCCACGACAATGCCCGTCACGATGGCCGTCAGACCCATCACCAGAAACGCACCCGCCCCGGACCAGCCGGCCCCGTAATAGAGGCCCAGCGCCGTCGCGCAGGCATAGGCGCCGATGGCATAGAACGCGCCGTGCGCGATGTTCAGGATGCGCATGACCCCGTAGATCAGCGTCAATCCCACGGCGACCAGAAACAGCCACGCGGAATAGCTGAGGCCATCCAGAAGGATCGCGATAAGCTTTAGCATTTGTCTTTTCCAATTCTGTCCGCACCGGCGGTTGCGGTCCGGCATCTGTCAGCAGACGCGCGCGGCCCTGCCGGAGGCCCCCGCCGTCACAAGGCGGCGGGGGCGGTTTTCATCACTCGCAGTTCGAGTTCGGGAAGCCCGCTTCGATCCATTCGGCGGACATCATGTCATTGGGCGGGTTCACGCATTCGGCCGAATAGCTGATGACATCCTCCACGCCCGGATTGCCGTCCGCGTCCTTCTTGTAGCGGCCATAAGCGATGCCCTGAATGGCCTGATGACCATTGCCAATCGCCATTTTCACAGTGCCGGCGGGCGTTTCGAACTCAAGGTTCTTGAACGCGGCGGCGACGGCGTCCGTATCGGCATCCTCGCCCGCCTTTTCCCAAGCGGCCTTCAGACCAAAGATCGCCTGCGCCATCTTCCACGCCGGATAGGTCGGCTTCTGGCCGAATTTTTCCTCGTAGGCGGCGTTGAACCATGTCGACAGATCATTCTCGGGCGCAAAGACCGAATACGGCCCCCGCGCGCCGATGATCGCGCCCTCGGGGATCTGGTCGGCCAGTCGCGGGAACAGCGCCTCGCCGCAGGTCATCAGCACGTCCGAGCGCGCAAAAAGCCCGCGCGGCGCCGCCTGCAGCAGGAACGCTTCCAGATCGCCGCCCCAGAAGCTGGTATGCACCGCCGTCGGCGTCGAGGTCAGCAGCGCGGACACCTCGGCGCCGTACTGGCCTGCATAGACCTTGGGGAATTGCTCGGTCACGATTTCCGAGCCGGTGTCGAGCGCGCTCAGCGACTGGGTGAAATCGCGCCATGCATCCTGGCCCCAGGCATAGTTCTGGTTGATGCCGGCCACGCGGCTCAGGTCCACGCCGCTGTCCTGGAAATAACGCGCGGCGCCAACCGAATCGATGGTGCCGGTCGGGCCGGTGCGGAACAGATAGGTGGGTTCGGTCACGATCTCCTCGAAGATCTGCGGCGTGCCGCAATCGACGAACACCGTCAGCGTTTTCAGATCCTCGGCCAGGGGCGCCACGGATTTGCAGTTGCCCGAAGAGGTATAGCCGATGACGGCATCGACATTGTCGCGCTCGATCAGGTTGCGATACTCGGTCACGGCATTGGCCGCCTCGTCGACGAAGGTTCCCTCAAGCGTCTTACCGGCGATGCCGGTGGTCGCATAGGGCGCGGGCACGGTGCCGGCGTTCAGCGCCTCGATCAGCAGTTCGGCCGCCTCTTTTTCGGGCTGGCCGAACGGGCCTGCGGCCGCGCCGGACAGAAATACCGGAAAACCGATTTTGATCGTGTCGCCGTCCGCAGCCGAAGCCGTCGTTGCGGCGGCGCAGGTGGCGAGCCCCGCGATTATCGCTCCTAAAGTGTTGGTTTTCATCAACTTATCCCGTCCTGTCAGATTATGGTTTGTTGTGCGCGGCAATCCAGATCCGGCACGGCCCGTATCGGGCTGGGCAGCTGTCATGGGGCAAGCGCATGGCATGCAATGTCACTTAACGCGCGGCAAAGTTCAAATGGAATCTGATCGATACCGACGAAGGCACCCCCAACCGGCCCGCGCGGCGAAGACCGCATCGCCGCGACGTCGCTCGCAGATGGCGAGGGCGCCAACCGTCATCTGCCCCGCTTCATTCACCCGCGTTTTCCGCCGCCGGTTTCGGCGCGTCCGGCCAGAACTTCGTGCCGCTGCGCGCGTGACCGCCGCCCAGCCCCGCGGCGATGCCGTCGGCCCGCCAACAGGCCGCGCCGGTGACCGCGTCGCCGAATTCGATCGCGGTCATGCCGCCGCCGACATGCGGGACCGGCAACACGGTCCAGCCCCTCGCCCTCAGCGCATCGAAATTGCCATAGCCTTCCTCGATCTCAAGCTCCTGTCCTTGGGTCCAGAGCCGCGGCGCCTCGACCGCCTCCTGCAGGGTCATGCCGTGATCGATGAGGTTGACGAGGGCCTGCATGGCCGATCCGAAAATCCGCAGCCCGCCCGGCAAGCCCAGCACGAAAAGGGGCGCGCCCCCCCGCAGCACGATCGTCGGCGCCATCGACGTGGTCACGCGCTTGCCCGGCGCGACAGACAGCGTGTTGCCCGGATGCGGATCAAAGAGGCACATATAGTTGTTCGGAATGATCCCCGTGCCCGGTATCATGATGCGCGCACCGAACAGCCCGTTGATGGTCTGGGTGCTGGAGACGATATTGCCATCCTTGTCGGTGACGCTGACATGGGTGGTATTGGCCGATTCCGTCGCCTTGACACCGGCCGCCCAGGCGCGGGTCGACGCCATGTCGATCTCCGCGCGCCTTTGCTCGGCGTAGTCCTTGCTGGTCAGACGCTCGACGGGGACATTCACGAAAGCGGGGTCGGCTGTGGCGGCGGCGCGGTCCGCAAACGCGATCTTGAGCGCCTCGCCAAGCACATGCATCGCATCGTCCGAGCCAAAGCCCATCGCCGCAATGTCATACCCTTCAAGGATGTTCAGCATCTGCACCACGTGAACGCCGCCGGCCGAGGGCGGCGGGGGGCCGAATATCCGGTGGCCGCGATAGGTGCCCTCGATCGGGCTGCGCTCGACCGTGCGCACGGCGGCAAGATCCTGCATCGTGATCATCCCGCCCGCGCGCGCCAGATGCTCGGTGATGGTCTGGCCAAGCGGGCCGGAATAGAAATGATCCGGGCCATTCTCGGCAATCTGCTGAAGCGTTGCGGCGTAATCGGCCATCACCAGCCGCGCGCCCTCCTTCAGCGGCGCGCCGCCCGGCAGCAGGAGCCGCTTCATTTCAGGATCGCGCGACAGGTCTTCCGCCGCCTCGTCGATGCAGGCGGCAAGGTAGGGCGTCACCGCAAAACCGCGCCGTGCATGGCGGATCGCAGGCTCCATCACGTCGGCCAGGGGCAAGGTGCCGAACCGCTCCAGCGCGTCGCACCAGCCGCGCAGGCTGCCGGGGGTGGCGATGGCGCGCGCGCCCAGCTCGTTCTCGCGGTTCTCGACCTGCATGTAGCGCGCAGGCTCGTCCGAGACGGGCCGGTAGATGCCCGGCGCGGCGGCGGCGGGCGCGGCGCTCAGCCCGTCCAGCACGACATGCGCGCCGTCCTTCATGCAGATATGCGCCACGCCCCCGCCAAAGATGCCGACCATCATCGGCTCGACCACCGTCAGGGTAAACAGCGCGGCAATCGCCGCGTCCACCGCGTTGCCGCCCGCCGCCAGCATTTCCGTCCCCGCGGTCGAGGCCAGCGGATGGTTCGTCACGACCATCCCGTCGCGGCCCGTTGCGGGCGCCTTTTCACAGTCGAAACATGCCTTTGCATTTGCCCGCCAATCGCGATGCCGAGATGCGCTCATCGGTCCAACCCCCTGATCTCAAGTTTCACTCTGCCGCCTGCGCAATGCAGGCCGCGTTATTCCGCCTCGGTGGCCGCGGCGTCCGGCGGGCGCTTCCAGCGGCGCCCCAGCGTGACCAGCCCCTTGGGCAGGAACATCACGCTGAGGATGATGATCGCGCCATAGACAAGCATCCGGAACGTATCCAGGTCGCGCAGGAATTCGACAAGGATCGTCAGCACCAGCGCCCCGACCAAGGGACCGCTGAGCGTGCCGAGCCCGCCGACCAGCACCATCGCGATGATAAGGATCATCAGATCGACCCCCGCCACCGCAGCGGGGGTGAGGATGGTGATGTAATGGGCGTAGAACGCCCCGGCGACCCCCACCAAGAAGGAGGAGACGACGAACACCTGCAGCTTTTGCCGCGTCAGATTGATGCCAAGGCTTTCGGCGGCATCCTCGCCGTCGCGCATCGCGATCAGGGACAGGCCCGTCTTGGACCGCATCAGCGCCGTGATGACGCCGACCGACAGCAGAAGCAGCGCGAAGGCCAGATAATAATACGGCACCTTGTCGGCGGGCGAGAACACCACCTCGCCCAGACCGGGCACGGTAAAGCCGTCAAAGACCGGAATGCCCCACAGCCCCAGCTCGCCTCGGGTGATGTCGGTCAGGTTCGACAGCGTGATGCGCACGATTTCGGCAAAGCCCAAGGTCACGATCGCCACATGCGGCATCGACCGGATCCTGAGGATGGGCAGGCCGATGAACAGCCCCGCCAGCGCCGCGATCAGCCCGCCCAGCCAGATGGTCAGCCACGCGCTGAGCCCCAGGTTGATGCCGATCAGCGCGGAGCCGTAGGCGCCCAGCGCAAAGAACGCGTGATGGCCGAATGTCTTGAGCCCCGCAAATCCGGTGACGAAATTCCACGCCGAGGCAAAGATGCCAAAGACCATCGCCAAGATCAGCACATGCAGCAGATAGGTGTCCTGCGTCACCATCGGCAGGAGCAGCATGACGATGATCGCGCCCAGGATCCCCAGCCACTTGAACGGCGTCAACGGTTGAAACATGGCTCTCTCCGATATTCAGCAGGGGGACGGGTCATGACGGCTTCTGGCCGAAAAGGCCCCAGGGACGCCACCAGATCACCGCGATCATCAGCCCGAAGGATATGACGTCGCGCCATTCGGAGGAGGTCACCTGCACGCCCACCGCCTCGACCACGCCCAGGATCAGCCCGCCGGCGATGGCGCCGGGAAAGCTGCCCAGCCCGCCGAGGATGACCACCACGAACCCCTTGAGCAGGATCGGCAGGCCGCTCCACGGGTTGATGGAATAGATCGGCGCCAGCATCGCCGCCGCGATGGCGCCGAGCGCCGCGGCGATGCCGAAGGTGATCATGTAGATGCGCTCGGCCGGGATGCCGACGACGGCGGCCGCGTCGCGGTCCTGCGATGTGGCGCGGATGGCCCATCCAAGGCGCGTATATTTCAGCACATATGTCATCACGCCGATCGTGGCCATCGAGACGGCAAAGATCAAAATGCGCTGCGCCGGGATGCGCACCTGCCCCAGCTCGACCACGCCCGAGACATAATAGGGCACAGTCTGGAACTGCTCGCCGAATAGCAAAAGCGCGGCGTTCTGCAAGAAGATCGACAGGCCAAGCGTCGCCGCGATGGTCGAGAACATCCACCCCTCGCGGCCAAAGAGGAAATGGATCGTCGTGCGCTGTATCGCCATGCCCAGAAGGAACGCGCCGAACACGGCCGTCGGTATCGCGATCCACGGCGCCAGCCCCATCGTCACGGCAAGGTAGAAGACGAAATATCCGCCCAGCATGTAAAACTCGCCATGCGCAAGGTTCAGCACGCGCATCGTGCCATAGATCAGCGCGATGCCACTGCCGATCAGCGCATAGGTCGAGCCGATGATCAACCCGTTGATGATCTGCTCGATGAATAGATAGATTGTCATCCCGCCCTCTCCTATACGCCCAGATAAACGCGGCGCACGACGTCCGAATTCATCATTTCATCGCCCGTCCCGGACAGCACCATCCGCCCGCCTTCCAGAAGATAGCCCTGGTTGGAGACGCCAAAGGACAGCTTGACGTTCTGTTCGTTGAACAGAACCGCGATCCCCTCGCCGTTGATCTTGCGGATGATCTGAACGATCTGGTCGACGATCTTGGGCGCCAGCCCCAGATAGGGCTCGTCCATCAACAGCAATCTGGGCTTTGACATCAGGCTGCGCGCGATCGCGACCATCTGCTGTTCGCCGCCGCTCATCTTGCCGGCGATCTGGTCGCGCCGCTCGGCGAGGATGGGAAACAGGCTCTCGACCCATTCAAGCCGGTCCTTGGTCTGGCTGGCGACGCTCTTGTGATAGGCGCCCAGCAGGATGTTTTCCCGCACCGTCATGTTGGTGAACAGGCGCCGTCGCTCCAGCACCATGGAAATGCCGTGGGCGACCATCTCATGGGTGGGCACGCGGGTCAGGTCGCTCCCCTCGAAGATGACGCGCCCCGCCCGGATCGGGACAAGCCCCATGATCGCCTTCAGCACCGTGCTTTTGCCCGACCCGTTTGGGCCCAGCACCGCCACCACCTCGCCGTTCGTCACATCCAGGCTGACATCCCACAGGACCTGGTAGCTGCCATAGAACACATCCAGGTTCTCGACCTGCAACATCGGTGCCTCAGGCATGTCCGCCCCCCTCGCCCAGATAGAGATCCACGACCTGCGGATGCCCGGCCACCTCGTGCGGGGTGCCTTCGACCATGCGGGCGCCGCGGTTCATGAAGATCGCCCGGTCCGACAGTTCGTTGATGACGCGCATGTTGTGTTCGATGATGATCAGCGTCTGGCCCTCGTCGCGCAGCGACTTGACCAGATCCAGAAGGCCCGGAATGCTCTTCTGGTCCACGCCGCCCGTCACCTCGTCCATCAGCAGCAGCTTGGGCCGCGTCGCCATCGCGCGGGCCAGCTCCAGCCGCTTGCGCTGGCCGGTGCTCAGCCCCTTGGCCATGACATCGGCGCGCTCGGCAAGGCCGACCATCTGGACATAGCGGCGCGCATCCTTGCGCATCTGCGACATCGAGCTGTGATAGGGCATGGTCGCCACCATCACGTTTTCCACGACCGTCAGCTCATCGAAGGGCTGCGTGATCTGGAACGTGCGGGCAATCCCGGCCTTGCAGCGCGCGTCGGGCTTGGTCTGGGTGATGTCGCGACCGTCAAAGAAGATCTGGCCCGAGGTCGGCAGCAGCGCGCCGGCGATCAGGTTGAATGTCGTCGTCTTGCCCGCGCCATTGGGCCCCATCAGCGCAAGGATTTCACCCTTCGTCACCGTAAAGGACAGATCGCGCACGGCGACAATGCCGCCAAAGGCCATCGTGACGGACCGAACGTCAAGCAGCGGCGTGTTCTCTTGTTGGGTCATGCGGGGATCAAAACCTTGTTTCTTGCAGGCCGGCGTCCGGCAGGCATGAGGCGCGCGCGACCGCTCTGGCCGCGCGCGCCGCACATGTTAGTTGCCGGACTGGAACTCGGACGTCGCCGCCGCTTCGGGGAAGATCGCAAAGTAGCCGCCGTTCTGGACCTGTGCCATCGGAACCGGCAGGTAATCACCGCCGATCTTGGGCGTGTGCGTTTCCGTGTCATAGACATAGCGCGCGATGGGGCAGGAAAAATCCGTCGTCGCGAACGCCTCGGAGATCGCGGACGCCTCGACGCTGCCTGCGCGCGCGACATTGTCCAGCAGCATCTGCATCTGGCAATAGCCCTGCGCGTGGTCGCCATTGGCCTCGACACCCGTCAGCTTCTCGAAAAGCTCGCTGAACTCGCGGTGGCTGGGGTTGTTCTCGGGATCGAACATGAGCGGCGTCCACAGCATGCCTTCGGCCGCGGCACCGACCCAGTCGAGGAATTCGTCGCGGATGGGGTAATAGACGCCCATATGCAGCGGATCCATGCCCTGCTCGTCCATCTGCTTGACCAGCGCGATGCCCGAGTTGACCGAGGTGAAGATCGAGATCACGACATCAGGCTCGTCCGCGCGCAGCTTGGACAGTTGCGGATAGAAATCGGCATGTCCCAGCGGCACGGTTTCCTCGGCGACCACGTTCCATCCGGCCTCCTTGAAGTGCGGCGCGGTGAATTCGATGTTGGATTTGCCGTAATCGGTATCCTCGACGATGAACGCCACGGTCTTTTTCTCGGGCGCGATCTTGCCCTGCTCTTCGAGATACTTGACCGTCTCGAACAGCACCTCGCCATAGGCGTTGGAGTTGAAGCTGGATTTCCAGAAATTCGCGTATTTCTCGGGGTCCGACTGGATCTTCTTGGCGATCTCGATCGAGACGGGCTGCCCGCTCATGGTGAATTTGCCAAAGCTGGGCGCGACCTCCATGATCGCCAGCGTGACTGAACTGGCCAGACTGTCGCCGATCAGGATATCGACATTGTCGCGCGTCAGCAGCTTTTGCGCGGCGCTGACGCCCATTTCGGGGCGCGATGCACTGTCCTCGAAGATCAGCTCGACCTTGTGCATCTCCTCGCCCAGCTTGACGCCGCCCTGCTCGTTGGCCTGCGCGGCGGCGGCCTCGTAGGCCTGGCGCATGGAGATGCCGGTATTCGCCGCCGGCCCGCTCAGCGGTCCGGTGATGCCGATCTTGATATCCGCCATCGCGGGCGATGCCATCATCGCGGCGCAGGCGGCCATGCCCATCAGTACTGTCCTGGTCTTCATGTTGAACTCACTCCCTTTTTTGTCATTGTCGGTCGCCGGATCACGCCACGGCCTCGGTGCCGCACCATTCGGCGATGAAAAGCGTCATCGTCTTGGTGATCCGCCTGAGCGACTCCAGATCGACCGCCTCATCGAAGCCGTGAACATTGCGCGAGATCGGCCCATAGCAAAGGGCCGGTATCTGATTGTAGAGTGCATAGACGCGCGTGTCGATGTAGCCCGGCAGCATTGCGGCCTCCATCGGGGCGCCGAACGCGGCCTCATGCGCGGCGCCCAGCACGTCCTCGGCGTCGCTGCCCGGCTCCAGCACGAAACCCTCCGCATGAAATCCGTTAACCACGACTTCGGGCGGATTGTTGGCCAGAAACGCGTCATTGCGCGCGTGGTCTGCAACACAGTCGCGCACCTGCTGCGCCACGTCGGCGGCGCTGGTGCCGGGATAGATCGACACGCGGCAATCGATCGTGCACCACGACGGCACGGACGAGGCCCAATCGCCCCCGGCGATCTTGCCGATGTTCAGGTTGATGGGGTGGCCCGCATCCTCGAAATGCGGATGATCGCCCTTTTCGGCGTTCCATTTTTCCTCAAGTCGGCGCAGCGCGCCGATGACGCCGTAGGCCGCGTCGATCGCGTTCGCGCCCTCGCCCATGTCGGACACATGCACCGGCACGCCCTGAACCTTCAGCTGGAACCACAGAACGCCGACATTGGCGCGCACCAGCCTGTTGCCCGTCGGCTCGGGGATCAGGGCCGCGTCGGCGGTGTAGCCGCGCAAATACGTCATCAGTGATCCGTTGCCGGTGGATTCCTCCTCGACCACGGACTGAACATAAACCGTCGCCGCCGGTTGCAGGCCGATGCGGCGCAGCGCGTCCAGCGCCGCCAGATTGGCGGCCGAGCCGGCCTTCATGTCGGCGCCGCCGCGGCCATACATCCAGCCGTCTTTGATCTCGCCCGAAAAGGGTGCATCGCTCCACATCTCGTGCGGGCCTTCGGGGACCACGTCCAGATGCGCGTTCAGGATCAGCGACCGGCCGGTTTCATTGCGCGGGTGATGGATCCCGACAACGATCGGCGCGTCCGAGTGATGCTCGGAAAAAGGCGATCCGCCGGGATGGGCCATGATCGCGTCGCGGTCCATGTCAAAGCGGTCGACCTTCATGCCGCGGCTTTGAAACTCGCGAAACACCAGATCCTGAATGGCATGCTCCTGGCCCCGCAGAGAGGGCAGGTTCACCAGCTTTTTCGTATAGGCCAGCTGCGCGTCGAACCCGTCATCGACCGACTGCAATATCCTGTCCCTCAGCTCATCCGACAGCGCCATGCCACCCTCCATAGGTTCATCTGCATCTGCGATAGCTAAAGGGATTGGCGCCGGTCCAGTCAAGGAATGGATATTGCAGCGATCAGGTGATACAGCTGATCCAAGCAATTGGACGCGCTGCTGGATGCGGCGGCCGAAATCCGATTTTGCCTGAAGGCCGAGTGATCTTGGCCAGAGGGCGCATTGCCAACCGCATCGATAGCGCCGCAAACGGCGTCGCACGCAAAACCGCTTGGACGTTTCGGCGCGGGCGCGCTAAGCTGCGCTCGCGTCATTTGCCGGGACCAGATGCGATGCCGCGCTGCAAGAACCCTCCCGCATCCTTTTGAATCCTGTGAAAGTCCATCCATGAACATGCTCAAGATCGTCGCCGTTCCCATGCACAGGGAAGGCCGGAAATTTGTCGCGATCTTCGCCGCGATTACCATCATTCTGGGCCTCGTCTGGCAGCCGCTCTTCTGGCTGGGCTGCGGCGCGACGGTCTGGTGCTATTACTTCTTCCGCGATCCGGTGCGCGTGATCCCCCAGCAGGAGGGGCTGATCCTGTCGCCCGCCGATGGCGTCGTGTCGCTGATCCAGTATGTCGTGCCACCGTCCGAACTGGATCTGGGCGATGCGCCGGTGACGCGCGTGTCGGTCTTCATGAACGTGTTCAACTGCCACGTGAACCGCGCGCCGCTTACCGGCACGGTGCGCAAGATCGCCTATCACAAGGGGCAGTTCCTCAACGCGTCCTTCGACAAGGCCAGCGAGTTGAACGAGCGCAACGCGCTGATGATCGAAACGCCCGAAGGCGTGCGGATCGGCGTGGTGCAGATCGCGGGGCTCGTCGCGCGGCGCATCGTCTGTTTCGTGCGCGAGGGCGACGCTGTCGAGGCCGGACACCGCTTTGGCCTGATCCGGTTTGGCAGCCGGCTGGATGTCTATCTGCCCGAAGGCGTCGCGCCGCTTGTCTCGGTCGGCCAGACCGCCGTGGCGGGCGAGACGATTCTGGCCGATCTGGCCACGCCGGACGCCCGCCGCCCCGGAGTGCCGCAATGACCCGGCCCCAGCGCATCAAGCTGCGCCACCTCGTCCCCAGCATCGTGACCGTTTTTGCGATATGCGCGGGCATGACATCGGTCCGGATGAGCCTTGAGGGGCATCTGACCGCAAGCCTCTATTTCATCCTGCTGGCGGTGTTTCTGGACGCCGCCGACGGCAGGCTGGCGCGATATCTGGATTCGACCAGCCCGTTCGGCGCCGAGCTGGACAGCCTCGCGGATTTCTTCAATTTCGGCATCGCGCCGGGACTGCTTTTGTACAACACGCTTTATACCGGAACGACATATGCCAGCCTCGGCTGGCTGGCGACACTGGTACTGGCGGTGTGCTGCGCGCTGCGGCTGGCGCGGTTCAACCTGTCCATCGACCGGGCCGACGTGACGCTGAAGAAGGACGGGTTCTTCGTGGGCGTGCCGGCCCCGGCGCTGGCCTGCCTTGCGCTGATGCCGATCTTTCTGCACCTCAGCGGCTGGCAGAACACCGATCTTCCGGTTGCGCGCAGTTTCTACATCATCGGCGTCGGATTGCTGGCGGTCAGCACCATCCCGACCTTTTCGATCAAGCACGCGTCGGTCAAGATCACCCATTTTCCGTTTATCGTGGTCGGCGCGGTGATCCTGGTGGTTGGCCTCGTGGTCTATCCGTGGCCGACGCTGATCATCGGCAACATCCTTTACCTGGGATCGCTGCCGCTGTCGTATCTTGCCTTCCGCAAGTCACACGGCCGCACCTGACACAGGCCGCCGGGGCTGAACGCGGCCCGCGTTCAGCCCCGCGCCTCGGACAAGGCCGCGCGCAGCTTTTCCGGTTTGAACGGGACCGAGCGCAGGCGCGCGCCGACGGCATCGAATACCGCATTGGATATGGCGGCGGATACGACGACCGCCGTCGGCTCGCCAGCGCCCCATGGCGGATCATTGGGCCTGTCGATCAGCTCGATCCGGACCTCCGGCACGTCCTTGAACCGCATGATCGGATAGCTTGCCCAGTCAAGGCTGGTCACCATGCGCCGATCGAATGTCAGCTCTTCCATCAGCGTGCGGCTGGTGGTCTGGATCACGTTGCCCTCGATCTGGGCGCGCACGCCGGCGGGGTTGATGATCTGGCCGCAATCGTGGACCACGTGAAAGCGGTCCACCTTGATGGCGCCGGAATGGGCGTCCAGCGTCACCTCGGCCACGACGCCGACATACGTGCGCTTGAGCTCATACTTGACATAGGCCATGCCGCGCCCGGCAAGCCGGGCGCCCTCCTGCCCGCTGCTCGGCGACGGGCGCGCCTCCCATTCCGAGAAGTCGCGCAGCCGGTCCAGCACCTCCAGCCCGCGCGCATCGGACTGGTCGATCAGCCCGCGCCGGTATTCCATCGGATCGGCGCCCAGCTCGGCCGCGATCTCGTCGATGAAGCACTCGTTGGCAAAGGTGTTCTGCATCCGGCCCGGCGCCCGGATCCAGGACGGGCGCAGCGGCGTCGTCTCCAGCCGGTGGCAGACGGTGCGCACATTGGGAAAACCGTAGGGGATGGCGGAATCGTTGGTGATGCCGCCGGGGTTAAGCTCGGACGTCGTCGGCAGATCGGCAAGATCCGCGCCCAGAAGCGCGACGCGCCCGCCGCCGCCCTGCGGGATGAAGAATTCGGTGTCCCACGCGCTCACGTCGCCCGCATCGTCGAACCTGGCCGTCATGTCGATCAACGTGGGCGGCCCCTTGGGATCCCAGCCATGTTCGTCATGGCGCATCCACTGCACCCGCACGGGGCGGCCAACCTCGCGCGCCAAAAGCGCGGCGTCGGCGGCGGCATCCTCGTGCCCGTTACGCCCGTAGCAACCCGCGCCCTCGATATAGATGCAGCGGATATCGTCGTCGGGGATCCCGAACATATCCGAAAGCTGCCTGCGCAGCCGGTGGGTGGCCTGCGACGACGACCAACTGATCAGCTTGCCATCGGTGAAATCGGCCACCGCGCAGGACGGCCCGATGGAGCCGTGGGTGTGCAGCGCGAAATCGTAGGTGGCCGTGATCTCGCGCGCGGAGGGCGCCGCATCCACATCGCCGATATCGCTGGTCATCTCGTCCTTGACGATAGGCGTCTGGCGCACGTGCTCCCACAGCTCGGCCTGATCGGGCAGGCTGTCGGCGGCGTCCCACGTCACGGCCAATTCGCGCGCGGCCCGCACGGCGGTCCATTCATCCTCGGCCACCACGGCCAGAAAGGCGCCCTTGCGCACGATCTGGACGTCCTTCAGATGCGAGATCGACGCCTCATCGACGGCGTTGATCGCGGCGCTTATGGCGGGCGGGCGCACGACGCGGGCATGCACCATGCCCTCCAGCTTGAAATCCTGCATATACTGGAAATCGCCGGTGATCTTGCCGGGCAGACCATCGCGGATGATGGGCTGTCCGACGATGGTGAAACTCGCCGGATCCTTCAGCGCCGCGTCCTCGTCAAGGTCCAGATCGAACGCCGCGCCCTTCAGCAGGTCGGCATAGGAAATGCTTTGCCCGCCGCCCGAGATGACGCCATCGCTGATCGACAGCGCGCTGCGCTCCGCGCCGAATTGCTCGGCCGCGTTGGCCAGCATCGCCTCGCGTGCAGTGGCGGCGGCCAGGCGGATCGCCTTGCCGCCCACCTCGATCGAGAGGCTCCCATAGGTCGGGCCCTGATCGGGGGTCAGCGCGGTGTCGCCCTCGATCACCGTGACACGCTCCAGCGGCACATACAGCTCCTCGGCCACCATCTGGGCAAAGCCGGTGCGCACGCCCGTGCCATAGTCGATCTTGCCGCTATAGACCGTGACGAGGCCGTCTGCGTCGATCGCCAGATAGGATTGCACCGCATCCAGCGAGACGGATTTCAGCTCGCCCGCCTGCGGCAGATCCTGCGCCTGCACGCGGCCCGCGCCGAGCGAAAACGCCACGACAAGCCCTCCCGCCCCTTTCAGAAGGCTGCGGCGGGTCAGGGTGCGCCGGGTCTCACTGGCGGTCTTTGTCGCGATGGTCATGGCGTCGCTCTCCTCTTCGGGTCCGGTCCGGCAGCGCTCAGCTGCGCGCCGCGCGCTTGACGGCGCGGATGATCGCGGCGTGGGTGCCGCAGCGGCATAGGTTGGTCTGCATCCCGTCCAGGATCTGATCATCGGTCGGGTCGGGATTGCGCTCCAGCAGGTGCTGCGCGCGCATCACCATACCGGCGATGCAATAGCCGCACTGCGCGGCCTGCTCCTCGATAAAGGCGCGGTGCACCTTGCCGGGCTCGCCATCCTCCAGCAGCCCCTCGGTGGTGGTGACGGCCCGCCCTTCAAGCGCCGAGATCGGCATCAGGCACGAATAGACGGCGCGCCCGTCGACGATGACGGTGCAGGCGCCGCACTGGCCCAGACCGCAGCCGAACTTGGCCCCGCGCAGGCCGATCTGGTCGCGCAGCGCGTAAAGCAGGGGCATCGAGGGATCGCCCTCCACCTCATGCTGGGTGCCGTTGACATCGATCGTGATACTCATTGCGCATCTCCCTCACGGTTTTCGTCCGGGTCCACCTGGCCCAGAATGTCCTGCGCCCGCTCCTGCAGGTCTTCCCACGGCGCCTGATCGGAGAACCGCGCACGCACATAACGCGCCAGATCGGCGATCTGCGCAGATGTCAGACTATCCTCGAACGCGGGCATGTAGGGGCCGCCCACGTCGCGATAGGCATCGATGCCGCCCGCGATGGTGCGCAGGGTGTTGATCGGCTTGGAGCTGCGAACGGCCGCACCCGTCGACAGGGGCACGCCGTAGGACGGGTTCAGCGCGCCGCCCTGATCGCGCACCGGGTTGCGGTGGCAATCGGCGCAAGCCCCGGTCCAGAGCGTATGCGCCGCGTCCATGTCCTCGGGCACGCCATTGTCGATGGCGGCCAATTCTTCGGCGGCGCCTTCGGTCAGGCTGGCCACGTAGGTCGCCATTGCGGTGATATCGGCGCGCGGCGCCTGCGCGAGATTTCCCACGGTCTCGCCCATCGGCCCGGCGGCGGCACCATGCGCCCGGCTGAAGCCGTTCGCCAGATAGGCTTCCATCTGTTCGGTGTTCCACGGGCCCGCCTCAGCACCGGCAAGCGGCGGGGCGTACCAGCCGTTGATTTCGGCGCCCGCAAGGAACGCGGCGGATTTTTCGGCGCCGACCGCGTTGCGCGGCGTGTGGCAGGCGCCACAATGGGCCAGCCCCTCGACCAGATAGCGGCCGCGGTTCCAATCGTCGTCCTCGCCCTGCACCGGCGTGATCTGGTCCTTGTCCAGGAACAGAAGGTTCCAGCCCGCCATCAATGCGCGGATGTTGAACGGAAACGGCAGCTCATTTTCCGGCGCACTTTCGGCCACGGCCGGAACCGAGCGCAGATAGGCGTAAAGCGCGCTCATGTCGCTGTCGGTCAGCTTGGTGAAATGGGTGTAAGGAAAGGCAGGATAAAGATGCGTGCCATCGCGGCTGACCCCATCGCGCATGGAGCGGGCGAAGGCGTCCGGCCCCCATGCGCCGATGCCATGCGCGCGGTCCGGTGTGATGTTGACGGCATAAATGGCGCCGAACGGTGTCTCCATCTTGCGCCCGCCAGCGTAGGCGGCGCCGTTCTCCGCAGTATGGCAGCTTTCGCAGTTGCCAAGCTGGGCCAGCTCGTATCCGCGCGCGATCTGCGCCGCGTCCACCTGCGGCGCGGAACCCTCCCTGATCTCGTCGATCGCGGGACGCCAGACGATTGCGAAGGCAATGGCGATCAGTATCAGAAGCACCGCGAACCCAGAAAACCAGAGGCGTCTATGGGTCATGGCGGATCTCCTGTCATTTGCGCGCAATCGGGCCGGTGGGCAAGACACGCGGCCGCGTTGAAAAATCTCAACGCATGACCCAAGATACGGGTTCCAAAAAACTTTGGGTAATGTCAGCCGCCGCTGCCGCGCCGCGTTCTAGCCGCCGAGCGGCACGGCGCCCCCGTCCGGACCCGCGGGCAAGGGCGGCGCGCCCTGCGGCTGCACACTGCGCGAGCCGGTCTCGTTGAAGGCCACCAACCGCGCGCGGGAGTCGATCGCGTCCAGCGTCCAATCCTCGCGCGTGCCATCCATCCACGCCAGCGATATCGTGCCCGCCGCCGGGCGGTAGCAGGCGGTATAGACCGTGCCGAACCCCTTGTCATAACGCGTGCTGGCCAAGGGGGACGTCAGGAACGCCGCCTCCAGTTCGGCAGCGGTCAGCGACGGATCGGACAGCAGATGCTCCAGATGATCGGACCGGCCTTGGGTGTTCGAGAAACGGCCGTGATGCGGCCATTCCACGCCCAGTTGGTGGTTGGTGGCAAAGGGCGTGCGCGTGACGATCGCGGGGCGGTCGGGCGAGACATAGACGGTGGCCCAATCGCCCGAGGCATCCGCGACGGTTAAGTTGTAGGACATGTGCGACGGCACCGCGCGGAGCGCCTCGACAGCCTGCGGGACGTCAACGCACATCTCCAGCACGTAGCGCACGATCAACGGAATTCCGAACCCCGCCGCACTGACGGGCCGGCCCCCGAAGGTCAGCGACACCGCAAGGCCCGCATCGTTCATCCCGTCCGCCAGCCCGACGATTCCCTCGACCATGCCCGCCACGCGGCGCCCGCGCCAGCCGGTCGACAGCAGCGTCGCCTCGTTCAGTTGCGGGTCCAGATCATAGTTGCGGATCAGCAGCGGGCCGTCGGCATCGACCAGCACCGCCTGGGAGCAGTTCACCAGATACTTGGGCGGCGACCAGAAGCTGAGGAACAGCGCCGCATCCGTATCATCGCCGCACAGCCGCACCCAGCGGTCCCAGAGCGTCTCGAATTCGGGCATGTGGCGGCGCAGGGCAAGGCGCGCATCGCGCAGATCGGCAGGCGCCGCGGTGCGCCGGGTGCGCTGCCAGTCGGACCAGCCGGGCCAGCCGCGGGCGAAAACCTCGCGCAGGGCGCCCGATGGCCGGTCTTCTGCGAGGCTGGTGAAGTTCAGTTGCATGATATGTCCAAGAAATGCGGCACGAGGAAGAATGAGACGCTATTGTGAGCTGCGATGTGCCTTCTGCACGGCACGTGCGCCGCGCCGTGACACGGGCGCCGCACCATTGTGCATGATGGCTTGATATTGACTTTGAGTCCCGCTTTGTCAAGATCGCGGGCATGCTGCAATCCCCTGTCCCCGCCGGAACCATCCGCCAGACCGATATTCAGGCGCTGGTTCAGACGTACCGGATCACGCAATATCCGGCGATCGTGCGGGTCCGGCGCACGATGCAGGGCGGCGGTTTCGGGGACCAGGATCGCAACCCGTTCACCTGGACCGTTTTCTTTCTGGTGGACGGCGTCTGGATGTCGCTGGAGAGCGCGCGGGGCATGCGCCGCGAATGGGGGAGCCTCGACAAGCTGGAAGTGTGGCTGCGCGGTCAGGGATTCGGGTTTTTCTGGGTCAGAAATGACATCGACGCCATCGGCGCGCCGAACGGGGACGCAGAATAGCCCCCGTTCGCGCATGGCTCAGAACCATTTGCCGGCCGTCATGTCCGCCGGCATCGCAACTTCGGTTTCGGCGGTCAGCGGAACGCTGGTGAACTGCGCCTTGATCGCGCTGTTCCACATCTTGGCCCGGTCCAGAAGCTCGCGCTCGTCCGACTGCATCCGCCCGCGCGCCAGTACGCAGCCCAGATCGGCGCCGTGATAGCAGTATTCGCCCACCCCGTAGACCCGCAGGTAAAACGCCTCATGCTCGTCGCCCAGCGCGTTGATGTTGTGCCCCGGCCGCACGAAGCTGATGCTGCCATCCTCGGCCATCGTCCAGATGCCCGATTGCGGTGCGTGGGTGATCAGCTCGACCTTGTCCTCGGTCTGCTTGAGGATCAGCTGCGTCCAGTAATCGTAATGATTCCAGCGGCTTTGCACCTCGTCTAGGTCGATCTCGTAATCGACATCCATGAATTCCAGCAGATGGAACAGGAACATCGGGCAGCCGCCATAGGTGGAGGTGATGAGGTTCGTGGGCGGCGTCGCGCCCGAGACGCGCGGGTTGATCTCGCCAAGATAGACCTCGTTGGTGTCCGTATCCAGCAGGAAATCGGTGCAGAAAACGCCCTTGTACCCCTCTTTGTAGAGCTGATCGCCCAGCTTGCGCGCCATCTCGCGCACCTTGTCGGGCACGCCGTCCGGCAGGATGGCCGGGGACACGTCATTGCCGCACCAGCCGCCCTTGTAGGGGGTGATTTCCTCAAAGCCGGTGATGTCGGTCATCACCGGGCCCACCAACGTTCCGTGCCGCGTCGCGCAGCCCTCGATGGTGCCGGGCAGATGGTTCAAGCGCTTCATCACCTTCAGCTTTTCGCCGATGACCTTGGCCGAGACCTTGTCCCAGTCCTCCTGTGAGGTGATGAAGAACGTCGTGCGCCCGCTGTCGCCGTAAGGCGTCTGCACCACCAAATCGCTGCCCAGACCCGCGCTGTCCGCCAGCTGGCTCAGCGCCTCGTAACTATCCGCCTCGCCCATTACGTTGGGCGCGCTGGCGACGCCGCCGACATTGCCGATTCGCGTCGTCTCGATCTTGCTGTCCAGACGATGGCGCAGCTCGTTCGTCGGCAGCGCGATCTTCAGGCCGATCTCGCGGCACAGATCCTCGGTCTTTTCGTCGAACATCACGAACACGGCCAGACCGGGATCGCGCTGAGCGACCCGCTCGCGGAATTCGGGGTGATCGACCAGGTAGTTGCCCACGTCCTCCATCGACTGGAACACCGGCGCGCCGATCTGGGTGGGCTTGAAGACGCGCGGATGCTGGCCGTCGAAGACATCGAAATAATTGACGAATTCCAGCCCGCCAACCCATTGGTCCAGCCCCATCAGGTTGAAGGGCGTCGGCATGATCACGTAAATCGGGGTCTTGTTGCGGCGCATGTAGCGGTAGATCTCGGTCAGGCCGACCAGCTTTTCCTTGGGCGCCTTGGCTTGCTTCTTCTTGGCCATTCTCATGTCTCTCCTGTTGGTGAGTGCCATCGCGCGCGGTGAGGCATTTCGCTCATCTTGCAGCGCGCGATCGTTTTTCCGGGTTGCGCTGGTGGGCCGCGCAGTTTCGACATGATGTAAGATGCGCGGCGTCATGGCCAGATACCTTTGACCAAATCGCGCAAACAAGCACTCAAGCGCTTGTTTCCAAACCCCTATTAGGGCGCAGGCACCCCCTGTTCGCGCAGCAATCGGGCACGGCCCGCACATTATCGTTGTCGGCAATATAGACCATGATGTAGGCTTTCATCGCAGGCCCCGCCGCGCGGGGCGACAAAGCGGGGGCATGTCCGAGCGATGACGCGCCCCCTGATAAAGGGCGCAAATGCGTCCACCTTGGAGGGAAAAATCATATGACAATAAACCTGCTCACGCGCCGTGCCGCGCTTACCGCACTGTCCGGCGCCGTGGCGCTGTCGGCTATCGCATCCGCGGCCAGCGCAGACACCACGCGGCTGCGGTTCCACACGTTCATGGGCACCGAGATCGACCCGATCATCGAAACGTTCCAGGACACCGTGAAGGAAAAATCCGGCGGCGACCTGCGCGTTCAGGTGTTCCACGGCGGCGAGCTGGTGGCCAGCGACCAACTGCTTGAGGCGACGTCCAAAGGCTCCATCGACATCGCTCACGGCGTCGGCAGCTACTGGTCCGGCCAGGTGGACATCGGCAACATCGAGGCCGGCCTGCCCGGCGGATGGACCAGCCTGGAGGAGGCCCGCGCGTTCTTCGACAGCGAGCCGGTCGATACGATCCTGACCGAAGCCTATGAGGAGGCCGGCGTTGTCTATCTGGGCAAGGCCTACGGTCACGATTACGACCTGCTGACCAAAGAGCCGGTCACGTCGCTGGAGGATCTTAAGACGCGCAAGATCCGCGCAACCTCGCAAATCGCCAAGGTACTGGGAAGCTTTGACATTCCGACGGTCTACTTGCCTGCGGGCGAGCTTTATATCGCGCTGTCCACCGGCGTGATCGACGGCGCCATCTATGGCGGCCCGATCGAGTATGAGCAGCTGAAGCTGAACGAGACGGCGACGCATTACACCCGCCTCAACATGCTGATGCCCGGCTGGACCGACACGTTCATCGCGAACCCCGAGAAGTGGAATGCACTGTCGGACGAGCACAAGGCGATCATGGAGGACGCCATCGCGCAATACGCGACCGACCTCAACGAATGGCTTGCCGCCGGCAACCAGTCGGTCGTGGACAAGGGCGACGTGTTCGAATTCTCGGTTCTGCCCGAAGAGGATTCCAAGCAGCTGACCGTGGCCGCGCAGGAAGTCTGGCAGGAAGAGGCCGACCGCTCCGAGCGCAACGCCAAGCTGATCGAGCTGCTGATCGAGAACGCCAAGGCGCAAGGCCGCCTGTGATGGCTTGGGTGACAAGATATCTTGTCGCCCAGGACGGCCTGTCCGAATATGTCGGGCGGGCCATTTCCTGGCTGACGGTCGCGATGATCGGCGTTCTGATGATCGAAATCGTCTCGCGGTATTTCCTCGATGCCCCGACGCTCTGGGCGCATGAGACCAGCACCATGCTCTATGGTGCGTTCTGCATGCTGGCGGGCTGCTATACCTTGCGCCACCGCGGCCATGTGCGCAGCGAGGTCATCTGGGGTGCCCTGCCCGAACGCGGCCGCGCCTTTTGCGATGTGCTGATCTTCTCTTCCGGGGCTGTGGTTCTGGCCATCTTCCTGAAACTGTCGATCACCTTCGCCGCCGAAAGCTGGGCCGTGCTGGAATACTCCAACAAAAGCATGTGGCAGCCGCCGCTCTATCCGATCAAGACGGTCATTCCCATCGCCGTTGGTCTGATCCTGCTGCAAAGCCTCGCCGAGTTGCTGCGCGCGCTGCTGACGCTGCTGAAGATCGACTATGACGATCCGCGCGAGAACGAGATCGAATCGGATATCGACCCCGAATTGCTGCCTTCCATCCTGGACGGCGACACGGCCGCGGCCGTAGACACCAAACGCTGACGGCGCGGCGGTGCGCATCGCCAACGTATCAAGGAAAAACCGATGGAAAATCTGGACCCGCTGGCGATAACCGGCATCATGTTTGCGTCGATGCTGGTGCTGATGGCGCTGGGGGCGCCGCTGGCCTGGGCGCTGACGATCTGCGGCATCGGCAGCGCCTATGCGATCTACGGCGACGGCGGGCTCGATCTGCTGATCTCCTCCACCTTCAGCGCGATGGACAATTTCCTGCTGGTGGCGCTGCCGCTCTTCATCTTCATGGGGCTGGTCCTGCAGCGCTCGGGCATCACGGACGATCTGTTCGAGATGATCCACAAGCTGATGGGTCGCCTGCCCGGCGGGCTGGGCATCGGAACGGTCGTGATCTGCGCGCTGATCGCCGCCATGGCGGGCGTGTCGGGCGCGGCGACGGTCAGCCTTGGCATCATCGCCCTGCCCGCCATGCTGAGCCGCGGCTATGACAAGCGCCTCGTTACCGGCACGATCATGGCGGGCGGCGCGCTCGGCTTCCTGATCCCGCCCAGCGTTCTGATGATCATCTACGCCTTCCTCAGCCGCGATTCCGTGGGCAAGCTCTTTGCCGCGGGGCTGGTCCCCGGCCTGATGCTGGCGGGGATCTACATCATCTACATCCTGATCCGCTGCCGCATCAATCCCACCCTCGGCCCCCCCGCCGAGGAGCAGTTCACCACATCCGAAAAGCTCAAATCCCTGCGCTTTCTCATCGCGCCCGGCCTGCTGATCTTCACCGTCCTGGGCTGCATCATCGGCGGCGTCACCTCCCCGTCCGAGGCATCGGCCATCGGCGCCTTCGGGGCGCTGCTGATCGCGGCCGTGCAACGGCGCGTCAGCTGGGACATGCTGCGCTATGTGATGCTGTCCACGACCAAGCTGATGGGCATGCTGATGTGGATCACCATCGCCGCGGTCTTCTTCTCCAAGATCTATGTCGGCGTCGGCGCCGGGATGGTCGTGGGCGAGCTGATCGAGGATTACGACCTGTCGCCGAACCTTGTCATCATCGCGATGCTGGTGGCGTATTTCATCCTCGGCATGTTCCTTGACGATTTTGCCATCGTCTTCATCACCGTGCCGCTATTCGTGCCGATCGTGAAGGATCTGGGCTTTGACACCACGTGGTTTGCGGTGCTCTTCATCCTCAGCATGCAGTCGGCCTATCTGACGCCGCCCTTCGGCTACAACCTGTTCTACATGCGGTCCGTCGCGCCTAAATCCATCACGATCGTCGACATCTACTGGGCCGCCCTGCCCTTTGTGGCGCTGCAGATCCTGGGGCTGGCGCTGGTCTTCATGTTCCCGCAAATCGCGCTCTGGCTGCCGAGCCTGATCTTCTGACGGGGCTTAAAAACCGCAAGGCACAGCGCCCGCGCCCTCACCGGCGCGGGCGTTTGCATATCGATGGCGCCAATGAAAACCCGCCAATGAAAAAGGGCCCCGCGTCGCCGCGAGGCCCTTTCCTTTTTTTCAGCCTGCCGCTTACTCGTCGCGGTTTTCCGGCGTATCGACCAGCGTGTCGCCACCCTCGTCCATGACCGGTGCTGCCAGCGCGGCGGCCGCTTCGGCCTCCTCGCGGCGCGCTTCGATAACGACGTTGTCGCGGCTGGCGGCGATCTTGCGCATCTCCTGGGTCGCGCCGCCGGTGCCCGCCGGGATGAGGCGGCCCACGATGACGTTCTCCTTGAGACCGACCAGCTTGTCCCGCTTGCCCTGAACCGAGGCTTCGGTCAGCACGCGCGTCGTCTCCTGGAAGGACGCCGCCGAGATGAAGCTGCGGGTTTGCAGCGACGCCTTGGTGATGCCCAGAAGGATCGGCTCGCCCTGTGCGGGGCGCACGCCCTTCTTGAGCGCCTTCTCGTTGGCGGCGTCGAACTCGGCCTTGTCCACATGCTCGCCCTTGAGCAGAGTCGTCTGGCCGCTGTCCTGGATCTCCCATTTCTGGAGCATCTGGCGCACGATGACTTCGATGTGCTTGTCGTTGATCTTCACACCCTGAAGGCGATAGACGTCCTGCACCTCGTCAATCATGTAATCTGCCAGCGCCTCGACACCCAGAATGGCAAGGATGTCATGCGGCGCCGGGTTGCCGTCCATGATGTAGTCACCCTTCTGCACGAAGTCGCCTTCCTGCACCGGGATGTGCTTGCCCTTGGGGACCATGTATTCGACGGTCTCCAGCGTCTCATCGGCGGGCTCGATCGAGATACGGCGCTTGTTCTTGTAGTCCTTGCCGTAGCGCACATAGCCGTCGATTTCCGCGATGATGGCGTGATCCTTGGGGCGGCGCGCCTCAAAGAGTTCGGCCACACGCGGCAGACCGCCGGTGATGTCCTTGGTCTTGGCGCCCTCGCGCGGAATCCGCGCGACAACGTCGCCCATCTTGATCTCGTCGCCCTCTTCGACGCTGAGGATCGCATCGACGGACATCGTGTAGGTGACGGGGTTGCCCGCGTCATTGCGCACCGGCTCGCCATCCGCATCGACGATGAAGATCTCCGGCTTCAGCTCGTTGCCCTTGGGGGCCGCGCGCCAGTCCATCACGATCTTCTGGGTCATGCCGGTGGCATCGTCCGTCTCGTCGCGCACGGCAACGCCGGTCACGAGGTCCACGAACTTTGCCGTGCCGGCCTTCTCGGCGATCATCGGCAGGGTATAGGGATCCCACTCGAACAGCTTGTCGCCGCGCGCCACGGTATCGCCCGCCTTGACATGCAGCTTGGTGCCGTAGCCCAGCTTGTGGCTGGCCAGTTCGACATCGCCCTCGCCGAGGATGAGCAGCTTCATGTTGCGGCCCATCACCAGCGTCTCGCCCGAGGAATTCTCAAGCGTCTGCTCGCCGTCGAACGCGATCTTGCCCGACTGGCTGGCCTCCAGGAACGACTGCTGGCCGCCCTGCGCAACGCCGCCGATGTGGAATGTCCGCATCGTCAGCTGCGTGCCCGGCTCGCCGATCGACTGCGCGGCGATGATGCCGACAGCCTCGCCCTGATTGACCATGGTGCCGCGGGCAAGGTCGCGCCCGTAGCACATGGCGCAAACGCCATCCTCGGCCTCGCAGGTCAGGGGCGAGCGGATGCGCGCGGTCTGAACCGCCGCTTCCTCGACCGCATCTGCCGTCACCTCGTCGATCAGCTGACCTTCCTTGACCAGCACCTCATCGGTGCCGGGGCGCAGGATGTCTTCGGCCGCGACGCGGCCCAGCAGACGCTCGCCAATGGACGAGACGACCTCGCCGTCATTGACGGCAGCCTCTGTCGTGATCGCGCGGTCGGTGCCGCAATCATGCTCTCGCACGATGCAGTCCTGCGCCACGTCCACCAGACGGCGGGTCAGATAACCCGAGTTGGCGGTCTTGAGCGCCGTATCGGACAAACCCTTACGGGCGCCGTGCGTCGAGTTGAAGTATTCAAGAACGGTCAGACCTTCCTTGAAGTTCGAGATGATCGGCGTCTCGATGATGTCGCCGTTCGGCTTGGCCATCAGGCCGCGCATGCCGCCCAGCTGTTTCATCTGCGTGACCGAGCCGCGGGCGCCGGAATGGGCCATCATATATACCGAGTTCGGCTCTGCCTCGGCGCCATTCTCGTCGGTCTTGCCGGACGAGATGTTGGTCATCATCGCCTCGGTGACCTGATCGTTACATTTCGACCAGGCATCGACCACCTTGTTATACTTCTCGCCCTGAGTGATCAGGCCGTCCATATACTGCTGCTCGAAGCCTTTGACCTGCTCGCGCGTCTCGCCGACGATGTCCCACTTGTTGTCCGGGATCACCATGTCGTCCTTGCCGAACGAAATCCCGGCACGGAACGCCTCACGGAAGCCCATCGTCATGATCTGGTCGCAGAAGATGACCGATTCCTTCTGGCCGCAATAGCGGTAGACGGTGTCGATGACCTGCTGCACTTCCTTCTTGCGCAGAAGGCGGTTGACCAGGCTGAACGGCGCCTTCGCGTTCTTGGGCAGAAGCGCACCCAGCCGCACGCGGCCCGGTGTCGTCTCGACCCGCTCGAACACCTCATTGCCTTCGGCGTCGATCTGCGGGATGCGCGCGGTGATGCGGGCGTGCAGATGCACCTCGCCGCTGTCCAGCGCGTGCTGCACCTCGTCGATGGACGAGAACATCATGCCCTCGCCCTTCATGCCCGCACGCTCCAGCGTGGTGTAGTACAGACCAAGGATCATGTCCTGCGACGGCACGATGATGGGCGAGCCGTTGGCGGGCGACAGAACGTTGTTCGTCGACATCATCAGCACCCGCGCTTCCAGCTGCGCCTCAAGGCTCAGCGGGACGTGCACGGCCATCTGGTCACCGTCGAAATCGGCGTTGAAAGCCGAGCAGACCAGCGGGTGAAGCTGGATCGCCTTGCCTTCGATCAGGATCGGCTCGAACGCCTGGATGCCCAGCCGGTGGAGCGTCGGCGCGCGGTTCAGCATCACGGGATGCTCGCGGATCACCTCGTCGAGGATGTCCCACACCTCGGGGCGCTCCTTTTCCACCAGCTTTTTCGCCTGCTTGACGGTCGAGCTGAGCCCCTTGGCCTCAAGGCGCGAGTAGATGAACGGCTTGAAAAGCTCGAGCGCCATCTTCTTGGGCAACCCGCATTGATGCAGCTTCAGCTCAGGCCCCGTGACGATGACCGAGCGGCCGGAGAAATCGACCCGCTTGCCCAGAAGGTTCTGGCGGAAGCGGCCCTGCTTGCCCTTCAGCATGTCCGACAGCGATTTCAGCGGACGCTTGTTGGCGCCGGTGATGACGCGGCCGCGGCGGCCGTTGTCAAAGAGGGCGTCGACGGATTCCTGCAGCATCCGCTTTTCGTTACGCACGATGATATCGGGCGCGCGCAGCTCGATCAGGCGCTTGAGGCGGTTGTTGCGGTTGATGACCCGGCGATAGAGATCGTTCAAGTCGGACGTGGCAAAGCGGCCCCCGTCCAGCGGCACCAGCGGGCGCAGCTCGGGCGGAATGACCGGGATGACGGTCATCACCATCCACTCGGGGCGGTTGCCGGATTCCAGGAACGACTCGACGACCTTCAGGCGCTTGATGATCTTCTTCGGCTTCAGCTCGCCCGTGGCCTCGGCCAGATCTGCGCGCAGGTTTTCGGCCTCGGACTCCAGATCGATCTGGGCCAGCATGTCGCGGATCGCCTCGGCACCGATATTGGCGGTGAAGGCGTCGATGCCATAAGCATCCTGCGCGTCCATGAATTCCTCTTCGGTCAGCATCTGGCCGTAGGTCAGGTCGGTCAGGCCCGGCTCGATCACGACGTAGTTCTCGAAATAAAGCACGCGCTCAAGATCGCGCAGCGTCATGTCCAGCATTAGGCCGATGCGCGACGGCAGCGATTTCAGGAACCAGATATGGGCGCAGGGCGCGGCAAGCTCGATATGGCCCATCCGCTCGCGGCGGACCTTTTGCAGCGTGACTTCGACACCGCATTTCTCGCAGACGACGCCGCGATACTTCATGCGCTTGTATTTGCCGCAAAGGCACTCGTAGTCCTTGATCGGACCAAAGATGCGCGCGCAGAACAGGCCGTCCCGCTCGGGCTTGAACGTGCGGTAGTTGATCGTCTCGGGCTTCTTGATCTCGCCGTAGGACCACGACAGGATACGCTCCGGCGACGCGAGGCTGACCCTGATTTCATCAAAGGTCTGCGTCGGTGCGACGGGGTTGAACGGGTTGTTTGTCAGTTCCTGGTTCATCTAATTACCTCGAATTTTGGGTAGGCCGGAAAGGGGAAGGCCCCGGTTTTTCGCGAAAAACCGGAGCAAGAAAATTTCTGCGAATTTTCTATTCCTCCCCCTCCGAATCCAGGAGTTCCATGTTGAGGCCCAGACCCCGGACCTCCTTGACCAGCACGTTGAAGCTCTCCGGCACGCCGGCCTCGAAGCTGTCTTCGCCCTTGACGATGCTCTCGTAGACCTTGGTGCGGCCCGCGACATCGTCCGACTTGACCGTCAGCATCTCCTGCAAGGTGTAGGCAGCGCCGTAGGCTTCCAGTGCCCAGACCTCCATCTCACCAAAGCGCTGTCCGCCGAACTGTGCCTTGCCGCCCAGCGGCTGCTGGGTGACCAGGCTGTAGGGCCCGGTCGAGCGTGCGTGGATCTTGTCATCGACAAGGTGATGCAGCTTGAGCAGGTACTTCATGCCGACAGTCACGGGACGCGCGAACTGCTCGCCCGTGCGGCCATCGAAGAGGATCGACTGGCCCGACGTGTCAAAGCCTGCGCGGCTGAGCGCGTCGTTCACGTCCTGCTCCTTGGCGCCGTCAAAGACGGGCGTGGCGATGGGAACACCGTTCGTCACGTTGCCCGCCGCCTCGATCAGCTGCTCTTCGCCCATGTCCTTGATGCCCTCTTCGAAGACATCGTCGCCATAGGCCAGATGCATCGCCTCGCGCACCGGGGTCAGATCGCCGTTGCGGCGATAGCCCTGAAGCGCATCGTCGATCTTGATGCCAAAGCCGCGCGCGGCCCAGCCCATATGCGTCTCAAGAATCTGTCCCACGTTCATCCGGCTGGGCACGCCCAGCGGGTTGAGGCAGAAATCGACCGGCGTGCCGTCGGCGAGGAAGGGCATGTCCTCCATCGGGACGACCTTGGAAATGACCCCCTTGTTGCCGTGACGCCCCGCCATCTTGTCACCCGGCTGCAGCTTGCGCTTCACCGCGATGAACACTTTCACCATCTTCATGACGCCCGGCGGAAGGTCGTCGCCGCGGCGGACCTTCTCGACCTTGTCCTCGAACCGCGCATCGAGGGCACGCTTCTGCGCCTCGTATTGCGCGTTGAGCGCCTCCATGATCTGCGCGTCGGCCTCTTCCTTCAGCGCCAGCTGCCACCACTGACCCTTGGTCAGCGTCGACAGCAGATCCTCGTTGATTTCCGAGTTCGACTTGACCCCCTTGGGCCCTTTGACAGCCGTCTTGCCCAGGATCATCGTGCGCAGACGGGCATAGATGTTGCGATCCAGGATCGCCAGCTCGTCGTCGCGGTCGCGCGCCAGACGCTCGACCTCTTCGCGCTCGATCTGCAGCGCGCGCTCGTCCTTTTCCACGCCGTGGCGGTTGAAGACGCGCACTTCGACCACGGTGCCGAAATCGCCCGGCTTGACGCGCAGGGACGTATCACGCACGTCGCTGGCCTTTTCGCCAAAGATCGCGCGCAGCAGTTTCTCCTCCGGCGTCATCGGGCTCTCGCCCTTGGGGGTGATCTTGCCCACGAGGATATCGCCCGGCTCCACGTCCGCACCGATATAGACGATGCCCGCCTCGTCGAGATTGCGCAGCGCCTCTTCGCCCACGTTGGGTATGTCGCGGGTGATCTCTTCCGGCCCCAGCTTGGTATCACGCGCGGCGACCTCGAATTCCTCGATATGAATGGAGGTGAAGACGTCATCGCGGGAAATCCGCTCGGAGATCAGGATCGAGTCCTCGTAGTTGTAGCCATTCCACGGCATGAACGCGACAATGACGTTCCGGCCAACGGCCAGCTCGCCCATGTCGGTGGCGGGGCCATCTGCGATGACCTCATGCTTGCCGACAGTGTCGCCGACCTTGACCAGCGGACGCTGGTTGATGCAGCTGTTCTGGTTCGACCGCTGGAACTTGCGCAGGCGGTAGATATCGACGCCGGGATCGCCCGGTTCCATATCCTCGGTCGCGCGCACAACGATACGCTGAGCATCGACCTGATCGATGACACCTGCACGTTTCGCCATGATCGCGGCGCCGGAATCGCGGGCCACGACGCCCTCGATGCCAGTGCCGACCAGCGGCGCCTCGGCCTTGATCAGTGGCAGGGCCTGACGCATCATGTTCGAGCCCATCAGCGCGCGGTTGGCGTCATCGTTCTCAAGGAACGGGATCAGCGAGGCAGCGACCGAAACCAGCTGCTTGGGCGAAACGTCGATCAGATCGACCTGCTCGTTCGGCGCCAGCATGTAGTCGCCGGACTGGCGCGTGCTGACCAGATCGTTGATGAAACGGCCATTCTCGTCCAGATTTGCGTTGGCCTGCGCGATGGTGTGGCGCTGCTCTTCGGTGGCGGACATGTATTGCACGTCATCCGTGACCTGACTGTCCACGACCTTGCGATAAGGCGTTTCGATGAAGCCATATTTGTTGACCCGCGCAAAGGTGGCGAGCGAGTTGATCAGGCCGATATTCGGCCCTTCGGGCGTCTCGATCGGGCACATGCGGCCATAGTGGGTGGGGTGCACGTCGCGCACCTCGAAGCCGGCACGCTCGCGCGTCAGGCCGCCCGGTCCAAGCGCCGACAGGCGGCGCTTGTGCGTCACCTCGGACAGCGGGTTGGTCTGGTCCATGAACTGCGACAGCTGGGACGAGCCGAAGAATTCGCGCACTGCAGCGGCGGCAGGTTTCGCGTTGATCAGGTCCTGCGGCATGACGGTGTCGATCTCGACAGAGCTCATCCGCTCCTTGATCGCGCGCTCCATGCGCAGCAGGCCGACGCGGTACTGGTTCTCCATCAGCTCGCCGACCGAGCGCACCCGGCGGTTGCCCAGATGGTCGATATCGTCGATGTCGCCCTTACCGTCGCGCAGTTCGACCAATGCCTTGATGCAGGCGACGATGTCCTCGCGGCGCAGCGTGCGCACGGTGTCTTCGGCGTCAAGGTTCAGACGCATGTTCATCTTGACCCGGCCGACGGCGGACAGATCATAGCGCTCGCTGTCGAAGAACAGCGTGTTGAACAGGGCCGATGCGGCCTCCTCGGTGGGCGGCTCGCCGGGGCGCATGACGCGGTAGATGTCCATGAGCGCGGTCTCGCGGCTCATGTTCTTGTCCGCGGCCATGGTGTTGCGGATGTAGGGGCCGACATTGATGTTGTCGATGTCCAGAACCGGAATGTCGGTGATGCCCGCATCCAGCAGATCCTGCAGCGTGCCGCCGGTGATCTCGCCATCCTTGTCGCGCTCAAGCGTCAACTCGTCGCCCGCCTCGACATAGATCGCGCCGGTGTCTTCGTTGATGATGTCCTTGGCCGCGAACTTGCCGACGATATGCTCGAACGGAACCAAGAGCTCGGTGACCTTGCCTTCGTCGATCAGCTTCTTGACCGCGCGGGGCGTGACCTTCTTGCCGGCCTCGGCCAGCACTTCGCCGGTGGCCGCATCGACCAGATCATAAGTGGGACGGGTGCCGCGCACACGCTCGGGGAAGAACTTGGTGACCCAGCCCTTGCCCTTTTCCAGCTTGAACTGGATGGTGTCGTAATAGGCATCCATGATGTCTTCCTGGTCCAGACCCATGGCGTAGAGCAGGGTCGTGACCGGAAGTTTGCGGCGGCGGTCGATCCGCGCAAAGACGATGTCCTTGGCGTCGAATTCGAAATCCAGCCAGGAGCCGCGATAGGGAATGATGCGGCAGGCGAACAGCAGCTTGCCCGAGCTGTGCGTCTTGCCCTTGTCATGGTCGAAGAACACGCCGGGGCTGCGGTGCATCTGGGAGACGATGACCCGCTCGGTGCCGTTGACCACAAAGGTGCCGTTGGGCGTCATCAGGGGCATGTCGCCCATGAACACGTCCTGTTCCTTGATGTCCTTGACCGACTTGGCGCCGGTATCCTCGTCGATATCGAACACGATCAGGCGCAGCGTCACCTTCAGCGGGGCGCTGTAGGTCATGTCGCGCTGCATGCACTCCTCGACGTCATACTTGGGCTTTTCCAGCTCATAGTTGACGAACTCGATGACCGAGGTCTCGTTGAAATCCGAGATCGGGAACACCGACTGGAACACGCCCTTGATCCCCTCGCCGTCCATCGGCGTGGCCTGATCGCCGGAGCGCAGGAACAGATCATAGGAGGATTTCTGAACCTCGATGAGGTTCGGCATTTCGAGGACTTCGCGGATTTTACCGAAGTATTTGCGCAAACGCTTCTGGCCAAGGTAGGATTGAGCCATGTGTCTGGTCACCTTTCATTTCTCAACGGTCGCGCGTGCTGTCGGGCCCCAGCCGCACGGCCATCAGAGAGAGCGGGGGTGCGATCCATTCATGGCCGTCGTCCCAATGACGGCCTCCCGATCGCACGAACCTCGCCTGAGATAAGCCCCCGATGCTGCGCCGCAACAGGTGGTGCCGGTATCGTGAACCGGCGCCGCCCGCAGCGCATGGGGACCTGTCCAAGACAGGTTCGGCTGGACCCGGTTTGCGCCGGATCCAGCCATATTTCAGGGTCAGGCGCTGCCGCGTCGGCGCACCCGCATCCCTTGAATTACTTCAGTTCGACTTCGGCGCCGGCTGCTTCCAGCTTGGCCTTGATGTCGTCTGCTTCATCCTTGGAGACCTGCTCCTTGACGGCCTTGCCGCCGGCCTCGACCAGGTCCTTGGCTTCTTTCAGGCCCAGACCGGTGATGGCGCGGACTTCCTTGATCACGTTGATCTTGGAGGCGCCGGCCGACTTCAGGATGACGTCGAATTCGGTCTGCTCTTCTGCAGCGCCGCCGGCGTCGCCTGCTGGACCGGCCATCATCACTGCGCCGCCTGCTGCGGGCTCGATGCCGTACTCGTCCTTCAGGATGGTTTTCAGTTCTTGTGCTTCGAGCAGGGTCAGACCAACGATCTCTTCTGCCAGTTTCTTCAGATCAGCCATTTTATCATGCTTTCCGTTTTAGATGTGTTCCAACGACAGGGCGGCATGCCCTTGCCGGAATTTCCAGTTGCGCGAGGGTCAGGCCGCTTCGGCCTTTTCCTCGATGGTCGAAAGGATGCTTGCGATGTTCGAAGCGGGCGCGCCAATCGCACCGGCAATGTTCGAGGCAGGTGCGCCGATGCAGCTTGCGATCTGAGCGATAAGCTCGTCGCGCGAGGGCATCTTCGACACGGCTTCGACGCCGGCTTGGTCCAGAGCGTTCTCACCCATTGCGCCGCCGAGAATCTGATACTTCGGATTCCCCTTGGCAAATTCCTGCGACACCTTGGCTGCTGCCACGGGGTCCTCGGAATAGGTCAGAACGGTCATGCCCGTCAGGTAGCCTGCAATGGATGCGCAGGGCTTGCCGTCGAGGGCGATCTTGGCGAGCTTGTTCTTGGCAACGCGGACGGATGCCTCGGCCGCACGTGCGCGCGCCCTCAGATCCTGCATTTCCGCAACTGTCAGTCCGGCGTAATGGGCAACCACTACGACGCCAGAGCTTTCGAAGATCTGGCCGAGTTCCTCGACCACTTTCTCTTTCTGGGCTCTATCCACAGTTTCACTCCAATATTCGGGGGAGGCTCCCCCGGCTCAGTTCAGCCGGACAAGAGTGTCCGGCATTTGGTCCTGGAAACGGGGCATCGTCGACGCATCCAGACGCGGGGCCTGGCTGATCTTGTCACTCCCGCCTCGGGCAGGATATTAAGGGCCAAGGCCCACCCACCGTCTCGGACGAAACGCACAAAGGACATGGAACGCGAATCCCATGCCACTCATGCAATGCTGCCTTTAGAGTGTTCCGGCGCGAATGCCAACCCCCCGATGCACTTTCCGCCCAAATCAGAGCCGGCCCGAGCGTTTTCTGGGCGAAGGCGCCTGCACCGCACCTTCGGCGGCCCTTTGCTGCATCAACTGCTTGATCTCGGTCGTCGAGATATCGCGCGTGCGCGGCAGATAGATCACTTCGCACAGGTCGCCCAGATCGTCGAACTTGCCGGTCCAGTCGCTGCCCATGGCGAAAACATCGGCACCGTATTTGACGATATCCCCGCGTTTCTGGTCCCAGCTTTCCTCGGGGAACACCAGATCGACGTGACGGCAGGCCGACAGGATTTCGACACGCGCCTCATAGGGCATCACGCAAAGCTTGCCCTTGGAGGCGTTGAATCCGTCGGTCGAGCACCCGACAATCAGACGGTCGCCCAGATCCGCCAGCCGCGCCAGCAGGCGGACATGGCCGGTATGGAACAGATCGAACGTCCCATATGTCAAAATCGTCCGCTGGCTGGCTGACATGGTTACTCCTCCACGCCGCAAGCGCGCTGAAATTTGCGGAACTGGCGCTTGCGCCGCTTCCACGGGAAGACGAAATAGGGATCGGGCTCTCGCCAGCCATCGCCATAATTGACGGCCAGCATCCGCTCGGGCCGCGCAGGCAGCTGCATCCCGCTCAGCTCGCATGGCTGCAGGGGCAGCACATCATCCTCGCTCAATTCCCCGTAAGTGTGCGGAAAGACGTAAACCTGGCCGCGAAAGGTCCAGGCCGGGAAAAGGTCCAGCGCAAGGCCGGTGCTGGTGTTCAGCTTGACCTGGGCCATCGCGGCCGGGTCGTAATCTGCCAGCAGGCCGGCCGCGTCCATCTCACCGCAGATTTGAGCCCAGATGCGCCCTGCCTCGCGTTCGGTGCGGGCCTCGATCAACATGCCCAGATCGACATCGTCGTCATGGTCGATCAGCTTGCGGTCCCGCACGACACCCAAAAGCGTGCCTGAATTCAGGAAGATGTTGGTGGACCACCGCTCCAACGACCGAACGACGTTGCGCACGTCGTCCCAGATGGCCTGATGATCGCGATCCTGAAAGGCATCGGGCTGAAAGTCATGGCCGATCACCGCGCCGCGGCCAAGGGCGGTTTTGATCATCGCCTCGAATTGGACAAACGCGTCGGGATCGCCCTCCTTTGTGCGCTCCTCGCGCAGGCTGTTCATGAGGATCCGCGCACGCGCGGGCCGCAGGCGACCGATATACTGGACCATGATCCGCGCCTCGAGTTCGGTCACGGTGCGCGGCTTTTGCGCCAGATCGTCCAGTTCCGCCAGCAATGCAGGCGCATCGAAGTCAGGCGCCTGACCTTTCAACTCGGCCTCGGCCAAGGCGTGAATCTGCTCGATTCTGCGCAGGCCTCCAATTGGATCGGTCAGGGACGTCTGCATCGTATCGCCTCAAGAAAACTGCCACCCGGCATGCGGATCGCGCGGATGCTGCGGGATGGCACATATTCAGACAAGGGTTTTCTGGAAAATCCGCCATCTCCGGCCCGAAGGGAGGCAAAACGGGAACAGCCCCAATCATGAAAAAAGAGCGGAATGGAAAAAGAGCGGACCTTCCGGCCCGCTCCTTCAATTTTTCAGCCTGCGCCGCGCTCACTCGACGGCGGCGTCGGCCACGTCGATCGTCACGCCCGGACCCATGGTCGAGGTCAGCGAGATCCGCTTCATGTAGGAGCCCTTGGCGCCGGCCGGCTTGGCCTTTTGCACGGCGCTGATGAAGGCGCGCACGTTCTCGACCAGCTTGCCCTCGTCGAACGAGGCCTTGCCGACACCGGCATGAACCACGCCGGCCTTCTCGGCCTTGAACTGCACCTGGCCGCCCTTGGCGTCCTTGACAGCCTGGGCCACGTCCATCGTCACCGTCCCGATTTTCGGGTTCGGCATCAGGTTGCGCGGGCCCAGCACCTTGCCCAGACGGCCCACGACGGGCATCATGTCAGGCGTGGCGATGCAGCGGTCAAAGTCGATCTTGCCGCCCTGCACGGTTTCCATCAGATCCTCGGCCCCGACGATGTCGGCGCCTGCGGCCTCGGCCTCTTCGGCCTTGGCGCCGCGGGCGAAGACCGCCACGCGGACGTCCTTGCCGGTGCCGTTGGGCAGACCGACGACACCGCGAACCATCTGGTCGGCGTGGCGCGGATCGACGCCCAGGTTGACGGCGATTTCGATGGTTTCATCGAATTTGGCCTTGGCGTTGCCCTTGACCAGCTTGACGGCGTCCTCGACGCTCAGGTCGGACTTGCCGGCAAATGCCTCACGGGCTGCGCGTGCGCGTTTTCCAAGTTTTGCCATCTTACTTCACCTCGATGCCCATGGACTTCGCGCTGCCGACGATGATCTTCATCGCGGACTCGATGTCGTTTGCGTTCAGGTCTTTCCACTTGGCTTCGGCAATGTCGCGCACCTGCTTGACGGTAACCGAGCCGGCAGTCTCGCGGCCGGTCAGCTTGCCACCCGAAGACAGCTTGGCCGCCTTCTTGAGATAGTAGGACGCCGGCGGCGTCTTGATGTCCATCTCAAAGGACTTGTCCTGGTAATAGGTGATAACGGTCGGGCACGGGGCGCCCGGCTCCAGATCCTGCGTCTTGGCGTTGAACGCCTTGCAGAATTCCATGATGTTGATGCCGCGCTGGCCCAGTGCGGGGCCGACGGGCGGGCTGGGGTTGGCTTGCCCGGCTTTCACCTGCAGCTTCATCTTCCCGGCGAGTTTCTTGGCCATGAGGCCTCTCCTTCCATTTCAACAGACCGCAGGGCGCGCCCCTCGGCCATTCGGGTTGCGTGGTCCGGTCCGGACGCCGCGGCGCCCTCGCCTTCCACGAAGGTATGACGCCCTTTCGCACGCGAAACAGGACGACAGATGCGCCGCATACCTCCTGCGCGCTCCGGATGCAAGCATCTCGGACATGCGATCACCCGCCAATGCCGCAAAGAGTTGCTGCAATCTTGCTGCGTTGTGCGATGGTGACAATCGTTCAACAACCCGAAGGAGGGGGCATCATGTCACACTCACCCGTCAGCAAACTGGCCGAACGCAAGGCCGATCCGATCACCAGCGATCTCGACGGCTGGAAAAAGGTCGATGGCAAGCCGACCATGCGCACATGGATCGAATACAAATCCGACGCCGAGAACCTGATGGCCGGTTGGTGGGAAGCCACCCCCGGCACCTATCACGCGACCTACGCGACATGGGAATACGTCCATATGATCGAGGGGCGCATCACCATCACCCCCGACGGCGGCGACGCCTACGAGGTCGGCCCGGACGACGTTTTCGTGATCGAAGCGGGGTTCAAGGGCACCTGGGAAATCACCGAAAAGGTGCTGAAGCATTTCGTGATGAAAACGGGCTGACGCGCCGGTCGTCGCCGTATCGGCCCGGCCCTGAGGATAACGCCCGGCAGGGATGCCGGGCGAGACCGAGGCGCATCGCGCCGCGCCTTATTGCTTGGACACCTGCGTGAATTCCAGCTCGACCGGGGTTTCCCGGCCAAAGATCGACACCGACACCTTCAGGCGCTGGTTTTCCTCGTCGACATTCTCGACCGATCCGTCGAAGCCCTCGAACGGGCCGTCGTTGACCTTGACCTTCTCGCCGATCTCGAAATGGATAAGGGTGCGCGGGCTTTCCTCGCCCTCCTGCACGCGGCCCAGGATCGCCTGAACCTCGGCATCGCGCATCGGCATCGGGCGCCCCTGCGGGCCCAAAAAGCCGGTGACGCGGTTGATCGAGTTGATCATGTGATAGCCCTTGTCGGACATCTCCATCCGCACCAGAACATAGCCGGGCATGAAGCGGCGCTCGGCCGTGACCTTCTTGCCGCGGCGGACCTCGATCACCTCTTCGGTCGGGACCAGAACCTCGTCGATATCGTCCTCAAGGCCGTTTTCGGCCACGGCTGTCCTGATCTGCTCGGCGATCTTCTTCTCGAAATTCGAAAGAACGCTCACCGAGTACCACCGCTTTGCCATGCTGAGCCATTCCCCGTTTCAACCGGCGCCATCCGCCGTAATTTCCCGTCCTGCGCCGCTGGGGCCGAACGTCTGACAAACAAAATCGGCGCGGGGCTCGAATCGCCGCGCGCCATATTGCAGAGTTATCGTGCAATTACCCGGCATTGCCCTTGGGTTCAAGGGGGCAGCGCCCATAATGCCGGATATGGCGTCGGCGATCAGCCGAAAATCGACAGCACCGCCTGCAGCCCGCTGCGGATGCCCAGATCCACCAGCGCAAAGAAAACTGCCGTCAGCGCGGCCATGATGAACACCATCACCGTGGTCAACAGCACCTCGCGGCGCGTCGGCCAGACGACCTTGGAGACCTCCGAGCGGACCTGCTGGACGAATTGTAGCGGATTGGTGCGTGCCATGCGCTGCCTTCTTTATCTAACAATGGCCCTGCGCGGCGCAGACCCGTCGAGGGCGCACATACCCCCCGGACGCGGCGAATTCAAGTGCGCAAGCGCGCCTGTATCACCCGTTGCGCGCGGCGGCGGCGAGGCGGTCGAACGGATCGGGCCGCTGCGTCATGTCCTCGCCCAAAAGCGCATGACGGCTGAAATCGCGGATATAGAGCCCTGCGGTCCAGCGTTCGGGCAGCCGGTCCAGCACGCCATCCATGATCGTGGCAAGCCGATCCACGCGCAGTCGAAACCGCTCGGCCCGGTCCGGGTTTCGTGCGTGCAGGACGTTGTGGATAAGGGCGAGCGTGTCCGCAACACGGTCCGAGCCCATGGCCAGAACCAGCGCCGCAGCCAGCACGAGCGCCACCAGCGTAATCAGCGCCGCGCCCCAAGGCGCCAGCCAGAAAGCCGCCAGCGCAATGCCCGCCAGAGCCGCGCGGCGCGGCCATTTGCCCAGCCTGCGCAGCTTGGGCGCCCTGCGACGGACCTGATCTGCGGCCTGCGCGGCGGGCTTTGCAGGCGCATACTCGGCGGCGACCGCGTCCATGCGCGCCGCCGCGGCCCCGCCTTCCGCCGCGTCCTGCCGCGCGTTGCGCCCGGCGCGTCCCAGCAATTCGTCCTGCGAAACGATATCAGGCATCGCCGCGCGCGCGTCGAGCTGCCTGCTTTCCGCAAGCGTCCGGGCAATCACCTGATCGATTTCATCGTCCGTCACCGTGGCCGCGGGCGACTGCAGCGGCTGCAACCGCATACCGGGCAAAAGGTCATGCAAGTTGACCCGCTTGGACGTTATGTCATCCGAAAATGCCATTGCAGCACTACCCTTGTTCCGCGCCCCCACGCGAATCCGGCCTGCGCCACAAGGCGCACCGCCGAATAAGTGCTTCATACGGCGCGATTGGGGCGAAATTATGGCAACCGCGGCCATTTCGCGTCGAAAGCCGGTCAAAATACGGCACGCTGCGCCGGTCTGGCCGTTTGCAGGCGCATTGTCGGGGCCGCGCCAGCATGTTGCCAAGTGGCAAAGACCCGCACAGCCGTCACAAAGGGCCAGATACGTTTGAATTATAATGGATTTGGCAGGGGCAGCAGGGTTCGAACCCGCGACCTACGGTTTTGGAGACCGTCGCTCTACCAGCTGAGCTATACCCCTAAGATGGGGCACCGATTACGCGACCTCCGGGCGGGAATCAAGCCATCAATCGCGCCCATCAACGGAAAACCGGTGCCGGGAGAGTTTCGCCCTTATCAGCCCGCAACCTTCGCCCCGGCCTTCGCGGCGCCCCTTGCCGCGGCAGGCTGCGCCGCTGCGGCTGGCCTGGCCGCCGGGGGCTTGCGCGCGGGCGTCTTGTCGGCGGCGCGGCCGCCGAACCAGTCCTCTTGGTATTTCTGACGCTCCAGCCAATTCTGGATCAGCTTGGCCGCGTTGCGCGACAGATTGGTCATCTGCTCTTCCTTGGACTGGGTCAGGCCCGATCCCAGCACCGTCTCGCCGGAGAACGATTCGATCACCGTGATCTGCTCGGGCTTCTCGTTCAGCTTCTTGCCGGCGGCATCGTCCCAGACCGTGGCATTCAGGATCAGCGCCGATTTCGGCGACGCGACGATCGGCACGCCCGGCACCGCCAGAACATAGCCCTCGATCGACACGCCAAGGTGATACAGCTTGTCGCCGTCATACCGGCTGAACCGCTCGTCCACCGCCTTTTTCATCGAGGCGATCCATTCCTCCTTGGAGGCGTCGCGCGAGGCGGGCCCCTTGGTCAGGTTCGGCGCGACCACGACGTTATGGGCCAGCTTGAAATCGCCCAGCGGCACCGGCGCCTTGTCCAGATCGTTGGGATTGGTGCAGGCCGCGACGGTCAGCAGGGCGGAGAAGAAGGCGATCAGGCGAAGCATGGGCAGCGGTCCTCGGCGGGTGGGATTGGATGGCGAGCCTTGCCGCGATACCGCAACGCGGCGCCCTTCGCAACGATTTGCCGGGGCGCCGCACAGCGCCTATATCTAACTGCATGAGCACAGACACCTCCCCCGCCCTGCCCGTCCGCGTCCCGCTGGTGACGCAGCCCATGGGCATCCTCGGCAGCCTCAATGCCGCGCGCCGCAACGTGCTGAGCATCATTCCCGATCTGGCGACACGCCAGCCCATGGTGTCGGGGCGCACGGCCAAGCGCTGGCACATGGTGATGGACCCCGGCGCGCTGCGCCGCGTGCTGCTGGAGAACGAGGGCAATTATCCCAAGTCGCTGGTGACGAAGAACCTGCTGAAACCGGCCATCGGCGACAGCATGTTCATCGCCGAGGGCGCGCATTGGCGCTGGCAGCGGCGCGCGGCGGCGCCAGTGTTTTCCCATCGCAACGTGATGAACCTCGCCCCGATCATGACCGCCGCCGCCGAGCGCAGCGCCGAGCGGATCGCGGCCGCAGGCCCGCGCGCCGTGGACATGGCCGAAGACATGGTGCGCACCACCTTCGACGTGATCAGCGAGGTGACGTTTTCCGGCGACGGCAGCTTTGATTCGGACGCCGTGCACGGAGCCATCGACGCCTATATCGCTGAGGCGGGGAAAATCTCGCTTTTCGACATCCTTGGCCTGCCGGACTGGGTGCCGCGCCCCGGCCGGATGGTGTCGGGCGCCGCGATGAAGCAGATGAAGGCGGTTGCCGATGACGCCGTCGAGGCCCGGCGCAAGCGCGGCCCGCAGGGCGTGCCGGACCTGCTGGACCTGCTGCTGGAGGGCGAGGATCCCGAAACAAAACGCTGCATGAACACCGCCGAGCTGCGCGACAACCTGCTGACCTTCATCGTCGCCGGGCACGAGACAACGGCGCTGACGCTGGCATGGTCGCTCTACCTCTGCGCCTTCGATCCGCGCGTGCAGGAGAAGGCACGCGCCGAGGTGCAGGCCGTTTGCGAAGGCCGCCCCGCCACCGGCGAGGATGTGGCGAACCTGCCCTATATCCGTCAGATCGCGGATGAGGCGCTGCGCCTTTACCCGCCGGCCGCGATGGTGTCGCGCAGCGCAGCGGCCGATGACACGCTCTGTGGGCGGCAGATAAGGCGCGGCGATACGGTGATCATTCCCATCTATGCGCTGCACCGTCATCATCAGTTGTGGCAGGATCCCGACGCGTTCCGCCCCGAGCGGTTCGAAAACCGCAAGGACGTTCAGCGCTATGCCTACCTGCCCTTCGGCGACGGGCCGCGCATCTGCATCGGCGCCAGTTTCGCACTGCAGGAGGTGGTCATCATCCTTGCCACGCTGCTGGGCCGCTTCCGCTTCGCGCCTGTCGAGGGGCGCAATCCCGATCCGGTGATGATCCTGACCCTGCGGCCCGAGGGCGGCGTGTGGCTGACCGCGCAGCCGGTCTGACGGCGCGGCGGCGAAAACGCGCGCAGGCGGGGCGCGGCGGCGCAGACGCGCATTGATTGCCGCGCGCGCAGCCTATCTAGTAAGTTGAAACAACCAGCGGAGATGACCCATATGACACCCCGAATCCTGACGCGCACGGCCCTCGCCGCCGTGCTGGCGCTTGGCGCCGCCACAACCGGCGCCCTGGCCGCCTCCAGCCCGGACGAGCTGCGCGCGGCGCTCGTCGGCAATACCTTTACCGGCGATATGGGCGGCGGCGGCTATGCCAGCTTTTTCGCCGAAGACGGCACCTATGAGGACGCCGCCGGCGGCGGCACCTACGAGATCACGGACGAGGGTGTTTGCTATCCCGGCACGGATTTCGGCTGCTATGAAGCCGAAATCGACGGCGATCAGCTGGAGTGGTTCCAGAACGGCGAAAGCGCCGGCACCGGCGTGATCAAGCAGGGCAATACGCTGGAATAAGGGCGACGCTCAGTCAGCCGAAACGGGGCGGCCTTGCCGGGCCGCCCTTTTTTCGTCCGCGCCGGTCCGGCGCGATGTCCAGAGGCCAGCCACGCTTTAGTCGCAAATGGCCAGAAGCGCCTGCCACTCGGCATCGCTGATCACCGGGCTGGTGGCTCTCTGATCGGCCGCGTTCGCCTCGGCCACATCGGCGCGCGCGGCGCTGTCGGGGTGCGACGAAAGGTATGTCGGCAACCTGCCCGGCCCGCCCTCTTGCTCGGCCTCGGCCAGCCCGTCAAAGAACGCCGCCATCCCCCTGCTGCTGACGCCCGCATTGTTCAGCATGCGCAGCGCGAACCGGTCCGCCCCGGTCTCGGCCTCGCGGGTATAGCTGGCGCGCATCACCCTTTCGCCAAGAAACACCGCTGCGGCGCCGCCTGTGACATCCCCGATCACCATCGACAGGAGGCCCGCCGATCCGGCGGCACGCAGCGCGTGGCGGGTGGCATCGCGCGCCTCCACATGCGCGATCTCATGGGCCAGAACGCCCGCAACGGCATCGGGGCCGGTGGCATCGTCCAGCAATCCGCGCATGATGACGATCTGGCCGCCCGGCGCGGCAAAGGCATTGACCATCGCGTGATCCAGCACCCGCACCTCCAGCCGGTAGCGCAGATCGGCCCCTGCCGACAGGCGCCGCGTCATGACTTCCAGCGCCGCGGTCCCGGCGGGCGCGGTGCAGTCCAGATCGCCCAGGTCCGTGGCGCCGAGCGCGCGCTCGATCTGCGCCACGACAGAGCGGCCAAACGTGATCTCGCGCTCGACGGGGATCAGCGTCGCCAGCGTATCGGCCATGCGCGGCAGGATCACGAACAGCATGATCCCCACCGCCGCCGCCGCCAGCGCGCCGCGGCGCACCAACCGGCCCCGCATGCCGGGCCGCCGGTCCCGGCGCGCCAGATGGCAGCGCGCCCTGAGCGCCGCGATCAGGGCCGGGTCCGTCACCGTCAGCCGCGCCGGTGCAAGCGGGCGCGCGTCGGCGCGATTGGCCGGATCGTGCAGCGCCAGCACCAGATGCCCCTTGCGCGCCGCGCCCCCGACCGCGCGCAGTCGCGCCAGCGGCCATTCCAGCGGCGCAGGCTGCGCGCCGCCAAGGATCAGCAGCGCGCCGCCATCCTCGGACAGCATGGCGCGCACGTTCTGCCGCGTTGCGGTTATCCCGTCGTAATATCGCGCGGGTACAGGCAGCATCTAGAACGCCCCCCCGATATCCAGCGCATCGGCAAAGCCTTCGGCATCCGCGCCGCTGTCGCCCGCGCGTTGCGCCACGCCGTTCAGGGCCCCGGTGCCCTGCGCCGTGCACCGCGTCACGACATGGCGCAGGATCGGCTGCGCCACCCAGATCAGCCACAGCGCCCCCGAGATCGCCAGCGCCAGCATATACAGCAGCACCGACGGCACGATCAGCACGTGCAGCGGCACCGCTTCCAGCCCGATCAGCAGCAGCGGCCCCGCCCCCAGCAAGCCAAAGACCAGACCCGTCGCCGCAAAAACCGCCATGCTGCCGCCCACCATCTGCCACAGCACGTTCCATGTCTGGGGGCTGGTCCCGAAAGTCACATCATCCGCGCCGGGCACCTCCAGCACCAGGTTTTCGGTGAGGTAGACGAAGGCATTGACGCGGTAGGACAGCAACCCAACGCTGAACCAGATGGCGCCCAACGTCGCCCACAGACCGGCCAGCACGTAAAGCTGGATCGCCGCGAAGATGGCGGCCAGCACCATCAGGCCGAGCGCGACGAAAAGCTGTTTCATCGCCGCATAAAGCCCGGTCCAGCGCCCGTTCTGCCGGAACCGCGCGTTGCCGTACCAGCTGCGATCGGCCTTGTACTGTGCCAGACGAAAGGTCATCAACGGCCACAGCAGGCCCAGCGACAGCAGCGCAATCGCCCAATAAATCATCGCGCGCCAGACATAGCCCCACGCCGCCGCCTCGGCGCCGAAGCGCAGACCGCGCCACCGCGTGCGCGCCAGCCGGTAGCGCCGCGCGCGATACTGCGCGAAAAACACCAGCGGCAGAATCGCCAGCGATGTGATGCCGAACGCGCCGAATTGCAGGAACAGCTCGGCCTGCGTTTCGGCGGCGCCGAACAAGGTCAGGCCGAAATAGAACAGGATCATCTGAACCGCGCCCAGATAAACGGCAAGGATCACGATCGCGGCCAGAAACCCCAGGAACTTCTCCAGCCCCGTGCCGGTATATTCAAACGCATCGCCATCGGCCCCGACCGAAGACCACACATAGCGCCGGATCCGCGTCTTGGCCCAGAAACGGTAGACGCCGAGCGTCAGCGCCGTCAGCATCGCGGTGCGCACGGCCAGCCAGAAAAGCGGGCCTTGCGTGCCGTGATACTCGCCGCCAAGCCGGCCCTGTTCGTGCGTCATGCGCGCCTGCCTCCGGATGCCCCGCGACACAGGGGTCGCGCCGCCCCGCGCTCAGGTGAATTTGTTGTCACGAGGGAAGCCGCGCGGGGCCATGCGGCCGGAGCCTGCACGCTTGCCGGTCCATTCGTCCAGCGCCGTTTCGGTCCGGGTCCGTCCCGCCGGGTCAAGCCAGGTCAAACCGGCCTCGATGTTGAATGTCGTGGCATCGCTCAGCCCGCCATCCTTGTACTTTTGCAACCTCACGCCCTTGCCCTTCCCCATTTCGGGCAGTTCGGACACTGCAAAAACCAACACCTTGCGGTTTTCGCCCACAACGGCGACATGATCGCCCGCGACCGGCTTGCAGACCGTCGCGCGGGCCGGGGCGCGCACGTTCAGCACCTGCTTGCCGCTGCGCGTCTGGGCCAGAACCTCGTCCTCGGGCACGATGAAACCGTCGCCCGCGCTGGACGCGAGCAGCAGCTTGCGGCCCGGCTGATGCACCAGGATATCGACGATCTCGGCCTCGTTCGGCAGGTCCACCATCAGGCGGAGCGGCTCGCCCATGCCGCGCCCGCCGGGCAGGTTGGCGGCGGGGATGGTATAGAAGCGGCCATTGCCCGCGAAGATCAGCAACCGGTCCGTCGTCTCGGCGTGGAACAGGAAACGCGGGCCGTCGCCGTCCTTGAACTTCAGCTCGCGCGTCAGGTCGATATGGCCGGTCATCGCCCGGATCCAGCCCATCTGGCTGCACACGACGGTGATCGGCTCGCGGTCGATCATCGCCTCCAGCGGCACGTCCTCGACCTCGCCCGCGACGGCAAACTGCGTGCGGCGCGCGCCGTTCGGCGTGCTCTTGGCGAACTGCTTCTTGACCTCGCGCAGCTGGTCGGCGACCGCGCCCCATTGCAGCTCGGGATGCTCCAGCAGATCCTCCAGCGCGGCGCGCTCTTCCATGAGGGCGCTTTGCTCTTTCAGCAGCTCGATTTCCTCCAGCCGCCGCAGGCTGCGCAGCCGCATGTTGAGGATGGATTCGGCCTGCAGGTCGGTCAGCCCGTCCTCGCCGCCCTCGGCAGGCGGGACATAATCCGCCTCGCCCCGCGCGCGCACGAATTCGCGGCCCCAGTCCTCGCGCATCAGCGCGGCCTTCGGCGCCTCGTCATAGCGGATGATGTCGATCACGCGATCAAGGTTCAGGAAGGCGACGATCAGCCCCTCCAGCACCTCCAGCCGGTGGTCGATCTTCTCCAGCCGGTGCAGCGACCGGCGCTCCAGCACCTCGCGGCGGAAGTCCAGAAAGGCGCGCAGCACCTCCTTGAGCGAGCAGACCTTGGGCGTGACGCCGTCGATCAGCACGTTCATGTTGAGCGAGAACCGCACCTCCAGATCCGAGTTGCGATACATCATCCCCATCAGCATCTCGGGCGAGACATTCTTGCTGCGCGGCTCCAGCACAAGGCGCACGTCGTCGGCGCTCTCGTCGCGCACATCGGCGAGGATGGGGATCTTCTTGGTCTGGATGACCTCGGCGATCTTCTCGATCAGGCGCGATTTCTGCACCTGATAGGGAATTTCCGTGACGACGATCTGCCACTGGCCGCGGCCCAGATCCTCGACCTCCCATTTGCAGCGCAAACGAAAGCTGCCGCGCCCGGTGCGGTAGGCCTGCGCCATGCTTTCGGGCGGCTCCACGATGACGCCGCCGGTCGGAAAATCGGGGCCCTGCACGTGGTTCAGCAACGTGTCGTCGCGTGCATCGGGCGTCTTGATCAGATGCAGGCAGGCGTCGATCAACTCGGCGATGTTGTGCGGCGGAATGTTGGTCGCCATGCCCACCGCGATGCCGCTGGACCCGTTGGCCAGCAGGTTGGGAAAGCTGGCCGGCAGGACCACAGGTTCGGTCAGGGTGCCGTCATAATTGTCGCGAAAATCGACGGCATTCTCGTCCAGCCCCTGCAGCAGCGCCTCGGCGGCGGCTGTCATGCGCGCCTCGGTATAGCGTGCGGCGGCGGGGTTATCACCGTCGATATTGCCGAAATTGCCCTGCCCGTCGACCAGCGGATAGCGGACCGCGAAGTCCTGCGCGAGGCGAGCCATCGCGTCATAGATCGCCGCATCCCCGTGCGGATGATAGTTACCCATCACGTCGCCGCTGATCTTGGCCGACTTTCTGAAGCCCCCGGTGGAACTTAGACGCAACTCGCGCATTGCATAGAGGATGCGCCTGTGAACAGGCTTCAGCCCGTCGCGCGCATCGGGCAAGGCGCGGTGCATGATCGTGCTGAGCGCATAGGTCAGATAGCGCTCGCCGATGGCGCGGCGCAGCGGCTCGGCCACCGCTTCGGGGATATCGCCCTGGGGCTCTACGGGATCGTCGGTCTTGTCGCTCATGCCTTGCCTCATAGCCGTGGCGCCAATGCTCGTAAAGCGGCTGTTGATGTGGCGGGGCCGGTTTTGTCGTTATCGCGCGAGGCGAATCGTGGTAACATTATGTTGTGCTCAGGGGCCTGCCAGCCCCGCAAGGCACTGCGATTGGGGGATTGCACGATGTGGCGTTTTATTTTGATCAGTTTCGGGTTTCTCGGCTTCGCCTTTTACGAGGCGAGCGGCGGCGCCGATTACGCCCCCTCCCCCAACTCGCTGCAGATCGCGATGCAGGACCGGTCTTTCTTTGCCCCGGCGCCAAAGCTTGCGCCGAAGCCGCAGGCAGATGTCCAGATCGCCGAGGCGCCGGTTGACAGCGCCCCCGCCGCGCCCGAACCGGCCAAGACCGAGCAAGTGGACATGGAGGATGAGACGGTGACGCGCGCGCAATCCGCCTTTGCCGGGCTTTCGGATCTGAATGACAATGCACATGGCGGGTTTGAAATCACGCTGGCATCCGCCGCCCGACCGCTGAATGGCGGCAATGCGATGGGCCAGCGCCCGCTGGACAATATCGGCACGTTCAGCGCCGAAACGCTGGTGCGCGACGTCAACAGCCTGCCGATCGAGGCCGCCGTGATCGCCCGCCAGCAGCCCGCGGATATCCGCAGCATTGCTGGCACCGCCGCCAACATGCGCAGCGGTCCGGGCACCGATTACGAAAAGGTCGATCAGCTGGCCATGGGAACCCGGGTGGAAGTGCTGGACCGGCGCGGCGCCTGGATGGAGTTGCGCGATCTCCAGACCGGACAAACCGGGTGGATGGCCGACTGGCTGGTCACGTCAATGAACTGAAGGCTCCCTTGAATTGAATTCCTCCACGCGCGGCGCAGGCCGCACCATCCTGATTACCGGGTGCTCTTCGGGCATCGGATACGATGCGGCGCACGGGATGGCGCGGCGCGGCTGGCGTGTCTTTGCCGCCTGCCGCAAGGCCGAGGATTGCGACCGCATGCGCGCCGAGGGGCTGGAGAGCCCGCAGATCGATTATGCCGACAGCGCCAGCATCGAGGCCGGTCTGGCCGAGGTTCTGGCGGCGACGGGCGGCACGCTGGACGCGCTTTTCAACAACGGCGCGCATGCCTGCCCGGGCCTTGTGGAGGATGTCCCGACCGGCGCCCTGCGCGAGATATTCGAGACGAACCTCTTTGGCTGGCACGAGCTGACCCGCCGCGTGATCCCCGTCATGCGCGCCCAGGGCCATGGCCGGATCGTGCAATGTTCGTCAGTTCTGGGGCTTGTCACGCTGCCGTGGCGCGGTGCCTACAATGCCACGAAATTCGCCGTCGAGGGCCTGACCGACACGATGCGGATCGAGCTGCGCGGCACCGGCATCGACGTCAGCCTGATCGAGCCGGGGCCGGTGACATCGCGCATCCGCCAGAACTCGATTCCCCATTTCGAGCGCTGGATCGACTGGGAAAACTCCGCGCGCGTGGCCGATTACCGCGCCGGATTGCAAAAGCGACTATATGACGCGTCCGGCCCCGACCGGTTCGAATTGCCGCCATCGGCGGTCACGTCAAAACTGGTCCACGCGGTCGAGGCGCGGCGCCCCCGCGCGCGCTATTACGTGACCGTGCCGACACATGCGATGGGCATCGCCCGGCGCATCCTGCCTGCCCGCGCGCTGGACTGGATCCTGTCGCGCGCATGACGGCGCGGCGCGCACCGCGCTTTTTTCCTTTCGCTTCGGGTGGCAACGGGGCTACATCCGCAGCACAGCCAAACCGGAGATCCGCATGCTGAAAGATCCGCTATTCCTGCTTGTCGCCGCCGCTTGCCTGGCCGTTGCCGTCATCCTCGCGATGGGCGTCAGCACGATGGGCAAACCCGGCGTCGAGAACGGCAAGCGCTCGAACAAGCTCATGCGCTGGCGTATCATCGCCCAGTTTCTGGCAGTTCTGCTCATCCTGGCATTCGTGACAATCCGCAACCAATTCGGAGGCCAATGATCATGGTCGTTCTCAACAAGATCTACACACGCTCCGGCGATGCCGGCACCACCGCGCTTGGCGATGGCAGCCGGGTGGACAAGCATTCGGCGCGCGTGGCGTCCTATGGCACTGTCGACGAGGTGAACGCGACGGTCGGCATGGCGCGCCTGCACGCCACCGGCGAGACGGATGAGGCGTTGGCGCGCATCCAGAACGATCTGTTCGATGTAGGCGCCGATCTGTGCCGCCCGGACATGGAGAAGGACGCCGAGGCCGAGTATCCCCCCCTGCGCATCACCACCGGCCAGGTCGACCGGCTGGAGGCGGAAATCGACGTGATGACAAAGGTGCTTGAGCCGCTGCGCAGCTTCATCCTGCCCGGCGGCTCGGAGCTGGCCGCGTATCTGCACCTGTGCCGTACCGTCTGCCGCCGCGCCGAACGCGGCGCCACCGAACTGGCCGGGATCGAGCCTGTGAACCCCGCCGCGATCAAGTATCTCAACCGCCTCAGCGACTGGTTCTTCGTCGCCGGCCGGATGGCCAATAACGGCGGCAAGGATGACGTCCTGTGGGTTCCGGGCGCGAACCGCTGAAAGCGGCGGGCCGTCCAGCGGACGGACCGGCGACCGGAAGGGCGGAGCGCCGGACCGCAAGGTCAGGTGCGATGCGCTGAAAGCGGCGGGCGCGAAACAAAAGCGCGCCGGGCGCGGCTATCCGGGCATAAACCCGGCGTTTTGCGGCCCGCTGCGGCAATCATGTGCCGCGCTGCCGCTGCCCGCGCCGAGCGCGACGATTTTGCGCTGTTTTCCCCAGTATCAATTCTGTATCAACGCCGAGGAAGCCGTTCCTGAAGAGTCGCGACGCGGCCCTTCGTCAACTTGAGGGAGATTATGCAAATGAAGGTGCTCGTACCTGTCAAACGCGTGATCGACTACAACGTGAAAGTGCGCGTCAAAGCGGACGGAAGCGGTGTCGATCTTGCCAACGTCAAAATGTCGATGAACCCGTTCGACGAAATCGCCGTCGAACAGGCGATCCGCCTGAAGGAAGCGGGCAAGGCCGACGAGGTCATCGCCGTCTCCATCGGCGTCAAGCAGGCGCAGGAAACGCTGCGCACCGCGCTGGCCATGGGCGCCGACCGCGCCATCCTGGTGGTCGCCTCCGAGGACGTGAACACCGATATCGAGCCGCTGGCCGTCGCCAAAATCCTCAAGGCGATCGTGGATGAGGAGCAGCCCGGCCTGGTCCTCGCGGGCAAGCAGGCGATCGACAACGACATGAACGCCACCGGCCAGATGCTGTCGGCGCTGCTGGGCTGGTCGCAGGGCACCTTTGCCTCGGGTCTGGATATCGAGGGCGATCACGCGCTGGTCACGCGCGAGGTTGACGGCGGTTTGCAGACGATCAAGGTCAAGATGCCCAGCATCGTCACCGTCGATCTGCGCCTGAACGAGCCGCGCTATGCGTCGCTGCCCAACATCATGAAGGCCAAGAAAAAGCCGCTGGACGAGAAAACCGCCGCCGATTACGGCGTCGACGTCACGCCCCGCCTGACGGTCACCGGCACGGCCGAGCCCGAGGCGCGCAAGGCTGGCGAAATCGTCGGCTCGGTGGACGAGCTGGTCTCGAAACTCAAAGAAGCGGGAGCTGTATAATGGCTGTTCTTCTCCTTGCCGAAGTCACTGATGGCGAACTGAATGTCGATGCCACGTCCAAGGCGGTCACTGCCGCGGCCAAGCTGGGCGACGTGACTGCACTGTGCTGCGGTGCATCCGCCGCTGCCGCTGGCGAAGCGGCGGCGAAAATCAAGGGCATCACCAAGGTGCTGGTCGCCGAGGACGCATCCCTGGGCCACCGCCTGGCCGAGCCGACCGCGGCGCTGATCGTAGGTCTTGCGGGCGATTACGAGCATATCGTCGCCCCCGCCACGACCGACGCGAAAAACGTGCTGCCGCGCGTGGCCGCGCTTCTGGATGTGATGGTCATCTCCGACGTCTCCGGCATCATCGATGGCGACACGTTCGAGCGGCCGATCTATGCCGGCAACGCGATCCAGACGGTCAAATCCACAGATGGCAAGAAGGTGGTCAGCATCCGCACCTCCACCTTCGATGCCGCCGAAGACGGTGGATCCGCCTCGGTCGAGACGATTTCGGCCGCCGCGGATCCCGCGCTCAGCGAGTGGGTCGAAGACAAGGTTGCCGCCTCCGACCGCCCTGACCTGACCTCGGCCGGTGTGGTCGTGTCCGGCGGGCGCGGCGTTGGCAGCAAGGATGACTTCGCCATGATCGAAGCGTTGGCGGACGCCCTTGGCGCCGCCGTCGGCGCATCGCGCGCCGCGGTCGATTCGGGCTATGCACCGAACGACTGGCAAGTCGGCCAGACCGGCAAGGTGGTGGCACCCGACCTGTATGTCGCCGTCGGCATTTCGGGCGCGATCCAGCATCTTGCGGGCATGAAGGACAGCAAGATCATCGTCGCGATCAACAAGGACGAAGAGGCGCCGATCTTTCAGGTGGCCGATTACGGCCTGGTTGCCGACCTGTTCGACGCCGTGCCGGAACTGACCAAGAAACTCAGCTGAGCGTTTCGGCACCGCAATCACGTGACAGGCCCGCCGGATCCCGGCGGGCCTTTTTCATTGTCCGGCATATTGCGTAACGATGGGCGCAAGCTGCTGCGCGACATCACGGTGCGCGGCAGGTCCGGGCAACTCGGCCGCGATATTCGCCTCGAACTCCGAATGAACCATCCCGTCCGTTCCCTCCGCAAGCGCGGCGGCACTCAGGCTTGCATCGATCAGCCGCGCCGCGCGCCCCCTGACCGCCTGCAGCATCGAGGACGTCACGAACGCCGGATCTGCCGCGATGCCGAGATCATTCGCATCTTGGTGCGGCGCATGCCCCGACATCCACAAGAGCACCACGGGCGCCTCGATCCGGCGGAGCAGCAGGGTCATGCGCGCGATCCATGCCTCCTGAAGCTCTCGCCGCACCGCGGCAAACCTGTCCTCGGACACCTCCACCAGATGATGCAGAAGGTGCCGGATAAAATGAAACTCGGTAAAATCCACTTCGGGATACAGGTTCTGCGCCCCCGGCACCTGCAACACGGTCACGGCTGCCCGCGATGCGGCGGCGATGATCTCGGCCTCGTTCAGCAGCACATCCAGCCCGGCATTGGACCAGCCAAGATTGACACAAGGCACCCCGGTCTGCGCCTCCGTCAGCGCCGGAAAGGGCTGCGCGATGAATTTCCCGTAGGTCTGCGTGCCCCCCAGGAATGCCGCATAATTCCCCTCAAGCCGCCGCTTCGGTCCGCGAAACAGCAATTTCGATGTGCCGTAGCGGCAAGGATTGTAATCAAGAGGCTGCGCCCCCAGCTTTTCATAAGCCATGATACCCACCATTCAGTTCACCCAAGGTGGAGAATCACCGCAATCCCTTTAGAAATTGCTAAATGGTGAATTCACCGCAAAGTTTAGACGCTCTTGCATGCGCCCCGCCCCTTGCGGCCCCCCGGCGCAGGGGCCTATTGTGCCGCAAATGACCAGATGAGGCAGTCACATGGACATCCAGACAATCGGCGTCGTCGGCGCAGGCCAGATGGGCAACGGCATCGCGCATGTCATGGCGCTGGCGGGCTACGAGGTGCTGCTCACGGACGTGAGCCAGGACGCGCTCGACGCGGCGATGGAGATCATGCATCGCAATCTCGACCGGCAAGTCAGCCGCGAGAAGATCAGCCAAGGCGACATGGATGACGCGCTGGGGCGCATAGGCACCACGCTGAAGCTCACCGATCTGGGCCGAACCGACCTTGTGATCGAGGCGGCGACCGAGCGCGAGACGGTCAAGCAGGCGATTTTCGAGGATCTGCTTCCGCATCTGAAGCCCGACACGATCCTGACATCCAACACCTCGTCGATCTCGATCACGCGGCTTGCCAGCCGCACGGACCGGCCCGAGAAATTCATGGGCTTCCATTTCATGAACCCCGTTCCGGTGATGCAGCTTGTCGAGTTGATCCGCGGCATCGCCACTGATACCGAGACCTATGACGCCTGCCTGAAGGTGGTTGATAACCTCGGAAAAACGGCCGCGTCGGCCGAGGATTTCCCCGGCTTCATCGTCAACCGCATCCTGATGCCGATGATCAACGAGGCGGTCTATACCCTCTACGAGGGCGTCGGCAACGTGCGGTCCATCGACCAGTCGATGAAGCTGGGCGCGAACCATCCGATGGGGCCGCTGGAACTGGCCGATTTCATCGGGCTGGACACCTGCCTTGCCATCATGAACGTGCTGCATGACGGGCTGGCCGATACGAAATACCGCCCCTGCCCGCTATTGACGAAATATGTCGAGGCCGGATGGCTGGGCCGCAAGACCGGGCGCGGTTTCTACGATTATCGCGGCGACACCCCCGTGCCCACCCGCTGACGCCAGCGCGGGGCGCGATTGTCGATTTGAGTATTTCGCCCAAGATGAAGTCACATGGTCCACCCCGCCCCCCGAAACTCGCAAGGCGGAAGGGGTGGCGGCGCTTCACATTGGGCGGCCATCGGCTCTCCAGCCTGTGCCGCCCCGCATCAGGCACGCATTAACCTTGATATCAGGTTAATGTAATGCCTCATCCTCGCAAAAATACTCAGATAACGTGGCGTATCAGTCCGCCTCGTCCATGCCGAAGCCCAGATGTTTCGCGACGGTGAAGATATCCTTGTCGCCGCGCCCGCACATATTCATGATGATGATGTGATCCTTGGGCAGGTCCGGCGCGATCTTCATCACGTGGGCCAGCGCATGGCTGGGCTCCAGCGCCGGAATGATCCCCTCCATCGCACAGCTGAGCTGGAACGCCTCAAGCGCTTCCTTGTCGGTGATGGCGACATATTGCGCGCGGCCGATCTCGTGCAGCCAGCTGTGTTCAGGGCCGATGCCCGGATAATCGAGCCCCGCCGAGATCGAATAGCCCTCGAGGATCTGGCCATCATCGTCCTGCAGCAGGTAGGTCCGGTTGCCGTGCAGCACGCCGGGGCGCCCGCCGGTGAGCGAGGCGCAATGCTCCATCTTGGCATTGACGCCCTTGCCGCCGGCCTCGACCCCGATGATGCCGACATCCTTGTCGTCAAGGAACGGATAGAACAAGCCCATCGCGTTCGACCCACCGCCGATGGCCGCGATGATCGTATCGGGCAGGCGCCCTTCGGCGGCCATGATCTGTTTCTTGGCTTCCTTGCCGATGACGCTCTGGAAATCGCGCACCATGGCGGGATAGGGATGCGGCCCCGCGACCGTGCCGATGCAGTAGAACGTGTCGCGCACATTGGTCACCCAGTCGCGCAGCGCGTCGTTCATCGCGTCCTTCAGCGTGCCGCGCCCCGATGTCACCGGGATCACCTCGGCCCCCAGCAGGCGCATGCGGAACACGTTCGGCTTTTGCCGCTCGACATCATGCGCGCCCATGTAGACAACGCATTTCAGCCCGAATTTCGCGCAGACGGTGGCCGTGGCGACGCCGTGCTGGCCGGCTCCGGTTTCGGCGATGATGCGCGTCTTGCCCATGCGGCGCGCCAGGATGATCTGGCCCAGCACATTGTTGATCTTGTGCGCGCCGGTATGGTTCAGCTCGTCGCGCTTCAGGTAGATCTTGGCGCCGCCCAGATGCTGTGTCAGACGCTCGGCGTGATAGAGCGGGCTGGGGCGGCCGACATAGTTCGTCCACAGATCCTGCATCTCGGCCCAGAAGCTGTCATCGGTCTTGGCGTGCTCGTATTGCTCTTCCAGCTCAAGAATGAGCGGCATCAGCGTTTCGCTGACAAAGCGGCCGCCGAAATCGCCAAAGCGGCCTTTTTCGTCGGGGCCGGTCATGAAGGAGTTGAAAAGATCGTTCATATCGCTGGCCTCTCCCGGTGATGCGCATATGCGGTTGAATATGGGACACTGCGGGGATTTTCCAGCGAAAAGGGCGCCGCGTCAGCCGCGCGCCGCGCGCACGAAGGCGCGCATCAGGTCCGCGTCCTTGACGCCCGGCGCGCTCTCGATGCCCGAGCTTACGTCAAGCTGCCGCGCGCCGGTGCGCTGCACCGCTTCGGCGGCGTTGTCCGGCGTCAGCCCCCCCGCCAGCATCCAGGGCAGCGCCCAGTCACGCCCGGCGATCAGCGACCAGTCGAAGGCCAGCGCATTGCCGCCCGGCCGGGCCGCGCCCTTCGGCGGCTTGGCGTCGATCAGGAGCTGGTCCACCGCACCGGCATAGGCGTCGATCTGCGCCAGATCACCGGCCTCGGCGATGCCGACCGCCTTCATCACGGGCAGGCCGCAGCGCGCCCTGATCTGCGCCGCGCGGGCGGGCGCCTCGGTCCCGTGCAGTTGCAGCATGTCCAGCGGCACGGCCTGCACCAGCGCATCCAGCTCCGCGTCCGTCGCATCGACCACCAGCGCGACGCGCGTGATCGCGGCGGGCGTCGTCTGCGACAGCATGGCCGCGTCGCGAAGGCTGATGTTGCGCGGCGAGCGGCCGAAGAAGACGAAGCCGACATAATCCGCCCCCGCCGCAGCAGCCGCAGCCACGTCGGCGGGCTGCGTCAGCCCGCACATCTTGATCCGGATGTCTTGCGTCATGGCGCCTACGCGCGCCCGTCGTCCAGGATGGCGATGACCTCGTCATTGCCCTCGTGCTTGTCGCGCTTGAGGCGCTTGATCTCGGCGCGCAGGCGCTGCATCTCGCGCGCCTGCCGTGCGGCCGCCGCCCGCTCGCCCGCCTCGCGGATCCACTCCCAGATGAAGCCAAGGATCAGACCCGCCAGAATGCCGCCGAAGATCACCACGAACAGCGGCACCTCGGTCGCCGGGTTCAGCGCGGTAAACCCGGTCAGATCCTGAGGAACCAGCCGCACAGGCACCATCACGCGGTTTGCCAGCGCGATGAGAATCAGGGCCAGCGCGAAGATGGCGATGGAGGCATAGCGAATATAACGCATGTATTACTTTCCGTTCAGTCGGTCCCGCAGGAGCTTGCCCGTCTTGAAGAAGGGCACGTGTTTTTCTTCGACAGGAACGGATTCGCCGGTGCGCGGGTTCCGCCCGACGCGCGCATCGCGTTTCTTTACCGAAAATGCACCGAAACCGCGCAGCTCCACCCGATTACCCGCTGCCATGGCGTCAGTGATCTCGTTGAAGACCGTGTTCACGATCCGCTCCACATCCCTTTGGTAAAGATGCGGATTTTCATCGGCAATCTTTTGAATCAGTTCCGATCGGATCATCGGCAAAGTCCCCCCGGTCTTTTGTTTTTCGCCTTTGCGGCCTGCGGTGCAGTATACGGGCAAACCCGCGAAACGAAAGACAAAGCGCGCCACAAGATGCCCGATTGCGGCAAATATCCGCGTGCTGTCATGCATTTGGCCGGAAAAGCGCCGCACTCCGCGTGCCGCGTAACCTGCCGGGCAGCGCCGGGTGGTGTGGTTGATTCGGGCACAGCGGCCCCAGCAGACCGCGCATTCCCGCGGCCCCCATCGGGCATAAACACCGCAGAGGGCAAGTTCGCGGAAAATTGCAGCGCAAGATTAATCCAAAATGGCGCATGAATACGTATCAATAGTTGCGCTGCAACTGCAAAGTGATTAGGACGTCTGCAAGTTTGAAAGGATGACACGATGGCACATGATGGACCCTTGGATATGACGGCGGACAGCACCATTCTGAAAGATCTGCTCGGACTGACGCGCGCCGCCCTGCCGCCCGTGGCGACCCTGCTGCAAAACGCCACCGCGCATCTCAAGGCCCTCGTGACCGACGGCGACCGCGTCTCCGGCACGCTGGTCGAGCAGCATCAGTGCGCCGCGCACGGGCTGGCGTGGCTTGCCACCTATTCCGAGGCGCTGCACCAGATGCAGGCCTGGGCCGACCGTCTGACCGAGGCAGGCACCTTCGGCGAGGTCGAGGCGCTGATCCACCAGATCGCGTTCGGCGAATACCTGTCGCAGATCGGCGGCGGCATCCCGATGAGCCAGGGCGAAATCCTGCGGCTTCAGGATATCGGCCTTGGCCCCGATGACATGCGCGGGCTGATGTCGCCCGAGATCATGACCCTGACCCAGACCGGCAACAGCCAGGCCGCGCGCACCCGCCTTGTGAAACTGATGCAGGAGCGCTCGGCCGAAATCACCGTCGGGCGCACCGGCCTTGATGACGAGCTGGAAATGATTCGCGAGCAGTTCCGCCGCTATGCCGTCGACCGGGTCGAGCCGCACGCGCATGACTGGCACCTCAAGGACGAGCTGATCCCGATGGAGATCATCGAGGAACTGGCCGAAATGGGCGTCTTCGGCCTGACCATCCCCGAGGAATTCGGCGGCCTGGGCCTGTCCAAGGCGTCGATGGTGGTCGTCTCCGAAGAGCTCAGCCGCGGCTATATCGGCGTCGGCAGCCTTGGCACGCGCAGCGAAATTGCCGCCGAACTTATCATCTGCGGCGGCACCGACGCGCAGAAGGCGCATTGGCTGCCCAAACTCGCCAGCGGTGAGATCCTGCCGACGGCGGTCTTTACCGAGCCGAACACCGGCTCGGATCTTGGCGCGCTGCGCACCCGCGCGGTCAAGGATGGCGATGATTACCGCGTGACCGGCAACAAGACGTGGATCACCCATGCCGCGCGCACCCATGTGATGACGCTGCTGGCCCGGACCGACCCCGAGACCACCGATCACAAGGGCCTGTCGATGTTCTTGGCCGAGAAAACCCCCGGCACCGACGCGGCCCCCTTCCCCACCGACGGTATGTCGGGCGGCGAGATCGAGGTGCTGGGCTATCGCGGCATGAAGGAATACGAACTGGCCTTCGACAATTTCCACGTCAAGGGCGAGAACCTCTTGGGCGGCGAAGAGGGCAAGGGCTTCAAGCAGTTGATGGAGACGTTCGAGAGCGCCCGCATCCAGACCGCCGCCCGCGCCGTGGGCGTCGCGCAATCGGCGCTCGATGTGGCCATGCAATACGCACAGGACCGCAAGCAGTTCGGCAAATCGCTGATCGATTTCCCGCGCGTGTCGGGCAAGCTGGCGATGATGGCGGTCGAGATCATGGTGGCACGCCAGCTGACCTATTTCTCGGCCTGGGAAAAGGATCAGGGCCGCCGCTGCGACGTCGAGGCCGGCATGGCCAAGCTGCTGGGCGCGCGGGTGGCATGGGCCGCTGCCGATAACGGGTTGCAGATCCACGGCGGCAACGGCTTTGCGCTGGAATACAAGATCAGCCGGATCCTCTGCGATGCGCGCATCCTCAACATCTTCGAGGGCGCCGCGGAAATTCAGGCCCAGGTGATCGCCCGCCGCCTGCTGGGCTGAGCGGGCCGTCGCCGCGCCGATCAAGGGCGCGGCGACCGGCGGCTAGCCTTCGATGGTCAATGTCACAGGCTCCAGCCCGTCGATCTGCCCGCGCAGGACGCTGCCCCGCGCCACCGGCCCGACGCCCGCAGGGGTGCCGGTAAAGATCAGATCACCGGGCGCCAGATGATAATAGCGCGACAGATGCGCGATGATCTCCGCCACGCTCCAGACCATGTCCGACAGCCGCGCCTCCTGCACCCGCCGCCCGTCCAGATCCAGCGTGATCGCCTGCGCGTCCGGCGCGCCGAAATCGCCCGCTTGCGTGATCGGGCCCAGAATGGCCGAATTCTCGAAATCCTTGCCCAGATCCCAGGGCTTGCGGCCCTCCTTGGCCACCGCCTGCAGATCGCGCCGCGTCAGGTCGATCCCGCAGGCATAGCCATATACGGCGTCCATCGCCGCCGCCTCGTCCAGCTCGAACGCATCCGCGCCGAGGGCGATCACCAGCTCCATCTCGTAATGGCAATCGCGGGTGCCGGGCGGATAGGCGATGGCGCGGCCCGACGGGATGACGGCGTGGGCCGACTTGGTGAAATAGAACGGCGCCGCGCGGTCCACCTCGTTGCCCATCTCGGCCGCATGCGCGGCATAATTGCGCCCGACGCAAAACACCCGGCGCACGGGGAAAACCCCGGCACCCCCGGCAATCTCGACCGAAGGCGCAGGCGGCACATCGAAGATCGGTGTGGCGGACATGACGGTTTCTCCCTGGCTGACGTATGATCTTAGGGCCTGTATGATCGCCGATCGCGCCCCTGTCAAAGCGGCGCGTCATTGGCGCCGCGCGTCAGACATGCGATGACGGGCCACCGCCACCGGAGCCGCGCCATGCCCGCAGACGCCTACCGCCGCTATGCCATCTACTACACGGTGCCCCCCGGCCCGCTGGCGCGGTTCGGCGCCGAATGGCTGGGCTGGGATATCGAGGCTGGATGCACCCCTTCGGCCAGAGCGTCCGTGCCGGACCTGCCCCGGCCCATCGAAACGCTGACGACCGGGCCGCACCGCTACGGATTTCACGCCACGATCAAACCGCCCTTCCGCCTTGCGCCCGGCGCCAGCGAGGCGGCGCTGACCGATGCGCTTGCCAATTTCTGCACCGCGCGCCCGCCTGTCCCCCTGCACGACGTCGAGCTTGCCTGCTTTGGCCGGTTCGTCGCGCTGGTCGCACGAGGCGACGCTGCCAGGATAACGGCGCTGGCATCAGGCGCGGTGCGCCAGCTCGACACCTTTCGCGCCGCGCCAAGCGAGGCGGAGATCGCCCGCCATCTCAAACCGGCGCTGACGGCCCGGCAAATCGCCCATCTGCACCGCTGGGGTTATCCGCACGTGATGGACTGCTTTCGCTGGCACATGACCCTGACCGCCAAACTGCCCCGCCGCGAGGCGCAGCAGACATGCGCGGCTCTCGCGCCGGTCCTTGCCCCGCTGCTGCCCCACCCGCTGCAAGTCGACGCGCTCAGCCTCGTGGGCGAGGATGCCGATGGCCGTTTCCACCTCGTGCACCGCGCCGCCCTGACAGGCTGATGCGGCCCCGGCTGTCGCGGGCACGGAGCGCGGGCGGGGCTTCATCTTGGCACAAATACTCATTCTTCCTGCGCGGCGCGCGCATCGAAGCGGGCGATGAAACGCGCGCGGGCATCCGGCAGCGGCTTGTCACCCAGCTCGGGCGCCAGGTGATGGCGCAGGAAATATCCGGTTGTGCGCAGCCCTTCGGCAATCTCGGCATCCGGCGCGCTTCCATGGCCCAGCATGCAGGGCGGCAGCGGCAGCAGGCGATCGGCCCATTCGCCGGCCCCCGCCCGTGAAACCGCGCGCCCGGTGCGCGGCGAGACATAGCTCAGATCATTCGCCAAATTGCCGCGCACGGCGCAGGCCGACAGATCGAGACCAAAGCCCAGCTCCTGCAACAGCGCCATCTCCCACCGCAGATAGGCCAGCGGCCAGACATCGCGCGCGCCCATGAGATCCAGCAGCGTTTCGGTGCGCCGGTAGAGCGCCGCATGCGCCTCGCGTTCGGGCAGCGAAAACAGCAGGAGCGAGGTAACCGCACTCAGCCCCGACAGGGCCAGACGGTCATCCATGACCAGCGCCGCGCGGCTGCGCACAGGCTCGACCGTGAAGGCGCCGAGATGATCCTCCAGCCGCGCGCGCCATGTCAGGTCCAACTGCGCGCCGGGCTGCAGCACAGGCGCCATACGGCGCGAGGCGCCGCCCCGGACGACGCCGGCATGGCGGCCATGGCCGGGCGTCAGAACGTCGATGATCGCGGCGTTTTCGCCATGCGGGCGCACCGCCAGCAAGATACCCTGATCGCGCCATTCCATACCGGCCTACCCCTTCCGCGCGCAATGAAACGCGGATCGGCGCGGCGTGGCAAGCGCTTCAGTCGGCAAGGCCGGGCTGGTCCAGCAAATGGCGCCCGGCGCGGTCCTCGACCTCGACGACCCACAGATCGGCGTCAAAGCCGCGCTGGCGCGCGATGGCCGCATCCACCTCGGCGTCGGGTCCGGCCATGAGCGTGTCCCAGGCGCGCGCGCCCGTCATCAGATCGAACCGGCGCTGATAGGCGGTGGCCTGCCCGTCCAGCGTGTTCAGCTTGACCAGAACCGCGCCGGCAGTGTCGTCGCCATGGGCGGTGACAAAGGCGGGAATGTCCTGTGCACGCAGCCGCGCCAGATAGGCATGCACCCAGAATTCTGCCGTCAGGCGCATCAGGCGGGCCGCAGGATTCGAGTATTTTTGCCAGGACGAAGCACGGGGCGCTGCATCAATTGCCGTCCTTGAAATCAAGGCCCATTTCCGAATAGCGCTCGGCATCGTCCAGCCAGTTCGGACGCACCTTGATCTGCAGGAAGAGATGCACGCGGCGGCCAAGGAATTCCTCCAGCTCGGCGCGGGCGGCGGCGCCGACCTGCTTGATCGTCTCGCCCTTGCGGCCCAGAACGATGCCCTTGTGCCCGTCGCGCATCACATAGATCAGCTGATCGATGCGGGCCGAGCCGTCATCGCGCTCTTCCCAGTTTTCGGTCTCGACGGTCAGCTGGTAGGGCAGTTCCTGATGCAGGCGCAGGGTCAGCTTTTCGCGGGTGATCTCGGCGGCGATGTTGCGCATGGGCAGATCGGCGATCTGGTCCTCGGGGTAGAGCCAAGGGCCCTCGGGCATCTGGCCTGCGAGCCATTCGCGCAGCGCATCGACGCCATGGCCCTTCTCGGCCGAGATCATGAACGTCTCGGCAAAGGCAAAGCGGTCGTTCATCTCCTTGGTCAGCGCCAGCAGCGCGGGCGACTGGACGCGGTCGATCTTGTTGATGGCCAGCGCGACCTTGCGGCCCTTGGTGACCTCGGCAAGGTTTTCGAGGATCCGCTTGACGCCTTCGGTGACGCCGCGATGCGCCTCGATCAGAAGGACGACGACATCGGCATCGGCGGCCCCGCCCCATGCGGCGGCGACCATCGCGCGGTCAAGGCGGCGGCGCGGCTTGAACAGGCCGGGCGTGTCAACGAAGACCAGCTGCGCGTCGCCTTCGATTGCGACGCCGCGGATGCGCGCGCGCGTCGTCTGCACCTTGTGGGTGACGATACTGACCTTGGCGCCGACCATGCGGTTCAGCAGGGTCGACTTGCCAGCATTGGGCTCTCCGATCAGGGCGATGAATCCGGCGCGTTTGCTCATTCGTCAGGTGTCCAGTGATTGCGGGCTTCAGCCCTATCCGATCCGCGCGCTCTTGCCCAGAGGGTCAAGAAGGGGGCGCCTGCAGCAGGCGCGCGAGCAGGGCCTTGGCCGCGGCCTGTTCGGCCTGCCGCTTGGAGCCGGCTGTCGCCTTTTCCTCGGCGCCGTTCTTAAGCTGCGCGCAGATGGTGAAAACCGGCGCATGATCCGGCCCGCTGCGGGCGGTCTGCACATAGCTGGGCGGCGGCAGGCCGCGCGCCTGCGCCCATTCCTGCAGCGCCGTCTTGGCATCGCGCGCGTCCTCTTCGACCGCGTCGATGCGGTGGGCCCAATGGGCCATGATGACGCGGCGCGCCGCCTCGAAACCGGCATCCAGATAGACCGCGGCGATCACCGCCTCCATCGCGTCGCCCAGAAGCGCCTCCTTGCGGCGCCCGCCCGAGATCATCTCGGAGCGGCCCAGCTTGAGCACCTTGCCGATGTCGATCTCGCGGGCGACGGCCGCGCAGGCCTCCTTGCGCACCAGCGCGTTGAAACGCGGGGCGAGCAGGCCCTCGGCCGCATCCGGGTCATGCTCCAGCAGCGCCTCGGCCATGACGAGGCCCAGCACCCGGTCGCCCAGAAATTCCAGCCGCTGGTTGTCCGCGCGGCCGGGCGAGGACATGGACGGGTGCGTGACCGCCTCGATCAGCAGCGCGGGCCGGGCAAACTCATGCCCCAGCCGCGCGGCGAACGCCTTCAGATCCGCGGAAAGTTTCAATCGAGCCTCTTGAAGAAGCGGTCCCCCCGCCATGTCCAGAAATAGAGCATCGATTTGCCCGCCGAGGAGAAGATGACGCGCCCGGCGCGCCCGATCAGGTTCTCATAGGGCACGAAGCCGACACCGCCGACGGTCTGGGGATAGCGGCTGTCGGTGGAATTGTCGCGGTTGTCGCCCATGAAGAAGTAATGCCCTTCCGGCACCGTGAAGACGCCGGTATCGTCCGAGCGTTGGTCGCCGATGTTGAGGATGTTGTAGGACCGCCCGTTCGGCAGCGTCTCGCGCTGGCGCGACTTGCTGCATGTCCCGCCCTCGCCCACCACGCCGTTTTCGCAGCGCGGGCGGCTGCCCATCGAGCCCTGAAGCTCGTAGATCTCATCGAAGCTGCCTGCATCCTCCAGCTCGACGGGCGTGCCGTTGATCTGCACCACGCCGTCGATCAGCTGCACGGTGTCGCCGGGCAGCCCGATCAGGCGCTTGATGAAATCCTTGTGGTTGACGGGATGGCGGAAGACGATGATGTCGCCGCGCTCGGGTTCGGATCCGAAAAGGCGCGAATTGTCGCCATCGAGAAAGCCGCAGATGTCGCGCGCGTCGATGTCGATCGGGCCGATGGCGATCGAGGGGCAGGATGCGTAGGAATAGCCGTAGGCCATCTTGTTCACGAAAAGGAAATCCCCGATCAGCAGCGTGTCCTTCATCGATCCGGAAGGAATCCAGAACGGTTGAAAGAACAGCGTGCGGAAAATGCCGGCGATCAGGAGGGCGAACACCACCGTCTTGATCGTCTCGATGATGGGATTGCCTGTCTTGGCCTCGGATGCCATGCGCGGTCTCCGCCTGTGCGATTGGATGCTGTGGATCGTGCCGCTTCATGGGCGCGAGGGGGGCTTAAGTCAACCCGCGCCGTGGCCGGTGCGGGCAGCGCCTTGCGCGATTTCGCGCGCCTCGATCACGACGAAGGCCTGCGCCCAAGGGTGATCGTCCGTCAGGGTGACGTGGATGATGGCCACGTGGCCCGGCGGCGTCATCTGCGCCAGCCGGTCCGCGGCCCAGCCCGTCACCTCCATCACCGGCTGGCCGGTGGCAAGGTTGCTGACGGCCATGTCCTTCCACGCGATGCCCATGCGCAGGCCTGTGCCGAGCGCCTTGGAGCATGCCTCCTTGGCGGCCCAGCGCTTGGCATAGGTGCCGGGGGTGTCTGCGCGCGCCTCGGCCTTCTGCTGCTCGACCTCGGTGAAAACGCGGTTGCGGAAACGATCGCCGAACCGCTCCAGCGTGCGCGCGATCCGCTCTATGTTGGCCAGATCGGTGCCGATGCCCAGGATCACGGCCGCCTCACGGCTTGCCCAGCCCCGCCCGCCGCGCCTGCGCCTCCAGCTCGCTGCGCGCGCCAAGGCCCAGAAGGAAGCGGTTGGACAGAAGATAGCCCAGCGCATAGATGCCCAGCAGCAGCAGGAACTGCCGCGAGCCGAAAGGCGCGATGGTGAGCCGCGCGAATTCCGGCAAAAGCGCGGTCATCGCATAGCTGAGCGCGACATTCAGCGCCACGGCCAGCACCGTGGCCAGTATCGCGAAATTCCAGGCCTCGGCCGGGTTCGGCCTGCGCGTTTCGGCCCGGACAAAGGCGCGCCCTTCGATCAGCGCGGCGATCATCGCAGGCGCCAGAAGCTGCGCCGAAGAGCCCAGACCGGCGTCCAGCCACGCATTGGCCGCCATCACGATCAGCGCAACGCCGATCGCGACGGTCAGGAACACGGCGGTATAGCGCAGGTAATTCACCGCGCCGCATCCATCAGCCGGCGCATTTCGGCAATCGCCGGGCCAAGGCCCAGAAACACCGCCTCGCCGATCAGGAAATGACCGATATTCAGCTCGACCACCTGCGGCAGCGCGGCGATGGGCGCGACCGTGTCAAAGGTCAGCCCGTGGCCCGCATGCACCTCGAGCCCCAGCGAATGGGCGTGGGCGGCCATGTCTGTCAGCGCCTTCAGCTCGGCATCGCGGGCCATGAAACGCTGCTCGGCATGGGCATCGCAATAGGCGCCGGTATGCAGCTCGACCACCTCGGCGCCGATGCGCGCGGCGGCGTCGATCTGGGCGGCGTCCGCGCCGATGAAGATCGACACCCGGCTGCCGGCCTCGCGCAGGGGCGCGATGAAACGGGCCAGCCGATCCTCGTCGCGCACCACGTCAAGGCCGCCTTCGGTGGTGCGTTCCTCGCGCTTTTCGGGCACGATGCAGACGGCGTGCGGCTTGTGACGCAGGGCGATCTGCTGCATCTCGTCCGTTGCGGCCATCTCGAAATTCAGCGGCAGGCTGAGCGCGTCCATCAGCGCGTCAATATCGGCATCGACGATATGGCGCCGGTCCTCGCGCAGATGGCCGGTGATGCCATCGGCGCCCGCCTGCTCGGCCAGACGCGCGGCGCGCACGGGGCATGGTACGGCGCCGCCGCGCGCGTTGCGCAAGGTGGCGACATGGTCGATATTCACGCCAAGGCGCAGTTTGGACTGATCCATCATGTATCCCCCCGTTAGCTTCGACGCGGCAGTGACAGCCCGGCGCGCCCACCCTCAACAGATCGCCCAAATCCGGCGCCCGTCAAGCGGCGATCACTCGGCGCCGCCGGAGTGTGACGCTTTGGCATCGTCCACCGCCGCCTTTTGCTTGAGCGCGATCCACTTCGCCTTGAGCTTGGCTTGCCGGCGCTTTTGATAGACCAGAAGAACGGGCAGCGAGAAATAATACGCCGCAATGGCACAGATCAGGCCGGGGATGATCGCGCCCACCATGTAGGGCAGGAAAACGTCACTGTAGAACACCGCGAGCCGCGTCCAGTGGGCCTCGTCGCTGGTGAACATCGCAACGAAATTGTGACGCAGATCCGCGCCGGCGCCCAGGATCTTCTCGGCCAGTGTGTGCTGCGTGTCCATCGGCACGCGCCCCCCCGTGCCCAGCAGGAAATGCCCCGTCTGCAGCGAACTGGCTGCAATCGCCGGAAAGGTCAGCGGATTGCCGACGAACGTGGCCAGCAGCGACGCCACGATATTGCCGCGCATCAGCTTTGACAGGATCGCGGCCAGAAGGAAGTGCAGCCCGAAGAACGGCGTGAAGGTCACGAAAACGCCCGCGAAAATGCCGCGCGCGATGCGGTGCGGCGGATCGGGAAGGCGCGTGACACGGAATTTTACGTAACGCGCGGCACGGGTCCAGCCCCCCTTGGGCCAGAAAAAGGCTAGGATGGCCCTCGGGACGGATCGTCTGTCTCGCCTCTTGAAGACCAACGCGGCGTTCTCCTGCTCTTCAGGTGTCGCCCTTGACGGCGGCACGGGCCATATCTCGGTGACGCTCGACCTGCGCGACGTCGCTGTCAGCATCCAGCACGTTTATGACGCTGTGCAACTGCTCGGCGTCGCGCAGTTCGACCTCGACCAAGAGTCGATAGAAATCGGGTTTCCGGTCAAGAAAGGTCAGGTCCGAGATATTGGCCTTGCACTCGCCGATCAAGGTGCAAATTCGCCCCAATACGCCCGCGTCATTGCTCATCGTGACGCATAGCGACACGGTATAGGCGGCCGCGTGGGTGCCGGAATGCCACGCCAGATCGATCCAGCGCTCGGGCTGATCCTCGTAGGCGCCCAGCGTGTCGCAATCGATGGAATGCACCACCACGCCCTTGCCGCGAAAGGTGATGCCGACGATCCGCTCGCCCGGCAGCGGCTCGCAGCATTTGGCGCGCTCGAAGCGCTGGTCCGGCGCAAGGCCGATGACGGCGCGGTCGCGGCCCACCTCCTCGCCGCCCTGCGGGGTCAGATCGGGATAGACGGCGCTGATGACCTCATGCGCGGTAAGCTCGGCGCTGCCCAGACGCGCCAGAACCGAATCGCTGTCCTTCAGCCGCAGGTTGCGCGCGGCGGTCGTCAGCGCCTTCTCGGTGGCGCGCTTGCCCACATGCTCGAACGCGGCGCGGGCCAATTCGCGGCCCAGCTTGATATAGCGGCCGCGGTCCAGCTCGCGCAGGGCGCGGCGGATGGCCGATTTGGCGCGGCCGGTGGTCGCGATGTCCAGCCACGTGGATTGCGGCGTCTGCCCGTCGGCGGTGATGACATCGACCGACTGCCCGTTCTTGATGCGCGTCCAGAGCGGCACGCGCATCCCGTCGATCTTGGCCCCGACGACGGCATTGCCGATGCGCGTGTGGATCGCGTAGGCGAAGTCGATCGGCGTCGCCCCGCGCGGCAGCTTGATCACGTCGCCCTTGGGGGTGAAGCAGAACACCTGATCGGAATACATCTCCAGCTTGACCGCTTCGAGGAAATCCAGATCGTCCTCGGCGTCGAACTGATCGGCCAGCGTGCTGACCCATTTCGCCGGATCCACGGCAAAGGGGTTTTCGGCGCGCACCCCATCGCGATAGGACCAATGCGCGGCCACGCCCGCCTCGGCAACATCATGCATCTGGCGGGTGCGGATCTGCACCTCGACGCGCTTGCCGTCGCGCCCCGAAACGGTGGTATGGATCGACCGGTAGCCGTTGGATTTGGGCTGGCTGATGTAATCCTTGAACCGGCCCGGCACGGCGCGCCAGCGCTGATGGATCGCGCCAAGGATCGCATAGCAATCGCTCTCATCGGCGCAGATGATGCGAAAGCCGTAGATGTCCGACAGGCGCGAAAAGGCCAGATCCTTTTCCTGCATCTTGCGCCAGATCGAATAGGGCTTCTTGGCGCGGCCGATCACCTCGGCCTCGATGCCGACCTTTTTCAGCTCCTTGCGGATGTCGCCGGTGATGCGGCTGATGACGTCGCCCGATTCGCGCTGCAGAGTGATGAAGCGGCGCATGATCGACGCGCGCGCCTCGGGGTTGATGACGCGAAAGGCCAGATCCTCCAGCTCCTCGCGCATCCACTGCATGCCCATGCGCCCGGCCAGCGGCGCGAAGATGTCCATCGTCTCGCGCGCCTTCTGCACCTGCTTGTCCGGGCGCATCGCCTTGATCGTGCGCATGTTGTGCAGACGGTCGGCCAGCTTGACCAGAATGACGCGCAGGTCCTTGGACATCGCGATCAGCAGCTTGCGGAAATTCTCGGCCTGCTTGGTCTCGCTGCTGCTGAGCTGAAGGTTGGTCAGCTTGGTGACGCCATCGACCAGATCGGCGATCTCGGTGCCGAACATCTCGGCCACGCTGGCATAGGAGGCGCGCGTGTCCTCGATCGTGTCATGCAAAAGGGCGGTGACGATGGTTGCATCGCCCAGCCGCTGTTGCGCTAGGATGGCCGCGACGGCGATGGGGTGCGAAAAATAGGGCTCGCCCGAGTGGCGGCTTTGCCCTTCATGCATCGCCAGGCCGTAATCATAGGCCCGGCGCAGCAGTTTCTCGTCGCAGCGGGGGTTATAGGTGCGCACCAGCGCGATCAGATCGTCGGCGGTAATCATGTGGTGCACCCGTCGCGCCGCGGGATCGCCCCCCGCGGCCGGGCCGAGGGGGGTCAGCCCTGGCCCTGCGCCTTCATCAACTCGCGCAAGAGGCGCTCTTCGGACATGTCGTCATCGGCGGGCTTGTCGGCCTCGCCGCCCATCAGAAGGGCCATCTGGTCCTCTTCGGGCTCATCGACCTCGATCTCGGTCTGGTTCGATTCGATCATGCGCTCGCGCAGATCGTCGGCGTTCTGCGTCTCCTCGGCGATCTCGCGCAGCGCGACGACGGGGTTCTTGTCGTTGTCACGGTCCACCGTCAAAGGCGCCCCGGCCGAGATTTCGCGGGCGCGGTGCGCGGCCAGCATCACCAGATCGAAACGATTGGGAACCTTGTCAACGCAGTCTTCGGTTGTTACGCGGGCCATGAGACCTCCGGAATTTGCAGGGCGGCGTGAGAAACCTCTCCCTTATGCGGATGGCGCGCAAAGTGCAAGCAGCTTATGGCAGGCGCACCACCTCGGCCACGTCGCCCGCAGGCAGCCGCGCCAGCATCTCGCGCACGCTGAGCCCCAGAACCGGATGGCGCCAGTCCGGCGCGATATCGGCCAGCGGCACCAGCACGAAGGCGCGCTCCTGCAGGCGCGGGTGCGGCAAGATCAGCTGATCGGGCGCGCGCGTCATCTGAAGCTCGCCGGGCAGATCGCGCCACGCGGCATACCCCTCGCGATCGGGCAGCACCTGCGCGCCTTGGGCGATCAGATCCAGATCCAGCGTCCGGCGCCCCCAGCGGCGCTGCCGCTCGCGGCCGAACATCTGCTCCACCCGGTGCAACAGCGCCAGACAGGCCCGCGCGTCCCCGCCGAAACCGATCTCGGCGGCCGCATTGACATAGTCCGGCCCCGCGCCCGCCGGAAAGCAGGGCGTTGCGTAAAACGGGCTGACCGCGCGCAGCTCGGCCCCCTCGCCCGCCAGCGCATCCAGCGCCGCGCGCAGCGTTTCGGCGGGCGCGCCCGCCTCCGACGGCAGGTTTCCGCCCAAGGCGATCAGAAAACTTTCAACTGTCGTCACGTAACCCACCTTTAGAAGGCAACCGATGCTCTTGCCCCGCGTTGAGCTTGAAATTAAGCCTTGGCGAAACCCGCCGATATCTTGCACGCGCTCAAGAGAACTTTCCACACCGGAAAAGGATGACATTTCCTGTCGGCCGAAAGGATTTGATATGTTTTACAAGGACGAGCGTCTCGCGCTCTTCATAGATGGCTCGAATTTGTATGCCGCCGGCAAGGCGCTGGGGTTTGATATCGACTACAAGCTCCTGCGCTCGGAATTCATGCGCCGGGGCAAGTTGCTGCGCGCGTTCTACTACACCGCGCTGCTGGAGAACGAGGAGTATTCGCCCATCCGCCCGCTGGTGGACTGGCTGAACTACAACGGGTTTTCCATGGTCACCAAACCGGCCAAGGAATACACCGACAGCCAGGGCCGCCGTAAGGTGAAGGGCAACATGGATATCGAGCTGTGCGTCGACGCGATGGAGCTTGCTCCGCGGGTCGATCACATCGTGCTGTTTTCCGGCGACGGCGATTTTCGTCCGCTGGTCGAATCGCTGCAGCGGCAGGGCGTGCGCGTCTCGGTCGTGTCGACCATCCGCAGCCAGCCGCCCATGATCTCGGACGAGCTGCGCCGCCAGGCCGACAACTTCATCGAGCTCGAAGACCTGCGCGACGTCATCGGGCGCCCCCCGCGCGAGCATGCGGGCGACCGCGACAGCGCGCTTGAGGCCCAGGGGTAGGCAGGCCCGCAATGCGATGGGTGCGTCTTTTGCGCCCTTCCCTCTGGACCTGCGCGCATTTGCGGCTTACCTGTCCGGGCACCTCTCAAGGCGAGGAGCGCAGCGCATGACCAAACCACCCCTGACCCTGCATCTTGCGGCCCCGCGCGGGTTCTGCGCGGGCGTGGACCGTGCGATCAAGATCGTCGAGATGGCCCTGACCAAGTGGGGCGCGCCCGTCTATGTGCGCCACGAAATCGTGCACAACAAGTATGTCGTCGACTATCTGCGCGCCAAGGGTGCCGTCTTTGTCGAGGAGCTGGATGAATGTCCCGATGACCGCCCGGTGATCTTCTCGGCCCACGGCGTGCCGAAATCGGTGCCCGCCGAGGCGGACAAGCGGCAGATGATCTATGTGGATGCCACCTGCCCGCTGGTGTCCAAAGTGCATATCGAGGCCGAGCGCCACCACGAGGCCGGGCTGCAGATCATCATGATCGGCCATGAGGGCCACCCCGAAACCGTCGGCACGATGGGCCAGCTGCCCGCCGGCGCGGTGCTGCTGGTCGAGACCGAGGCGGATGTCGCGGCGCTGGAGGTCGGGGACGAGACGGCGCTGGCCTATGTCACGCAGACCACGCTCAGCGTCGATGATACGATCGGCATCGTCGCCGCGCTCAAGGCGCGCTTTCCGGCCATCATCGGCCCCCACAAGGAAGACATCTGCTATGCCACCACCAACCGGCAGGCGGCGGTCAAGGCGATGGCGCCCGATTGCGACGCGATGCTGGTCGTGGGCGCGCCCAACTCCTCCAACTCGCGCCGTCTGGTCGAGGTTGGGGCGCGCGCGGGCTGCGCCTATGCGCAGCTGGTGCAGCGGGCGGCCGATATCGACTGGCGCAGCCTTGAGGGTGTGCGCAGCGTCGGCGTGACCGCCGGCGCCTCCGCCCCCGAAGTGCTGGTGAACGAGGTGATCGAGGCGCTCCAGGACCGCTATGACGTCACCATGAAACTGGTCGAAACCGCCGTCGAGAATGTCGAATTCAAGGTGCCCCGCGTCTTGAGGACGCCCGCGTGATCGCGCTGCCCCGCTCTGCGCTTATCCTTGGGCTGGCCGGGCTGGTCCCGTTCCTGTGGGGCGCGATCACCGTGCTCAGCCCGGACCTTGCGCTCTGGACGATACGCGCCATCGGCCCCCGATTTGCCGGGCCGTATGTCATGCTGTTCTACGGCGCGATCATCCTTGCCTTCATGTCCGGCGTGCTCTGGGGCTTTGCCACCAAGCTGGAGGGCGCGCAGGCCGGGGCGGGCTATGTTCTGTCGGTCATTCCCGCGCTCTGGGCGTTTTTCACCACCGGCGGCGGCCCGGTCAGCGCGGGGGTGTCGCTGATGGCCGGCTTTGCCGGGCTCTTGGGGATCGACTGGCTTTTCTGGCGCTATGGCGTCGCGCCCGGATGGTGGATGCAACTGCGCGTGCCGCTGACCGCGGTGGTGCTGGCCTGCCTTGCGGTGGGCGTGTTCGCATGAGCCGCGATGACGAGACGCTGGGCGTCTATCGCGCCCGCGCGCAGGACTATGCCGACATGACCGCCGATCTGGTGGGCGACCGGCATCTTGCCGCCTTCATTGCCGCCATGCCCGCAGGCGCCCGCGTGCTGGACCTAGGCTGCGGGCCGGGACGCGCGGCGGGGCAGATGGCGGCAGCGGGCCTGCGCGCCGATGCGGTGGACGCGGTGCCCGAAATGGTCGCGCTGGCCGCGGCGCAGCCCGGCGTGACCGCGTGGCAGGCCAGCTTTGACGAGCTTGAGGGCCGCGACATGTATGATGGCATCTGGGCAAATTTCAGCTTGCTGCACGCCGAGCGCGGCGCGCTGCCGCGGCATCTGGCGGCGCTTGATCGCGCGCTGAAACCCGGCGGTCTTTTGCATATCGGCATGAAGACCGGCACCGGCGAGGGCCGCGATGCTCTGGGCCGCTTTTACACCTACTACACCGAAGACGAGCTGCGCGCGCTGCTTGCGGATGCCGGCCTCGCCACCCAAGACAGCCAGACAGGCGCAAGCCGTGGGCTTGACGGCCAGACGGCTCCGTGGATCGTCCTGACTGCAATCGCGAGGTGCAACTGAATGAAAACGCTGACACTCTATTCGATGCCGTCCTCCGGTAACAGCTACAAGATCCGGCTGCTGCTGTCGCTGATCGGGCGCCCCTACCGGCATGTGCCCTGCGAGCACGGCGCGCCCGAACTCGACGCGGCACAGGCCGAAGGGCACCTGCCCCTCGGCAAGCTGCCCGCGCTCCATCTGGAGGACGGCACCATCTTGCCCGAGTCGAACGCGATCCTGTGGTACCTTGCGCAGGGCACCGAGTGGCTGCCCGACGATCCGCTGATGCAGTCACAAATGCTCGCCTGGATGTTCTTCGAGCAGAACCGGCACGAGCCGGTGATCGCCGTTCGCGCATCGCTGCGATGCTATCCCGACCGCGCCGCCGGGGCGACGCCCGAGCGCATGGCGCAGCTTCTGGACGAGGGGTATTCCATCCTCGGCCTGCTGGAGCGCGCGCTGGAGGCCGGGCCGTTCCTTCTGGGCCGGACGGCCAGCCTCGCGGACCTTGCGCTGTATGCCTACACCCACAGCGCGGGCACGCGCGGCGGGTTTGACATGGACCGCTTTCCGGCGATCCGGGTCTGGTGCAACCGCATCGCCGCCTTGCCGGGCTACGAGCCGCTCTTTCCCGATGCCTGAGCTTTTCGCCTATACGGACGGCGCCTGTTCGGGCAATCCCGGCCCCGGCGGCTGGGGCGCGCTGCTGCGCGCGATGGAGGGCGAGCGCATCGTCAAGGAGCGCTGCCTGAAGGGCGGCGAGGCCAACACCACCAACAACCGGATGGAACTGCTGGCCGCGATCAACGCATTGGAAACGCTTGAAAAACCGTCAAAGCTGACCATCGTGACCGACAGCCAGTATGTCAAGAACGGCGTCACCGGCTGGATCCACGGCTGGAAGCGCAACGGCTGGAAGACAGCCGCCAAAAAGCCGGTCAAGAACGCCGAGCTTTGGCAGCGGCTCGACGCGGCGCAGGCGCGCCATCACGTGACGTGGGAATGGGTCAAGGGCCATGCGGGCCACCCCGAAAACGAGCGCGCGGACGAGCTTGCCCGCGAGGGCATGGCCCCCTTCAAGAAGCCCGCCCAGAAATGAGCCCGCCGGTCCTGCTCGATTATGCCTCCGTTCTGATCTTCGCGCTGACCGGCGCGCTGGTGGCCAGCCGCGCGCAGCTCGATATCGTCGGCTTTGCCTTCATCGGGGCGCTGACGGCGGTGGGCGGCGGCACCTTGCGCGACGTGATGCTGGACCGGCATCCGATCTTCTGGATGGGCGATCCGACCTATATCCTGATCGCGGTCAGCGCCGCGGTGCTGATCTTTTTCACCGCGCATCTGGTCGAAAGCCGCTATCGCTGGCTGCTGTGGCTGGACAGCTTCGCGCTGGCCGTCGCGGTTCCCGCGGGCGTTTCGGCCGCGATAATGATGGCGCAGCCGATGCCCATCGTCGTGCTGATGGGCATGGTGACGGGCTGTCTTGGCGGGCTGATGCGCGATGTCGTCATCGGCGAGGTGCCGCTGGTGCTGCGCAAGGGCAAACTCTACGTCAGCGCCGCCTTCGCAGGCGCGCTCACCGGCGCCCTGCTGGAACGGCTGGGATTCGAGCCGCTGATCATCCTCAGCGCCTGCGGCGCGGTCACATGGGCACTGCGCGCAGGCTCGCTCGCCTTTGGGTGGAAACTGCCAATCTACAAGGCGCACCCGCCCAAGGAATGACGCGCTCCGCAGCTTTTCATTGGCGCAAATACCCAAGATCCTGCCGCATCACGCACGCGCCGCCAGCGGCGTTCAACGCCGTCCGCGCCAGTGGAACGGCACGATCACCAGCGCCCCGACGGAGGACGCGATCGCGTTCAGCCCCGCCGAGCCGAAGCCGATTCCGAACATCAGGCGCACGAAGTAGAACAGGAACGCGCCGCCGACGCAGATGATGATCGACGGGATGATCCCGTTGCGGGTGAACCCCGATTTTTCCGAGATATAGCCGACGATCCCGGCGATCACGACAGTGCCCATTATGGTCGGAAACATCAGCCCTCACCCAGGATCATGCCGCGCGGCACCGCCATGCCGCGCAGGAACTCTGCCTGATCCTGCGCACCGCGCCCGGCCCGCTGCAAGCGCAAAAGCCGCACCGCGCCGGTGCCGCAGGCCACGCTCAGCGCATCGTCCAGCACCTCGCCCGGCGCGCCCCGCCCCCCCGCCAGCCGCGAGCCAAGCAGCTTGACGCGCGTGCCGTTCATGTCGGTCCACGCGCCGGGAAAGGGCGACAGGCCGCGGATCTGGCGATCCACCTGCACCGCGCTGCGCGTCCAGTCCACGCGCGCCTCGTGCTTGTCGATCTTGGCGGCATAGGTGACGCCCTCTTCCGGCTGCGGCACCGCCACCAGCGTATCGAGGCGGCCCAGCGCATCGCAGATCAACGCAGCCCCCATCGCGCTCAGCCGGTCATGCAGCGCCCCCGTCGTCTCCTCGACGCCGATCCGCGTCTGCTTGCGCAGCAGAACCGGGCCGGTATCCAGCCCCGCCTCCATCTGCATGATGCACACGCCCGTCGCCGCGTCCCCGGCCATGATCGCGCGATGGATCGGCGCCGCCCCCCGCCAGCGCGGCAAAAGCGAGGCATGGATATTCAGGCATCCGCGCCGCGGCGCGTCCAGTACCGCCTGCGGCAGGATCAGGCCATAGGCGACGACCACCGCGACATCCGCGCCCAGCGCGGCGAATTCCGCGCGATCGGCCTCGCCTTTGAAATTCAGTGGGTGCCGCACATCCAGCCCCATTTCGGCGGCGCGCGCATGCACGGCGCTGGGCCGCTCCTTCTTGCCGCGTCCGGCGGGGCGGGGCGGCTGGGTGTAGACGGCGGCGATGTCATGGCCAGCGGCCACCAGCGCCTCCAGCACCGGCACCGAAAAAACGGGTGTTCCCATGAAAATCACGCGCATCGGCCCTACCCCGCCAGTTTGCGCGCGCGGCGCAGCAGGATGTCGCGGCGCAGCTTGGTCAGGCGGTCGAAATACATCCGCCCGTTCATATGGTCGATCTGGTGCTGCACCGAAGTGGCCCAGAGCCCGACGAAGTCGCGCTCTTCCGGCACGCCATCCGCGTTCAGAAACCGCACCGTCACCGCGCGGGGCCGCGCGACCAGCGCGGACAGGCCCGGCAGGTTCGGGCTGGCCTCCTCATGCGGGCGCATATGCACGCTCGCGTGCAGCACTTCGGGATTGGCCATGCGCACCGCCTGTCCGCGCGCCTCGCTGGCGTCCACCACGGCAAGGCGCAGCATCACGCCGATCTGCGGCGCCGCAAGGCCGACGCCGGGCATCGCCTCCATCGTGTCGATCATGTCCTGCCAATGCGCGCGGATCTCATCCGTGATCGCGTCCACGGGGTCGGCAGGCGTGCGCAGCCGCTTGTCCGGCCACGGGATGCAGCGCCGCGCGGTCATGCCCTAGCCCCGCGCCATTTCGCGTTTCAGCTTCTGCATCCGCCGCGTGATCAGCTGCCGCTTCATCGGGCCGATATGGTCGATGAACAGCTTGCCGTTCAGATGGTCGATCTCGTGCTGCACGCAGGTGGCCCACAGGCCATCGAGCCCGGCGGTCTGCTCGCGCCCCTCGAAGTCGATCCAGCGCACCTCCACCTCCGCGGGGCGGGTGACCTCGGCATATTGCTCGGGGATCGACAGGCAGCCTTCCTCGTAGACGTTGACGGCGTCCGAGGCGGCGGTGATCTCGGGGTTGAACATCACCGTGGGGCGCGCGGGCTCGCCCTCTTCCTTGACGCAATCCATCACGATCAGGCGGCTCAGCACCCCCACCTGCGGCGCGGCCAGCCCGATGCCGGGCGCGTCATACATTGTCTCAAGCATGTCCTGCGCCAGCTTGGCCATGTCGCCGGTGACATCCGCGACGGGATCGCAGAGCTTTTTCAGGCGCGGGTCGGGATGGATCAGGATCGGCATTTTCATGCAGGCTCATGTAGGCCAACCGCATCGCCAGTGCAACGGGGTCAACGGCCCTTGCGCCCGCCGCCCGGTGGTTTAGCCTAGCGCCGGGCGGCAAACGGGAGGCATTGCATGAACTTCGACGAAATCATCGACCGCGTCGGGACACATTCCAGCAAATGGGACATGATGGAGCCGATCTATGGCGTCAGCCCCGATGGCGGCATCCCGATGTGGGTGGCCGACATGGATTTCCGCCCGCCGCAATGCGTGTCGGACGCCGTCCGGGCGATGCACGATCACGGCATTTACGGCTATTTCGGCGATGAGGGCGCCTATCGCGCCGCGATCCAGTGGTGGATGAAGGAGCGGCACGGCTGGGCGCTGGACAAGGACGCGATCTTTACCACCCATGGCCTCGTCAACGGCACGGCGATGTGCGTCGATGCCTTTACGCAGCCGGGCGATGGCGTCGTGCTGATGACGCCGGTCTATCACGCTTTCGCGCGCGTGATCAAAGCGGCCGGGCGCCGCGTGGTGGAGTGCCCCCTTGCGCTGGAGGCGGGCAAGTACCGGATGGATTTCGACGCGTGGGACGCGCAGATGACCGGCAATGAGCGGATGCTGATCCTCTGCTCGCCGCACAATCCGGGCGGTCGCGTCTGGACCCGGGCCGAGTTGAACGGTGTTGCCGATTTCGCGCGGCGCCACGATCTGATCCTCGTGTCGGACGAGATTCATCATGATCTGGTGATGCCGGGGCACACGCATGTTCCCATGGCCAATATCGACGATGTCGAGGACCGGCTGGTGATGATGACCGCGACGACCAAGACGTTCAATATCGCAGGCTCGCATACCGGAAACGTGATCATTCCCGATACCGGGATGCGCGCCCGCTTCGCCGCGCGCATGGCGGCGATGGGGCTGTCGGCCAATTCCTTTGGCCTGTTCATGACCGAAGCGGCCTATTCTCCGCAGGGCGCGGCATGGGTCGACGCGCTGATCGGGTATCTAGACGGCAACCGAAAGGTGTTTGATGAGGGCGTCAACGCGATCCCCGGTATCAGCTCGATGGCGCTGGAATCGACCTATCTGGCATGGGTCGACTTTGCGGGCACCGGAATGTCGCGCGACGAGTTCACGCAGCGCGTGCAAAAGGATGCCCGGATCGCCGCCAACCACGGGCCCACATTCGGATCCGGCGGGGAAAGCTATCTGCGTTTCAACCTCGCCACGCCCCGCGCCCGTGTCATCGAAGCCGTGGAGCGGCTGCAGGCCGCATTCCGCGACCTGCAGTAAAGGCGGGGGGCGGTCCGGCCGCCCCCGCAATCCTCAGCGGTTGAAATCCTCCAGCAGGCCCGCAGGCGCATCCGGCGCGCGCACGAAGTCGATCGGCTGATCGCCGGTCGCCTCGGTCATGCGCTTGTATTCGAAATGCCATTCGGCTCCTTCATCGGACGCGGCCACGATCAGGCATTGCGACAGATGGCGCGCGCCATCGAAGAGATCGACGAGCCCGCGCAGATGCGGCGCATGTTCCGCGTCCACCGCAAACCCGCCCGGCCACGCCCGCAGGATGCGGTAGGGAACGCCGTCCACCTCCACGCGCAAGCGGTGACTTTTCAGATGGGACGCACGGCGCGCTGCATCCAGCCCGTCCTGCACGTCCTTTGGCAACGTCATCTCCATAACATGATCCCCCCGCACGACTCAGTCTGCCTGACTACGATGCCGTGAAATTCATTCCGATCAAGTTAAGATTTTTGGTATTTTTCACGAGTCATCTTTCTGCAAGGCCGCTTGCGGCAGCCCGGCCTGCCCGTCCGCCCGTCCGATACCGGCTTGCGGGCGCGGCGTTTATCCGGTTGGAAGGCGCAGATCACTGCATGACGACGCAAAAAGGGCGCGAGAGATGAGCATGGCCTCGATACTGGTTCTCGCCATGGCGCTGGATGCCGCATTGGGCGAGCCGCGCTGGCTCTGGGACCGGCTGCCGCATCCGGCGGTGGTGATGGGGCGCGCGATCGATCTGCTCGATCGTCGCTGGAATACCGGCAAGGCACGCCGCGCGAAGGGCGCCTTGGCCATTGCCCTGCTCGGCGCGGCCGCGCTGATGCTGGGCGCGGCACTGGCGCAACTGGGCGCGGCGGTCGTGATTATCGTGGCCGCGGTCCTGATCGCCCAGCGCTCGCTGTGCGATCATGTGGCGGCGGTTGCCGCGGCGTTGCGGCTTTCGCTGCCGGACGGGCGCGCGTCGGTGGCGATGATCGTCGGGCGCGAGACGCAGGCCATGGACGGCCCCGCCGTCAGCCGCGCCGCCATCGAATCGGCGGCCGAGAATTTCAGCGACGGCGTCGCCGCACCGCTTTTCTGGCTGGCGATCGGCGGCCTTCCCGGTCTGATCCTCTACAAGATCGTCAATACCGCCGACAGCATGATCGGCCACCGCACCCCGCGCCACGCGCAATTCGGCTGGGCCGCCGCCCGGCTGGACGATCTGATGAACCTGATCCCCGCGCGCGCCACGGCCCTGCTGATCCTGCTGCTGTCATATCCGCGCCCGCGCTGGTCCGACATCGTGCGCGAGGCACGCCAGCACCGCTCGCCAAATGCCGGCTGGCCCGAAGCCGCGATGGCCCGCAGCATCGGCGTGGCCCTGTCCGGACCGCGCGCCTATCACGGCCAGATGCACTCCTATCCCTTCGTCAACCCCGAGGGCCGCCGCAACCCCGGCCCGGACGACATCGACGCAGCCGTCGCCGTGCTCTGGCGCCTATGGGCCGCCATCCTTTTGCTGTCGGTTCTGTGGGCACTCCTTGGGTAGATTACGGCCGCGCGGGCCGATCCTTGCCCTAAATAAGTTAACGTCGCGTTTCATTGAGCAAGAGCGCCCGATAGGCCGCGGGGCATTGAGAACACGCGACCACCTGCACGCGTTTTTCGCCCCTCCTGACCACCCGCGCCCTTTGCCGCTCGCCGACTATCGCCGCCACCTCCGGCACATATCGACGGGACGCACGCCGCGTTTCACGATGCACGAGCGCAACTTGGCCTGCCTGACAACGCGGGCCCGGAACATACTGAACAGGCGTCTAAATGGGTCGCCAAGCATCGCTCGATTTGTGAGCGCCAGACGTTTCGAATCTGAAGCGATTCACAGCGTCTTGGAGAATTCGGACACTACCCTGAAAAACGCTTGAGCTATTGTGAATTAATGGAGGCGAGTACCGGAATCGAACCGGTGTACACGGATTTGCAATCCGTTGCGTAACCACTCCGCCAACTCGCCGAAGCCATGCGTTGATTAGAGTTTTCGCGCGCAGGCTGCAAGGGGATATTGCGCGGGGGCTCGCTTTGCCAAAGATATCGCGCGAAATCGGCAAGGTTCACTGGCCCTCACCGTGATTGGAGACGGCCATGGGCGCCCCCGCGTCTCAGCTGCCGTAGGCGGCGTCCCAGCGCTCGATCAGGGCTTGTTGCAGCGTCTTGGCGCGGCGGTTCCAGGTCGCCGCACCGGGCGGGCGGTCATCGGTGGAATTCTCCAGACCCACGCGGCTGTCGGGGTCATGGGCGAAAATCGCGAAGGCAAGCGGGCGGCCGGACGGTCCGGTCGCGTATCCGGCCAAAGCACTGACGAAATGCAGCGTTCCGGTCTTGGCCTCCACGAGGATCGGGTGCGCGTCGTCGGGCTGGCCGTCGGCATTGCGCATCTTGAATGGCTTGAGCATCGGCTTGAGCGCCGCGTGCCGGCCCGCCGCGGCCAGACCGCGCGCAAGTGCGCGCGGGCTGATGCGCGAGGCGGCGCCGAGGCCCGAGTGATCGACCAGCGTCGCGCCCTCCAGACCCAGATCGGCGCGCGCCCAAGCCGTCATCTCGCGCGCCGAGTCCGCCAGTGTTTCGGCGCTGCCTGTGCGCGCGACCGTTGCGGTCATGCCGACCAGCTCGGCGGTCAGGTTGTTGGAATATTTCAGCATTCCGCGCAGGATCTCGGGTAATGGATCGCTCAGGTGGCTGACCAATGTCGCACCCGACGGCGCGCTGTCCTGGCGTTTCGCGCGCTCCAGCGTGATGCCCTGCGCGCGCGCAACGCTGGCGAACACCTCGCCGGCATAGCTGTCGGGATAGCGCACGGGCAGCCAACGGGCGCCCGATTTCCCCAAGGCTGCGCGCGCGACCGTCCATTGATCGTGATCGCCGCCATCGGCATAGGTATAGAGCGGCGTCGAACGGTCGGCGATCATCATGCGCGCGACCTGCACTTCCGGCCGGTACTTGGCCGAGCGGGCGTCCATCGTGACGGTATAGCCGTCCGCCGCGCGCACCCACTGGAAATGCACCCGGTTGAAATTCAGGTTCAGCCCCGACACCGCGGGGTTATAGCCGACCTGATCGGGCTGGCCTGCGTCGATGAACCGCTCGAACGGCAATGCGCCGCCGAAGACGCGAAAATCCCCGGTCAGGCCGCGTATGCCGGCCGCCTTCAGATCGGCGGCCATATCGGCCAGCGCGTCGGTGTCCAGAACCGGATCGCCGCCGCCGACCAGCACCAGATCGCCTTGGATGATGCCCGCATCGACCGGGCCCGTCGCCACCAGCCGCGTCTCAAATCGATAGGTCGGCCCCAGCGCGTCCAGCGCGTAAAGCGCGGTGATGCTTTTGGTCACGCTGGCCGGGGGCATCCCGGTCGCGCCGTTGCGCGCCTCCAGCGTGGCGCCGGTGCGCATATCGATGACCGCATATGCGACCTTGCCGTTCAGGCGCGCGGCATCGATCAGATCCTGCGCCTCGGGCGGGCGTGGGGGGGCTTTGGCGGCGGTCAGCCCCTCGGGGCGCAACTGCGGGCGCAGCGATACGGCGGGCGCACCGGCGTGGCCGGCGGCTGCAAGTGCCGAAAGCGCACCGCTCAGGAACAGACGTCTGGAAAAGGATTTCGTCATGCGCCCGATCTAATCCATGCCGGGCACTGGCCGCAATCGCGATCTGGCCCCTTTCTGCTCACGATTTCGCGTCCGGCCAGCGCCCCGCCGCGCGCAGCCGCGTCGATGACAGCGCCATCATCGGCACATTGGCAAAGCACCACGCAGGCGCTTGCATGTGGCCCAGCGCCCGCGCCAGGGGCGTGGGCACGCGGGCCCGCTCGTACATGCGCGCCGCGACCGAAGAGCGCGCGGCCAGCCGCGCGCCGGGCCGCGCGAGGATGCCGATCGGCACCGTCTCCATGATCTGCCGCCAGTCCTGCCAGTGATGAAACTGGACCATGTTATCGGCGCCCATCAACCACACGAACCGCACGCCGGGCCGCAGATCGCGCAGCGCGGCGAGGGTCAGCGCGGTATGACGCGCGCCGATCTGCGCCTCGAAATCGCTGATGTGGACGCGGGGGTGCTGCATGATCTCGCGCGCGGCCGCCATGCGCCGCGCCAGCGGGGCGGGGCCGCGCGGCTTCAGCGGATTGCCGGGACTGATCAGCCACCAGACCGCGTCCAGACCGAACCGTTTGAGCGACTCGCGGGTGATATGGGCGTGCCCTGCATGGGGCGGATCGAACGAGCCTCCGAGCAGGCCGATCACGGCGCCGCGCCGACACGGCGGCAGCACCAGGCGCGGATTGGCCCGGAGGGCAGTGTCGTCCATCGCCTGCAATCTCCTAAAATTCGTTGATTTTTCTAGACACAAACTGCGGCGAAAGCCACCCGATATTAAGACCGCTGCGCCACGGTCGGCAAACGTAGTCAGATGAACGGATGCAGCGGTGACGCAGTGGCAGACAAGACGGGATGACGGCAGGGCCGGTGAGTGCGCGGGCGGGCGCGGTGCGGCGTCGCTGTCCGGCGGACCGAGCGCGGCCACCGACGCAGTATTGCCGCGCCTTATCCTCGATCATGCGCGCGACGGCATCGCCTTGCTGGACATTCGCGGGCGCGTCTTGTGGATGAACCCCGCGCTTGAGCGGATGCTGGGCTGGCCGCTGGACCTGATGCGCGGGCGCAACCCGGCCGAATTTATCAACCTGCCCGAAAACCGTCCCGGCCCCGCCGAGCTGGCCAAATTCCGCTACCTGCCGGGCAGCTCGCTGTTTCAGCAGTTTCGCGTCACCCGGCACATGCGGCGCGACGGCACGCGATTCTGGAATCAGCAAAGCCATGCGCTGATCGACACGGGCAGGCAGGACGCGCAGAAGATGGTGGTCGTGACCTGCCGCGACATCACCGATCAGGTGCGCGTGCAGACGGCACTGGAGCGGATGAAGGACGATCTGGAACATGCCGCATATCACGACGACCTGACCGGCCTCGGCAACCGCAAGAAGCTGTCGCAATATCTCGGCTCGGCGCCGGTGCGGGCGTCCATCGGTACCGGCCGCGTCGGCGTGCTGCAGCTGGATCTCGATAAATTCAAGCAGATCAACGACACGCTGGGCCATGCTGCGGGCGATGCCGTCCTGCGTCATATCGCGCGCGCCCTCGGCGCTACCGCGCAGCAGGGGGATCTGGTCTGCCGGACGGGGGGCGACGAATTCTTGCTGATCTGCTGCGATGTCGGCAGCAAGGCCGCGCTGATGAGCCGGGCCAAGGCGATCTTGCGGGCATCGCGCGCGCCGTTGGCGTGGAAGGACCAGACCATCACGCCGGGCATTTCCATCGGCGCCAGCCTTTGCCGCGGCACACCGCCCACGCCGGAGACCTGCGGCGGCGAGGCGTTGATCGCGCAGGCCGACCAGGCGCTGTATGCCGCCAAGGAGGAAGGGCGCGGGCGCGCCTTTTTCTACACTCCCGAGCTTGGCGCGCGCTACCGGGCCGAACGGCAGCTGGCCCGCGATCTGGCAACCGCGATCGAGCAGGGCCAGTTCATCGTGCATCTGCAGCCCATCCTGCACCTTCGCAGCGGGCGCGTCACCGGCTGCGAGGCGCTGCTGCGCTGGCAACACCCGACGCGCGGGCTGCTGGCCCCGCCCGAATTTCTGGGTGCTGCCGCGCAGGCCCAGCTGCTGCCGCAGATCGATTATCTGGCGATGAACGCGTCCCTTGATGCGCTGGTGTCGCTTCGCGATCAGGGCTTTGACGATCTGTGCCTGTCGCTAAACGTGTCGAGCGCAATCCTTGCCGATGCCGATTACCCTGCCCTTCTGAACTGGGCGATGCAGTCCCGCGGCCTGCCGCCGGGCTGCATCAGCATCGAAATTCTGGAAACCTCGTTCATGAACCGCGGCGCGCCTGACGGGTGCGATGCAATCGCGCGGTTGCGGCGGCTTGGCGCGCGCGTCGCGCTGGACGATTTCGGAACCGGCCATGCGGGGCTTGCCCATCTGTCCACCGTCGAGCTGGACGCGATCAAGCTGGATCGCAGCATGGTTGGGCGTCTGGAGACGGACGGGCGCACCCGCGTGATTGCCCGCGCCATCATCCGGCTTTGCCGCATGCTGGGCATGGAGGTCGTCGCCGAAGGGGTGGAGACGCAGGCGCAGATCGACATCCTCGGCCGCGCCAGATGCCCGCTGGTTCAGGGCTACGGCGTTGCGCGGCCGATGCCGCTGGCCGAACTGCCGCAATGGCTGCTTGAAAACAAGGCGTTTTCCCTGCCCGTCACGCTGCCGCCGCGGGACGAACCCAGCCCCGCCGCGCCCCCTGCCGGACGGGCAAGACGGCGCGGCGATAACTCCATTTGAATTCGCCCCGCCGGATCGTTACATGAGCATCAACCACCGCCATTCAAAACGGAAAGCGCAATCATGTCAGCCAATAAATACGTCTATCATATGCAGGGCGTGTCCAAGGCCTATCCCGGCGGCAAGAAATGCTTTGAGAACATTCATCTCAGCTTTCTTCCCGGCGTCAAGATCGGTGTCGTCGGCGTCAACGGCTCGGGCAAGTCGACCCTGCTCAAGATCATGGCAGGTCAGGACAAGGACTATAGCGGCGAGGCGTGGGCCGCCAAGGACGCCACCGTCGGCTACCTGCCGCAGGAGCCGCAGCTGGACCCATCCCTGTCGGTACGCGAAAACGTCATGCTGGGCGTTGCGCCCAAGAAGGCCAAGCTGGACCGCTTCAACGAGATCGCCATGCAGATCGCCGAGGATTACTCGGACGAGCTGATGGAGGAGATGACCAACCTGCAGGACCAGATCGACGCGGAAAACCTGTGGGATCTGGACAGCCAGATCGACGTGTCGATGGAGGCGCTGCGTTGCCCGCCGGACGATGCGGACGTGACCAGCCTTTCGGGCGGGGAAAAGCGCCGTGTGGCGCTGTGCAAGCTGCTGCTGGAAGCGCCCGACATGCTGCTGCTGGACGAGCCGACGAACCATCTGGACGCCGAGACGATCGCATGGCTGCAGCAGCACCTGATCGAGTACAAGGGCACGATCCTGATCGTCACGCATGACCGCTATTTCCTGGACAGCATCACCAGCTGGATCCTCGAGATCGACCGCGGCCGCGGCATCCCCTACGAGGGCAACTATTCGAGCTGGGTCGAGCAGAAGGCCAAGCGCCTGATGCAGGAGGCGCGCGAGGACAAGTCCAAGCAAAAGACGCTGGAGCGCGAGCTGGAATGGATGCGGCAGGGCGCCAAGGCGCGGCAGGCCAAATCCAAGGCGCGGATCAAATCCTATAACGAGATGGCCGACCAGTCCGAGCGCGAGAAGCTGACGAAGGCGCAGATCGTCATCCCGAACGGCCAGCGCCTCGGCTCGAAGGTGATCGAGGTCGAGGGCCTGCGCAAGGCGATGGGTGACAAGCTGCTGATCGAGAACCTCAGCTTTTCCCTGCCGCCGGGCGGTATCGTCGGCGTCATCGGCCCCAACGGCGCGGGCAAGTCGACGCTGTTCAAGATGCTGACCGGACAGGAACAGCCCGACGCGGGCACGATCGAGCTGGGCACGACGGTGGACCTGAGCTATGTCGACCAGTCGCGCGACGATCTGGACCCGAACGAGAACGTGTGGGAGGCCATTGCCGACGGTCAGGACATCATCAAGCTGGGCGATGCCGAGGTGAACGCGCGCGCCTATTGCGGCGCGTTCAACTTCAAGGGCAGTGACCAGCAGAAAAAAGTGTCGCTGCTGTCGGGCGGCGAGCGGAACCGCGTGCATATGGCGCGCCTCTTGCGCTCGGGTGGCAACGTGCTGCTGCTCGACGAGCCGACGAACGATCTGGACGTCGAGACGCTGCGCGCGCTTGAGGATGCGCTGGTCGATTTCGCCGGCTGCGCCGTGGTCATCAGCCACGACCGTTTCTTCCTTGACCGGATCTGTACCCATATGCTCGCCTTCGAGGGCGACGCGCATGTCGAGTGGTTCGAAGGCAACTTCGAGGATTACGAAGAGGACAAGCAGCGCCGCATGGGCGATGTGGAACCCTCGCGCATGAAGCACAAGAAATTTGCGCGCTGATGTGATCGCATCACCGCAAACCCTGCTGAACGCGCGCCCCCTTGCGGGACGCGCGTTTTGCATTTCTTTCACAGCGCCCGATCCGCGCGCATGACCGGCGCGCCGCACTCATTTGATGTTCTCATCATCGGCGCGGGCCCCGCCGGGACCGCCGCCGCGATCACCGCGCGCCGCGCGGGCCTGAGCGCCGCGCTGATCGACAAGGCCGCCTTTCCGCGCGCGAAGCTTTGCGGCGGATTGGTGACGGGGCGGGCGCAGAAACACTACCGGGCCATCTTCGGCCAGGACCTCGATCCGGCGCTGTTCGAGCCGCGCCATGAGATTGCCTTTCACGCGGGTGAAGTGGTCCTGCTTTTTGGGACAGGTTTGCGGCTCAGCTAAGATGCATTCGGGTTAGGTTTCATGCCGCTTGGTTCATCTGTATCGCATCAAAGTATGCGTCGTCGGGCGTTCGTTTATCAAGAGCTGTATGGGGTCGCTCAGCGTTGTAAAATCCGATCCAGTCGTCGATGATGCGTTTGGCTTGGAAGCCGTCCTGCAATTCGTGCAGATAGACAGCCTCCTGCTTGAGGGATCGCCAGAGCCGTTCGATGAAGATATTGTCGAGGTATCGTCCCCGCCCATCCATTGAGATCTTGATCTTGGCATCTGTCAGGGTTGTGATCCAGGCCGTTCCGGTGAACTGTGATCCTTGATCGGTATTCATGATTTCGGGTTTGCCGTATTTGGCGACCGCCTCTTTTAACGCCTCAACGCAAAAACTGGCATCCAGCGTGTTGGAGAGCCGCCACGCCAGAACCTTACGCGTCGCCCAGTCCATGATAGCCACCAGAAAAAGGAACCCGCGCCGCACCGGGATGTAGGTAATGTCGCTACACCAGACGTGGTTCGGGCGCATGATCGGCAGCTTCCGGAGCAAATAGGGGTAGATCGAGTGCTGGGGATGCTTCTTGCTCGTATTTG
>NZ_QCYH01000019.1 GCF_003072125.1 Pelagivirga sediminicola | reverse complement strand
CGACCGACCCCTAAAACCCCGCCCGATTATCGGCACCAAGCCGGACAGGGCAGCACCACAAAGGAACGAGAAAAATGACAACGTATCGCTTAGGATCATCCCCCGCCGTTCACACACCTGGCCTGATCGCATGGGCAATCAACGGCTACGCTTTCGAGGCCGACCGCGACCAGATGCGCAAGGTTATCGGCGCGACGTTTTCCACGGTTCCGGCACAGGCCATCGACCAGCTTCTATCCAAGGCCGTGCCTTACACGGTCGAGGACGAAACCGTAGTTTTCGATGCGGAGGGCTGAAATGTTCCCGGTATCCCGACTCTACTATGAGCAGCTTTGCGCGATCTATGGCGATGCGCTGGCAAGCATCTATTGGCACCCGGCCCCGGCGGGCTGGTTGTGACCTTCATTCAGACAAGGAGCATGGCAATGACCAAAAGCAATTTCTGGGTGTGCGGATGCGCCACCGCGAACGGCGAACACATCAACGAGGATCACAGCCGCGCGTGTCGCTACTGCGATGCCCGCAAGCAGGATTGCAGCGAAATCGTTGTGCCGTCCGGGCTGGGCGGAGTTTTCACCGTTTCGATTCTTGAGGTCGAGGACGACCGCGCCCGCGTGACAACCACCGGCAACAGCGGAGACTTTGACGACATGCCGCCGTTCTGGGTCAGCACATCGAAGATAGAGCGGCGAACCAGATCGAAGGGAGCGGCCCAATGATCGCCGCCAGCGCAAACGACCACCCGCAACAGATCACATCACCCACCTATGAGGACACCAACATGAGAGAGGAAATCACCGCCACCGCGCAGATGATCGAGGATTGCAACGCAGCGGCCAGCCTTGCAGAGCGGCAGACCGCGCGTCTGGAAGCGGCGCTTGCGACTATGGCCTATCCCGACGACGAGGACGACGCCGCCGCCTTGCTGCAAAATGCCCTTTGCGATCTTCGCCACTTTGCCGATCAAAAAGGGCTGGCCTTCGGCACCGCCGATCACAGGGCTTACCAGATTTACTTGCTGGAGAAGCGAGCATGAAACCCACCGTAAAACTGATCGAGGGGCGGCACATCACCGCCCACGACAAGCGCAACATTCTCGATTGCATCGACTATCTTGCGACCCTGCCCCCCTGCCCCGAGCCGCCTTGGCTGGGGCGCGGCCAATCCCCGAAACGCTACGCCATCGAGGCCGATCCGATCACGCCGAGCAGATACACCGTGAAGATTCGGGAGAGTTACCGCAGCGACTATGGACAAAAGCGGGAGCAGATCGCCCGCGTTGTCGTGGAAATCAAAGGCCGCGACACCCAAACGCCGGAGCCTGATCTATTTTCCTAGAGCCGCCGCCAAGTCCACGAAGCCCAGCCGTCGAGGTTGGGCTTTTGGCTTTCCATCTGTCTTTTGGACGATACACCCCCGGATTGACCGGCGGGCCAGGGTGAAGGCACCCTGCCCCACCGGCCCGGCGCTATCGCGCCATCCGCGCGGGCTGCGCCCGCGCTCTTACCGCCTGGGGCCATCGTAAGTTTCCGAAATCAGCCGGATATGCGGACAGCCTGCCGTGAACATTGGTCCAGCGCTGTCCGTCCTTCATCACGGCATATAAGAAAAAGCTCAAATAATTCACCGCGAAGACCACAGGCAGGCCGTTCGTTACGACTTGCCGCAGGAATCGGCTCAGGGCCATTCGATTGTCCAGAAGCATGCCGGCGAAGCCGGGCGAGAGTAGAATGTAGAGCAGCAGTAGCGGCAGGAGACTGAGGCAACTGACGATCAGCGTGTTTCTGGCGAAGCGCCAGAAAGGTATTTTGATATCGAATAAGTGGTTCATCACCGGTAAATATTGCCCGATTTCGCCGGTGAAATCGAGGGGGTGAGCGATTCGCGACTATATGTTCGCGCGCAGCATCCTTGCTACATCGTCGTCCAAAATTGCGCCCTCGTCATTGCCTGTTGTTTTGGACGCGCCGTTCCGGCCGCGCTCTACTCGCTGCGCTCCCGAAGCCCGCGGGCGCGGTCTTCGCCATCCGGTAACGATCGCTCGCGCACGATCGGGATCTTCCCGTTAGCAAATTGATATTCTGATCCGATCTGTCGCCGATCCATGCAGCACGGCGCTAGCCGCGCGGCTGTTCCACCGGCAACCGGACTGCTGACCCCTCGGGTTAGGTATTCCGGCACCATCTCTAGCTCCCCAATTACGACAAAGAGCCGCAGCGATACTCGCATCAGCATGAGCGGTCCCGCGCGACCCATGGTTGAAATGAGCGTAGAACTGCTCAATCGACGGTATTTTTGGCGATGGCTATTCTCTTTGTGCCGCGCCGCGGCAAATATGGGGTGTTTAAAAGGGTGCCTTCGTCAGCTGTCTCTGTGTTCGTAATGGTTTCAGACATTTTGTGATGGCGCGACGCCCTCCCGGTGGGGGGAATTCAGCCAAATCAGGTATCGTCATATGTGCCGATAGATGCCTGGACGTTGAGGAGCCGCGATGTGAATGAGCGCGACGACAGCTTCAAAGACAGTGTGATACGCGCCCTCGACCAGGATCGTCTCGACGATCTCGTACTCCTGCTCGCAAATCACCTTCGGAGCCACCAGCAGGTGATCAGCGTCCACGCACGATCCGCACTGCCCGTCAACATGGAGGTCTGCCAGCCCCTTCCCACCGGGCGGTTGATGCAGGAGCAGATCGACAGATTCGGGTTCCGGGGTGAGGGCTGGTATATCGTCGTCGTCGAGGATTGCACGATCGTCGCCGCCAAACCCTTTCCTTACACCGTCGATGATCCGAATTATCGCAGGCATATTCAGGACCATGTGCGTGCGTTGGACGCCTGCTATGCCGAGCTTCCGGATGTCTTCGCCGCCTATCATCTGGGCGGCCTGCTCCTTGAGTTCCAGCACCTCTTCGAGTTCCGCCCGACATGATACCGCGCATGATCATTGGCAAGGCACTCGCTCTTGTGCTGGCGGTCGTTCTCGCTTTTCCAGCAGCTACTTCGGCCGAAGAGATCGGCTGGCACGAATGCAGCCGTTACGAGCGCCGCGTCACTTGCGTCGTTGACGGCGACACGTTCTGGTACCAAGGCACTAAAATCCGCCTCCTCGACATCGACGCGCCCGAGATCGAAGGACGCTGCGCCAATGAGCGGCGTCTGGCGCAGGCGGCAACAGTCGAGCTCATCCGTCTCCTCAACACCGGCCTGGTCCGGATCGCCTATGACGGGCGGGACCGATATGATCGTCATCTTGCCCGGCTCTGGGTCCTGGAGGGCGAGGTCGGACCTGTCATGATCGCCGCGGGACTTGCAGAGCCGTTCGGGCGGCGCGGTCTGTCGCCCTGGTGCCAGTGATGCGCATGATAGGCGAGGCATAAGCGATGAGCGGGTCCTTCACTTGGGATGCGCTCGTGCGCATCGGCACCATCAAGCCTTATGAGAAAGCCCTCGTCCTGACGGTCTTTCATACTTTTGACGGCCCGCCATCTCCGCTGCGGAGTCCGGAGCGCCCGGCATGGAACACCATCGTCTGTTTCAAGGCGCCGCTGCGGGACCAGATCGTCGAACACCTGTCGCCGGGCGACCTGTGTCATTTTCATGGGTTTGTGCGCACCGGTACCTTCACCGATGATGCGGACGCAAAACGGCGCGCGGTGGATCTGGTCATCCAACGGTTCGATCTCCTGCACAAACACATCGACGGTCCCACCGACCATTGAACTGTCCACTGACAGGACCATCAAACGACCCCGACGGTGGGCGGTTTTGCAACGGATCACGGCATAGTTGCCATCCGGTGTTTGCCGGGACGTGAAGCAGACCAGAGCATCGGGTGGGTAAAACGTGGCTCGGATCCCGCCACGCAAACACATTGGCGTATGAGCTACGGCACCGCCCGAGCACCATTTTCGCAGAATAATCGTTGCCGGTTATCCCGGAGGTCTCCGGCGTCAGCGCGATCGGGCATCGGGCTGCCAACCGATACGGCGCTGATCGCCACGGGCCTTTACGTTGGGGGCCAAAACCGTTGTGCGGTCCGCGATGGGGGCAGGGGCCGGTGTCTTCATCGTCGTTCCTGCGGGGTCGAGGTGCAAGTTGCTCAGGGGGATTTCCTCACTTGAACCGGCTGTCAGGGACCAGTTCCTGAGTGACCGCCACTGGGCATGGGCGCTCCAAAACGCAATGTCGAAAAGCCCGACCGAGTTCTCGCCCTCCGGCGCTTCGCTTGTCCGGCTGCGAGCCGCACCACTCGGGTTTTCTCGGTGCGTTTTCTCGGCTTCACCCATGCTGGTCCAGTGTCATCAGGAAATGGTTTCTGACAACTTAAAGAGGAAAATACCATGAGCAACAAACTCGCATCTCTCATCCGGAACGACAAAGACATCTTCACCGGCACACTCGCCACCATGGCCGTTCGCTCCAAGATCACGATCGTCCCCAACGCAAAGGCCCACAGCGATCAGCCAGACTACCGCGTCTTCGCCAATGGCACCTATGAGATCGGTGCCGCCTGGAAGAAGACCTCCGAGACCACCGGCAACGACTACCTGTCGGTAAAAATGGCCGCCCCCGAACTGGGCGCCATGGCGATCTACGCCAACGTGATCGCGCTCGACGAGATCGGTGATGACGGTGTCACCCACCTGATGCTCTGGTCCGCCCGCGAACCTCAGGCGGCCAACAACCAGATGGTCGCCTGACCCCGAGATCGGCCTCGGTGGATCCTCCCACCGCCGGGGCCGATTGATTATCCCACCCCATCGCGATGTGGTATCGGGATCGGGATGACACAGATCGCCCCTTCCGCTAAAGCGTTTCAGGTGTAAGTTGCGACACAACCTGAATTCGAAACGCTTTAGGGTCCGACAAGATTCTAAAGTGCCTGACCTGCGAAAAGCGGCATGTAGGCGAGGGCAAGGCACTTTGCATTCGATCTGAGGCACGGATCAGATGCAAAGCGCTCACAGCATTGAATGGCGTGTGCCTTTTTCGCTTTCCCTGACTCAGGAAAGACGCAAAGGGCATTGGGGATGGGAACATGCGGAATAGACGAGTGTATCTTGACTGACGAAAAGACATTATTTGACGCGAGGCCCGTCACGTTCTTCGAGGGGCCACCGGACGCGGACGCGCTGGGGCCGGGCGAACTCGGCGTGAACATTGACCTCTTCCGACAAGTCAAGAGCCACTACAACAAGGCCAAAGAGAACATCGCCTGCCGGGTGCTCGCCGATATCTGTCAGGACATTCAGGACAGCGGTTATCTGGGGCGCATGGACGATAGCGCCGCGCGTTTGTCCTCAACTGTCGTGACGGTCCAGCGCTGGCGATCCCGTTTCGCAGACAACGGGTTGCTGATGCGAGAGAACCGCAACGGGCTCTATTCGGTCGATCCGAAAGTGGCCATTCGCAAGGATGCGGAGGGGGTGGTCATCAAGCCCACTTCCGCGAAGAAAGCGATCTTCAAGTTCTGACACGGGCTGCCAGCCGAGCGGTTGTGATGGAACGTCTTGCCTCTGCGTAATCTGAGCGCAATTCAAGGCAAACTCATCGTCGCCTGATGTGATCCTCTGACTCGACCGAACGCGCTGGCTCCCGCTCGCCAAACCGCATCTCCTCCTGCGCGGTGATGTCCTCCTGGCGGGCGAGTTCTGACGCGTCATGGAAGATTTCCCGCAGCTGCGTCGTCCATGTCGCGGGCCGTTCGGCCGCGCGCATGTCCGTCGATTTCGAATAGGGGACCAGCACGCGGTAGATATGCTTGCCGATCCCGCTCACGAGCACGTAGACGCCCTTCCTGTGCAGCAGCGGGCCAAGCTCGGTCTGGAAATCCGTGCGGTGCACGACCGGCTCGCGCTTCTCTTCACGTATCCATTTGAGCCGTCCGCCGCCGTCCGTGTCACGCCGATGGGTGATCATGATCGTATTGCCGAACTGCTCTTCTAGCCGTCGTGCGGTCTGGCCGACATTGATCTTGGCGATCACTTTCGTCCCGATCAGTGACTCGATCTGGTCGGCCGCCTGTTGGGAATACTTGGCGACCAGCTGCTCGACGCCCTGGATGCCGAGCACGACGGCCAGCCCCTTCGAGCGTCCCGTCTCCAGCATCGCCTCGAACCGATGCACTTTAGGCAGTTGCGCGAATTCGTCCACGAAGAGCCAGACCCGCCGCTCCTCACTATCGCCGAAAGAGATGTCCGAGACGTTCGATGACATCACCGTCAGAAACGCCGATATCCATCCTTCGGACTGATCCTGAAACCGCCCGGAGCGCTGCAGGACCAGCGTGCGGTCTTTCGTGTTCTCATTCAGGAGCCAGTGCCGAAGCGAGAATTTCGTTCGGCCCTCCGCGCCCTCCCGCCAGCCATAGGCGAGCATGCGCACCGCCCCCAGCCCCGCCGCCATGGTGGAGATCGTCGCGGACACCTGGCGGTAGTCCGCGTTCAGATAGATCATCGCGTCACGATGATACTGCCGCGCAAAGGTTTGCAACTGTTCGAGCGGCAGTTGGGTGGTCTCCATCAGCTCCCACCAGGTCCAGCGCTGCGGCTTGGTCTTCATCAGTGTGATGATGCAGAGTGCCAGGACGGTGCGCGACGAGTCCGAGAAAAACCGATCCTTGGTTTCCGGTATGATCCGGTTCGCCACCTCGATCGCATCCTCTTCGACGATGAGATCGTTGGCGATATCCCAGATCACCGAGCGATCGTCATGAGGCGCGAGCAGGAGCGGGTCTTGCGGCTCTTTCGCGCCCTTCGGCCTGGAGAAGGCCATGCGGGTGTAGTCGCCCTTGAAATCGAAGACGACGACCTTGTCGCCGCGCTCCATGACCGATCTGAGCAGGGGTAGAATGGTCTGGGTCTTGCCGCCGCCAATCGCGCCGAAGATCAGAAAGTGGTTCACTTCGCGCGACCGGCTGATGGTGAAATCGCCAAACCAATGCAATCCGCGCGTGTCGCGCTTGATCTCTTTGTTGGAGGCCCGTGCGAGCTGTTTTGGCCCGGCAACCGTCAACCCCGCTTTGACGATGAGGGGTCTGACCCGCAGGCCCCAGTCCCAGATCAGATATCCCAAACACCCGACCGCCATCGCCACGAATGCGGCAAATGTTGTCGTCCCCTGATAGAACTGGCGTTCCGAGGCCTGTGAGAGCGCCGTCTTGATCTGACGGCAATAGGCCTGGTCGAACGGGTTCAGACAGGCCTTCACATAGTCCCATCGGATCGGAACCGACGCACCATCCGGGGTATGATAAGCCAGCTGCATGAAGAACACCCAATAGGCGAGGCCCGCGAACAAGGCGCAAGTGACCGTGCCGATGATGAGCCAGCGATAGGGCGTGGCGTCCGGCTTGTAGATCATTGCTGCGTGCCCTCGGACTGGTCCAAACTCTCGACCTCCACATCGTCTCGGCGGGTCGCTGCGCTGCCGCCATTGGCTGGCCTCGCATGATCTTTGACGAAGGCCCTGAGCGCATCTGTCCCACCTGTTTGAACGTAATAGGCCAGCACCGCTTCGATCTCTTCGACCGGCAAATGAGACGCGCCTGCGCGCACCACTGCCTCCCCGATGACGATCTTGACGCGGGTCTGCAGCTTTCGATCTGCGTGTTTGACGCGTTGCATCCGTTGTTCTCCCCTTGCGATTTGCGCCTCAAGCTGACGCAGGATTGGAAGGTCCGATCTTGCGGCGAAATCGTTCTGCGATCTGCTGAAACTCCTTGAGCAAGGCCGCGTCGGAAATCTCCAGTGTCGTCAGATTGGCTTTGGCGGCGATCTTGCCGATCTGATCCGCACGGCTTTCCAGGGCGGCAACGCGTTGCGCCTTGAGCGCTGCGATCTCCTTGTCGATATCGATCACGGATTTGGGTTTTTTGGCCATGGGTCTTGGTCTCCTAAGCGCTGAATTGCGGATGGCTGGCTCCACGGTATATCAACTCAATCCATAGCGCTATATATAACGATAGACAAAACGATATAATTACGGTAAATATTTGGAACAACGGCGCACTTATACGTCGCAAGCGACGGGCGTTGCTTGGCATCGCCGCACAAAAAGTCGGGTTTGGCGGTAGATGCATGACTGAAGCGGGTGCGAGCGATCCGCGACGAACCTATGCGCGCCGGAAAGGAGACGGGACGTGGCGATCTACCATCTTTCTGCGCAGATCGTCGGCAAGGGGGGCGGACGGTCTGCTGTTGCCGCGGCCGCCTATCGGCATTGCGCCAGGATGGAACGCGATGAGACCGCCGAAGAGATCGACTATTCCCGCAAATCCGGCAATGCGCATTCGGAATTCGCACTGCCAGAGAACGCGCCAGCGTGGTTGGTGGAATTTGCGGACCAGTATTCGCCGCCAGAGACAAGTGCGTTTTTCTGGAACGCTGTTGAAGCCAAAGAGGCGCGCAAAGACGGGCAGTTGATGCGCGAGATCGTCCTGGCGCTGCCGGTCGAGCTGAGTACGGAACAGAGCATCGAGTTGGTGCGGGACTTCGTCGCGCGCGAGTTGTCGGCGCATGGCATCGCCGCGGACTGGGCCTATCATGACATCGAGGACAATCCGCATGTGCACCTGATGACGGCGCTGCGACCGGTGACGGATGCGGGGTTTGGGGCCAAGCGCGTGCCGGTCCTCGGCGATGATGGCGTGCCGCTCAGGGGCAAGGATGGCAAAATCCGATATGAACAGTTCGCCGGCGGGCTGGAGCGGTTGCGGGAGATGCGCATGGCCTGGGCCGAGACCCAGAACCACCATCTCGCGAAACACGGGTTTGACATCCGCGTCGATCATCGCTCGTTCGAAGCGCTCGGCATTGATGCGGTGCCGAGTAAGCATCGCGGGACAGCGTCCGACAATATGGATGCGCGTGGTGACGTGTCGGAACTGGCGGAGAAGGCGAAGCTCGCGGCGCGGGAAAACTATCTGCGCTACGCAGAGGACCCGACGCTGATCCTCACAAAGATCACCACGCAGAAGGCGGTGTTCACCCGCCATGACATCGCGCGCGAGATCCACAGGACGGAGTGCTCCACAGCCGAGTTCCAGTCGCTGTTTTATCATGTTGGGGCGCATGAGGAACTGGTGGCCGTCGCGGCCCCCGCCTTCGATCCGTTCACAGGGGACGCCACAAGCGAGGCGCTATTCTCGACGCGCACGATGGTTGAACTTGAACATCGGATGGTCCAGAATGTCGACGGCTTGGCACGCAGAATGGCTGCTCCAATTGCCGACGCTGATCTCGACACAGCCTACAAGGTGTTCGAGATGAAGCGCGGGTTCGACCTTACCGATCAGCAAAGAATGGTTGTGCGGCACCTGACTGGCGAGACAGGGGCGGCGGCCCTTGTCGGCTATGCCGGTGCGGGCAAGTCGACCGCGACCGAGGCGACACGCATCGCCTTCGAGCACCAGGGCTATACGGTCGTTGGTGGCGCATTGGCCGGAATCGCTTCCGACAATCTGCGCTCGGAGGCGGGCATCGAGAGCCGGACCCTGGCCTCATGGGAGTATCAATGGGCGAAGGGCGATCTGCTGCCGACTGAGAAGACCGTGTTCGTGATGGACGAGGCCGGCATGGTGTCGTCGCGCCAGATGGAGAGCATCACGCGCACATTGAACGAGGCAGGTGCGCGGATGATTGTGCTCGGCGATGCGCGGCAGTTGCAACCCATTCAGGCCGGTGCCGCCTTTCGCGCCTTTGTCGATGTGACCGGATACTGCGAACTCGACAGCGTCGTGCGCCAGCATGAGCCGTGGATGCGCGACGCGGCGATCGCGTTCGGATCGGGCAGGACGCAGGAGGGCGTCGCAGCCTATCTGGACCGTGACAGGCTCGACTGGGCCGAGAGCCGGGAAGAGGCGCGCGCGAGTCTGATTCGGGACTGGTTGCCGTACCATCAGGCTTCGGCCGGCGTCACCGTCATGGCGCATCGAAACAAGGATGTGATCGCCCTCAATGTTGACGCACGCGAAGCCTTGAAGGGGAGAGATGCGCTTGGGGAGGACCACATCTTCGCCTCGGAGCGTGGCGAAAAACCGTTTGCAGTCGGCGATCAGATCCTGTTCCTCAAAAACGAACGCAGCCTCGGTGTCTTCAACGGCTCGACGGGTCAGGTGGTCGAGGCCGACAGAAATCGGCTGACCGTTCTGGTCGAAGGCCATGCCGACCCGATCATCCTGCGGGCCAACGAGTACAACCAGATCGACTACGGCTATGCGCGCACGATCCACAAGGAGCAGGGCAACACGGTTGATCGCGCCTTCGTCTATCTGTCACCGAGCATGGACGCGCAGTTGTCCTATGTGGCGCTGACCCGGCATCGCGATGACGTCACGCTCTATGCGGCGCGAGAGGATTTCCGCAGCCAGGGTGAGCTGGTCGAGCTGATGATCCGCGACCGTTTGCAGGATTCCACCGCGCTCTATCGCGACCGGCTCGACTATCGCGAAGTCGTGCGTGGGTTTGCCGAACGGCGCGGGTTCCCGACCACGCGGATCATTGCAGAGTTCGTCAAATCCAATCTTCACTATCTGCGCGAGCGACTCGACAGGCTGGCGGCACGGTTTGATCGTCTGCGTCACCCGGCACCGGAGCGCGAACAGGTCCGATTGTCGGATCGGGATGGGGGCCGTAAGGAGGTGGTGCGGCGCGTGCTTCCGGCGTCCCGGCCGCCCAAAATGTCCGTGCATCTGCAGCACTCCGTCAACCGCCTGTCTCACAATCTCGCCTCGGAAACCATTCGCGGTCGACAGGCGCGGGCGTTCGAGCGCTCTGCGCATTATGAGCTCAACCTCGCGCTGTCGGCAGAAGAGTTGCGGTCATTCAACGCCGATCTTCGGTCGGTCTTTCCAAAGAATGCGATCCTTACCCACGGCTTTCATCAGCCGAATGAGAACGCACCGGTTCTGGATGGATTGTCGGACGGTTGGACGCAGTTCGCGCGGGATAACTGGCCCGAGGTGTTCGCCGCGCAATGGGCAGAAACACGCGCCGAGTTGCAGCCGTTGACGGAGCGCAGCAGGCCCTGGGATGTCGGACGGGCAGCGGCATTCACAGAAGGGCCGGATCGCACGCCGAAGAGAGTTCAAGAAAATGATCCGGCATCAAACCGAGTGAGGTCTACCATGCAGACAGCAAAACCTCTGATCGATGCCGTTCCCGATTTGCCGCCATTGGAGGACCGAGAGATACGCACCCACGCCGCGAAGGACATTTCCGCTCGGCCGACCCTGGCGACGGCGAAAGACATCGCCGGACGGATCTATATCGAACCCGACCACGCCATTGAGCGGATGATGGCGCAGTACGGTGAGCGCGGGGACGCCAGAGCGTTGATCTCAGAAGTCGAACGGTCGCCGTCAAATTTTGGCGACCTACGCGGCACGACTCGTCTCGGGATCGCCAACGGGGACCGTCGCTCAGCACTCGAGCAGGTGCCGATGATGGCCCGGCAGATGGATGCTCATTTGGCAGTGCTGGACAGGATCAAGGAGCGGCGCAAAGAGCAGCATGAAGCACAGCGTATTGCCATGCGGAAACCGCTGCCAGACCTGTCGCGGGAGACCGGAGTGTTTCTCGATCAAATGGCTCAGGTGCACAGGATGCCGTCAGGCGCCGAGAAGGAAGACCGGACGCGCCTGCTGCTGACGGATAAGGCGTCGGTTCAGGAGGTCGTGCGGTTCCGACGGGCCCTTACCGAACGCTACGGCGAAGGCAGTGACGCGATCCGGAACGGCATCGCGCAGGACCCGGCGCTGACGGCACGGTCTGCCGCGGAGCGAGAACTTGTTCAGACCCGCGTCAATGTGGTCGCGCAGGCCATCCCGGTTCTCGGTCAGATGCGCGCACAAATCCGCCAGCTGGATCGCGCGCCAGAGCTTGGTAAGGACAATTCGCGAGGCATTGAGCGTTAGGAGGGCTGTCTGCCGCGAGGGTTCAGACCCAGCTGATGGGTTTGAGGCCGGTCTCGTCGACGACCTGATGTATCCGCCGCAACAGCTGGGAACAAAGCGGGTCAGCGTTGCCGCGCACGTTCGTGGATGCGAGCAGGCCGCGGTGATGGGCGACGGCGCGACAGATCCCCTCTTGGGTCATCTGGTCGTGGCCGGACAGTAGCCCGATGAGGGGTGAGAGCCGGTTGTGGAGCGCTTGCGCATCAAGAAACCGGCCAGTCCGTGAAGCTTGGTAGAGGGCGGCCACCTCATGCGGTGCCATTAGCGCGAAGGGCGACAACACGCCATCAGCGCCTGTGTTGAGATTGTGGAACAACGTGCCCGTGGAGGCCGGCAGGCAGGCAAGCGGTCGGCTGATGGATTTCAGGGCGTAATAATCTTGATCATATTGCATGACGTCGTCGTCCGCACCCATGGTGAAGCCGAGGACGTTGCCGCAATGCCGGGCGAGATGGGCGATTTCTTCGATGGCGGCAGAGCCGCGGCGTTCCCCGCAGTCGAAGGCGATGATGACGGGAAGGGGCAGTCGATCCACAAGATCGACCAGTGTCTCAATCCGCTCATCGACCGAATGCCCTTCATGTCCCTTCTGCCAATCTACCAGGCTTCCGATCACCGCGTCGGCACCCGCGGCCTGACAAGACGCGGTCTCATCAAGGGCGGCGTCCGAGAGCGTGCCGACATGTGAGAGGAGTAGCTGGCCAGGATCCAGCCCCGTACGTGTCATGCGAATGGCGTCGGTGCGCTCGGAGGCAGATAAGGTTTCGCGTCTATGAAACGCCGTGTTCACTGCGATCCCGACGATGCCGTCGATCCGGGCAAAACGGCGAGCTTGGTCGGCGACGGCATGCGCCAAAATCGTCCCATCGTCGTCAAACGGCGTGAGTGTCGGCACGATAATGCCCCGCGACAGACCTGAAACCACCTCTTCAAGAGTTGACTGAGTGAGCTTTGTCATTGAACAGGCCTCCTCACATGGTCGGACGTCCCGGCAGCGATTTAAGTTTTTGACTGCTGACCTAAGCCACTGTAGCCTTCCTGGCCTTGCGAAACGGCATTTTGTGGGTCCCTTGGCGCAAGAAGGACGTGTGGGTCCACGCCGAGGACCAGCGCGATCTTCTCCAATATGTCGAGGGAAACTGAGTATTTTCCGTTTTCGACCTTGCCCATGTAGCCACGGTTGACCCGCGCGCGCAGAGCCAGATCTTCCTGGCTGATGCCAAGAGACCGTCTCAAGTCCTGAATGTTTTGCCCGACGCGGTCACGTAAGTCCATGGCCGACAAACGGCCATAATGGTTAGTATCTAACCACGCGATATACTAACCATTCGACGTTGATCACAATTTTTGGAAAATCGCTTTGCAGGCTTGCCAAGCCTCACAGATTAGCACTGACGGCTTGTATCGCAGACCGGAACGATTCCAATCGTTGCTATCATTCGTGTTTCGAAAAGTTAGAACGCTGTGTAGTTCAGACAAGCCTTCTAAGTTGCCGTTGCTTTCATCGTACTCGCACAACACTTCGGCGTGTCTGGGCGGCATGAATCTGAGGAATTGTGACGAAAGATTCCGAAAAAAAGCCGCATCTGTGCTACAAGGCGGTGCCGCTCTGGGGCTTATCAGCCGAGCGCTCTGGCTCAAATTCTCGGAACATTGTCAGACCGCTATGATAGTTAGAGATGATGTTCCAAAGAGATGGCTCGGTTCGTTTGAATGGTTTCGAGCTATTTCCTAAGTGGATTTCCCGCCCGGTTATGCCGCGACCGCGATTGATTGCGGCTTGATCTGGTATGCATGATCGGGCGTCTGGCAACGCGCCCAAGATAACATAGTCTATGCCGATTTAGCAGGCAATGGCATCTGCCGTCTATTGCGCGGTCAGGGCCATCACCACGATCGCGGCAATTGGTTAAGTATCACACCCCTTGCCGCCACCGGTACTACCAACAAAAAGCCGCTGCCGAGGATCGAGGCAAGAGGCGCGCTCATTGTCGGAACGATGTTCCGCGCCCGCCGTATACGGGCGGGGCTTTGTGAAAGTGGCTTCATTGGTCTGGCCTGTCTATCCATGGACGGGCCAACAGTGCATTCCGCAGCAGGTAAGGCGGTCAATTTGTGATTTTCCCGTCGCGGGAAAATAAAAATGCGCTACAGTAACGCAATGTCCCAAGGTGCGTCCTGATATCCACCAATGCAAAGTTTGGCTGGCCCCAGTCCGCGTGTCGATCCGGGGTATCGTCAAGACGCCATGAAAGGCCAGAGTAAGGAATGAGCGCACTTGCCCAATATGCGGTCTTGTTCGGCCTGACGCTTGGCTCGGTCGGCTTCGTCCTGTGCCTATATGCCCTTGTCCGTGCAATCGGTCGAACACGCGATGAGCCGGGCAAGGATGTACCTGCCACCGCCGGATCGCTGTCGCGCGATCCGGTCTGGGTGCGGTATCACGCCAAATACTACGGCTATGCCTTGTTGTTTCTGGCTTTCGATATGGAAATGGCCTTCATGTATCCTTGGGCTGTTGTCTACCGCGAGGAAGGGCTGGTGGCACTTCTGGATATGGGCGTGTTCCTCGCCATTCTGTTCCTCGGCCTGCTTTACGGCTGGAGCCAGGGCGCCTTGAGGCGACAGGAATGATCGGGGCGCGTCAGGGGCCGATGAGCGTTCTGCAACGGCTCGTTGCGGCAGCCATGTCGCGCGACATTCGCGGCTTTGTGGTGCCGGGGGCGGATGTGGCACGGGCGGCTGGGATTGACCTTGGCGGCGCCGGGCTGCATCTGAGCGCGACGCCGCGCCATGCCAATGTCCTTGTCGTCATCGCCGCCCTACCCGCCGATCTGGTTGATTCCGCCAGCATTGCTTATGGCCAGATGCCGCGCCCACGGGCCATTCTGGCTTTGGGTGCCGGTGATTTGGCACCGCTGCCTGATGCCGACGCGACCGGGCCGTTGACGCAAGCTGGTCTGGTCGCGGCAATGGCCGATCTACGCCGGATCATTGCGATGGGGTCGTTCCAGTCCGAAGTGGGCGATTTCGACGCCCCGGCGCTGCAGACCCGCACCCAATACACTTGCCCGATGCATCCCGAAGTGGTGGCGGACGAACCCGGCTCCTGCCCCAAATGCGGCATGTTTCTGGTGCCCGCCGAAGACGCAGAGGAACATTCCGGGCACGACCATGAAGCCCACGGCAAAGGGCACGAGAGCAAGGGTGACGACCAGGACGGTCATGGCGCACATGGAAATGGTGAGACTATAGAAGGTGTCGAGGCGCATTTCATGTCGATGGCGGATCTCACCCGTGACATGCCGGCCAGCAGCGACGGCCTGAAGATGGAGTGGATCGACGTCCCCTTCGGGCCGTTCTTCCCTGGGCTGCCCGGTGGGTTGCGGCTGGACCTGACACTGGACGGCGACGCAGTCGTGAGCAGCCGCGCCGACAGCGCAGTGGGTCCGCGCGAACTCCTCCACGACGACGCGACCCTACCCGACGCCTTTGCCGACCACCTCGCCGCGTTATCTCTCCTCAGTCCGGTGAGCTATCGTCTGCTGGCTTGTCTGGCGCTGGAGCGGGCAGCCGGGCAAAGCGTGGCATCCGACGTCGCCCGCGCCCGCATTGCCGCAGTCGAGCGCGAGAGACTGGCCAGTCACCTCGGCTGGCTGGCCGGGTTCGGAGCACAGTCGGGCTTTGCTTGGCTTGAGAACCACGCGACGGCATTGCAACTGAAACTGCGTGACGCGACGGTCATCGAAATGGCTGCACTGACCACAAAGATCACCGCATTTCTGACACGGGTTCAACGCACCCCGTTGCTGAATTCCAGGTTGAAGGGGATTGGCCGATTGGTGGGCGGCGATGCCCTGCCCGGCCTGGTCGCGCGCGCGAGCGGCATCGCCCGCGACGCACGCGCAGATGATCAGATTTATGCCCAACTCGGCTTTGCCGTTTTGACGGCGAAGAGTGGTGATGCGCTTGCACGGCTGGCGTTACGTTGCGGCGAAATTTCCCAGAGTCTTGAGTTAATTTCGCGTGCGGGCGCAATTTCGCTACCAGAATCGCAAGTCATCGGCACGGAATCAGGTACCGGCGAAGCCGTGGTCGAAACACCGCGCGGCGCAGCCCGACTAAGCCTGACATTGCACCAAGGCAAAGTTACGGCTGCCGATATGAGTACGCCGACGGCGGCGCATATCGCCTTGATCGCGACCGTTGCGGACGGGCGGGAGTTGGGCGATGCGCTTACCGGTATCGGATCGCTGGACATCAGCCCTTGGGAGGTGATGGCTTGACGGTATTAACTGTGTTATTGTCGCTCGCGGCTGGCGCCTATCTGATCGCCGTGCTGGAAGGCTGGGCGGTACATGGACGGTTGCAACCCGCGCGCCCGGTGATCTCGGCGCTGGCGCTTCTTGGGCGTGAATCGCTGCTGGCGCGCAAGCCTGACCGGCTGTTTTTTGAAGTTGGGCCGGTGCTCTTGCTGGTGGCCGGGCTTTTGGCGGTGGCGGTCATTCCGCTGGCACCGGGGCTCATTGTCACAGATCTGGCGACCGGGGCGCTGTTTTTGAACGCGGCTCTGGCCTACGTGCTGGTCGCGCTGATCATGGCCGGATGGGGTCCGAACGGCGCTTACGGTATGATTGGCGGTTGGCGGTTTCTGGGGCAGTTCGTGGCCTATGCGATGCTTGTCGTGATGCCGATCACGGCCGTTGCGCTGCGCGCGGAATCGCTCTCAACCGTGGATATCGTCATGTCACAATCCGCACTCTGGAACATCGCCTATCAGCCACTGGGATTCGCGTTGTTCATCGCCGCCGCGATGGGGCTGTGCTGGTTGCCACCGCTGGACCTGCCCACTGCGCCGGGCGATCTGGCTGGCGGAATCGAGGCCGAATACACTGGCGTACGTCTTGCCGTTCTGCGTCTGGCGCGCATGGTCGTCATCCTGGCGCTGGCGGGTGCGACAGTGACCTTCTACCTCGGCGGCTGGCTTGGCCCATGGTTGCCCGCTTGGGCGTGGAGCGGGATCAAGATCCTGATCGTCGCTGGCCTGATGGTCAGCACCGGGCGGCTGGTGCCGCGGGTCCGCGAAGCGCGTTATCTGGAACTGAGTTGGAAGCTCGGTATCCCTTTGGCCCTGATAAATATCTTCGTTGTTGGCGTCATTGCTTTGGTGGTTGAGATATGATCGTACCGATGATCTTTCTTGTATTCTTCGGTGGCGCTGCGGTTTGGTTCGGCGTCGTCGTGTTCCGCACCCATTCGATGGTGCGCTCGGCACTGGCGCTTTTGTTCTCGCAGACCGCCGTGGGTCTGATGTTTCTGGTCATGCAGGCCGAGTTTCTGGGCGTCCTGCAAATAATGATGATGGCCACCGAGATGAGCGTTATGGCGATCTTCATGGTGATGTTCATGATGGACCCGGGCGGCTTGGGTGCGATGGATATGACGCATCAAAAGCGTTTGTCGCTCTGGGCAGGGGGCATTGGCCTTGGTGCGGCGCTGGCGGTTATCTGGTTGGCAGATTGGGGCCCGGCAGGGACCGACATCCCGGGTGCGGCACAGCAGACCGAAGATCTGGGGCGCGAGTTGCTGGGCCGGTCGATGCTTATCTTCCAATCCGCCGGTCTGACGATCCTGACGGCGATGGTGGCGGCAACGATGGTCGCAATTGCTCCGGCGAAGGAACAGCCGAAATGATTTTTGAGTTGATGATTGCCCTGACCGTGGGCGCCGCGATGTTCGGCACCGGTCTTTACGGCGTACTGAGCCAGACCAATCTGGTGATGATCATCATGGGAGTGGAGCTGATTCTTGCGGCCGCACTGGTCAACTTGGTGGCTTTCTGGCGCTATCTGCACCCCGAGGAACCGGCGGCGCAGATGTTCGTGCTGATCATCATGGCGGTGATGGCGGTCGAGATGACGGTGGGCTTTGGCATCGCCATCGCTCGGTTCCGCTCACGCGGGTCGGTCGAGATGGAAGAAGCGCGCGAGTTGAAGGGATGAGTTTTCTGGCTCTCACGCTGTTGGCGCCGCTGCTGTCAGGCCTGACGATCCTCGCGCTACGCCGCGCGCCCGAAGCGCTGGCGCTGGCCGGTACCGTTCTGGGCCTGATCGGCGCTGTGGGGCTATTCATCGCGGCGTCCGACGGCACAGTGGAGGCAGTCTTGCCGGGCCTGCCCGACATGCCATTGCGGCTGGTGGCGACGCCATTAACGGCAGTGCTGGCGCTGGTCGTGGCCACAGTCGCAGTCTTCGTTTTAACCTATGCAACAGGTTACATGGCGGGAGACCCTGAAAAAGCGCGCTTTTTCGGCACAATGCTGCTGTTTGTGACCGCGATGCAGGGGCTGGTGCTGGCGGGTGACTGGATCATGCTGCTTGCCGCTTGGGAAATGATCGGCTTCGCCAGCTACTTGCTGATCGGCTTTTGGCATGGTCGCGCGGGCGTGGCCAGTGCCGCAACCCGGGCTTTCCTTTATACTCGCAGCGCCGATTTGGGACTTTACCTTGGCGCCTTCCTGCTCATCGGCGTGGCAGGAACGTCAGAGATTTCCGCGACGCTCGCGACCACAGGCGCGCCTGCGCTGATCGCCGGGTTGTTAATGCTGGTCGCAGCAATGGGTAAATCGGCGCAAGTACCATTACAGGACTGGCTACAACGCGCGATGGCCGGGCCGACGCCAGTGTCAGCGCTTTTGCACTCGGCCACTTTGGTAGCCGCGGGGGCGATCCTGTTGATCCGCACGGCGCCCATGATGCCCGGCGGTGCGCTGCTGGCCATCGGTATCGTTGGTGGCCTCACTGCGGTCATCACCGGACTGATTGCGCTGGCGGAGCGTGATCTGAAACGGCTGCTGGCGGCATCCACCGCAAGCCAGTACGGGCTGATGCTAGTGGCCATCGGTGCTGGCGTGCCGATTGCGGCACTGCTGCACCTGATTGCCCATGCAGCAATCAAGAGCTCCCTTTTTCTGGGCGCAGGTGTGTTTCAGCACGACCGCGAGGGCACCGGGCTGGATACGCTGGCGGGTGCCGGTCGAGCGCGTCCCGGCATCTTTACGGGCTTCGCCATCGCCGCGCTGGCGCTGGCGGGCATCCCGCCGCTGGCGGCTTTCTTTTCCAAGGATGCAATCATCGCTGCGGCACTTGCAAGCACCGCCGCACCGTGGCTTTTGCCGCTGGCATTGGCCGGTTCGGTGCTGACCGGGACTTATATGGGCCGGGCGCTGAATGTGCTCTGGACCGGCGAGGCTGGTCCCGCACGTACTCCGGTGCCGTTCATGGCCATCGGCATGGGCGTTCTGGTGGCGTTGGCCGCCGGGCTTGGTTTCAGCTTCGGTGCGCTTGAACATGTGCTGGGGGCCCAGATCGAAAAGCCCGGCTGGATCGTGCCGGCAATGGGGCTGGCCGTGGCCCTTGGCGGGCTGGCGCTTGGCTGGTTTATGGCGCCTGCGCGGCTGCTCGGTCCGCTACTAGCACCTGCGCAAAACGGCTTCACTGTCGCGGGAGGAATGGACGGATTGATCCTGCGACCCTCCCTGTCGATCGCCGCCGCCTGCGAGGCGTTCGAGCAGCGGCTGCTGGCCGCGCAGGTCGGGCTGATCCGCAATCTGGGCCTTGGCACCGCGCGCCTTGCGGACCGGGGCGACGATACGCTGTTCGCGTTCTCGATCTGGATCGGACAGCAGTCGCTGCGTCTTGGCCAAGACACAAGGTCCATAGACACAAACTTTATCGACGCTGCGATCTTCGGTCTGGTACGGCGTATCGTCGAAGCCGGTGCCCGCGCCCGCCACCTGCAAAGCGGATTGATCCATCGCGAATTGGCGCTGACAGTGATCGGCATTGGGCTGATCGTCATCGTGCTGCTGACCGCACCGCATTATTTCTGAGGAGCCACCCCAATGCCGCTACTGACCATTGCCACCTTCCTGCCGATTTTGGGCGGGCTGGCGTTGATAGCGTTGCCAGTCCGATCGGCCCGGGTGGCTCACGGTCTTTCGATCACGGTGACGGGGCTGGTCTTTTTGATCACGCTTGCAATCTGGTCGCGCGGAATCGTGCCGGGCGGCTTCGCGCAGGTAGAGGAAATCGCCTGGATCCCGGCCATCGGGGCCGCCTACCGCCTGGGGCTGGATGGGCTCAGCCTGCCGCTGGTGCTGCTCACGTCTCTGCTGTTCCTGCTGTCGGCAATCTATTCGGCGCGGATCAGCGAACGTGTGCCAAGCTACGTCGTACTGATGCTGATGCTGGAAACCGCCTCGCTCGGCAGCTTCATGGCCCTCGACGGGCTGCTCTTCTACGTCTTCTTCGAGGTTTCGCTGGTTGGAATGTATTTCATGATCGCGGGATGGGGCTATGAAGACCGGCAGCGCGCGGCGCTGATGTTCTTTCTCTACACGCTGCTCGGCTCACTGCCGCTGTTGCTCGCGATCATCGGACTGTATCTGAGCAGCGGCACGTTCGACATGCGGGCCTGGATCGACGCCCCTCCGCTTGCCGGTTTGGGCGCGATGCTGGCGTTGATTGCGATGCTGTTTACCTTCGCGGTCAAGATCCCGGCCTTTCCGGTACACACCTGGCTGCCTGCCGCACATGTCCAGGCGCCTACGGCGGGTAGCGTAATCCTGGCCGGGGTGATGCTGAAATTCGGGACCTATGGTCTCGTGCGGTTTGCGCTGCAAATGACGCCCGAAACGTTCACGCGGGCGGGTGTTGTGATCCTTGCCTTCGGGGTGTTCAGCGCGCTCTACGGTGCGTTTGCAGCGCTTGCGCAAAGCGATCTGAAGAAGATGATCGCCTATACGTCGGTGAACCACATGGGCTATGTGGTGATGGGCGTGGCTGTGGCGGCACTTGCGAGCGATCCGGCGATCCGGGTGGTTGCGCTCGATGGCGCGGCCTTGCAGATGATCAGCCACGGACTGGTCACTGGGGCGCTGTTCTTTCTTGTGGGCATGTTGCAAGACCGCGCCCACATCCGCGACATGGGTGATTTCGGCGGGTTGCTGGGCCGGGTGCCGTGGCTTGGATGGGCCTTCGTCGTGTCGGCCTTCGCCTCACTTGGCCTGCCGGGGCTGGCGCATTTCCCTGCGGAGTTTCAGATATTCCTCGCGACGCTCAACACACAGCCTTGGGCCGTGGTCGCGATTATCGCTATTGTTGTCACTGCCGGACTGTACTTGCGTGCCATCGCCGCAGTATTTTTGGGAGAGCCGAACGAGAAATGGGCCGCAATGCCCGATCTTGGCCGGCGCGAGATGCTGGTGATCGTGCCGCTGTTGTTCCTGACAGTCCTTGTTGGCGTTGCACCGTCGTGGCTGTTGAACATGATCCATACCACAATGGCGAGCCTGTCGTTCTGATGGGCCGAGATCTGCCCTTCCTGATCCCCGAGATACTGCTGTCGCTGGCGGTCGTGGCGATGCTCATTGCCGAAATGGTGCGGATGGCACGGCTGGCGCTTTGGTTCGGACTAGCCGGGCTGGCGGTGGCGACGCTCGCCACGCTGCCACTGCTGACCGCCGATACCACCGTTTTTGGCGGCACCTACCGGATCGACCTGCTCAGCGGCTGGGCCAAGCTGATATTGCTGCCCGGAACGGCAATGGCGTTGTTGCTGGCGCGGGCAGAAATCGCGGGGCAGCAGCGTGAAGGCAGCGTCTATTCGCTTCTCTGCCTTGTCACGCTAGGCGCGTTGATGCTGGCGGGCAGTGGCGACATGATGCTGCTCGTGTTGGGCGTGGTGCTGACCGGGTTGGGGTCGTTTGCGCTTGTAGCCTATCCGCGCGACGACGCCGCGACCGAGGCAGGGATGAAATACCTCGTCTTCGGCGCGGTGACCGGGTCGGTGATGATCTACGGGCTGACGTTCTGGTTCGGTGGCGCGGGATCGACGCTGTTCTCAGACCTCGGCGCACTGGAGGACAAGCCCCTGATCGCCATCGCGGGGTTGACCGCAGTGATCGTGGGCCTCGGCTACAAGGCGTCACTGGTGCCATTCCACTTTTGGGCGCCCGATGCCTATGATGGCGCTCCCGTTTCCGTGGCCGCCTATCTGTCGGTCATCACCAAAGTTGCGGCGCTTTTTGCCTTTGCGCAGGTGCTGCGCGATCTGCCGGTTGAGAGTAACTGGCCTCTGGTGATCGCAATGATCTCGGCTGTGACCATGACCTACGGCTATCTGACTGCGCTGGTGCAGACCAATCTGGTGCGGCTGATCGCCTATTCCTCGATCGCGCAAACGGGCTATTTTCTGATGGGCATTGTGGCGCTCGGGACCAGCGCATTTGCGATACCCGGGCTGATCGTTCTGGGCGCCGCCTATGTCGCGATGAACCTCGGCGCTTTTGCCATCATTCTGCTGGCCGGGCGGGGCCTTGACGATATCCGCGGGTTCGGGCGGCGACGCCCGGCGGCAGGGGTGGCGATGGTGGTGTTTCTGCTGTCATTGACAGGCATCCCGCCGCTATTCGGGTTCGTCGGTAAGGTCTACCTGTTCGGAGCGGCTATTGACGCTGGTTATCTCTGGCTTGCAGTGATCGGCATCCTCAACTCGGTGTTGGCACTCGGTGTCTATCTGCGGATCGTGGTGCCGATGTATCAGTCTGCACCGGAGGCCACGAAGAGTTTCGATAAACCGTCGCCCCGTGCGCTCACTGCAGTCATCGGCGTGACTGCGGTTTTGACGCTCTGCATGGGACTTCTGGCGGGTTTACTGCCGGGCTAAGATCCGAAATCGCGGGCACCTAGCGCCCGCTGCTGGCCAGTATTTCACCTATAGGGCACCTCTAAAAATTGCCCAGACCTTGGCGATGCATTACAAAACGGGGATGAACTGACATTGGGCGATGTAGTGTTGGCGCCGCCGGGTTTCTTTGATCTTTCCGACCGCTACGCAAATTTGGACGTGAAAAAGGACCCGCTGCTTGAGATTATCGCCATGGTGCCATGGAAGGAGTTTCGGCCTTTGCTGGAGCGGGTCTGGCGCAAGCCGGATGCAGACAGCAAGTCCCGCGCAGGGCGCAAGCTGATGGACGCGGTGCTGATGTTCAAGACGCTGGTCTTGAGCGCGCTTTACAATCTTTCCGACGACCAGATCGAGTATCAGGTCCGTGACCGGCTGTCCTTCATGAAGTTTCTGGGGCTTGGCTTTGAGGACCGAGTGCCGGATGCCAAGACGGTGTGGCTGTATCGCGAGTCGCTGGCGCAGACGGGCCAGGTGGAGGGGCTCTTCCACCAGTTTGACGGGCATCTGGCGCGGCAGGGCTATATCGCCCGGGGGCGGGCAGATACTGGATGGTGAGGCATTGTAACGCCATTGGTCCGAGAGACAATGGCGAACGATTGTGCCGGTGCCGCGCAACCACAACACGCGTGACGAAAACGCATCCATCAAGAAGAGAGGTGGCTCGGGAAAACTGAACATCCGGGATAAGTGGATTTTCCGCGCAACAGCAGCATGATGCTGCAAGCAAGGAGAGAACCATGACAAGACGACCACGCCGGAACCACAGCCCGGCATTCAAGGCGAAAGTGGCTGTTGCCGCAATCAAGGGTGAGAAGACGCTGATCGAGCTGGCGCAGGATTTCGACGTCCACCCGAACCAGATCAAGCAATGGCGAGATCAACTTCTTGAAGGCGCCACGGGCGTTTTCGGAGCCGCGATAAAGTCGGATGCAGAACCGGCAATCGACGTGAAGACCCTGCATGCGAAGATCGGGGAGCTGGCGCTGGAGAACGATTTTTTGTCCGGCGCGCTCGGCAAGGCGGGTCTGTTTCCGAGCGCAAAAAGATGATCGATCACACCGCGAGGCTCAGCGTCAGCCGTCAGGCCATCGTTCTGGGGATCAGCCGGGGCAGTGTCTATTACCAGCCCCGGCCAGTGGCCGATGCCGACCTGAAGCTGATGCACCGGATCGACAAGCTGCACATGGAGTTCCCGTTCGCGGGCAGCCGGATGTTGCGGGGGCTGCTGGTGCAGGAAGGATTCAAGGTCGGGCGGCTGCATGTCGCCACGCTGATGAAACGGATGGGCATCGAGGCGCTGTATCGCAAGCCCAACACCTCGAAACCGGCGCCGGGGCACAAGATCTACCCCTACCTGCTGCGGAAACTGCCGATCACCCGGCCCAATCAGGTCTGGGCGATGGACATCACCTACATTCCCATGGCCCGAGGGTTCATCTACTTGGCCGCCGTGCTGGACTGGTTCACGCGCCGGGTTTTAGCATGGCGGGTATCGATCACGCTGGAAGCCGATTTCTGCATCGAAGCCGTCGAGGAGGCGTTGGTGCGCCACGGCAACCCCGATATCTTCAATACGGATCAGGGCAGCCAATTCACCTCGACCGAGTTCATCAAGGTGCTGGCGAGCCGGGAGATCAAAATCAGCATGGATGGCAAAGGGGCCTGGCGCGACAACGTCTTCGTCGAACGGCTCTGGCGGAGCATCAAATACGAGGAGGTCTACCTGCACGCCTACGCCAGCGTCCCGGAGGCCCGTGCCTCCATCGGCCGCTATCTCGGCTTCTACAACAGCCGACGCCCCCATTCATCGCTTGACGGGAAAACCCCCGATCAGGCTTACTTCAACATGCCCCGGCCCCAAGCGGTCGCGGCATAACCAAGGCGGAAAACCACTTACGAAACGCTCGGAAACTGCTCAGACAAACCGAGCCAGCTCTTTCGATATTGCTCATCCCACTCATAAACCAGCGGAGAGGTTGTCAACCCGTCCAACCAATGGGCGTGCGGCATGAGATAGTGCTTCACGCTGCCTAGTCATCACTGCTGTCTCGTGAAGCGGCCGCGAGTTGACGCCAGCGGCCCCAACGAGGGATGAACATTGGCACCTGCCGCTGATAGGCGCGGTAGGCTTCGCCAAACTGCTGGAGTACCTGCTGTTCCTCACGCAGAGCCAGCCATGTGTAGACAAGCACGATCACCGGAAAAAAGCCGACCGAGAAAAGCGTCGGCCAATGCACCACGCCTTCTCCGAACAGAGCAATAAACAGACCTGTGTACTGCGGATGCCGCACATACGCATACAAACCGTCTGTCACCAGACGGTTTTCGCCTCGTGCCTTGTGGACCTGACGCCACCCCTGAATAAAGAGACCTATCCCGATAAAGCCGAGCGCATAGCCTAGCAGCATTGAGATTAGCATGCCGGTTTCGCCGAACCCTACCAGGGTCGACCAAAGACTGGCGCTGACATATTCGCTATCCAAACCGAAGAAGCGCACCAACAGATAGATAGTGAGCGGAAAGCCGTACATTTCCGCATAAAGCGCGATGATAAAGGCCTGAACCACCCCGGCGCCGACCCATTCCCGCCAGTTCTTCGGCGCGAAATAACGATAGAAGAACCAAGACACCAAGACGATAACGATCAGTGTGATGCCCCAGGCTCCAGCGTGGTTAAACGATTCATTCATGGTTTGATCCATCTATATCCCGGCCGAATGTTGGCATCCCATGCAACTCGCCGCCTTCGGTAAATCTGCGCAAAACAGAGACGTCTTTCGGCGACAGTTCCGGTACGTTACCCACATCCGCATCCACCGCGTAAAATGCGGGCCTGGGCTGAGCGACTGCTATGGCGGTCGTCATTAGCAACGCCGAGGTTGCGGCCGTGATTTCTCTGAACATCAGAATAGGTCCTTTGATCTGCTTGTAGGATTTCTGTGTGGGCACATAACCCTCGCCAAAGCTGTGATTTCAGCCCGCCGATGAGCGGCCCAGCCTGCAAGAAAGAGGGACATGCCAAATGCGAGGATAAACGGAATAAGTGTCATGTTGGGTCTCCTTGAATCTCATAGCCTTGTGCAAATGATCGAGCTTGGACGGATCAATGCCCGCCACAGCAACCTTTGGATCGAACACCAGCACTCTCCTTAACCGAAGCACCCTGCCCCTCTGCCACAGCGGGTTTGCGAATTTCATCGGCGGTACTTTTCGGCGCATCCACGGCCGACTCGCAGCAACAGCCACCTTGTTTCTGTTCAGGTATTGCGGTTTGTGTGTTCGCCTTCGCGCACATGTTCATATCCTCCATCAGGAATTGACTTCTATAGAGTTAAGACGCGCCGGGCGGCCCAGCATTACAGACAGCAAGCAGCTCAGGTTTTTGCATCGCCGTTCAACTGGCAACCGCAGCCCGCAACGCCGTGCTGTCGGCAAATCATGTGCATCTCGCCAATCCGATCCTTCAGGCCTTGCCGCCCGAGGGCAAGATGCATGGTCACCTCGTTCAGGCTGAGCCCATGTTTGTCAGCAACCGATTTGGGCACCGCCCCTTCCAAATCGATGGCGCGAACAACGTTTGCCTGTTGCGGTGGAAGCGTCGACAAGAGCAAGTCGAGGCAGTCGCATATCAGCGCTCCTAGCTCCTCGTCGCGAATTGGATCTGCATTGCTCGGTGATTTCACGAGCATGTTCCGCAGACAGAGCTGCAATGATGCTTTCTCCGCGAAGGTGCTCTGCTCGTTAAAGCATCAGCGCTCTTGAAACCATGCCGCCCTGCCCGTCTGAGGGCCGCAGGACGCCCAATCGGCTGATCGTGCATATCAGCTTCACGACGGCTCTCGCCCGGTCCAGTCATTGACACCTCCCGATAAAAGCTGCTGTTGATCAAGAGACGCGCGGCATGAAAGATCCTTACATCTGGGGCATCAATTCCCTCTGAGGCGGGGACGACAAGGATCGTATATTGCGCGAATGGTTACAGTCACACTGCATAAACCGGCCTTCGCCGCAGACCGGGCAGAACTCGGCAATCTTTGTCTTCAATGCAGCTCGGCTTCGATGGACGCGGACACCCAAGGCGTTCAGACTCACCCCCAGATCAGCCGCAATCTCTTTGCGTGAATCGTCCCTCAAATCCAGACGCGTCAGCAATTCGGCTTGGGCAGGATCCAGCTTTCGCATCGCGGCAGAAACGCAACTGCAGGCGCGGCCATCGAAATCCTCTGTCTCCGGCGCCAGTATTTTGGCCTCGTTTGCATAGGCTTCTGCCCCTCGATTTCTCGTCGCCCGACGCCGATAATAGTCGGTCAGAGTGTGCCGCAAGGTGATGCCCATCCAGGCATCCAGTCGCTCGCCGCTCCTAATAGTGGCGTGGCTTTGCAGCACCTTGACGCAGAAATCCTGAAAAACATCTTCGGCATCCTGCGCAGAGCTGAGGCGTTTGCGAAGAAACCCGAGAAACTTGTTGCGGCCTTCGATGAGTTTTGCCTCGGTGTCACAACGCGAGACCTCTGGCATTGCGGGTCTTGGTTCAGCGAACATGTTTCGCTCCTTTCACATGGTTTCGTGCAGCACCGGAATCCGGTACTAGCGGTCAGACGTGTGAAAGGATTCGCGGCGGATGGAAGCGCATCTTTTCTGCCGCGGATGGTAGAAAATCCGTCTCTCGGGAGATCTCCGGCGCGCTATCGAAACGCGTCAAAGCCAAATCGTTGGTAGGCAGATTCACCAGAATGCAGCTGTGCCCGCTATGGCAGTTCCTGTCGGACCCGGGCTGCGCGGCGCGGTCAACGATCACGCCGCCGCCAGCCGCCGAAGCGACGGCAGGTTGCGCGGTTAAGTCGCGATGATTGATTTTTGGCGACACAGCCAACGCAGAGGCAAGAATGGCCGTGACTGCGGCAGCAACTGTCACCGCCCGCATCCAAATGGCCCAATTTCTCTGCATTGATCTGAACATGCTTCCGTTCTTTTCTTGTATTGCGTATTCAAGTATTAGCTTCTGATCGGTGGCTTTTCTTGATCTGGTTCAGATTTAAGGTCACGAGTGCCCAAGAGCGATACGCAGATCGCGGGCAACTTTGCTTGCTTTCTCACAGTGGCACTTGGAAATGACGCATTCCTTTCTGGGTTAAGCTGCACGGCGCGTTTTGTGCGCCGTGCATAAAAGTGTCTCTTTGTTCAGCGGTCGTTACCGGCATTCGGAGGCAGCGGGCTACTGTACTCTCTATCGCGTCCCGTCCTCATATCGCGCCGTTGCATGTTCCGGGGGTGGACATCGGCGTCGTTTGGGTTAACCTTTCCGTCAAGGAAAGCGCCGTTATGCCCGACGCTGCTTTTCGTCATTACTCCGGAGTTTGATCCGGCGCTCTGCGCACGAAATTCGTGATGGCCTGTTCTGTAACCCGAATCTGCCAAGGCAACGCCGCCTGCGAAAATGGCGCTGGCCAGTGCGAAGACGTGGATGATATTGCGTTTCATTATGAAGCTTCCTTCTGCTCTCGTTGTCGATGACCTCAAATTGAGCATTGCACAGGCATTCGCAATGGGCCTCGCAGGCGGCTTTGTAACGGCTTGTAACGTGGCGTCCCTATGATACTTTTCGTTACATTTTTCAGGCAAGTAGCAGATACATCTCACCGGAGAACCTATACTAACGCCATATGTCAGATGTGCCTCATATCCTTGTCGTTGACGACAGCCTTGAAATTCGAAACGCAGTGTCCCGTTATCTCGTGAAGAACGGGATGCGGGTGACGAAGGCTGAAAATGCGTCTGAAATGGATGCGGAATTGGCGAAAAGCCGATTCGATCTTATTGTGCTGGATGTCATGATGCCCGGAGAGGACGGACTTTCTGTCTGTCGGCGTCTATCCTCCAACGGCTCGATACCCATCCTGATGCTCACGGCCTTGGGAGAAGAGATGGACCGTATCGTCGGCCTCGAAGTCGGTGCGGATGATTATCTGGCCAAGCCTTTCAATCCGCGTGAATTGCTGGCGCGCATCAAGGCCATCGTCAGACGCTCGGCCCGGCCCGAAGTGTTTGGGGGAACATTGACTGGAAAGCGTATCAGGTTCGGGCACCAGATGCTGGATACCGACACCCGCGTTCTGGTAGATGACGAGGGTGTGGAAGCACAGCTCTCCGTGTCCGAATTCAAACTTCTGACCGTCCTTCTGGAGCGGCCGCGCCTTGTCCTGACGCGTGAGCAGCTTCTGGATCTGACTGCTGGGCGAACGCCCGGACTGTTTGATCGGACGATCGACAATCAGATCAGCAGGCTGCGGCGCAGCGTCGAAAAGGATCCGATGCGACCCAAGCTGATCACGACCGTGCGGGGCGAGGGATATTGCCTGTCTGCCGAAGTTGAGGACGCAAGCTGATGCGCAGATTTCTGGGAAGCTTGCGGGGCCAGTTGGTGCTGCTGATCATCGGTGCGCTGATGCTGGCGCAAGCGATCAGCCTGTGGCTCTTCGTGGACGAACGCGGCCTTGCAGTTCGCGCGGCCCTCGGGGCCGAAGCGGCGGGACGCGCTGCGAATGTCGCCCGTCTCATCGAGGAGGCGCCGCTGGAACTGCAGGCGTCGATCCTGCGCGCGGCTGACTCGCCTCTGGTGCGGTTTGATGTGACGTCCGAGCCGGCTGTCGATCATCTCGATCATGTCGACCGTGGCAGTGTCGAGGCCCGCATGCGCGCGCTTTTGGGGCCAAAGGACAATCGCCCGATCAGGGTCGAACTGCACGAGGCCGAGGGGACGCTGATGCCAATGTCCCATATCAACGCAGACGGCACCAATATGCATCTGCAAATGGTTCCTGGCGGGCTGCTGACGCTCGAGATGACCGTATCGGTGGGGCTGCAGGACGGGCGATGGCTGAACGTCGATACGCGGTTCAATCGCCCGCCGCTTCAGTGGCCGCTCGTCTCGACCCTTAGTTTCGGTATCACCGCCGCTCTGCTGCTGGTTGCTGCGATATGGTTTTTGTTGAGCCGTTTGACGGGGCCGCTGCGGCGCGTGGCGTCCGCCGCCGAAAGCTTTGGCAGGGGCGAAGCGCCGGGCACGCTGCCTGCAATGGGCCCGCGCGAAGTGCGCGATCTGACGGTGGCCTTCAACGATATGCAGGACCGCCTGACCCGCCACATTGCCGATCGCACCAGGGTTCTGGCGGCGCTGGGGCATGATCTGCGCTCACCGCTGACGGCGCTCCGCGTCCATGCCGAAATCGTCGACGACGAGGATATTCGCGTCAGCATGATCTCTTCTATCGAAGAGATGCAGGACATGGTCGAAAGGACCCTGGCCTTCGCGCGCGGCATGGCCACCTCAGAGGAAGCTCAGACGGTGGACATGCGCGACTTTCTTGAAAAACTGCAGCAGGACATGCACGGAGGTTTCGAGATTGGCGATGTTGGCCTAATACATGTCCGGCTGCGCCCAAATGCGATGCGCCGCGCCTTGCGCAACCTCATTGTGAATGCGCAGCGATACGGAGGGGGCGCCACCGTGTCTGCTCGGGGCGGCACGGAAACTGTGGCCATCGAAATTCTGGATAGCGGCCCCGGCATTCCCCAAGCCGAAATGGAGCGTGTCTTCGAGCCGTTCTTTCGGCTCGAGAGATCACGTTCGCGCAATACCGGCGGGACGGGGCTGGGCCTGTCGATCGCCCGGACGATTGCGCGTGCCCATGGGGGCGATGTTCGTCTGGAAAACCGGCCGGAAGGTGGGTTGATCGCGACTTTGGTTCTGCCCCGAAAGGGCAGCGACCAGAGTTGACTTGTCCCCCGGTTCGCATCCCGCAGGCCTGCGGGATGCACTCTTGTCATTGCGCCCGTTAGAACATGATGCGCGTGCCGACGACGACGGAGAACGCGTCCTTGTCCTCGCCCGCCGCGCGCAGCATGTCTGCGGTATCCCCGAAAGACCGCTCGTAATTGATGCCGACATAGGGCGACACGGCGCGGTCGATCAGGTCGTAGCTGACGCGCGCCCCGATCTCGAATGTCGGCCCGCCAGCGCCTTGATTGCGGGCGGCATCGTCCTTGAGAGGAAAGGTCATCTCGACGCTGGGCGTCAGGATCAGGCGGTTCGTCAGCAGCGCCTCATATTCCGCCTCGACCCGGAAGAACGGGTGATCCGACACATAGAGATCCGCGTCGATCTCGAACCATTGCGGTGCCAGTCCCTTGACGCCAAAGACGGCGTTGTAACGGTCCGGCGCCCCGTCCGGCGTGCTGGCCTGAATGCCGACGACCGCGTCAAAGAAGGTCGAGATCGGCATTTGCAGGCGCAGCTGGTTCTCCAACCCCTCAAAGTCACCCGAGGACTCGCCAACCTCGCCTTCGCTGCGCCAGACAAAGCGCAGCTCGTCCGACCCGGCAAGCGCGTCGAAATCCCAGACGAACGCGTCTTCGCCATCGTTGAACCGGTATTCGAGTTGCTCGGCTTGAAGGCCCCAGATGATCGGCTCGGCCGCCGCCGGCGTCCACGCCATGGACACCAGCACCGAACCGAGAGCGGGCAGGTAGATCGTTTTCATCGGTTCAATCCTTGTTTTGCTAACGCTGTTCATGCCGGGCCACCTTCGACGATTACCTTGCGGAACATGCCCGCTTCGGCGTGGTAGGACAGGTGGCAGTGGAAAGCCCATTGGCCCGTCGCATCGACCTCGGTTTCGGTATAGACGGTGGTACCGGGCGCGATGCTGACCGTGTGCTTGATCGGGTCCCACTTGCCCTTGCCGGTATCGAGGATCGACCACATGCCGTGCAGGTGCATCGGGTGTGACATCATCGTTTCGTTGACGAACTTGAAGCGGACACGCTCGCCGTATTTCAGGCGGATCGGCTCGGCATCATCCATTTTCACGCCGTTGATGGACCAGATGTAACGCTCCATGTTGCCGGTCAGGCGCAGCTCAATCGTGCGGGTCGCCGGGCGATCACGGTAAAGCGGCCGGAGTGCCTTCAGATCGTTGTAGGACAGGAACTTGCCGCCATTCGCCGCGCTTGGGATCAGACCGCTGCCCGGTGCGTAGAATTCGCCAATCTTGCTGTCACGCGCGCTGTGGTTCATGCCAGTCATGCCGCCGGACATGCCCATTTGGCTATGGTCTATCTCCTTCGTCTCGCTGGGCATGTCCATCTGGCTGTGGTCCAATTCCTTTGTGGTGCCGGACATGTCCATTTGGCTGTGATCGATTCCGTCCATGTCTCCGGACATATCCATCTGGCTGTGGTCCATGCCCTCGGGCATAGCGCTGCTTTGCGAGGACATCGTCATGGCATTATGGTCCATGGCACCCATTTCCATGCCACTCATGTCCATACCGTCCATCATGCCGCCCATGTCGGCCATGGTCAGCAGGGGTTGCGGGCGCATCCGCGGAACAAGGCCGGCATAGCCCTGCTTGGGCGACAGCGATCCGCGGACCATGGCCGTACGGCCCATGGATTCGGCAATGATGCCATA
>NZ_QCYH01000018.1 GCF_003072125.1 Pelagivirga sediminicola | reverse complement strand
CCTAGAGCGCGGTGCCATGATCGAGGATCATGGCAGGGGCCACGGCCCCCGCTGCTTGCGCAGCTCCCCCGTGGATAATTCTAGGAAAATGAGACGGGAAGAAAGGACGAACCGTCGAGCATCAATTACCGATGCAGACGGGCGATTATGTCTGACGGATAGTGCCGGTAGGCGGAAGGGCGGCTCGCTGGCCGCCCTTCTTGTCTTAGCTTTCCTCGTCTTTGTCGCGAGGCGGGAAAGCGGCCATTTCGACGCCGGGGAACATATTGTGTTTCACGGTGACGGAAGTGATCGTGCCGCTGTCGTCGGTGTTGATGAAAAGGACGCCGCAGTTGTCCCAGTAGTTCTTGCCGTCGCGGCCTTCGGTCTTGACGCGGAGCTTCAGAGTTTGGTTAGCCATTGGTTCGGTCCTTTTTGAGTGTTTCGGTGGACATGGCTTTGCGGGGGGGTGTCGTGTGTCCAATGCTACTTTGTTTCGCGAGGAATGGCCGCAGGCCAGGGGAAAGTAGTGTTTGAAGCGAAGCGTCTCACAGAACCCCTCCGCTATGTTCATCAGTCAGAAACACATGGAAAAGGGACGGGCGGGCAATGGCTCACCTGACAGGCGCCGATCAATCCGCAGGGTAGGCATGATCTTCTGGGACGTGCGAACGGAACTCTAAAACCACGGCGGCGGCACGATCACATCACCCGTAAATACTCACAAGTTATCCGCGAAATAGTCGTCTCTCGCTGTGACAAATGGCACGGGGAAAGCTAAGATATTGGAAGGATGCAGACGGGCGTTCACATCACGGCAGCGAGGATCGCAATGACAGCAACTATGACTACGCCGATGATCCACGGACGCCGACGCGGTTTCTTCGGGGTGCGGAAGTCGAGCTGGTGTTTCGGGGCCATTCGGACCTGTTTTCTGCTGTGGGCTGTGGCAACGCCGGGGGTCGCTTTTAGTGAAGCCATCCAAGGATCGCAAATCTACGTCATTGACGGGGATACCATCGACATTGGCGGCGAGCGGGTTCGCTTGGTCGGCTATGATACACCGGAAACATACCGCGCCAGATGCGACTACGAGCGACAACTTGGCAACATGGCGACCGCGCGGCTGCGCGATCTGATCGACGGTGTGAAGCAAGTCGATCTGATGCTTCTGCCGGGTCGCGACAAATACGGGCGGCTTCTGGGCCGACTCTATGTCAATCGGGCTGACGTGGGCGGCACGCTGATTGGCGAAGGGCTGGCGCGGCGGTATGAAGGCGGGCGACGGAAAGGATGGTGCGGATGAGAAATGCTGTGACAGAGCTGTGCGACACTGAATCGTTCTGGCTGCGCAACGCGAAGCTCGATCTTCTTTAACGTGATCCCGTTGACGCTCTAAACGATGCCGAAGCCCTGGTTCGGTTCGCGCAAGGTGGCCTCGATCAACTCCTGAAACCGACCGCGGATTTGGGGCCAGAGCGGTAAGCAGGCGTCGCCGTGCCACTAGGCAAGGCTTCGGCGCGAAAAGCGCCGGATCGGGCGGGGCAGGACGCAGACCTGGCCCGCCCGATCATTTTCAGATTTCAAAGGACGAAAGACTGGTGCCATCTTCCAAAGCGGCGGTGAGCCACTTGGGTTTGCGGCCTTTGCCGGTCCACGTTTCATCCGGGTTCTTCGGGTTGCGATACTTGGGCGGCGAAGCGGCGGCGGTGGACTTCTTCGCGGGTAGGTCGAACAGTTCCTCTACCGTGAAACCGTGATCCTTGGCCGTTTTCCTGACGGCTTTCTTCGCGTCGGATTTGCGGGTTTTGTCGAGGTTGCGCATCGCTGCCTCTACATCCTTCTGGTGCTTTTCCAGTTCTGGATAAGTCATTTCGGAAAGGTCCATCAAAGTCTCCGATGTGAGTTGGACGCCGGTAATCAGCGGTCGGCCATCGGACCCTATCCCCTCGCTCTGGCGAAAAAAAGGCCCCGCCGAAGCGGGGCCAGTCGTTATCCTCACCACAAGGAATCAGAATATCATTCGGGCCAGAAGCCTTTGCCTTGGCCGGTCGGCGCGACAACAAGCCCATATGGGTTTGAAGGGCCGTATCGGGTGCCGTTCTCAATAAAACAGCCATTGAACCCGGAAAGCCATGCGCGGTGCAGTTCGGAACGTGCCACAATCCGGCGAAACCACGCGGGCAGGACGTTTCGACTGTATCCGTAGAGATAAACCCTGTGCAGGATCGCGGTTTTCATCTGGTTTATCCTTTCGGCGGCAATCCAAATCTCGTTGGATCATAGTGTGTTCTTGGCGGCTGTGCCAGTTTTCGTGCGCGGAAACTTCGCCTAGAAAAGTGCGAGCTGGTCGGGCTGCGGGCGGATGCCGACGCGGCCCTGCGGGTCGAGTATCCAACCTTCGCCATCCCGCTCTATGCTGGCATACGGCCCGTGCTGGTCGATAAACACGCGGTCGGCTTCGGCCTTGCGGCTTAAGTGGAAGTCGCTGGCGCGGTGGCCGCTCGGGCGGCAGCACCAGACGCCGGGGGCTTTCCCACAATCGGGACAACGGACGGCCAGGACGGGGTGACGGTGGGCTGTGAAATCGGGCATGGTGCAAACCTCCTAGTTGAAGTCGGGATTCAGGACGGGATAGCGGTGGCAGGCTTCGCGGATACGTTCGTATCCTTCCATTTCGTCCAGCATCATCGTCAGACTTGCCTTGGCCTCGGCAAAGGAAACGGCGGGGCCGAACCGGCAGATTTGATCGAAGGCGCGGATCGCGTAGCCACTGCGGGGATGGTCGGCGGCGTAGCCTCCGCCCGTCTTGTAGAGTGCCACGTCAACGGGCGGCTGACCGTCGCGGGCGAAGGTGATGATATGCGCTTTTCTGGTTTTGGGCGCGGCGTCCATCATCGCCACATTGTAGGATTTCATCGCCATGATCTGTCTCCGGTATTGGGGAAAGGGCAGGGCGCTTTCGCGCCCTGCGGGTCTGGTCAGGCCATGCCTTCGGGAAGCCACGCGGCGATGCGGTCTTGCTGTTCTTCGGTCAGGCCAAGGGCGCTGCGGGTGGCCGGATCGGCAAACAGGCTTTCCAGCTTCTCGGCCTTCTCACTCTTTTTCAGCTTCTCGAACGCGGTGATGGTGGCATGGCCTGATGCCAGCCCCAGAAGATCGCTCCACAAGTCGTTGAGGTAGGGACCACCCACGCGCTTGAAAAAGTTCTCGGCGGTCGGGGTCCAGACTTCGCGGATACTCGGCTGCGTCTCCTTCTCGACCAGCGCCGCCAGCTTTTCATCGCCGCCCCGATACTGCGCCGCAAGAAAGCGGGTCAGTTCGCCGCGAACATGGTCCGCGCCCTTCTTTCGGAACGCGCGGAATGACGCGGCAAGGTCTTTGATTTCCCACATATCGCGCGGGGGGTTGGCGGTCAGCTTCTCGTCCAGCGCATAGCCTTCGGCTTCTGTCGAAGGCCAGTTCGGAACATCGGTAAGCGACAGGCCAAGCGGGTTTTTCCAGTTCAGAGCGTGGCTCAACTGGAAAGCCAGAAGATCAAGCAACAGGTCAGGGTCGCGCAAGATCGCATGTTGCTTCGCCCCTTGTGCGATGCGCCCCAGATCGTCGGCCAACTTCTGCGAGATAGGCGATTTAGGCTCGTCGTCCTCGATCCGCGTGGGCTTGCGAAGGAAACCGGCCTCGATGGCGGCGGCTTTATCCTCACGGGCAACAAGCCCATCGGAACCCTGCAACCGTCCATCGCGGTCCACATAGACCATGACACCAGAAACGGCCATTTGCTCGGCGCTGAACATGCCGTCCAGCTTTTCCTGCAATGCGGCCAGTTCTGCTTCGCCGTCCTCGTCCAGAACATCGCCCTCGGCCAGTTCCGCCAGTTCATCATACCGCTCGGTTTCAGCCTCGGTCAGATCGCCTTGCTCTGCATAGATGCGCTCAAACTTGCGGTCCTCGATGGTGTGATACCCGATGTAGCTTTCGGTGATCGCTTCGGCCCATTTCCAACCCTTGCCCCGCAACAGTTTTGCGACGGCGTCCAGCTTTTCTTGAAACACCGCGTCAAGGATTTCGGGATCATCAAACAGGCTTTCGTCGGCAAAAAGATCGCCGCCGATCCGCCCGCCTGCGGCCATATAGGCATCCTCGCCCACAAAGATCGCGCGGCGGTCGGTCCCGCGCACAGCGTCAGGTTTCAGCATCCGCTTGATGTTGTAATCCGACTGGCTTTCGCCGCGCACCTGTTCCAGTATCTCAAGGCTGCGCTTCTGGTCGTCGCTGATCGTGAACGCGGCGGCATTGGACAGGCTGATTTCGTCGGCCCGCAAGGCGTCCAGCACGGGCGCGGGAAGGTGGGCAAGCGCAAGGCGGCGATAGACGTGCTTTTCGGTCACGGCAAAGGCGCGGGCAATGATGGCGGGTGTCGATCCGCCCTGCTCCATCTTGCCATAGGCGCGGATTTCCTCGGCGGGGTGCAACGCGCGGCGGGCAATGTTTTCGGTTGTGGCCCATGCCTCTCCGGTGGTCCGGTCGGGGGCCAGGTTGACCATCGGGCTTGCCAGTTCGGGATGCGTCTCGGCCATATCGGGGTGCTGCTCGGCCAGATATTTCAAAGCGCGAAGCCTGCGGCCTCCCGCGACAATCTCCGCTCCGCCCTCGTCGTCGGCCAGCCCTGAAAGGTTCTGGATCAAGCCAGCGGTCCAGATGCTTTCGGCCAGTTCGATCACGTCTGCCTGCGGCACGTCCTGCCGCGGGTTCAAGGTGGAAAGGGTCAGGCGGTCCAGCGGGATACGGGCCTCTGTGGCGGTGATCTTGGTTTGCTTGGTCATTGGGACAATCCTTGTCGTGTGGTGAAGTTATGTGTTATTGGTTGCCCCGCCCCTCTTTGGGGGCGAGGCGAGGGGGCCTTAGATGGCTCCGTGCTGGATCAGGAAGCGGCGTCCGATGCCAAAATCATCGCCCTTCCTGACAAGCGCCCATGCTTCCGCAATTCGGGCTGTCAAAATCTCTCTGCTCATGCTGTCACCTCCTTTCCGGCGCGGGCTGCGCCTGACGGTCGCGCCCCTTTCGGGACGCGCCGTATTCAGTAGTCGGACGGGAACATGACGGTCAGGACGCGGCGCGTCTGGCTCGGATCGTCGGGCGTCTCTGAACCCCAGCAATAGTCGAGGTCGTAGAGGTCGATCTTCCACCAGACCTTGCGGCCCTGCACGGTGACGGCTCCGAACGTGTGGTCGCCGTAAGGGTCGTTGTCCTCGGTGAACGTCTCGTCAGCCATCACGGCGCGGGTGACTTCCATCTGAAAGGTCGGCCCGACTTCTGCCACGGCTCGGGTCATAACGATGCGCCCTTGCGGTGTGCCTGCGGGTCCGCCTGTCAGGACGTGTTTGCGAAACTGGTCATTCTGCTCCGCGATCCTGCGCGCTTGGTGTTCCGCTTCTGTCATTTCGAGTGCGTCGAGGTTCATTTTCTCGTTCCTTTGTGGTGCTGCCCTGTCCGGCTTGGTGCCGATAATCGGGCGGGGTTTTAGGGGTCGGACGCGAAGCGCCCGTCTCCTGAAACCTTGCCATGTGGCGAACTGAGGGGGTCGAGACTGCCAAAATCGACAAGCTGGCGCGGCCCGCAGCCGAAGGCGAGGACACGGGCTTGTCTATTTCGGTAGTCCGAAGGGGGCCGACGAAACGGCCCCCTTGCGGCGCAGCGGCGTTCGGCTTGCCCGAACCCCAAGCCCAGAAAAAAACAGGATCGATGTTGAACGTCAGATGACTTTGACATTCACGTCACAAACTGACCCAAATGAGAAAATGGCTGGTTGTGCTTTCTATCGGAAGTGGTGAACTGATCAGCGAACGATTACGTCACTGGTCTAAGTTGTGGTGCCCAGATAGCTTACCTACAGATTGAATTGCGTTAGGAGAGACCATTTGTCGATGTTAGGTGAGGCGCTGAACGAAACACTGTCGTTTGTTAAAGCGGACGGTACGAACAGAAAGGACGGCATCAAGGGTCTGGTCACGAGCGGAAAAGTCATGACCGAAGACACATCAATTCAAGTCGAACCGAACGACCGATTCCTGCGAGAGATCGGTAACGGACTAGTTGAGGAATACATCGTCGAAGATCCCGGCTATAGGGCCGCCATGCCCAGCATGGGGGTTGGAGCATTTTACAATTCGAAAGTACGCAGAAGCGACGCCCCTCCTGCTTCACCCAGCACAATCATTAACAACGTCCAAGGAGCAAATGCGCGGGTGAACATCAATTCCGTTGATAACTCGCAAAACCTAGCTGCCGTCGCGGACGATGGCATTTTTGACCTCTTACGCGAAAAATTGTCGGAATCGGACGTTCCGAAGCCTGATCAAGCGTCGATCCAAACCGCTATTGAGGGGTGGATTCCGGCTGAGTGCAGAATGACACCCTAAGGCATTTTGAGGACGCGGCTTCCGTATTCACGCAGATTTCCGTTTGGATCTACGTATCGATAGAGCGTAACAGGCTTGATCCCCAACTCCTTGCAGAGATCACTAACAGACGTGTCGCGATTGGCCATGGCGGCTTGCGCCATACGGACCTGCGCTTTTGTCAGCGCAAACTTCCTTCCACCTTTCCGGCCACGGGCGCGGGCGGCTTGGAGCCCGGCCTGATCTTGCCCCCGTTTGACCGGACACTCAGGCGGTTGCGGTTTGGGCTGCGATGAACTCGCGTGGAGAGCGCATCTTCAGCCCCGAGTGCGGGTGGTTTTCATTGTAGTCTTCGAACCACCCGGCAATCAATCCAAGGACGGTGACGGCGTCTGGCAGCGGCGTGACGTTCACGTAATCTCGCTTCAGGGTGTTGACGAATGCCTCTGATATTCCGTTGCTCTGCGGGCTCTTCACCGGAGTAAAGCAGGGTTTGAGGCCGAGCTGCCGGGCGAAGATGCAGGTGTCCTTGGCGATGTAGGGCGAGCCGTTATCGCTGAGCATCTCGATCTGGTGCGGTGCGCGATGCCCCGCAAACCGCGCTTCGACCGCCGCCAGCATCATGTCCCGCACGTCCGATCCAGCGATGCCCGCATTCACGACGGCGCACCAGGAGATGATCTCTCGGTCATGGGCGTCGATGATGAAGGCTCCACGGACTATGTCACCGTTCCAGCAGGTGAACTCGAACCCATCCGAGCACCATCGCAGGTTCGAGCGCATGGTCACGACCTTGCCATTGTGGGTGCGGTCCGACCGCTCCATGTAGGGCCGCGCCAATAGCAGATTCTGGGCCTGCATAATGCGATAAACGCGCTTGTGGTTAACAGGTGCGGAGCCTGAGGCACGCAGCTGCCGGTTCAGGATAGCCGTAATGCGGCGATAGCCATAGGTCGGCCGCGCCGCCACGAGCGCAGTGATCAACGGCACCACCGCCGCATCTTGCGCTTTGTGATAGCGCCGACGCGGCTTTGCACCTCCTGTCAAACGGGCGTGCAGGTTCGATCGGGAGACGCCCAGGGTCTCGGCCACGACGCTCATTGGAAACCGTCCTTCGGCAGCGACTGCGCATGCCACGTCAGTTTTTTTGAGCGTGATTTGTCGAGGGCCTCCTTCAGGATCTCCACCTCGAGGGTTTTGCGCCCCAGATGCCGCTCCAGCTCGCGGATGCGATCCTCCATCTGTCGCACGGCCCGATTGCTTGTGACGTCATCGTCTCCAGACACAGCCACGGCTCCCCCCTCCAGCATCAGTCGTCGCCAACGATACAACAGGTTCGGCGCGACACCATTGCGGCGCGCGACGATGGAAATGCTGGTAGCTTCGTCAAGCGTCTCCTCCACGATGCGCAGCTTCTCAGACGACGACCAGCGACGCCTGCGGCCGCCATCGGTGATGATCTCATAGTCAGACATAAGCACATGCTTAGGGCTATTCCTAAGCCTCCATGGTTATGCCTGAGTGTCCGGTCGAAAGGGGGGCCAGTTCACGGCCATTGTGCGTTCGCGGATCAACTCACTTTCAAATTCGGCCAAGGCCGCAAAGATGCCAAATGAAAGTCGTCCTGCCGCAGTTGTTGTATCGATCTGCGCGCCTTGTCCGGTGAGCACCTTGAGGCCAACGCCGCGCTCGGACAGCAAGCTGACGGTTTTGACAAGATGGTGCAGGCTGCGGCCCAAGCGGTCAAGCTTCCACACAACCAGAACATCGCCATCCCGCAATGCCTTGAGGCAGGCCTCCAGACCTGAGCGGTCATCTTTCTTTCCGGATGCCAGATCCGAGTAAATCTGGTCCTCTTCGACGCCTGACGCGATCAGCGCATCCCGCTGCAAGTCGAGGGACTGGCTGCCGTCGGCTTTTGAGACGCGAGCATAGCCGATCAGCATGTTTCACAAACGAATGTTTGTGATGCTCTGGCAGATGCTCTGCTTCCGCTCATAAAAGCTATTCCTTATTAATTATCTTAATCAAAGATAAGAAAACCTAAAATAGAAAGCAAAAGAAACATGGCGCACCGTACCATTCTGACCGAGCGCCAGCGTTCGGCCTTTTTTGATCTCCCTATCGATGAACTTTCGCTCCTTCGACATTACACGCTTGCCGATGACGACCTTGACCACATCAACGCACGGCGTCGCGCCGAAAACCGGATCGGCTTCGCCCTGCAACTATGTGCCTTGCGATACCCTGGTCCACTTTTGTCTCTCCGATGGCGGATCGGCCTCTTTGGGGCCGTTTTTCCTTGCGTAACCTGCGCGCCCATATGCGCCGCACCGGGCGCGCCGCGGCGGCTGTCCCGCTTTGGGGGCAGTCTTGTTGTTTCTGCGCGCGATTGCAAGACGCCGCAGCGCGGCTTCCCTAGGGGAAGGCAGGCGGGCGGGCGGCGAATGGTCTTGATGCGCGGCGCGGGCTGGCTTACACGCTGGCGGTTACAAGCCCCGGCTTTTGCTGCATTCGCGGCGTTTGGCCGACACGCTCATATTCTGACGTCAAAGGATGCGCCATGAGCCTTATCCGCAAAATCGACAGCGCCTTGATACCTGCAATCGCGCTGATCCTGATTGCCACCATCGTTCTGGCCTTCGCCAATCCATCGTTTTTTACGCTGGTTTTCGCGGCCGAAGACGGACCGGTGGAGTATGCCACCGCCCTGTTCCTGCTGATCGCCAGCATCGTTCTGGCCACCCATGCCGCGTCACTGTGGCGCAGCGGGCGGCGCGGGGCGGCGGGGCTGACCGTGTTCTATGCGCTGCTGTTCTTCATGGCCGCGGGCGAGGAGATATCCTGGGGCCAGCGTATTGTCGGCTGGGAGTCGGACGAATTTTTCCAGCAAAACAACAAACAGTATGAGACGAACCTGCACAATCTGGTGGTTGGCGATGTCCATCTGACCAAATCGCTGTTCGGGCCGGTGCTGACGATCTGCATCCTGCTGTATCTGGTCGGTCTGCCGCTGGTCTATCCCAAGGGTGGGCGCATCGCGGCGCTGGCCGACCGCATGGCCGTGCCCGTGCCATGGATGAAACATGCGGTCATCGCGCTGGTGGCCAGCATCATCATCGCGGTGCTGGACGTGGAGCGGAAATGGGAAGTCTACGAGCTGATCTTCAGCATGGTCGTCCTGTCGATTTTCCTGATACCGCAGAACCCCGGCAAGACGCGCTAGCGCGTTTCGCGAAACGCGTTAGAGGATCTCGTCCTCGTCAAACAGCGGCGCCGCGTCCATCTGCGCGGTGACGCCGTCCGCCGCCGCCTCGCCGCGCGGGGTGCTGGCAACGTGAAACAGCGCCTCGCCCTCATAGACCACCGGCATGTTGCTGCGCCCGATGACGATACCGGCCTCGTCGCAGATCACCTCCTGCTCGACCTCGCCAAAGGGGTCTGAAATCGCGCCCAGAACGGTGCCCGCATCCACCGCATCGCCAATGGCGCGGTAGCTACGGAACAGCCCGCCGACAGGCGCGCGAAACCAGCGTGATCCGGCGCACATCACCGTCGGCGTGCGGGCCTTGGGCACGCCTTTTTGCCCCACCATCCCCAAGGATTGCATCACCCGCAGGATGCCGGTTTAGGGATAACCAACCGCCAGTGTTTTGAACGGCGTCGCTCAGGGACGCCTGATCTTCATGCGCTTCCAGCAGCGCTGATCCGAGGTTTGAGAAGGCCTGCAGCGTGTCCTTCAATGCAGCCTTGGCGTCGGTCGCGCTGGCATCACATGCGCGTTTTGCTTCGCGCCATGTCTTTCCGACAATACGGTCATGGGTCTCGACCACCGCGTCAGCAATAGAGCTACCCCATTCCAACGCACAGACTGCGAGGATGGAAAGGCGGCGATCGCCTGAAATATCTCGCAGATCACCAGCGAAATACCGTTCCCCTTGTCGTCGAAGGCGGGCAACGCGATGGGGTGGCACGTCTGCCAGGATGGATCTGCCCAGGGGCATGACCTTCAAGAATTCCAGCCGGTCGAGCAGGCGGTTCATGTCGGATAAGGTGCCTCGCTCACCGTGGCGGGAATGACCTGAGTGGCGAATGGCGCATACTGGTCAGAGACGTGGGTGTAGGCCTTTATGCCCGGCTCGTTGCCGTATTTTGCGTTGATGAGGTTCATTGCCTCGCCCTGCCGCGTCGTTGGGAAAAACTGCCCATCACTGGAAGCCGTTTTCCCTACACCCCAGAATTTGGTCATTGGCAGGTGGGTCTGCGCATCAATCACCATGGCCAGGGCGCGGGCCATTCCCTCGCTTTCGACATGCCACCGTGACAAACGGGAAAGCTGTATGAAGTCATGAGTGTTGGTGGCATTTGCCATTTTGCTCAGGCCTAGATTGAGACCCTCCGCCAGGAGCACGTTCAGCAAGCCAATCTTGTCACGGCATGGGGCACCGGTGTGCAGATGCGTGAAGGCTTCGGTGAAGCCGGTGTCTTTGTCGACCTCTGTGAGAATATCGGTGATCCGCGTCTCCGGCAGACGACGGTAAAGATCGAGGACGAGATCACCGGCCTCCTCCGGCACATCGGCGTCAAGACGGCTCACGCGCAAAACGCCGTCTTCAATGACTCCACTCGGCAAGGTTTTGGAGCGCACCGCCTTGGCCAGCCGTTTCAGCCCCTCTTCCAAGCGGCGCTTTCGATCAGCCATCCAGATCTCTGGTTCCAGTGGCATTGAAAGCCCCATGGCGCGGGCGGCATCGATGGACACAAGGGCTTGCTTCATGTCGGCATGACGCCGCGAATGCGGAAGCCAGATATCGCCAGAACGGAACGCATCGCGCAGGTGGCACAGGACGGCGACAACCCACAGCCGCTCTTGATCAATATCGGGCGCGCGGAATTGCGGTCGCCATTTCGAACGTGGTTGTAAAAAGGTCAGCGATGTGGCCGGGATATCCTGTTTGTCACGGATAATCTGCGCTGCCGTGATCAATGGCTGGGCCACACTGGCGCATGTCATATCCAGAGCATTCAACATGCGCCGAGCATAGCGTTTGAACCGGTGGAAGCCCTTGGACACATGGGCCAGAGTATCTGCTTTCACCGTTGCCTGAAGCTGTGTTGCTTGCGCGACCAGACTTTCAAGGCCGCTCCAGCCGCAAGAACTATCGACGGCATTGGCGAGGGCGGCATCGTCGCCTTTGGCCATCAATAGGTTTGATCCCAGGGTCTCAAATCCAGCCAGGGTCTTTGCGACGTCCGCCTGAGCTTCCGTGACCCGCGCGTCGCAGATCCGTTTCGCATCCCGCCAGACGCTGCCTACAATCCTGTCATGTGTTTCCACAACGGTATCTGCGATGGCAGCGCTCCATTCCACGACGCAGACGGCCAGGATGGCAAGGCGGCGGTCACTGGTGATGTCACGTAGTCCTTTCGCAAAGTAGCGTTCTCCCTGACGGCGCAGCCGCGTGACCCGATGTGCTGGGATGTCGTCCATAATTTCTGGTGCCAAGGCAATCGCCTTCAGAAACTCCAGCCGATCAAGCAGGCGGTTGATATCTGCGGAGTTCTTGCCTGGCTCAAACTGGCGCAACCACACGAACGTGGTGGTTTGGCCCTCCTCTTCCTCATTCAATAAGCCATCGAGACGAGCGCGCATCGCGCGGTCAAGGCGCGCCGTTATCCGAGTTTCGATCCGGCGTTCGGCAGCAACAAGCGCGTCGGCGCACATCCGTTCCATGACAGTCGTTCCCGGCAGGATGATATGCCGCCCACGACATTCTTGCACAAAGGCCCTCACCAGACCTTCGCTCGATTGCGCACCTTCGGCATTCTGATCAAGCCACGCACGCATCTGTTTGACCCGCTTGCCCTTGAACATCTCGTACCTATAAATCTTGCGCAGTACTTCCAGGTGCTCGTGCCGTGTGTTCTCTCGCTCGGCATAATGTAGAAGGTCATCGGGTTTGACGCCGAGCTGGGCGGCGATGAAGTCAGACATTTCTTTGGGGATGATCTCTCCGGGCCTCAGCAGCCGTCCCGGATATCGAAGGGCACAAAGCTGCAGCGCAAATCCGATCAGGTTCTCAGGGCGGCGGCGGGTGCGGATAAAATCGATGTCTTCATCGGACAGGGCGTAATGCCGAAGGATCAACGCCTCATCCGTTGGAAGGTGGAAAAGGGCCGCGCGCTGTCGCGCGGTCAGAACCGCTCGGTGTGCCATGAGGGTCGTCTTTCTATACGGAGAGGGTCTTCAAAACTGTAGAAATTGAGACCATTCGCTTGCCATGTCTTTTTCAATGTCTCAATATGACAGTCGCAAGACCTCTGAATTTATTCGAGACACTATGGCCAAAGTCGGATACGCCCGCGTCAGCTCAGTCGGACAATCTCTGGACGTGCAGCGCGAAAAGCTGGATGGCTGCGACAAGCTTTTCGAAGAGAAGCGCAGTGGTACGACGGACGCCCGCCCTCAGCTGAAAGAATGCCTGAATTACGTCCGCGACGGTGACCAGCTGATTGTCACACGTATCGACCGATTGGCGCGATCCACACTGCACCTTTGCCAGATCGCTGAAACACTGAAACAGAAAGGTGTCGATCTGGTCGTGCTCGATCAGAATATCGACACGTCCGACGCAACCGGGCGGCTGCTGTTCAACATGCTCGGAGCCATTGGCCAGTTCGAAACCGAAATCCGCGCCGAGCGACAGATGGATGGGATCAAGAAGGCCAAAGATCGCGGCGTACAGTTCGGCAAACGACCCGCGCTTTCAGAAGATCAGATCGTTGAGCTACGCAAAAAGCGTACCGCTGGAATGCTGATCAAAGATCTGATGGCACACTACAGCCTCTCAAAAGCGACAATCTATCGGTATCTCGGAGCGAACGAACCGTGAGCGTCAGTCTCAACGCGCAAACAACCCAACAGAAACCTTAAAGGGGTTTTCTGCACTCAGCCCCACTCGACCCCAACTACTCCGCGCTATTTGCCACGAACGCTGAAGACTTCGCGACCCATTCCGACCTTTCGATGATCTTCGACGAACGTTCTTATGCGTTCAACCAGCCCTACGCGGGCGCGACGAAGTTCAACAAGCATTACACGCCGCTCGTCGGAGACTTGAAGCCGACTGGAGAGGAGTTCGATTGCGCTGTCTATCTGGACCGGATGGACGAAGTGCGTTTCTGGATCAGGAATGTCGAGGGCAAGAATACTTCTTTTTGGCTTCAACTGCCCCACCAGAAGTTCTATCCCGACTTTGTGGCGATGCTTACAGATGGACGTATTCTTGCCGTCGAATACAAGGGTGGGCATCTTTATGACGGTGAAAATGATAAACGCCAGATTGGTGCTGTCTGGGCAGACGCAAGCGGTGGGAAATGTTTATTTTGTATGCCTACGGAACGAGGTTTCGAGCTGATAAATAGAACCATTTTATAACACTACGGCTCTATATTTTGTCTTGGGAAAGATAATGGTTTTGGCTGCAAATGAAGGTTCGGTGGGTCAGAGATGCTTGACGTTTGGGTCAATATTGCATGACGCGGCCCATTGATCAGCTTCAGAAAATTCACTTCATCGAGTCAAAGGTGTGAGACGTTCCACAATCGAAGATCCGACCGCCCCCTGCGATCGTCACCCGCAAGGGCCGCTCACAAGGTCCAGGGCGACCATGAGACAAAGCCCGCGACCTGGCTCGCAGAGACAGGGCGCGGGCTATTGGATCAGGAAGGCCAGGATCGAAGGGTGCGGGGCGAAAGCCGGTCTGCCGGCTGTAGCCTAGAGCGCGGTGCCATGATCGAGGATCATGGCAGGGGCCACGGCCCCCGCTGCTGGCGCAGCTCCCCCGTGGATATTTCTAGGAAAATGAGGCATAAGAGATCAGGAAAGATTCAACGTGTCAAAGTGTCGAATGATGGGAAAATAAATGAGATCAGACAGTAAGATGGGCTGCCATAACTGCTTCTTCTGGGGGGCATACTCGACGCCAGAAAACGCGGATGAAATAAAGGGGCCTTGCCATCGGCTGCCTCCGATACAGTCTGCGTTGGACCAGTCACCGGTGTTCCCAATTACGCTAGGCAATGTCGTGTGTGGAGAGTTTGTTGATAAGCGCGATCACACGGATATATTTTCTCGGAAAGTAGTCGATGTGTAATCTGTATTCCAACACGTTGCCTCCTGAAATGATGCGCCAGCTTTTCAAGGTGGATGCAAGCCGGGATCAACTCGGGAACGCCGAACCGCTGCCAGCGATCTTCCCGAAGCGACTGGCGCCTATCGTCGTCATGGATGGGGATGGCGAACGGGCGATCTGGAACGCTCATTGGGGGTTCGTGATGCCCCAGGTCTCGAAGAAAACCGGCGAACCTATCCAGCCCAAAGCGGTCAACAACGCCCGTGACGACAAGTTGCGCACGTCCTCGTTTTGGAGAACCAGCTTTCAAGAGCGACGCTGTTTGATTCCGGCGACCAGTTTTTGCGAGGCCAAAGGACGAAAACCGGCGACTTACATCTGGTTTGGTGTGACAGGCGAAGACGAAAGACCCCCTTTCGCCTTCGCCGGAGTCTGGCGCGGATTCAGCGGAAACTATGGCGGTGACAAGCGTGAGCTGGTCACGTCCTCGATGGTCACGACGACGCCGAATGAGCTGGTGGCCGACACGCATCCAGACAGGATGCCAGCGATTTTGCATCCAGACGACTATGAGACGTGGCTGGCGGGGCAACCGAAGGACGCCTTTGAACTGATACGGCCCTATCCTGCGGAAAAGATGGTGATCCATCAAAGCGGCGAAGGGCTTAGAGCCGACCAAGGCGGGCTATAAAAAGGTCAATAACCCTGACTTACTTAACATAAGACGGATTATCGGTTTTTTGCCGGTGGTTGCGGCACACGCGAACACCAGTGCGGCGGATCGCGCTCCTCTGCTTCACCGGGCTCATACCAACGATGCCCGGTCCACATCCAGACTTCCCAATCATCCCCCGGTTTCCGCACGACGTAGTAGTAACCTGGGCCATCAGATCTCATTGCATCACCCAAACCGGACTCCGAACAGTCCGCCAGTGTCGATCTCGTCGGTCAAGCGGGTTGGGTTCACGACAGACCACACGTCGAAATCATCACGAAAGCCGTCTTCGGGCACTGCGTCGGAGTTCATGGTGACGATATACTGGAAGCCGACACTGGCCGCATGATCAGCACCGAGTTGCAAGGCCTTTGCAACCTGACGTTCATCGACGCCATCGAACAGATGGCTGTCATGGATCAGAAAGCCGGGGCCGATGCCCCTCCTGGTCGCCAGTTCGGCCAACATCAGATCGAAGCAGAAAATCTGCATGTTCGTGATGCCCTTGCTGCGCTGCGCGTCAATCTTCACCTCGAACGTCGGGCCGTTCGGTGTCGCCGCGATGGTCAGGTTTCCGGCCTGTTCATAGAGGGCTTGCGACAACTCCTCGAAGATGACGATCGCTTCGTTTACGATGGCACTACGCTCATGCAGGTCGTTTTGTAGCGCCTGACGGAGACGGGCACGCTCGATCTCAAGTTGGACCTTCGTGCTTTCGATCCGCTCGGCGATCTCAAGCTGCTGGCGAAGCGCTTCGACATTTGCCTCGGCCCGTCCGGCCTCTTCTTGGAGCTTCGCGTAATGTTCCAGTGCGCCACCCGATTGCAGGATGCCCATGAGTTGCGCCCGTCGCCGATCAAGGTCGATACGTTCGGCAACTCGCACGGAAATGCGCCCCTCGGCGGCTGCGATCTCGGCCGAAAGATGGGCCTGACGGTTCCGAACAATGGCCTCATGGAACTGCGAAACTTCCTCGAACCGCCGACCGACCGTGCCCGGCAGAACGACGCCGGCTTCGCTGTAGAGCTTTGCGATATTGTCGGCAGCGGGCGGTCGCTCGTCCGCCAGCGAGGATGTGAGTTGCAGGATCAACTCGCGGTCGATCAGGTTGTCGTCGTTGACGGCGGAAATGGTCCGGGTGATCGCCGAAGCTTCCTGCTCCATTGCCGCGTATTCAGGGACGACGTTGAACGTAGCGAGCTGTTGCTGGAGCTGTCGCGCCTTTGTCTCGGCGATGGCCAAGCGCGTGCGAAAATCAGCGGCGTTGCCGTAGAACTTCCCTAAGTTGCCCTGCTTCGCAGCCTTACGAAGCTCGGTCATAGCCTTTTCTTGCGCGCGGGTCTCCTGAAATTCTTGAGAAATGCCGGAGTCGAGACCGAGAAGATAGGATACCGCAACCTGCTGATCCCAATTCTGCTGCTGACCCGATTGCTGCGTTGGCTGAACGAAGCCCCCGCTGTTCTGACGGCGGGCAAAATACGAGAAAAGGGACCGGAAAGTCGCACCGAAGCGGCTTTGGGCATCAGGGTCTACAGGAAGGCCAAACATCAGCGCCCCGAGATCAGATTTCCAGTGGTCGTTCGACAGGATGAGGTCGCCGGTCTTGGCCTCCAGGGTGGGTTCGATCGGCCAGTGAGACGTCTCGCCCTGTATGCGGATGCGAGACGGCTTCGCGCCGGATCGGGCTGCCGAAATCACATGCCCACCCACGTCGATCTGCATCTCGAACGTGGATGCGACCAGCTCATCCGTCCTGAAAATACTGTCCGGCTTGGCGTTGCCGCCGAACATGAAGTGGATCAGTTCGACAAAACTGGTCTTCCCCGCCCCGTTGCGCGACTGGCGGTCCGTCGCGTCTGCGCTCTTTTCGGCAAGCAGGATGTTCAATCCCGGCGCAAACGTCAGCGCCTTGAAGCCATCGAGGTCGCTCGTGATCGTATGGATCATGGGGCCGCCTTCCGCAGCACACCGCTGTCGAAATCCACGGCTTTCACGATGAACAGAAGGTCGAGCGCCAGAATGAACCAATCGTATGTGATCGCAGACGGCTCCGACGTCTCGCCACGCCGGTTGCGAAGCTCGTCCCAGACACGGGAGACGGTCATCGGCTCGCGCAGACACCCCAGAACCTCGGCCCCAATGGTTAGAAGCGCGCGTTCCGGTCTGATGTGCTTGGTCGGCAGGATCATGTTTCCACATCCTCCTCGACGTGATCCTCGAATATATCGCATCGCTCGAAGAAGTAGGACATGACCGCGAGAACCGCCGCCTGATGCGAGGGCGTGCCATCCATCCCACCGGCGAAGGTTTGAAGCTCCATGAATATCTGGTCGGGCGGCAGGTCTTCGATCTTCAACGCCTGATACCGCTCGCGGAACCCTTGGGCAATCTCCTCGCCAAAGCTCGGATCGGGCCAGTCGTTGAAGAAACGCTCGACCAGCGGTTCACGACGGCGCCCCTGTCGCAGTAGCTCGGCGGCGTCGGCCGAGAGATCGTTCGCGTCCAGCTTCGAGGCCGAAGGGGCGGATAGGGGCGGGTTGTCGTCCGGGTTCAGCTTTTGGATCAGTGTCACGACGGGGCGCAGGGCCTCGTAGTCCAGTTGGGCCATCGTCCGCTGTGACGGCACCGACCCGAACAAATCTTCAAGCTGCGGGATGGAAAGCGTCATGACGACGGCGAACAACTCTGGATAGCCAGTTTGATCAAGGTGGACCGTTGGGTTCGCTGCGCTTAAATCCACAAGTTTTTGCGTCGCGTCGGCGGGAAGGCCGTCATCCTCGTTGTGAACGAAAGACCAGCGTTTCATGCGATCGCCCCAATGAGCGACCGCGCCATTGAAGTCCTCGTCCATCTTGGCAAGCATGTTCGCCAGCTTCATGTTGGACGGCGCGTAGCACTGAAAAACAGTCTTGTCGCTGACGCGATAGCCATCGCATTTCAGGTCGCCGCGGCTCCCGTAGGGTCGCACGGCCTGGAAATCGCCAGGGGAGGCGTGCCCCATGATCCTTGAAAACAGGTCCTCGAACGCCTTTCCCTTCTGTCGAAGAAAAGCGTTCTCGAACTTCAGCCCATAGAAGGCACGTTGCAGGCTATCCATGCTCATGCCGACGTGCCAAGCGCGCGTTGGATGGTGCTGCGGTTCACTCCCAAGATCTCCGCCATGCCAGTAACAGTTTCGCGCTTGGCGGAGATCGCCGCTTTCGCGTGAGCGATCTGTGCAGGCGTGAGGGCCGGAGGTCGGCCAAGCCGCTTCCCGCGCTTTTTTGCAGCCCGCAGGCCCGCTCTGGTCCGCTCTTGGATGAGACTCCGTTCAAACTCAGCCAAAGCCCCCATGATATGAAACACCAGACGCCCGCCAGCAGTCGTCGTGTCGATTCCGTCCGTCAGGCTGCGGAACTCGACCGCGCGCTCCTCGAAGGTTTTGAGAAGGTGGATCAGATCAGCGATGGACCGACCGACCCTATCCAGTTTCCAGACAACGATCTGGTCGCCGGGACCGAGAAGGGCCATCGCTTGGGAAAAGCCAGGGCGGGCCTCGGCGGCGCGTGCGCCACTCTGCCCCTTGTCAGTGACGATCCGGTCGCACCCGGCATCGGTCAGCGCCTCGATCTGGAGATCGAGGTTCTGCTCTTCCGTCGAGACCCGTGCATAGCCGATTTTCATGGATTCTTTTTGCACGAGGTTTTTGCGGCGGTCCAGCACCAATCGGATCAATGACTTGGCAGAAGACAAAAAACTGCCGCGAAAAGGGTCGTTTTTGCATCCATTTTCTTCAATTCCATTGGAAACATGATTCACTTCAAGGTGACTGGTTCGTTCAGGCCGATGAAAGGGCGTCATTTAGAAAAAGTTCTTGAACCTTCAGTTGCTGTAGCTCCTACACAGGAATCTATCCGGTGAAAGGACCTCGCTATGCCACATGATGCAGACCACGACGCCCATCCCAAGTCCTGCTGTGGCCAAACAGCCGAAGGCACTTCTCAGGCAGCAGCACCTCCGCCATCCGCCGGACGTAGTTTTCGCGTCAACGGGCTGGATTGCGCCGAAGAGGTCGCGATCCTGAACAAAGTCGTCGGACCGGAAGTCGGCGGCAGCGAGCATCTGGCCTTCGATGTGTTGAATGGTAGGATGACCATCCTCGAAAGCGCCAAACCGCTCAGCGACGACAAGATCATCAAGATCGTCGGGTCGACTGGGATGAGCGCGAAAATGTGGGATGCTGAAAGCGCCGAGGCAGACCAGGCGGCCCATTTCGCACGTCAGCGCCTGTTCACCGGGCTTAGCGGCGGTTTCTGGGCAGCGGGGTTCCTCTACCACATCGTCGAGACGGGGGCGGGCGGCGCGCTACGGCTCTTCTCGGGCCATGGCGAGACGTCGATGCCTCTGATCGAGATGGGTCTGTTCATGCTGGCGGTGGTGTTCGGAGCATGGCTGGTCGCCCCCAAGGCATGGTCCGCCGCGCGCCGACTTTCGCCTGACATGAATCTTCTGATGATCGTCGCAGTGGCCGGGGCGATCGGGCTGGGCGAGTTTTTCGAGGCGGCGACGGTCGCCTTCTTCTTTGCTCTGTCTCTCGCTCTCGAATCCTGGAGCGTGGGGCGTGCCCGCAATGCGGTCTCGGCCCTTCTGGACCTGGCTCCGCCAACAGCGCGGGTCATCCGTGCCGACGGATCGGAGACCGACGTTCCCGCCGCCGAGGTTGCGATCGGTGATCGCTTCGTGGTGCGCGGCGGTGATCGTATCCCTCTTGATGGCGAAGTCACCGAGGGTCGTGGCGATGTCGACCAGGCTCCGATCACCGGAGAAAGCGCCCTGGTTGCCAAGGAAACTGGCGACGAGGTCTATGCCGGCACAATCAACGGTGATGGCACACTGACGGTTAGGGCCACCAAGGCCGCAGGCGATACCGTGCTCTCGAAAATCATCCGAATGGTAGGCGATGCGCATTCGCGCCGGGCCGAGGTGGAGCAATGGGTCACGAAATTCGCCCGCATCTACACGCCCATCGTGATGGCGCTGGCGGTTCTGATCGCCGTCGTGCCGCCGCTGCTGTTCGTGGGGGCGTGGAACTACTGGTTCTACAATGCCTTGGTTCTTCTGGTGATCGCCTGCCCCTGTGCGCTGGTCATCTCCACGCCGGTTTCCATCGTCGCCTCGCTCGCGGCCTCCGCGCGCAACGGCGTGCTGATCAAGGGCGGTGCCTATGTCGAGGCCCCCTCGCGTATGACCGCCCTGGCAATGGACAAGACCGGAACGATCACCATGGGCGAGCCGGAGGTCGCGGGTCTGCATCCCTTGGGCGGCACGGCCGAGCGCGACCTTCTGAGTGCCGCTGTCGCGCTGGAAGCCCGCTCTTCGCATCCTCTGGCGCGGGCCATCCTGGCGCGCGGCGAACGCGATGGGCTGAAGCAGTCGGCGGCTACCGACACCCAAACGGTGCCGGGCCGCGGCGTCGAAGGAACATGGGAGGGCCAGCCCGTCTGGCTCGGTTCGGATCGCTTTGCGACCGAGAAAGGTCTCGGTGACGCAATCCCCCGCGATCTGCTGGAGCGGATCGAGGGGGCTGGCAGCACGCTCGTGGCCGTAGGCTCCGGGGACCGCCTGCTGGGCCTGATCGAACTGCGCGACCGCATCCGCCCGGATGCGAAGGAGGTCGTGGCACGCCTGCATGCCCAAGGCGTGAAAAAGATCATCATGCTGACTGGTGATAACGAGCGCACGGCACGCGCTGTGGCAGCAGAGGTCGGTATCGACGAGGTTCGCGCGGAGCTGCTGCCAGAGGACAAGGTGACGGCAATCGAGGAACTCGTTGCCAACTATGATGTCGTGGCAATGATTGGCGATGGCGTGAACGATGCACCTGCCATGGCGCGGGCGCATTTCGCGATCGCTATGGGTGCGGTCGGATCGGACGCCGCTATTGAGACCGCCGATATCGCGTTGATGACAGATGATATTGCCAAGGTGCCGTGGCTGATCGGGCATTCACGCCGGACCATGGGCATCATTCATCAGAATATAGGCATCGCACTGGCGACCAAGGCGCTGTTCGTCGGGCTGACGGCCTTCGGCATGGCGACGATGTGGGGGGCCATCGCTGCGGATGTCGGCGTTTCGCTGCTGGTCGTCGCCAACGCGCTCAGGCTGCTCCGGGCCAAGAAGGATCGACCGGACGGGTCCGGGGGTGAGCAAGTGGGAGAGAAGATGGCGCAGGGAGCCCTGGCGCACGGCCATTGATTGATCAGACATACCGATACCGATATGAATGGGCACATAGAAAGATCGAGCGGACGACATGATGAAAACGACACGCAGAACTGCGCTATTGGGTGGACTGGCACTCGGCCTTGCGGGATGCGCCAGCAAGTTCCGGACCTACGACGGGCCCGCAGTCACCCGGTTGCAGATGTTCAAAAGTGACCGGAACCTGTTCCTGTTCAACAATACCTCGGTCCTGAAAGCCTACCGGATCGATCTCGGTTTTGCGGCGGAGGGGCCCAAGCAATTCGAGGGTGATGGAAAAACGCCCGAGGGAACCTATACAGTCGACCGCCGCAATCCCGACAGTCTGTTCCATCTCTCCATCGGCATCTCCTATCCGAACGAGGCCGATATCGCCTATGCCGCTGCACAGGGACGTGAGCCGGGCGGCGACATTTTTATCCATGGCGGGCCACGACCCGGTATCGACGCGATCAAACCAGACTGGACGGCGGGTTGCATCGCGGTGTCGGACCGCGAAATTGAGGATATCTACGCAATGGTGCGGGACGGGACGCCAATCGACATATTCGCATAGCATCGTACCGGCCTTGGCTGGCGGTTCATAGAACCCGTGCGAGAAAGATCGAGGCGAACAACGCCAAGAGTCCGAATGCGATCGCGGAACTCGTCGCGTATTGGGCGATGTCCAGCTTGTTGCCGCCACGCTTCCTGGCGAGATATCCGCCCCATGCGGCGCCCGCCACTGCTCCAAAGATTACGATCATGGTGCGCTTTCCTTTCTGACGGTCATTCCAATGGCTCCCACAATGCTCGCCGCCAGAATGAGCAAGAACGTCAACTGTCCGTATTTCGCGAAGGGCGTAGGCGGGAGTGCGGCAGGCAAGCGGGCGTCCAAGACGCCGGTCTCATCCAGCCCAAGGCGGGCGACGATGCGGCCGTACCCATCGATAAATGCTGAAATGCCCGTATTGGCCGCACGAACCATCGGCAGCCCCTCTTCGACCGCGCGCATCCTGGCAGAGGCCAGATGTTGCCGCGGACCGAAAGACGCACCGAACCAAGCGTCATTGGTGGCGTTGAAGATCCAGTCCGGACGCGAAGCGGCGTCTACGACGCGTCCCGGAAAAATGGCCTCGTAGCAGATCGAAAGGCCGACCGGAGATAAACCGGGTAGCTCAACGGTCTGGGGGCCGGGACCGGGCGTGAAGTCCCCAAGCCCTGCGGTCAGTCGCTGGATCGGAAGAAAACCCCGCAAGGGAACATATTCCCCGAACGGCACGAGATGATGCTTGGCGTATCTCGTGACGATCCGTCCGGTCTGATCGACCGCGAGGATCGAATTTCGATAGCGTGTGCCCGTCACGCCCGGCTCTCGCGTCTGGGCACCGGTCAGTAGAACGCTGCCTTCAGGCAGACGGTCAGCAATTTGATCCAACATTCCAGGATTCTCATCAAGATAGCCGGGAAATGCGCTTTCGGGCCAGAGAAGGACGTCGAACCTGCCAGACTGCGCGGACAGATCCAGATAGCGGGATATGTTCCGGTCGCGGAACGCGGGGTTCCATTTCTCCGTCTGAGGAATGTTTCCCTGAACGATCCTGACGGTTGTGTCTGTTGGCGGTGTGGTGGCCATAAGGCGAACCGTGCCGAGGGTTCCGGCACCCGCCACCACCGAAATGAAAACAAATGTGGCGAACGCATTTTGCCGACGATTCCGCATGTGGAGCGTTACGGGCAGGACCGACAGCAGAACTGTGAGGAGGCCAAGTCCGTAGCTGCCAACCCATGCGGCCATTTGGCGTGGAATATCGTAGTCGGCCCACGTGTAGGCAATAAGGTTCCAGGGGAAGCCTGTCAGCATGGTGCCGCGCAGCCATTCCGAAACCGACCAGCAGACCGCGAAGATCAATGCGCCGGAGACACCTTTCGTCCTGCTCCATGCGAACGCTGCCATTGCCGCCGCCGGGAACAGCGCAAGGCCGGCGGCCAGTCCAGCCACCGCAGGACCGGCCATCCAGCCGAACCGCCTCGCATCGACATAGAAGCTCTCTGCGATCCAGGACAGTCCAAACAGGAAGAAGCCGACGCCGAACGCCCATCCGGCAAGACCGGCTGTCCTGCGGGTCGCTCCGACGACAAGGAGATACAGTCCACCAAACGCGATCGGCAAAATCACTGGCAACGAGAACGGTGGCAGCGCGAGAACGGCCAGGACACCAAGAAATAATGCACAAAGAGAACGTGCAAGTCCCGAGGATATCCAGACGCCAGGAGCGGTGATGCCTACCGAAACCACCGCGATCTACTCCGATGCTTCAGACGATGCGACCTTCTCGCGCCCTGCGACGATCAGTAAAACCCCGACGCCACAAACCACGAAGACATCCGCAAGGTTGAACGCTGGCCAGTGCGCCGTTCCGAGATAGAAATCCAGGAAATCGGTCACTCCGCCGAAGCGAAGACGATCCACGATATTTCCCAAAGCGCCACCGATCACCATGCCGTAGGCGCCCGCCTCGGCTGGTTGCGTTGCCCGGATCAGCGACACGACAAGATACAGGACGACGGCGGTGGCGACCAAAGCCAGTACCCACCACGGTACGCTCTGAAAGAACCCAAAGGTCACGCCGTAGTTGCGGTGAAAGATCAGATTGAAACCTGGAAAGACAGGGATGCCTGTGGCAAGCGTGTCCGCGTTGGCGACGACGAACGCCTTCGATGCCAGGTCGGCGGCGAGCGCTGCGATGGATGCGTAAAATCCCAAAACATAATTTTTCATGGATCAACCTAACCAGACATCGAGGAACAGCATGACGACGAGGCCAATCGCGAGACCTGTCGTTGCTTGCTTCTGATGGCCGCTGCGGTGGGTTTCGGGGATGATCTCGTGGCTGATGACGTAGAGCATCGCGCCCGCCGCGAATGCCAGACCCCAGGGCAGGAGGGGCTGCGCCACGACGATCACCGCAGCACCGAGAAATCCTGTGACGGGTTCGACCAGACCGGTCAGTGCCGCAATTCCGAAGGCACGGCCCGCCGAGTACCGCTCGCCCAGCAAAGCGACCGCCACGGCCAAGCCCTCGGGCGCATTCTGCAATCCGATGCCGAGGGCAACTGGGAATCCGCCGGTGAACCCATCAGCTCCGAATGCAACGCCGACGGCCAGACCTTCTGGTGCGTTGTGGATCGCGATGGCGATGATGAAGAGCCAGACGCGCCGCAGCGAAACAGCCTCGGGGCCTTCACGGCCACTGCTGAAATGCTCGTGTGGAATCAGCTCGTTCATCAGGGCGACCACGCCCATCCCCATCAGGATCGCCGCGCAAACGATCAGCGCTGGGATCGCCCCGTCGCCGTATCGCGATTCAGCTACGTCCAGCGCCGGGATGATGAGGGAAAAAAACGATGCGGCAAGCATGACCCCGGCGGCAAAGCCGAGCGAGATATCACGCCATTTGCGTGACGGAGTCTTGCCGAGAAGCACAGGCGTCGCCCCGACGGCGGTCATGAGACCGGCGGCGAGGCTTCCCAGAAAACCCAGTGCAACAGGCGAAAGTGTTGCGATCTGCTCCAACTCAACTTGCCGGATAGGACGAGAAGACTTCGGTGGTGCCGTCGGATTTCACCAAAAAGACATCGTAGGCTTCGGCATTGTCGCCGAAATCCATGCCGGGCGAGCCGATGGGCATGCCGGGCACGGCAAGACCGATGGCGTCGGGACGTTCCTCAAGAAGGCGGGTGATATCGGCTGGAGGAACGTGGCCCTCGATGGTATAGTCGTCGATAGTCGCCGTATGGCAGGAGAACATATCGACTGGAATGCCGCGATCCATTTTCAGACGAATCAACGCGCCACCGAGGTTTTCGCCTTCCGGGGCAAACCCGGCCTCGGACAGCTTCTCCATCCAGGCAATGCAGCATCCGCAGCCGCGCGTCTTTCCGACGTGGATGGCGGTCTGGGCGGTTGCGGCCGTCGCGGCGGCAATAATGAGAGTCGCAGCGGCAAGGGTTTGAAGCCTGTTTTTCATGGTTATTCCTTTCAAATCAGTCATGTATCTTCGCGAAGAGCGGCCACGAAACGTGTGCGCGTCTCTGCAAGAATTTCAGTGGCATCGGCGGCGTCGAGGTTTTCCGCAGAGGCGAGCAACTTCTCCCCAAGCGGATCGATGGGTCGACCGTCCACGCGCACTTCGTAGTGAAGATTGGGGGCTGTTGCGGTGCCCGTTTCACCGACCTCGCCGATCACCTCGCCTGCAAGAACGCGGTTCCCGACCGCCAGTGCCTTTGCCACTGCGCTCATGTGCGCATATCGGGTCATCGTATCAGACCCATGCGCGATCTCGACCACCCGGCCATACCCGCTCCGCCATCCGATAAAGGAGATCCGTCCGGGTGCGGTCGCTGCAATCGGCGTCCCCGCAGCAGCGGCGTAGTCGACGCCTGTGTGCATCCGCATATTGCCGTAGATCGGATGCTTGCGCTGCCCGAAGACCGATGACAGCCGCGCGCCTTCCACCGGCGGCGCGACTGTCCGCAGGATTTCTCCGTTCAGATAAACCGTCGCACGTCCGCTGTCTTCGTCCGCCCACACGATCTCGAGTTGATCGTCCTCCAGGTCGAGTGCAGCATAGGACATAAGCGGCTGGCCGATTTCCGAACCGTCCGGAAGGACCGTCTGACGCCAGAGGATATTCAGACTTTCCCCGCCTTGAAGATCCCTGCGAAAGTCGACCGTGTCCCCCAGAATCTGTGCGAGATCGACGGCGAAACGGGCCGGAACGCCTGCTCTGTCGAGCGAAGCGTAGATCGACCCGTTCACCTGCAATTGCCCCGCACGCTCGATCGTCGACGCGCTCGGCGTAACCGTCCGACCGGCAATGGTGCCGTCCAAGGTAACTTCGATCCGCACGCCGTCATCGACAGCCAATGTCACAACGGATGGCGTGCCGTCCCGGCGATACCCGACGCTGAGGCGGTGGCCCGGTCGAAGGCGGCGCAGGTCGTATTCGACGGCCAATGCCAGTGCGACCTCGGCCCGCGTCTGCGCACCCATGTCAGCGCGGGAAAGAAGCACGTCCAGCGTGTCACCGGATTCGACCGTCGCCTTCCATGGCGGCACGGCGAGGGCCTGAACCAACGCCGTCAGATCATCTGGCTCGGCACGTTCCTGTCCGGGAAGCTTCGGCGGCTGAAACCCGGCTGGAAGCACATTCGACATCGTATCGCCGGAGGTGATGACGCCGGGCCAATCGAGCGGTTCGGGTGGACTGGTCGGGGCCATCGGAGCCTCGGAAACGATGTTCTCAGGTGGGGCCTCCATGAACAAAGTCCGGCTCGCCATCGTGCCGACCGCTGCCGCGGCCACGGTCGTTCCCAGAACGATATGTCTCAGTTTCAAGATTTTGCCCCCTTGGTTCCGTCCCGCATCGCACGCCTAATCTTCGGCACGGCAAATTCGCGTGGTTCGTGATAATCGATGACGCTGACGAAGCGGCCTGTCGCATCGAACAGGAAAACACCCGCAGTGTGGTTCATCGTATAGCTGCCGTCTTCACCCTCGACCTTCTCGTAGGTGGCGCGGAAGCCTTCGGCGACAGCGGCGATCTGGTCGGGTAAGCCCGTCCATCCCTGAATCTGCGGATGGAAGTAGGAAACATACTCGGCCATGGTTTCGACCGTATCGCGGTCCGGGTCCACGGTGATAAGAACGGTGCGCAGATCTTCGGCCTCCGGCCCAAGCTCGTCGAGCCAGCCGGAAATATCCGAGAGGGTCGTCGGGCAGACGTCGGGGCAGTAGGTGAAGCCGAAGAAGACCAGACTGGGGTGGCCGATGAGGGTTTCAGGGCCTACCTCCTGACCATCCTGATCCGTCAGGCTGAAATCCATCGAAGATAGCGGCATGGGCCTCTTGCCCGGAGCAGGATCAGCTCCAGGCCCATCGACCTGCCACCAGCCGACGAACAGGGCGGCAAAGACTGCCGCCGCGCCGATTGCCGCGATTTTGGCCACACTCATCATCAGCCGGTTCAGCCTTCGGGGCCGCGTGCGCCGATGCCAAGGACCGGGACGGTGATTTCCAGCTCCGTTCCGTCAGAAAAGAGCAGGGTCAGCGAAAAAGTCTCCCCCTCGACGAGCGGAGATTGCAGTTGCATCAGCATGGCATGATACCCGCCGGGTTCGAGGGCGATCATGCCCCCGGCTGGGATCATGATATCGTCGGCCGGAGCCATGCTGCTGACGCCGTCAGAATTGGTACTGGTTTCGTGGATCGAGGCCATGCCGGATATGTCAGTGCGAAGACCGATTAAGGAGATCGATTCGCTGCCCTCGTTCCGAACGGTCAGATAGGCCCCGCCGGGCCGCGATGTTCCAAGGCTCGCGCGCGCCCACGGCTTCTCGACCACAATCGAGGCGTCCTCTGACATTTGCTGCGCTGAGGCTGCCAATGGCAGGCCCATCAGAAGAGCGACAGACAGGCTTTGAAATGCCTTTGCGAAGGTTTTGAGCACGTCGGTTCTCCTGTTCATTCTAGTTTGTTGCCGCAGCCTCGACTTCGGATTGTACGAGCGATAAAAGCTGCTCCGCACCGAACTCTGACAAAGGCTTGCTGTTAACGAAGAACGTCGGTGTGCTCTGGATTCCGACAGCTTCGACATCTGCCCGGTCCTGATTGAGGACGCCGACGATGCTTGGTGATTTGATCTGGTCCGCCGCCGCCGCAGTATCCAGACCCGCCGCGCCGGCGATTTCCATGATCCGCTCCGCTGCCGGTGCGCCGTGAGAGGCCCAGGCCGACTGGTTTTCGAGCAGCGCTTCCAGCACCGGAACGAAGACATCCTGCAACCGCGCCGCTTCCAGCACCTTGATTGCCAGCTCTGACCCTTCGCCGTGGAAGGGCGTGTAACGCATGACGACGCGCACATCGTCGGGGTATTGCGCCAGTATCTGCTTCACGATGGGGTGGAAGGCGCGGCAGGCCTCGCAGGCGGGGTCGAAGAACTCCACGATGGTCACCGGCGCATCCTCGCGCCCGAGAATAGGTGAATAAGCCCGAACGAGACGATCCTGTTGTTCCGGCGGAGCGGCTGTAGCCACCGGGGTCGGACCAGGGCGGGACACAAACCAGGTGCCAGCCGCAAAAACGGCCAGTACCACAGCGAATATAGCGAGCAAAAGTGTTTTTCGGTTCATGTTGAAATCCGTCGAAGTTGAATGAGAAGGCCAAGGATCGCCCCGAACGTCAGCAGGGAGAGCAGAGGGATTGGCATACCAAGGATCAGCATTGCGGCATCGGTGCAGGACGGCCCGGATGCAGTGCAGGGCACGATCGGCGCAGGCACGATCCCGGCGTAAAGCAGGAAATGGTAGAGGGCGACAGCACCGCCCAGAACGGCAAGGGGCGCGGCATAGCGCCAGATCGAGAGGTCGGCGCGCCACGCCGCCACGCCCAGGATGATCGCGAGCGGGAACATGAAGGCTCGTTGGAACCAGCACAGATTGCAGGGAGTCTGCCCCAGAACCTCTCCGATGAAGAGCACGGCAAGCGACGCAGACAAGGCGACGAACCATGCCGCGAACAGGAAAGCCACCGGATTCTCGGCACTTGGCGTTGCGTCTGGCCCAGCTGTCACGTGCCGATTCTTTCGCGAAGATCGGCAACGATCAGTCCGGGTTCCTGATCGTATTCGTAAATGCGGACAAACTCACCTTGCGGATCAAACAGAAGGAAAGACGACGTGTGACCCATAGTGTAGCCGTCAGGCGATGAGGCTTCCTCGATCTTCTGGTAGTAGATCTTGAAGGTCTTGGCGGTGCGTTCGATCTGTTCCGCGGAACCGCTCAGCCCAAGGATTCCGGGACCAAACTGGGGAACGTAGCTGGCCAGAGCGCTTGGCGTATCCCTTTCAGGGTCGACCGTGATGAACAGGGGCTGGACGGCGGAACCTTGGGTGTCAAGATCATCCATGACCTGTGCGATGGTGGCCAGACCCAAAGGGCAGACGTCCGGGCAGTTCGTGAAACCGAAGAAGACGAGCATCCAGCGTCCGCGAAAATCCTCGTCGGCCTGAATCATTCCATTGTGGTCCGTCAACTCGAAATCCGCAGCAAATCTCGCGGCTTCGGGATCGAGACGGGCAGCGACCGGTCCTTGATTGCGGTCGGTCATCCAAAGCGCAGCAGTCACCGCTGCAGCGACAACCACCGCCGACCAGAGAGCTATCCGGACCTTCTTCATTGCTTGCGCCACCCACCTGTTCAGTTTTATCTGTACGCGGGATACAAGCTACAGCGGATAGAGGTTCAAGCGAAAAGTTACTTTTTGTTGTCAGAAGTCACGCCAATGTGAAACCTTCGTCTTTTCAACGGAGTTGGTTCTTGGATAAACTACAGTTGCTGTAGATTGAAGGAACGCAAATGCTGGCAATTGGAACACTCTCGCGGAGAACCGGAACCAAGGTTCAGACGATCCGCTATTATGAAGAAATCGGATTGATGAACGAGGCCGGAAGGACGGCGGGCGGCCAGCGCCGGTATTTTGAGAAGGATCTCGACCGGCTGGCTTTCATTCGGCACTCACGCCAGCTCGGCTTCTCGCTCGACTCCATCCGGGAGCTGCTGGACCTGTCGGACAACCCGTCCCAATCCTGCGCGGAGGCGGATTCCATCGCGCGGCGACAGCTCCGCCAAGTCGAACAGCGGATCAAGCGTCTGCAAGCCCTAAAGAAGGAGCTGAAACGCATGGTCGCCGAGTGCGAGGGAGACAGCGTTGCCGAATGCAAGGTGTTGGAGGTCCTGCGTGACCATTCGGAATGTCTCACGGAGCACGACGAGATCGGGGCATGAACGCAGTAATCGTCTATCCGCTTGCCGCACTGGCCGAAATTGCAGGCTGCTTCGCCATCTGGGCCTGGCGGCGGACCGGAGCATCGCCATTATGGATCTTACCTGGCGTGTTGTCGCTGGTCGCCTTCGCATGGCTTCTCGCTCAGGTTCAGACTCCTGCGGCAGGTCGTTCATTCGCCGCCTATGGCGGCATCTATGTCGCTGCGTCGATCTTGTGGATGTGGCTGATCGAAGGACAACGTCCTGATCGCTGGGATCTGATCGGAACCGCTGCCACGCTCGTCGGCGCAGCCATAATTCTTGGGGGAGCGCGGGATACCTGAAAAGAAAGTTCTTGAAGCTACAGTTACTGTAGATGTTACCTCTCTGTCGAATTGATTTCAGGACACAAGAGATGGCCATTCCAGATGCTGAACTTCGCCCAACCCGACTTCTCGATTTTCGCATGGTTGCGATAGCTGAACTGATCGCCAACCGCGGGTGGCGGGACTTGTCCGAGCACGACCGGATTGGGGCGGCCTATAATTTCGTGCGCAATGAAATTGCCTTTGGATACAATTCCGCCGACGACATTTCTGCGTCGGCGGTGCTGAGGGACGGTTATGGCCAATGCAATACCAAGGGGACACTCTTGATGGCGTTGCTAAGGGCACTGGACATTCCATGTCGATTGCATGGCTTTACGATCCATAAATCATTGCAGCGCGGGATCGTGCCCGAAATTGTCTACCCACTTGCGCCTGAGAGCATCCTCCACAGCTGGGTGAAGGTCTGGCATCGGGGGCGCTGGATCAATCTGGAAGGTTTCATTCTGGACGATGCAATTCTGTCTGTTCTTCAGGACAGCTTTGCTGATGAATCCGACAGCCTGTGTGGTTACGGAATCGGAACAAACCGTCTTTCTTCACCCTCCGTCGAATGGCGAGGAACGGATACCTACATCCAGGAAACCGGCATCAATGCCAATCTCGGTTTGTTCGAAACTCCGGATGATTTTTTTAGACAACACCAGCAATCCCTCGGACGTCTAAAGGGCCCGCTCTATCGTTATCTGATCCGTCACTGGATGAATACCCGCGTGAGACGCATACGAAGTGGGATTGTTCCGGTCATCCCGTTCGATGAAGCCAATCCTGCTCATCTTGTTCGCAAAGGACAGGTTGGATCGCTATGATCGCTGCTTGGATTTATACGCTGATACCGGCCACGGTCGCGATCCTGGGGGCCGTCGTTGCGGTCAATGTGCGGCCTGGACCGACACTGGTCAGCGCTATCCAGCACTTTGCAGCAGGCGTCGTCTTTGCGGCTGCTGCGGGTGAAATCATGCCGGATGTCGCCCATAGCGGATCTCCGATCGCGACGATCGTCGGTGGCTTTGCAGGGATCGGCGTGATGCTGGCCATCCGTCAGCTGGAAAGGGTTATCAAGGGCCCGGCGGGGCTGCTCACACTCGTTGGCGTCGATATCCTGATCGACGGTCTTGTGCTCGGGATTGCCTTTGCCGCCGGGGCCAAGGCTGGTCTATTGCTGACCATCGCGCTCAGCGTTGAGGTCCTGTTTCTGGGACTGGCCGTCACAACCGAGCTTTCGGAGACGGTTAAATCCCGGATGCGGATCGTTCTGATCATCGCCGCCTTGGTTGTCTTGCTGCCCGTGGGTGCGTTCATCGCAACGCCGGTCGCCAGCCTTCCGGCGCATTACATCACCGGGTTTCTGAGCTTCGGACTGATCGCTCTGCTTTACCTCGTCACCGAAGAGCTGCTGGTGGAAGCGCACGAAACCCCCGATCGGCCGTGGGTCACCGCGATGTTCTTCGTCGGCTTCCTGCTGCTCCTGTCTCTCGAAGAGGTGATGGGATGAACCAAACTGAAGAGAAAAGGACACCGCATGCCGCATGATCATGCCCATATGGAGCCCAAGGAAGGCGACCGGCGGGTCGCAGTCGCCATCTGGGCAAATGGCCTTCTGACGGTCGCGCAGATTGTCGGGGGGATACTCTCCGGCAGCCTCGCGCTGATCGCGGATGCGATCCACAACCTCTCCGACATGGCGTCGCTCGTCATCGCGTTTGGTGCACGCAAGATCGCACGCCGCCCTGCGGACGCAAAGATGACCTTCGGGTACGGCAGGGTCGAGATCGTGGCCGCACTGATCAACTATACCTCGCTGATCATCATCGGGCTTTATCTGGTCTACGAGGGTGCGATGCGCTTTGTCGACCCAGTGCAGATCGAAGGCTGGACGGTCGTGATCCTGGGTGGGGTGGCACTGTTTATCGACACCCTCACCGCCTGGCTGACATATTCGATGCAGAAGGGCAGCGTGAACATCCGCGCGCTCTTCCTCCACAATCTCAGCGACGCATTGGCGTCCGTGGCGGTCATCGTCGGTGGTGTTCTCATCCTTCTTTACGACATCCGCTGGGTCGATCCGGCAATCACCATCGGGATTGCCGCCTATATCCTCTGGCTTGCCTTCAGCGAGATCGGCGGCCCGATCCGCACCCTGATGCTGGGCAGTCCGCCCGACATTGACACGGACGAGGTCATCGCAGCCGTGGAGAACATCGACGGTGTCGAGGAAGTCCATCACGCGCATTTCTGGCAGATGCAGGAACATCGCGCGGCGCTCGACACACATGTCGTGATCGCCGAGGACCGCTGGGGTGACCTGGAAAGCATCAAGACGGCAATCAAGACCCGCCTCGAAGAACAATTCGGAATCGACCATTCCACGCTGGAATTCGAGCGCCTCGGTAACAAACACAAAGATGCAGACAAATACGGACATGGATGAGGGGAGAACCACATGTGGAAGGAAATAAGTATCGAAGGTGACGGCGTGCTGGGGCTCGAATGCAGCGGTAAGTTGTCAGAACAGGATTTCAAGACGATGCACGCCTGGCTGGATCGCGAGTTGGCCAGAGCTCCGAAGAAGCCCGCGTTGGTAATTTTCATGGGAACGTTCGAGGGTTACGAAAGCGCCGCAGCGCTATGGACTGATATGAAAGTGGACATGCGGCACGGGAACGACTTCTCGCGGGTCGCGCTGGTCGCTGACCAGAAATGGATTGAGTGGAGCACGAAGGCGACGGATTTTGTAATGGCCCCTGAACTGAAGTGGTTTGAAAACGCTGCGGGATGTGCGGCTATTGCCTGGGCGCGACCGAAGGGATGATTAGCCGCCGCTCTTCACTCACGGCCTTGTGACTTTAAAGTGTTTGAAGCTCTAGTGGGTGGAGGTCGTAGAGATGACAAAATTCATCAAATCGGAGGTTTCATCATGAAACGAGTTAATAATATGTCAGTCACGCGTCGAACTGCGCTCCTTGGGGCCGCCGCAAGCGGTTTGGTTCTTGGAACCGGTAGAGTAGTGGCGCAGACAAACGGTGCTTTGGCAGTCAAGCCTGTTTTGGTCGCGGCCAAAACGCACGAGGTCCAGATGCTGAACCGCGGCGAAGCCGGAACCATGGTATATGAGCCCCGCTTCGTGTCTGCCGAAGTCGGAGATACCATCGTCTTTGTCCCGGAAGATAAGGGGCATAACGCCGAGAGCATCAAAGATATGTTGCCCGAAGACCAAGAGGATTTTGCAGGCAAAATCAATGAGGAGATCGAAGTCCAGCTGACGAGTGAAGGCTTAATCGGTGTCAAATGCAAGCCGCATTTTGGTATGGGCATGGTCATGATCATTCAAGTCGCGGGCGCACCCGTTCCAGATGATTTCCTCGAAGGCAAGATGCCCGGGAAAGCAAAAAAGGCGTTTGAAGAAATCCTGGCCGAGAACAAGCTTAGCTGATCTCTCTTCACGAGGGCAAAGGCAGGTCAGGTCAGCCTTCGATACGCGCAAGATTGGCAAACAATCGTCGAACGGTTGTATCAGTCTCTACAACGGGCATATCGAAGAGCTGTTCGGGCTGGGCAAGGTCGGAACCCGAGTGAAGCTGATCTAAAGTCGGTACATGCTTATGGAAGCATGCTCGGACCGGTTCGATTTTAGCAGCTGTGCTGGTATTAGCAGCATGCTCGGCTTCTGTCACTGATGTGCCTGACAACGCACAAATGGGACAACTGCTAGAATCTATCTCTTCCGTGCCGGAACCCGATCGGGATCTTAAGTCTGCGCCTCATTGCCGGAAGTCGGGTGCTACTGGTATCTGCACGTCGGGCTCGTTGAAACGTCTTGGGAGCTCCTGCGAAATTCTGGCGGCAAGGAAGAGCGCCAGTGGTATCAGCAACCAGATAAGATTCTGCGGCGCCGGGGTTCCGAGTGTGTTGACTGGCCCGCCACGGTCATGCGTCCACTATGTCGAAATTCGCCATGCAGCCCAGTTCAGTAAATTTGGCCTGATGGGTGTGAAACATGTAGAGCCCAGGTTCATGGTCGGCGAAGTTGAATTCGAGGATACCTCGTTCTGCCTGACATTGGGTGATGATGTCGATGGTACTCAGGGTTGGCGTCAATGTCATGCCTTGGTTGTAATAGTCGAAGAAACTGCATTGGAGGTGGAACGAGTTGATCGGATCAAACTCGATAGACAGCTTTAACATAGCCCTTACAGCCACTAGAGGTTCAAGATAAAAATGAGTTGGCTTTTCAACTTGATTCCTTGTTAGTCGTGAAATCGAATATCCCAGTCTTGACCTTTGGCTTAACGGGCCGGAGTGATGGCATTCAAATAACGGAAGGCAGGTTAATGCGAGCGATTATGCAAAAGCGAGCCGTGATGATTGCGACAACACTTTCGCTCACTGCCGGGTGCGCCATGCAGCCAGCCGAAACTGGCGGTACGGCAAACCAGATCGGAAATGTACCCGCAAACGTGGTCGCGCTGGCAGATCCTAATCAGGATATTTCAACCGCGCGCCTTTTGCCCGAAGATGGCTGCTTCTGGTACGAGCATCGCGGGCCGGTCGAGACGACTTTGGTGCCGCTGCGCAGTCCGGAAGGCAACCCGATTTGCGCTGCACGCGAAGCCTGAGACCGATCCGGTAGATCACATGGGCGGCCCCCGGAGCGCGCGCGCATCGCTTAGCTTCGCGGGCTGACGCTGTCCTGCGCTGAGTAAAGAAATGCTGTAGAGCCAATTTCTACGTTGGGGTAGAGTTCGTTGATGTGCGCCATGACCATTCGCACGCAGCCGGAACTCGCAAGACCGCCGATGCTTCTCGCATGCGGCGTGCCATGGATCCGTAGATAGGTATCCCGGTCGCCGACGAAAAGATAAAAGGCGCGCGATCCCAAGGCGTTTTCCGGACCGGGCTCCATGCCATCGGCGACGTCAACGTAGAGTTCCGGATCGCGATCAATCATGTTCCGGGTCGGCTGCCAGTGCGGCCAGCGAACCTTGCGCTTGATCGTGTAAGTGCCCGGTTCGTAGAGCTTTCCGCGCGCAATTGCCACGCCATAGCGCATCGCTGTGCCGCCTTTTTCGATGTGGTAGAGATAGCGAGCCACAGCATCCACATGGATGTCTCCCGGCACGAGCCCGTCGTTCGCGACTACGCGAGTGGGGAGAAAACGCGGTTGCAGGCCCCAAGGATTGGAAGTCTCCAGGTTGAATCCGGGCGGCGTCACCTGTGCGTCCCAAGCAGCCTTTTGCGCTTCGGTCGGCCAAGTGTTTGCGAAGACCGGGCTGGCAATCGGCGCAGAGAAAAGGGCGGCAGTAGTCATCACGAAATGGCGTCTTGACAGCATAGTATATTTTTCCAACTCTGTTAGGCGAAGGCCGCAGTACAAGAAACGGCGTTTGGTGTGTCTTAGGACCTCCACCAACTAGAGCTTCAAGGGGTTTCTGTTGAGGTTGTTGCTTGGCCAGCTTCTATATTGATCGTTTTATCGTTTGGCTATGATTGGCACACATAGAGCATGCCGAAAGGTGATCTTAGCTTTGCAAGATTGTCTATTTTCATCAAACCCAATAGGTATAGTGAAAATTGCAGGTATCGCCGTTGCGCCAACGATCCCACGCCATATAATATACATAACTATGGTTATGGCGTTTACATCTGATAGCCTTGGTTTTTCATGCGTTTGGCGTCCTCCGCAAGCGCGTCAACTGCACACCCCTCATCGCGGAACAGACGATAAGATACCCTTCTTGACGTGCCAGCATATCCCCATTCTCGGACAAGAAACGCGCAGCCGAAAAGGTCGCGCTGCACTGTCAAAAGGAAAAACCGGCGGGTTTTGCGGTCAGGGTCTGTGCGAAGCAAGCGCAGAGCCGTGGGGAACATTTCGATTTGGTCTGCGCCGGTCACTCGTCTTTGTTCCAGGTCTTGCTATCGGTTAGAAACCGCTCGTATCTCTGGCCTGTGATGCGCATTTCCTCCCATACGCGAGCGCGCTGCGGATTTCAAAAATACCGGACAGCGATTACGCTAATTCCCGGACAGCCGTTTCAGTAATTCCCGGACAGCTCGGGCACGGCTGATCATCTGCCTGCGATCATGTTTCGGTTCGGATAGTTTCGGTGTTTTCGGCGGAGGTCAAGGTCGCGTTCCGGTCCTTTCTGCGCATGCTGTCTCCCTTGAGTTCGATGCGGTGTGCGTTGTGGACGATCCGGTCGAGGATGGCGTCGGCAATGGTGGGTTCGCCGATCATGTCATGCCATCCGGACACTGGCAGCTGCGCGGTGATGATGGTGGACCGCCGCTGGTAGCGTTCTTCGAAAAGTTCGAGCAGATCGAGGCGCTGCTGGTCGGTCAGGCCGTGCGTGCCCCAGTCATCGAGCACCAGCAGCTGGACGCGGGCCAGCTTGTCGACGAGGCGGGGGAAGCGCCCGTCGAGGCGTGCCATGGCCATGTCCTCGAAGAGCCGCGGCATCCGGACATAGGACACGGAATGATCCAGACGTGCGGCCTGATGGCCGAAGGCGCAGGCGAGCCAGGTCTTGCCGGTGCCGGTCTGGCCGGTGAGGATGATCTGCTCGCGGGCCCTGATCCAGTCGCCTTGGGCGAGCGCGAGGATCTGACGCCGGTCGAGCCCCCGGCTGGCGGCGAAATCGACATCTTCGATGCAGGCGTTGGGAAAGCGCATCTTCGCATTGCGCAGCCTGTTGGCGAAGCGCTTGTCGGCGCGGGCCGCGGATTCACGATCGAGCATGAGGCCGAGCCATTCATTACGCTCGAGGGCCTGACCCGGAGTAAGCCTTCGGCGAAGGCCGTGGGCGCGCCGTATTGATCAGAGGGGTTTGGGTGCGGCTTTTGGTTTACGCGGCTT
>NZ_QCYH01000017.1 GCF_003072125.1 Pelagivirga sediminicola | reverse complement strand
CGCAGTAATTGCACCTACGGTCGCCTGCAAGGGGGATGCATTTTCGGCCAGCCAGTTCCACATGATGCCTCACAAGCGGAAAGGATTTTTCGAAAGGAACTGGACAGGCCGCAACGGGCCCCATGCAGAAATGGCGGTCCCCGAACGGAAACCGCCGCTGAGCTGATGTGTCTGCGGTGCGCTCTTCAAATCCAGTAGTGTGGAACGCCATAATGATCGTGCGTTCGGCGCTCCCAGTCTCGGTCCGCATACCAGTTGTCGTTACGGGCAGGCGCACCCTTTACCTCTTGCTCGGTGATGTCCGTCACGAAGCCGTTTCTGGACGTATCGTAACGCAGCTTTCCCCACGGCACGGGATGGTGTTCCTCGCCCAGCCCCAAAAATCCGCCAAAGCCCATCACCGCATAGGCGACCCTGCCGGATTGCTTGTCGATCATGAGGTGGTCGATTGTGCCGATATGGGTGCCATCGTTGCCGTAGACATCGGTTCCGTTCACATCGTTGGATGAGACGAGACTTGCATGTGCAGAATTGTCCATTTTTTCCTCCTCTATTTGCCTGCGGGAAGAACCGAAAATCCAGCTGCTTGGTTCCGCCGCTTGCGTCCGGACGGCAGCATTTTGCCGAAGCGAATTTCAAGGGGGTGAGCGCGATCTATTCTTCCGACAAGGTCTGAAGCGCGTCGATCACGCCGTCGCTCAGGCTTTGCAGATTGTCCTGCACCTGCGCTGCCGGGCAATCCGCCTTCAGCCGCGCCGCCATGTCGGACATGGAAAACCGGTTGGCCCCGTCCAAGTCCTTCAACTCGTCCCATGTCACCGGCACGGCCACGTGGGCGCCGGGGCGGGCGCGCAGGGAATAGGGCGCGATGGCCGTCGCACCGCGTTCGTTGCGCAGCCAGTCGATGAAGATCCGTCCCTTGCGCTTGGATTTCGACATGGTCGCGGTGTAACGGTCGGGCGCGCGTTCGGCCATCACATGGGCGAAGGTCTTGGCGAACAGCTTGACACTGTCCCAGCCCCGGGTGCGCCGCAGCGCAAGCCAGACATGCACGCCCTTGCCGCCCGTGACGATGGCGCCGCTTTGCAGGCCGATATCGGCCAGCGTATCGCGGACATCGAAGGCCGCAGACTGCACATCGGCCCAGTCCAGCCCCTCGTCGGGGTCGAGGTCGAACACCAGCCGATCGGGACGTTCCAGCCGGTCGGTCCGCGCACCCCAGATGTGGAACTCGATACTGCCCATCTGCGCGGCGGCGATCAGGCTCTCGGGGCGGGTGGCATAGAGGTAATCGGCGCTGTCGCCGTCGCTTTCCTCGATGTTGACGCGCGAAAGCTCACCGGGCATCCCGCCGCCGTCGTGTTTCTGGAAGAAACACGGATCGGAAATACCGGACGGGCAGCGGAACAGCGACAGGGGGCGGTGCCCGGCCAGCGCGATCAGGCGCTCGCCCACGCGCGCGTAATGCCGCGCCACGTCGCCCTTGGTGCAGCCTGCATCGGGAAAAACGGGCCGGCTCGCGTTGCTGATGCGGATGCCTTGCATGGTGGTGTCGTTGCCATCTTCCATCGGTTCCTCCAGTCCCACGTCATCGGCGTTCTTGTCGTCGCGCAGGCCGAGGAAGCTGGCGTGACGCACATAGCCGTCGCCGGTGAATTCGGTGAACTCGACCTCGGCCACCAGATCGGCGCGCACCCACTGCGCGTCGCGCGCGATGTCGTCCGGGACATCGTCGCAGGGCGGCGTCTTGCGCGGAGTCATCGCCCCGGCCAGGTCCGCCATCACCGCGTCGGAAAACCCGGTGCCGACCCGCCCCTTGTAGCGCAGCGCGTCGCACCCAGGGCTGGCCAGCAGGATGGAGGCGAAGGGCCGCCCGGCCTTGTCGGACGGGGAATAGCCGACGATCACGAATTCCTGCCGACGGGTGCATTTGACCTTGCGCCACGCCTTGCTGCGGGTGCCGCGATAGGGGGCGTCGATGCGTTTGCTGATGATCCCCTCCGCACCCGCCTTGCAGGCATTGGCGAACACCTCTGGACCCTTGCCGACGATATGCTCGCTGAGCCGCAGGGGGCCGCCGGAGGGCACGCCGGACAGCAGCCGTGCCAGCCGCTCGCGCCGTTCGATCTGGGGCAGCTTGCGCAGGTCGTCGCCGTCGATGCGCAAGAGGTCGAAGGCAAAGAAGACCAGCGCGTTGCCCTGTTTCAACGCCTTCTGGAGCGAGGAAAAGGCCGAGCCGTGGATGCGTGCGGCCATCACCTCGCCGTCGATCAGGGCGGCGTCGCAGGACAGGGGGTCGAACGCGCCGTCCAGTGCGTGAAACCGATCGGTCCAGTCCTTGCCCGACCGCGTATAGAGCCGCATGCCACCCTTGCCGAGTGCTGCAAGGCAGCGGTAGCCGTCGAACTTGGTCTCGTGCAACCAGTCGACGCCCTCTGGGGCTTCGGCCACCAGCGTGGCAAGCTGCGGCTTGACGAAGGCGGGGCGCTTGCGGCAGCGGTCGGGGGCGGGATCGGGCGGAGCCTTGGCGGGCGCGTCCTCGGCGATCTGCGTCATGGTGCGGCCGGTCTTGACCGAGACCGCCTTGCCCTTGGTAAAGCCGTCCGGGTCGCCCTCGGCGTAATCGTCGCGCTCCTTGATCAGCAGCCAGTTCTCGCGCGTCTCATTCGGTTTCCCGCGCATACGCACCAGCGCCCAGCCGCCCTTCATACGCTGGCCTTGCAGGGTGAATTTCAGCTTGCCGTCGCTCAGCCCCTTTTCGAAATCCTCCTGCGGCACCCAGCCGCCGGTGTCCCACAGCATCACCGTGCCGCCGCCATATTCGCCCTTCGGGATCGTGCCCTCGAAATCGCCGTAGTCCAGCGGATGGTCCTCCGTCCGCACCGCCAGGCGCTTTTCGCCCGGATCGGGCGACGGCCCCTTCGTGACCGCCCAGCTGAGCAGCACGCCGTTCCATTCAAGCCTGAAGTCGTAGTGCAGGCGCGAAGCCGCGTGTTTCTGCACCACGAAGCGGCGTTTCGCGCCTCCCGCCCCCACCTGACCGCGCGGCTCTGCGGTGCGGGAAAAATCCCGCCTGGCATTATAATCGGCCAGCGGATCGAGCGATTTCGTCATCTAGGACGCCTTCTTGGCCGGCTTCTTTTTCTTCTTGCCGTCCGCGTCCTTCAGGCTCTGTTTCAGCGCGCTCATCAGGTCGACCACGTTGCCGCCGCCGCTGTCATCGTCGCCCGTGCGCACGCGCGGGGTCTTCTTGTTCCTGATCTTCGCGTCCAGAAGGTCCTGCATCGCCTCGGCATACTTGTCGTGGTAGGCACCGGCGTCGAAAGGCGCGCTCTTGCGGTCGATCAGGGAGGTGGCGACCTCCAGCAACTCCTTGTCAACCTTCTCATCCTCGATATCGGTGAAGATCTGATCGGCCTCCCGCAACTCGTCCTCGTAATGCAGCGTTTCCATCAGCAGCCCGTCACCGCAGGGTTTGACGGCCGCCAGGTATTCCTTGCCGCGCATTGTGACCTGTCCCAGACCCACCTTACCCGCGGCCCGCAGCGCGTCGCGGACCACGCGGTAGGCATCCTGCGCCAGCTCGTCCGAGGCGGTGATGTAATAGGGCTTGTCGAAATAGAGCGGCGATATCTCGCAGGCATCTACGAACTGCACCAGCTCGAAGGTCTTTTTCGTCTCCAGCTTGATCGCGTCGATCTCGTCGGGGTCCAGCAGGATGTATTCGTCGTTCTCCACCTCGTAGCCCTTGACGATGTCGTCCGACTTGACCGGGCCGATGCCGGGCACGGATTTCTCGTAGCGGATGCGCTTGCCCGAGGGTTTGTGGATCTGGCGGAACGATACACGCGCGCCCGATTTGGTGGCCGAGAAAATTTCGACGGGGATGGAGACGAGCGACAGGCGAAGCTGTCCTTTCCAGAGTGCGCGCGGTGCCATGTCGATCCTTCTCCTTGCAGGATGCACCGCCATGATCGAAGACGGGATGCCTAAAGATATAGATTGAGACCGGCAACTGTTCCACATTCCGGTTCGGGAACCAATTCCTACACCTTAGGTTGATCGGATAGTTCGTCGAATTGGCGCTTGCGCCAGCTAGGAGTGCCCGTGGCCTCGGTATCCATGTCTTCTCAATTCCTGCGCGTCCTCATGGCAGTGTTGACGTTTTCCCTGCTGTCGGCCTGCAAGGTTCCGGATGATCCCGAAGGCACGACAGAGAAGGTGATGGATAACGTTCTCAGGGTTGGAGCCCTGATCGAACCACTCGATCAGGCAGATGCGGCCGCTGTCACGCGGGTCGCAAATGTCTTTCGAGCAACGCCAGAGTTCGTGACGGGCGACCCCCATACTCTCTTTGCGCAGCTGGAAGACGGAGAAATTCATCTCGTTGTAGGCCGTATTCCTGCCAATACACCCTTCACGAGCGATATCGCGCTGAGCGATCCGCTTGGCAGCATCATGCTGGGTGACCATACCGACGACCGTGTTCTGGCCGTTCGAAAGGGTGAAAACAGGTTCCTCATATCCGTGAACCGCGCGATCGAAGGGTTGGTAGAATGACCCACGACATTCCCGAGGAGATCGAGCGCAAGCTGCGCCGTGCCGCCAGACTGGAATGGTGGTCGATCTTCTGGCTGCTGACCATCATCGCGGTAATGTATTTCGCGATGGGGTCCAGCCAGGCGATGAAGACAGCTTGGATCGAGGATACGCTCAGCCTGCTGCCGCCAATCCTGTTCCTGCTGGCGCGCAAGTTCGAGAATAAGCCCGCGAACGACAAATATCCTTTCGGGTTTCACCGTGTCGGGTCGCTGGCTTTTCTTCTTGCCGCCGGTGCGTTGACGGCCATGGGGGGCTTCCTACTCTATGACGCCGCCAGCGCCATGATCCTGCAGGAACATCCGACCATCGCAAATGTCACGATCCTCGGCTGGGATGTCTGGCTGGGCTGGCTGATGGTTGCCGCACTTACTTATTCGATCATTCCCCCTGTCATTCTTGGCCACATGAAGAAACCGCTGGCGCGGGCGACGATGGACAAGATTCTCTACACCGATGCGGACATGAACGCAGCCGACTGGAAGACTGGACTGGCAGGTATCGCAGGCATCATAGGCATCGGGTTCGGCTTTTGGTGGGCCGATGCGGCCGCGGCGGGGCTGATCTCCTTCGATATTCTGCGGGACGGACTGCGGAACATTCGCATTGCGGTTGCCGAACTGCTGGACGGAGCGCCCCGAGAACTGGACTCGACCGATGTCCACCCGATCGTCGATACGCTTTCGACCGAGTTGCGTAAGCGGTTTCCGGGTCATGACGTGCAGGTGCGTGAAACCGGACGGTTCGTGCGAGCCAATGTGGTTCCGTCCAAGGGTGGAGAGCTGAGCATCGGTGAGGCGCGGAAATTGTCATCAGATGATCAAGCATGGCGGCTGACAGCGCTCGGGCAACAACTACAAGATCTGCCTGATCCTTCGGAGAACAACGAAAGGTCTATTCGCTGATGAACCAATAGACGAAGCGGGAGTTAGACCAAGACATGTCCGTTGCATGTCAATCGGACACGACGGTATGGAGAACAGGGCGATTTTTCCGATTTCCCGTTCTGGCCAACGCAAAGGCAGACGAGCTTCTCGTCCCGTCTGCAACGGGCATGTTGCCAGCCATAATCAAGCAGGCGGCGAAACGGCGGACCCCGGTGTGTAAAACACTGCGGTATCATATATTTCAGAGTTTGTGAGGTCAGATGCACGATCCGTTCAGGCGCGCACGCGCGAAGACACAGCGCAAGTTAAGACGCGTGGGCGCTTCCGCAATTACCGAAATGTGGAGCATGCTCCTTGGCCCGGCCGAACCGAAGAAACGTAGAGCCAGAAAACCCGGAACGCTCGCGCGCAAAGCCGTGAAGCCTGCCAGTCTGTCGCGTGCAGCCGGCGGCGGAAGTGGTAAAGTCAAAGCCCGCGCGGCTGTTCCTGCCACTTCCAGATCCCAGGCAAAGACCCCGCGGGGCGCAACGTTCAAGGGCGGACAGCATGAGACCGCTTTTGGCACCCGTTCATACAAGCTCTATGTGCCGGTCGCTGCGAACAAGGCAACGAAGCCGCTTCCGCTGCTCGTCATGCTGCACGGGTGTGGGCAATCGTCGAAGGATTTTGCACGTGGCACCGGGATGAATACACTGGCAGAGGAATTCGGTTTTCTGGTTCTTTATCCGGATCAGGCGCGGGACGCCCATCATTATCGGTGCTGGAACTGGTATAGACGGGGCGATCAGAACCGGGGCGCGGGAGAACCCGCTTTGCTGGCGGACATGACGCGCAAGATCATTGCCGACTGGAACGCCGATCCCTCCAGAGTCTATGTCGCGGGCCTGTCTGCCGGGGCAGCAGCAGCGTTGATCCTGGCAACGGAATATTCCGATATCTTTGCGGCGGTCGGTGTTCATTCGGGGCTGGCCGTAGGAGCCGCCCATGATCCAGCATCCGTTCCGAGAGCGATGCAAAGTGGCGATCCGGGCAAGCGTCTTGATGCTCAAGTGCCGACCATCATTTTTCATGGCGACGCGGACAAGGTCATCAACCCCCGCAACGGTCGTTTTATCGCCATTCGGGCGCTTGAACCCTACAGCCATCTTGACCGGACGGAAAGGAAAGGGCGCGTTGACGGTGGCCGCGAATTTACCCGCACTGTGCATCGCGTGGGCAGGGGACGTCCATACATCGAGCAATGGGTCATCCATGGAGCCGGGCACGCTTGGTCCGGCGGACATGCGGCCGGAAGCTACACCGATCCCACAGGCCCTGATGCCTCGCGGGAGATGGTGCGCTTCTTTCTGCGACACCGCACGACCAAGAAGCGTCGATCGACGCTACCCTAGTGAACTCCGGTCATGCCACCAATTTCGGTGAGGCAGGATCATTCACAATCAGATGTCCGGCATCCCACAGTGCGGGACAAACCTCCGCCTCGGCATGACCGTTGCGCAGTCTGCGACATGCACCGACGGGAATATCAACAGCGGCCAGAACATGGTCGGTCATCATGGCGGCGGTCTGGGGCGCAATCGCCGCGTGAATGCCGTCAAGCGAGACGCCGACATCGCAGGGCAAAAATACGCTGGCACCCCCAACGACTGTGTCCGTCAGCGCAAAACCGAAGGGCACACCGACCGCGCCCAGAACGCAGACAACCGTCTGAAGCTCGATGGCCCGGGCCCGCGCGCAACTGAACACCCTGTTGTAGCCGGTAATCATATCGGTTTTGGCAGGGATGATCACCAGATCAAGGTCGAGCGTGCCCAGCCGGGACCACAAATCCGTAAATTCGCTGTCGAGGCAGATGATCATGGCAACCCGCAGCCCATTCCAATTGAAGACGTTAATCGATTCACCATGAACGGTAATGCCACCTGCGCCCTGGGCTTCGAGCGGAGTCAGGCTCAGTTTGTCCTGGCTGTGACGCTGACCATCGGGCGTGATCAACCAGGCACGGTTAAAATAGGTCGGGACACCGTCCACCGGTTCGGTCAGGAAGGGTATCGTGCCTGCAAGTATCGAAACACCATGTTTCGCAGACATCGCCGCAATCGCATCGAGCGCTACCTCCCCGCATTCGAACAGCCATTCAAGGGTGTCTGCCTCCGCCATATCTGCGGGCGCAAAGCTCAACCACTGGGCGCAGGCGAACTCCGGCAGGACAAGCATGTGACCGCCCCGAGCCACCGTCTGTGCGACCCGCATTTCCAGTGCAGCAAGCCAAACCTGCAAATCCGGCACCACCGGTTCAAGATTGGCGGCCCAGAGGTCGATCGAGACAAATTCCATGGATTTTTCCAGTTTGGAAGGAGGGTGGGCGGTCTGGCAGATCTTCCGACGCTCGAGACAAGCTCGGACGTTCGTTTGAGGTCGCAGACGGCTTTCAATCAGATTGGTAGGCATGACTTTACGTCTCGTCGCATCAATCTAGATGGAAGCTATGGAATATTAACCGGCGTAGGATCTGCTTTGGTCGATATTAGCCTGTCTGCGCGCGCACCAATCCCTTGGAGAAACACAAATGTCTGAAAAATCACCGCAATTTCGTCCCTCAATCGAGACGCAGAAATCAAATGAGACGACTGAGCGTCCCGAAAAAACGGGGCAAGGCGGCGAAACGCATCAGCAGTCATCCGATGGCGCGTGTTTGACCACAGCGCAGGGTGTGCCGGTTTCGGACAATCAGAACACGTTGAAAGCGGGGCCGCGGGGTCCAGCCTTGCTCGAGGACTTCCATTTCCGCGAGAAGATGTTTCATTTCGACCACGAGCGTATCCCCGAGCGGGTGGTGCATGCCCGGGGCTATGGCGCGCGCGGATATTTCGAGACAACCGACGCGATCCCGGAGCTTACGTCCGCGCATCTTTTGCAGGAGAAGGGCCGCAAGGTGCCGGCATTCGTCCGGTTCTCGACCGTGGCGGGCAACAAGGGGTCGATGGATCTGGCCCGCGATGCACGCGGATTTGCCGTGAAACTCTATACCGAGGAAGGCAACTGGGACATCGTCGGCAACAACATCCCGGTGTTCTTCATCCAGGACGCGATGAAGTTTCCCGATCTGGTGCATTCGGTCAAGGAAGCGCCTGATCGCGCCTTTCCACAGGCGCAATCGGCGCATGACAACTTCTGGGATTTCATCTCGCTCATGCCCGAAGCCATGCACATGGTCATGTGGACCATGTCGGACCGGGGCATTCCGCGGTCGTTCCGGTTCATGGAGGGGTTCGGAGTTCACACATTCCGCTTCGTCAACGCGGAGGGGGAGAGCCATTTCGTCAAGTTCCACTGGAAACCCAAGCAGGGTCTGCAATCGGTCCTGTGGGACGAGGCGGTCAAGATCAATGGCGCCGATCCCGACTTTCACCGACGCGACCTGTGGGGAGCCATTCAAGCGGGCGATTTCCCGGAATGGGAACTGGGCGTGCAGGTGTTTGACGACGCCTTTGCCGACACGTTCGACTTCGATGTGCTGGATGCGACCAAGTTGATCCCCGAAGAGGACGTGCCCGTGCGTATAATCGGGCGGCTTGTGCTGGACAGCGTGGTCGACAACTTCTTTGCCGAGACGGAACAGGTCGCGTTCTGCACCCAGAACATCGTGCCGGGCGTCGACTTTACCAACGACCCGCTGCTGCAGGGGCGGAATTTCTCCTATCTCGACACACAAATCAAACGTCTGGGTGGTCCAAACTTTACTCATATCCCCGTCAATGCGCCGAAATGTCCCTTTGCGCATTTCCAGCAGGACGGCCACATGGCGATGCACAACCCGGCGGGCCGCGCCAATTACGAGCCGAACAGTTGGAAGGATGGCGGCCCCCGCGCCGATCCGGAGAGCGGTTTCACGTCGTTCCCAGAAGCGGTCGAGGGTGAGAAGCGCAAGGTGCGTGCAGAGCTGTTCGCCGATCACTACAGTCAGGCGCGGCAGTTTTACCAAAGCCAGACCGAGGTGGAGCAGGGCCACATCGCCGACGCGCTGATCTTCGAGCTGTCGAAATGCGAGGTGCTGGACATCCGCGAGCGTGTCGTGGCGCATCTGCCGAACATCGACCCTGATCTGGCGCAGATGGTCGCAGATGGGCTGGGTTTTGACAAACTGCCCAAGGCCCACACGCCCCGGCGCGACATGGTCGAGGGTCTCAAGCCATCGGACGCGCTTTCGATCCTCAAGAACGGGCCGGACAACTTTAAGGGCCGCAAGCTGGGGATCCTCGTGACAGACGGGATCGACGGTGATCTGCTGGCTTCACTTCGAGACGCTGTAAAGGACGCGGGCGGCATGGTCGAGATCGTCGCGCCGACCATCGGCGGCATCAAGACGTCCGACGGTAAACGCGTGCCGGCGGATCAGAAAGTCGATGGCGGGCCGTCTGTGCTCTATGATGCTGTCGCTGTGATGACATCGGCAGACGGGGTGGAAAAGCTGAAGTCCATGCATCCCGCCAAGGGCTTCGCTGCCGACGCGTTTGCACATGCGAAGTTCATCGCACTCGCTGGTGAAGCCGAGAAGCTGTTTCATGCGGCAGGGGTTGACGATTTTGACGACGGCGTATTCCGACTCGAGGGCAAGGACGACTGTGCGGATTTCATCGAGGCTTGCGGGAAAATGAGGTTTTGGCAGCGCGGATAATCTACTTTTATACTGTCGGATCACGGCATATGGCGGGCGGAGAAATCCCTGAGCCATTCCTGCAGCTTTGATGAGACGTCGGGTCCGGAATATTGCCGGAAATAAGGCAGTGCCCGGGCTAGATGTGCCCAGTCTGTCTCCGCGTCATCAAGCCTATGGGCAAGCACTTCTGTCAGTCTCTCCGGAACCCTCATTTCTTGATCCTGATGACTGAAAAATAGCGCAAAGGGAGCGGCGTTCAATTCGGCGGTCAATCCTGCTAAATCTTTCAAAAGCAAGATGTTATCGTCCTCGGCGGCGTGAAGATATAGTAGAAGCTTGCGCCCGTGGACGACCGTTTGAGTGGTCGTCACGACAAAGCTCACGCCGAGCGTCAGGACAACCATGCCATTCACACCGACCACCACACCTAAAAGTGAGATACTCGACGTCGCAGGCGATGTCGTGCCACCTCCAACCGTCGAGAGGAGATGACCGACGTGTGATATGAATCCGACCGGGCTTGCCGGCAACCCGCTGCTCTGGTCTACAACTGACCCTGTGATGCCGTAAAAGATCATTGCCCAAGACAGATTTACGCCCAGGATCCACCATGTGGCCACGGTTGTCACGACCAGCGGGCCGATGATCTTGTGCTTGATGTCTGTGTCAGGCAATTGCCTGAACAGGCGGAACGCGGTCCGGGCCACACGTATCGCAATCGGGCTGCTATCGTTCGTCCCGACCGTCGTGATCAGGAAATCCGTCATGGTAACGATCAGACATATGGCTCCGAGAAGTCCGATGAACAGCGACATGGCGGCCCTTTCCTGCTTTCATGAGCATTCCGAGCAAAATTCACGGCACCTGCATGGGGTTCCGTGATCCTTAGCGACCGATCTTTTCCATGCTCCACCCCACCGAGAAACCGTGCAGGACGGTCGACAGGAAAATCGTCAGCGCGGTGATGATCCACAGGTCAGAGAGATGCGGCAGATCGGCATGGCTGGTCGCATAGGCGAGATAATAGATCGACCCGATCCCGCGCACCCCGTAGACGGCAACCACCGCCCGGTCGGAACGGGCCAACGTGCTTGCCGCCAGGGATAGCCATCCCGCCAGCGGGCGCAGCACCACGATCAGCAGCACCGCGATGGCGACATGGTTCCAGGTCAGGTCCGCTGCAAGAGCGGGGAGCAGCCCACCCAGGGCAATCAGCAAAAGCGCCGTCAGGGCGTGTTCGATGGATTCCGAGAAATCGTGCAGCTGCCGATGATAACGGTGTTCGCTCTCGATACGCCTCAGCGACAGGCCCATGACGGCCACGGCGATGAAACCGTAGCCCTCGATCAGTTCGGTGGAGCCATAGCACAGGAACACCCCGGCAATCGCGATCACCCCCGATCCGGTGTCAGCCAGCCGCGTTTCCTTTGGCAGGTTGAACAGGATCTGGCCCAGCAGCCAACCCCCGGCCCAGCCCATCGCGGCCCCGATGAAAATCCGGTAAATCACGTCTTCCAGCAGCCAGCGCAGGCCCCAGTCGCCGGGGGCCAGACCCTGTGCGATGACGATCAGGCCGAGGTAGACGAAGGGAAAGGCCAGCCCGTCGTTCAGCGCGGCCTCCGTAGTCAGGGCAAACCGCACCGGATGCTCCTTTCCCTCCTGCGGCGGCGCGATCTGCACATCGGCGGCGAGAACCGGGTCGGTCGGAGCCAATACGGCGGCCAGCAGAAGCGCGGCGCCGGCGGTCAGACCACCCAGAACCACGCCCAAGAGCGCGACCGCCGCGATGGTCAGGGGCATCCCGATCACGAGCAGCCGCAGCGTCGGTCCCCATTTCCGCGGCGGACCGAGGCTGTCGACCCGCATGCCGGCGGCGAAGAGCGCGACGATGACGGTGATTTCCGCCACGACCTCCCACAGCAGGGGGGCGCTGCGCGGGTCGGGAGGTGCGGGCAGGCCGGGGACCGTGAGGACCGCCGCGGCCCCGAGCAGGATCATCAGCGGGGCGGCCGCCGGTTCCCGCGAGGAGACCAGCCGCGGAAACCAGCGCGCCAGGATCACGATGCATCCCGCCACCGCGAGGGTCAGGTGATAGGTGCTGAATTCGAAGAAGGCATCGGTTTCCATTTCAGGCGTCGGCAACCCCCTTGAACAGGGCCTCGTCCACATGATCGCCGTGCAGCACCGAGATATCGCCGGTTGTCTCCAGCACCACGGCACGAACGGATGAGAAATCAAGCGCATTGGCCTCCCGCAACTTTGCGATCAGGTCTTCCTCGGCAACACGCGTCGCGCGCAAGGCATCGTGCAGGATGACGCCGTCCTTCATCAGCAGGACCGGCGTATTCTGAACCAGCGCGTCGAGTCGCGGCGACCAGCGTCGCAGCCGCGAGACGCCATACTGGACGGCAAAGAGGCTGGCCATCGCCGTCAGCGTCTGAAGAAATCCCGTCCATTCCTGCGACTGAGACGCCCCGGCCAGAAGCGAGCCCATGGCAACAGTCATGACGAAGTCGAAATTCGTCATTTTCGAGAATGATCGCAATCCGACTACGCGGACCAGCAGGATGATCCAGGCAATGCCGACCGCGCTCAGCAGGACACCCTTGGCAAGGGCATCAATGACGGATCCGTCAAAAAACATCCGTGTTTCCTCCTGTCGGAAAGGTCTCTTTTCATCGGGGGGCGCCGGTCCGACATGCGACCATAGCCGTATGCCGCATACCGTTTCTCAATGCAGATTAAACCCGATACTTACAAATACAGCTAAAGAAAGCTGATGACGACAATTTGAGGAGGAAGTTTTCGATAATGGTCGATTTCAATGAGTTCATACTCCGCGTCCTGTTTTCCGGCGCATGCGGATTGGTCGTCGGGCTTGATCGTGAGATCAAGGGCAAGCCGCTGGGTGCCGGAGTTTACGTCCTGGTCGCCATTGGCTCTGCCGCCTTGATGGCAGTCACCCTTAATTTTGCCCTGAGCGGTATGGCCGAGGATGAGGCCATGTCGATCGATCCCACCCGTTTGATCCAGGGTATTGTCGGAGGTATCGGTTTCCTCGGGGCGGGGGCGATCATGTCGCCGCGGGACAACGGGCGGCTGAAAGGGGTGCGCAGCGGGGCCGCCATCTGGGCGGTGGGGTCGATTGGCATCGCATGCGGGCTAGGTTACCTGAAGGAGGCGGCGTTCATCTCGGTGCTGATCTTCGTGGTTCTCAACCTCTTCGACTGGCTGCATATCCGGGGAAACAAATAAGGGAGCCGTCATGTCCAGCACATCCAGTTGCCTCGTCACCAAGCTGTCTCATTACGTCTCGCTGTCCCAGGCGGATTGCGCAAGGCTGGCCACCCTTGAAAAGGCAGAGCGCACATTCGATGCCGGACATGAGGTGTATCAGGGCGGTGACGAGAACAAGGACCTCTATGTCGTGAAACACGGCTGGGCCTTCAGCTATACGGACCTGCCCGATGGCCGCCGCCAGATCGTCAAGATCCATCATCCGGGCGACATCATCGGCTTTCCGGATGTCGCCCTGAAACATGCGACGACGACCTTGCGCACGGTCGAGGACGTATGCCTCTGCCCGTTTCCGAAATCGTCGCTGGACGAGATCCTGCGCGAGTCTCCGAAGCTTTCAGCACTTTTGCTATCGATAGCACTTCGCGACCAGGTTGTTTTGATTGATGTTCTCCGCGCTATGGGCCGGATGAGTGCGCAGGAACGGGTCAGCTACATGTTGCTGGATCTCATATCCCGTCTCCGGATTACCAATCCGGGCATGACCGACACGATCCGCCTGCCGATGACGCAGAGCCAGATCGCTGATTACCTCGGCCTGACCAATGTCTACATCAGCAAGACCTTCATCCGGATGGAAGAGGATGGCTATATTCACCGCGATCAGAATCGGCTCCAGATCCTTCGGGAAGATGCGATGATCGAACTTACGGATTTCCATGATCGCTATGCCGACATGGATACCTCCTGGTTTCCGCAAGACTGACCGCCGCGGCGGAATTCAATCCAGTTGGAAGCATGGTTTGGCGGTGTCCCGCATCTTTGGCACACCCGCGTCGGCGATGAATCATCCGAAGTGGGAACCAACGAGCAACGAAGTTTGTTGCACCGTCGGTAGCGTCGAAATCTGACAAGCTACTGATCGAAAAATTTTATTGCTACTTAACTATCGCTCGGGGGCGAATGTGGAACTGCGGGCTGTCATCATCTGGGGAATACTGATTCTGTCTGCCGTCCTCCCGGCGGTCGGTCTGTTCCTCTGTGCGGTCATCATCGTGGTTCAGATCGGTTCGATGGGCCTTCGGCCATTTGTTGCCTGTCTGCCCGCCCGGCTGGCGACGGGTCGGCAGGACTTCGCCAGCCCGCGTTTTTCAATCCATGTCGCGACCCATGCGGAACCGCCCCGGCTGGTGATCCGCACCCTGCGGGCCCTGCTGGATCAGGATTGGCCGTCGGATGGCTACGAGATCGTCGTGATGGACAACAACACGGCCGATCCGGCGTTGTGGAGACCGGTGGAAAACTTTTGCACGGCGCATCCGGGCCGGATCACATTCCTGCACCTGATGGGTGTCGAGGGCGCTAAGGCCGGCGCGCTCAACATCGCGCTGACGCATACGCGCGCCGATGCGACCCATGTGGTCACTGTCGATGCGGATTACGTGGTCGATCGCGATTTCCTGAACCGCGCGGCGGAGGCGCTGCACCGGACCGGGGCGGATTACGTGCAGTTTCCGCAATCCTATGTCGCCACGACGACCACCGCACCGGGCGTGGATGCCGAGCTTGAGGAATATTTCCGCACCAATGCCGCCGCCGCCGATGAGGCAGAGGCGGTGCTGTTGACCGGCACGCTCTGCGTGATTTCGAAGACTGCGCTGGTTTCCGTCGGCGGGTGGTCGGGCGCCACCACGACCGAGGATGCGGACCTGGGCGTGCGGCTTTGCCACGCGGGCTTCGCGGGCCGGTTCATCAACCGGGTCGTGGGCAAGGGGCTGCTGCCGCTGTCGCTGCGCGATCTCGAAAGGCAGCGCTATCGCTGGTGCAGCGGCAACGTCCAGACCCTGCTGCGGCATGGGCGGACGATCCTCACCCCCGCGGGCGAGTTCGAGCTGCACAAGCGGCTGGTGATCCTCACGCAACTGACTGCATGGTTCAGCCTCGCCCTCGTGCCTTTCGCGCTGCTGACGGTCTGGCTGCTGACCGGGCAGGGGCATACGGTCGCCGCCGCGCTGGCTGCGGTGGCCATCCTGCTCGCGCTTTGCGACATCGTTTCACGCGTCGTGGCGCGCGGGTTGCGCGACGGGCAGGCCCTTCCGGTCATCCTCCACGCGCTGGCCTGTCGCATCGCGCTGGCGCCGCAATCGGCTAAGGCGACCTTCGATGCGCTCGCGGGCTGCCGCCTGAAATTCGTGGTCACCGACAAATCGGGCGGCAAGGGCGCCGGTTCCCTGCCCATCTGTCACCTCATGGTTTTCCTCACCGCGCTCCTGCTGCTGCTCGGCGGGCACCCTGCGGAGCCGCTGATCCGCGCCGCGCTGCTGGCGCTCCTACTGCCGTTGCCCGCCGCGCTGCTGACCGACAGGAGCCTGCGCGCCTATCGTGCCACCATCGCCTCACCTGTGAAGGAGGTTTCCGCATGACATCCGACCCGCTGGCCCCCCTGGTCGATATCGTCATCCCGACCTGGAACCGCGCTCATCTGATCGTTGGGGCCATCCGCGCGGCACTCGAACAAAGCTGGTGGAACATCCGCGTCACGGTGATCGACGACGCCAGCACCGACGCGACCGAAGACGCGGTGCGGTGCTTCCTGGCCGATCCGCGTTTCAACTACATCCGGCTGTTGCAGAACCTCGGCACCGCCAATGCCAAGAACGCGGGCCTGCTGCTGACCGCGGGCGATGCGGTCACCTTCCACGATTCCGACGACATCCCGCACCGCGACAAGGTTCTGCACCAGGTCCGCGTGTTGACCGCGCAGGATATCGGTGCCGACGACTGCCTGAACTGGCAACTGGCGGGCAAGGAAGCGGGGCAGCGGCTGGAGGTCAGCGCCGCGCTCACCCACCACGAACTGATCCTGCCGGACGGGCGGCGCGTCGAGATCCGGCGCGACCTGTCCCTGCTCGATGACGTGTTCCCGAACCTTCAGATGGGCGCGCAGGTGCCGGGAGAGTGGACGCACATCAACTCCGGCCTGTTCCGCGCGGATGTGTTCCGCCGTCTCGGCGGGTTCGAGGATTGCATCGAGGAGGACCGCGAGTTCCGCAACCGGCTGATCCTGAACGGCGAGATCGTCTGGATCGTGCCGGAACTGTTGCTGACCAAGATCGAGACGCCCGACAGCCTGACGCAATCGACGGTCTCGGATTACGACAGCGCCCGGCGCAGGGCGGACCGGCAGAAGGTCTGGGCCAAGGTCGAGGTGTGGCGGGAGAACGGCAGGGTGGCCCCGGTGCCGGTGGATATCCCGACCCTCGGCGTCAGCCATGTCAGCCGGCCCGACCTGCTGGCGCGGCGGGACATGCCGGTCACGCCCGCCACGTCGGCCCGGGTCGCGCAAGTCCTCGCCACCGTTCCTGCTACAGGGATGGCCGCGCAATGAAGGCCTTTCGCCAGGAGACAGCGCGCGCGCCCATGGGAATCGTCGATCCGTGCTCTGCCGCGGGTTACGACCTGCCCGACCTCGGGACCGGCGGTCTTGGCGGCACCGAAGCGACGGTGCTGCGGGTGGCCGCTGCACTCGGCTCCCGGTTCGAGATCACGCAGTATCAGCAGGGTCGCAGCAACCGGCACCTGTCCGAGGCAGGGACGTTGCGGCCCCTGCAAGACCTCGATGACGCGCAAAACCCTGCCGCCCTGATCGTCATCAACCGCTGGAAGGTGGCGATCAAGCTGCGCAAGCGGCATCCAGCCACGCCGATCTTTCTTTGGCTGCACGTCTATCCCGGCCGTCACAACCGCAAGATGGCCGCGGCGCTGAAGGCTGCCGGCATCACGGTGATCTGCGTGTCCGAAACGCACGCCCGTGCGCTTGCGGGGTTTCTCGGGGCGGAGGATGTGCCGCCCATCCGGGTGATCTACGATCCGCTCGATGACGATCTGCACCCCGACGCCACGCCCCGCGATCCCGACCGGCTGCTCTTTGCCAGTTCGCCCCACAAGGGGTTGGCCGAGGTGTTCGAACAATTCGCCACGCTGCGCCGTGACCTTCCGAACCTGACCCTTGCCGTGGCCGATCCGGGCTATCTGCGCTGGGATACCGGGCCGGTGCCCGAGGGCGTGGTTTTTCTGGGATCCCTGTCCCATGGGGCGCTCATCCGGCAGATGCGCCGTGCGCTCTGCCTGTTCTATCCCCAGACGACATTTGCCGAGACCTTCGGCCTGGTGCTGGCCGAGGCCAATGCGGTCGGCACGCCGGTGCTGGTGCATGATGGGCTGGGTGCCAATGCGGAAATCGTGGCGGATGCCACGCAGCGCGTGGATGGCCATGACCCGGCGCAGATCCTTGGGCGCATTCAGGCGTGGCGGCGTGCGCCGCCGCAGGTCACCGCCAATCCCGCCTTCCGGCTGGGCCGGGTCACCGGGGACTGGGTGCAGCTGCTGGAACACGCCGCTGCAAGGCATCTTGAGATGGAGATGGTAAAGAGCACATGACAGCTTCCAGACCCCTTGCCGAGTTGCCGCCTTCGACCACCGCCGGGCCGGTGCCGTCCGATGTCGCGGAGGCCCTGCGGGCCGCCGCCGCAGAAGAGGAGCGTGGCGCGCGCCCGATCGGCCGCTCCATCGATCTGCTGCGACAGGCGGACCTTCTGACCGATGACGGCGCGACCGATCCCGCCCGCACCGCCCGGGTGCTGATGCAGGTGGGCGCTGCGAACCTCGGCGTCGGGAGGCTGTTCGAAGGGCATGTCAACGCGCTGCACCTGGTCCGCCTTTATGGAACGAAGGTGCAAGAGGCGCGGGTCGACCGCCAGATTGCCGAGGGCGCCCTGCTGGGCGTCTGGGGGGCCGATGGCGCGGCGCCGGTGACGCTGGATGCCACGGGGCAGCATTTGCAGGGCGGCAAGTGCTATGCCTCGGGGCTGGGCACCGTGAGTCATGCGCTGGTCACTGTGGATTCCGGTCCCGAGGTGCGGCTGGCGCTGGTCGATGTGACGGACGCCGCCCCCGCGGACCCGTCCGCATGGGACATGCAGGGGATGCGGGCGACTGCCTCGGGCAGCTTTGATTTCACCGGCCTGCCGGTCGACAGGATCGAATGGATCGGCGACCCCGGCGATTACCTGAAGGAGCCGCATTTCGTCGGCGGTGTTTGGCGGATCGCGGCCTTGCAGGCCGGCGCCACCGCCGGCCTGCTGGACGTGGCCGCGACAGAGCTTCGCGCCGCAGGCCGCATGGCGGCGGAAGCCCAGAAGAGCCGTCTGATGGATGCGCTGATGCGCGTCTGGGCCGGCATGGCCCTGACCGAGCGCGCCGCCGGAGCCGCTGCCGATCGCCACATCGCGCCGGACCACATCGTTACCACCTCCATCGCGGCCCGGCTCTTTACCGAGGAGGTCGGGCTCGATGCCATCCGGGCCGTCGAGCAGAGCATCGGCCTGCGGCATTTCGAGGCCGGGTCCGAGACCGGGCGCATGGCCCGCGATCTGGCAGTCTATCTGCGGCAGGCCGCGCGGGATGCGTTCCTGCAACGCGCGGCGCAGACGGCGCTCGGGAAAGACGGGCGCATCTGGGGGGTCTTCGGATGAACGTGGCACATGCGCCCTTGCTGCCGGACGTGTTCGAGGGTCGCGAAAGCTTCGTCGTCTTGGCCCCACATCCTGACGATGAATCCCTCGGCTGCGGCGCACTTCTGGCGCGGGGTTTCGCGGGCGCGGGCGCGCATGTCATCTGCCTGACGGATGGCAGTGCCAGCCATCCCGGATCGCGGCAATGGACGCCCGGGCGACTGGCCCGCCAGCGACATGCGGAGATGGTAGCGGCCATCGAATGTCTCGGCGGTTCCGCGCGTGATCTGACCTGGCTGGGCCTGGCCGACAGCCGTCTTTATCAGGCCGATGCCGCCACTGTTGCTACCAAGCTTGAACAGATCATTGAGGGCCATGGCGCGCGCCATGTTTTCGTGCCTGCGGCCGAGGATCACCACGAAGACCACCAGGCGACGGCGCGGTTCGCCGGCGCGTTGCGCCGCCGCCGCCCGGAGTGGGCGTTCTACAGCTATCCCGTCTGGTGCCGCTGGGACGATCCCGAGTTCCCCCGGACCGCCACCCGTCACGCCCCGGTGTGCGTGCCCCCGGAGGACCTGCGCGACAGGAAACGCGCGGCAGTCCATGCGCATCGAAGCCAACTGGGCAGGGTCGTCACCGATGATCCATCGGGCTTCATTCTTCCGGCAGGGTTCATCGAGAAATTCGTGACCGAAGACGAGATCTTCTGGAGGATGCCGTGATGGGTGTGGGCCGCGATCATCTGCACGCGCTCTATGCCGACACCCCGGACCCTTGGGATTTCGAGCAAAGCGACTACGAACAGGCCAAGTTCGCCGCGACGCGGGCTGCGCTGACGCGGCCCCGCTACGCCTCGGCCTTCGAACTGGGCTGCGGCAACGGGCAGCTCGCCCGGCATCTGGTGGACATCTGCGACCGCTATACCGGCATGGATGCGGTGGCCATCGCGATCGAGGCCGCGCGCCGGGCCGTGCCGGATGCCACCTTCATCCACGACTTTTATCCTTGTCCGCTGCCAAGGGGCGATTTCGACCTGCTGATTCTGTCCGAGATCCTCTATTTTCTCGATGAGGGCAGCTTGCGCAAACTGGCATCGGATATCGCCACCGCATGGCCGAAGGCGGAGGTGCTCTGCGTGAGTTGGCTTGGCGAAACCGACCATGATTTGCAGGGCGAGGAAGCGCTGGCGATCTTCACGGCGGCGCTGGATACCGATGATTTCGATTGCGTGGAGCAAACCGACAAGTATCGCATCGACCGTGGCCTGCCGAGGGGCACGCCATGACTCGCCCCATCGCAAAAGACACAGCCATAATCATCCCCGCCCGCAACGAGGAAGCCCGGATCGGGCCCTGTCTCACCGCCTTGGCCGAACAAGGCAACGCGGTGGTGATCCTGGTGCTCAACAACACCACGGACCGCACCGGCAGCGTGGCCCGCGGCATCGCCGCGCAGTTCGGCCTGGACCTGACGGTGCTGGAACGGACACTGCCTGCGCACGAGGGTGTCGGCACCGCCCGGCGGATCGGGTGCGATCACGCCCTGCAAACCATGCCTGCGCTTCGCTACCTCTTGACCACGGACGCGGATTGCATCGTCGCCTCGAATTGGATCGCACGAAACCTTGCACACCTGAAAACAGCGGACGCTGTCTGCGGTAAGGTCGATCTAATCGAGAATGAGGCCGATATCCTCGATGGCATGGACCCCCACCTCGCCACACTGGAAGGAATCTACAGGACCCTGGTGCAGGACATCTACGGCCGCCACGCGCCGGGGTGTGCGGATATCGGCGGCACCCACGGCGAAGCGGCGGGGGCGAGCCTCGCGTTCACCCACGCCGCCTATCTGGCAGGAGGCGGGTTCGCGCCCGTTCGTTGTGGCGAAGACCGCCGGATCGTTCGCGCGCTCCGCGCGGCCGGTCAGCGGGTCCGTCACGCCGACGATGTGACGGTGCAGGCCTCGTGCCGCCTGATCGGACGCGCGGCGGGGGGCATGTCCGACGCTCTGAAGGCGCGGATCGGGGGCATGGACTACCTGATCGATGATTGCCTGCCGCCGGCGGACTGGCTGGTCACACAGGCCAGCGGCAAGACGCTGGGCCCCTGGCCGCCGCAGGTGCCCGCCCGCTTCCGCCTGCATGTGCGGGATCTCCCGCAGCATATTGAAATACTGGAGAAGTTCAGGAATTCGGAGCGGCTGATATCCGCCTCGATAGCTTCGGCAGCAACGATGCCATGTTCCCACCTTGACACGCTGCTGCCGGGCAAGGGGTCAGCAAATGTCCCCGCTGGCCCCGGCATGCGGGCCTGTCCGGTCCCTGTGGATCGTCTGCCCGCACCCACTCAAACCAATGCGTCGGCACTGCCGACCGTGAAAGGAGCATAAGATGACAACGTTGAAAGACCTTTATATCGATGAACTACAGGATCTCTGGTCCGCAAACGACCAGATGTCGAAGGTGGTGTCGGCGATGGCCGACAAGGCATCCGACAGCAAGCTGGCCGACCGGTTGAGTTCGGCCAAGGACGGGATCGACCAGCATACCCGCCTCCTGAAATCCGTGCTCGAGGACACCGGTGCCGACGTGAAGAAAGAGCATTGCAAGGGCATGGAAGGGCTCGTGAAGGAGGCCCGGAAGCACGCGCTCGACAGCGACATGAGCGGTGCCGCGCTCGACGTGGCGATCATCGCGCAATACCAGCGCATGTGCCATTACGGCATCGCCGGGTTCGGCACGGCCAAGGCATTCGCCGAGGCACTCGGCAATGATGAGGCGGCGCGCAAGCTCGACGAAGCGTTGGACAACATCTACGGGTCCGACGATTTCATGACCGAGCTGGCCGAACGCTCGCGGAACGTGGATGCGATGGCCTGACGGATCTTGAAGTCCATTCCTTTCATCAAGCGGTTTCCTGCCCGCGCTATCTGACGGCCGGAACCACGCCGTTCCTGAAAGGTTGACTCGTAATAGAAAACATCAATCAAAGTGAGGCTACCATGGATCATTCCAAGCATACCCCCCTCCGTCCGGACGAACTGACCTCCACAACGGTCGAGGGCGCGAACGTCTATGGCCCCGATGACAGCCACATCGGTGACGTGTCCCATTTTCACGGCACGGGCCAAAATGCACAGGCTGTTGTGGATGTGGGCGGATTCCTCGGCATCGGAGCCAAACCGGTGGCGCTGAACGTGTCGAGCCTGAATTTCATGCGCGATGAGAACGGCAAGGTTCATGCAACGACCGTCATGACGAAGGACGAACTGAAGAACTTGCCCGAACACAAGCACTAATATCTACGGGCGGCAAATCGGAAGGGACGGCACATAAATGTGTGTCGTCCCTTTTCTTTGGAGTGCCCCCACTGAAGTGGTCCACCAACTGGGATAGTATTATCCCGTTTCAGGAGGATCAGAGATGGCTGGAACGCGAGACAAACCCGAAGACGTTGTGCTGAAGCTTCGACAGGTTGAAGTGCTGCAAGGACAAGGCATGGGGATCGCAGGGGCGGTTCGCCAGATCGGCGTGTCGCAGCAGACCTACTACCGCTGGCGCAAGCAGTATGGCGGCATGACCCGGGATCAGCTCAACGGCTAAAAGAGCTGGAGACAGAGAATACCCGGCTGAGGCGCGCGGTGTCGGATTTGACGCTGGACAAGATGATCCTGACCGAGGCCGCGCGGGGAAACTTCTAGGCCCTTCCCGCCGCAGACAGTGCATTGACCATGTGCGGCAAACCCTCAGCGTATCTGAGCGCCGGGTTTGCCGCACATTGGGTCAGCATCGCTCGACGCAGCGCAAGATGCCCCTTGGCCTGCCGGACGAAGCCCGGCTGACCGAGGACATCATCGCACTGACAGAAGAGTTCGGACGCTATGGCTATCGCCAGATCACCGGTTTGTTGAACCAGGCGGGATGGTGTGTGAACCACATGGCGTAATCTGAGGGGGCGACTCTCGTGCTACGATACCGCTTTCATCAGCATGGAGGAGAAGATGAAGCATTTTGTGGGACTCGACGTGTCAATGAAGGAAACAGCCGTTTGCGTTGTGGATGATGCTGGGCAGCGGATTTGGGAAGGCTGCGTAACCAGTTCGGCTGATGCGATTGCTGCGATCATTTGGGAGAAAGCACCGGATCTGGTTCGGGCAGGGATGGAGACCGGGCCCCAAGCCGTTTGGCTTTGGCATTCTCTGCGAGAAAGAGGGATAGCGGTTGACTGTATTCACGCACGGCGTGCCGCTGCAGCCTTGAAGCTGCAAGCCAACAAAACGGATCGCAACGACGCCTTCGGGTTGGCCCGTCTGGTGCATAGTGGTTGGTATGAGCCGGTGGCGATCAAGTCGTTTGACCGCTACCGCATGCGGGCGGTTCTTACGGCGCGAGAGCGCATCGTCCGGATGTCTACGATGATGATCAACCAGATCCGCGGCTTGGCCAAGACCTTCGGGTTGGCACTATCGGCAGGCAAAGGGCAGGTCTTTGAGCAGTCAGTTCGTCGGGCACTTCCGGACGATGACGTTTTGCGCGATCTATTTGAATGCCTTCTGTCTGTTCTCTCCGGTCTCAAGGATCAGCGCCGGGCATTTGATCGTCAGCTTGCCCGCTTTGCGCGGGAAGACGTGACATGCAGGCTTCTGACGAGTGCGCCCGGGCTCGGCAGCCTGACGGCGATCGCCTTTGTCACGACCGTGGACGATCCCGCGCGGTTCCGGTCGGCCTCTGATGTGGGGCCCTATCTCGGGTTGACGCCGAAGCGCTACCAGTCGGGCGAAGTCGACATTGGCGGGCGCATCTCGAAGGCAGGAGATCGATTGACGCGTAAACTTCTCTTCGAGGCGGCGACGGTGCTCCTGTTCCGCGCATCGCCTTCGATCGCATTGAAGCAATGGGGGCTGCGCCTGAATGCCCGGTCCGGCAGCTGGAAGGCCCGCGTTGCACTGGCACGCAAGCTGGCAGTGATCCTTCTGACGATGTGGAAGACTAACACGGTATTCGAAAACAGGAGCTTAGCGGCATAAGTCAAGAGCAAGGAACGCCAGACACGTCCTGGGTCTGGCCAAGGTCATCTCGAGACTCGCTTTGCTGCACGCCGCAAGACCGGCGCTGACAGCGTGAATCACATCGAGAGACTTTAAAGCATGGCGCCATTGTGAGGCAGGCCTGAACACCTGACCTCGAAGACGACAACGCAATGGGTGAACAGCGACAAAGAAGACCTGGGAAATGTCTTGAACGATTAGACGACAAAAGGGTCGAACGGATCTGGCGGCGGGAGGGGCTGAAAGTCCCCCAGAAACAACCCAAGAAAGGTCGGCTCTGGCTGAACGATGGATCCTGCGTTCGGCTGCGGCCGGAGCGCCCGAACCATGTCTGGTCCTATGACTTTGTCCAGGATCGGACCCACGACGGGCGGATCTTCCGCACGCTCAACATCATCGATGAGTTCACAAAGGAGGCCCTGGCGATCCGCGTGAAACGGAAGCTTAATTCTGTTGACGTGGTGGATGCCCTAACCGACCTGTTCATCATGCGCGGCCCACCTGAGTTCATAAGGTCCGACAATGGCGCGGAATTTATCGCCAAAAAGGTGCGCGCTTGGATCGGGGCCGTGGGTGCCAAGACAGCCTTCATCGCACCAGGATCTCCATGGGAGAACGGCTACTGCGAGAGCTTCAATGCCCGGTTCCGGGACGAGTTGCTGAACAGTGAGGTTTTTTACAGTCTGCGCGAGGCCCAGATACTGATCGAGAAGTGGCGCCGTCACTATAACACTGTCAGACCGCACAGCGCTCTGGGATACCGTCCACCGGCGCCCGAAAGCATCGTCCCGATAGACCAGAGACCGACCATGCACTAACATTTAAACCGGACCATTCAATGGGGGCAGACCAGCAAGGTAACAGAATTGTTGAATATTGTAACGCTATTTGTTGAAAGACATAATGAAATATATTGAAAAACTAGATCAACATTTTTGTTACTCTTCTCAACAAACTGGTCTGCCCCCATCGAGTGGTCCAGTTTGATTGTTAGTGCATGGTCGGTCTTTGGTCTATCGGAACGATGCTCTTGGGCGCCGGCGGCCGGTACCCCAAAGCGCTGTGTGGCCTGACCGTGTTGTAGTGACGACGCCAGCGTTCGATCAGGATCTGGGCCTCGCGCAACGTGGTGAAGACCTCGCCGTTGAGCAGCTCATCCCGGAAGCGGGCGTTAAAGCTTTCGCAGTAGCCGTTCTCCCACGGTGAGCCGGGGGTGATGAATGCGGTTTTTGCGCCCACGGCACCGATCCAGGCGCGCACCTTCTTGGCGATAAACTCTGCGCCATTGTCCGACCTTATGTATTCCGGCGGACCGCGCATGATGAACAGATCCGTCAATGCGTCGACCACATCCGTTGAATTGAGCCTGCGTTTGACCCGGATCACCAGCGCCTCCTTCGTGAACTCATCGATGATATTCAGCGTGCGGAAGACCCGCCCGTCGTGGGTTCGGTCCTGGACAAAGTCATAGGACCAGACATGGTTCGGGCGCTCCGGCCGCAGCCGGACGCAGGAACCATCATTCAGCCAAAGGCGGCCTTTCTTGGGCTGCTTTTGTGGGACTTTAAGCCCTTCCTGCCGCCAGATCCGTTCAACGCGCTTGTGATTTACATGCCAGCCGCTGTTGTTCAGCAGCCCAGTGATCATGCGATATCCATAGCGGCCAAACTCTTCGGCCAACGCGGTGATGTCCTCGGTCAGCCGGGCTTCGTCCGGTAGACCACAGGGCACCTTGCGCTGCGTCGAGCGATGCTGACCCAATGTGCGGCAAACCCGGCGCTCAGATACGCTGAGGGTTTGCCGCACATGGTCAATGCACTGTCTGCGGCGGGAAGGGCTTAGAAGTTTCCCCTTGCGGCCTCGGCCAGGATCATCTTGTCCAGCGTCAGATCCGACACGGCTCGTCTGAGCCGGGTATTCTCTGTCTCCAGCTCCTTCAGCCGTTTGAGCTGATCACGGCTCATGCCATCATATTCTTTGCGCCATCGATAATAGGTCTGCTGCGTCACGCCAATCTGGCGAACCGCATCAGCGATCGAACTGCCTTGCCCTTGCAACACTTCAACCTGCCGAAGCTTCAGCACGATCTCTTCGGGTTTGTCTCTTTCCAGCCATCTCTGGTCCTCCTGAAATGGGATAATATTATCCCAGTTGGTGGACCACTTCAGTGGGGGCACTCCAAAACCGTATACTTTTCTATGTAGTAACGGGGACAGAAAGCTAGGGTCAGGATGCATTGATTTCAGTCGCCCTGCGTGATTCACGGCTCGAAAAACGGAGCGGTGACATGAGCGACCTTTACTGGCTGACCGACGAGCAGATGGCCAAGCTTTCCCCTTTCTTCCCGAAAGCGCATGGCAAGCCGGGGGTCGATGACAGGCGGGTGTTGAGTGGGATTATCTTCATCAATCGCAATGGGTTGCGCTGGCGCGACGCTCCTGCCGCTTACGGCCCGCACAAGACGCTCTATAGCCGGTGGAAACGTTGGTGCGAGAAGGGCATTTTCGCGCGGATAATGGCCGGGTTGGCTGCGGAACACGGTGAGCGAAAGACCGTGATGATCGACGCGACATACCTGAAGGCACATCGAACGGCGACCAGCATGGCCGCCAAAAAAGGGGGCGCGGTCGCCTGATCGGTCGAACAAAGGGCGGCACGAACACAAAACTTCACGCCGTCTGCGACAGCCAGGGACGACCGATCGACCTGTTCATCACCGCCGGGCAGGTCAGTGACTACATAGGCGCGCGGGCGCTGCTCAGCAGCCTGCCAAAGGTCAAATGGTTGCTCGGGGATCGCGGCTATTACGCGGACTGGTTCCGGGAAGCGTTGCAGGACAAGGGGATACGCGCCTGTATACCCGGCCGAAAGCAGCGCAAGACGCCAGTCAAATATGACAAGCGCCGCTACAAGCGGCGCAACCGGATCGAGATCATGTTCGGCAGGCTCAAGAATTGGAGGCGCGTCGCGACCCGATACGACCGCTGCCCCAAGGTGTTCCTCTCGGCCATCGCTCTCGCCGCAACCGTCATCTACTGGTTATGAATCCTGACCCTAAAAAGCCGCCCCCTCGGAGGGTTGGTTTGAGATGGCATGTATGGAATTTCACGACATTTGCCACGAGAGGCCAGACCCCAATTATTTTCCGGCACGCGGAATCGCATGGCTACTGAATGTCGGGAAAATAATTGGCAGGCGACACCCGAATTTGCGTAAAATCCTGCGCACTCCGAGACATCAGCACCACCTCGGGTCCGAGGGGGCCAGGGCCGGGGTTTGCCCCCGCCCCCTCGACGATGCGCCGAATTGCCAATTCTCCCTGCAAGGCCGGGTCATCGAAGGAGGCCGCCATGACTGCACCGTTTATAAGACCGCGCAGAACCGTGTGGCTGATGTATGTCGATATGAGCGTCGGTGACGTGCGATCGCCTGGCCTGGCGCGCAATCCCATAGCCGCTTCGATGGCGGGCGCGCTGCCGATCAGGTAGTCGGCCTCGGGATGTTGCTTCAGAGCGGTTTCAACGATCGAGAGTTGCTGGCGCAATCCTGTATCCGCGCCAAATCTGTCGATGATCTTTACGGAGCTCTCGGCCAACCCGTCGCGCAACCCCGCCTCCAAGAGCGCGGGCCATCCAGAGCGAGATGGACCGGAGACCAAAAGCGCCGATTGCTTTGCTGAGCCTTCGGGATGCAGCATGGCTAAGTGACGCCCGATAACCAGTCCCATGTCGTGCCAATCAACACCGATACGGCCTTGCAACGCATCACTGTCAACATCGTTCACCAGCCCGAAGATCGGCACGTCATGTGCGCTGGCCGCGATGGCATCCCGCAGCGCCGGATCGTCCTGCGTGACCGCACCGATCAGGATCGCATCCACGCCGCGGTTCGCACACGCGGCCAGTTGCTCGATCTGCCGCGCTTGAGCGGCATAGCCTCCGGCCTCATACATCAGCAGATCAGCGTTCTGCCGCGCCGCCTCCTGCTCAAGACCATAAGCGACGCTCAGCCAGTATTCATCTTTGAAGTGAGGGACGAGAACGCAGATAAGCCGCGACGGCTCGGCAAACAGAGGCATCGGCGCCAGCGCAAGGCACAGACAAAGGCATGCACCAAGGCAAGCCGTTCCGATTGTGCCTGTCCTGACACGTCCGTAAAGTCGGGCGATGCGCCAGACCAGATTTGACATGCGATTGATCCAAATTCTCTCGGCCATGGCGTCGCTGGCGGTCATGGTGGGAGTCGTTGCCATAGCCGTCAACCGCTATCTGGCGCAGAGCCAGACAGACCTTATCAACACAAACCTGCCGGCGATGGAGCTTGCCAGCCGTATCGGCGCCGCCGCTGAAGGGGTCGGCAATCTGGTCGCCGCGTTCGAGCAGGCGGACACGCCAGATGAGGTTAACCGGATCGCCGCCGCTCTCGAGGAGGCCGTCGATCGCATAGGCAGCGGCGCGCTGAAACTCGAAAGCATGACCGCGCAGAGCCCGACAGCACTCTCGGGGACCCGTGCTGACGAAATCGTAGACCAGATGAGGCGAAATGGCCTCGATAGATTACAGATCGCGGGCACTATCAAAGCATCGGGGCAAGACCTCGCTCGGCAGGGCGCGGCGATCAACGCTTTGATCGAGGCGCAAACAGATCTGGCTCGACTCAGAATTACGGCCGGAATCGTCGGGCTCTACCAGGGGGGTGCAGATGATCCCCGGCCGGCGCTCGACGCACTTGCCGACGAATCTTTCTTTGCCTTCGAGCGCGTTACGGAAATGGCACGGATCGTCGATGCGGTTCGGCTGCAACTACAGCAAGTAGAGCGCATCTCTGAGCCGAAGGCTTTGACCGCTATGCATTCCGATATATCCGTCCAATTAGATCAGGCAGAACGCCGCGCACAATTCCTACCCTCATCCTCCGCTCAAGAGGACGCAATCGCACTGCTGCAAGATTATCGTCGGGCAGTCGCGACCGGCGGGATCATCGACCAGCAAGCGGCGCGCCTGGCTTTGCAATCCGTCATTTCCTCCGACAGCAGCCGCTTGCGCGAGGCGATCCGGGAAATATCGGAGCGCGCCCGCCTCGGCCGGGATAGAGTGCAGGCGCAGGGGTTGGCGCAAATTGCCACCGCTCAGTCCCGCGCACGCACGCTTGCATTCACCCTTTTGGCGGTGGTTGTCTCGGCAACAATCGCCGCATTTATCCTCTGGCTTTATGCGCGCAGGCAGCTGGTCACACGGCTCGCGAATGTGTCGGGCCGGATCGTGGCCGTGGCGGGCGGCGACTACGGCGATCCTATGCCCATCACCGGCCAGGATGAAATCGGGCGCATGGAAAAGGCTCTGAATATCCTGCGCCGCCGCGCGTATGAGGCCGCACGCTTACGGACTCATCTGGAAGAGGCGGTCATCGCGCGGACCGGTGACGTGGTGAGCGAAATGAAGCTGTCGAATATCGCTCGCGCTGAGGCTGAGGCTGCAAATCGAAGCAAGACCGAGTTTCTCGCGCGCATGAGCCACGAGATACGAACGCCGCTCAACGGAATAATCGGTATGCTCGGTTTGCTGAAGGATGATATCGAAGCCGCCGATGCGCAATCTCGTGTAAGAACGGCGCATCGCTCGGCCTGCGAGCTGTTGGAGCTGACGAATGACATTCTGAGCTATGCCGGGAATCAAGACGGCGCCGACCGCCTCAATCCGGTTCATTTCATGCTGCGAGACTTTGTCGGGCAGCTGGGGCATCACCTGCAATCGCTGGCAGGACCCAAGCAATTGGAGTCCGTCATCGACCTGTCAGAAACCGCGCCGCCTGTTCTCTTTGGCGATATCACCAAGATCAGGCAGGTGATGATCAACCTGCTGTCCAACGCGGTTAAATATACCGAGCGCGGTTCGGTTACGCTGCTCGTCGATCATGCGACCTCGCCAGATACCGGCCAGCCTGTCCTCAGCTTGACCGTGGCCGACACCGGCGTCGGCATGTCCAGCGAGGCCATGACAACCGCTTTCGATGAATATAGCAGGGCTGACCAGGCGAGGCGCGACGGAGTAGAAGGTCTGGGGCTCGGCCTTGCGATTTCTCGCAGCTTGACGGCAACCTTGGGCGGCGCACTCAGCGTTGAGAGCGAGGAGGGGGTCGGAAGCCGGTTCACCCTGACCGTTCCCTTGATGATGGGCGATGCGGATCTGATCCCAGATGACGCCGCGCATTGGCAAGATGTTGAGGCGGGCCGCGCCGTGCTAGTCATCGACGATCACAAGGTCAACCGCATCGTCGCCCGCGGATATCTGGAGCGTATGGGCTGCAATGTCACAGAGGCCGCCACTGGCGCTGCGGGGCTGGCCGCGCTGGATGCGGCGCATTTCGACCTGGTCCTGATTGATCTTGATCTGCCCGATATCAGCGGCAAGGAAGTGGCCGCGCGCATCGGATCGCGCACGGACACGCCCTTGCGCGTCGCTTTGACCGCGCATTTGATCGAGGACACCGCGGAAAATCGCGCCACATTGAATGTGGCGCGCATCCTGTCCAAGCCGATTTCCCCCCGCGCACTGGCCGAAGTGCTTTCACTTTGCGCGCCCGCCGATCTGCCGCAAGGTGCCAACCAGGTCATCGACAGTCTGCGCGGCGATATCGCCGATCTTGGCGCGGAGACAACGGCGCTGATCGTGCGCGATTTTCTTGACGGCCTTCAGGGCGAGATCGACACGCTGCGAGCCGGTGCCGAGGAGGCGCGGCGCAAAGCAGCGCACAGGATGCGAGGCGCGGCGTCGAATTTCAGGCTGGACGCACTGGTGGCTGCGCTGGCAGAGGTCGAGGCATCTGCGGAAATCGGGGGCGATCCGTCACTCGCGCGCGCGCTCAAGGCAGCCGAGGACGCGACCAAGACGTTGAAAGCCGCCGCAAAGGCGGCAGGACTTCAGATCGATGAGGGATCCACGAAACGATAGCCCTGCCCGTGTTCGGTCAGGATCCATTCCGGGTGTGACGGATCGCGCTCCACCTTCTTGCGCAGCCGTCCGACCACCACATCAATCATCCGGTCATTGGAGCGTATCGCGCCGCGTCCCATCATCTCGGAAAGGCGCGCCCGGCTCAGCGTCTGGCCCGGATGCTCGGCCAGCGCCGCCATGACATCGAATTCCTGCTTGCTCAGCTGCTCGGTCCGGGCGGCGGACACGATACGTCGCCGGATGCGGTCGAACCGCCACGGCCCGAACGTCTCGACCGGAGGGGCCCCTTGCGGCGGCTGCCCGATATCGGCGATGCGGGCCAGTAGATTCTTGACCCGGACGGCCAATTCGCGCTTGTCGAATGGCTTGGTGATGTAGTCATCCGCGCCCATTTCCAGCCCGACAATCCGGTCCACTTGGTCGTCCCGCGCGGTCAACAGGATGATCCCTACGCGCGAGATCTGGCGCTGCTCGCGCGTGATGGTCAGACCGTCCTTGCCGTCCAGATTGATGTCCACCAGCAGCAATTCCGCCGGATCAAAGTCGATGATCGCCTGCATCTGATCGGCGTTCTCTGCCTCGCTTACACGGTAGCCGAGGCTGCGCAGATAAGCCGCCAGCCGCATTCGGCTGGTGCGGTCGTCCTCGACAATGATGATGTGTTGGCCCATCCGCAGATTGTTACATCCGGTTACATCTTCGAACAAGCGCAGTTGTTCCAGATCAACCGGCGCGGCGTCGCAATGCGTAGAAAAGGGCCAAGTTCATCTTAACCGGAGGCCGATATGTCCTTTCAAAGACCCACCCGCCGCGCGTTTCTTCAAGGCGGTGCCGCGACATTCGGCGCAGCCAGCCTTATGGGCAGCACCGCGATGGCCGCGCTTGACCCTAACTCGTTCACGCAAGGGCGCGTATTCCACGCCAGTCATTTCGGCCCCTTCGAGGCGGTCGTAAAGGACGGCAAACTGGTCAATATCAACGCCATCCCCGAGCTGGACGCGAAACCGACCGAGATGCTGATGTACGGCGTCACCGACCGCACCTATGACAAGAGCCGCATCAATTATCCGATGGTGCGCAAATCCTATCTGGAGAATTGGGAGAGCGGCGATACCAAGCCCGAGCTGCGCGGCAAGGAAGAATACGTCCGCGTCGATTGGGACACCGCCCTCGGCCTGACGGCCAAGGCGCTGCTCGACACCGCGCAAAACCATGGTAACGAGGCGATCTTCAGCTCATCCTATGGCGGCTGGGCCAATGCGGGCAACTTCCGGCCCAACGTGATGCAGGGCCGCCTGCTGAACCTGATCGGTGGCTGCACCAACACGCAAGGCGACTGGTCCGCCGGCGCCAGCCAGATCTGCCTGCCCCGCGTGATCGGCGATATGGAGGTCTATTCCGCGCAAACCGCATGGGAAGTCATCCGCGACAATACCGAGCTCTTCGTTCTGGTCGGCTGTGACCCGGTCAAGAACAACCGCATCGAATACACAGTGGCCGACCACCAGATGACCGGCCCCTGGGCTCAGATCCGTGATAACGGCGTGAAGTTTCTCTCGATCAACCCGCAGCGCACCGCATCGGACGAGTATCTGGACGCCGACTGGATCAAGATCATCCCCAACACAGACGTCGCCCTCTTCACCGCGATGGCGTATCATGTTCTGGATCAGGGCCTCGAAGATCGTATCTATCTGAAGAAATACACAGTCGGCTCGGGCCAGTGGATCAAATATGTCCGCGGCGAAACAGACGACACCCCCAAGACGCCCGAATGGGCCGAGAAAATCACCGGCATCCCTGCGGACAAGATCCGCGAATTGGCCGTGATGATGGCCACCAAGCGCACCGAGATCGCCGGCGCATGGTCGCTGCAGCGCGCGCAGCACGGCGAGATGACCCATTGGGCCATCGTCAACTTCTCGGCGCTGTGCGGCCATATCGGCAAGCCGGGTCAGGGCGTCGGATTCTCGTGGCACTATGGCAGCGGCGGGATGCCGCAATCGGGCAAATCCACGCCCACCGGCCTCAGCCAGGGGCGCAACTGGGTCAAGGGCATCTGCCCCGCCAGCCGCATCACGGAAATGCTGGAGCAGCCCGGCGAGGACTTCATCTACAACGGCATGACCGGCACCTATCCGGACGTGAAGATGATCTACAACGCCGGCAACAACTTCATGTCGCACCAGCAGGACACCAACCGTCTGATCCGCGCGCTCGAAAAGGTGGAGACCATCGTCAGCGTCGACGTGTGGTGGACCGCCGCGACACGCTGGGCCGATATCGTGCTGCCTGCCTGCTCGACGCTGGAGCGCGACGACATCAGTGTCGGCGGTACGTATTCCAACGACAAGGTCTATGCGATGAAGCAGGTCATCGAACCGGTCGGCGAGAGCATGTCTGATTATCACATCTGCGAGGCGTTGGCCGACAAGCTGGGTCTTTGGGCGCAATTCACCGATGGCTACGAGTTGATGGACCATATTCAACAGGCTTATGAGCGTTCCGCCGCGGCCAAGCACACCCCGTTCGAGGAATTCTGGGAAAAGGGCTATGCCCGCCAGGAGGTGCCAGAGGAGGCGCGCAAGTGGGTTCGCCACGGCGATTTCTATACCGATCCCATCGAGAATCCGCTGCACACGTCGTCGGGCAAGATCGAGATGTTCTGCAGCGAAATCGCAGGCTTTCAGATCGACGATTGCCCCGGCATGCCCGTGTGGATGGAAAAGCACGAATATCTGGGCAACGCGAAGGAAGGGCAGTTGCACGTCGTCAGCCCGCACCCCTGGTATCGCCTCCACAGCCAGATGGACCAGTCCGAGACGCTGCGCGATCTCTACAAGATCCAGGGCCGCGAGCCGGTGCGGATCAACACGCAGGACGCCGCCGATCGCGGCATCGAAAATGGCGATCTTGTCGAGCTTTACAACGAGCGCGGCACGATCATCGTCGGTGCGATCCTGTCGGACGATATCATGCCGGGCGTCGTGTCGGTCTATGAGGGCGGCTGGCCGTCACTGGACAGCAAGGGGCGCTGCAACTCGGGTCTGGTCAACTTCCTGACCTCGACACAGCGGTCGTCGGGTCTGTCACAGGCGACCACGGCCAACACCGTGCTGTGCGAGATGCGCAAATGCGAAGACCCCGAAGGCCCCAACATGGCCTACGAAAAGCCACCGATCATCGAAGACTACGAAGTGGTCGCGATCGACGAGGACAAGCTGGGACTGGACCGTGTCTATGACATCACCGAGTCGCTGCTGGCGGATGCCGGACCGGGCGAGAAGATCTTCTACGAGCGCTGCACCGTCTGCCACGGCCCGCGGGAGGTGTCGCACTTCACCCAGAACCAGTGGAAAGGCATCACCCCGTCGATGTTCCCCCGCGCCGGTCTGGACGAGAACGAGGCGGCATTGGTGATGGAATTCCTGATGGAGAACGCATCAGACGCGCCGATGTAAGCGCGCAGTGCACAGCTGCCGGGCGGCGATCATGGCCGCCCGGCTTATCTTTACATCCAAGCGGGCATGATCGCCCGGCCGAGGGGATACACATGGACGGCTCCAGCGTTAAAATCGGGTGCGATTGCGATCACCTGGCGGCGCACCAAACCCTTCTGAGCCATACCGAGGCGGTCGAGGTGGCGCTCGCGCAGGTGCAGCCGATCACACAAACCGAAAAGGTCGGTCTGTCTGCCGCGCATGGCCGCATCACCGCAACGCGCATTGTCGCCGCAGGCGCGATGCCCAGTTTTGACAATTCCGCAATGGACGGCTTTGCGCTTCGCCTTGACGATCTAAGCGGGCGGTGCTGCCTGCCGGTCGTCGGCACCGTCGCGGCGGGCGATGCGCCCCGCGACCTTCCGGCAGGAACGGCGCTGCGCATCTATACCGGCGCCCCTCTGCCCCGCGGTGCGTCCGCCGTCGTCATGGTCGAGGCCTGCATCGACAAAGGACACAAAGTTCACATCGAGACGCCCCCCGCGCCGGGCGCGAACATCCGCCGCGCCGGTAGCGATCAACGCGCCGGGCAAATGCTGCTGCCAGCGGGCACACAGCTGGCCCCGCATCACATCGGCCTGCTCGCGGCAAATGGCGTGCGCGACGTCACCGTCACGCGGCGCCCGCGCGTTGCGCTCTTCTCGACCGGGGACGAGGTCACGGATGGCGATTGCTTGCCCGGACGCATCAAGGATGCAAACCGCCCGATGCTGTCCGCCCTGCTAGCCCGGGACGGCGCCGAGGTGCATGATCTGGGTATCCTGCCCGATGACGCCGCCGCGACCGAGGCGGCCTTTCGCGCCCTGGGCAACGCCTATGATTTGATCCTGACCACGGGCGCCGTGTCCATGGGCGGCAAGGATCACGTTCGCGCGGCGCTCTGCGCCGCCGGGGGCCGGATCGAGGCGTGGCGCGTCGCGCTGAAGCCGGGCAAGCCGGTTATGTTCGGGTCGCTAAACGACGCAGCGGTGACGGGCCTGCCCGGCAACCCGATGGCCGTGCATGTCGGGTATTATATGTTTCTGCAACCGCAACTCGCACGCCTGACCGGCGCCGCGCCGCAACCCTTCGCCGAGGCGCCCGCCCGCGCCGATTTCGATTGGCAGCGCAAATCGGGCCGGGCCGAAGTCTTTCCCGTATGCCTGATCGGCCATGACACGGACGGATTGCCGGTCCTTCGGCGGCTTGGCCAAGGCGTATCGGCCACGCTGCTGCCCCTCGCACAGGCGGACGGCATGGCGATTGTCGCGGCAGATTGCGCGGGGGTGGCGCCGGGTGACATGCTGCACTGGCACCCTTTCAACACCTTCGGAGGCTGCGCATGACCCCTGATCCGCTCCTTGCCGCGATCCGCTTTGACGCGGGCGATATCGACAGCTTCCTGGCCAGGATTGCCGCCGCACTGGACGCGTCCGGCCTGCGCGTTCGCGGCGCCCTGCAAAGCCGCGGGGCTGCGACAGGCGATTGTCATTGCGCCGATATGGACCTGACGACGCTGGGCTCGGCGTGGACATTTCGCATCTCGCAGCCCCTTGGCGCCGGATCGCGCGGCTGTCGCCTGCATCCCGGCGCGCTCGCCGATTGCGCCGCCTTTATCGAAGAGGAGCTGCGTGCGGGGGCCGATCTGCTGATCCTCAACCGGTTCGGGCGGGGCGAAAGCGAGGGACGCGGATTTCGCGATCTGATCGCCAGCGCAATCACTCTGGGCGTTCCGGTTCTGACCGCCGTGCGGCCCACCTATGCCGAGGGCTGGCGGATGTTCGGCGGCGATGCGGCCTGCGATCTGCCGATGGAGACGCGCGCCGTCATCGACTGGGCGCTGCAATCGCAGGAGGCGCGCGATGCCGCTTGATACCGCGCCTGCGCCCCTTGTCGACGGGTTTGGCCGCACGGTCAGCTATCTGCGCTTGTCGGTGACGGACCGCTGCGATTTGCGCTGCACCTATTGCATGGCTGAAAAGATGACCTTCCTGCCCCGGCGGGACGTCCTCAGCCTCGAAGAACTGGCCCGTCTGTCGGACCTCTTCATCCGGCACGGCGTGCGTAAACTGCGCATCACCGGGGGCGAGCCGCTGGTGCGGCGCGATATCATGGACCTCTTTCGCGATCTGTCACGCCATCTGGACAGCGGCGCGCTAACCGAATTGACGTTGACCACCAATGGCACGCTTCTAGCCCGCCACGCGGCGTCGCTGGCCGCTTGCGGGGTGCGGCGTGTGAATGTGTCGCTCGACACGCTGGATGCGGATCGCTATCGCGCGATCACGCGGCTGGGCGACATTCGCATGGTTCTGGCCGGTATCGACGCCGCACTGGAGGCGGGGCTGAAGGTCAAGCTGAACGCCGTCGCCAGCCGGGGAGCGTTCGAAGGCGAGGTTGACGGTCTGATCCGCTTTGCCCACGCGCGCGGCATGGACCTGACCCTGATCGAGGAGATGCCTCTGGGCGAGACCGGCCTTGACCGCAATCAAAGCGTGCTGTCCCTGCGAGATCTGGAGCGCGATTTGGCGGCGCGCTGGACGCTCAGCCCCCTGCGGCGCAGCACGGGCGGACCCGCGCGCTATATACGCGTGAATGAGACCGGCGGGCTGATCGGGCTGATCTCGCCCATGTCCTGCAATTTCTGCGCCCTGTGCAACCGCGTCCGCATCAGTTGCACCGGCCAGCTTTACACGTGCCTCGGGGATGACAGCGCGGTCGATCTGCGCGGCCCCTTGCGCCACTCGGACACCGCCGCGTTGGATGCCTTGCGCGCCGCGCTGATGGTCAAACCCGAGCGGCACGCGTTCGATATGTCGCGCATGGCGGATACCGCCGTGCCCCGGCACATGTCCGCCTTGGGCGGATGATTTTTTCAACTTAGAAAGGAAGATACATATGAAACTGAATATGATAACAGCCGCGGCGCTGATGGCACTGGCCCCCTACTCGGCGCTGGCCGAGACGATTGAGGTCAAGATGCTGAACAAGGGCGAGGCCGGCGTCATGGTATTCGAGCCGCGCTTTGTCTCGGCCGAGGTGGGCGATACGGTCGTATTCCTGCCCGTCGACAAAGGCCACAATGCCGAGACGATCAAGGGCATGGTTCCGGAAGGTCAGGACAGCTTCACAGGCAAGATGAACAAGGAAGTCTCGGTCGAGGTCACGGCCGAAGGCATGATCGGGGTCGTATGCAAGCCTCATGCAGCGATGGGCATGGTCATGGTCATCCAGGTCGGCGGCGCGGACGCACCCGAAGGCTTTCTTGATGCCAAGATGCCGCGGAAGGCCAAAGAAGCCTTTGAGGAAATCCTGGCCGAAGGCGCGGCAAGCTGATGGCCGGTGGGAACAACAAAGAGCTTCCGGGCGCGGCCGGTGATCTGGCGCAGCAACACCCCTCGATCTGGGCCGCCTATGCGGCTTTGGGGGAGGCGACTGCGGATGCGGGTGGTCTGACCATCCGCGAACGCCGGCTGATCAAACTGGCCCTCGCAATTGGTGCATCGTCCGAAGGGGCGGTGCATTCCCACAGCCGCCGGGGTATTTCCGAAGGAATTGATGCGGCAGATCTGCATCAAGTCGCCCTTCTGGCAATCGGACCGCTTGGCCTACCGCGCGCAGTCGCCGCAGGGACCTGGATCTCCGATGTGACGAAAGAGAAGTAGAAATCGATGTCCGCAGATCGTGTTGGCGTTCGCTTCATCTTAACATTCGGCGTAAAAGTGACTTAACTTCTTCTGCTCTCATCGGGAAATTTCTACATCCAGACTTATGGATTGATGAAGTAGCCAATTGCAACGGAAGCGAAGAGTCGGAGGCTTCGAGAGCCGTCTTGCATGATCTGAAGGTGTAGTTGAGCAGGACTGTGTTGAACGCATCGGTTCAGAAGAACCGAGTGGTGGGCGTTTGATCAACCAAGGGGAGTGTCATGAACTTTGTGTATCTGGCCTGGCCCATGCGGGTTTTAGATACAGTCACGCATTGAAGCGCAATCCATTCCACGTTTCGTGCAAGCATCTGCCCCGCCGCGTCCCGTCCAAAACCAATGCGCTCAACACACTCGCAAAGGGGACCAGCTGTCCGCCCGCCAACGTGAATAGGAAGGTTGGGGAAACGTGCGTGAACTCGTTCTGCAAACGCAAGTGACCGCTCTTGCTCCCCGGCAAGACCAGCACGAGAACCGGCGACGATAACCGTTGTAGGAGCAGACTGGGACAGAGCAGCGAAAGCTGCTGTCGCGTTGCCCTTAAATCTGAGACACGACGCGTTCGGGGATATTTTTTGCCCTTAATTATGAGATTCGACTGCCATCGCGCTTATGCTTTTCGCGCGCTGCCGGGCGATGTGATCAACCGCAGCAAGCAGACGTGGCTCCGTCTCGAAGGCGCGCAACAGAGCAATTCTTACATAGTCGTCGGCACCGGCGCTGGATATGGCCGCTTTTATCAGCGGACGAGACTGGGCCGCAGCGATCGCCGCAAGGCAGAACAGCCGCACTTCCGGTCTGGGGCTCTGAAGAGCGAATAACGGATCCCCGCGGACGGCCTTGAGCGACATGCCAAAGGTGACCGCGCGCATTGCACGTCGAAGTAGGTTGGGGCGATTTGACGTCGCTGCGCGCTCAAGCAGCCCTGCCCCGCAGCGCGCACGGTCTATCAACTTTTCAGGTAACTTTTTGTCACCGGGCTTTGCGAGGCTCCGAACAAGTAGGGTCCCACAAAATTGGCAATCAAATGCCCAGGATCGCCGCCAATGCCTTAGCGAGAGGCCACGTCGGGAACACTCGGGGCAAGACTGGAAAGGAACTTGCGCTGTAAGCATCATCTCCATTTTCGACATTGCCGTAAATGTCATTGACTGCACGGTGTCGGGATCGACACGCGCAGCGATAGATATCTTTTCCGCATCGGCCGCCTCAACGCCGAAGTCCAGGGCAGCCCCATGTCGCGTATCGACCTCGATATGGGCCAGCAGTTCCGCGTCATCGCAGTAGTTGGCCGCCGCCAGCCGTGATAACCAACCTGACAACAACTCGTCTGGCAGCGGCG
>NZ_QCYH01000016.1 GCF_003072125.1 Pelagivirga sediminicola | reverse complement strand
GAAAACCTGTGCGAGCTCATCGAAATGGACCGTCAACACGCACGTTGACCTCGCTGTGGCCTACGCCGGATGCTTACCTACAGTCGCGCGCTTGCGAGGATCAAGACTTGCATAGACACAGGCCCCCAACTCCGGAAAACACCCAATCCTGAGATGAATGTCGTCCTGTAAAGTGAAACGTGAATCCTGAGGATTTCCCATAGTTTTCCACAGGTTCCTCGCTCTGAAAAGAACTTAGAACCTCTCATCGAAGGGAAGCTCTGCTATTGTGAATGCTAGGACAGACAAGCGTCTGGCCGATGACAGTTTACACCGTCACGAGCAAGTGAGAAACGCGTTTGCGCGATCAGGAATGCCATATCAACGAGAAGCTTTCCGGGGGACAAAAGGAAGGTCCGGGAGCCCGCGAGCCTGCGGTGTCCCGGACGGAACTCGACCGCCTACGCGCGGCTCTTCTGACAGTCGCGGCATTGATGAACGACAATCCCGTTTACACCCCGATCTTCGAGCGGCTTGAGCGGGAGATTGAAATAGAGACCGCCATTCAAGCTGGCCAGACCGCAGCCCAGGTCCGGGCCCGCGCTCTCTTGGCTCACAGCGCGACTGGCGCCAGCAACTCGCTCAACATCTCCAGCGAGCCGCCGTCGCCGTAGCGCTCCCGTCGCAACGAATGGCCCATAAGGTCGCGCCGGATCCGCTCATCAATGCCGGCCTCCAGCATCCGATCCTCGAAACTGTGACGCAGGCAATAAAGGCTGTGCTCAGGTGTCTCGAGCAGGTTATTGCCGCGAAGATATTTGTTCACCGTCGCACTCAGGCTCGCCGAGCCTCCCCAGTAGCGCTCAAAACCGTTCGGGAAGCCGCGCATGGCTTCAAGAGAAATGCCGATGAGTGGGATGGTCCGACGGGAGCTTTTGGTCTTTAGCTGGCGGCCAACCGGTGCGAGCGAGATATGCGGGATGTTGGCATCAAGACGGATTTCATCAGGCGTCAGCGCCGCCAGTTCGCTGGGGCGCATGCCAGTGTTGATCATAGCAAGCATGATAGCCCGCGCCTCATCGTTGAGCCGATCCAATGCCCCGGCGCGCAGGAGATGCTCCTCAATCCATGCGCGTGAAAAGGGCGGCCGTTTCTTGGCCTCACCTTCTTTGAACGCCAGCTCGGACAGGGGAAGTTTGAGACTCAATCGCTTCATTCGATTGACCGTCTTCAGAACGTCGCCAAGATGTGTGAAATCCTTGTTCGCGCTGTTGGGGGTCAGCCCTTCTGCGCAGATCCTGTCATACCAATGGTCCCGAAAATTGAGCGTGTCGTCGCCCGTGATCTCCGCGAGAGGCTTATCACCGACGATGTCCAGAAAATTCCGGATCGCCTTCTTGCGGGGATTTTTCCATCGCCGAAGCTGATCGTCACTTTTACCGAGGGTCTTGTCTTTGGCTAGCCGCCAATAAAGCTCAAGCGCGCCGGAGACCGTGATCACAGGAGCAGAGACACTTCCCAGAACGGCGGATGCAACTGATTTATCCGGCGCACCGGCGGTTTCAGGGATCGCCTCGACACGCTCCAGCAGCTCTCGCCGCGGCAACTCCGCGACTTGGGGCGCATGCAGATATCGAAAACCCTTCATCTGTGCGATGGATTGCGCCGCCGCATGGCGCTTGCTCGCCTCCTCGCTATCTCCCGCAAGGAGTGCTTCCCAAGCATCGACCTGCGCGCTCCAGATCGCGGCAGCCTTCTGCTCTGCCAAGGCCTTTGAATCAGTATTGAGGCTCACGTAGAATGACGCTCGCGGCTCGATAGCTTGGTACCGGACAGGCACACGCTTGCGCAGATGGTATGTGTTATTGCGTTTCTGTAGCTTCATCTCATACCATCCCAACTGCCCATCTGTGTGGCAAAATGTGTGGCGAAATGTTCAGCGGATCAAGAGGTGTACGTAATACTCACTGCCAGCTTGCGGGCTAATCAATTGATTTACAAGTGGAATTTAATTCTCAACTCGCAAGTTTTGGCGGAGAGACAGGGATTCGAACCCTGGGAAGGCTTGCACCCTCAACGGTTTTCGAGACCGCCCCGTTCGACCACTCCGGCACCTCTCCGCGGGGGTCTGGTGGGTGCGCTTTAGATCGGTTTTCCGAGAGGGGCAAGGGGGTTTGCCGAAAATCACGTGGCAGGGATGAATTTGATGGTTCCGCGCGCTGCCGGGCAAGGCGGGATCTGGCCGGGCGGGGCGGGGCGTGCCGATTTTCCGGGTGCCGCCGGCGGGCGGCTGGGATAGGCTGGGGCGCGAGCGGGGCATGTGACGAGGGAATGTGATGCAAGATGTGATCGGTCGGGCTTGGCGGGCGGCGGCGGCAAGAAGTGCCTCGGTGGCGGTTTTGTGCATTCTGTGGTTTTGCGGCGCCCTTGGTGCGGCAGCGCAGGAGCGCGCGGCGCCGATCGAGGCGCTTGCGCGCGCGCTTCGCGTGGCCGAGAGCGTCGAGATCATGCGCGACGAGGGGCTGGTCTATTCCGATCAGATCGCGGCGACGATGCTGCCCGATGTGGACCATGCCGCGTGGCGCGCTCAGGTGGCGCAGCTTTATGATCCGGCGCGCATGCAGGAGTTGGTCCTGCAGGGGCTGGAGCGCAGCCTGAAGGGCGCCGATCTGGCTCCGATGCTGGCCTTTTTCGAGAGCGAGGCGGGGCGCATGGCGGTGCGGGCAGAGCTGGACGCGCGGCGCGCCTTTCTGGATCCGGCGGAGGAGGAGGCTGCGCGCGCTGCAGCACAGGCCGGCGAAGCGGCGACGGACGGGCCTCAAGCGCGGCTTCTGGGCCAGATCCGGCAACTGATCGACAGTGGCGATCTGATCGAGCGGAACGTCGCGGCGGCGCTGAATGGCGACATGATGTTCTGGAGCGGCGTCATGGATGCGGGCGCGCCGGGCCCTGCAGCCGATGGCGAGGAGCTGAGCGATGTCGTGACCGCCGATCTGGAACAGACGCGCCGCGATACCGAAGAATGGATTATGGCCTTTCTGATGGCCGCGTGCGCGCCGCTGAGCCCAGAGCAGATGGACGCCTACGTGGTGTTCTTCGGCACGCAGGCGGGCCGCGATCTGAACGCGGCGCTCTTTGATGGCTATAACGGGATGTACGACCAGATGGCCTATATCCTGGGCCACATGGCGGGCAGCTGGATGGTCAGTGCGCCATTGTGATGGCGGCGCCCGCGACCGTTGACCGCCGCGCCCGCGCGGGGCGGAAAACGGGGTTGACTTGGCCGCGCGATCGCCTGATAAGCCCGCATCCCGGCAAGGGCGAGCCTTGCGTCCGGGAGTGTTTACATGACGCCAGATCTGGCGCGCTGTCCAAGGTGGCCCGCGAGGGGCCGCGAACACCCGCAAGGGGACCGGCGGACGCGGAAAAGCGAAGGAAAGACGGATGTTTGCGGTTCTTAAAACCGGAGGCAAGCAGTATCGGGTTCAGTCCGGCGATATGCTGCGTGTCGAGAAACTGGCCGCCGAAGCGGGCGAGACGGTTCAATTCAACGAGGTTCTGATGCTGGGCGGCGACAGCCCGGTCGTCGGCGCGCCCCTGATCGAGGGCGCCTGCGTTCAGGCCGAGGTCATCGACCAAATCAAGGGTGACAAGGTCATCCACTTCGTCAAGCGCCGCCGCAAGCATGGCTCGCAGCGCACCAAGGGCCACCGCCAGCAGCTGACGCTGCTGCGCGTGACCGACATCATGGACAAGGGCGCGGACAAGTCCGGCGTCAAGGCCGCGATCGGCGCAGGCTCGGTCTCGGGCGCCGCTGTCGTCTCGGACGGGCAATATGCCAAGAACAAGACCCAGCAGGCCGAGATGAAGAAGCGCGTCAGCGAAGGTCAGGCCGAAGAGAAGTCCGCCGAGAAGAAGAAGGCCGCGCCCAAGAAAGCCGCTGCTGGCGGCGACGATCTCAAGAAGCTGTCGGGCGTCGGTCCCGCGCTGGAGAAGAAGCTGCACGAGAACGGCGTGACCAGCTTTGCCCAGATCGCGGGATGGACCGAGGCGGACGTTGCTGATATGGACGAGAAACTGTCGTTCAAGGGCCGGATCGAGCGCGAAGGCTGGATCGATCAGGCCAAAGAACTGACCAAAGGTTAAGGAGAGACCAGATGGCACATAAAAAAGCAGGCGGTTCATCCCGTAACGGCCGCGACAGCGCGGGCCGTCGCCTTGGCGTCAAGAAATATGGTGGCGAATCGGTCATCCCGGGCAACATCATCATGCGCCAGCGCGGCACCAAGATGTGGCCGGGCGAAGGCGTCGGTCTGGGCAAGGATCACACGATCTATGCCACGATCGAGGGAAATGTGAAGTTTCACACCGGGCTGAAGGGACGCAAGTTCATCTCCGTCCTGCCGGTGGCCGACGCCGCCGAGTAAGCGGGGAGCATGTCGGCCGATGGGCCGACTTTTGCCCGGCCGGACAAATCAGGGGATCGGCGGTGACGCCGGTCCCCTTTTTGCCTTGAGGCGGCAGGGCGGGTGAATGCAGCCTATCACGCTGACGTGAAACCTTTTTAAACCCTCGGATGTTAACACCGGCTATCCTGAGGCTGGCGCCGCGCATCGGCTTGCGCGCCGCGATGCCGAAGGGCCTGCCACCTGCGGCGATCACCTGACTGCCCGCGCTTCTGGAAAGGAGGCTCATCATGGGTCTTGCTTATGCCGAACGCCAACCCGTGATTGCGGCCGGCGATTACGATCTGCGCCCGGTGCGCCCGTCGGACGCGGGGCTGATGACGCTTTTTACCAGCGATCTGCGCGTCGCGCAGGCGACATCGTCCATCCCGCATCCCTTGCCCCCCGGCACGACGGAGGCGTTCATCGAACGCTGCATGGCCGAGAGCCGGATCGAGGACGCATGGGCCATCGACGGCACCCGCGCCGATTGCGGCGAGCTCATGGGCGTGATCAGCCTGACGCGTCTGGATATCGGGCAGGCCGAGATCGGCTATTGGGTGGCGCCGGTGTTCTGGAATTCGGGCGTCGCCTCGGCCGCCGTCTCGGCGCTGGTTGCGGCCAACCCGCTGGGATGCCGCACCATTTTCGCCACCGTGCAACAGGACAACCCGGCATCGGCGCGCGTGCTCACCAATTCCGGCTTTGCCTATCTGGGCGACGCCGAATGCTACTGCCTTGCGCGCGGCTACACCGTGCCCACCTGGACCTACAGCCGAAAACTGGATTGAGCCGGGCCGCCCGATTGCGTATGGAAGGCGCAACAGGGCGCCGCGCGGCGGCGCGCGCATGTGCAGGGACCGGTCCATGAAATTCCTCGATCTCGCCAAGGTTTATATCCGTTCGGGCGGCGGCGGTGGCGGCTGCGTCAGTTTCCGGCGCGAGAAATACATCGAATTCGGCGGCCCCGATGGCGGCGATGGCGGCGACGGCGGCTCGGTCTATGCCGAGGCGGTGGACGGGCTGAACACGCTGATCGACTTCCGCTATCAACAGCATTTCTTCGCGCGGTCGGGCCAGCCCGGCATGGGGCGCCAGCGCACCGGCAAGGATGGCGACGATATCGTGCTGCGCGTGCCCGTCGGCACCGAGATCCTGGACGAGGACCAGGAAACCATCATCGCCGACATGACCGAGCTGGGCCAGCGGGTCGAGCTGGCGCGCGGCGGCAATGGCGGCTTTGGCAACCTGCATTTCAAATCCTCCACCAACCAGGCCCCGCGCCGCGCCAATCCGGGGCAGGAGGGGGTGGAGCGCACGATCTGGCTGCGCCTGAAACTGATCGCGGATGTGGGCCTGCTGGGTCTGCCGAACGCGGGCAAGTCCACCTTTCTGGCCGCCACCTCCAACGCGCGGCCCAAGATCGCCGACTATCCCTTTACCACGCTGCATCCCAATCTGGGCGTGGTTGGCGTCGACAATGTGGAATTCGTCGTGGCCGACATTCCCGGCCTGATCGACGGCGCGAGCGAGGGCAGGGGCCTTGGCGATCTTTTCCTTGGCCATGTGGAGCGCTGCGCGGTTCTGCTGCATCTGGTCGATGGCACGTCGCAGACGATTGCCGAGGATTACCAGACCATCATCACCGAGATCGAGGCCTATGACGGCCCGCTCGGCGACAAGCCGCGCCTGACGGTCCTGAACAAGATCGACGCGCTGGATGCGGACGCGCTGGCCGAGGCGAAGGCCGCGCTGGAGGCGGCCTCCGGCGGGCCGGTGATGACGATGTCGGGTGTCGCGGGCGACGGGGTCACGGACGTTCTGCGCGCGCTGCGCGCCGAGATTGACGATGACCGCCTGCGCCATCGCAAGGCCAGCGACGAAGAGCCCGCGCCGTGGCAACCCTGAGCGACGCGAAACGGCTGGTCGTCAAGATCGGCTCGGCCCTTCTGGTGGATCGGGAGACCGGCGCGCTGCGGGCCGAATGGCTGGAGGGGCTGGCCGATGACGTGGCGCGGCTGCGCGCGCGGGGCACGGACGTGGTTCTGGTCTCGTCCGGCTCCATCGCGCTGGGGCGCGGCACGCTTGGCCTGCCCGGCGGGACATTGACGCTGGAGCAAAGCCAGGCCGCCGCCGCCGTCGGCCAGATCCGGCTGGCGGGCGCCTATGATGCGGCTCTGGCCGCGCGCGGGCTGATCTCGGCGCAGGTTCTGCTGACGCTGGAGGACAGCGCGGACCGGCGCCGCTATCTCAACACCCGCGCGACGCTGGAACAGCTCTTGCGCCTTGGTGCGGTGCCGATCGTGAACGAGAATGACACCGTCGCCACCGACGAGATCCGCTATGGCGACAATGACCGCCTTGCCGCGCAGGTCGCCGTGACGGCGGGCGCCGATCAGCTGATCCTGCTGAGCGATATCGACGGCTTTTATTCGGGCAATCCCGCGCAGGACGCAGGCGCGCGCCGTTTCGACACCGTTGACGCCATCACCCCCGAGATCGAGGCGATGGCGGGCGATGCCGGATCGGGCCTCAGCAAGGGCGGCATGAAGACCAAGCTGATGGCGGCGAAGGCCGCGATGGCCGCGGGCTGCGACATGGCCATCACCGATGGTTTCGTGATCCGCCCGCTGGCCGCGCTGGAGCAGGGCGCGCCTGCCACATGGTTTGTCGCGCAGGGCACGCCGCAGCAGCGCCGCAAGGCGTGGATCGGCAGCATGAAGCCGCGGGGCCGGCTGCATGTCGATGCCGGGGCCGCGCGCGCCATGGGCGGCGGCAGCAGCCTGTTGCCCGCGGGCGTCACCGCGGTCGAGGGCGATTTCGGGCGCGGCGACGCGGTTGCCATCATCGGCCCGGACGGCGCGCAGTTGGGTCTTGGCCTCACCCGATATGATGCGCATGATGCGGGGCGCACCTGCGGGCTGCGCTCGGATGCCATTGCCGAGGCTTTGGGCTATCCTGCGCGCGCGGCGCTGATTCACCGCGACGACATGGCGTTCTGACGCCCCGACACCGATTTGCGGCAAGGAGCCGATCCGATGACCGAACCCCAAGACATTCCCGCCCTGATGGCCCGCATGGGCGCCTGCGCCCGCGCCGCGGCGACCGAGCTGGCCGTGACCGACACGGACCGCAAGGATACCGCCCTGCGCAGCGCCGCCGACGCGGTCTGGGCACGCCGCGCCGCGATCATCGAATCCAATGCCAAGGACGTGGCGGCGGCGCGCGAAAAGGGGCTGAGCGATGCCATGCTGGACCGGCTGATGCTGGACGAGGGGCGCGTGCGCGCCATCGCGGACGGTTTGCGCAACGTGGCCGATCAGCCCGATCCGGTGGGCAAGGTTCTGGCCGAATGGGACCAGCCGAGCGGCATCCATATCCGCCGCGTCAGCACGCCCCTCGGCGTGATCGGCGTCATCTACGAGAGCCGCCCGAACGTGACGGCCGATGCCGGCGCGCTCTGTCTGAAGGCGGGCAATGCCGTGATCCTGCGCGGCGGCTCGGAGAGCTATCACAGCTCGCGCGCGATCCATGCCTGTCTCAAGCAGGGTCTGCGCGAGGCCGGTCTGCCCGAAGAGGCGATCCAGCTGGTGCCGACGCGCGACCGCGCCGCCGTCAGCGAGATGCTGACCATGACCGGCAGCATCGACGTGATCGTGCCGCGCGGCGGCAAGGCACTGGTCGGGCTGGTCCAGCGCGAGGCGCGCGTGCCCGTTTTCGCGCATCTGGAAGGGGTCGTGCATGTCTATGTCGATGCCGCCGCCGATGCGCAAAAGGCGATGCGCGTGGTGCTGAACGCCAAGACGCGCCGCACCGGCATTTGCGGGGCCGCCGAATGTCTGCTCATTCACCGCGATCTGGTGGGCGGTCTGGGCAATGACCTGATCCGCGCGCTCATCGCCGAGGGCGTGGAGGTGCGCGCGGACGAGACGTTGTCGGCCATCGACGGCACCGTGCCCGCGCGCGAGGAGGATTGGGGGCATGAATATCTCGACAGCATCATCGCCGCACGCGTGGTGGGGGATCTGGGCCTTGCCATCGGGCATATCGAGCAATACGGCTCGCACCATACCGATTGCATCATCAGCGAGGATCCGGCCGCGGTGCAGGCGTTTTTTGCGCAGGTCGACAGCGCCATCCTGATGCACAACACGTCAACGCAATTCGCCGATGGCGGCGAATTCGGCATGGGCGCCGAGATCGGCATCGCCACCGGTAAGCTGCATGCGCGCGGGCCGGTGGGGGCGGCGCAGCTGACCAGCTTCAAGTATCTGGTGACGGGCGACGGCGCCGTGCGCGCCTGATCCGCGCGCCTTTCGCCTCAGAACTCCAGCGCGGCCTCATCGGCGCCAAGCGACAGCTCGGCGCGGCGCCCCATCTGCGACAGAAGATCCGGCAGAAGCGCGAATTGCACCTGCGCGGCGGGCAGGGTGTCCACATCGCCCGGCGCATCACCGGTCAGCCACGCCCAATGGGCCTCCTGCGGGGCCAGCCGACCGCCGGTGGCGGCGACGCGCAGCCGCGCCTCGCTTCCGGTGATCGTCACCGTGCCGCCGAAGGGCGCGGCCTGCTCGGCGCAGAGTATCGCCAGAAACGCCGCCTGCGCCATGCGCCGCGGCAGTGGGCCCTCCACCTGCCAGTCGCAGTGCATCTTGGCGGTGTAGACATCGCCGAGGATGGCACGGATCTCGCGCGCGGTCATGCTTTGCGCCTCGCTCGACAGGCCGAACGCCACGCGGAAAAACCGCAGCCGCGCATTGGCATTGGCCGCGCTGTCGGCCACCAGCGCCAGTTCCGGCCCGTCCGGCACCCCGGCAAGACCGAGCAGCTCCAGCCCGTTCGAAATGGCGCCGACCGGGCTGATCAGGTCATGACAGATGCGCGAGCCTATCAGCGCGCCCAGATTGCGGTTAAGATGGGTCATCGGATTCCTTTCGGCAAAGGCGCATGGATGAGCGATTTCGCAGCATTTCTTGAACCCGGCATGCGGGTCGAGGCACCGAGCCGCCCCGAATGGGGCGTCGGCCAGGTGCAATCGAATGTGGCAGGCAAGGTCACGGTGAATTTCCCCGATGCGGGCAAGGTGGTGATAGACGCCAGCCGCGTTGCGCTGCTGCCGGTTCTTGATCCGTGATGTTGGTTACCAAATGATTAACCCCGGCGAGAATTGGCAGGTGAATTATCCTGCGCAGATCAACCTAAAGCGTTTTGCGAAAAACCTGAATCACTGATTTTCGCGAAACGCCCGTGACATATCAGCGTTGCGCGCGTATCGCCCTTATCTGATGTCTCAGGATAAAGGCGAAACGCTTTAGGCGGTAGCGAGAGGCGCGGCGGAGGTCACGCATTGATTGGCGGCAATGTTGCCATCGTGCCGCACCGCCCGTAGAAGGCGGGAAACCGCATGTCGCCCGAGGACAGAATGAAAACGCGCGCGGCCCGAAGCGGCCCCCTTCCGGAATTCGAGGTCACGTTGGCGGACGGCCCTGCCGATCTGCGCGCGGCGCAGCGTCTGCGATACCGCGTCTTCGTGGCCGAACTGGGCGGCAGCGGCGAGATGGTCGATCATGCCGCGGGCATCGAGGCGGACCGGTTCGATCAATGGTTCGATCATCTGCTGCTGCGCGATCGCGCCCTGCCGGGACCGCCCGAGGCGCAGGTGATCGGCGTCTACCGCCTGTTGCCGCAGGGGCGGGCGGCATTGGCCGGGCAGTTCTATTCCGAGGATGAATATGATCTGGCCCCGCTGCGCGCGTCCGGCCGGCGCCTGCTGGAGATGGGGCGCTCGTGCATTGATGCGCGGTATCGGGGCGGCGACGCGCTGTTGCACCTGTGGCAGGGGCTGGCGCGGTATGTTGCCGAGGACGGCGCCGAGGTGCTGTTCGGCGTGGCCAGCTTTCGCGGGACCGATCCCGCCGCGCTGGCGGCGCCGCTGTCGCTGCTGCATCACCGGCATCTGGCGCCGCCGGGTCTGCGCGCGCGGTCGCTGCAATACCAGCCGATGGACTTGATCCCCGAAGAGACGCTGGACCGACGCGCCGCGATGCTGCAGGTGCCGCCGCTGATCAAGGCCTATCTGCGCCTTGGCGGCCATGTGGGCGACGGCGCGTTCATCGACCGTCCCTTCAACACGACGGACGTCTGCCTGATCCTCGACACGGCGCGGCTGAGCGCGGCGCATCGCGCGATCTATGCCCCGGCGGGCGGCGCGTGAGCGTGCCGGACTGGCCGCGGCCCGATATGGCAACGCCGCCGCCCGGTGCGATGGGCCGCGCCCGGATCGCGTGGCGCGCGGCGCTGCTGCTGGCCGTTCTGGTCTGCCTGCTGCCCCTTTTGCTGCTGGTGCGCCTCGTCGAGCGGCCGCTGGCGGGCGCGCGCCGCCCGGTTTCGGGCTATGTCGTGCAGGGCTTCTTTCGCGCGTGTCTGGCCATTCTCGGGCTGCGCCTGACGCTGCGGGGCACGCCCATGCGGCAGGCGGGCGCGGTGGTGGCCAATCATTCCTCGTGGCTGGATATATTCGTGCTGAATGCGCGCCACCGCATTGTTTTCGTGTCCAAATCCGAGGTATCAGGCTGGCCCGTCATCGGCTTTCTGGCGCGGGCGGCGGGCACGCTCTTCATCCGGCGGGACGCGCGCGAGGCGCAGGCGCAGACCGCCGCGCTGAAGGCGCGCCTGCTGGCGGGCCAGCAACTGGTCTTCTTTCCCGAGGGCACATCGACGGACGGGCTGCGCGTGCTGCGGTTCAAGCCGACATTGTTTCAGGCGTTCCTGTCGCCTGAGCTGAAGCCGATCATGCATGTGCAGCCCGTGACGGTCATCTATCACGCGCCGAAGGGACGCGATCCAGCGTTCTACGGTTGGTTCGGGGACATGGATTTCGCGCCGCACGCCGCCGCCGTCTTCGCCGCGCCGCGCGCGGGGCGGGTCGAGCTGATCTATCATGCGCCGCTCTACGTGGCCGATTTCGCGGACCGCAAGGCGCTGGCGGCCGAGGCGGAGCGGATCGTGCGCGGCGCGATGCCGCCCGCCCGGCAAGGTCTGCCGGGGTAGGCGATGCTTCCTAGCGCATCGCGCCGATGAGATCGCCAAGGGCGGCGGCGGGATCGTCCCGCGTCCAGATCTCCTCGCCAATGGCGAAAAAATCGGTCGCGGGTGCCAGCGCCTTGACGATGCTTTCGTCCAGCGCGCCTTCGGCGACGACGGGCAGCTCGATCATCTCGCTCCACCATTGGAACAGCTCCGGCTCGGCCTGGGTGCCGTCACCGAGCGCCGAGGCGCCCAGCGGGCCGAACGCGACGTAATCTGCCCCGGCCTCGCCCGCATTCATCCCCTCGTGGCGCGAGCCGGCGCAGAAGGCGCCGACGATCGCATCGGGCCCCAGCACCTTGCGCGCCTTGCGCACCGAGCGGGCGCCATCGCCCAGATGCACGCCGTCAAGGCCCAGACGCTCGGCCAGGGCGATGTGGCTGGCGATGACGATCGCCACGTCGCGCGCATGGCAGATCTCGCGGCAGGCATCGGCGGCGCGCAGGATGCGGTCCTCGTCATGGGTGGCCAGCGACACGCGCAGGCACGCCACCGCGTGACTGTCCAGCACCGACGATAGCTGCGCCTGAAACTGGCTCAACTCGAATTCCGGCGGGGTGATCAGGTAGATCTGCGGCTGCTCCTGGTCGCTCATTTTGGCGCTCCTTCGTCTGGCGTGTCGCCGCTATAGCGCAGCTTTTCGGGCGGCGCCACAGGTGGCAGGTTGCGGGAGCCTCCGTCGGGGATATTTGGCGCAAGAAGAATTGGCAGGGCATGCGCGGGCGGGCCGGGGGGTTTTCAAGGGCGCGGGGCCGGGGTATGCCCGCGCCAAGCGAAAGGTCAGGGCCCATGCCAAGCGACAGACCCCAGCCGGCCTTCGTGCTGGTGCGCCCCCAGATGGGCGAGAATATCGGCGCGGCGGCGCGCGCGATGTGGAATTTCGGCCTTGACCGGATGCGCGTCGTGGCGCCGCGCGACGGCTGGCCCAGTGGCAGCGCGGTGGCGATGGCCAGCGGCGCCGGGCGCCTTCTGGACGAGGCGCAGCTGCTTGGCGATCTGCCCGCCGCGCTGGGGGATTGCCATTATGTCTATGCCACCACCGCGCGGGGGCGCGAGCTGACCAAGCCGATCTTCAGCCCGGAGGAGGCGATGCGCGACGCGGCGCGGCGGATCGGCGAGGGGCAGAAAGTGGCCGTCATGTTCGGCCCCGAGCGCGCCGGGCTGGAGAATGACGACGTGGTGCGCGCCAGCGCGATCATCACCGTCCCGGTCAACCCGCAGTTCCCCAGCCTCAACCTTGCGCAATGCGTTCTCTTGACGGCCTACGAATGGCGCCGGGCGGCGGATGCGGTGCCCGAGGGGCACGTGCACATGCACAACACCCAATGGGCCGATCAGGTCGAGATCGAGGCGCTGGCCGCGCATTACGATGCGCAGATGCAGGAGGCCGGGTTCTTCTATCCCGATCACAAGGCGGCCAACATGCGCCAGACCTTGCGCAACTTCTGGTCGCGGATGCCGCTGACGCAGGCGGACACGCGGCTGTTGCACGGTATTCTGCGGCAGATGGTCCGCTGGAAGGATCGCGGCGGCGGCGGCGCTTGAAGGGGCAGGGCGCGCGCACTACCGTGCAGCGGGCCGAAACAGCAGGAGCAGGGCGCATGAGGCAGAAGCGCAGCATTTTTCAGGAGGTGGACACGCCCGAGGCCGGCCGTGTCAAGCCCGCGGGCGGCATGATCGATGCCGGGCGGCGCGGCGCGCGGCGCGGGATCCGGCTGTGGCTGATGGTGCTCTTCGCGCTGGTGGTGGTGATGATCGCCGTCGGCGGCCTGACGCGGCTGACCGACAGTGGCCTGTCGATCACCGAATGGCGCCCGCTGACCGGCGCGCTGCCGCCGCTGAACGCCGCCGATTGGCAGGCCGAGTTCGAGCGGTATCAGGCGATCCCGCAGTTCAGCGCACAGCACAGCTGGATGGGGCTTGAGGATTTCAAGGTCATCTACTGGTGGGAATGGGGCCACCGGCAGCTGGGCCGCGTGATCGGGCTGGTCTGGGCCATCGGGTTTTTCGGTTTTCTGGCAGCGCGCCAGATCCCGGCGGGCTGGACCGGGCGGCTGCTGCTGCTGGGGGTGCTGGGCGGGCTTCAGGGGGCGGTCGGCTGGTGGATGGTTCATTCCGGCCTTGGCGGCGATCGCACCGCCGTGGCGTCCTATCGCCTGGCCACGCATCTGGGGCTGGCCTTCGTGATCCTGGGCTTCATTGCGTGGTACATGATGCTGCTGGCGCGGCCCGAGCGCGAGCTGATGCAGGCCCGCCGCGCCCGCGAGGCGCGGCTTTTCGGGATCGGCACGGGGTGGCTGCATTTTGCCTTTCTGCAGATACTCATCGGTGCGCTTGTCGCCGGTATCGACGCCGGGCGCAGCTATGCCGAATGGCCGCTGATGGGCGGCGGGCTATGGCCGCCGCAGATGATGGTGATCGAGCCGTGGTGGCGCAATTTCTTCGAGAATGCCGGCACGGTGCAGTTCATCCACCGCATGACGGGCTATGCGCTGCTGGCGTTTTCGGTGATGGCGCTGTTGCGCGGGCGGCGCAGCGCCTATGTGGCCACCCGGTCCGCGTTCACTGTGGCCTTCGCCGCGGTTCTCGCGCAGGTTGTTCTGGGGATCGTGACCGTCCTGCTGGCGGCGCCGTGGCACGTGGCGATCCTGCACCAGTTCCTGGCGGTGATCGTCTGGGTGCTGATCCTGCGGGCGCGCCTGCATGCCGGGTATCCGCCGGCGCAATCGGTAAGGGGCACGTAAGATGAGCGCATATGACGATCTGATGGCGTATCAGCGCCAGACCGAGGCGCTGGCGCAGGTGGCCGGGCGATTGTCATGGGACCGCGAGACGGTGATGCCCCGCGGCGCGGCGATGCAGCGCTCGGAGGAGACGGGCGCGCTGCATGCGGTGCTGCATGCGCGCAAGGTGGACCCGCGGATCGGCGAATGGCTGGAGGCGGCGGCGCAGGAGCCGCTGGATCAGGTGGGCGAGGCCCAGCTGCGCCATATCCGGCGCAGCCACGAGCGCACGCAGCGCGTGCCCGAGGATCTGGCCGCCGCATTGGCGCGTCAGACGGCGCTGGCCCAAGGCAGGTGGGCGCAGGCGCGCGCGGACGACGATTTCGCCGCCTTCGCGCCGGTTTTGGCCGAGATCGTCGCGCTTCGGCGCGAGGAGGGCGCGGCGCTGGCGGATGGCGGCGACGTCTATGACGCGATGCTCGACGATTACGAGCCTGGCGCGAAAGCCGCCGATCTGGAGGCGATGTTCGGCGCCCTGCGTCCCGGCCTGATCGCCTTGCGCGAATCCGCGCTGGGTGCGCCCGCCGCGCCGAAGGTCACGGGTCGGTTCAAGCCGCAGGCGCAGATGCGTCTTGCGCGGCAACTGGCGCGCGTATGCGGCTATGACATGACGCGCGGGCGCATCGACAAGGCGGTGCATCCCTTCTCCAGCGGATCGGGCGACGATGTGCGTATCACCACCCGCACGGCCGAGGACGATCCGTTCAATTGCCTCTATTCGACGATGCACGAGGCGGGCCATGCGGTTTATGAGCAATCCATCGATCCGGCCTATGCGCTGACGCCGCTTGGCGCGGGCGTGTCGATGGGCGTGCACGAAAGCCAGAGCCGGATCGTCGAGAACCAGCTGGGGCGCAGCCGCGCCTTTACCGGCTGGCTCTATGGCCAGATGCGGGACGCGTTCGGCGATTTCGGAATTGAGGGCGCGGATGCGTTCTATGCCGCCGTCAACAGCCTGCATCGCGGCTTCATCCGCACGGAGGCGGACGAGGTTCAGTACAACCTGCATATCCTGATGCGCTTTGATCTGGAGCGGGCGCTGATTGCCGGCGATCTGGCGCCGCTGGATCTGGAGGGCGCATGGAACGCGCGGTTCGAGGCGGATTTCGGCTATGCGGTGCCGCGCGCCTCATTGGGCTGCTTACAGGATGTGCATTGGTCAGTGGGGCTTTTCGGCTATTTCCCGACCTACAGCCTCGGCAATGTCTATGCCGGCTGCCTTGCGGAGGCGCTGCGCCGCGCGGTGCCCGATCTGGATGCGCAGCTGGCGCAGGGTGACATGGGGCAGGCGATGGGATGGCTGCGCGCGAATGTGCAGCAGCATGGCGGACTCTATCCCCCGCGCGAATTGATCACCCGCGCCTGCGGGGCCGAGCCGACGGAGGCGCCGCTGATGGCCTATCTGGAGCAGAAGTTCAGCGCGCTCTATCCGTCATAGGTCCGCCGCTCAGCCGCCCTTGCGATAGGCATCCTGCGTTTTGGCGAGCTGGGCGACCGCGGCCGCGATGTCGGGCGCCGAATTGCCAAGCGTGTAGGTGACATCGCTGCCCAGCGGCGCGACCGGCGCGCCGCTGGCATGGGCGTTCTGCAGCAGGTCATGCACCATGTCGAAATCATCGCCCTGCATCTCGTAGACGCTGAGCAGCGCGCCTGCGGAATCGAGGAATTCCGCGCGCAGCGGCGAATCCTGCGGCCCCGTGGCGGTGTCGAGGGCGGTATACCCCTCGGCTGCCAGACGCCGGGCGCTCTGCCCGCATGACTGCGTCTCGTCAAGCGATGCGGCCAGATCCGCGCCGCTTTGCTGCGCGATGTCGCCCAGGCGCCGGCTGCAGGCCTCGGCATTGGCCGCGGCCGCGTCAACCGCCTCGCGCACCGGGCCGATGACACGGGATCTTGTGGCCGGATCGTCGCCACCGCTGCCGCCGAGATATGTCCAGAGCGCGACAATCGCGATCCCGGCCACCACAAGGCTGGACAGAAGCGCAATGACCTTGGAGGTCAGGCGCGGGGCCGCGCTGCTCACGCGCCCTCCGAAGATGTCCCGCCGGGCTGCACGCCGGTGGTGTCGACCGGCGCATCGCCGTCGATCGCATCCTCATCGTCTGATTGCTCGGCAATCCAGGCGACGCTGACGACGGTTTCGTTCCGGCCGGTGTCGAACACCTTGACCCCGCCCGCGCTGCGCGAGCGGAAGGAGATGCCCTCGACCGGCACGCGGATCGATTGCCCCTTGGAGGTGGCCAGCATGATCTGGTCCTCCAGCGTCACCGGGAAGGAGGCCACCAGCGGGCCGCCGCGCATCGCGCGGTCCATCGCGGCCACGCCCATGCCGCCGCGCCCGCGCACCGGGTAATCGTGGCTGGAGCTCAGCTTGCCCGTGCCCTGCGCCGTGATCGTGAGGATCAGCGTTTCGGCATCCGACATCGCGGCGAACCGCTCCTGCGTGATGTCGGCATTTGCATCGCCCTCATCATCTGCGGCTTCCAGCTCTTCGTCCGTCAGCCCGGCCTGCGCGCGGCGCATTTTCAGATAGGCGGCACGCTCGTCCGACGTGGCATCGAAATGCGGGATTATCGACATCGAAACGACGCTGTCATCGCCCGTCAGGCGGATCCCCCGCACACCCAAGCTGGCGCGGCTGTTGAAGACGCGCACGTCCGTGGCCGGAAAGCGGATGGCGCGGCCCGAGGATGTGACCAGCATCACGTCATCCTCATTCGAGGCGATGCGCGCGTTGATCAGGGTGATGCCTGCATTCTCTTCTTCAAAGCGCATGGCGATCTTGCCGTTGGCGCGCACATTGGTGAAATCCGACAGCTTGTTGCGGCGCACCGTGCCCGCCGACGTGGCAAAGACCACCTGAAGATCGTCCCATTCGGCCTCGTCCCGGTCCACCGGCATGATCGCGGCGATGGAAACGCCGGTGGGGATCGGCAGGATGTTGACGATCGCCTTGCCCTTGGAGGTGCGGCCCCCCTGCGGCAGGCGCCAGGTCTTCAGCTTGTAGACCATGCCATCGGTGGTGAAGAACAAAAGCTGCGTGTGCGTGTTGGCCACGAAAAGCGTGGTGACGACATCCTCGTCCTTCGTCGCCATGCCGCCGACGCCCTTGCCGCCGCGTTTCTGGCTGCGGAAATCGGCCAGCGCGGTGCGCTTGATATAGCCGCCGGAGGTGACGGTGACGACCATGTCTTCGCGCTCGATCAGGTCCTCGTCGTCCATGTCGCCGGACCAGTCGACGATCTGGGTGCGGCGCGGCACGGCGAACAGCTCGCGCACCTCGGCCAGCTCGTTTGCGATGATCTCCATGATGCGCTCGCGGCTGGCGAGGATGGCGAGGTATTCCTTGATCTTGCCGGCCAGATCCTGCAGCTCGTCCGTGACTTCCTTGACGCCCAGTTGCGTCAGGCGCTGCAGGCGCAATTCCAGAATCGCGCGGGCCTGAATTTCCGACAGGTTGTAGGTGCCGTCATCATTGGCAGTATGGGTCGGATCGTCGATCAGCGCGATGTACTCCAGGATATCGCCCGCAGGCCAGCGCCGCTCCATCAGCTTTTGCCGCGCGTCGGCCGCATCGGCAGAGGCGCGGATGGTCGCGACGACCTCGTCCACGTTGCTGACGGCGACGGCCAGACCGCACAGGATATGGCTGCGCTCGCGCGCCTTGCGCAGCAGATGCGCGGTGCGCCGTGCGACCACATCCTCGCGGAAATCGATGAACGAGGTCAGGAAGCGGCGCAGGGTCAGTTGCTCGGGGCGCCCACCATTGAGTGCCAGCATGTTGCAGCCGAAATAGGTCTGCATCGGGGTAAAGCGGAACAGCTGGTTCAGCACGACTTCGGCGGTCGCGTCGCGCTTGAGCTCGATCACCACGCGCACGCCGTCGCGGTCGCTTTCGTCCTGCACATGCGCGATGCCCTCGATCCGCTTTTCGCGGGCAGCCTCGGCGATGCGCTCGATCATGGTGGCCTTGTTCACCTGATAGGGGATCTCGTCGATGATGATCGCCCAGCGGTCCTTGCGGATCTCCTCGGTGCGGGTCTTGGCGCGGATGATGACACTGCCGCGCCCCTCAAGATACGCCTTTCGCGCGCCGGACCGGCCCAGCATCATGCCGCCGGTGGGAAAATCGGGGCCGGGGATGTACTCGATCAGGTCTTCGGAGGTCAGGTCCGGGTTCTCGATCAGCGCAAGCGTGGCATCGACAACCTCTCCCAGGTTATGGGGCGGGATATTGGTGGCCATGCCCACGGCAATGCCGCCCGCGCCGTTGACCAGCATGTTTGGGAAACGCGCGGGCAAAACGGTGGGCTCGCGGTCCTTGCCGTCATAGTTGTCCTGAAAATCGACGGTTTCCTTGTCGATATCGGCCAGCAGATAGGCGGCCGGCTTGTCCATCCGCACTTCGGTATAGCGCATGGCGGCGGCGTTATCGCCGTCCATCGAGCCGAAATTGCCCTGACCATCGAGCAGCGGCAGCGACATGGAGAAATCCTGCGCCATCCGCACCAGCGCGTCATAGATCGCGCTATCGCCGTGCGGGTGGTATTTACCCATGACGTCGCCGACGGCGCGCGCGGATTTGCGGTAGGGTTTGTCATGGGTGTTGCCGGCGTCGTGCATCGCATAGAGGATGCGGCGATGCACGGGCTTCAGCCCGTCGCGCAGGTCGGGAATCGCGCGCGAGACGATGACCGACATCGCGTAATCCAGATAGGACGTCTTCATCTCATCCGCGATGGAGACGGTAGGCCCGTCATATGCGGGCCGCTCGGGCGTCATTTCGTCCATGTCTTCGGGGGGTTGCGGCGTATCGGTCAAAACGGGGCCTACCTTGTCGCGTCATTCCACATCTGGTGTTCTAATCCTATACCACCGCCACGATATGGGGTGCAATGGGGCATGGGGCCGGGTTTTGGCAGCCATCAGCGCGATGCGCTAACAGACTGTTTTCATTGAAAAGTAATTTCTTTCAGGCATCATGATTCCAAAGCGTTTCGCCAAAGGCCCGCGCCCCCGGTTTTCGCGGGTACCAAGGGGGCCGGGGCGCCGCGCTTTAGCGAGCAGGCAAGGAGCATGACAGATGCCGATGACCGAAACCGAAATGATGCTGAAGGGCTATGGGCTGACCACCGCCGAATTCTTCTACGGGATGCCCGATTATGTGCATGTGCTGAACAGCTATATCTGGCAGGATTACGATATCGCGCCGGATCACCCCAAGCTGTTCCAGTTCGTCGAGTTCTGGCAGCGCGAGCTGGACGGCCCGCTGCATTCCGTGCGCTTTTCGCACCGCAAGATGATCGCGCCGGGCGAATGGCAGAACGTGACCGGGGAATTTACGCTGCATTGACAGGCGGGCGCCGGATCCAGACCGGCGCCGCGCCGTTTCAGGCGATGATGCGCGTGTATTTCATGCCTTCCAGCGATGCGCCCGCCATCAGGCCGGCCTGCCCGAACACCACGGCGATGACCGGGGATGTGGCTGTCGTGGTCTCGGCGCGCAGGTTCTCGGCGGTGTCCTTGAACACATAGCCGATATCGGCGCCCGCCGCCCAGCCCGAGGACCGCCGGAAGCCCGCCAGCGCGCTTTCGGTCATGAAGAACAGCACATGCGCGAATTGCTGCGCGCCGATCTGCAGGCCCACGCTGCCCTTGGTGGCCGAGTAGTAATCCACCGTCTGGTTGTTGATCCGCAGCGCGCCGCGCCCGTATCCGCCGCCAAGGCCGAGACCCGCCTCGGTGATCAGCGGCATGACCAGCATGCCGGTCGATTTTTCATAAAGGCTGCGCGTGCCGGGATAGGTGTCATAAAGATAGCGCAGCGTGGTGTCCACGCGCGCGTCGATCTGCTGCGATCCGCGGCTGCCGATGCCGTTGCCGCAGGCCGCCGTGACAAGCCCGGTGCCCGCAAGAGCGCCCAGCGTGAAGCCGCGTCTGGTGATGTTGCTCATGATGTCATGCCTGTTCGTTGCCTGATGCCCGTCGGCCTGTTTTCCGGCCGATCTGTCGCAAACTATAGGCGGGGCTTTGCCGAATGTCACGCAAAGGCCGTATCATGGGCAAATTATCGCGCGTTTGAGCCCCTCAGAAGGCGCGCCATGGCCGGGGCGAAATAGGTCAGGATACCGTCGCAGCCCGCGCGCTTGAACGCCAGCAGGCTTTCGGTCATCGCCCGCTCGCCGTCGATCCAGCCGTTCTGCGCGGCCGCGGCGATCATCGCATATTCGCCGCTGACCTGATAGGCATAGGTCGGCGCGGCAAAGGTCTCCTTGGCGCGGCGGCAGATGTCGAGATAGGGCAGGCCGGGCTTGACCATGATCGCATCCGCGCCCTCGGCCAGATCGCGCGCGATCATGCGCATCGCCTCGTCCGAATTGGCCGGGTCGATCTGGTATGTCCGCTTGTCGCCCTTCAGCGCGCCGCTGGCGCCCACCGCATCGCGGAACGGGCCGTAAAAGGCGCTGGCGAATTTTGCAGCATAGCTCAGCAGCACGACGTCCTGATGGCCTGCCGCCTCAAGCGCGGCGCGGATCGCGCCGATGCGCCCGTCCATCATGTCCGAGGGGCCGATGATGTCGACGCCCGCCTCGGCCTGCGCAAGCGCCTGTTTCACCAGCGCCTCGACCGTCTCGTCGTTGACGATGACGCCGTCCCGCACGAACCCGTCATGGCCGCTGTCCGAATAGGGATCGAGCGCGACATCGGTCATCACCAGCATGTCGGGCACCGCCGCCTTGATCGCGCGGGTCGCGCGATTGCTCAGGTTGCCCGGATTCCACGCCTCGGCGCAATCGGCGGTGCGGTTCTGCGCGCCGGTATAGGGGAAAAGGCAGATCGCCGGGATCCCCAGATCCGCAGCCTCCCGCGCGGCGGCGGCCACGCGGTCCACGCTCAGCCGGTTCACGCCCGGCATGGAGGCGACAGGCTCTTCCACGTTTTCGCCGTCGCGCACGAAAACGGGCCAGATCAGATCGCCCGCGCTCAGCGTATTTTCAGCGGCCAGCGCGCGCATGCCGGGCGTGCGGCGCAGGCGGCGGGGGCGGCTGGCGGGGAAGGGGGCGGTGATGGGATGCATGGGGCGTCTTCCGTCTGCGGCAATTGCCCCTAGGTGGCATGGAAATTCCGCCATCTCAAGGGTAGGAATTGCCGCAAGCCGGGGCTAAGAGAGGCGGGCAGGCGATATAACGGAGCTACCCGTGGACTGGTATTCAACCGTTTTCGAGACGATCGACATGCGCAGCTTCAGCAACCTGTGGTTCTGGATCGCGCTTGCCGTGCTGTGGTCATCGACCAGCCATTATGTGCTGGGCGTGCCATGGGACATGGTGCTGCGCGCACAAAAGCATGGCGGCGACGAGGCCGCGCGCGGCGCCGCGATGGAAGATATGAACGCGATGGTCCAGATCCAGATCCGCCGCATCCTTTACATCACGCGCGAAAGCGGTCTGATGTTGACCGGGATCATCTGCTTCATCCTGACGGCGGCGGTTCTGCTGGGCTGGGTCTACGGGCGCGAATTCGCGCAGGCGATCTTCCTTCTGGGCGTGCCGATGGCGGGGGTCTGGCTATTGTCGATCCGCACAGCGCGGCAGATCGATGCCGCCGCGCTGACCGGCGAGCCGCTGATCAAGCGGCTCTTTCGCCACCGCCTGACCGTGCAGGTGATCGGCATGGTCTCCATCTTCGTGACCGCCATGTGGGGCATGTACCAGAACATGAGCGTGTCGGCCCTTGGCGGATGACGTGCCGGCCTCGCCCCCTGAAAGTGACCGATCCATGACGCAGACCCCTTCGCAGATCACCGTCTCGGGCGCGCCCGAAGGCTATGACGCCCGCCTCGTGCTGGACGAGGTGGCGCGCGCGGGCGGTGCCGTGGTGCATGTGGCGCGCGATGACAAGCGCATGGCGGCGATGGCCGCCGCGCTGCGGTTCTTTGCGCCGGACATGCCGGTTCTGCAGTTTCCCGCGTGGGATTGCCTGCCCTATGACCGGATTTCGCCCAATGCCGATATCTCGGCCGGGCGCATGGCGACGCTGGCGGGGCTGGTGCATGGCGTGCCGTCGCAATACGTCCTGCTGACCACGCTCGGCGCCGCGATGCAGCGGATCCCGCCCCGCAGCGTGCTGCGCGGCGCGGCCTTTACCGCGCATGTGGGCCGCCGCATCGACGAGGCGGCGCTGCGCGCGTTCCTTGTGCGCATGGGCTTCGCGCCCAGCCCGACGGTGACCGAGCCGGGCGATTACGCCATTCGCGGCGGCATCATCGACATTTATCCGCCCGGCGATGCCGATGGCGGCGGTCCCGTGCGGCTGGATCTGTTCGGCGATGTGCTGGACGGCGCGCGCCGGTTCGATCCGGTGACGCAGCGCACCACCGCCAAGCTGGACATGATCGAGCTGGCCCCGGTGTCCGAGGTCATTCTGGACGACGCCGCGATCACCCGGTTTCGGCAGAACTATCGCATCGAATTCGGCTCGGCCGGCTCCGACGATCCGCTTTACGAGGCGATCAGCGCCGGGCGCAAGGCGCAGGGCGCCGAACACTGGCTGCCCTTCTTCCACGAGACGCTGGAGACCCTGTTTGATTACGTCCCGGACGCGCCTGTCATGCTGGACGACGGCATCACGCCCGCGCGCGTGTCGCGCTGGGACAGCATCACCGATCAATATGAGGCGCGCAGGCACGCGATGACCGCCAAGGGGCGCAGCGACAGCGTGTACAAACCCGTGCCGCCGGGGTTGCTTTATCTGGATGACGCTGATTGGGACGCGGCGCTCGCGCCGCACCGCCGCGTGCAGCTGAGCGCGCTGCCCCAGGCCACCGGGCCGGGCGTGACCGATGCGGGCGGGCGTATCGGGCGCAGTTTCGCGCCGGAGCGGCAGCAGGAAAACATCAGCCTTTTCGGTGCCTTGAAGGACCATATTCAGGCAAAGATGGACAAGGGTCCGGTCCTTCTGGCCAGCTATTCGGAAGGCGCGCGCGAGCGGATGGAAGGTTTGCTGGAGGATGAGGGGCTGGTCGGCCCCGTCACCGTGACCTCAGCGCAGCGGCTGGGCAAGACGGGGCTGCATCTGGCGGTCTGGGGGCTGGAATCTGGCTTTGAGGGCCCGCATCAGGGCACCCATCTGACCGTCATCGCCGAGCAGGACATTCTGGGCGATCGCCTGATCCGCGCGCCCAAGCGCCGCCGCCGGGCCGAGAATTTCCTGAGCGAGGCCAGCAGCATCAGCCCCGGCGATCTGGTCGTGCATGTGGATTTCGGCGTCGGGCGATACCTGGGGCTGGAGGTGATCAGCGCGCTGGGGGCGGCGCATGAATGTCTCGTGCTGGAATATGCCGAGGCGTCCAAGCTGTATCTGCCGGTCGAGAATATCGAACTGCTCAGCCGCTATGGCCACGAAGAGGGCCTGCTGGACAAGCTGGGCGGCGGCGCATGGCAGGCCAAGAAGGCGCGCCTCAAGGAGCGCATCCGCGAGATGGCGGATCGCCTCATCCGCATCGCCGCCGAGCGCGCGCTGCGCAGCGCCCCGGTGCTGGAGCCCGAACATCACGCCTGGGAGGAATTCTCGGCCCGCTTCCCCTATGAGGAGACCGAGGACCAGCTGCGCGCGATCGAGGATGTGATGGCCGATCTGCAGGCCGGCACGCCGATGGACCGGCTGATCTGCGGCGATGTCGGCTTTGGCAAGACCGAGGTGGCGATGCGCGCGGCCTTTGCAGCGGCCATGTCGGGCATGCAGGTGGCGGTGATCGCGCCGACCACGCTGCTGGCGCGCCAGCATTTCAACAGCTTTGCCGAGCGGTTCCGCGGCTTTCCGATCAACGTGCGCCCGCTGTCGCGGTTCGTCTCGGCCAAGGATGCCGCGGCCACGCGCGACGGGCTGGCCAGGGGGCAGGTCGATATCGTCGTCGGCACCCATGCGCTCTTGGCAAAATCCGTGCGTTTCCAGAACCTTGGCCTGCTCATCATCGACGAGGAACAGCGTTTCGGCGTCGCCCACAAGGAGCGGCTGAAGGCGCTGCGCAGCGATGTGCATGTGCTGACCCTGACCGCAACGCCCATCCCCCGCACGCTGCAACTGTCGCTGTCGGGCGTGCGCGATCTGAGCATCATCGGCACGCCCCCCGTCGACCGGCTGTCGATCCGCACCTATGTCAGCGAGTTCGACACCGTCACCATCCGCGAGGCGCTGCTGCGCGAGCATTATCGCGGCGGGCAGAGTTTCTTCGTCGTGCCGCGCATCTCCGACATCTCCGAGATCGAGGCGTTTCTGGACAACGAGGTGCCCGAAGTCACCTATGTGGTCGCCCATGGCCAGATGGCGGCGGGCGAGCTGGATACGCGGATGAATGCCTTTTATGACGGCAAGTATGACGTGCTGCTGGCGACGACCATCGTCGAATCGGGTCTGGATATTCCGACCGCCAACACGATGATCATTCACCGGGCCGACATGTTCGGCCTGTCGCAACTCTACCAGATCCGGGGCCGGGTGGGCCGCTCGAAAACGCGTGCCTATGCCTATCTGACCACCAAGCCGCGCCTGAAACTGACACCTGCGGCCGAGAAGCGGCTGCGCGTTCTGGGCAGTCTCGACACGCTGGGCGCCGGCTTTACTCTTGCCAGCCAAGATCTGGACATTCGCGGCGCCGGCAACCTTCTGGGCGAGGAGCAATCGGGCCAGATGCGCGATGTCGGCTACGAGCTCTACCAGTCGATGCTGGAAGAGGCGGTGGCCAAGATCAAGTCGGGCGAGATGGACGGCATTGCCGATGACGGCGGCCAATGGGCGCCGCAGATCAACCTTGGCGTGCCGGTGCTGATCCCCGAAGACTACGTGCCCGATCTGGACGTTCGCCTTGGCCTTTATCGCCGCCTCAGCAGCCTTGACACCAAGGTCGAGCTGGAGGGCTTTGCCGCCGAGCTGATCGACCGGTTCGGCCCGCTGCCGAAGGAGGTGAACACGCTCATCCTCGTGGTGCGGATCAAGGGGATGTGCCGCAAGGCCGGCATCGCCAAGCTGGACGGCGGGCCCAAAGGCGCGACGATCCAGTTCCACAATGACAAGTTTGCCTCGCCCGAAGGGCTGGTGGAATTCATCAAGGATCAGCGCGGCCTTGCCAAGATCAAGGACAACAAGGTGGTTGTGCGCCGCGACTGGAAAAAGGACAGCGACAAGATCAAGGGCGCGTTCTCCATCGCGCGCGATCTGGCGCAGAAGGTCGCGGACAAGACCAAGGCGGGCAAGAGCGCGGCAAAAGGCTGACGGCGCGTGCCTGCTGCGCCATTTTCGCGCGAGGGGTATTTTTTGCTATCGCCCGCGGCGCAACCGTGTTCGACTGCAGGTTGCAAGCAACGTGTGAAACGGGCGGGCTCCACGAGCCACCGACAGGCCTGCTGCAGACGTGAATGCCCGCAACAGAGGAGAACACGCTCATGTCATCCGATGAAATCAATCCGCGCCAGCCGTCCTTCGGCCTCGCGCTTGTGCCGGTGCTTTTGACGCTGGTGGTGCTGGGGATCCAGCTGTTTTATTTCGGCGACTTCACGCCGCATATTCCGCTGGCCATCGGCCTTGCGATCACGTCGTTGGTGGGGCTGTACCTGGGCCATGACTGGACCAACCTGGAGGATGGCATCTTTCGCGTCATCACCGTGTCGCTGCCGTCGGTGTCGGTGCTGATCGTGGTCGGCATGATCGTCGGGGTCTGGATCGCCTCGGGCACGGTGCCGACGCTGATCTTTTACGGGCTCAAGATCCTCTCGCCCGAGATTTTCCTGGCCGCCTCGATGATAATGTGTGCCATCGTGTCGGTCTCGCTCGGCACGTCCTGGGGCACGGTGGGCACGATCGGCCTTGCGCTGATGGGCATCGGCGCGGGTTTCGATGTGCCGGTCTACTGGACGGCCGGCGCGGTGGTGTCGGGCGCGTTTTTCGGCGACAAGATATCGCCGCTGTCGGACACGACGAACCTTGCGCCGGCCGTGACGGGCGTGAACGTGTTCGATCACATCCGCAACATGTTCCCGACGACGATACCCGCGATGCTGATCGCGCTGGGGATCTATGTCTGGGTCGGCTACAGCATGATCGGCGCAGGCACGGTGTCGTTCGAGCGCATCAACGGCATCACCGAGGCGCTGGATTCCTATTTCCTGATCTCTCCGTGGCTTCTGGTCCCGGCGCTTCTGGTCCTGGCGCTGGCCATCGCCAAGCAGCCGCCGATTCCGTCGCTTTTCGCCGGGGTCGTGGCCGGCGGCGCCGTGGCGATGATCACGCAGGGAGCATCGCTGCATGACGTGTTCGGCTATGCCAACAGCGGCTATGCCATCGAAACCGGCGTGGCCGAGATCGACAGCCTGCTCAACCGCGGCGGCATTCAGTCGATGATGTGGACCATCTCGCTGATCCTGATCGCACTGGGCTTTGGCGGGGCGCTGGAGCGGACGGGCTGCCTGAACGCCATCATCGCCAAGATCCTGTCCAAGGTTCATTCCTTTGCCGGGGTTCAGACGGCGGCCATCGCCACCTCGACCGCGACGAACCTTGTGGCGGGCGATCCCTACCTGTCGATCGCGCTGCCGGGGCGGATGTATGCGCCGGTTTACCGGGGCATGGGCCGCTCGACGCTGAACCTCAGCCGCGCGATCGAGGAGGGCGGCACGCTGATGTCGCCGTTGATCCCGTGGAACGCCGGGGGCGCCTTCGTCATCACGGCGCTGGGGCTGGGCATCGTCGAGGGCAACTTCCAGAACCTGCTCTATATCCCGCTGGCCTTTGCCTGCTGGATGTCGCCGGTGATCGGGATCTTCTATGCGTGGACGGGGCTGTTTTCGCCCTATGCGAGCGATGCGGAGCTGCGGGACTGGAAGGCCAACGACCGCGCGGTCGCGGATCTGAGCGAGTACGGCTATGAAGACCCCCTCAAGGACACCGAGCCAGCGGTCCGGCCAGCCGAGTAAGCCCTGGCAAACGAAAAAAACCTGTGCCAGAATTGGCGCAGGTTTTGTCGTTTTCAGGGTTCAGCGGGCGCGCGGCGCGCTGGCGCGATGTCAGTCCGCGCCGCCGGGATCCTGCTGCCGGGCCTTGAACGCGCGCACGCGGTCGGCCAGCATCTTGCGCGCCTTGGTGTTGGCGCGGCGCACGCGCACGGCGGTCAGGAACGCCTCTTCGGCGGTTTGCGAGGTTGCGCCCATCATGGTGGCCAGATCGTCGCAGATCCGGTCATCGCCGGTCAGTTCCTCGGCCTTGAGCGCATCCTGCGCCAGCTGGTCGGCCAGATCCTCGGTCACGCCCATGGCCTAGCGGGTGCCTTCGGTCAGGCGGCGTTTGACATAGCCGGTGACGGTGTCGATCATCGTGTCCATGTGCGGATCTTCAAAGAAGTGCCCGGCGCCTTCGATCTCGTCATGCTGAACGGTGATGCCCTGCTGGTCATGCAGCTTGTTGACCAGCGCCGTGGTGTCGACGGGCGGTGCCACGCGGTCGGCGGTGCCGTTGATGATCAGGCCCGAGGACGGGCAGGGCGCCAGGAACGAGAAATCATACATGTTCGCCGGGGGCGAGACACTGATGAAGCCGGTGATCTCAGGGCGGCGCATCAGCAGCTGCATCCCGATCCACGCACCGAACGAGAAGCCGGCGACCCAGCAATGCTTGGAATTGGCGTTCATGCTCTGCAGGTAATCCAGCGCCGAGGCCGCATCGCTCAGCTCGCCCACGCCCTGGTCGTATTCGCCCTGGCTGCGCCCGACACCGCGGAAGTTGAAGCGCAGCACGGTAAAGCCCATGCGGTGAAACGCGTAATGCAGGTTGTAGACGACCTTGTTGTTCATCGTGCCGCCGAATTGCGGATGCGGATGGAGGATGATCGCAATCGGCGCGTCCTTTTCCTTTTGCGGGTGATAGCGGCCTTCAAGTCGGCCTTCGGGGCCGGGAAAGATAACCTCGGGCATTCAACGTTCCTTGCTGTCGCATCCGGGCTGCGGCGCTGGCCGGTAACGGGAAAGTCCGTTGACGGGGCTGCCGGCTGGCCTTAGAACAATTCTAAATTCTGGGCCGCCCCTGCACGTGCAGGTGGCTGGACCGTGTGGGCATGGGGTGAGATAAGCGTCCCCGAGCGCCGCGTCAATCGTTACGGCGGCGGCGGGGTCATTCGGCAAGGAGGGACGGTCATGAAACTCAGCACCAAGGGGCGTTATGCAATGGTTGCGCTGTCGGACATCGCGCTGCAGCCCGAAGGCACGCTGGTCACGCTGGGCGAGGTGTCGCGCCGCCAGAGCATTTCGCTGCCCTACCTGGAACAGCTCTTCGTCAAGCTGCGCCGCGCCGATCTGGTCGCGTCGGTGCGCGGCCCCGGCGGCGGCTATCGCCTGGCGCGACCGATGTCGGAAATCCGCGTGTCCGAGATCCTGTCCGCCGTCGACGAGACGGTGGACGCGATGCACAAGGGCGCCGGCGCCTCGGGCGGCGCCTCGGGCAGCCGGGCGCAGTCCATGACCAACCGTCTGTGGGAGGGGCTGAGCGCGCAGGTCTATGTCTATCTGCACCAGACAAGATTGAGCGATGTGGTCGGCAACACGCTGGCGCCGTGCCCCGCGGTGCCGTCGCTCTTTGCGGTGGTGGATGAGGAATGATGCGCTCTGGTCGCGACCATATGCCCGGAGCGGGCCGCCCGTTCGAGTATTTTTGCCAAGACGAAGTCGGGGCGGCATGAGGCAGCGCGTCTATATGGATCACAATGCCACCGCGCCGCTGCGGGACGAGGCGCGCGCGGCCATGATCGCGGCGATGGATGTGGTCGGCAACCCGTCGAGCGTGCATGCCGAGGGCCGCGCGGCCAAGGCGCTGATCGAGAGGGCCCGCGCGCAGGTGGCCGCCGCTTTGGGGGCCGATGGGGCGGACGTGATCTTTACCTCCGGCGCGACGGAGGCGGCGGCGCTGGCCTGCGCGGGGCGCGGATTTGCCTCGGCGCCGGTCGAGCATGAGGCGGTGGCCGCGTGGTGTGACGGTGCGCTGGATGTATCGCCTGCGGGCGCTGTTGCAGTGGCCGATCCGGCGCGGTCGGCGCTGCAGCTGGCCAATTCCGAGACGGGGGTCGTGCAGGATCTGCCCGGTGACATCGCCGTTTGCGACATGACGCAGGGTTTTGGCAAACTGCCGGTCGCGTTCAACTGGAGCGGCGCGCGGATGGCGCTGATCTCGGCGCACAAGCTGGGCGGGCCGAAGGGGATCGGGGCGCTGGTCGTGAGGCGCGGCACCGACATCGCCGCGCAGATCAAGGGCGGCGGGCAGGAAATGGGCCGCCGGTCCGGCACCGAGAACATCATCGGCGTCGCCGGTTTCGGCGCCGCGGCCGAAGCGGCGGCGCGGGATTTGGAGGCCGGAACATGGGACCGGGTCGAGAAACTTAGAAACATTCTAGAAAAGACCATTGCAGCCGCTGAAAATAAGACTATTTTTGTCGGGAAAGAGAGTCGGCGCCTGCCGAACACCTGCTGCATGCTCACGCCGGGCTGGAAGGGCGAGACGCAGGTGATGGCGATGGACCTTGCGGGATACGCCGTCTCTGCGGGATCTGCCTGCTCCAGCGGCAAGGTGCGCGCCAGCGCGGTCTTGCGCGCGATGGGGTTCGGCGAGGCGGACGCGGCATCTGCGATCCGGGTCTCGCTGGGGCCGCAGACGACGGAAGACGAGATCATGCGCTTTGCCGAGACGTGGCTGGCGCATCTGGACAGACATCGCGCCCGCAGCGGCGCTGCTTGATAGGGAGATTTGGACATGACGGTTTTGGATGATGCACCGGCGCACAAGGATGTGGCAAAGGAAGGCGTCGATCAGGACACGGTTGACCGCGTTCGCGAGGTCGGCGGCGCCTACAAGCATGGCTGGTCCACGGATATCGAGATGGAGTTTGCGCCCAAGGGCCTGACCCCAGATATCGTGCGGCTGATTTCCGAGAAGAACGAAGAGCCGCAGTGGATGACCGACTGGCGACTGGCCGCTTACGAGCGCTGGCTGACCAAGACCGAGCCGGACTGGGCGATGGTCGACTATCCCGAAATCGATTTTCAGGACCAGTATTACTATGCGCGGCCGAAATCGATGATCGTCAAGCCCAAGTCGCTGGACGAGGTCGATCCCAAGCTGCTGGCAACCTACAGCAAGCTGGGCATCCCCCTGCAGGAGCAGGCGATTCTGGCCGGTGTCGAGGGCGCGGGCGAAATGCCCGCCGAGGCGCGCAAGGTGGCCGTCGATGCGGTGTTCGACTCCGTCTCGGTCGGGACGACGTTCCAGAAGGAATTGCTGGAGGCGGGCGTGATCTTTTGCTCGATCGGCGAGGCGATCATCAATTACCCCGATCTGGTGAAGAAGTATCTCGGCACCGTCGTGCCGGTGAACGACAACTTCTATGCAACGCTGAACAGCGCCGTTTTCTCGGACGGATCGTTCGTCTATGTGCCGCCGGGCGTGCGTTGCCCGATGGAGTTGAGCACGTATTTCCGCATCAACGCCGAAAACACCGGCCAGTTCGAGCGCACGCTGATCATCGCCGACAAGGGCAGCTATGTCAGCTACCTCGAGGGCTGCACCGCGCCCCAGCGCGATGAGGCGCAGCTGCATGGTGCGGTCGTCGAGATCATCGTCGAGGAAGATGCCGAGGTGAAATATTCCACCGTGCAGAACTGGTATCCGGGCGATGAGAACGGCAAGGGCGGCATCTACAACTTCGTCACCAAGCGGGCCGATTGCCGGGGCGACCGGGCCAAGGTTATGTGGACGCAGGTCGAAACCGGCTCTGCCGTGACGTGGAAATACCCCAGCTGCATCCTGCGCGGCGACGACAGCCAGGGCGAGTTCTATTCCATCGCCATCGCCAACAACATGCAGCAGGCCGATACGGGCACCAAGATGATCCATCTGGGCAAGCGCACCAAGTCGCGCATCGTGTCCAAGGGGATCAGTGCGGGGCGCGCGCAGAACACCTATCGCGGTCTGGTGTCGATGCACCCCAAGGCCAAGGAATCGCGCAACTATACGCAGTGCGACAGCCTGCTGATCGGCGACAAATGCGGCGCGCATACGGTGCCTTATATCGAGGTCAAGAACAACTCGTCGCGCGTCGAGCATGAGGCGACCACTTCCAAGGTCGATGACGATCAGATGTTCTACTGCCGCCAGCGCGGCATGGACGAGGAAGAGGCGGTGGCGCTGGTCGTCAACGGTTTCTGCCGCGACGTGCTGCAGGCGCTGCCGATGGAGTTCGCCATGGAGGCGCAGCAGCTTGTTGCGATCTCGCTGGAAGGCTCGGTCGGGTAACGACATGGGGCGGCGCGCGGTCATATGGTGCCGGAGGGGGCAGGGATGAATGATGTCGTCCTGCCTCTGCCCGAGCGGACGGACGGGACGTATTTCAGCGTCACGGCCGCGCGCGACGCCTTGGCCGCTGGCCAGCCGGTCGCGTTTCCGCCGTTCGAGATGCTGCATGTGCCCGAAATGGAACTGTCGCTGTGCCTGAACATGGCGCGCGATCCGGTCCAGAACGCATGGCGGCGGGGCGCGTTCTTCGAAAGCGATGAGCTTGAGATGCTCGCCGGGCACGTCAAGAGCGGCGCGCATGTCATTGATATTGGATCGAATGTCGGTAATCACGCCCTGTTCTTCGCCACCCGCATGCAGGCGGCGCGCGTCGTTGTGGTCGAGCCCAATCCGCTGGCCATGGCGCCGCTCATGGCCAATGTGCTGCTGAACCGCCTGGAGGGCGTTATCGACCTTGGCCTGCTTGGCGTGGGCCTGTCGGACCGCTCGGAGGGCGGCTACGGCATGAAGCGGCATGATCGCAATCTGGGCGCGACGAAGATGTTCGCGGGCAAGGGCGATTTTCAGGTTCACGCAGGCGACGATCTGCTGGAGGGCGAGACGCCGGACCTGATCAAGATCGACGTGGAAGGTATGGAAATCAAAGTGCTTTCCGGTTTGGAGAAGACAATTTCCGCGCACCGTCCCGTTATGCTGATCGAGGTGGACGAGCAGAACGCGCAGGCGTTCGAGGCGTGGCGCGTGGCGCATGGCTATGACATTGCCCAAACCATCCGCCACAGCCGAAAGAACTGCAATTACCTGCTGACACCGGGGGGCATGGCGTGAGCGACACTCTCATCAAGCGCCCTGAACTGACCTTGCCCGAGGCCGAAGCGGCGCGCGTGGCCAAAGTCTATGGTGAGGCCGATGTGATCCTCGAATACGGGTCCGGCGGCTCGACCGTGATGGCATCGCAACTGAGCGGCAAGACCGTGTTTTCGGTGGAAAGCGATCAGGCTTGGGCCAAGATGATGCAAGACTGGTTTGTGCAGAATCCGCCCGCGACTGGCACGCAGGTTGACGTGATGTGGGTCAATATCGGTGAGACCGGCGACTGGGGCAAACCCGTCGATACCAGCGGTTGGCGCCACTATCCGCAATACCCCCTTGCCGTTTGGCAAAGCAAAGGGTTTCGCCAGCCGGACGTTGTGCTGGTGGACGGCAGGTTCCGCCCCGGATGCGCCATGGCGACGGCGTTTTGCACGCAAAAGCCCGTGACGCTGCTGGTGGATGACTACAAGCGGCGCAAAGGCTATCACGCGATCGAAGAATTCCTCGGCACCCCGCGTCTGACCGGCCGGATGGCCGAATTCGACGTGGTGCCGATGGCCGTCCCACCCGATCGGCTCTTGCCGATCATAAAGATGATGATGCGGCCCTGATCGGGCCCGAAATGATTAGTTGAGAGGAAAAAAGATGCTTGAGATCAAGAACCTGCATGTCGAACTTGAAGACGAGGACAAGGCGATCCTCAAGGGTGTGGACCTGACCGTCGAGGCGGGCAAGGTACATGCGATCATGGGGCCGAACGGGTCCGGCAAATCGACGCTCAGCTATGTGCTCTCGGGGCGCGATGGCTATGAGGTGACGGAGGGGACCGCAACGCTGGAGGGCGCCGATATCCTGTCGATGGAGCCTGAAGAGCGCGCCGCCGCGGGCCTCTTTCTGGCATTTCAGTACCCTGTCGAGATCCCGGGCGTGGGCAATATGACCTTCATGCGCACCGCGCTGAACGCACAGCGCAAGGCCCGCGGCGAGGATGAGGTCAGCGCGGCCGATTTCCTCAAGCTGATCCGCGCCAAGGCGAAAGAGCTGAAGATCGACGCCGACATGCTGAAGCGCCCGGTCAATGTGGGCTTTTCCGGCGGCGAGAAGAAACGCAACGAGATCCTGCAGATGGCCCTTCTGGAGCCCAAGATGTGCATCCTGGACGAAACGGATTCGGGCCTGGATGTCGACGCGATGAAACTGGTCAGCGACGGCGTGAACGCATTGCGCGATGCCGGGCGCGGTTTTCTGGTTATCACGCATTATCAGCGGCTTCTGGACCATATCAAACCTGATTTCGTGCATATCATGTCGGACGGGCGCATCATCAAGACGGGCGGTCCGGAGCTGGCTATCGAGGTCGAGAAGAACGGTTATGCGGATATTTTGGCGGAGGTGGCGTAATGACTGCGGCAAATCCCAGACACTCCCAGACGGAGGCACGGCTGGACGCGATAGGCGTGCCGGATGGCGCGGGCTGGACGCTGGCGGCGCGCAAGGACGCTTTGACGCGGGTGCGCGCCGCGGGCCTGCCCCAGCGACGCGACGAGTATTGGAAATTCACGCGCCCTGACACGCTGACCCAGGCGGAGGCGCCGGAAGCGGCGCTGTTTGTCGGCGACACGCGGCCGGTTTTCGATGATGTTGATCGTCTGAAAATCGTCTTTGTCGATGGCGTCTTTGATCCGCAGGCCAGTGATGATCTGTCTGCCGAAGGGCTGACGATCGAGCGGCTGGCGCAGGCAGGCAAGGCTGACATTCATTGGGCCAAGGATCTTTACGGCGGTCTTGAGCAGCGCGGACAGGATCCGGTGCCGCGTCCCTTGGCCACGCTGAACACCGCCACCGCGACCGACGGTGTGCTGATCCATGTGACGGGCGCCGCAAAGCGGCCGGTAAACCTGATTTATCGTCACGAATCAACGACATCTGACGCGATGTTGCATCATGTGATCAAGCTGGATCCCGGTACGGAAATGACGCTGCTGGAAAACGGACCGGCAGCCGCGCGGCTCAATTGCGTGCTGGAGGCGGATATCGGAGACGGCGCGTCGCTGAATCATGTGCGCACGCAGGGCCGCGATTATCAGCGGCGCGAGGCGACGCATCTCTTTGCGCGGCTTGGCACCGAAAGCCGGTTCAAATCCTTCACCATGACGGCCAACGGCGCGATGACGCGCAATGAATGCGTGATTGAGCTGACCGGCGACGATGCGATCGCCCATGTCGCGGGCACGTCGATGGGAGACGGCGATTTTCACGACGACGACACCGTTTTCGTCACCCACGACGCCCTGCGCTGCGAGAGCCGGCAGGTCTACAAGAAGGTGCTGCGCAACGGGGCGACAGGCGTGTTTCAGGGCAAGATCCTGGTCAAGGCCGACGCGCAAAAGACCGACGGCTATCAGATCAGCCAATCTCTGCTGCTGGACGGTGACAGCCAGTTCCTGGCCAAGCCTGAGCTGGAGATCTATGCCGACGATGTCATCTGCTCGCACGGATCCACCTCGGGCGCGATCGACGAGGATGCGCTCTATTATCTGCGTGCCCGCGGCGTGCCCAAGGCGCTTGCGACGGATCTTCTGACGCTCGCGTTTCTGGCCGAGGCGGTGGACGAGATCGAGGATGAGACGCTTCAGGACGAGATCAAGATGCTGCTGGAAGGCTGGCTGGAGCGGCGTCGCGCCTGATGGCGGCCGCGCGTGACATCGTGGCGACGTATCGCGGCCCCGGCGCCGTGATGCGTCGCCTGCTTGCCATGGGGCAGCGGGAGGACCGCGCGCTGGTGATCCTGATGGCGGGCTGCGTGGTGATGTTCATTGCGCAGTGGCCGCGTCTGGCGCGGCAGGCATATATTACGGGCGAGGAGCTGAACCCGCTTCTGGGCGGTGCGCTGCTGGCCTGGGCGTTCATCGCGCCGCTGATCTTTTACGTGATCGCCTTGCTGAGCCATCTGGTCGCCCGGCTGTTTGGCGGACGCGGCACCGCGTTTGGTGCGCGGATGGCGCTTTTCTGGGCGCTTCTGGCCGCGAGCCCCTTGGTGCTGCTGCACGGGTTGGTGGCGGGGTTCATCGGGCCGGGGCCCGGTCTGACACTGGTGGGGGCCGCGTGGCTGATTGCCTTTGTCCTCTTCTGGGCCTTGGGCCTGCGCGAGGCCGAATGGGGCACGGGAAGGATCCGGACATGAACCTGAGCTTTGTGCCTGAACTGGTTGGCCAGACACTGTTTTCTCCGCGTGCGGCGGCGGACCGGATCATGGCGCTGTGGCTGCCGCGCCAATGGCTCTGGACGGCGCTGGCGCTGACAAGCGTGCTGAACGGCATCGTATTCTCGCTGACGCTGCATGTGGGACCGCCGCGCGATCCGGAGATGCTGCAGGCAATTCCGCCCGCCTTTCAATCGCCGTTTCTGTTCACGCTTTTCCTGCTGGGCGCACTGGTCATCACTGTCATGACGCTCACATGGATCGGGCGCAGTCTGGGCGGGGCGGGCGAGGTGCCGCAGGTTCTGGCGCTGATCGTGTGGCTTCAGGTCTTGCGTCTGGGGGTGCAGCTGGCATTGGTTGTGCTGATGCTGGCGATTCCGGTGGCGGGCGTCTTGCTGGTCTTTGCGGCGTCGGTCTGGGGCATCGTGATACTGGTGGCCTTCATTGACCGCGCCCACGGGTTTGGCAACGTATTCAAGGCGATCGCCGTGCTGGTCCTCGCCGTTCTGGCCGTCGTGGTCGGGCTGTCTGCAATTCTGAGCGTCTTCGTGGCGGTCGCAATGGGAGTGACATGATGCTGGATGTTCAGAAGGTCCGAGGCGATTTTCCGATCCTTTCGCGAGAGGTGAACGGCAAGCCGCTGGTATATCTGGATAACGGCGCCTCGGCGCAGAAGCCGCAGGTAGTGATCGATGCGATCACCACCGCCTATTCGCATGAATATGCGAATGTTCACAGGGGCCTGCACTATCTCAGCAATCTGGCGACCGAGAAATACGAGGGCGTGCGCGGCATCATTGCGCGGTTTCTGGGCGTCGCCGATGAAAGTCAGATCGTCCTGAATTCCGGCACAACCGAGGGGATCAACATGGTTGCCTATGGCTGGGCCATGCCCCGGTTTCAGCCCGGCGACGAGATCGTGCTGAGCGTGATGGAGCATCACGCCAATATCGTCCCGTGGCATTTCCTGCGCGAGCGGCAGGGCGCGGTTTTGAAATGGGTCGATACCGACGTGAATGGCGCGTTGGACCCGCAAAAGGTGATCGACGCCATCGGCCCGCGGACCAAGCTGGTGGCAATCACGCATCTTTCCAACGTATTGGGGACCAAAGTTGATGTGAAGACCATCTGCGCCGCCGCCCGTGCCAAGGGCGTGGCCGTGCTGGTGGATGGCAGTCAGGCCGCGGTTCACATGTCGGTGGACGTGGACGATATTGGGTGCGATTTCTATGCGGTCACGGGGCACAAGCTTTATGGGCCGTCGGGGTCCGGTGCGATCTATGTGCGCCGCGAGCGGATGGATGAGATGCGCCCGTTCCTTGGCGGCGGCGACATGATCCGCGATGTTACCAAGGAGGCGGTCACCTATAACGATCCGCCGATGAAATTCGAGGCCGGGACGCCCGGTATCGTGCAAACCATCGGGCTGGGCGCCGCGCTGGATTACATGATGGGGCTGGGGATGGAGAATATCGCAGCCCATGAAAACCGCTTGCGCGATTATGCCGCCGAACGTCTGGGCGGGCTGAACTGGCTGCAGGTGCAGGGGCAGGCGCCGGACAAGGCGGCGATTTTCAGCTTTACCATGGACGGGGCGGGGCACGCGCATGACATCTCGACCATTCTGGACAAGAAGGGCGTTGCCGTGCGCGCCGGGCATCACTGCGCCGGTCCGCTGATGGATCACCTGGGCGTGACGGCCACCTGCCGCGCGTCCTTTGGCCTCTACAATACCGAGGCGGAGGTCGACGCGCTGATCGACGCGCTGGAGCTGTGTCACGATCTCTTCGCGTGAGCCGGGGAATTATCCGTTGCGGGCGCGCCGCGGCGCCGTTATACGGCCCTTCAGGCACCCATAGCTCAGCTGGATAGAGCGCTGCCCTCCGAAGGCTGATGTCAAGGGGGTGGGCGACAAAGAGGAGACGAAAAAAGGCTGTAAGAACAAGGATTTGCGAGGCCCTCGTTCTGATCTTTCAACTCGCGAAAAGTTCACGTAAGCACTGCGTAAGCAGTTGCGACCCGGTAAGCACCCGTAGCTCAGCTGGATAGAGCGTCGCCCTCCGAAGGCGAAGGCCACAGGTTCGAATCCTGTCGGGTGCGCCATTTCCGAGAAAGACTCGGTCCTCAGGTCGTAGTTTGCTGCCCATCATCAGACGTTTGACAACGGATTCGACCGAATTGCGAATGTCCGCACCGCCGACTTCGACATTGTCGGTCGCGGCGCGCAGGCTAACGCGCTGGCGCCGATACGGGCGCCTCAAAGTCGGTCAGCATGCGGTTGCTGAAGCCCAATTCTCTCCTACGGCTGTGCCCTTCGGGGCACGTTTTGATGCCAGATGTCGCGTGGCGATGTGGCGCTCGTCGCACGTCCCTTCGATGACGCACGCTGCATACTGCGGTCGGGTATAGATCGAGTAATCGCCTATTCGGTGCAACCGCCGTGGCTCGGAGAAGCGGCGCTAGAGGCTCGGTTATTGTCACCTTCGGAGAATAGCAGCTACAGTATATTTTCCCGGGGGGCACATGACACTATTTCCGGACTGGCAAGGTGACCTTGTTCTGCCGCCGCCATCTGAGCGAAAGATCAGAGTTGGCGGCAACCTTATTTTCCAGCGTCCGTTTCGCGGCGCCCGGTGTCGCGCACAGATTGCCCCGTCACAATACAAGGGTCACGACCTTATAAAGACAAACCTGGCCGCGCCCTTCGACCAGATACTCCTGCGCAGGAAAGGCGCCCGCCGGTTGAAGTCGACATTGCCGGTGCTGAATGCGGGGCATTTATCCGGCCTCGGCGATTTGACAGAAAGTACGGCGCTGTTCTGGGACAGTCCAGGTGCCCTTGAGGATTATGCCGCGACCCCGGAGCAGGTTCTGGCGCTATGGCGCAATAAATTCACATTCCGGGCCGAGAACGAGGTAGAGCAGGAGCCGGGGCTGCGCATGCCGCAGATCGGCGCGCTGCACGCGATCGCGGCGCATTTCGCAGTGGGCGAGCAGTTCGAGCCGGCCACGGTCGTTCTGCCGACCGGAACCGGCAAGACTGAAACCATGCTGGCGACGCAGGTCTACAGGCAGTTACACCGGACTCTTGTGCTTGTGCCGTCGGATGCTCTCAGGACCCAGATATTCGAGAAGTTCGTCACGCTGGGCGTGCTGCCCGATGCCGGCGTCGTCCCCGGGCAACTTCCCGGCCCGCATGTCGCAAAGATCACCACAGGCCTGCAATCGATCGAGGAATGTCGCGCGCTGATCGAAAGGGCAAACGTGATCGTGGCGCTGCCCGACAGCCTGAACAGCTTTCCGCCCGACGCCCGCGCCTATCTGCTCGATCAGTGCAGCGACATCTTTGTCGACGAGGCTCATCACGTCACCGCCTCGACCTGGGCGGCGGTGCGGGACAGGTTCCTCGACAAGCGCATACTGCAATTCACCGCAACACCGTTCCGCCGGGACGGCAAGCGCGTCGATGGCAAGATCATCTTCAATTACAAGCTCGGCGACGCCCAGAAGGCCGGCTATTACAGGCCCATCAATCTGCGGACGGTCGAAGAATATGGCGATGACGCCGCCCGGGATCGCGCCATCGCCGAGAAGGCGGTCGCCGTCCTGCGCAGGGACCGCGACGAGCTGGGGCTGGACCACCTGCTTATGGCCCGCACCCGCAACAGGGATCGCGCCGATATCGTCTGGGCTCTGTATCAGGAGCTGGCCCCCGAACTTCATCCGGTCATCGTCTATTCCGGCCCCGGGCGGCGGCAGATCAATGCCGCCGCGCTGGACAAGGTCCTGGACGGCAGTGCGGACGGCGCGCGTATCGTGGTTTGCGTCGACATGCTCGGCGAGGGGTTCGACCTTCCCAATCTGAAAATCGCCGCTCTGCACGACACGCATAAATCGCTGGCGGTCACGCTTCAGTTTATCGGGCGGTTCACGCGCAAGGGCGCCACCGGTACGATCGGGGAAGCGACCGTCGTCGCGAACATCGCGGACCCGGAAGCGGAAACCAAACTGGCCGCTCTATATGCCGAGGGGGCTGACTGGGACGTGCTCATCAAGCGGCTCAGCGAAGAGCGTATCCACGAGGAGCTGCAGCTTCAGGATGTCGTGATGAGCCTGAAGGAACGGGGCGATCTTCATGCCCAACTGTCGCTCTGGAATCTTCGCCCGGCCCTGTCGACCCAGATATTCCGCACAAGATGTACGTCGTGGTCGCCGCTTGCCTATGAGGCGGTTCTGCCCGGCGGCGCCGAGAGCTGGTACGCCCTTGATGAGGAGAACAACCTGCTCGTCGCGGTGGTGCACCGCACCTCGACCGTGGACTGGGGAAACTACCAGAACCTGGAGAACGCGGTCTATGATCTCCTTCTTGCCCGCTGGGATCAGGCTGCCGGCGCGCTGTTCATCTATGCCAGCGACTACCAGGGGCTGCGCACGGAGCGGATGGCCCGGGCGATCACCTCCGATGAAACGGAGCTTCTCAGCGGCCCGGCGGTCTTTCGCATTCTCAACAATGTCGAGATGCCTCTCGTCAAAAGCATGGGATCATCGCGCATCGGCGCGATCAGCTTCACGTCATATTTCGGGCCGAACGTGACCGAGGGACTGGCGAGTATCGAGAAGGCGGAATCGCAGCTCAACAACATCGCCTGTCTGGGCTATGAGGACGGCGAACGGGTCCTTTGGGGCGGCACGCAGCGCAAAGGGAAAATCTGGCAGCAGAAATCAGGCACGATCTCCACATGGATGGAATGGTGCAATCGCACCTGGACCAAGGTGTCTTCGGACGTCGAACTGGATTCCAACATCACGCGTGACTTCCTGCGACCCCAGAAACTGACCGCTCCACACGGCGCATATCCGATCGCGGTGCAATGGGGCGAACAGGCGCAGATGCGCTTCAGCGACAGACAGTTCATGCTGTTTGATAGCACCGAGGTGCCGGTCTTCCTGATCGACCTTGGCATCGGGGCCGTGGGCGACGACGGCGCGATCGATATCGATATCGCAACCGAGGGCTCGCGCTCGACCTACCGGCTACGCATCGCGGCGGACCTGCCCGGCGGATACAGCCACGACTGGGTCTCCGGTCCCCGCCTGAAATTCAAGAGGGCGCATGCGGCGGAGGCCGTGCCGCTGGAGGAATATCTCCTCACCGATCCCTTCATCGTCCGTTATGCCGACGGCACGCACTCCTACAACTGCTACCACATACCCACCCCGCTCGAACCCGCGACCTATCCGAAGGAGTCACTGGAGGCCTGGGACTGGGCGGGCATTCCGCTCAACCGGGAATCGATGAACAGGGCCGGAGACCGGGACACGATCCAGTATCGGGCCTTTCAACATATCGAGAACCAGTTCGACCTGATCTTCAACGATGACGGGCACGGAGAGGCCGCCGATCTCGTTGCCCTGAAGGATACGGGCGACGGCATCAGGCTCTGTCTCATCCACTGCAAGAATGCGCATGGCGGGCGCATCTCGGCTGACATCCGCAATTTCTATACGCTCTGCGGCCAAGCCCAGAAGAGCATGGCGGTCAAGCATGGAGGGCTGCCCCGCCTCTATGTCGATCTCAAGCGGCGGCATGAGACATGGTCGAAGCAGGGTGCGTCGCGCTTCCTGAAGGGCGACATGAAGCTACTCTCCTACTTCAAGGAAAAGGCCCGGCGCGCGAAGGTCGATTTTGAGGTTGTGCTGGTCCAGCCGGGGGCGAGCGCCGAGACCGTGACCCCGGAGATATTGCGGTTGCTGGCCACGACGGAGCTGTTCCTAACCAAGACGACGCAGGCGCGGTTCCGGGTGGTGGTTTCAAGCGTCTGAGCCAGAAACCAAAACAGGATGAACGAGCAGTTTGGGCGATTATGAAGGTTGGATATACAGAATTTTCTTTTGGCTACGCTTTCACAGAGAACCTGATCCGCGGTTCGACCTCGGCACCCGCTGGCGCGCCTGTCTTTCCCAACCTCGTGCAGGAGGCGACGCTGGGTTATGATGTCCGGATCGACTTCCCGGCGGTGCCGCTTTTCTTTCAATACAAGCTTCCGGAGCTGATGACACGCGCCAGCGCCTTTGAGATCGCCGGAGGCCTCTGTCCGGGGCTGACGCTTGAGTTCTTCAGGATCGCGCTCATGCGCCGGGATGTGTCGGCTCAGCATCAGTTGCTGATCGATAGGGAGGGCCGCTATCCGGGTGAGAACGGCGGTGCGAAAGTCGGCCGCGGTAGCGGCGGGATGAGCCTGCTGCGGGCGGCGTAAAAGTCGTCCACCT
>NZ_QCYH01000015.1 GCF_003072125.1 Pelagivirga sediminicola | reverse complement strand
TCCTCGCGCGAGTCGCGCACCAGATCCTCCAGCGTGCGCTGCGCGCGGTTGTAGTAGTCGGCCGACATTTTCAGATTACGGAAAATGCGGCTGCCATTATGCGGGTGCTTGTCGGTCAGTTGCACGACGTAGTCGCGGTCGGCGCGCGTCTTCTCGCCGCCCTTCGGCTCGATCACGATTGCGCCGAAAGCTCCGTCAGGCTCCTGAAACCCGGTATGGCTGTGAAACCAGTAGGTGCCGGCTTGCTGGATCGGGAACTGGTAGGTGAAGGTCTGGCCCGGCGCGATCCCGTTGAAGCTGATGCCCGGAACGCCGTCCTGCCGGAACGGCAGGATCAGCCCGTGCCAGTGGATGGAAGTGCTTTCGCGCAGATTGTTCTTGACGTTGATCGTGACCTGCTCGCCTTCCTTGAAGCGCAGGACGGTCGGGCTCTGACTCTTGTTGTAGCCGATGCCGGTTTTCTTGAAGTCTCCGGTGTCGATGCGGATCTTGTCGACGCTGACATTGTAGGTGCCTGCCAGCGTCATGCCGCCGGATACGGCGAGGGTTGCGGCCAGAATGGCCGTCTTGATACGGGGGATGGGTTTCATCTCCGGTCCTTTCAGATTTGATTTGAAAGCGGTGCATTTGCGCCGCGTAGCGTGCTGATGATTGCAGCCCTGCAAATGGTCATGTCGCGTCAAGGCGCGTCCGAGTGATGCAAAGGGTTGCGTATGTTCAACTTCGGCCGCCTATTCGGCGGGCACGAAGCGACAGAAATCAGGCTCGCGGAGGCGGCGTTTCGCTGAAGGAGGCCAGATTATAAGGCACGACGACGCCGAAATCGTATTCGACCGAGATTTGCATGCGCATCTGTACCGGCAGCAGAATTGGCGGTGGCAGAAGCGACGAACAATGCGCCGTCATGGCGGCGCAGCCACCCGTCTTCACATGCAAAGCGGTGACATCACAGCTGCTTGAAGCTGGCACAGATTGATGCGCGCCTTGGGAATGATCCGGCTGGGCACGTGCGAACGACATATGCGGAAACGTCGCCGTAACCATTACGGTCAAGGCCAGAAGCCACCCCCAGAATATGCTGTGCCGCTGTGTCATGCCACTCCATCAACATCGACGTTCTCCAATCGCCGAAAAATCGGTCAGACGCGCGGAAATTGCAAGCTTACACTTGGTTACATTAAAACCGCGCCGGGTGAGTTGACCCTCCTGCGCTGGAATGATTTCGTTTCACAACGTCGGGGAGGGGGTTTCGCGGCATGCGACATCATCTGCCCCAGCAGATCAAAACACAGTCAAGGAAAACAACATGACGTTTATGAAATCTATCGGAGCAACGACTGCACTCATCCTTTTTGCAGGATCAGCGATGGCGGGTGCGGGACACGGCTCGTCCATCGGCAAGGCAGGAGACCCGGACAAGGTCGACCGCGTCATCGAGGTCAGCATGGACGAAATGAAGTATGAGCCCAAGTCCGTTTCCGTCGCCACGGGCGAGACGATCAAGTTCGTCGTGCGCAATGACGGAAACCTCGTTCATGAATTCAACCTTGGCAACAAGGCCATGTGGGACGATCACAAGGGTGAGATGAAGAACATGCTGAAATCCGGCATGATGACGATGAAAAAGCTCAACCATGCCAAGATGATGGAAGGCGGCATGATGCATGATGAAAGCAACAGCGTCCTCCTGGAACCCGGTCAGACCGCTGAGGTGGTCTGGACTTTTACCGATACAACCGAAATGGGCTTTGCCTGCAACGTGCCGGGGCACCGCGAGGGCGGCATGGTCGGCAAGATTGCGTTCGCGGGGCACTGATTTTGCCTCGGATCATGAGGGGCCGGTTTCTGCCCCTCATGATCCAGCGGAAAAGGCCTTCGGCCCGGCAAGCAACAGGTTCGGCTAAGACGAGAGAGCAACATGAAACACCTCACTTTTTCGATAATTTCAATCTCGGTGACGGCTTACGCAAATGTTGCGTCCGCGACCCCGGAGGGCGACTGGGGTAGCGCATACGGTCATATGATGTGGAACGGAGGCCACGGGCTGCTTGGCGGTCTGATGATGTTGGTCTTTTGGGGGGTGATCATCGGATTGATCGTGCTGGGCGTTCGAGGCTTCTCGGGCCGATCCGACGCGTCGTCTAATTCAAGTGCGCTCGACATTCTAAAGGAACGCTACGCTCGGGGCGAAATCGAAGAGGATGAATACGAGCGTCGCAAGGCGAATCTGGAGCGCTGAAATTGAGAGAAGATCGGGGCTGTTGACAATAATGTGAGATCGATACCCAAAGGCTCGGTTGACCTTCCAGCACTGGACAGTCTTACATTCTATAAAATCAGATATTTGAGATGAAATATGATACCGGAAATTGGGCAATTCGCTCTCGCTCTCGCGCTGATGATTGCGTTGGTTCAAAGCATTTTACCGGTGCTGGGTGCTGCGCGTGGTAATCTACTGTGGATGCGAAGTGCGCGCGCGTCATCGATCGCGCAACTCGTCTTCATCGGCATCGCGTTCCTGGCCCTCACGCGGTCCTTCATTGTCAGCGATTTCACGGTTGCGAACGTGGTCGAAAATTCCCATTCACTCAAACCGATGCTCTACAAGGTCGCGGGCACCTGGGGGAGCCACGAGGGCTCCCTGTTGCTCTGGGTCTTGATCCTTGCGGCCTTCGGTGCGGGTGTCGCGCTTCTGGGGTCGAATATTCCGGATGCGCTAAAGGCGCGAACGCTGTCGGTTCAGGCGTGGATCAGCACTGGATTTCTCTCATTTCTGATACTTACGTCCAACCCGTTCGAGCGGATTTTCCCTCCGCCGCTCGATGGCAATGACCTCAATCCGCTTTTGCAGGATGTTGGGTTGGCGATGCATCCACCGCTGCTCTATTTCGGCTATGTCGGTTTCTCGATCGTCTTCTCCTTCGCCGTCGCAGCGTTGATTGAAGGGCGGGTTGATGCCGCCTGGGCACGGCGGGTTCGCCCCTGGACACTGGCGGCGTGGATGAGCCTGACGGCTGGTATCGCTCTGGGGTCGTGGTGGGCCTATTATGAGCTGGGCTGGGGTGGCTGGTGGTTTTGGGATCCGGTTGAGAATGTCAGTTTCATGCCTTGGCTTCTGGGCACGGCGCTTCTGCATTCGGCCATCGTGACGGAAAAGCGCGACGCCTTCAAAAGCTGGACGATTCTTCTGGCGATCCTCACGTTCTCACTGTCTTTGCTGGGCACGTTCATTGTGCGCTCAGGATTGCTCACATCCGTTCATGCCTTCGCGGTCGACCCCGAACGCGGCCTCTATATTCTCGGGCTGCTGGGTGTTTCCATCGGCGGGTCTCTCGGGCTTTATGCATGGCGCGCGCCAGCGATGGAGGGGGGCGGTCTCTTCGCGCCGATCAGCCGCGAGGCGGGGTTGCTCGTCAATAACCTTCTTCTGGGGGCTGCGACAGGTACGGTCCTGTTCGGCACGCTGTATCCGCTTTTCATGGAAGCTGTCGTCGGCACCAAAATTTCGGTCGGCCCACCCTTCTTCAATGCGGCCTTCATTCCGATGATGCTGCCGCTTGTTGTTGTCATGGGTTTTGGCCCGTTTCTGTCCTGGAAACGGGCAGACCTGAAGGGCATCTTTCAGCGCCTTCGCTTTGTCGCGGTGCTTGCAGGGTTATCGGGCCTCGCCGTCTGGTATCTGACCGAGGGCGGACCTGTCCTTGCCTATCTGTCGGTTGCAATCGCTGTCTGGCTATTGCTGGCGACGCTACGCGAGTGGACGACCCGCATCAGGCTTTTCGAGGTGCCTTTTGCAGATGCGATGCGCCGGGCCCGCAATATGCCGCGGTCATCTCACGGCATGACATTGGCCCATGCCGGTCTGGCAGTTGCAATGCTTGGTTTCATCGGGTCGAGCGCATGGAAATCGGAAGAGATCGTCTTCGTTCAACCCGGAGCCGAGATCGCGATTGCGGGCTTTGATGTCCGCTTCGACGGGGTCGAGCGCGTTCAGGGACCCAATTATGTTGCCGATCGAGGCACACTTACAGTAACCCGTGATGGGGATCCGGTGACGATACTGTACCCCGAGCGCCGGTTCTATTTGGTTGCACAGAGCAGCACGACCGAATCCGCCATCCGTTCGACACTCGCAGGCGATCTTTACGCCTCTCTGGCCGAACCAGCCTCGGAAGACACAGCCGCGTCCGGTGCATGGACCCTGCGTATTCTCTATGAGCCGCTGGTGAATTTTATCTGGATCGGTGCCGCAATGCTGGTTCTCGGCGGAGGTCTTTCACTGTCTGACCGACGATTGCGCGTGGGCGCTCCGCGACGTGCGATCACACCTGCCGCACAAGCGACCCCAGCGGAGTGATTTGATGACACGTATTCTCGCAGCCCTACCGATCCTGGTCGCACTGATGGTTGGCGGCTTTTTTCTGTGGGGATTGAACCCTGATCGGGACCCAAACGAAATTCCTTCGGTTCTCATTTCCCAGCAGGTCCCTGAATTCGACCTGGCGCCTGTTGCGGGCATGAATATTCCCGGTCTTGCCCGGACGGATCTGACAGGGAATCCGGGGCCAGTGGTGGTGAATGTCTTTGCTTCATGGTGCGTACCTTGCCGAGCCGAACACGCGGTTCTGACGCGGATGGTCGAACGCGACGGCGTGCGGCTCATGGGCATCAACTACAAGGACAAGCCCGAGGAGGCCCGTGCCTGGCTGGATGATCTGGGCAACCCCTATGAGCGGATAGGATCGGACCTGAACGGACGCGCCGGAATCGAATGGGGTATCTCAGGCGTGCCTGAAACCTTCATCGTCTCCGGCGCTGGCACCGTACTGTACCGCTATGTCGGTCCGGTCGTCGGCCCCGAAGCAGAAGCGGAATTTTCTACGGCGCTGGCAGAGGCCCGCGCTACGAAGGCGCCGCGCACATGATACGGAAAACGCTGTTCGCAACCTTGATACTTTTCATCCTGCCCTTTGCTGTGGCGGCGGTAGAGCCGGACGAGATACTGGACGATCCGGTGCTGGAGGCGCGGGCGCGGGATATCTCGAAAGACCTGCGTTGCGTCGTCTGCCAGAACGAGAATATTGACAGTTCGAATGCCGGCGTTGCTCGCGATCTGCGCCTGCTGGTCCGGGAACGGCTGATTGCAGGCGATACGAACCAGCAGGCACTCGACTTCATTCAGGCCCGCTATGGTGATTTCGTCCTTCTGAAGCCGCCGTTCAAGCCGTCCACTTACGCGCTCTGGCTCGCCCCCGGCGTTTTTCTGCTCTTCGGAATAGGGGTAAGCATCCTAATTCTGTCCCGAGCTCGGACGCGCCGCCCGAATGAAGCCCTGAGCGACTCCGAAGAGTCCGCCGTTGCTGAACTTCTGGCGCAAGAAAACAGGAGTGATCCATGATGCTCTGGGGTATTTTTTCTGCGCTGGCCGTCGCGGCCGCGCTTTTCATGGTACTGCCGCTGTTCGGCGCGAAAACGGAAATGGCCAACCGCCAGGCCGGCTCGGTCTCGATCCTTGCCGATCAGTTGCGCGAGGTCGACGCCGATCACGAACGCGGCTTGATTTCCGCAGCTGAAGCCCAGGCAGCCCGTGTCGAAATCAAGCGCCGTCTTCTGGCGCTTTCCCGTCTCCCAGAAACCAAACGCATGGATGGAATCAAGAGCGGTCAGGCACTTTTGGTGGTCGTGGCCCTCGCCGTTCCTGCGACCGCCGGGGCGCTCTATGCGTCACTTGGTTCGCCGCAAATGCCCAGCATGACCTTCGCTGACCGTGAAGATGAGCGCACCCAGCGGGTCGAAATCGCCGATCTGACGGAGCGTCTGCTGGAGCGGTTGAAAAATGACCCGAATGGCGGCCCAACCGAGGGCTGGATGCTGCTGGCGCAGACATACATGCGTATGGAACGCTATTCCGACGCGGCGGCAGCCATCGCAAATGTCACCGAGCGTAAAGATGTGACCTCGGCGATTTTGTCCCAATACGCCGAGGCGCTGATCGCAGCCGAGGAAGGCATCGTGACCCCGGATGCCCGCACCGTCATCGCCCGCGCACGACAGATGGACCCGGCGAATCCTGCTGCGTCCTACTATGAGGCCATCGCGCTTGATCAGGCGGGCGACAGCAAAGAGGCGCACGACCTGCTCCTTGCCCGGCTGGATGCCGCGACAGGATCGGAATCCTGGGTGGAGCTTTTCGTCGCACAGGCCAATCGGATCGGCGATACGCTTGGACGTGACGTTGTCAGACTGACCTCCATCGCACCGATGGACGCTGCCCCGTCATCAGGGCCGACCGAGGACGACATGGCCGCGGCCGCCGAGATGAGCCAGAGCGAACGTGATACGTTCATCCGGTCGATGGTTGATCGATTGGCGAACCGACTGGAAAGCGCGCCAGATGATCTGGACGGGTGGCTGCGGCTGGCCGACGCCTATCAGGTCTTGGGCGACACACAAAAGGCGCAGGTAGCTTATGGTAAAGCGGAGAGGTTGGCTCAAACCTTGCCCAATGATGATCCTCGCAGACAAACCATACGAGAGGCGTTGACCGGTCCCGAACAGTGACGTGGAGGCAGCGAGCATGAGGAGAAGAGAATTCATTACAGGGCTTGCGGCGGCCGCAACGGTGTTTTCAGCGAGAAACGCGGCAGCCCACCCGGTAAAGCAGTTACCGGACTACGATCTACCAGAAGAAATGCTGCCAAGGGTCGTGCCCATTGCGGGCAACTTTGTGCCGTATGAAATACACGTCAACCCCGATGAATTCGCGCTCTACTGGACGCTGCCGGGCAACAGGGCACTGCGCTATGTGGTCGGCATCGGACGCCCGGGCCTTTATGAGGCAGGTGAATTCCATGTGGGCGCCAAGAAGGAATGGCCCAGTTGGACGCCGACACTGGGAATGCTGCGCCGTGAGCCCGAGCTTTACTCCAAATGGACGGACGGAATGCCGGGCGGACTGAACAACCCGCTTGGCGCCCGGGCGCTCTATCTGTTCACGCCCGAACGCGGTGACACGTTTCTGCGGATCCACGGCACCAATGATCCCTCGACCTTGCGACGCCGGGTCTCGAACGGATGCGCGAGGCTGATCAACGATCAGATGGTCAATCTCTATAACCGCGTGCCGATGGGCACACGGATTGTTTTATATCCGTCCCTAGTCTAACGCCAGCGCGACCCCCGTTCAATTCCACCAGGTGGAAACCTATCCGAGCGATCAAATGAACAGGGACGATGTGTTTATTGTCACCGCTCTATCTCCTGCCCCCGTGCTCGGGAGCGAGTCCGCCCCCGACCGCACAAGCGCCTCGGCCAAATCTGTGCATCCTAATCGCAAGCGGATGCCCGGCGTTACTGCGCCGTGTATCCGCCGTCGATGACGAGTTCTGCGCCGGTCACGAACTTCGCCTCGTCCGAGGCGAGATAGACCACACCATAAGCGATATCGTTCGGCTCGCCGACCCGGCCGATCGGGTGCAGTGCAGACAGCGCCTTGCGACCCTCCGAGACGTCGCCGTGCTCGGCAAGGTAATTCTCGACCATCGGCGTCCAGATGTAGCCGGGGTGGATCGAGTTTACTCTAATGCCCAACCGCTCCTTGGCGCAATAGAGCGCAACCGACTTGGTGTAAAGCCTGACCCCACCTTTCGAGGCGTTGTAAGCGCCGAGATTGGGGTCGCCGACCAGACCTTCGATCGACGATATGTTAATGACCGCGCCACCCGCCGGTTCGTTGCGTTTCATCGTCAGAATCGCATGCTTGGTGCCGAGGAAGACTCCGTCGAGGTTGATGCTCATGAGTGTTCGCCAGCGTTCCAGCGTCTCTTCCTCCGGTGGCCCGCCCCAGCCGACGCCCGCATTGTTGACGAGCACGTCGAGGCGACCGAAGTGCTCAAGTGTGGCGATCATCACTCGCTCCCAGGCGCTTTCCTCGGCGACGTCGTGATGGAGATAGATTGCCTCGCCGCCGCCCTCCGTGATGGCCCGCGCCACCGCTTCTCCCTCGGTATCCTTGATGTCGGTCAGCACCACTTTGGCACCCTCGCGCGCCAGCAATTGCGCCGTCGCCGCCCCGAGCCCCAAGGCCGCGCCGGTGACGATCGCCACTTTATTGTTCAAGCGTTCCATCTTCCCCTCCTTCTTTTCCGAGTTTCTCAGCGGCCCCACAGTTTTAGAAGACACAGAGAGCAGCATCTTCTCTTTAGGAGACGCAGTGATCCCGGAACCATTACAGTCTGACCTGGACTAATCCGCGATCAGCCTGGTTTTCCAGCTCGCTCGGCCACTGAAGGCAACGCTGCATGAAAACTAAAGTGTAAGAAGTCGGCTTGAAGTACGTCCTTCGAATAGGGCGCCCGGAGTTCAGCCGATCGCCGGACGGATAGTGATCAAGGAAAGGATGTTCTCATGCGGCCAATAAAGCTATTTTTATCCACGATGATCGTTTCGGTAGCGAGCCTCCCATTCGCCGTTCGCGCGGCGGATGTTGAAGCGCTTCCTGACGCGACTGTTTCCGAGGGACAGGAGATCCTGCAGTGTCAGAATGATCTGCTGGCGTTCGAGGACGAGTTGGCAAGGACTGGGTTCGGTGTATTGGCGCCAGGCGGCTATATTGGCGGATATGCCGGATACAAGACGGGTTATGGCCTGATCGGCACGCCGCGCCAGCAGATGCAGGTGCTGCGCGACGCAGCCGGGGTATATGCCCTCGCAGGCGATGAAAAAGCCTGCCAGATGGTGCTCGCGTCCATGCGGAAAATTTATGAGGCGCATGACGAGCCGGTCGGATCTGAAACCGAAAATCCGGAGGCCCGGACGGCGTGGCGGCGCGCCCATTTGGCAAAGGCTGTACCGGTGACCGAGATGGGCAGGCTGATGCGTGCGGACGTGGTCATCGATGCGGATCTCCGCACCGCCGACGACACGATGTTAGGTGAAATCAAGGACGTTATACTTGATCCGCAACGGCAGACGATCGCATATGTATTGGCCTCCCGAGGCGGGTTTCTGGGATTGGGCGAGGAGTTGATCGCCGTGCGCTGGACCGATCTGCGGGCCACCGAGGATCACGAGATCTACGTGCTTGATGTCTCGCCCGAAGCCTTCATGGCGGCACCCAAGGTGGAGCGGCAAAATTTTGCGGCGAGCTTCGACGAGGGCTGGCGCCATCGCCTCGATCAGTACTGGGCAGGCGTCGTCGCGACGCCATAGATCGGTTGTCGGCTTCGGAAGATTTCGTCTATAGCAATTGACGCGCCGTCCAGCCGATTGCTTCGAGTCCGCGCGCGCGCCAGCCACGTCGGCGCCAGACAGAAAGGGTCACTTCCTCTGCATCTGCGAGGTCGTCCATGTATTGGGCCTGCAGTTGCTCGGTCAGCGTTTGATCGCGTGCAATCAACACGAGTTCCTGGTTCAGGAACAGGCTCCGGTAATCAAGGTTTGCCGAACCGACGATCGACCAGACTGTGTCGATGGCCGAGGTCTTGGCGTGCAATGGGCGCGGAAGATATTCATAAATCCGCACCCCCGCGGACAGTAGCGGCGCATAGGCTGCCTGCGTCGCCCAGCCCGCAACCATCGGGTCGCCCCTGCGGGGCACCAACAGCCGTACGTCCACGCCGCGGGTCGCGGCGGCTCGGAGCGCCTGGCCAACCATGACCCCCGGCCCGAAATAGGGCGACGTCAGATAGACTCGAGACTGGGCACTCGCAATCAATCCTGCGTGCAGACAGGCGAGACGATGTTGGCAGTGGCGAGAGTAGCTCGGCACCAGCAACGCCTCCATATCTTTGGGGTCTTCGGGAATGGCGCTCGCTGGGAACCGGTGTGCATCGTGCCAGAGCCGGTCGAAATGTCCGATTGCAAGCGTTGCGAGTGGGCCGGAGACGCGCACATGGGTGTCGCGCTGACGCGTCTCTCCATGCAGCCGACGCGAGTTCAGGCGGCGGATGTTGAAGCCGCCCAGGAATGCTTCCCGGCCATCCACAACCAAAAGCTTTCGATGGTTGCGCTGGAGGTAGTGCAGAGGGTGCCGGGCGCGAAACGGTCTGAACCAACGGAACCGGACTCCGTTCCGTTCGAGTTCACGCCTGAACTTCCGGAAACCCCGCTGGCCGGCGCCGAAAGCGTCGAGGTGCAGTTGGACGTCAATCCCCGAGCGGGCCTTGGCCCCGAGCGCGGCAACAAAGCGGGCGCCAATCTCGTCGGCCGCGAATATGTAGGATTCCATCCGGATGTCGCACTGTGCGCTTTCAATCGCCCCGGTCATTGCGTCGAAAAGAGCATCGCCTTCGAAGAAAAGCTGGAACGCGCCCCGGCCCTCGCGGAGATCCGGAACGCAGATGGCGGCACCTGCTTGCGTACCTGGCGGCGTGTCGCCGTGTACCGAACCGCCCGTTTTTTCGCTGGCAAGGCTCATGGTTCGCACCTAGCATTCTCCAATGTGGCCTGCAATGTCAGCGGCGTGGCGCGTGCATCAGATTTGTCGCACAACATGCTGCGCGGCCGCAATCTTATCGCTGCAGCGTAAAAGCCCACTCCAGGTTCTGCTGATGGAACCCCGCGCGGCTGGGACGGACGGAAGAGCAAGCAGCATGACACGCGCGCGTCGATCTCTCTCACATCCAGGATCGAATTGATCCTTTTGATGTGCGTGCATCGCAGCAGCCTGACCCTGGTCGGCGAGACGGCCCAAACTCCCGCCTTCTGTCATTTGCGATCTGCGCTCGCGGGGCCATTTACCCCGGATTATTCATGGGGGGGTTATGATCGGCTTGTGGGTGGCTTGCATCAAGACTTTTTCTTGGGCAAAGTCAGTGTCGTAGGAGTGCAAACACATTGATGTAGATCTAATGCCCAGTCTCCAGCGACAGACGCAGTCTTCATTCGGCCATGTGAGAGCCTGGAGTCGGGCAATTTTTCTATGTTTGCTGTTGCTGCTTGGCGGTCTCTTCCATACCGATCACGACATGTCGGTCTCTGCGGTACCGGACCTGACGATCGAGCAGACGAAGGACCGCGGCCATTCACGGGTCAGTCATGCTCGGCACGCCATCCCGGCCCCTGCGCATTGCCACACGACCGGCTCATGTGCGGCCATCGTGCCGATCGTCGGTTCGCAAACCGCCCCGCCGAGCGATTCAACCCTCTGGCACCTTGATGCCGAACCTCTTCCAGCCTCCCGGCCGGCCGACAACCAGTTCCGCCCTCCTCGCTTCTCCGCGCGCGTCTGAGTGGTGTCTGACGGCGCTTCGGCGCGCCGTCGGCACCAGCGTTCTGCCATTTTTTGCGCTCCGGAGATTCTATTATGTTTACAACGCCACGCCATCAACCATACATGACCGCCCCACGAGATCGGCGTACCACAATCGACCGTCGACTCGTCGAATGTCGACAGGAATTTTTTCGCTTCTTCCGTCGTCGTCTTGCCCGCCCCGAGGACGCCGAAGATGCGTTGCAGGATTTCTGCCTCAAGGCGCTCCGCGCCGCAAACACCCTGGAGGACAGCCAGAATGTGGATGCCTGGCTCAGCCGGATCCTGCGGAACACGCTGACTGACCACTATCGCCGCCGTGCCGCACGCCAGAAGGGAGAGACTGCTTTTGCGCGCGAACCCCGCAGCGAAGTAGCTCCAAGGCCTGCGCATGAGCCTTCCGCGTGCGGTTATATTCGCGAGCTGTTGCCGGTACTCAAGCCTGAATACAGAGAGATAATCCGCCGCGTCGATCTTGAAGAGACGTCGCGTCAGTGCGTTGCGGCGGAACTGGGACTTACCTCCAACAATGTGGGTGTGCGCCTGCACCGGGCCCGCCGGGCGCTGCGGGCCGAGATCAAGCATCGTCGTAAGGAGCCCCACGACAGCGCGATCCTGACTTGAGGCTGCGGCTGGCTTTGACCTGTAACGGAACCGAAGTTAGTGCGTCAGAATGATTGGAGGTGAAGGATGACAGGCGAAAGGCAATGTAATTGACTTATCTGATCACGAGGAGAAAACAATGATCAAACAGATATTCACAGGCGTCGCCGCAATCGCGGCGTTTTCAACTCCGGCATTTGCCGATGGCGATGCCGAGGAGGGCAAAAAAGTCTTTAGAAAGTGTCAGGCCTGCCATCAGGTTGGCGAAGACGCGAAGAACCGTGTGGGCCCGATCCTGAACGGCGTTGTCGAGCGTCAGGCGGGGACTCTTGAGGATTACAAATACTCCGACGCTATGACCGAGGCTGGTGAAGAGGGACTGATCTGGACCCATGAGAACCTCGCCGAATATCTCAAGAAGCCTCGAGAATTCATTCCTGGTAACAAGATGACCTTTGCCGGTTTGCGAAAGGAAGAGGAAGTCGAGGACGTGATCGCCTATCTCGAGACCTTTCCCGACAAGGAAGAGTAGTATGCGGCTACTACGCCCCATTGAGTTTCCGCTTGCACGTAGGCGCGATGTGTTGAAGCGGATCCCATTCGGTAGCTCGTCAGGGACTACGAGACGAGGTCCTTATGAGCCATCTGCCCGCTGGCCGTAGGCCCACGGCATCAACGCGTCGATGTCCTTGTCGAGATGACCGTTGGCCAGCTTCATGAACAGGTCCTTCAGATAGGCGTATGGCTCGACGCCGTTCATCTTGCAGGAGCCAATCAGGCTGGCGAAGCGTGCCCAGTTCCGGCCGCCTTCGTCATGACCGGCAAAAAGTGCGTTACGGCGATTCATGGCAGGGCTGCGGATGGCGTTTTCGACAAGATTGGAGTCGATGTCGACGCGGCCATCATCAAGGAAGTGACGGAAGCCCTCTTCGCGCCGCAGCATATAGGCCATGGCCTCCCCAAGCTCTGATTTGCGCGAGACCCGCCCGGCCTGCGCCTGCAGCCAGGCGAAGAACTCATCGACCAATGGACGAGACAGCTCCTGCCGGACGGCCCGGCGCTGATCAGGAACCGAGCCACGGATTTGGTCTTCAATCTTGTAGAGCGTGGCGATGCGCAACAGCGCCTTGTCCACGATAGGCGAACCTTTCTTGGGTTTGGCCTTGATCAGTTTGCGTCGTCCATGCGCCCAGCAGAACGCCAGACGCAATGGATCGCCGCCCGTGCGTTTTGGTGTGGCAAGGTGAGTATAGGCGCCGTAAGCATCGACTTGGATCGTGCCGTTGAAGCCGTGCAATATTTCGGCGGCATATTCGCCTTTACGCCCGGGCCGATAGTGGAACACGACACCCGGCGGCGCGGTGCCGTTCCAGCCACGGTCGTCGCGCAAGACCGCCCAAAGGTAGCCGGTCTTGGTTTTTCCGCGCCCGGGATCCAGCACCGGGGCGGTGGTTTCGTCGACATAGAGCCGGGAGCTTTCCGACATCAGGCGCTTGCCCATGTGATCGACCACGGGGGCGATCAGCGCGCCGGTCCGACCCATCCAGTCAGCCAGAACCGAGCGGTCGATCGGCACGCCGTGACGGGCCATGACCATGGCCTGCCGGTTCAGCGGCATGTGCTCGGAATGCTTGGACACGGCGATCTGTGCCAGCAGCGCCTCGGTGGGTCTATGTCATCATCCGCTTTCAGGACCGCCAAAAATTCATCTAGCACCTTGGTGACAGTCGGTGAAAGCTGTTCTTCATGCTGATCTGCCATGTTAAATCGATGCCTGTGAAATAGAGTTTCCACTTTCCTAGCATTTCACCAGAAAATAGTCATTGGAAGCGACCTCTGGTCCAAGTCTCACCATTATTCGTTTTCGGTTTAGCCGCGCGACCCTAGAAGCAGCAGAATTTGTGTGTTGTCGAAAGTGTCGCCAGCCCATTTTGCTGCAACTCATGTCCGCTTTAGCGGCGGATGGGTGTGGACTCGCGGTTGCAGCGAATGGCAGCTTCCCGCCGACCCTACAGAAGTGACCTGTACTCATCCATGAGCGTGGCGACCTGTAGAAGGCCCTGTGCCTCGGATTTGTGGATGAGAGCCGGGACGTCGAGCGCCGGATTTTCGAACCGCTCTCGCATGCGCCTCAGAGCTAGTATGGATTCCGAAGGATCGAGCTCGATGGTATCGGCGATGAAGTCATCCGCTGAGATCGCACCAATCGCATGGGGGGCAAGTGCCACTTCTGGAAAGTCCGCGAGGTTGTCAGTGATGATGACCGAGGCGGATGTGGAAATCGCAGCCGCCAGGACATGGTTATCATTTGGATCAGGAAGGTCGAGCTTATCCTCGAACACCTCGTAGCCTGTAACCAGGGACTCGGGGAACGCGGCTTCGATCGCCTTGCGTTGCCGGTATCCATCCGTGGCACCTTTGGTGATCTCAGAGATGGCCTTCTGGGTTTCGTCCAGAATACGCGCACTCCACCGAGGCCGGAACAAGCCGGCCTCCGCGAGGCTCAAGAGCATATTGCGTCGCAGCGCTCCTCCGAGGACACAGGCGTCGAGAAGAGCCGTGAACCGGTCCGCGTATCGGCTCATACAAGATCGTCCTCGGCATCCGCTTTTGCCAAATCACCGAGCGCATCTGACCGCGTCGCATCCCGCTTCTCCTTGTACGCGAACAGATCGTCTGCGCGCACGCGTCTGTGACGGCCAGTCTTCGTGAAGGGAACGTCTCCATTCTCCAGAAGATTGACGAGGAACGGTCGCGAGACATTCAACAGATCCGCGGCTTGTTGCGTCGTCAACTCTGCTTCGACCGGAATCATGCGGAACCCCCTCCCACTCGAGACCAACCGCAACACTTCCAGGAGCGATGCGGTCAACGCAGGAGCTAGAGTAACGGTTTGCATCTCTCCACTTTCAAGCGCGAGCGACAGCGTCGTAGGCTCGCCTTCCTTGATCTGGGAGGCAACAATCGTTCTGAGTTGTTCTGCGTTCTTGATCTCAACCTCATCTGGCAAACGATCAAAAAACGCCTCTTTTTTCAGGGCGGACATGATTTCTCTCCAGTGTTTTCTCAGCTTGTTATCAACATAGGTGTATTCGAAATAAACGCAATAGTCGAAATAGTCGAATTTTCTTAGCATTGTGTGAATGCCACGTTGCGAGCAACTTTGGTCCTTGCGAGTTATGAGGTCGCTACCCCCGCATCCTCGAGCTGCTCGCGATCTGGCAGGTCCTGCAAGGATTCCAGATCGAAGGTCACAAGGAACCTGTCGGTCGTCACATACGTGTACGGCGCGCCGCGTCGCGGGGATCGCGGCCCTGTCCCGATCAGACCCTGCGCGTGTAACCGACCGATCAGGTCGCGGCTGACGTCTTTACCAAAAATGTCCTTCAACCCGTCCCGCGTGATCGGTTGGTGGTAGGCGATGGCGGCGAGGACCGCCACGTCATACTCCCGTAGACCGAGGTCCTGGTCTCCCACATCAGCTGCCGCTCTGATCGCTGGTGCATAGGCCGGCCGGGTGCGCAGCATCCAGCCGCCGGCCACCTTCGCCACTTCGAAGGACCGCCCTTCAAGATCAGCGGCGAGGTCGTCGATGAGAAGATCGACCGAGGCCCCCTGCCCCACCACGCGCGCCAGGTCGTCGCGCGGCACCGGCGAGGCGGAGGCGAAGAGCACCGCCTCGATCCGGCGCATCCATTCCCGCCAGCGCAGATCGGCGGGCAGGTCCTCTAGCTCGCGATCCAGATCGGTCTCTGCGTGATCCTTCATACCCTCAGATCCCGTAAAGCCGGAACGTGTCACGCCCGGTCAGTTCGCGCACAGCGCCGAGTTCCACCAAACGATCACAGAACCGACGTGCAGCGCGATCGGACCGCAAGGAAGTCAGTGCCGTTGGCGCGACGGAATCACGGGCCAGGAACAGGGCCACGGCGTCCTCCGCACCCTTGGCGCGCAGTTTCGGTGCAACGTCGCGAAGGCGAGCCGCGCGTCGCGTGAGATTGGCAGCTTCACGCGTTGCTTCGTCGGCTGCCGCTGTGGCAGCCCGATGACAGGCCAGGTGCAGGTCCTCCCCGGTCCTTCGCAAATCGCCGCGCTTCAGACCGAATGCCAGGAGCGGCAGGACGTGGGACCATCCGAGCGCCTGCGCCAAGGCGGCATCTGCGGTGAGGAGCGCGGCCGTGCCGTCGCGTGATCGTTCCTCGATGACAGCCTGCATAACGGACGCGGCGCGCGGGATCGGAGCCCCCTGCCCTGCATCAAGCCACTCCCCGATCTGCTCCAGCTCCACGTCCGGCAGCGCGCGGTGCAGCGTTTTTACCGATACGGGTCGCTCGATGCCGCGTCGCCAGTAAAGGTAGATCTCGCCTGCGGGGCCGGGATTATCGCCCGGTTGCAGGAATTGCACCGCGTCGCGCAACTCCTGAGCCCGTTCGACGCGGCCCGAATGGGCGACACAGGTCTCCGCCGCCTTAAGCGCCAGCCGCTCCCGGAGCAAGGCCTGGGGGACGTCTTCGCGGCTCAACACAAGATGCAGATGGGCGAGCGCAGCCCCGGACAAAAACGCCACATCTTCAGGGGTTTCAGTGCGCGCGGAGGTGACCCAGGACGGCAGCTTGGGTAGGCTGGTCAGGTCGTTCGAGATCGTGCCTGGCTGATATGTCATACCACAACACTAGTCTCTCGCGGCGCTTTCGTCCACAGTATACGGTATAAACCGCCCCACCCTACCGGTCTTTGTTATGTCCAATAAGCTTGCCTTATCGGACATTTAGAGATATGCTGGGAAGCAGCTCAATTTCATCACTGGATTCACTGGAAAATGGCCTCAGAGGACGAGAAGTCGACATCATCAAACTCTGGTGCATTTAGTATTGCTCAGAACCGCGACAGCGATCAAGAGAAAAGTGGCCGCGTCGCCCTGCCCGCTCATGTCGCCGGTTCCGGCAATCTCGATCGCTTGGTCGACACCGCGCGCGACTATGCGCGCGCCGCGGCCTCGGACAATACGCTGAAGGCCTATGCGAAAGACTGGGCGCATTTCGCGCGTTGGTGTCGGATGAAAGGCGCGGAGCCTCTGCCCCCCTCTCCCGAAATGATCGGGCTCTATCTTGCAGACCTAGCGTCCGGCTCGGGCCCCTCCCCGGCCCTATCGGTCAGCACCATCGACCGCCGCCTGTCGGGTCTCGCCTGGAACTGCGCGCAGCGTGGCTTCGCCCTCGATCGCAAGAACCGCCACATCGCAACGGTGCTCGCCGGGATCAAGCGCAAGCATGCCCGCCCGCCGGTGCAGAAGGAAGCGATCCTGGCCGAGGATATCCTCGCGATGGTCGCCACCCTTCCTTTCGATCTGCGCGGCCTGCGAGACCGGGCCATCCTGCTCTTGGGGTACGCAGGCGGTCTGCGTCGCTCGGAAATCGTCAGCCTCGACGTTCATAAGGACGATACCCCGGATTCCGCCGGTTGGATCGAGATCTTCGACAAGGGTGCCCTGCTCACCCTCAATGCCAAGACCGGCTGGCGCGAGGTCGAGATCGGCCGTGGCTCCAAGGATCAGACCTGCCCCGTGCACGCGCTCGAGCAGTGGCTGCACTTCGCCAAGATCAACTTCGGCCCAATCTTCACCGGCACTTCGCGCGATGGCAAGCGGGCATCCGAAACCCGGTTGAACGACAAGCATGTCGCGCGCCTGATCAAGCGCACGGTCCTCGACGCGGGCATCCGGTCGGACCTGCCTGAAAAAGACCGCCTGGCGCTGTTCTCCGGTCACAGTTTGCGCGCCGGTCTCGCCAGTTCGGCAGAAGTCGACGAGCGCTACGTCCAGAAGCAGCTTGGCCATGTAAGCGCCGAAATGACCCGCCGTTACCAGCGCCGCCGAGACAGATTCCGCGTGAATCTGACCAGGGCTGCAGGGTTGTGACGTGGATCAGGAGTCTTCGGACTTCAAAGCCGAAAGTGAGGCAACATGGCGAGGGAGATCGCTGCGGGAATGGAGGATATCCACGATGATGACCTCGTCCAATCGATCCAGAAAGACCAGGAAATGCTCCCCTGCCCTTATGAATCGCAGGTCTTCGACGTCGTCAACGAGAACTGCGCAACTCCGGCTATGGGCCTGGCCATTTAGAATACTATCACAGAAGTTGAGCAATTCTGCTTCGTAAAGCTCTGCCTGGCGCAGCCCGAAATTCTCGATTGTCCATCTGGCAATTTCTGTGAGGCTTGCTTCCGCACGACGGGTTAGCCGGAAGGATCGGCTCATGAACGCGCGCGCGCAGTCGCAAAGGCCCTACGGATCGCATCTTTGCCGCTGCCCTCCGCAATATCACCTGCCTTGGCCTGCGCCAGACCTTCGAGGAGACCCCTCCGGATCCCGGCCAGCTCTGCTTCTTCCTGCTCGAGCAGCCTCAGGCCAGCGCGCATGGCTTCACTCACATTCTGGTAGCGCCCAGACGCCACCAGTGCTTGAACCAGATGGTCTTGGGTTTCGGTCAGGACAACGTTGCGTGTCACCATGGTACAAATCTCCTTGTTGGCAATATATGCCAATGCGAAGTTTTGGTCAATAGTTTGGACCCTCGCATCGCCGTCGCCAAACGGTCGTTTATTGGCGCTATATGAAACTGCAAAAAGACTGTCTTGATGCCATTGATAGGCTACGCGCGCGTTTCAACCGAGGATCAAACCCCCCTGCCCCAGTCAGAGGCTCTGAAGACTGCGGGTTGCGTGGAGATATTTGAGGAGCATGCCTCGGGCGGCAATCGTGCGCGGCCGGTGCTGGCGCGGGTGCTGGAACGCGTATCCAAGGGCGACACGCTGGTCGTGGTGCGGATCGACCGCTTGGCGCGGTCGCTGTCGCATCTGCTAGAGGTGATCGAGCGACTTGAAGCCAAGGGTGCTTTCTTTCGTTCCATTCAAGACCCAATCGACACGGCATCGCCGCAGGGCAAGTTCACGTTGCAAGTGCTGGGGGCTGCGGCCGAGTTCGAACGCGCCCTGATCCGCGAACGCACAAAGGCCGGGCTTGCCTCGGCGCGCTCCAAAGGCCGCGTGGGCGGGAACCCTGGGCTGCGGGCCAAAGACCCTGCCGCTCTTCGCAAGGTACGGTTGGCGCGACAGGACGGCTACATTGAGCGTTTGAACGAGACGGCACAAGATTGGGTGCCCCATGTGCGCCGGTTGCGCCCCGACTTGGCTTGGGAGGACGTGTTGCGTATCATCAACGGCCCCTTGCCCGAGGCGCGTCGCTGGACGCAAAGCCGTCTCTTGCGCGCCGTGAAGGCCTATGTCCGCGATGGGTTCCTGCCCAACGAGGTTCTGGGCAGTGCCCGGCGCCGCGAAACCGACGACCGCCTGCCCGCCATCGTCGCCGCCATCAAGGGCGCGGATCCCGAGATGACGCTTCAGGCGATCTGCACCCGGCTGGAAGCGATGCGCGAGCGCACGCCCCGCGGGCGGACAAGCTGGCAGCCTTCGTCGGTGAAGATGCTGCTGGAGCGGGCCGAGAGACTGGGAATGATTTAAGAGACTCAGATTCGTTCTTTGGAAGCAAAACCGCCTATGTGAATCGGGTACATCTTGCGTTTAAGTGATGGCAGCGACACAAGCACTTGACGCGCTGGATCCGCGAAATAAGATAAGTCATTGTAAATAAATGATTTCACCGGATACCGGCCCACCATCTGAAAAAATCCTTGCCTGTCAAACGCTTTCCTGACATTTTTGCGGAAGAACGCTAACCATCAGTTTCCGGCGGTTTTGCGTTCCTTCTCAAGATAGACCCGGAAGACGGGCGGCGGGACGGGCATGAACGAGCAGCGGATCAGAATGGATCAAAAGATCCAGACGATGGCGACACGTCTAAGCAAATCGCTTGATGTGAATATGCGCAAGTCGTTTCTACCTGATGAACGAAAGGCTCTCAGACGCTTCTCATCCACGGAAGTTGCCCAGATCCTCGGCGTAAGCCAAGATTTTTTGCGGAAGATGTTTTTCGAGGACAAGCTCGATCTCGGTGAAATCGAGACAGACGCCCGCGGCCGCAGGTTCTACACTGCAGAGCAAATCGATATAGCGCGCCACGAAATAGCCCGGTCAAGCACCAAGTTCCAGCATATCGTTCCTCGTCGTCGGGATGGGGAGCATATCCAGATCATTTCGATCGCCAACTTCAAAGGGGGCGCAGGGAAGACGACAACAGCGATCCATCTGGCCCAAAAGCTTGCCCTTGATGGTTATCGGGTTCTGGCAATTGATCTCGACCCACAAGCCTCAATGACCACCATGTTCGGTTTCCGGCCGGAAATCGACTTCCCTGAGGCCGGAACGGTGTACGATGCCCTTCGGTACGAGGACCCTATCCCCTTTAGAGACGTTGTGCGCAAAACGTATTTCCACAACCTCGATCTAGCCGCGGCCGGCTTGCTGCTCTCTGAGTTCGAGACCGAAACCGCACACGCCCTTCGAAACAATATCAGGCCGCCGTTCTATCAGCGGCTTGCCCTTTGCATTAATGAAGTCGAGACAGACTACGACATTGTCGTCATCGACTGCCCACCGCAACTCGGGTTTACCACACTATCGGCTTTGGTAGCGTCGACATCCCTAGTCGTCACTGTCATTCCAAGCATGCTTGACGTCGCCTCGATGGCCCAATTCCTGCAGCTCACATCCAGCCTCATGGCAACAATTGCTGATGTGGGCGCATCGCCCGACTGGGACTTCATGAGATTTCTAATCACTCGTTTCGAGCCCAATGACGGCCCCCAAACCCAGATGGCGGCATTCCTGCGGACCATGTTCACGGATGACGTTCTTACTCAGCCTTTCCTGAAATCCTCCGCGGTCTCTGACGCTGGGCTCACGCAACAGACACTGTTCGAGATCGCCAGAACGGATTTTCATCGCCAGACGTACGATCGGGCTATCGAGTCCATCAACGGGGTTGTGGCGGAGGTCGAAGGGCTCATCAAAACGGCATGGGGGCGCAAGTAATGGCCCGCAAAGTCACATTCGACATTCCCGAGGATGAAGAAAAGCAGCAGAGCTCGTCGATTTCTCCGACTCGAACCCAGTCACGAGCCCCTGCCCTTTCGGGAATGGCCCGTTCTCTTCAGGATGCGGCACAATCTTCAATTCAAGAAATCAGTACCGACCTTATTGATGATTCCGAGTTCCAGGATCGTCTGGCCCTGGATGACGAAGATGACATCAGGGAACTGGCTGAAAGCATTGACAAGCAGGGACAGCTTATCCCGATACTTCTGAGCCCCGAAGGGGGGCGGTACAGGATCATCTATGGGCGCAGGCGATTAGCGGCCCTTCGACTTATTGGCAAGCCCGCAAAGGCTCTCATCAGAGGCTTGGATGAGGATCAAGCGATTCTTGCACAAGGCCAAGAGAACAGCTTCCGAAAAGACCTCAGCTGGATCGAGAAAGCCCTTTTTGCACGTTCTCTCATAGAGTCCGGCAAGGATGAGGGACTGGTCTGTGACGCCCTCAACATCGATCAGAAAGCCAGGAAAGCCGGTGACAAGCTCACGGGACTTGCTCGCATGAAACAAGTCACTTCCTGTATTCCGACTGAACTCATCCAAAAGATCGGGGCGGCACACGGGGTTGGACGGGATCGTTGGTATGCTGCCGCAAAGTCTTATGAGAGCCTTGGCTTCTCTGGAGGTGAAGGGTTTCCGGCCGGAAACCGAGAATTCCATGATGCTCTCATGGAATCCAGAGGTTCAGGCAAGACCTCCGACGAACGCTTTGCGATCTTCGAAGGGCTCCTGAAACAGCACAAGCCCCCTGCCCCATCGGCGATCAAGACAAAATTCGGGATGGTGAAGGTCACCAAAAGAAACGTGATCATCACCGTCAAGAACGGAGATGACGGGCTTCATAAGTGGATCTCTGAGAATCCAGAGGCCGCTCTTCTAGCGTTGGCGAACGCGAAGGCCGCTGGTCCAGGGCAGATCATTACCCCAGAGAAAATGGAACCCATAGGTAACCCAGTCTCCGGCAGGGATCAGGATCTTGATGGTCCTGACATAGACGATAACAAAAACTGAGCAGAAAGGAGGACAGGCCAGAAAAGGAAAGACCCCCCGAAAGCAGTGCTTCCGAAGGGCCTCGATTAGCTTAGACACCTGATTGATACCCCGAAGCCGAATCGTTTTCAACACCGTTCGCGGTGAACGGGGAAGCTTTTTCAGCCGAAATCATCATGAGACAGGTATTTTCTCACACACCCGCCTTGGCGGAACGATCGTCTGTACCCGGTACGAACCCGTACAGGGTAATCGAGCCGATCCGAGCGCTTCGCAAAGAACTCGGTCTGACACCAAATGACCTGGTAACACTGCAGGCCTTGATCAGCTTCATGCCGAAGAAGGCCGGACAAACAGCTCCAATGACTATCGTCTTTCCCTCAAACGCATCATTGTCTGAGAGAACGAACGGCCTGAACGAGAGAACGATTCGACGGTGTATCGGACACCTCGTGGATGCCGGGCTGATCCAGCGCAGGGATAGCGCAACCCGCAAACGGTTCCCTCTTCGCTACGGTGGATTGATCAGAGATGCCTTTGGCTTCGATCTGCAGCCAATGTATGATCGGGAAAGAGAGCTCACCGAACACGCAGAACAGCTTGTGGGCGATCAGGAAAAGCTACGGTCACTCAAGGCGGAGGCACTGGCTCTTCGTGTCGAGGCTTTGCGCCAAGCAAAGGATGTTGAGACTGTCTCATTTCTCCAGAACGTACGAAACATCCTACGCCGTGCAACTCTCAAAGCCGACGAAATCATAGAGCTTATCAAGAGGCTGGCAGAGTTGGTCGGAGCGACCATCAGAGAGTTTCCGGCCGGAAACCATGACGCTCAGGAAACAATGCCCGACCAAATGTCCGGCGACGACGGACAAAATGTCCGGCACGTAGAACCCACAAGATTGAATATAAAAAAAGATAGAGCAGATGCACACTGCACCTCTGGTTTTCAGGAACGCCGAGATCCAACAATTATGGCATGGACGGACCTGAAAAACGTATCGGACTTCTTCCCGCATGAACCAAGAGATCATCAATCAGTTCTCGAAATATTGGCCGATGTCGGAAGATTGCTAAGAATAGAACAGGGCAGGATCATGAAACACCTCAGAGAACGAGGTCCAGGGCAGCTCCTTATTGCACTCGACGAATTAATTTTGAGAGCCAGCACAGGACAGGTGAAAAACAACAACGCCTACCTCGACGCTATGATGAGGCAAGGGACGTGATGGTCTTATCACGCTCACTCAACCAGTTTGTAATTGAGCGTAGTCTTCGATCCTCCGGCAAATTTTCCCGGATAGTTCCAACCATAAGGTCATCGAGAGGGAAAGGAGTGTTGGTTTGAGGGTGACGGGAAGTGAGATCGGGAGAGTGGCTTCCGGCGCCCGTCGTGGAGAAGATCTGATGACCAAAGCTGTCCAGAAAATCACCCTGTCCCCCTCGCGGGATGTCCCTTTTGACAAGCTGGTGCTGAGCCAGTCCAACGTGCGGCGCATCAAGGCTGGCGTGTCCGTCGAGGAATTGGCCGAAGACATCGCCCGCCGCGGTCTGTTGCAGAGCCTGAGCGTGCGGCCAGTGTTGGACGATGATGGGACCGAGTCCGGCAAGTTCGAGATCCCGGCCGGGGGCCGCCGGTTCCAGGCATTGTCCCTGCTGGTGAAGCAGAAGCGGTTGGCGAAGACGACGCCCATTCCCTGCATCGTGCGAGATGCAGGGTGCGCGATCCTGGCCGAGGACGATTCCTTGGCCGAGAACATGCAGCGCGTCGCCTTGCACCCGCTCGACCAGTTCCGCGCGTTTGTGTCCCTCCGCGACAAGGGTCAGAGCGATGCAGAGATTGCTGCAGCCTTCTTCGTGACGCCACAGATCGTGAAGCAGCGCCTGAAACTCGCCTCCGTCGCCCCTGCACTGCTTGAGGTCTATGCCGAGGATGGCATGACGCTGGAGCAGCTCATGGCCTTCACCGTGAACCCCGATCACGCGCGTCAGGTTCAGGTCTGGGATGTGATCCATTCATCCTGGAACAAGGAGCCATTCCAGATCCGGCGCATGCTGACCGAGACCTCGGTCCGGGCGTCCGACCGGCGCGCGATCTTTGTGGGTGTTGAGGCCTACGAAGCGGCGGGCGGCACGATGCTGCATGACCTCTTTCAGGGCGATGACGGTGGCTGGCTCGAGGACCCTGCCCTGCTCGATCGGCTGGTGACGGAAAAACTCCAGGCCGAGGCTGAGACGGTTGCGGTTGAGGGCTGGAAGTGGATCGAGGTCGCGCTTGACCTGCCCTACGGCTACAGCCACGGGCTGCGGTCTCTGTCTGGTGATCCGGCACCGATGACGGATGACGAAGGTGCAGCTCATGCCAAGCTGCTCGCCGAGTACCGAGCGCTCGAGGAGGAATACGCGGATCAGGATGACATCCCCGACGAGATCGACACGCGGCTTGGCGTATTGGAAACGGAGATGGAAAAGATCGAGACCCGGCCGTTGATCTTCGACGCGGAGGAGATCGGGCGGGCAGGGGCGTTCGTCACGCTCGACCGCTACGGCGCGCTGGCCGTCTATCGCGGCTATGTGCGTCCAGAGGATGAGCCCGTTGAGAAGACCACGGTCCAGGATGGTACGGATCCAGCGGTGGCGGGGCAGGGGGATGATCGTGATCTCACCGATGGCCATGGCAGTGCCGCTCATGGCGGAACCGACATCATGTCGGGTGGCCAGCCGATCGGAGCTGACTTGCCGGAGGATGAGGACGACGGCGCGCTGAAGCCGCTGCCCGAGCGGTTGGTCATGGAGTTGACGGCCCACCGGACGCTGGCGCTTCGTGAAGCGATCGGGCGCTCGCCGGATGTGGCGCTGACGCTGCTGCTGCTGAAGCTCGTCACGGACACCTTCCGCACCTCCTCTGCTTCAGGAAGCTGTCTCGAGGCATCCGTGCGTCAGGTCTACATGTCGGCGCAGGCGCCCGATCTGAAGGACAGCGTGGTGGCAAAGCTGGTCGACGAGCGTCACGCGGAATGGGAAGCCGATCTGCCGCTTGGCGATGATGCGGCACTCTGGGACTATCTGACGATCCTCGACCAGGGCAGTCGGCTGGCCCTGCTGGCGCATTGCCTCAGCTTCGGCGTCAACGCGCTGCATGAGAAGGTGAACCCTTACGGGGCAGGCATCTCCGCTGGGGGTCTGACCCGGCGTATGGCGCATGCCGATCTCGTGGCGCGTGCCACAGGTCTCGACATGTTCGAGGCGGGCTGGGAGCCGACGGTGGACACCTATCTCAACCGCGTGCCCAAGGCGCGCATCCTTGAGGCCGTGCGCGAGGCGAAAGGGGAGGGGACTGCCCAACTCCTCGATCACCTGAAGAAGAGCGAGATGGCCAGTGAGGCCGAGCGCTTGCTGAAGGGCAGCGGCTGGTTGCCCGAGGTCCTGCGCCGGAACGATCTCGTGGCGCTACACGGTGAGGACTGTGCCGAAGGGCTGGGGGCGGATGCCGAAGTGGCTGACAGTGTCAGTGAAGCTGACCTTCCTGCATTCCTGACGGATGACTTGCCTGCTGAAAGCGCGTCGATGCTGGCCGCGGAATAACGTGATCCACTGGGGGGCGGAGATTCCGCCCCCAATCACCCTATAGTGTAACAATATCAATAAGATGAGTGCGATTACTCGCATTCAGAATGAGGAATCATGTCTGCAACAACCATCATCGACACCGCCCCCCTCGGGGCGCTCATTCGCTACACCGATGGCAGCCCCAAGCCGCCGGCACGCTTCACGAAGAAGCTGGCGGCCTGGGAACGTTCGAACGGCGTCGGCCGTCTTGTGAAGAAGGAGCCACCCCGACCTTACCCGACCTGGACGGCACCCGCGTCGTTCACGCTGCATGAGGGTAACTTCTCCTCGGAGGGGGTGATCCTCGTGACCATCATGCGTAGCCATTCGGCTGACAGCGCTGTAGCGCGACAATCTGGGTGAGAAGAGCGCGTCAATCAGGATGAGAATCCTTGGCCGCGACGGGTTGAGATTGGCGAATTACATTGTCGCGGGCAAGGGGTTTGTCGCTTGGGATTGTCGCGGCGCGTCAATCAGCGGTCATGTCGGCTGGTGACGCCTTTTGTGGGGGCCTCCCGGGACCCTTGGCGTTTTCTGCAGCCTTGCGTCGATAACTCTCGACATTCATCTCGAAGATGGTCGCGTGGTGGACCAGCCGGTCGACGGCGGCCAGCGTCATGGCCGGGTCGGGGAAGATCGCGTTCCAGGCGCCGAAGGGCTGATTGGCGGTGATCAGCATGGAACGCCGCTCGTAGCGCGCGCTGATGAGTTCGAAGAGCACGCTGGTCTCGGCCTGATCCTTGGTGACATAGGCGATGTCGTCGAGGATCAGCAGGTGGAACTTGTCGAGCTTCGCAATGGCGCTTTCGAGAGCGAGATCGCGGCGTGCCTGCTGGAGTTTCTGGACCAGATCGGTGGTGCGGGTGAAGAGCACACGGTAGCCATTTTCCACCAGCGCCAGCCCGATGGCCGAACTGAGATGCGACTTGCCGACCCCCGGCGGGCCGAACAGCAGGATATTGTCGCCCTTGCCGATCCAACTGTCGCCGGCTGTGATGGCGCCCACATGCGCCTTGGACACCATGGGGACAGCGGCGAAGTCGAACGTCTCGAGGGTCTTGCCGGGCAACAGGCGGGCCTGGGCGAGATGGCGCTCGATCCGGCGCCGATCGCGTTCGGCCAGTTCATGTTCCACCAGGGCGCTGAGCAGGCGGGCGGCGGGCCAGCCTTCCTTGTCGGCCTGCTCAGTGAAGCGTGGCCAGAGCGCCTTGATGGCCGGCAGGCGCAGCTCGTTCAGGGCAAGGGTGAGACGGGCGGCGTCAATGTCGGTGGATGTCATGCTGCGGCCTCCTCGGCGATCGGTGTATTGCCCAGAAGGCGGTCGTAGGATGACAGGTCGGCCAGTTGCACGTCGATCCCCGGCAGAGTGTCGGGCGGCGGTGCGAAGAGCGCGCGCAGGGCCCGGATGTCAGGCAGTCGCCGCTGGCGCAGATCCTCTTCGAGTTGGGCGGCCAGTTCGGCCTCGCAACCGCGGTCATGGGCCAGGGCCAGAAGATCGACCGCCATCCGGCAAGCCGCCTTTTCGCCGGTCCGTTCCAGCAGGGCCGCGAACATGTCGCCGAAAGCCCGGCGCGGGAACAACTGGTCGCGATAGACCAGCCCCATCAGCGCCATGGGCTTTCTGCGCAGCGAATGGATGACGTGATGGTAGTTGACAACGTGGCCGTGGCTGCCACTGGGCGTGGGCCGCCCACGGCGCAGCGCTTGCAGGAAGGTCGAGCCGAGAAACAGTTCGAGCCGGTCGTCGTAGAGCCGAACCCGCAGTTGATGTCCGATCAGCCGGGAGGGCACGGTGTAGAAGACCTTGCGCAGCAGGAAGCCACCCGAAGACGTGACGCGCACCGCGACCTCCTCATGATCCGTGGTGCGCCGGGCGGGCAGCGGCGCCAGATGTGCGCGTTCGGCATCGATGCGCTTGGCATTGCGCGCGTTGATCCGGCCCACGATCTCGTCGATGAAGCGGCGATAGGCCGCCAGGTCCCCGAAGTCGCGCGACCCGCGCATCAGCAGCGCGTCCTCGATCGCCCGCTTCAGATGACCGTGCGGGCCTTCGATAGCGCCGTTCTCATGGGCCACCCCCTTGGTGTTGCGCGACGGCGTCATGCCATAGTGGCGGCACAGAGCGTCAACCCGGTCGGTGAGATCGTCCTGCGCGGCTCTTGCCAGGTTCTTGAAAGCTGCCGAAAGGCTGTCGGTCCGGTGCTCCTGCGGGACGCCGCCAAGCGACCAGAGGGCATTTTGCAGCCCTTCGGCCAGGGCAACATAGCTCTCCCCGCCCAGCACGACATGGGCGTGCTCGAAGCCGGAATAAGCCAGCCGAAAGTGATAGAGCCGGTGTTCCAACGGCTGGCCGGCGATCGTCACACCGAGCCTGCCCATGTCGGTGAAATCCGAAAGGCCCATCTTGCCCGGTGTATGGATCTGCCGAAAGATCACTTCCTGCTCGGGACCATGCTCGGCCCGCCAGGCGCGTATGCGCCGTTCCAGCGTGCGCCGAATGCCGGGGTTCAGCTCGGAATGTCGACGCAGGAGTTCCTCGAAGATCGCAACCGGCCGCAGACCGGGCGAGGACTTCAACAGCGGAACAACCTCCGCGTCGAAAATATCCGCAAGTGGGTCCGGGCGACGCCTGCTGCGCGGAGACTTCTTTTGCGTCGGCAGGATCGGGTTGGAACTGATGCGATAACCGGTCGCCTGGCTGATCCCCGCCTTGGCGGCGGCAACCGGAACGGAATGGGTCTGTTTGAGCGTCATGAAAAGCCTCATTTGATGGTCGGTGACATGACGGCCCGGCATGAACGATCCCTCCAACTCGGAAAAATCATCCCTACCTGAGCCGGTCACGACCGTCAGACCCGCCCATTGCGAGCGAAACGCGGGTTTGGGGGCTCTCCGGTCGGGCTACGCCCTCCCTGCGCGCCCCCAAACCCGCGTTCTCATCCTGATTGACGCTGGATTCTCACCTTGTTTGTCGCGCTGCACAGCGCCCTGGTCTTCGAGGTGGCCGAGGAGCCGAAGCCCGGGCAGGTGCGCGTGCTCCTCGACTTCAGCGGCAACACCGAGCTGCTGCATCTGGCGGAATCTGTCACTGCGGCCGAGCTTTGGATCGCCAAGGAAGGATACCGCAATGCGCGACTTGAAATCGTTGGCGATGAAGAGGGCGAAAGGGCAGGGGGCGCGGACCTGGCCGCCTGAGCCCAACTGAAACCGAGGGGCCCGCCAAAGTTCGGGCCTCTCATCCATCACAACCCTGTCCTTTGAGTTCGCGGGGCACCAAAGGATCCATCCCCAAAGAAGAAGTCTTCAACCAAGAGCGTGGCCGGGAGGCTGGCGGCGTTCCAAGCATCAGCGGGACAACCGGCTCCTGATGTTGGGGGACCATCCCCCGCTCGCCATTCCCTTCCTTGGCCCGAATCCCGTCTTCGAGATCAACCCGCGAGGGGTCGGACTACGGGCAAGCCCGTGCCGCCGGATGGATTCGGGCAAGCCGAACGCACCCGGTGATGTCAGCCAGTATTCGGGCCTGCGGGGTCCTGTCGCGCGGGGGATGGTCCCCCGCCTCCAAGACAGGAGCCAAACAGATGTCCCGCAAAGATGCACACGCCTTCGCAGCCTCCCTCGCCGCCACGCTCATGGTCTCGATCATCGTCTTCCAGGCAGGGGATGGAACCTTCGGCGCCGTCCCCGCCGATGAAATCGACGGCGACGAGGTCGTGATCGTCTCGGAATACGATCCCTTCGGGTGAGGCTTCGGCCTCACTTCCCGAGGGCTTGGCGCAAAAGCGGCTATCGCCGATAGCGGGCCTGCTCTACAGAGCAGTCCTAAGTGCAGAAAAAATATAAGAAAATAGCTCTCCTATAAGAAAGCTTTCCTACGTTTCTGCGATTTTCTTCAAACGATGACGTCGCCGGTGATGCGTCAGACTTCAAGGCCAATGCTCCCGATCTTTCACATGGGCATTTGGAGCATCTGTTGGCAATCTGACGGATGCCTGAAATCCAGAAGTTTCACCGGGACGTGGTGACTGGAGCAAGAGAGAGGTTTCGATCCGTTCTGCGATGGCTGAGACGATAGCGAGGCCAAGCCCGCTACCATCAGTTTTTGCATCTGCCCTCTCGAAGCGCCCTGTCAGGCGTTCGAGTGTTTGGGTTGCTACCGCGGGGCCCTCGTTCGCCACGATCAACTGCCCGTCGCTCGTGAGTGTAACCTCGACTGGGGCATTCTGCGCCCCGTGGCGTAGGGCGTTTTCCACCAGATTCCGGCACAGAATTCCCAATGCGTCGGGGTCGATATCAGACAAGACAGGCGTGTCCGGCAAGTTCAACATAAGGCGCCCGTTCTCTGTGCTGCGCGCAATATCTTCCACCACGACCCGAGTGATGGTTCTGACATCAGCGCTCTGGTCCATCCGAAGTCTACCGCCTTCCGCCCGCGCAAGCTGCAGGAGACGTTCGGACAGCCGAGCGAGACGCTTGAGCGTCGCCTCGATCTCGGCGGCGCGCGCGTCGATGGTCGGATCTTTGGTCTCTGACCGCAGTCGCTGCGCTTGGGCGATAGCGCCCGCCAATGGTGTCCTTAGTTCATGAGCCGCATTGGCTGCAAAACTTCGCTCAGCCTCGAACGCGTCGCGCAACCGAGCCAAAAGGCTGTTCAAGGTTGCAGCCAGCGGTCGGATTTCTGTCGGCAGGTCGGCCGCGGGTACTTCTGACAGGTCGCGCACGCCGCGCGCTTCAAGCCGCGTACGGAACCGATGGAGAGGGGCGAGGCTAAAGCGCACAGCGAGAATAATCGACGCGAGCGCCAACGGCAGCACAACCAGCAGCGGCAGGCCGAGGCTCATCTGGATTTCCCGAGCAACCGAAGCGCGATGCGCCAACGGTTCGGCCACGGTGATGCTGATCGTCCCCTGGAGCGCCGCGTCGCTGTAGAGGCGATGTGTGGCGTTCTGCCCAAATCCCGGACCGTCGTATGGAGGAAACACGGCAGGGTCCGCCGCATGGGATTGCAGCAAAATGCGTCCCTCGGCATCGCGTACGATGTAGGTGAAGAACTCGTCATGCTCCCGGATCGGCGCGAGGCGCTGCGTCACACCCTGATCTTCTCGCCCGACGATGTCGGTCACGGCCAGCGGCAGGATGCGCTCGGCGGTTTCGCGTAGGGCGCTGTCGAAGACCTCATCCATCTCGCCCCGAACGATCACCGCGGTAACCGTGGCGGCGGCGAGCCAGAGGATCGTCAGCACAAGGCCGAGTGACAAGCCGAGCCGTACCTGAAGGCTGGATGGCCACATCATGGCTTGCCCAGCCGGTAACCCATGCCGCGCTCGGTCTCGATGATGGCGCTCCCCAGTTTCTTGCGCAGGCGGCTCACGTGCACCTCGATGGTGTTGCTCTCGACTTCGGCGTCGAAAGCGTAGAGCTTCTCCTCCAACTGCGCCTTGGACAGGAGCTGCCCGGGACGCGCCAGGAAGGCCTCGAAGAGCGCCCATTCCCGCGCCGTCAGCGGCACATGTCTGCCATCCCGATGGACGCTGCGCGCGGCAAGGTCGATGTCGAGCGGTCCGTGGGTCAGGATCGGGTTGGGGTTGCCGCTGTAGCGCCGCGCGACCGATCCGATCCGTGCCGACAGTTCCGACAGGTCGAAGGGCTTCACAAGATAGTCGTCAGCGCCCGCATTGAGGCCTTCGATCCTATCGGAGACCTGGTCGAGCGCCGTCAGGATGATGACCGGCGTCACGTCTCCACGCGTCCTGAGGCCCTTGAGGAACCCGATACCACGTCCGTCTGGCAGCATGAGGTCGAGCAGGAGCAGGTCGTAGGAGGTTGCGCTCATCGCGTCTGCCGCCGCGTCTAGCCGCGTGACCCAGTCTACTGACTGGCCATCAGCTGCGATCTGGTCGCGCACGGCAGCGCCAAGAGTCGTGTCGTCCTCGATCAGCAATATGCGCATGGTCGTACCCGTCCTTTCCTGATGTCCCTCCATGATCCGTCTGGCTGACACGAAGCTGAAGCTTGTGGGTCGAGCCCCTTCAGGCTGCCGTCAGCTTCGCGGCGCATGAATGGCATCAAGAGGCGAGCCACTAGGAGTGTGCCCCATGAAGAAGACATTGACAATTATCGGCTTTCTCGCGGTCTTTCCGGTCGGCGCGGCGCTGGCTGACGACGATTGCTTCGTGCCGATGGCCGACTGGCAGCCGCGCGATGCTGTTGCCATGCTGGCTGAGGAAAATGGTTGGACGGTGCGCCGGATCAAGATCGATGACGGCTGCTACGAGATCGATGGGAGGGATGCCGAGGGGCGTGCGATCGAGGTGACTGTCCACCCGGCCACGCTGGAGATAATCGAGTTCGAATACGAGGACGACGAGGATGATCGCCGCGAGCGGGATCACGAGAGACGCGACGATGACTGATGCAGCGCGTCGCGACGGTAATGTCCCGGTGCCGGGCCTGCCGCCACTCTCCCGGCTTTCCCTAAACTCTCCTCTAGCTCTGACGGGCCCGGTGCTGGTTGCGTTGCCATGCCTGCTGGCGGCACTGATCGGGTTCAACACCTATGCGCCCTATGGCGCGGATGCAGCACTTGGCATTGCCGTCGGGGCCGCGGCAGTTGTCGCGATGGCACAGACCCTGATCCTCGCCGCACGGCCGCCGCTGGTGGAACCATTGTTCGGCGGTCTCGATCGCATGTACCGTTTCCACAAGTGGCTTGGTATTTCCGCAATGGTCCTGATGATCCTGCACCAGCAGATCGAGCCGGATTTCGAGCGTTTGGTGCGTGAAACCTCCCTTGGTGAACTTGGTGAAGAGGCGGGCGAACTTGCCTTCAACGCGCTTCTCGCCCTGGTTGCTGTCAGCTGGTTCCGGAGATTGCCCTTCACCCCACTGGAAATCCCCTATCAGATCTGGCGGTTCAGCCATCGTTTCATGGGGGCCCTTTTTGCAATCGTGGTCTTTCACCAGTTCTTCGTCGACCTGCCGACAGAGGTAGATCCATCGCTCTCGGTGCTTCTAAACACATTTGGCATCGCGGGAGTAATCGCGTGGATATTCACCGAGCTGGTCGCCCCGTACCTGCGGCGTAGAGAATTCACCGTCACAGAGATCAGCCAGACCAAGGACACCACCACGCTAACCCTCCGCCCCGAGGGGCGGGCCATGCGGTGGCGGCCGGGGCAATTCGCCTTCTTCCGCGCGCCAGAGGCAGGACTGTCCGAGCCGCACCCCTTCACGATCGCCAGCGCCCCGCGCCCTGACGGCACCCTGACGTTCTCCATCCGGGGCTTGGGTGGCTGGACACGAAGCCTGCCCGCCATCTTGCGGACCGGAACGCGCGTGCAGGTCGAAGGGCCATATGGACGGTTCAATTTCCGCAAGGGCGGTGCGCGCCAGATATGGCTGGCGGGCGGCATCGGTATCACGCCGTTCCTCGCCTGGGCCGAAAGCCTGAGCGAAGCGGATAGCCGCGACATTCACCTCATCCACTGCGTTCGGACACAAGAGGAGGCGATTGGGGTAGAGACGCTGCGCGCTGCGGCTGCCCGCAACCCGAGGTTCAGTTTCGAGGTGGTCGTTACGACGCGCGATGGCAGGCTCACGGCCGAGCGCCTGATTGGCGCGGTCCCTTTCGCGATCCGGCAAGCCGATTTGTGGTTCTGCGGCCCAACCGGTCTGAAGGACGGGATTCTCAAGGGCTTGAAAGCACAAGGCCAAACGCCTCGCCGTGTCCGCTTCGAGCAGTTCGAATTCACCTGAACGCGGGGCAGGGCGCTTAGCCATGCCAGCCCTGTAGCCTGCGCTCGCATCTTTTTTTGGCCCCGCCCTCATCGGCGGGGCCATTTTCCTGACGGCAAGCTGAAGCAGGAATCGCTGGGGCGTCAGGATGCCCTCAGGTCGGGGTGCCAGATTGGTCTCATCAAACGAAAGGACCCCTTGCCATGAAAAAGACCCTGACCGCCCTTGCCCTGATCGCACTCTTGCCCGCCGGCGCTGCGCTGGCCGACGACGATGATTGCAATGCGCCCCGTGACCAGTGGCAGCCGCGCGAGGCCGCCATGCAGATGGCCGAACAGAACGGTTGGACGGTGCGCGACTTCGAGATCGACGACGGCTGCTACGAAATCGAAGGCCGAGACCAGGATGGCCGCGAGATCGAGGTGAAGCTCGATCCGGCGACGCTGCAGATCGTCGAGATGGACTACGAGGATGATGACGACGACCGCGGTGGCGCCCGCAATCCCGCGCCCGCTGGAACGGTCGCTCCTCCGCAGAACGGCCTCTTCGGAAACGGCGCCCCTCCGCAGGTTCAGGTGAACTGAACAGCTCCGAAGCACCCTGAACAAGGATCATTCCCATGAAATCACTTCTCGCAACGCTCGCGCTTACCACCGCACTCACGCTTCCCGGCCTCGCTATGGCACGGCCCGTGACGCTCACAACCACCCTTAACAACTATGGTGGCGACGGCGCTTACCTCGCGCTTTACGTTACCGACGCCTCGGGCGCCTATGTCGGCAGTCTCTGGATGGCTGGTGGCAAGTCCAAGTACTACGAGCATCTGAGCGACTGGTACCGTGCCACGGGCGGCGATACCGCGCAGGTAAACGGTATCACCGGCGCCAGCGTCGGCGCGGGCCGCAGTCTCGAGATCACGCTCGATCTGGCCGACGCGCTGTTCGATACGGGCTACACGCTGCACATCGACGCGGCGGTCGAGGATATGCGCGACAGCCCGAACGAGGTGGCCGTGCCGCTGACGACGGCGGGCGCGGGCACGCCGGTGAGCGGGCGGCGCTACATCTCCAACTTCTCCTACGACATGTGAGGGGCAGGGCCATGATCCGTACACTCCATCGCTGGCCGGGTCTTCTGGCACTCGCGCTCGTCACGATCCTGAGCCTGAGCGGCGCCGCGCTCTCGGTCTTTCCGACAGTCGAGCGCATCACCGCGCCGCAGGTGGAGACTGGCCTGACAGTCGCCACCCTCGCGGACCGCATCCAGGTCGTCTATCCGGGCGTCGAGCAGATCCGGCGGTCGCCCTCCGGTCGGATCACCGCCTATTGGTTCGATCAGGGCGCGCCGGGTGCTGCCGTGATCGACCCGGCGACGGGCGCGGGCGTGGCCTCGGCCGACCCGAACCAGGCCCTTCGCTGGCTCACCAACTTTCATCGCTCGCTCTTCCTCGGGGATGGCGGGCGCATCGCCATGGCCGCCGGGGCCGCGGCGATGCTGGTCCTCTCGCTCTCGGGTGCTATGCTGGTCGCGCGACGGGCGGGCGGATGGCGGCACTGGTTCGCGTCCTTGCGCGGTCCGTTCGCGGGCAGGCTGCATGTCGAGATCGCCCGGATCGCCGTCATCGGCCTCGTTCTGTCCTCCACCACCGCCCTCTGGATGACAGCCTCCACCTTCGATCTTCTGCCGGACGGTAGCGTCCTGCCGGCTGATCCCACCGAAGTGAGCGGAGAAATTGGGTTCGCTCTCGATCAGATGGCCACGCTGCTGCAGACCCCCGTCGCCGAGCTGCGCGAACTGAGCTTTCCCTATCCCGGCGACGCGACGGACGTGTTCACACTGAAGACCGACTGGGGCACCGGCTATCTTGACCAGGGAACCGGCGCGCTCGTGGCATGGGCCGACCTGACCGGGTGGGAGCGCGTCTCGGAAACCATTTACATGCTGCACACGGGGCAGGGGGCCGCGACGCTCGGCCTTGTGCTCGGGATGATGGCGCTCGGAGTGCCGGCGATGGGCGTTACCGGCGTCTTGATCTGGCTTGCCGGGCGGCGCGGGCGGCCGCGCATCCGGGGCAACCAGCCCGCGGGCCGTGCCGAGACGATCATTCTTGTCGGCAGCGAGGGTGGCAGCACCTGGGGCTTCGCCGCGACCCTGCATGCCGCGCTGACGGCAGCGGGGCAGGGCGTCCATGTTGGCCCGATGTCGGGCTTCGCGCCAGAGCGCTACGCCCGTGCCGAGCGCATCATCCTGCTCGCCGCGACCTATGGCGATGGTGCCGCTCCGGCCTCGGCGAAGGGCTTTCTCGACCGGCTGAACGCCACAGACCGAGCGCCCGACTTTCCGATTGCCGTTCTCGGCTTCGGCGACCGGAGTTTTCCGGCCTATTGCGCTTTCGCCAAGGACGTCACGGCAGCGGCAAAGGCGAAAGGTTGGCCCGAGCTTCTGCCGCTCGACACGATCGACCGGCAATCGCCACAGGATTTCGCGCGCTGGGGCCGCGCGCTTGGCGAGATGCTTGGCATACCCCTTGACCTTGCGCACCAACCCGTCTTGCCGCGCACCGAACAATTGACCCTCGTCTCGCGGCGCAACTACGGGGCTGAGATGCAGGCGGGGGCCGCGATCCTGCGCTTTGCCCTGCCGAGCGCAACGCCGTGGCAGCGGCTGACGGGCGCGGGCTTCGCACGGTTCCAGGCGGGCGACCTGATCGGCGTCCTGCCGCAGGGCAGCGCCGTGCCACGTCTCTACTCGCTTGCCTCGGGCCGGCGCGACGGGTTCGTCGAGATCGTGGTGCGCAAGCATCCGGGCGGTCTGGCCTCGGGCCAGCTGACCGCGCTGGAACCGGGCGATACGGTCCGGGCCTTCCTGCGCCGCAATCCCGGCTTTCACGCCGACCGCGGTCGCACCCCGCTGATCCTGATCGGGGCGGGCACCGGCATCGGGCCGCTGGCGGGCTTCATCCGCGGCAATGCGCGGCACAGGCCCGTGCACCTGTTTTTCGGGATGCGGCATGCGGACAGCGATTTCTTCTATGGCGAAGAGATGCCCGGCTGGCAGGCTGAGGGGCGGTTGACCCGGCTTGTCACCGCCGTCTCGCGCGGCGCGCGGCGCAGTTATGTGCAGGACGCCTTGCGCGCCGACGCGGCGCAGGTGGCCCGGCTTATCTGCGACGGGGCGCGTGTGATGGTCTGCGGCGGGCGCGACATGGCCACGGGCGTGAGCGATGCGTTGGCCGAGATCCTCGCACCTGCCGGGCTTACGCCCGCAGTCCTAAAGGCAGAGGGGCGGTATGTCGAAGATGTCTACTGAGCGCGCGCGCATCGCCCTGAACGGCCCCACCATGGGCACGCGCTGGTCGGCGCTGTTCTTCGCGGATCGGGGCCGCGACACGGATGCAATCCGTGCCGCCCTTCAGGCGGCTGTCGACGAGGTGGACAAGCAGATGTCGACGTGGAACGCGGAGAGCGCGCTCATGCGGATCAATGCGGCGCCGGTGGACGATTGGGTGGTGGTGCCGGAGCAACTGCGGGCGGTCCTGCGCCTCGGGCTCGAGATCGGGCGCGCCTCGGGCGGGGCCTTCGATATCGGCATGGGCGATGCGGTGACGGCCTGGGGTTTCGGGCCCGGGGCCGCCGCGCCCGAGGGTATCCGCGCCGTGATGGACGCCCCCCGCCGCCCGGCGCAGGAGGTGCTGGAGATCGAGGGGATGCAGTTGCGCAAGACCGCGCCCATTGCGCTGGATTTGAACGGCATCGCCAAGGGCTATGGCGTCGACCGGCTCGCCGAGACCTTGCGCGATCATGGGATTGCCGACGCCCTTGTCGGCATCGACGGTGAGATGCGTGCCATGGGCCTGCGCCCCGATGGCGAGGCATGGATCATCGCGGTAGAAGCGCCGGACCCTGATCGCCGGACGCCGCATTCGGTTCTGGCGCTGCAGGACGCCGCCGTGGCGACCTCCGGTGACTACCGCCATTGGGTCGAGGTTCAGGGGCGCCGCCTGTCGCATACCATGGATCCGAGACGTGGCGCGCCGCTGATCGCCTCGCCGGCCTCCGTCACCGTGGTGGCCCGCACCTGTGCCGAGGCCGATGCTTGGGCGACGGCGCTCATGGTGCTCGGTGCGGAGAGGGGTGCGGACCTCGCGAGACAACGTGGACTCGACGCCCTGTTTCTTCTGTGCGATGATGAAGGCAATGCAATGGGCGTGGGAGTCGGGCGTCTTTTTTCCGAAGAACCAGCGGCAATCGCCTCAGCCGGGGGAAGATGAGCCGCATGGAACAGACCCGTACCGATCGCTTCAAGACCGCACTCCTGCTGATGGCCGCAACCGGGCTGATCGTGGGACTCGCATTCTACCTTGCGGGCCAACCAGAGATCGCGAACCTGATCTGGATTGCAGGAGTTGTTCCCGCGCTCGCAGCGCTTGTGGTCGAAATCGTCCGGAGCATTGGGCGCGGCGAGGTGGGCCTCGATATCGTCGCCGCGCTCTCCATGACCGCGGCGCTCGTCTTCGGCGAGACGCTCGCAGCGGCGGTCGTTGCGGTGATGTATTCGGGCGGCACCTTCCTCGAAGCCTTCGCAGAGGGCCGCGCCCGTCGGTCGATGCAGGACCTCCTGTCCCGCGTGCCCCGGACCGCGACCCGGCACTGCAACGGTGCGCTGGAGGAGGTGCCGCTCGACGAACTCGCCCCCGGTGATCGCCTGCTGATCCGGCAGGGCGACGTGGTGCCGGTAGACGGCACAGTGGCCTCCGACACGGCCTTCCTCGACACCTCGGCGCTGACCGGCGAGTCCCTGCCAGTCCGGCTGGCGCGCGGGGCCGACGCCATGAGCGGCTCGACCAATGCGGGCGAGGCCTTCGACCTGACGGCGACGCGCGAAGCCAAGGACAGCACCTATGCCGGGATCGTTCGCCTGGTGGAGGAGGCGCAGGCGTCCAAAGCGCCGATGTCCCGGCTGGCCGACCGCTGGTCGCTGGGCTTTCTGGTCGTCACCGTCAGTATCGCCTTCGTGGCGTGGTGGTTCACCGGTGATCCGATCCGCGCGGTTGCCGTTCTGGTCGTCGCCACGCCCTGTCCGCTGATCCTTGCTGTGCCGGTCGCACTGGTCGCCGGCCTGTCGCGTGCGGCGCATTTTGGCGTGCTGATCAAGGGCGCAGGGCCGCTCGAGACGATGGCGCGGATCCGCACGCTGATCCTCGACAAAACGGGGACGCTGACGGATGGCCGTCCACAGATCGTCTCGATCGACAGCCACGATGGCATGACCGAGGACGACATCCTCCGCCTCGCCGCCGCGCTCGATCAGGCATCGAAACACCCCGTGGCGCAGGCCATCGTCGCTGCCGCAAAGGCGCGGGGCTTCACACTGCCCGTTCCGACAGAAGTGGCTGAGATCCCGGGCGAAGGGGTCTTGGGTCGTGTGGAGGACCGCGAGGTGATCGTCGGCGGCGACGGCTTCGTGGCGTCCCGTGTCGGGCGGATGGTGGGCGATCACCCCGCCAAGGGCGCCGGATCGGTCCTTGTCGCAGTGGCAGTTGACGGTCACATGGCCGGGCACCTCGTCATGTCCGACCCGCTGCGCGAGGGGGCGGGCACCATGCTGGACGGTCTGCGCCGTCAAGGGATCGCGCGCATCCTTCTGGCTACTGGCGACCGCGCGGACGTGGCCGAGCGCGTGACCGAGGGGCTGGGCCTCGACGGGCTGCGGGCCGGTCTGACGCCGGATCAAAAGGTGTTACTGGTGCTTTCCGAGCGTAAACACGGGCCGGTGATGATGGTGGGTGATGGTGTCAACGACGCGCCCGCCCTGGCCGCAGCCGATGTAGGCGTGGCAATGGGGGCACGGGGCGCCGCGGCCTCGGCCGAGGCGGCGGACGTGGTGCTGCTCGTCGACCGGATCGACCGGCTTGGGCCCGGGATCGAGATCGCGCGGGCGTCGCGCCGGATCGCTGTCGAAAGCGTGGTCGCGGGTATCGGTCTGTCGGTTCTCGGCATGATTGCCGCCGCTTTCGGGTATCTCACCCCGGTGCAGGGGGCGCTTCTGCAAGAGGTCATCGACGTCGCTGTTATCCTGAACGCCCTGCGCGCGCTGCGCATCGCGCCACAGGAGCCAGCTACGGGCAAACCACAGGCCATCATGTCAGAGCAAGCTGACATCGTTCAAGGAGCCACGCCATGAGCCGTCTATCACATTCTGAAATCCATATGGTGCATCGCATCGGCTGGCTGCGGGCCGCCGTTCTCGGGGCCAATGATGGTCTTGTCTCGACTGCGAGCCTCGTCGTCGGCGTCGCGGCCGCAGGCTCCGGCAAGCCCGAGGTCATGATCGCCGGGCTGGCCGGGCTTATGGCTGGCGCGATGTCCATGGCGGCGGGGGAGTATGTCTCGGTCAGCTCGCAAACTGACGCCGAACAGGCGGACCTCGCCCGAGAGAGCCGTGAGCTCGAGGAAACGCCCGAGGCCGAGCTCGAGGAACTAACCCGGATTTATGTTGAAAGGGGGCTGGACCGCGACCTGGCGGAAAAGGTTGCCGTGCAACTGACTGAACGTGACGCGCTCGGATCGCATGCGCGCGACGAACTTGGCATTTCGGAAACCGTTGCCGCCCGCCCTATTCAGGCCGCTCTGGTGTCCGCACTGACCTTCGCCGTTGGGGCGGTGCTGCCCCTGATCGTCGTAATGCTGGTCCCGGAGGCGCAGATCGCTCCCCTGGTGGCGGGATCGACGATCCTTGGCCTTGCGGTTCTTGGCGGATTGGGTGCTTCCGCCGGCGGCGCAGGCATCGTTCGTGGGGCCGCAAGGGTCACGCTATGGGGCGCGCTTGCCATGGCCGCGACAGCCGGGGTCGGTGCGCTGTTCGGGGTCGCCGTAGGCTAGAGTCAATGGGGTGTACCCGAACCCCGCTCCGGCTGCATGTTGCGGCAACGCTCGTCAACATCGTGCTGATCATCGAGGTGCCAAAGATCGAGTCGCAGCGCGTGGGGTTAGAAACCCATGTCCGCAAATGGGTCATGCTGGACGAGATCAACACCGATATTCTGGAGCGGTCCTATGTCTGGGAGGACCGCACGCCCATCGGCACGTTCAGTTCCGCCTTCACATCCAGGATCCAGTCCAGCCTGATCGCGCTTGCCAAGTCGGGCGGGGCATCGGTTGTTGATCGGCTGAAGTAGTCTCGATCACCGCAGGGTCAGCCCAGCTTCATTTGTTCCCGTCGATCCACTTCGACATCAGCCCCTTGTCGCGGAAACACTCATCCGGCACGGCGCGGCGTTTGATCCGGGCGAGGCGTTCGGCGAAGGCGACCTGTTTGGACGAGGGCAGGCTGTTCAGCGCTGTCGCGGATGTGAGCTTGGCTTGTGCGTCGATCCAGGCGCTCAGGGACCGGCGGTCCTGCTGAACCTCCCACGGCAAAAGCGTCTGGTTGCGCAGTGCCAGCGCGCGCGCATAGGCGATCTGCTTTGGCGTCGCGGGCAGGGCGTAAGTGGTGCTTTCCATCGGGGCTCTCCCTTCATAGCTTGGTTTCAGAATAGAACATAACAGGAACAAAAGCAAGCCGCCTGCGCAAATCATGGGGTTTGAGAGGAAGAGGAGGGTCGGGGAGGATCAGGCCTTTGAGGTGCCCGAAAGAGCGTGTCCGGGCCTGCCCCTGTTCTTCAATGGGGTCTGATGCCGGAAAGTGCAGGATCCTAGGTTCTCATGAGCTTTGCATTCAACATTCTCCGGCATCAGTTCCCCAAAGAGTGAAAGTGTCCTTCGGGTTTTGTGACTGACGGATGAGGGCCTTTGGGGTCCCTCGGATGGGTCCGGGCCGGATTCCGGTCTGCCGTTCCTGATGAAGGGCATTCTCATGCAAACAGGTGTCTTGCGCGTATTGCGCGCGACCGCTGCCTCGTGGTGGCGACACAAGGAACTACGCCGAACCGGCCAGACGGGGCAGGCACAACGGCGCGAGCGCGAGACCGTCCTACGTGATCTCGGTTATCTGAAGCAGGCGGCGCTGTTGCCTAACGCGCATGTGATCTGCGGAGAGGGTGGGACATTCCTCCATCTCGGTTGGACCACCGTTTCAACCTTCGCGCCAATCGAGCGCTTTCCCTTGGCCACTCTTGCGGTAGCACGAGGGACCCCGTTTATCGATATCCGACCCGTCACCGATGTGATTGCCTTCGCGAACCTGCCGCGGGTGACGCGGGACGGATCGGACGACCCTGAACCTTCGGGTCCCGGCAGGTCCGTGTCGCTGACCACCTACATCGACATGGTCGAACAGCTCGGCGCGAGCATCACCAACGATCCGCGGCCCTGTCGGTCAACCTAGTCACCACTCCCTCTTACCAAAACTCGAAAGGACGCCAGCCATGGCCCGATCCCGCACGCCCAAATTCGATGCCTCCGAGGTCATCACAAACGAAATCATCCGTATTATTGAGCGCGGCGTCCTGCCGTGGCGCAAGCCTTGGACCGCAGGTGGCAGCTCTCGTCCCCTGCGCGTGGGCGGTGAACCCTACCAGGGGGTGAACAACTTTCTGCTGACGATGCGGACCGTGATGGCGGGCCACAGCTCTCCCTTCTGGATGACGCTGCCGCAGGCCAATGCGTTGGACGCAAAGGTCCGCAAGGGCGAGAAGTCCTCTGTCGTCGTTTACTACGGTCAAAGCCGGAGAGACGCCGGCGATGAGCATGATCACAGCGACGGGGATGATCACTCCGAGGAAGCCCGTATCTTCCGCTTCCAGAAATCCTACCGTGTGTTCAATGCCTGCCAGATCGAGGGCTTGCCCGACAGCTTCTACCCTGACCCGGAGCCCGTGCCCGAGCATCCGCCGTCCGAGCCCATCCCGCACATGCAGGCGTTTTTCGATGCCATCGACATCACGACCGTCTTCACAGGAACGGAAGCGTACTACCTGCCGCCCGTGGACAAGGTTTACATGCCGTCCATCACGCGGTTCCAGGACCCGCGCAATTTCTACGGGGTCTGGGCCCATGAGCTGGCCCATGCCACGAAAGCCCCGCATCGACTGAACCGAGATTTCGGTCTCTCGAAATTCGGCAACACCTCTTACGCGCGCGAAGAGATCGTCGCAGAATTGACCTCGGTGTTCCTGGGTCAAACGCTTGGCTTCACGGCGCATACGCTCGAGATGAATGCCGCCTATCTCCACAACTGGTTGCGCGTTCTTCGGTCGGACAAGGGTGCGATCTTCAAGCACGCCGCAGATGCGCAGCGCGCCTGCGACTATCTGATCGCCAGATCGGAGACGGGCAGGGCAGGGCGCAGTGCCGAGGCCGCCTGACCACACAGAGAACGGAGACTCGCATGTCACGTAAGGAACCCAAGACGCTGCGGGTGGCCTGCTTCAACGACGGCCGCCGCAAGATCATCGTCTTCAAGCGCGGTGCCTATTGGTGGAGCCCGTCCGAGGGCGCTTATCCGCTCTCGGCAGCGCTCGAGAGCATCAAGCACCAAGGCGGCTGGATCGAAACCATCCCCAACCCGAACTACAGAGCCAGAGGGCTGTTCGGGTAAGGCGCCTTCTGCTTCGATCCTTTCGCCAAGCAGAAAAGTGAAAGCGGGCTTTGGGAAGGGTGTTTCAACTTCTCAAAGGAGATCCCCATGTCCATGACCGTTCAACCCCAGCCAGACCGTCCAGATCCGACCGTGATCGCGGCGCAAAACGACGCGTTTCGCAAGCTCGCGTGCCTTGGGGTGCCGCCCGTGCAGCCCATTCAGGGCCGCATGCATGTCACTCGCGCGCTTATGGAAGCCGATGACGGCTTCATGGCCGAGGCGGTGAAGGCCACCGGTGCGTTCGATACATTCGAGCCCGAGAATGACCCTGAAGGCTGGCACGATTTTGGCGCGGTCGAGATCCGGGGCGAGACCGTGTTCTGGAAAATCGATCTCTATGAAGCAGACTCGGATTTCCGCTACGGGGCTGAGACCCCGGACAATCCTGCCACCACCGTCCGCGTGCTGACCATCATGCTGGCGCGCGACTGGTAGGGCAGGGGACTCCTCCCCTGACATCTGAGACGATGAAGGCCCGCTGCCCCTCAAAAAGGCAAAGTGGGCCTTTTGTCGTGGTGATCCCTGAAGCCGGGGATTGGTCACGCGCAAGCGCGCGGGCCACACCTCACCCTCCTGGAAGGATATCCCATGACCACAAGCTTTGCTCCCCTTACCGTTGCTATCGGCGATCTCGTCCCGCATCCCGCCAATGTACGCAGCAACGCGCCGGAAACCTATGATCCCGAGAACATCGCCCATCTGAAGGCCAGCATCGCCGTTCTGGGTCTCCTGCAGCCTCTCCTGGTCCAGAAGCTCGACGGCAAATACGCAGTGCTCGCCGGTGGCCGACGCCATGCCGCGCTGAAGGAGCTGGTCGCGGACAAGGCCACCAAGGAGTTCACGGCGAAGACCAATGTCGACTGCCGCCTCGTGCCGGAAGACTGCGACGTCACCACGGCGCTGTCGCTCGCCGAGAACATCACCCAAGCGCCGATGAATGCCATCGACGAGTTCGAGGCTTTCGCCCGGATGATGGAGGTCGACGGCCAGACGCCCGAGACCATCGCAAAGACCTTCGGCACGACCGTCGCCGCCGTGAAAGGCCGGTTGCGCTATGGCCTTATCCACCCCGACATCCGCGCCGCGGCACGGGGCAAGGTGATCACGCTCGACACGATGAAAGCCTTTGCCGAGCACCCGAGCCAGGAGGCGCAGCGCGAGGTCTTCGAGGCGCTCACGAAGGACGGAGGCTATCTGCAGGCCTATACCGTTCGACAGGCGCTCAAATCCCGCGGCGTGCAGGTCAGCGACGATATCGGGGCCTTCGTGCGCGCGGACTACGAGGCGCGGGGCGGCGCCGTCGCGGCCGATCTTCTGGAAGAACATTCCGTGCTCGAGGATGCAGCACTGGTCGAGACCATCTTGCTCGAGAAGCTCGGTGCGGCTGCCGAAGAGGCCCGCACGAGGCTGGGCTTTGCCTGGGCCGATGCGATGGTGCGGTATGATTACGCGACAATGGCCGACTACGGCCGCGTCTATCCCGGCCCGATCGAGGCCGACGAGGCCGCCCAGAAGCGCGTGGATGAAATCACCGCCGAGCTTGAGAAATTGCAGCTCGAAATGGAGGACGAGGGGCTCGAGGACGGTGCCTACAATGCCCTTTACGACCGCGTCGACGCTCTGGAAGAGGAAGCCCGCGACCTGCAGGAGGCCTACAGCGCCGAGGACCTCGCGCGGTCTGGGGTAATCGCGTCCTGGTCGGGCGGGCAGGTGACCCTCCATGTTGGCCTCGTCCGCCCGGAAGACACCGTCAAAAAGGAGGGCGCGCGCGGCTCCTCGGCTAGCCCGACCGGGGAGGAGGCCCCAGACGCCGGCGAAATCACCTACCCGACCTCACTGGCTGAGGACCTCAAGACCGAGCGAGCCATGGCGCTTGGGGCCGCGATGGCGCTGCATCCGGAAGCCACGCTCGATCTGACGCTCTTCAAGCTGGTGAGCGACGTTCTGGCCAGCGGCATGAGTGTCACGCAGGCGATCAAGATCGATGCCCGCAAGGAATACCGCAGCCATGCCAAGATGGACGAAATCGACGAGACCTCGCTCGAGCAGGTGGCGGCGGCGCATGAGGCGCTTGATCTGTCCTGGCTAGATGACGCCCGCGCGCCCGCTGATCAGTTCGCGGCGTTTCGCGCGCTGGAGGCCGGCGAGAAGGCCAAGCTCGTGGCCTATGCCACGGCCAGCACCACGCAGTCCTGCTTCGCGCGGGACCGCCAGCGCGACAGCCTGATGCATGCGTTCGAGATCGAGATCATGCCCGACATCCGCGCCCACTGGACGCCGAATGCGGCGCTCTTCAACCGCTTCAAGAAGGCTTGGCTCCTGAAGATCCTCGGCGAGGATCTGGGTCTCGCCCAGGAGGCGGTGACGCTGGCCTCGTCGAGCAAGAAGGAGATCGTCGCCTTTTGTGACAAGCTCTTCGCCGAGCCCTTCGCCACGCTCACGGACGCGCAGCGCGCTGCCGTGGCCGCCTGGTGCCCGCCCATGATGCAGACCGCCGGTGTCGCCTGTGATGAGGCGGAGCCCGCTGCGGAAACTCCCGAGCCTGACAGCGAGGTCGCGCAAGCGGCCTGAGTCCTTACGCGACCCGCGCGAGGCATTCCCCGCGCGGGTCGACCCTCCCACACCCAACCGAAAGACATCCTCATGGCTATTCTCAAGTTCTCTGCCTCCGCTGTCGCGGCGCAAATCGCACATGCGCGCGCCTGCAAAACCTTCCTGCCGAACTGGAACGGGCCCGTGGACAGGCCGGCCCTGATCCTCATCGTCGGCAATGGTGTGCATCTGCGCTCAAACGGCATCGATGGCACGACCACCCGCATCGTCACCACCGAACAGGCCGATCCCTCCTTCGCCTTCGCCGACGGCATGAACCCGTTTCGGGACACCGACTGGATGGCGCAGCGCCGCATGGCGTTTCGCGATCTGACCGGTCAGTTCTACACCGACATCCTCGACGATGTGCAGGTGCTCATCGACCGGGGGCAGGGGGCGATCCGGCTCGCCACCGATGGCCACAGCATCCGTGTCTTCGCGCGCCGGGCCTCGGACTATCTCATCGGCGGGACCTACGAGGTGCCCTCAGGCCTCGGCGGCACCTTCAGGGTCATCCTCAAGGATGCCTGCGACACCTTCGCGATCGTGCAGAACTGCGGCAATTGCGAGGATTTCGACGCCATGCAGCCCTACCGCGTGCCGCTCGATGCGCTGATGGAAATCGATGACCGGAGGGCGGCGTAACGCGCCCATTCTCAAACAAGCATCGCCAGTACCCTGCCGGGCCTGCGGCCCTCTCGGGACATTGGCGACAACAATTCCCCCAATGAAAGAAAGGACTCTGAGATGGGTTGGCTCTTCTACACCGACGGCCGCGTTCAGACCTACACGGACGAAAAAGCGGAGATTGCCCAGCTTTGCACCTTCGAGGGCGATACGCGCAAAACCGAACTGGTCAAAGCCTGCAAGGTGGGTTCGACTTGGTACGCGGCGGCAAAGGTCACAAATATCGACGGCACCCCTGTCGAAGACACGACCTATGTCACCGATGCGGATGGCTCCATCACTTTCGCCGCCGTATTCCTTACCCGATATGATGACGGCTGCTGGGGCTACAAGGACATGGAGGAAAGCGCGGGACCGGTCGAATCCCGCGCGCCGGTGAGCCTACTGGCCCTGCTGTCCGAGCTGAAAGACCCAGACAGCTATGCTCATGCCTGGCGCCAGCGCTGCCAGGACTGGGCTGCGATCCCGGACTACGAGGAGGGAGACAAGATCAAGCTCGCCGCGCCTGTGACCCTGACCGATGGCAGTACATGCCAGATAGTCACCGCGACGCACTACAGGCGGGGTCGGCAGAAACGCCGCTGCTACCGCATCGAGGAAACCGGTGGGCTCGTACGCCTGTCGAAGGCCTCGCTTGCGGGCTCGGAGCTGCTCAGCTCCGCGAAAGTCGCGACCAGTCCTGTGCTGGCGGAGTTTCTGGCGGGGCGAGAATAGGTCAGCGCCGGACGGTTCATCGACCTGCCCGGCGACAGCAGATCCTGCGGCTTATCTTGACAAGGCAATGCAAATGCATTACCTATCGCGGGCAGCAAAGACACTTTTCTTCAGGAGACTGCCATGACAGCCCTCGCACAAGATGTCTCGAAGCTCACGGATCGGTATCAGACGACCGTGCCGGCGGGTGTGCGCAAGCAGCTCAAGCTGGGCAAGGGCGACCAGATTCGCTATTGCACCGAGCCGAGTGGCAGGGTCTATATCGAGCCCGTGCGCAGCGACGAGGAAGATCCTGTGCTCGGCGCCTTTCTCGATTTTGTCGAGGCCGATATCAAGGCGCATCCGGACCGCATTCGGGCGTTCGATGGGGCTTTGCATGACCGTCTTGCAGCACTGGTCGGAGACGTTGACGTCGATCTCGATGCGCCGCTATCGCTCGAGGATGAATGAGCGGCGATAGCGTGCCCGCCCAAGCGCCCCTTGTCGTAAACGGATGGTCGATTTATGCGCATCCGCTCTTTCTGGACCAGCTCGAAGGGCTGACCCTGGAGGTCGAGGCGCGTAAGGCACGAGATCCCAAGACCTGGCGCAAGAAAAATTCCACGAAACGGCTGGCCGCCATTTTCAAGCTGGTCACCGAGGCCATACCGGCGGATCCGGGTGCCGCGGCCTTCCGGCAAGGCGGCACACTCGGCGATCACCGCAAGCACTGGTTCCGGGCGAAATTCTTCCAGCAATATCGGTTGTTCTACCGGTTCAACAGTGATGCGAAGGTCATCGTGGTGGCCTGGGTGAACGACGACAAGACCCTGCGCGCCTATGGCAGCAAGACGGATGCCTATGCGACGTTCAAAGGGATGCTGGAAGATGGCAACCCACCTGACAATTTTGACGCGCTCTTGAAAGAAGCGGCGGCGGCGGACAAGCGGTTCGAAACTTCCCTTGAAGCGGCGCCTGGCCGTTGAGATGGCTTTGGGAACGCCCGCGACGCACAGGCAGCGCTATTGCTGTCAACCAAATGCCCGAACGCCTGTATCCGCGCGTGCCACCTGCCAGCCTGGCAAAAGGCAGAGGAAGACGTCAAATCATTGCTCAAAGAGAAGCTATTGCCAGCTCTCCAGCGGGCCTCTCTCAAGGCGGAACGCGCGCGCATTCACAACGTGATAGGGCAGATTTCGGGGGAGTGATCAGCCAAAATATGATTTTGCCTTGGACAGGACCAAACTTTCTGCAATGCAATGATGTCAACCGAGGGGGATCAGGGTGGACGCGTTTCTTTCAAAGATGGTTCGGGCCGTGGAAGCGCCAAAGTTGCCGTTGCAGCAGTCAGAGCTTTTACGGCAGTTTGGCAAGGATCTTCTGGCGCGCCCGGACCTTTGCGCTGCGCTGATCCAAGAGGCCGCGAGTGGCCCATTGTCGGACGGCCAGATGGCGATGCTGGTCGCCGCACTGGATGAGGCCCGCATGGCCGATGAGAGCGGGCAGCGCAAAGGGCGCACCTTACTGGATGACATGCGCGATGTGGTGGCCTTGCTCGACGCCGACCTGACATCCCAAACGGCCTTGTCTCTCTCCAGCGCCTGGACGCGTGCGGGCCTGACCCCGCCACCATCGCTGGCCCATGCGGTCATCCCCGAAGACCCGGATGCCTTTGCCGACATCAACGGCATTCCCGACATCCCCGATGAGATGTTCGACGGTATCTTCAAAGGCTTAAATGGCATCGGCGAAGACTCGGTTTCGGCCATGCTGGCGATGCTGGATGAGATGCTGCCAACCTTGCCGCCAGAAGCACGCTTTGCTTTCATTCGCAAACTCGCTACCCGACCAGAGTCCCTATGTGGAGATGCCGCCGCAGCGCTGCTACTTGCGACAGACGCCTCGGTGAGCTCCGGCGCGCTAACCGGTCTCGCTCTGCGTCAGCAGGCGGGTGATCTGTCTCAGGCGTTGTTATCGCGCATTACCTTGATCCGAAGCTGGCTACAAGACCCGGACATCTTGCGCGGTATGGATAAGATCATCCGATCCGCCCTCAAAACCGGGACGCCGGCAACTGATACGCGCTCAAAACCCAAGATCCATCGCGTTGTATCCTCGATGGTCGATGGCAGCGGTGCGCAGAGCCTCTCCATGGCCATTCAATCGGGTGGCCGACGTGCTTTGGCGGTGGTGCTGCTCAAACAGGGGTTTGGCGTGAAAGACGCTTTTGTGCTTCCGTGCACCAGCGCCTCCGAGCAAAAACAGATGATCGCGCAGATTGCAAATGAGTCAGGCGCCTTGGAGGCAACAGCAGATTATGCGTTCACCGCTCTGTCCTGGGCGCTTGCGGAGGGGCAAGCAAACGGGACAATGCCTGCGGCGGGTCTGCTCGATGTCGTAGAGACCGCAGGTTTTGCCAATCTGCGCCCGCGATCGGCAGATATTGCAGACATCGCGGCCATTGCTGACCCCGAAGGCGCCGTCTCCACTCTCTCCGTCCGCGCACGGGGCAGCCTGATCATGGCGAGTGAGCATTGGCCTGATCACTTCCCGATCTCGGACAGCTGGTTCGAGGACAGCGACGCATCGTCAGATGCCATTGAAAGTGCAACGACTCAAAATGCCATGACCCGCAAGCTTTGGCAGCATCTGGAGACCCGCCGCAACTTTTGGGCCATGATCTTTGCCCGCAATGCTGCCTTGCTGGCGGCTGCAAAGAACCCCATAACGCCTGAGCTTGTCGCCGTGGCCCAGGCCATGTCCGAGGGCCGCGACCTGAAGAAGGCCCCGATCATGCATTTCGTGCACGCCATGAGCTTTGAGGCGTGGGTCCATCAGGACGCGCCGCCGATGCCGTTCGGCGGTCTTGAGGTCACCGAAGAACGCGCGGCCCCGGGAACCTACGCCGAGGTCGCACCGTTCGGCACAAAGGAACAAAAGGCGCTGGATAAACTTCTGCGTCCGGCCAAGATCACACCCCCCTGGATGGAAGGCTTTTTGACAGGCCTCTGCACCGCGCCCAAGTTCATCAAACCCTCCGAGTGGATCGTCACGATTTTCAATGTCGTGGCAGACGATCTCGCCTCCGATGCGGACTTGCAAAAACTCCTCGACCTGATCGTAATAGCCTACAATCACCGTCTGTCCTTGCTGCGAGACGGTGCTCCGGCAGAGGTGCTGTTCCCGGCGGACCCGGTCCTGTTTTCCATCTGGGCTGACGGCTATCTGACAGCATGGGAAGCGCACAAACCCCACTGGCCTAACAAATCCCTCGGCAAAGACGGCAAAGCCATGCGCGCGCTCCTCGAACAGGCGGCGGATTTCAAAACCAAACCCGACCAAGCCCCCGCCTTGCACAAATGGCTGATCAAGCAATGTGACAAGCAGAAATGATAGCTTTCTTGGATTGACTGTCAGGATAAGTCGCGGAAATCGGAAACTGCATGCTTTGCGCGCAAATCGGGGTGGAACCTGAATTCGACCAGAGCGCCGCCTATGTCGAGGGGTGGCTTGAGGCGATGAAAGAGATAGAGATTTCAAGGCTCTTATCGTTCGGGAAACTTCGCTGTAACGTTCGATCATCGCGTCAATGGGAGACCGGAGTTGAAACAGCCTTCAGATCGCAAACAGGCCTGCGACAAAGTCGACGGGTCCAGGGTCCAATCCCCCGACCGCCGGTCTCAGGTCGCTCTGAGCGTTGCCGATATGCCGAGTTACCTAGGCGAGCTTCTGGATAGGGGGCTCGACGACCATTTCCGTGACCGCTGAAACGAAATCCCACGATGCCTGGTTTCGATCCAGGGTGCAGGAAGCGCTCAAAGATCCGCGCCCGCCGATATCGCACGCCCACGCGTTGCATCAGTTGCAGACGTTGATTGACGAAAAGCGCCAGGAGCAAACTTGACCTAGCGCAGAGGTCTCGTATATACATACGTATAACCATACGGGCCCTGCCATGATCGAAGCCAAAATCCGCAAGGTCGGCAATTCCGCCGTCATGACACTCAGCACAGAGATGCTCGCGCTCCTGGATGCCAAGGAGGGGGATACCCTCTATGCCGTGCGCACGGATGATGGCGGGCTGAAGCTGATGACGGAAAACCCGGAACTTCAGGCCGCGCTTGCCGCCGCCGAGATCGTCATGGATGAGAACCGCGATCTGCTCCAAGCACTTGCATGAGCGATTGGGTCTGGATTCCGCTGGCCGCTTCGTACGTCGTCCATGATCGCCAGATCGCGCGCCACGGCGGTGCGCCAGGCACCCGCGATCCGGCCCTTTTGGAAATGGGATGCACACGGGCAATGAACCGCGCGTCCTATGAGGACGTGGATGTGTTCGCGATTGCGGCAGCTTATGCCTATGGTCTTGCCAAAGCGCATGCCTTTGTCGATGGCAACAAGCGAACAGCATTCGTGGCCGCTTTTGCGTTCTTGCGGCTCAATGGCGTAAATCTGCGGCCCGATCCCGGGAAGGGTGTCCGGATGATGGAGGACCTTGCCGCCGATCAGGTGAGTGAAGCCGCGTTTTCTGCTTGGCTCCGTGACCTTGCCGCAAAGACCGATGACGTCTGATCGCGTTGGCAGTCCTGCCCCGCCCCGGTTCTTGATTTCAGATCCTTAACTCCAAAAGGGGAAAGCTGGCTTTTTGTCCTTTGGAACTCAGACCCTGACCCAAAGGACAGACGCCATGGCCAAGCCTACCCCCAAACCCTCCCACCACACTGATCCCGACGCTGACCTCGCCTCTGCCCTCGGGCAAATCGGCGCGGTGATCGACAATCAGCCCCTGCGCAGTTCAGCGCTCGCGCGCATCATGCGCGAGACGTTTCATGGCAGCGATGCCGGCGGCGCCTGGGACTGGCGGATGGCCCATGACCTTATGCAGGCCTCGGCTGTCCAGGTGCTGCTGCAAAGGGGCGGCGCCGCAGATGACATTGCCGCCGCAAAGCTGCTCGCTTCTCGGCTGCTGACGGAAACGCGCCGCTCAGAGCAGCAGATCCGGTTGCAACAATTTTCCACGCCGCTCTCATACGCAGCCCTTGTCGTGCGGGCCGCAGCGATCCGCAAAGGGGAGACCGCGCTGGAGCCGTCGGCTGGCACCGGTGCCCTGGCCGCTTTCGCCGCCCGGGCCGGTGCCACGCTTTTACTCAACGAGATCGACCCCTTTCGCCAGCGCCTCCTGCGGGCCCTCTTCGGCGGCGAGGTGACAGGCCATGACGGCGAGTATATCGACGATCTGCTGCAGACGCCGGTTCTGCCCGACGTCGTGGTGATGAACCCGCCCTTTGCCTCTTCGGTCGATCGCTCCCGAGACAAGCACATCGCCGCCAAGCATCTCGTTGCGGCTGCCAAGCGCCTGGCGCCGGGCGGACGGCTGGTGGCGATCATGCCGCCAGGGTTCAGCCGGGAGCGTGATGCCGCGCATTGGTCCCGCGCCTGCGGTCTCCTGACGCCGCGACTGGCGTTGACGATGCCGGGACAGGTTTACCGCAAGCTCGGCACCTCTGTGGAAACCCAGCTCATGGTCTTCGACAAGGTGCAGGAGGATGGCGAGATGATCCGCGCCATTGTGTGCGATCTGGATGAGGGCCTTCCTTTTGTCGATGCCGTGGCCGCAACCCGGACCGAGATGCGCCCCGTCCAACGGGCGGAAGCGATCCCTTATGCTCGGCCGACCGTTCCAGCATCTGTCGTGCGCAAGCGCCGCGCTGCGCCTGTCGCCGCCTCCAAGCCCAGGGCCAATGCCGCCATCCCGCTTTCTTTCACGAGCTTTGATGCCCCGCGCGACAACACGCCGGTCTCGGACATTTATGCGCGCTACCGCCCGCAGCGGATCGAGAGTAAGCGGCGGTCGCGGCCCATTGATTTTTCAGTTGCGTTTGGTCGATCGCGTGAAGCTGAGGTCTGTGGGTAGCTC
>NZ_QCYH01000014.1 GCF_003072125.1 Pelagivirga sediminicola | reverse complement strand
AGGTGGACGACTTTTACGCCGCCCGCAGCAGGCTCATCCCGCCGCTACCGCGGCCGACTTTCGCACCGCCGTTCTCACAGGGGGTGTATTTGCTGCGGAAACTTGCCCTTACGGTAGAGCCCGTTGACCGCGAGACGCTCCCGTCGCTGTTTTCGCGCATGGCAATCCTGAATGGGACGGACGCTGTCAACTTCGCCCTCGATCTCGGTACCACCTTTCGGCGTATCTTGGAGCAGGACGAAGAGGCAGTCGCGATTTTTGCAGAACGCGCAGGGTTGTCGGCCACGCAGGTCGCCGAACTGCTCTCTTGGACAGGTGAACGCATCGGAGACGTCCGGATGCGGTTTCGGAAGGAGGTCTTCGTCTCGCGGGCCCTACGAAACCCGATCATTCGGGGCTGTCCACATTGCATGCGTGAGCATGCAGCCGATCAGCCCCATCCATTGCGGCACATTGCCTTGCGGGGGGACTGGCTCTGCAGAGGTGTTGATATTTGCCACCGGCACCATCATCCGCTGGTTCCCTTGTGGTCTAGCTCGCGCCCCATCGTACGGGATGATATTGGAGCGAGATTGGCGGAGATCCTGCCAGACCTGCGAGCAGGATCATTCAACTGCGTGCGCATTGACCTTTGGCTTGATAAGCGTCTATCGCAGGGTATCGCTGCGGATAAAACATGGCTGGCCTCACAGCCGGTGTTTGCAGCGATGACAATCTGTGAGTTTATCGGTGCAGCCTTGCTGCGCAAAAGGGACGAGGCCCCGGACGATCGGCACGCCAAGGCCACGGGCTTTGCCTTTGTCTCGCAAGGCCCTGATGGGGTCCGAGCGGCTCTGGACATCCTTATGCGATCACAGGACGGCGGCCACATCGTGACGCAGGGCGAATTGGGCCCGCTCTTCCAGCACCTTAAGCGCATCTACCTTGATGACGATGCCTTTGCGGTCTTTCGCGGGATCCTTCGTGACTATTTTCTGGAAATATGGCCGTTGGCGGCAGGTGAAGATTTTTTCGGGCAGGCCGTGACAGAGCGGCGCCTCCATTCCCTTACGTCAGCATCCAAGGAAACCGGCATCGGCTCGGCTGTTCTGGATGATTTCTTGACAGAAGCGGGCGCGTTTGCGCCCAGTGACGCGCGTGCCGATGCCCGCAAGACCTTTGATGCGAAGGCTTGGCAGCACATTCTTGATGAAATCCCTACATTGGTCGGTCCGATTGCGCTGCGACGGGCAATCGGCGCAACGCTGGCCGAGTTGAAAGGATTGAAGGCAGACGGTGTCCTCGTCCCGAGGACCAAAGTCGCAACGATCAAATCGCCTTGGCGAATTGCGGATGGCCAAGCTCTTCTTGAGGAGTTGGAGGCCTATGCGCAGCCGGTTGCCCCAGAGGAGCCAGGGTGGAAGACGATCCAACTCGTTCACAAGCGGCTGGAGCTTCCTGTTGGCGCGATCATTGCGGCTATCAGGAGTGGTTTTCTGCGCCTTGGTAAGCGTTCTGATGTGTTCGGCTACCACGGGCTTGTGGTGGAAATCACTGAGGTTACTGCGTTCAAGGCGAAGGCCGCACCGAAGCGCAAGCCATCGACCAAACAGGGCGAGGTGACCGCAGCGGCCTTCGCCCGGTCGGCTGGTATTCGGGGGAAAGGGAAATTCTTGGCTCTGATCAAAGGTGGTTACACGCCTGCGATGCTGGTTTTGAATCCCACGACCAGGCGTCGGGAGTGGCGAATGAGCCGGGACGACATCGCTGCGTTTGAGGCCAGCTATACGACACCAACGATTCTGTCGGCCGAAACCGGTGCGCATTTGAACACGATCCGGGCCGTTCTACAGAGCGAGGGGGTCCAGCCGTACCGACCGAACGGCTTGGATGTCGGACCGGTCTATCTTCGGAACGAAGTTGAGCCGGTTGTGGCACTCTTGAAAACTCAGGGAGGAAAGTGACCACTAGCCACGGGCTGTGCTGAAACACCGTTCTATCTCAGTGTGCTAAAGGAAATCTTCAACATGGCACCCCAAGCATCTTGACAGTAGGTGTGCATGGAAATCGCCAAAACGTGCAAGCTTATGGTGCATTGGCATTGAAAAACGCCGATGGCGATCCCGGGAGGACTCGAACCCCCAACATCCTGATTAGAAGTCAGGTGCTCTATCCGGTTGAGCTACGGGACCTTGGCGACGTGATAGCGGCTCGGAAAACGGATCGCAAGCGACTAGGATTTTCGCGCCGGCGCCGCCTGATCGGCAAGCGCGCCGCGCGTGAAAGGGTCTTCGGGATAGACCGCCTCGGCCAGATACAGCCCTTGGGGCGGACACACCGGCCCGCAAGCGGCGCGGTTGCGGGCCTCCAGCGCCCGGCGCACATCCTGCGGCGCCCACGCACCGCGCCCCACGCGCTCCAGCGTGCCGACGATGCTGCGCACCTGGTTGTGCAGGAACGACCGCGCCCGCAACTCAAAGCCCAGCTCGGGCCCGCCCTGCCCCGCCACGTCGCGGATCTCCAGCATGTCCAGCGTCTTGACCGGGCTTGCCGACTGGCAGATCGAGGAGCGGAACGTCGTGAAATCGTGGTGCCCCACCAGATGCGTCGCGCCCTCCTGCATGGCTGCGAGGTCCAGCATATGGGGCACCTGCCAGACCAGCCCGGCATCATGCGTCGCGGGCGCCCGGCGCATCAGCAGCCGAAAGCTATAGCGCCGCTCCTGCGCCGAAAATCGCGCGTGCCAGTTCGGGGCGACGGCGGCGCAATCGACAATTGCCACCGGCTGCGGCTTGAGATGATAATTCAGCGCCTCCATCAGCCGAAAGGGCGCCCAGTCCCTGGACAGATCGCAATGCGCGACCTGCCCCAGCGCGTGCACCCCCGCATCGGTGCGCCCGGCGGCGGCGATGGTGTGGGCGCCCGGCTCCAGCCGCGCCAGCGCCGCCTCGATCGCACCCTGCACCGATGGCTGATCGCGCTGGCGCTGCCAGCCCGAGAACGGCCCCCCGTGATATTCGACTTTCAGCGCAAATCTCGGCATGGCCCAGCGCTTACTCCAATCGGCGCCGCGCGAAAAGCGCCGCGATCCTTCATCTTGGCAAAAATACTCATGGCAACCCGGCCGCCTGGGCGCGCCGCCTACTGGAAACGCCTGCACCGCGCGGTTATCTATGGGCTCAAGGCAATCACGAAAGGGCGGCACATTGGGGATCTCGACACTGGCCGACGGGCTGGCGCGCGGGGCCGAGCGGGTCTCCGGCAGCCTGTCGGAGACGTTTTTCGAGCCTGTCATCCGCATCGGCGTCACCGGCCTTTCGCGCGCGGGCAAGACGGTGTTCATCACCTCGCTGGTGGCCAACCTGCTGGAGCGCGGGCGCATGCCCGGCCTCGTGGCGGCCAGCGAGGGGCGTATCACCGCCGCCTTCCTACAGCCGCAGCCCGACGATACCGTGCCGCGCTTCGACTTCGAGAGCCATCTGGCCGCCCTCACAGCGCCGGTGCCCCACTGGCCCGAAAGCACCCGCGCCATATCCGAGCTGCGCCTGTCGCTGCGCGTGCGCCCCGCCGGGCTGCTGGCCGGGCTGACGGGGCCGCGGACGGTGCATATCGACATCGTGGATTATCCGGGCGAATGGCTGCTGGATCTTGCGCTGATGGACAAGACCTACGAGGGCTGGTCCGCCGCGACGCTGGCCACCATGGAGCGGCGCGGGATCGCCGCGCCCTACCTTGCCCAAGCGGGCGCCACCGACGGCGCCGCCGCATGGGACGAGCCGCAGATCAGGCCGCTGGCGGACGCCTTCACCGCCTATCTGCACGCGGCGCGGCAGAAGGGGCTCAGCGGCATCGCGCCGGGCCGGTTCATCCTGCCGGGCGAACTGGCCGGCTCGCCCGCGCTGACCTTTGCGCCGATCGCGAAGCCGGACCGCCCCGGCCGCCGCAGCCTCTGGCGCGAGATGGAGCGGCGCTTTGACGCCTATAAATCCCAGGTCGTCGCACCGTTTTTCCGCGATCATTTCGCGCGGATCGACCGGCAGATCGTGCTGGTCGACGCGCTGGAGGCGATCCATGCAGGCCCGCCCGCCGTGGCCGATCTGCAGGACACGATGACCGAGATCCTGTCGGCGTTCCGCCCCGGCCGGAACGCGTTTCTCAGCCGCCTATTACTGGGGCGCCGGGTGGAAAAGATCCTGTTTGCCGCGACCAAGGCGGACCATCTGCACCATACCCAGCATGCGCGCCTCACGGCCTTCATGGAAGCGCTGACCGCCGAGGCCCGCGCCCGCGCCGATTTTCAGGGGGCCGAGACGGCGTCGATCGCGCTCGCCTCCCTGCGTGCCACGGTCGAGGAGACGCGCGAGCAGGACGGCGAGGCGTTCCACTGCGTGCGCGGCACGCTTCTGGAGCCGGGCGGCACCCGCGGGCGCGAGGCCGCCTTTCATCCCGGTGATCTGCCGGACAGCCCCGCATCGCTGATCGCGGCGGCGCGGCAGGGGCATGAGGCGTGGCTCGATCAGGATTACCGCGTGATGAAATTCGCCCCCGCGCCGCTGAGCCTGAAGCCCGGCATGGGCCCGCCGCATATCCGGCTGGACCGCGCGGCGCAGTTCCTGATCGGCGACAGGCTGTGAGCGCCTTGCAACCCATCCGCGCGCGGTTGTGGCATGTGCCGCAAATGCTGGCGATCCTGTGGGGGTTCATCCACCGCACGGCGTGGCTGCCGCGGGTGCGCCCCTATCGCACCGATCTGCGCGTCATGGCGCAGATCACGCGAGCAGGCTGGGTGCGTGTGCTGCGCGACGCGCGCGGGCCTGCGGCCTTCATCGCGCGCGACGGGGCGCTGGTGCATGCGCTTTACGTGCATCCGCGCGCGCAGGGGCGCGGGATGGGCCGCGCGCTGCTGGAGGAGGCCAAACGCGCGCAGCCCCGGCTGGAGCTTTTCGTCGCCGAGGCGAACGAGGCTGCGCGCAGCTTCTACGCCGCCCACGGCTTTGCCGAGGCGGGGCGCAGCGATGGCGCGGGCAATGACGAGCGCCTGCCCGACATCCACATGATCTGGCAAAGGAGCCCTGCGCCATGAGCCGCCCCAAAGGCCCCATCCTGTTCGATCTGGACGAGGACACCCCCCGCGCCGCCCCGTCCGAGGCGCCGCCAGTGCCCGATCCCGACCTGCCGCCGCCGCCCGAGGGCCGCGCGATGCAGACCGTCGCCGCGCTGGCCGCGCGGCGCCCCTCGCGGCTGGCGCGCCTCTTCTGGGGGTTGCTGGGTACCCTGCTGACCCTTGCCATATCGCTGGCGGCGTGGAATTTCGCCGCCGGGCTGGTCGCCAGCGTTCCGCTGCTGGGCTATGTCGTGTCGGGCCTGCTGATCGCGCTGGTTCTGGTCCTCTTGGCCATCGCCCTGCGCGAGCTGGCCGCCTTTGCGCGCCTCGGCCGGATCGACGCGCTGCACCGCGCCGCCGATGCGGCGCTGGCCGACGATGATCTGCCCGCCGCGCGGCGCCTGACCGACGATCTGGTAAAGCTCTACGCGGGCCGCGAGGATACCCGCTGGGGCCGCGAGCGCCTGGCCGAGCAGCGCGGCGACCAGTTCGACGCGCGCACCCTTCTGGCGCTGACCGAGGCCGAGCTCTTGACCCCGCTCGACGCCGCCGCGCTTCGCCAGGTCGAGGGCGCGGCGCGGCAGGTTGCCGCCGTCACCGCGCTGGTGCCGCTGGCGCTGGCCGATGTGGTCGTCGCGCTCAGCGCCAATCTGCGGATGATCCGCCGGATCGCCGAAATCTATGGCGGCCGCTCCGGCACCTTGGGCAGCCTGCGCCTGACCCGCGCCGTGCTGACGCATCTGGTGGCGACCGGCGCCGTGGCGGTCGGCGACGACGTGATCTCCAGCGTCGCGGGCGGCAGCCTATTGTCGAAGATCTCGCGCCGGTTCGGCGAAGGGGTGGTCAACGGCGCCCTGACCGCGCGCGTCGGCGTCGCCGCGATGGAGGTCTGCCGCCCCCTGCCCTTCTCGCCCGGAAAACGCCCGAAGGTGCGCAGGCTCCTGACCACGGCGCTGAGCGGCCTGTTTCCCAGTTAACGCGTTTCGCGACATATAGGCGTGGCGCCGCGATCACCGCGCCATCATCGAGGGCTGCCGCGATTTGCGATCATCCCAGCGCATATCCGGCACCGCGCACGGTGCGGATCGGATCGCTGCCGCCGAACCGCGTGAGTGTCTTGCGCAGCCGCCCAACATGGACATCCACCGTCCGCGACTCCACGAATATGTCCTGGCCCCACACCAGATCCAGCAGCTGCTCGCGGCTGAAGACACGGCCCGGCCGTTCCATCAACCTGGCCAGAAGGCGAAACTCCGTCGGTCCCAGCTTCAGCTCTTGATTGTTGCGGCTGGCCCGGTGGCTTTCGGCATCAAGGGTGATGTCCTCGAACGACAAAATGGCAACTGAGCCCGAGCGGTTGCGGCGTAACTGCGTGCGGGCACGCGCCATCAACTCGTTCAGCGAATACGGCTTGATCACGTAATCATCCGCGCCGGTTTCCAGGCCCCGAACGGTATCGACCTCTTCGGAGCGGGCCGAAAGCATGATGACCGGAATATGCCTTGTGTCGTCACGGGTCTTGATCTGGCGGCAGACCTCAAGACCGCTCACCCGCGGCATCATCCAATCCAGGATCACCAGATCGGGAACTGCCTCGGCGATCATCAACATCGCCTCCTCGCCGTTTTCGGCACAGCGCACGGCAAATCCTTCGGCTTTCAGATTATAGGTCAGCACCTCACGCTGGGCCGCCTCGTCCTCGACCAGCAGCACCTGCGCCTGCATGGATGTCATCACATAGCCCCCGCGCTCGTGGTCGTGTCCGCCTTTGGGCGGGCCTCGTCCGGTTGTTTGCCGGTGGCCAGATATATCACCTGTTCGGCAATCGAAGTCACGTGATCTCCCATGCGTTCGGTATTCTTGGATATGAAATGAAGATGCAGGCACGCGGTGATGTTGCGCGGATCCTCCATCATGAATGTCAGCAGCTCCCGGAACAGCGCATTATACATCTGATCGACATCGACATCGCGCGCAATCACATCAGCCGCCAAAGCGACGTCGCGATGGATATACGCATCAAGCGCATCCTTCAGCATCACCTCGACGGCGCGTGTCATGCGGCGCAGCGTGCCCATGCCATTGCCGACCGGCGCGGCGCGAGACAGAACCTCGGTCCGTTTTGCCATGTTCTTGGCGTAATCGCCGATCCGCTCAAGATTGCCGCTGATCTTGATCACACACAGGACCAGCCGCAGATCGACCGCCGTCGGGGCGCGCAGCGCAATGATGCGCGCGGCACCCTCGTTGATGGCCTCTTCGAGCGCGTCGATGGCCCCATCCGCGACGCGCACCTGCCGGGCCAGTTCCGCGTCGCGGGTTTCAAGGGATTTCATGCCAAGCTGGATGGCGTTTTCGACCAGTCCGCCCATTTTCATGATCTGCGACTGGACCGCTTCGAGATCGGTATCGAAAGCCGAAGAGATATGCTCGTTTTCCATGGGTTATCCAATCCTGCCGGTGATGTAGCTTTCGGTTCTTGAATCGCGGGGCGCGGTAAACACCTGATCGGTATCGCCGTACTCCACCAGACTGCCAAGGTGGAAAAACGCCGTTTTCTGGCTGATTCGCGCGGCTTGCTGCATCGAATGCGTGACGATCACGACGCAATAGTTCCGGCGTAGATCGTGTATCAGCTCTTCGATCTGCGCTGTGGCGATAGGATCGAGGGCCGAGCACGGCTCGTCCATCAGCAGAACCTGCGGCGCGGTCGCGATGGCACGCGCGATGCACAATCGTTGCTGTTGACCGCCAGACAACCCCGTTCCCGGACTGTCGAGCCGATCCTTGACCTCGTCCCAGAGCGCGGCCTTTTCCAGCGCGACCTTCACGATGTCGCCCAGCTCGGCCTTGGTGCGGGCCAATCCGTGGATTTTCGGGCCATATGCCACGTTGTCATAGATGGATTTCGCAAAGGGATTGGGCTTTTGAAACACCATACCGACCTTGGCGCGCAATTGCACTGGATCGACCTTGGGGTCGTGGATGTCTTCGTCGTCAATGCGGATCTCCCCCGTCACGCGGCAAGTGTCGATCGTGTCATTCATGCGATTCAGGCAGCGCAGAAATGTGGATTTTCCACAGCCGGACGGGCCGATGAACGCGGTCACCGTGTCGGCGGCGATATCCACCGACACATTTTTGATCGCGGCCGTGTGCCCATAGCGAACCTGCACGTTGCGTGCCGATATCTTCTGCCGCGCCCCTGCACGCGAGCGCTCGATTACATCGATGTCCTTCATGGCATTCCCCTCTCGTTACCAGCGACGTTCAAAGCGGCGGCGCAGCAGGATGGCCGCCGTGTTCATCACGGCCAGAAACACCAGCAGCGTGATGATCGCGCCCGATGCGCGTTCGGCGAAACCCGGATCGGCCCGTTGGGTCCAGTTGAAGACCTGCACCGGCAGCGCCGTGGCCGCGTCGCCAAACAGCCCTGCCGTATCGCTATACGCCACCGGATAGTCGCGCACGAAAGCCACCATGCCGATCAGCAGCAGGGGCGCGGTTTCGCCCAGCGCTTGCGCGAGCCCCAGGATGGTGCCGGTCAGTATGCCCGGCGCGGCAAGCGGCAGGACATGGTGAAACACCGCCTGCATCCTGCTGGCCCCGAGGGCCAATGCAGCATCGCGGATCGACGGCGGCACCGATTTGAGCGCCGCGCGGGTCGAGATGATGATCGTCGGCAGCGTCATGAGCGTCAGAACCAGCCCGCCGACCAGGGGCGAGGATTGCCGCATCCCGGCGAAGTTGATGAAAACCGCCAGCCCGAGGATGCCGAACACGATGGACGGGACGGCGGCCAGATTGCTGATATTCACCTCGATCAGATCGGATATCCTGCTCCGGGGCGCGAATTCCTCCAGATAGATCGAGGCCGCCACCCCGACCGGCAGGGCCAGCGCCAGCACCACCAGCATCATGTAAAGCGATCCCAGCATCGCAACACCCAGACCGGCGGCCTCGGGCCGCTGGTCGCTGGCGTCGGGCGCGGTCAGAAACCGCCAGTTGAAACGCGTCTCGATCACGTCGGCATCGGCCAGTTTGCGGGCAAGCTGCAGGGCCTGAGGTGAGGTATTGCCGTCCATCGCCGCGCTTTTCAGGGTCACGCGGCCCTTGAAATACCCGTCGATCCGACCTGCCGCCAGAACATCCATCGCCGCCATGCCGCCAATCAGATGAGGGTTCGCGAGCACATGATCGCGCAAGGTGGCGGCCGCCTCCTTGCTGATCATTGCTGCGACGTCCTGGTCGGCCAGTTCCGTCTCGATCTGCAACGCGGCGATCCGGTCCAGCAGGGCGGCGTGCAGCAGCGCCGCATAGCCGAAGGTCGAGACCTTTGCCATCGCGGCCGGATCGCGCTGGCCGGCTTTGTCCAGACTGGCTTCGGGCAAGGGGATCTGCAGTTTGATATAGGTCTGGCGAAACGCCCCTGCGCCATTGGCGAGAACCGAAGTCAGCAACACGGCCAGCGCCAGCGCCGCAATGCCGATCGCGGCCAGTCCACACGCGCGGAACCGCGCCTCGGACGCGCGCCGCCGCCTGGTGCGATCATCGCTTTTGAGCAGGGAATGCGCCGGAGGTGTCATTCGTATCGCTCCCGATATTTGCGCACGATCATCAGGGCCAGCACGTTGAGCCCCAGCGTAAAGACGAAAAGCGTCAGCCCAAGCGCGAAGGCCACCAATGTTTCAGGGCTGGCAAAATCGGTGTCACCAGTCAGTTGACTGACGATTTTCACGGTGATGGTCGTCATCGCTTCAAGCGGGTTCAGCGACAGGCGGGCGGCGGCTCCGGCGCCCAGAACGACGATCATCGTCTCGCCGATGGCGCGGCTGGCGGCCAGCAATGCGGCGCCCATGATGCCCGGCAAGGCAGCCGGGATCACCACCTGCCGGATCGTTTCGGACCGCGTGGCGCCCAGCGCATAGGATCCGTCGCGCATCGCCTGCGGCACCGCATTGATGGCGTCATCCGACAGCGACGACACGAACGGGATCAGCATGATCCCCATGACCAGCCCCGCCGTCATCACCGACGACGCGCTGTCGCCCAACCCAAGCGGCTGCGCGAAATAGTCCCGCAGGACCGGCCCGATCGTGGTCAACGCAAACAGCCCATAGACGATCGTGGGGATCCCTGCGAGGATTTCGATCAGCGGCTTGGCGACATTTCGCATCCGCCGCCCTGCATACTCGGAGAGGTATATCGCGGCAAACAGCCCAACAGGCACCGCAAGCAGCAGCGCGATGAAGCTGATGTATAGCGTGCCCCAAAGCAGCGGCAGGATGCCCAGCGCGCTGTTGCCGCGAAAGTTGGGAGACCACTTGCTGGACAGGAAAAAATCGCGCCAGTGGTATTGTTGAAAGAACTGCACCGCTTCGAACAGCATCGACAGCACGATGCCGAGCGTGGTCAGGACCGCCACTGCGGCGGCGGCGATCAGGAGCGACTTGATCCACCACTCGAATGCTGCGCGGGCCCGAAACCGCGCTGTGGACACCGAGATTGCGCCACCGCACCCAAGTGCGGCGACGACCAGCACCGCCACGGGCACGGAATGGGCGGAAAGCAGCTCGACCCCTTGCCGGTCACCGATCAACCTGACCAGTGACAGGGCGGCATAGCTGGCGATCGCCGGAACAAGGACACTGAGAAAGGCGTTCGCGCCATGCGGCCCGGGCAGGGATGCCAGATTGCGCAGATCCCCGCCCGACGCGGCACGTGCCCGCATCTGCGCGGCGAAAGACGCCAAGACCGCCAGACCGATCACCAGTGCGGGCAGAGAGGGCGCCATATCAAGGTTCCGGATCATGTCCGTTTCTCCTTGGGTCGGCGCGGAGCAGACGCAAGGCCGGCTCCGCACCCTGCCCTACATGCCGCCAAGCAGAGCGCGATTGCTGACCGCATCCTGCGTCGCGGTCAGTTGGGGGTCGGAAACCAGCCCATATTCGGCCAGCGGCCCATCGGGGCCGGCAATCTCGTCGCTGACGAAAAACTGGGTGAACTCCTGCAAACCGGGTATTTCATCCAGATGCGCCGCCTTGATGTAGAAATACAGCGGGCGCGAGACCGGATAATCCCCCGCCGCGATGCTCGCCGTGCCGGGCAGGACACCAGACATTGTCGCGACTTGCAGGCGGTCGGTGTTGTTTTCATAAAACGACAGGCCGAACACACCGATGCCGTTCGGATCCGCTTCGATCCGTGCAAGCGTTTCGGTATAGTCGCCGTCGATATCGACCGACAGACCATCGGTGCGCACCGCCATGCAGGCCGCCTCGGCCGCCTTTTCGTCCGCGCCGTTGATCTGCAGGATCGCGCCCATTGCGCCGCTGTCCTTGCACCCTTGCAGCAGAACCTTTTCTTCGAATACCTCTCGCGTGCCGTGCTTGGTGCCGGGAATGAACGCCTTGATCGACTGATCGGGAAGATCCGTGTCAATCATGTTCCAGTTGGTGTTGGGGTTGGCGATCATGGCTCCGTCCACGGGCAGGTCCGCGGCCAATGCCAGATACCAATCGGCGGGCGTAAAGGCGAAGCTGTTGCCGTTGATGTCGCTGGCAAAGACGATCCCGTCATAGCCGATGCGCACCTCGACAATGCCCGTCACACCGTTTTCCGCGCATATTTTCATTTCCGGCGGTTTGATCGCGCGGCTGGAATTCGCGATGTCGATCGTGTTGGCGCCCACACCCGAACAGAACCGCTTGAGCCCGGCAGACGAGCCGCCCGATTCGATTACCGGTGTCGGGTAATCGAAATTCTCACCAAAGGCTTCGGCAACGATGGCCGCATAGGGCAGCACGGTGGAGGATCCTGCGACCTGCACGTTGTCGCGGGCTGCAGCAGCGGTGGCCGACAGGGCCGCGATGGCAAGCGTCGGTGCGGTAAGGTTTGCGAGGGACATGAAAACTCCTGTCAAATCCGGATCACGGACCATCCCTTGATGATCCCGACACGCTTATCGGCGCCGGGTGTCTCGGTTTTGCGACAGGTATGTTACAGTTTCATGACAGATCGGCCGCCCGCCGCGTTTGGCGCGAGCAGGTCCTTTCGCATCATGCGTCAAGCGGCAGGACAACGATGAATTGCGCGCCCTTTCCCGGCTGGCTGGCAATCTTCAACCGGCCGCGGTGGCGATTGAGGATATGTTTCACGATGGCAAGGCCCAAGCCGGTCCCGCCCAGTTCGCGGCTGCGGTGGCCGTCAACGCGGTAGAACCGTTCGGTCAGGCGTGGCAGGTGAATCGGGTCTATGCCCGGCCCCTGATCGGCAATCACGATTTCCATCGCGGGGCCGCGCAGAACCGGATCATGCGCAGATTTCCGCGTGATGATGTCCACGGTCCGGTCATTGCCGCCATACTTGATGGCGTTCTCCAAAAGGTTGGTAAAGACCTGCAGCAACTGATCGGCATCACCGATCACCTGCAAGGGCGCCTGTCCCGAATCCAGCCGCACGTCCACGCGACCATCGCGCGCAAGTTGCGCAAGATTTTCCTGCGCCCTTCGCAGGACAACCCGCAGGTCGAGTTCTGTCGTCGGGCGCACATGTTGATCCGCTTCGACCCGGCTGAGGGACAATAGTTTACCGACCAGCCGGTTCATGCGCTCCGCCTCATCCGACATGATGCCAAGAAAGCGGTCGCGTGCCTTGGCGTCGTCTCGCGCAGAGCTGCGCAAGGTTTCGATGAAACCCATCAGCGCGGTGAGCGGTGTGCGCAACTCGTGGCTGACATTGGCGACAAAATCGCGGCGCATCTTTTCGGCATGGGCCAGATCCGTGGCGTTCTGAAAGCTGAGTAACAACAGGGCGCTGGCTGCAACCGGCTGAAGGTGCACGTCATAGAATGCGTCGTTCGCGCCGCCAACGACCTGATAGGACACTTCTCTTGGCGTGTGATCGCGCAGGCAACGCTCGACCGCGTCAACCAGCGCGGGATGACGCAGCGCCGTGGTGAAATGCCGCCCGACCAAGTTTTCACCTAGCAGCGTCCCAGCCGCGGCGTTCAGGCGTTCGATCTTTTCGTCGCGCCCAATGACCAGCGTCGGCAAGGGAAACGCTGTAATCAGGTCCTGAACCGACGGGGCCGCGTCAAGGTCATTGTTGGGCATGATTTTCGCTCTGGTTGTCTTCGCATGGCGCGCGGGTCAACAGCACCGGGGCGGGCATCTACCTTACTCCGCGCCCGATTGCGCCCTTGCGCGCTCCAATACATCCAGACGCCGTTGCAACATCGGTGGCACCGGGGTCGGCTCGCCAAAGCCGCCTTCCTGGATCTGCTCGGCAAAATGACAGGCGACCTTTCCGCCGTCGAGGGGGCGCAGCTCGGGGCGTTCCTTGCGGCAGCGGTCCTGCGCCATCGGACAGCGCGGATGAAAGGCACAGCCCGAAGGCGGGTTCAGCGCACTTGGCAGATCGCCCTGAACCGGCGCGCTGATCTGTTCAACCGACGGATCGGGGCGCGGCGCGGCCTTGATAAGGCTCAGCGTGTAAGGATGGCGCGGCTGCGCGTACAAGGCCGCGGTGGGCGCTTCTTCGACGATTCGGCCCAGATAGACGACGGCGACCCGCGTCGCCACGTGCCGGACGACGGCCAGATCGTGGCTGATGAAGACATAGCCAATGCCGAACTGGCGCTGCAGATCCTCCAGCAGGTTGATGATCTGCGCCTGGACACTGACGTCGAGGGCCGACACAGGCTCGTCACAGACGATGACGCGCGGCCGCGTCGCCAATGCGCGGGCGATCCCGACACGCTGGCGCTGGCCCCCGGAAAACTCGTGCGGATATCGCCCGGCATGCCAAGGCTGAAGCCCGCAGATGTCCAGCAGCTCGGCCACCTTCTGCGACACGTCGGCGGGCGTGGCCAGATCGTGCAGCAAGAGGGGCTCTGCCAGCGTCTCGGCCACCGTCATACGCGGATTGAGCGAGCCGTAGGGGTCCTGAAAGATGATCTGCATCTTCCTGCGCATCGACCGCATGGCTGTCTTGTCCAGCGTCAGGACCTGCTCTCCGTCAAGGCTGACAGTGCCGGCGGTGGCGGGTGTCAATCCCAGCAAGGTGCGCCCGATCGTGGATTTGCCGCAGCCCGATTCGCCGACGATGGCCAGCGTCTCGCCCTCGTTCACGTCGAAATTGATGTCGTTTGCCGCCTGCACCGTGCCGGCGATCCGCCGCAGAATACCGCGGCGCATGTAGAAATGTTTGGTCAGTCCGCGAACTTCGAGCATAGCCGTCATGACATCACCGTCTCGATAGGGGCGCGCCAGCAGGCCACGCCGTGGCCCGGTGAAAGCTCGCGCAATGGCGGATCCTCCGTCCGGCACTGCTCGGTTGCCAGAGGGCAACGCGACGCAAAGCGGCAGCCGGTGATGCGCTTCCACGGGGGCGGCACCGCGCCGGGGATCGTCGCCAGCCGCCCGATTGCCGCATCAATGCGGGGCACCGCCGCCATAAGGCCGATCGTGTAGGGGTGCTGCGGATCGGCAAAGAGGCTTTTGGTCGGCGCCCGCTCGACCACGCGGCCGGCATACATGACGACGACATCGTCGCATGTCTGCGCGACCACGCCCAGATCATGAGTAACCAGCATCACGGCAGCCCCGGTGCGTTCGCGCAAGTCGCCCATCAAATCCAGTATCTGTGCCTGGATCGTCACGTCCAGCGCCGTGGTCGGCTCGTCCGCGATCAGCAGATCGGGATCGTTGGCCAGGGCCAGCGCGATCATGACCCGCTGGCGCTGACCGCCGCTCAGCTGATGCGGATAATCGTCCGCGCGCTGTTTCGGCGACGGCAGGCCCACCAGATCCAGCAATTCCACCGCCCGGTCACGCGCGGCGGCCCGGCTCAGCCCCGAATGGACCGACAGGCTTTCGCGGATCTGCGCGCCGCAGGTATAGACCGGGTTGAGCGATGTCATCGGCTCCTGAAAGATCATCCCGATCCGCCCGCCGCGCAGGGCGCGCATCTCGGCCTCCGGCACCTGCAGAAGATCCTTGCCCTCCAGCAGGATGCGCCCGCCGGCGTATCGGCCCGGCGGTTGCGGCACGAGCCGCATGATCGAAAGCGAGGTCACGCTTTTACCGCACCCCGATTCGCCCACGACGCCCAGCGTTCGGCCCCTATCCAGCGTGAAGCTGACGCCCTGAACGGCGCGCTGAACCGTGCCGCTGACATGGAACTCCACTTCCAGATCCTGCACTTCCAGGAACGGGACGGATTGCTTGCCGCGCGCCTCGGCAGCGCTGGTTGGGAGGGTTGCGGTAGTCATGCGAACGGATAGACCATTGGAGATGCCTCATCATGTTGGCGGTTTGCATAGTCCAGACCCTGGAACGCTTTTTCGGCGCGGCGCTGAGCCTGTTGCAGACGCTCCAGCGACGCTTCCAGATCAAAGGCCTGAACCTTGCCGGCGACAACCGCGTGGCGGCCATCGACAAAGACATCGCGCACCGCCCGTTCGGCGGCGACATAGATGAGCGAGCGCAAGGGATCGCGCAGGGGCATCATCGCGGGCGCTGTGATGTCGGCAAGGAAAAGATCGGCCTTGGCGCCCACCTCAAGCCTGCCGATATCGTCGCGGCCCAGGATCGCCGCACCACCCGTCGTTGCCGCATCAAAGATGTCATGCGTGCGCAGATCATACGGATTTCGCGACACCACCCGCGAAAGATAAAGCGCGTTGCGCATCTCCTCCAGCATATTGTGCGGGTAGGTGTCAGTGCCAAGGCCCACGGGAATTCCGCCGCGAATGTAGCGGCCGACGGTGTTCATGGTGATGCCGCGCCGCTGGAATACGGTCGGGCAATGCGCCACCGCCGCGCCACTGTCCTGCAACAGCTTGAAATCATTGGCCTCGGGCCAGAAGACATGGCCATAATCGTTCAGGAAAATGGCATGCCCGATGATGGCGCCGGGCCGCAGCACGCCAAGCGAGTCCAGCCATTCCAGCGGCGTCATGCCATGGCGGCGCGTGATCTCCGTGAACTCCACCACCGATTGCGCCGCATGGATCTGAAACGGCACTCCGCGATCCTGCGCAGCAGCGAAGCTGTCCCTGATCAGCTCGGGCGTGCATGTGTCGATCTGGCTGGGCGAGACCATGCCCGACAGCCGCCCCGAGGGGTGTTTTCCTGCCCGGTCGACCAGATCGAGCGCCGCATCCATCGCGGCCCTGCCCGCCGCCTCGTCCCATTCGTATTTCACCTCATGTCCATTGTCGGTGAACCAGCGGGCCGAGCGATACATGGGCGCCGCGATGCCGCGCAGCCCCGATGCGGCAAAGGTATCGAGCCAGCCATCCCAGGCCGGCGACAGATCGACCAGCGTTGTGACGCCCGACAGCAGAAGCTCCGAATAGGTCACCTCGGCGCAGGCCTGCCGCCCCTCGTCATCGGGGCCGAACAAGGGCATGAATTCGTAAAGCGACGACATGCCCAGGCGGGGGCTGCCCAGCTCGTCCAGAAAACCCTTGTTCATCGCCTCGGAAGAAGGGTGCGAGTGGATGTTCACCAATCCCGGTGACACCAGCCGATCGCGCCCGTCGATCTCGGTCGCCGCCGGACCTTCGTAGCGTCCGCCGACATGCACGATCCTGTCGCCATCGAACGCGACATCGCCATCCTGCACATAGCGGTGCGCTTCCGCCGCCTTGTCCCAGGCGACGATCCATGCCGCATTGCGGATCACAGTGACAGACATGACAACTCCGTATTCCGGGGGACTCGGGAAAGGGCGGGCCATCGCGGCCCGCCCGGATATCAAGGGCGCGTCACTCCTTGAATTTGAGGTCAAGCCCCTTGTAGAGACCGGCACCATAAAGGTTGTGCGGCGTGATCGTTTCCAGATCGGTGGATTGCACAATGACCATGGGGTCATGGTACAAGGGCAGCCACGCGGCGGCGTCATGGACCATCTTCAGAACCTCGCCATAGTTTTTCGCGCGCTCGGCGTCGTCGGTGGCGGCTGCGCCGGCATCCAGCAGCTCATCCGTCTTCTCGTCATTCCAGTTCATGCGGTTGGGCGTGGGGATATTCTCGGACCGGAAATAGAGGTTGAGCGCGTCCCCGGACGAAACGTAGGGATAGCCCATCGTGTACATGTCGAATTCCTGCGTCGCGAGCTTGCCCCAGACCACGGTCGCATCGAAGGATTCGATCTGCAGGTCGATGCCGATCTCGCGCAGATAGGATTGCACCGCCTCGACCTGCTTTCCATAGGTCGACTCGGCAAAGGTATAGATCAGCGGCGAAAGCCGCACGCCGCCCTTGGCGCGCACGCCGTCGTCGCCGGGAACCCAGCCCGCCTCGTCCAGCATCTTCTTGGCCGCTTCGGGGTCATACTTCAGAAGCGTATCGTCAAGATCATGGTTCCAGTCCAGCGCGTCCTGCGTGACATAGCTATAGGCTGGCTCCACCTCGCCGAAGAACAGGTCCTCGGCCATCGCCTCCTGATCGACCGCCAGGTTGATCGCGCGGCGCACGACGGGATCCGACACCGTCTCCTTGTCGATCTTGAAGCCGATGTAATAGGTGTAGGGGGCAAGATCGGACCGCACCACTTCGACACCCGGAGCGGACTCCAATTGCTTCAGCGCGATGACCGGAATGTAGGGCGAGACTTCGGACTGGCCGGTCATCACCGCGACTGTCCGGGTGTTTTCCTCAGGCACGATCTGCCACGTGATCCGGTCCAGCGAGGCGGGGCCGGTGTTCTTGTGGAACGGCGCGCCCCAGGTATAGGCCTCGTGCTTGTCCATGATCATCTTGTCGCGCGGCGTCCACTCGACCCAGCAGAACGGGCCCGTGCCGTTGAAACCGGCGACACCGAAATCGGGCCCCAGTGCCTCGACGGTATCCTTGTCGATGATGGTGCCAAAGCTTTGCGCCAGTTGGTAGAGAAGCTCGGAGAACGGGCTTTTCAGCTTGTATTCGACGGTGAACGGATCGATTGCGGTCACGCTTTCGACCTCGCCCGCGCGCCAGGCGACGGGCGAGTTCGTTTCGGGATCTATCCAGCGCTCGATCGAATAAACCACGTCATCGGCGGTCAGCTTCTTGCCGTCGCAGAACTGCACATTGTCATGCAGGCGGAACGTGTAGGTCAGCCCGTCATCCGAGACCTCCCACTCCTTTGCGATCCCGCTCTCGATCGTCTTCATGTCGGGCGCCAGCGACACCAGCGTATCGCCGAGCATGAACATGATCTCGGCATTGGCCTGCGCCGTGGATTTGTGCGGATCGTAGTTGTTGGCGTCAATCGCGCGCACAACGGTGATTTCGCCCGCCGCCAGCGCCGGTGCAGAGACAAGCGCCAAAGCCGCCGTCGTCATCAGGATCTTTTTCATTTTTCTTCCTCCGTTTATGTTGGATTCATGACCGCAAACGCGGGTCCAGAACGTCGCGCAAGGCATCCCCCAGAACGTTCGTCGCCAGAACGATGATGAAGATCATCACCGACGGGATCACCGCGATATGCGGCGCGAACAGCAGGAAATCGCGCCCTTGGGATGCCATCATGCCCAGTTCCGCCGTCGGCGGCCTTGCGCCCAGCCCCAGAAAGCTGAGCGCGGCGCCGATCAGGATGATCTGCCCGAAACGCAGGCTCATGAAGATCATGATCGACGATATGCAGTTGCGCAGAAGGTAGCGCGTGAACAGCGCGATATCGGACAGGCCGACCGCGCGGCCCGCCTCGATGAACTCCTGCTTCATCACACTCACCGCGATGGAGCGGGCAATGCGCGCGGTATCGGGGATCGACGCGATGGCCAAGGCGATGACAACGGGCGTGACGCCCGATCCCAAAACCGCAACCAGCGCAAGGCCCAGAAGGATCGCCGGAAAGCTCAGCATCACGTCGACAAGGCGCATCACCCACGGCTCAAGCTTTGGGTAGAAGGCCGCAAGCAGCCCTATGAAGGAGCCGAAAGTTCCGCCCAGCCCCACGCTGACCACGCCGATGATCAGCGTCAGGCGCGTTCCGTAAAAAAGACGGCTCAGCATATCCCGGCCCTGCCCGTCCGTCCCCAGGATATGGTCCCAGCTGCCGCCGGCATTCCAGATCGGCGGTTTCATCACCGCGCGGGATGTGGCGAACGGATCATGGGGGGAAATGAGCGGGGCGGCGATGGCGCATATGATGATCGCCAGCAGGACGGCCGTCGCAAAGAGCGCGATCGGATCCCGCATGAGCCGCGACCACCAGGGCTGAATTGCCGGCGGTGCCTGTTCGTCCACTGCCGCTGCGGCGTCGATGCTGGTCATTGTGTCTGCATCCTCGGGTCTAGCAGGGCATAGAGGATATCAACCGTCATGTTGATCAGGATGAACGCCAGGGCGAGGATCATGATCGTGCCTTGGGCCAGTGGAAAATCGCTCGACAGGATCGCGCCCACCGCCAGCCGACCGATGCCGGGATAGGAAAAGATGCTTTCCGTGACCACGGCGCCGCCCAGCAGATAACCGGCCTGCAAGCCGATCAGCGTCACCACAGGGATCAGCGCATTGCGCAAGCCGTGGCGCAGGATGATGCTCGTTTCGGACAATCCCTTGGCCCGTGCGGTGCGCACATGGTCAAGCTTGAGCACTTCGAGCACCGATGTTCGCGTCATCCGTGCCACCGGCCCGACCAGGATCATCCCCAAGGACACGGCCGGCAGGATGATGTGCCTCAGGCCCTCGACCGTCCAAAGGGGGCCGCCCCGTCCCAGAAACGGAAGCAGCTGCCATTTCACGCCGACAAAGTGGATCATCATCAGGCCGATGAAGAAAATCGGCAGCGACACCCCGGCAACCGAGATGGCCATGATCGCACGGTCCAGAAGGCTGCCACGCAGAACCGCCGCCAGCGTGCCCAGCCCGATGGCGACCGGAACCGACCAGATCAGGGACGCAAACATCAGCTCGGCGGTCGGGCCGATGGCCGCCAGAAGCTCTGACACGACAGTCTTGTTCGAAATCAGCGAGCGGCCCAGATCGCCATGCGCCATGCGCAGCAGGTAATGTCCGAACTGAACGGCCAAAGGCTCGTCCAGGCCCATATCGGTGCGGATCTTGGCAATGACTTCGGGCGTGGCCATCGGCCCGGCCAGCACCGTTGCGGGATCCCCCGGCACCAGGATCAACAACCCGAACCCGAGCAGCAGCACGCCCAGCAATACCGGGATCGAAATCAGCAACCGCCGGGTGATCTGCGCCATCATGGCGTTGCGCCCTCCCGTTCGTAGACAACCTTGCCGCCGAGGATGGCCACGTCGCAGCGCGTGTTCAGGATATCTTCGGCAGGGACAGTGAAAAAGTCGGTGTCGAAGACCGCCACATCCGCCAACTGGCCGGGCACCAGACGCCCCTTGATGTCCTCTTCATGCGAGCCGTAGGCGCCTTCATAGGTGCAGGCATGCAGGGCCTCTTCCACGCTCAGCGCCTGATCGGCGCCGATAACGGTGCCATTCTCGGTCTTGCGCGTGACCATGGTGTAGATGTTGGCAAAGGGGTTGATCTCCACCACCGGGCAATCGGTGCTGGCCGACGGGTGCAGGCCCGCATCGATCCAGGTCCGCATCGGGTGGCTGGCGGCGACGCGCTCTTGCTCCAGCAAGGTCAGATAGAGATCGCCGAAGTAATACAGGAACGCAGGCTGCGGCGCGGGCAGGATATGCGCCTTCTTCATGCGCTCCATCTGATCGGGGCGCAGCCATCCGCAATGCTCGATCCGGTGACGGCGGTCCGGGTCGGGATTGTCGGCCAGGGCCGCTTCGGTCGCTTTCAGGATCTGCTCGATCGCCGCATCGCCGATGGCGTGAACGGCCAGGCGGTAGCCCTGCTTGTGGATGTCGGCCACCATCGAGGTCAGCTCGTTATCCGTCAGCAAAAGCAGGCCGGTATCATCCGCATCGCCGTTCATATACGGCTTTGTCATCGCGGCCGTTCGCCCGCCGGCACTGCCATCGGTGAAGATCTTGACCGGCCCGATGCGGAACATGTCATTGCCGCCGCCCGAGACCATGCCCGCGGCCATCGCCTCGGGCAGAACACTGTTGCCCTTGTCGCCCATCAGCACCGCATAGACCCGCAGCGGCAGCCGCCCCTCGCGATGGGCCTTCTGATAGGCCAGCATCTCGGTCCAGCCGTCGCGGATGCCGACAGCCGCTTCCATGCAGGAGGTTATGCCGTAGGACAAAAGATCGGCGCCCGCCCGCTCGATGGAGGTGACAAGGTCTTCGACGCTGGCATCGGGAAGGACCGCCATCAGCTTTTCGCGCCCGGTTTCCGCCAGAAGGCCGGTCAGCTTGCCATCCTTCTTCTCGATCAATCCACCTTTGGGCGACTGCGTGCTTTCGTCGATCCCGGCCATTTTCAGGGCCAGCGAATTTGCAACCGCCAGATGCCCGTCGGTGCGCACGATATACACCGGATGATCGGGGGCCGCCTCGTCCAGTTCCTCGCGGCTGGGATGGCGTTTTGTATCAAGCTTGAAATGGTCATAGCCGCGCCCGATCACCCACTCGCCCTTTGGCTTTTCGGCAGCGTTCCGGCGCACGGCATCCAGCAATGCCTTCAGCGTAGGGGCCGCAGCGGGCCGCAGATCGACTTCGGCCATTGCGGTGCCATAGGGGATCAGATGCATGTGGGCGTCATTCAGCCCCGGCGTTGCCAAGCGGCCCTTCAGATCGATCACGCGCGTTTCGGCCCCGATCAACGGCGAGATCTCTGCCGCGGTGCCCGTGGCCAGAACGCGGCCACCCCAAAGCGCCGCCGCCTCGGCAAAGCCGAGCCCTTTGCCCAACCAGATCCTTCCGCCGCTCAGGACGGTGTCAGCTTCGATCGTCGGCGTCATGATAGACACCGGTAGCTAATTGCAAAAGATTTCATGGCAGCGATCCTTCTTTTGTGGCAGTGTCCGAGGCCACAACTCTCAAAAGGCAGTATTAACCTTTACTTAGGTTGCGACAGCTTGCAGCAGTAGTCAATCTCGGGAGGGAAGTTTTTAGCGACTGAATGCGCCGACGGTGCCCGCGATGACCGCTGCCTGTTGGCCATGAGGCCGCGCCCCGATGCCGGGCCAGCGAATAGTGATTGGATACAGGTTAGTCAGTGACAGCTGAATTTTTCTGTTTTCGAAATCCGAAAATGGAAAGCGAAAGCGCCAACGCTTGGCGGCGCACCATATCCTCAATGCCCGATTTCAATGAAAATCCCGGCTTGGAAACAACCGTTTTGCCTGTTCGCGAGGATGTCTGGCACGGGGCGAATGACGTGGGCGCGGGGTCTCGTCGGCCTGGGGATAGGTGACGCCGACGGCGTCGTCCATCGGGTGGCCAAGGTTTGAGAGGTGGTGAGAGAGGTCTTCGATATGCTCGGCAATCAGATGCACGACGATGCCTTCGCGTTCCAGCCGCCCGGTCACGCGCAACAGACGCCCCCCCATCACCACACGGCGAAATCGCTCGTAAACCTTTTTCCAGACCACTACGTTGGACACGCCGGTTTCATCCTCCAACGTCAGGAAAATCACGCCTGATGCCGTTCCGGGGCGTTGGCGGGTGATGACGAGGCCGCAAACGCTTGTGCGTTTGAGCGGGGCTGTGGGCAAAAGATCATGGGGCGTAAGGTCAGGGATTGCAGGGCGCAACAGCTCCATCGGATGAGCGCGCAAGGTCAGGCGCATGGCGATGTAATCCTCGACGACCTCTTCGCCCAGATGCATGGTTGGCAGGCTTACCTCCGGCTCTCGCACGCCCTCGCCGTCAAGCGGGTCGCTGAACAGGGGCAGCGGTTTGGGCGCACGGATTGCGCGCACTTTCCACAATGCATCGCGGCGCGTCAGACCTGTTCCGGCAAACGCATCCGCTTCGGCCAGACGTTCGAGCACTGCGGGAAGGATGCCGGCCCGCAGCCAGAGGCTTTCGGGGTCGGTATAACCATTGCCCCGCGCGGCCACGATCCATCCCGCGTCCTCCTCGCGAAAGCCCTTGATCTGGCGAAATCCCAGCCGAAGCGCCAGTTGCCCATCGGCGCGGCGCTCCAGAATATTGTCCCATGCACTGCTGTTCACGCAGATCGGGCGGATTTCGACGTTGTGATCGCGCGCATCGCGCACGATCTGCGCGGGCGCGTAGAACCCCATGGGCTGAGAATTCAGCAGCGCGCAGGCAAAGATCGCCGGGTGGTGGCATTTCAGCCATGACGAGACATAGGTCAGCATGGCAAACGCCGCCGCGTGGCTTTCTGGAAACCCATAATCGGCAAAGCCCTCGATCTGGGCAAAGCATTGCTGCGCGACCTCTCGGGTATAGCCGTTGCCCAGCATCCCGTCGATGAACCGCTCGCGATGCGCGCCGATCGTGCCCATGCGGCGGAAAGAGGCAAGCGAGCGGCGAAGCTGATCGGCCTCTTCGGCGGAATAGCCTGCACCGACCACGGCGATCTGCATGGCCTGTTCCTGAAACAAGGGCACGCCAAGCGTTTTGCGGGTGACGTCCGCCAATGCGGGGCCGAACGGTTCCGGCTCCTCCAGCCCCTGGCGGCGCCGGATATAGGGCTTGACCATGCCGCCTTGAATGGGACCGGGGCGGACGATGGCGACCTCGATCACCAGATCGTAAAAGGTCACAGGCTTCATCCGGGGCAGGAAATTCATCTGCGCCCGGCTTTCGACCTGAAACACCCCGACGGCATCGGCGCGCTGCAACATCCGGTAGGTCGCCTTGTCCTCCTGCGGCACGGTGCCAAGGGTCAGCGCCGTCTTTTCGTGCTGCTCCAGAAGCTCGAAACTCTTGCGCAGGCAGGTCAGCATGCCGAGGCTCAGGATATCGACCTTGAGGATGCCGAGGGCGTCGATATCGTCCTTGTCCCACTCGATTACCGTGCGCTCCTCCATCGCCGCATTCTCGATTGGGCACAACTCGTCCAGTCGCCCGCGCGTGATTACGAAACCACCGACATGTTGCGACAGGTGGCGCGGAAAACCGATGATCTCGCCGATCAGGCGCAGGGTCTGGGACAGGCGCCGGTCGTCCGGATCAAGGCCCAGCTGGCGCACTCTTTCGGGATCGGCCCCCTTGTTCGACTGGCCCCAGATCTGGCTTGAAAGGCTGGCGGTGACGTCCTGGGACAGGCCCATCACCTTGCCCACCTCGCGGATCGCGGCGCGGGTGCGGAAATGGATCACGGTGGCACACAGCCCGGCCCGGTGGCGGCCGTATTTCTCGTAAATCCACTGGATCACTTCCTCGCGTCGCTCATGTTCGAAATCCACGTCGATATCGGGCGGCTCGCCGCGATGGCGCGAGATGAAACGCTCGAACACCATGCCGATCATGTCGGGGCTGACATCGGTGATGCCCAGCAGATAGCACAGGATCGAATTGGCCGCCGAGCCCCGCCCCTGGCAGAGGATGCCGCGCGAGCGTGCCTCCTGCACGATGTCGTGGACGGTGAGGAAATAGGCGGCATAGCCCAGCTCGCCGACAAGGCCGAGCTCCTTTTCCATCAAGGCGTTTGCCCGCAGGGGCGCGCCGTTTGGATAGCGCCACCGCATCCCTTCATGCGCCAATCGCTCAAGCCGCGCCTGCGGGGATTCGCGCGAAGAAATCTCATCAGGGTATTCGTAGCTCAGCTCGCCAAGGGAGAAACTGCACCGCGCGGCGATCTCGACCGTGCGGCGCAATGCGGCGGGATGCGCGTGAAACACCCGGGCCATATCTTCGTGGCCCTTCAGACGCCGCTCGGCGTTCGGCAGGGCGCGCGTGCCGATCTCATCGATGGTGATGCCCTCACGCAGACAGGTCAGAACGTCCACCAGCTGGCGACGGTTGCTGCGATGCATCAGCACATCCCCCACCGCCACCATGGGCGCCGAGGTTTTCCGGGCAAGCCGCGCACAGGCGTTCAGATAGGCCTGATCCGAGCCGTCATAACGCGGTGCCGCGCCGGTAAACACGTAGCCGGGAAAGCGCCTTTGAAGTTTCTGGATATCGGGGGCGGCCGTTTGCAGGCCGTCTTGGGGAAGGGCGATCAGGATCATGCCCTGACACCCCTCCTCCAGATCGCGCAGATCAAGAAGGCATTCCGCCTTTCCGGCCCGCCGCTTGCCAAGGGTCAGAAGCCGCGAGAGCCGATGATAAGCCTCGCGATCCGTGGGCAGGGCGATCCATTCCACCGTGCAATCGCGCAGAACCAGACGGGTGCCGACGATGAGTTTTGGCAGGTGCAGATCGTCCGGAACGGCCAAATCCTGCGGCAGGCCGACCTCTTGGCGCGAACAGGAGTCGATCTGATGCGTCGAGCGGATGCGCAGCGCCTCTTTGACATCCTTTTTCAAGGCTTCCAGCGTGCTATAGGCCCGCATCACGCCTGCGAGGGAATTGCGGTCCGTAATCGCGACAGCCTCAAGACCCAGTTCGGCGGCGCGCAGCACCAGTTCTTCGGGATGCGATGCCCCGGTCAGAAAGGTGAAGTTCGACGTGACGCAAAGCTCGGCATAGCTCATGCAAATTCTCCCTGCACGAACCAGCCTGGGTTTTGCGGTGTGTAATACAGCCAAAGACGGCGGCCTTGCCGGGTTTCCACATGCCAGTAATCCCGCATGCCAGTGCGCCAGCCCTCGTCATCGAGCCACCATTCCGGCGCGATACGTTCAGGCCCCGTGGTGCGCGCCGTCGCAAGCGCCATGCGCCGCCAGCGAAAACGCTCGGGCGGGCGCGGCCCTGTGCCCGCAATCGGTTCGGGCGGGAAAAGGCGTAAGGGACGCGGTCGCCCGACGGACCAGCCGTTTTCAGCCGTGCTGTAGGCGGCAGGCGCGATGATAAAGCTGCGCTCGGGGATGTGGCTGTCGGCGGGAAGGAACCGCTGCACGTTCTCCAGCCCGATCCGTGTGCCGATGCGCGTGATCAGATCGTTCAGCCGGTCAGGGCCGGAAGATCTTGCCGAGGCCGCGCCAATCTGCTGCACCGGCAGCGGTTCGACCACCGCGGCCACCAGTCGCATCTGGTCGATGCCAAAGCCCGCATCCACCTCGCTCAGGCCGCGCTCGAACAGGGGCAGAATACGCCGGGGATCGCGCATCGCGGCGGCAAGACGCAGCTCGACCTGCTGGCTGCCCTGATCGACGCGCCGCAAGGTCAGGGTCAACGCGCGCGCGCCCGCCTCATGTGTCTTGAGCTTGTCGCATAGCGGGCCAAGCAGCCGGGAGGTGGCCGCCATCACATCCGCCATGAGACCGATGGGGTCGGGAAATGTCAGGCGCACGCCATAATGGGGCGGATCGGCCTCGGGGTTGACGGTTTCCGGGCTGTGCCCCAGCGCCTGATCGAGACGCAGCATCAATTTCGGCCCAAACCGACGTGCAAGCGGTGCGCGGGCGGTGGCGCAAAGATCGCCGATGGTTCTCAGGCCCAGCCGCTGCAAGGCGGTGCTCATGGTCTCATCAAGCCGCAGCGCCGCCACCGGCAGATGCGCGAGCGCCTTTTGCGGCTCTTGCGCCAAGGTGGCACCATTGCCGTAATGCGCCAGCGCCCATGCCGCGCCGCGTGTGTTTGCCAGACCCAGCCGCACCGTCAGCCCTGCGCGCCCTGCGCGCCTGCGCATGTCCTCCAGCATATTCGCCTCGCTGCCCCAAAGATGCGTGGAGCCGGTAACATCAAGCACCAGCCCGTCTGTTCCATCGCGCCCGACCCAGGGACAATAGCGCGTGGCCCAGCGGCGCAGCGCAGACAGGAAGCGCGCATCCAGATCGGGACGCGCGGGGCGGGTCACCAGATCGGGGCAAAAGGCGCGGGCATCCGCCACGCTCATCCCGCGATGAAGCCCCAGCTTTTCCGCCTGTGCGTTGAGGCAATAAACCTGTTCGGTATTGTTTTGCCTGAGCGTCAGAGCAAAAGGCGCATCAACCGGCCATATCCTGAGAGCCCGCTCGCTGGACAGGCGGGGAAACCACATGGAGACGACGATTTTCCCGGTCCCAGCGAACATCCCAAGCCCCAACCGTTCCTGATTTGTTCTTAATAATTTCCCACCGCATCAGAGTCGAGCCCTCCCTTTCAGCGTCAAACACCGGGGTGGCGCGCCACCGGGTTTCGGCGGCGTTGCTGCCCATGCCTTCAGGGATCAGGCATAACCCGACCGTGTTTCCCGCCTTTGCGGCAAGCTGCAAACGCCGTCCCTCGCGCAGATCGAGCGGGCGTGTGATCTCGATCACGACAAGCGACAGCGCGCCATCCTTGAGCGCCTCTTCGGCGACGGCGAGGCTGTCGGTCTGATTGGCCGTTTGCGCCGCCAGAAGCTTTTCGGGCCCGCAGATGGTGGCAAGGCCGACAGGATGCAGAATATCCCCGCGCCACGCCTCGCGCACCCACATGAAATCACCGGCCATCTGCGCGGCAACAATGGCTGCAAAGCCAAACGCGCTGGGGCCGAAGACCTCGTGGACACGTGCGTTTCGCAAGGGAAAGCTGTTAAAGGAATCAGGCGCCATGGCCGCAACATGACAGCAAGTCCCGAAGGCTTCAAACAATTGAGATGGGAATACCAGGTCAGAAATATCAGTGCATTGCGCGAATGGCTGCTTGTGATGATCGGTTCAATCGATGCTGCTACCTCGCCTTTCCCGATGTAACACCTATGCGCAAGACCGAAAAAGGCCCGCACCCCCCGAAAGGGATGCGGGCAAGTTTAGGGAGCACGTGTCAGATCAAAGATCCTCGCGACCGATGCCTTCGCCATCCGCCTCTTCGGGGGTCATACGGCGAAACTGGCCCTGACCGAGATAGGCCCAGCTGAGGCCTTCGCTGGTGGCGAGGTATTCGTCCGAGTAGCCCGACGTGATCTCGGCCTGCGGATATCCGGGCAGCACCAGCAGCTTCATCAGGATAAGGTAGAGCACGAAGCCCAGCGGGAACCCGATGACGAAGGCATATTGCGAGTACCATGCCGCCACCGCGCCCGCGATCAGCCAGGCCAGAAGCCCCGCGATGTTGACGCCGCCCGTATAGCGGAACTGGCCCGTGTGGCTGTAAAGGTCAGGCACGTTGAGGCGCCGTTTGCGCAGCACATAGTAATCGGCGACCATGATCCCACCGATCGCCGACAGGAACGCGCCGTAATACCCCAGGAAGACGAACAGGTTGTCCAGGATCGCCCAAGGGAAGCACAGCGTGCCGACGATGCCGGCCAATGCGACCGCCAGTTTGTAGTTGATGTACCGCGGCGCGAGGTTGATGAAGGTCAGCGCCGAGGGGATCAGGTTGGCCGAGTTGTTCGTGGACCACTGCGCCAGAACCACCAGTGCCAGCAGGATCACCAGCGAGAACCCCTGCCCTTCGCCCTGGATCACCTCGATCGGGTTCCAGTTGCCGGTTGCGATGAACGACACGCCACCGATGCCGGCAATCAGCGCCTGTGTCACCGGCAGCGCGATAAGCTGTGCAAGAAAGACGTTGCGGTTGCGGGCTGCAAAGCCGCGCGCACCGGCTTTCGTCTTAACGAAGCGCGTCAGGTTGGGGACGTCGATGGCCATCGTCGACCAGAAGCTGAGATTGGCGATGAACAGCACCATCAACGACATTTCGCCTGCGCCCTGGAAGTTCCACAGGTTGATGCCGTTTGTCTTCGCCACGCCTTCCAGAGTGAAATACATCCAGATCGAGATGGCGATGATCGCGGGCGCCGCGAGCGAGGCCAGCCTTTCAACCGATTTGATGCCCATTGCGGTGTTGGCCACCTGCAGGATGCCGAAAAGCACGTACCAGACGAACCAGTTGTCGAAGCCCAGAAAATACTCGCCGATCCCGTTGAGCGCCAGCGCGCCCAGATAGGTCTGGATCCCGAACCACATGGCCGCGATCAGCCCGCGCGAGATTGCCGGCAGATGCGTTCCGTGGATACCGAAAGGGGCGCGCAGGTAGACGGCAAAGGGCAGGCCGTGTTCCGTGCCGATGTCGGCGGTCAGCACCATCAGGGCCCCGATCGCGAGGTTGGCCAGAAAGATGATCAGGATCACCGTGGACAGCGGCACGCCGCCGCCGACGCCCGTGGCGCCCAGTGAATAGGTTGCGATGATGACGGCGATACCGACCCAGATCCAGGCATAGCCGATCAGGCCGATGGGGCGTTGTCCCAGCAATGTCGGAAGGATCGATTCCTCGATCAGGCCGGTGCGTTCAGCCTCCACATGGCGAGTTTGTTCTGTTGCTGCCATTTTTTATTTTTCCCTGTTGTTGAATGGGGCCGACCCGCCATGCGGGCCGGCCATGCGGTTCGCCTTAACTTGCCGTTGCCATCTCCTTGCGGCGCTTCTGTGTCGCCGCCAGATCGACCGTCTCGGCCTCAAGATCAAACACCAGGCCATAGACGTCGCGGGCGTGTTCGGGTGAGCAGAAGCCGTCCAGAACATCGTCCAGCACCTTGTTCGGCGCGCGCTCCAGCGGGCTGCCATATCCGCCGCCGCAGGGGCTGTAATAGGCCATCACGTCATCCTTGCGGACTTCCTTGCCGTGAAATTTCGAGTGCATCACCTCCGGCGCCTCATTGCTGCCGACATTGTAGATGTCGCATTTTCCCGCCGCCCCCTCGGTGCCGCCGAAAATGCCCCACGGCACGTTGGAGTGGCGTTCGCTTTCGTGGGTAATGATGCCGTCGGTCAGCATCCGCTGCGCCTTGACCACGCCGATGCCGCCCCGGTATTTGCCCGCGCCCGGCATCACGTCGTCGCGCAGCTCGTAGCGCTCGCAGACCATCGGGATATGCATCGCCAGATCTTCCAGCGGGTTGTTGCGGGTGTTGGCCATCAGGTTGTCGATGGCGTCTGGCCCGTCGGATTTCGGCCGCCCGCCATAGGCGCCCTCGTTGACCTCGAGGAACACCCAGTAGTCGCCGCTTTCGCGCACCCCGGCATAGGACGCGAAGGAGATCGACGCCGACGATCCGGCGATGATTTCTTCGGGCAGAACCGGCGCCATCGCCTTCATGATGAGGTCGATCATGTAGTTGCACTGGGTAAAGCGGGCCTCGGCCGCGGCGGGCGAGATCGGGTTGAAGATCGAGCCTTTGGGCGCGATCACCTCGATGGGGCGGAACGATCCCTGATTGGACGGCACCCGCGTGTCGGACGTCGCCGTATCCAGCAGCAGCTTGCGGAAGGCGGCGAAGGCCGCGACCTTGGTCGAGCCCTCGAAGGGTACGTTATAGGCCGTGGGCGTCTGCGGGGCGGACCCGGTCAGGTCGACCGTGATGGAATCGCCGCTGACCCGCACGCAGACCTTGACCGGCAGTTGCTGGCCCCGGTTGCGCCCGTCATCGTCCAGCCAGCCCTCGGCACGATATTCACCGTCGGGGATATCCGCGATGCGCTGGCGCAGCATCTTTTCGGAGTAGTCCATCAGCTGGTTGCAGGCGCCGAAGACCAGTTCCTTGCCGTACTGATCCAGCAACTCGTTGAACCGCTTGACCCCCAGCCGGGCCGAGGAGATCTGGGCCTCGATATCATCGACCAACTGGCGTGCCGCGCGGCTGTTGTTGCGGATGAAGCGCCACATCGTCTCGTTGCGCTTGCCCTTGCGGTAGAGCTTGGTGCCGGCAAACAGCATGCCCTCGGCGTAGACGTCCGGCACGTCGATGATCAGGCCGGGCGTGGCCGCGCCGATGTCGATGTGATGCGCGGTATTGGCCGAATAGCCGACCAGCTCGCCCTTGTGAAAGATCGGGATGACGATCGCCAGATCGGGCGTATGCGATGAGCCGTGATAAGGGTGGTTGTGGACGACGACGTCGCCCTCATACCACTCGCCATCGTCGAGGGTGTCCTGAATCCCGTGCAGGTATCCGGGGATCGACCCGATATGCATCGGCGTCGATTCCGACTCGCAGAGCGTGTTGAATTCGGTGTCGAAAAGCCCGGCGCCCAGATCCTCGGATTCGCGGATGATCGAGGAAAAGGACATGCGAAACAGCACATGGGCCATTTCCTCGGCGATGGTTTCGATGGATCCGCGGATCACCTGAAGCGTGATCGGGTCGATGGTTGCTACGTCTTTCGGCATGTTCGTTTCCTCCCTTAAATCTTGGTCAGCCGAAGGCTGCCGTAGTCCTGAACCACGGCGCTATAGCCGGGTGGTACAAGGGTTGTGGAATTGTGCTGAATAATGATGGCCGGGCCTTCCACCCGCGTGCCTGCACCCAGCTTGCCACGGTCCAGCCGCGGGGTGACATGACTTTGGCCATCGTCGAACACGGTCAGCCGCTCGTACATGAAGGCGTTTTCCACATCGTTTGATGCGCCCTTCGGCAGCTTGGCCAATTCCAGATGCCGGGCCTTGGCCGTGGCAATGACGCGGACGTTGTAAAGCTCGACCAGCGCATCATCGAAGGAATAGCCGTAATCCTGCTTGTGCGCCGCGTGGAAGGCGTTGATCACGTCCGCCTTGTTGTCCAAGGTCAGCCCGCCCTTGGGCATCGGCACGCGCAGCTCGAAGCCTTGCCCGTGATAACGCATTTCGGCGATCACCTCGAAATTCTGCAAATCTTCGGGGATTTCGTCAGCGTCCAGATCCAACCTGCCACAGTCGGTCAGCTCCGCCACCACGCCGTTTGCCTTGTCCAGCGCCGCCTGATCGGCGGTAAAGAGGTTGGTGATGACAGACCGCGTATGCTCGTATTGCAGATCGCTTCCCAGCAGACCCATCGCCGCCGTAATACCCGGCGCGATCGGCACCAGGATATCGCGCGCCGAGACCAGCTCGGCCAGAGCGACACCGTGGAACGGACCCGCGCCGCCAAATGGCATCAGCGAGAATTCCCGCGGATCATAGCCACGCGCGACCGAGTTGGACCGGATGGTCAACGCCATGTTATTGTTGACGATCTTGATGATGCCCAGCGCGGCATCGGTCACGCTGATCCCCAGGGGATCGGCGATATGCTCCTTGATTGCCTTGTGCGACAGCGCGGAATCCAGCGGCAGATCGCCGCCCAGGAACTTGTCGGCATCCATCCGGCCCAGAACCACCTGCGCATCGGTCACGGTAGGTTCGCAGCCGCCGCGCCCATAGCAGGACGGGCCCGGCTCGGACCCGGCCGAGCGCGGCCCGACGTTGAAGCCGCCCGCCTCATCGAGAAAGGCGATCGAGCCGCCCCCGGCCCCGATGGTTTCCAGATCGATCATCGGCGCCATTACCGCATGGCCCGACACCAGCGTGTCGCGCGGGTTCTTGATCCGCAGCTCGCCGCCCGCGATGGTCGAGATGTCGGCAGAGGTGCCGCCGATGTCGACGGTCAGGATGTTGGTGGTTCCGGCCAGACGCGCCTCGGACAGCGCGCCCAGAACGCCGCCGGCGGGGCCGCTCATCAGGATGCCGACGGGTTTCTTGGCGCAGCCGTCGATGGTCGAGATTCCGCCGTTCGACTGGATCACCCGCAGCTTTGCGGGAATGCCGCCGTCGCGCACCTTCTGTTCGAGGTTGCGCAGATACAGGGCCGATTGCGGGCCGACAAACGCGTTCATCGCGACGGTCGAAAAGCGTTCATATTCGCGGATCACGTTCGCCACCTGCGAGGACAGCGACAGATAGACGTCCGGCATCTCCTCCTGCACGATCTCGCCCGCGCGCTTTTCATGCTCGTCGTTGAGGAACGAGAACATGAAGCCCACGCAGACCGATTTGATGTCGCGCTTGCGGAAGAGCGCGCATGCCTCGCGAATCTCATCCTCGTTCAGCGGGGTCTCGACCTCGCCGGTGGGGGGCAGGATGCGCCCGGTGATCGGGATGCGGTTGCGGCGCTTGACCAGCGGATGGCTCTGCCACGGCACGTCGAAATGCAGCGAAAAGTTATGCGGCCGCTTGTGACGGCCGATATGCAGGATGTCGCGGAAGCCCCGCGATGTCAGCATGCCGACCTCGGCGCCGTTATGCTCGATGGTGATGTTGGTCGCCACGGTGGTGCCGTGGTTGATGACCTCGATATCCTCCTTGGCAATTCCGGCGATGTCGCAAATCTGGTGGATGCCATCGACCACCGCGATAGACTGGTCCGTGATCGTGCTGGGCACCTTGTGGAAAAAGGTGCCTTTCGAACATTCCAGCACGAGATCGGTGTTGGTTCCACCGACGTCAACGCCAATTCTTGCCATCTTGAATATCCCTGTCTTTGCTTTTGATGACTGCGGTGTCCACTAAGGTCGGCATGTTCCGCAGAGGAATGTAAAAAGGGCACCCACATGGAGTGCCCTTGGTATTGTTATTCCGCCGCGGCCTGTTTGCCTGCCACGTTGTTGAGGTAGTCGACGCAGGTGTCGACCGTCTCGACATCGCCGAACTTGGCGTCGATGTCGAAAAGGTTCCAGGCCACTGCGCCCGGCACCCGGTCGCCGATCGCCTCCTTAACCGCGATGGTGCGGAAGCCGTCCGCGATGCCGTCGCAAATGGTCTGGCGCACGCAGGCGCAGGCGGTCACGCCGGTCACGAGGATCGTATCCACGCCGTTGGCGCGCAGGATGCCGGCCAGTTCGGTGCCGTGAAACGAGCTGGCGCGCTTTTTCAGCAGCGTGTACTCGCCCTTGACCGGCGCGATGCGGCTGTCGATCGCCCACAGTTCTTCGTCCGCCAGATCGACGACGTCGACCGGGATCTTGTCATGCCACAGGCCCATGTCGGTAAAGGGCGCGTTGCGGTCGGTGATCTCATAGGCCGTGGTGACGTGGATCACCGGATGGCCATTGGCGCGGCAGGCCTCCAGCAGGCGCTGCATGCCGGGGATGATCTCGTTGTCCATCTTGTCCTGATCGCAGGTGAACGGGTTGCCCGGACGCGTCCAAGCATTGGCCAGATCGACGCTGACCAGCGCCGGTTTCTTGCCGAAACCGACACGACGCTGAAAACCGCGTTCCTTGTACAGCTTGGATGCCGCGTCGAAAGCCTGGCTCAGCATCCGGTCGAGTTCGGCGTTGTCTACTTCACTCATGTTCTCATGATCCTCTTGTCTGATCGCGTCGTTCGGCGCTGCGCCGCATGACAATATTGGCGATATCGTTTCGTGTGACTGTTGCTCACAAGGCTCAGCTTTCCACCCGCCCGGACGACAAACAATCGCCGTGTCAGCCATTATCATTGCGATTTTTGCATCAATGCCATTTAATGTTCTGAATGCCCGACTTAGCCTCACGAAAGGCTCTTCAGAGTGACCATCTCTCCGCAGACTCGCGACATCGAAGCGTTCAAGATGGTGGCAGTGGAGCTGAGTTTCCGCCGCGCGGCGGAACGGCTGGCCATTGATCAAAGCGCCCTGAGTCGCCGTATCAGGCAGCTTGAGGATATGCTGGGCTATCAGCTTGTCCGGCGCACCACGCGCGAAGTGTCGCTGACCTCCGCGGGCGAGGAATTTTACGAGCGCACCCGCCTCATCGCATCGCAGATCGAGGCCGCGGTTCAGGCCGGGCGCATCGCGGCGGAAGGCAAGAAAGGCATCCTGCGGGTCGGCTACATGTCGTTTTCGGCGATCGACCTGATGCCAAGGATCGTGCGCGAATATACCCGGCGCTATCCGGACGTCGAGCTGGATCTGAGATATATCCGCACGCAAGGCCAGAAGATCGAACTGTCGCGCAACAACATCGATCTGGGTTTCATGCTCGGCCCGTTCCGTCATCCGCAGATCGAAACGGCGCAGATGCTCGAGGAGCGGTATGTCGCGATCCTGCCGTTCGATCATCGCCTGTCGACGCGCAGCGCGGTGACATTGGCCGAGGTCGCCGACTGCCCTCTTGTCCTGGGCAACATGGAGCAGTGGGAGACGTTCCGCCTGATGATCGACGACTTGTTCCACCGCGCGGGGCATAGCGTTGATATCCGGTATGAGGCGTCCAATGCACTGGGTATTCTTGGGTTGGTCGGACACGGCCTGGGCCTGTCGATATACGCCGAGGGCATCATGCGGCTCCAGCCGCGAAACATCATGACCAAACCGATTTCAGATTGCGACACGCGCATTTCCACGATCCTCGCATGGAACCGCGCCTACAAGACGCCCGCATTGATAAATTTCGTCAATACAGCCAAGAGGATCGCCGCCGAAAGCACCGCGTGATCGTCGGTTGAACTGGAAACGCTGACGTTGGATCGGCGTCAGCCGCCGCGTAAACTCCCGCAGAAAGATGCCGAACCGGACGCCATGGAGGATGCGGGATTGTCGCGGGCGGGCTGATCAGCTTTCGGAAAACGGCGCTGACCTCACGAATGTTTCTTGGCGCGGCGCTGCTTTTTTTCCATCTATGGTGGCACGCCTCTCTATGTTCTGTCTGCGGTTGTGGTGCTTTTCGCGGTGTGGCCCTTGGCCGGAAGTCATGGCTCTTCGTCGCCTCCGAGCGCGGCGGTGACCGCGCCGCCTTCATGTATTCGCTGATCGTCAGCGCGAAGATGAGCGATGTCGATCCCCAGGCCTGGCTCGGCGACATCCTCGCCCGGCTGGCTGGCACGACAGCCTCCCGGGTGCCGGATCTACTGCCTTGGAATTGGTCCCCGACACGGCAAAGGATGGCCGCATGACCCTGATCGCCCGCCTCCGGATCATCCTGAACGACGTCGAGCCAATGCCGATGCGCCACATCGAGGTGCCGCTGAAGATCAGGCTCGACTGGCTGCATGAGGTCATCCAAGCGGCCATGGGCTGGACTGACACCCATCTCTACGAGTTCCGGGTGGGTGATGCCGGTTGGGGCATGCCCGACCCGGACGGGTTCTACGACGGCCCCATGGACGCGAAGAAGATGACCTTGAAAAAGCTGCTCGACCAGACCGCCACCAGGACGATCCAGTATGTCTACGACTTCGGTGATGACTGGGACCACAGCATCCGGATCGAGCGGGTGGGCGAAGCCACCCGGGGCGTGACCTATCCGCGGCTGCTGAAGGCCGCGGGGGCCTGTCCACCCGAAGACGTCGGCGGCGCCTGGGGCTACGAGGAGTTCCTCGAAGCCCTCGCCGATCCCGATCACGAGCAGCACGATGACATGGTCCACAGGTCGGGCGGGGACTTCGACGCCGAGGATGCCAAGGCCGACACCATCATCGAACGCTTCGAGCGGCTTGCGAAAAAATGGGCCCCGCAGCCTCGCAAGCCCAAGGCTACGATCTGAGAGACGCCAAGGTCCGCGGCCTACGCCGGATGGTTACTGCGTTTCGATTTGCAGTCAGGTTCCTCCGCAGTGAATTTCTTCTTCTCATTCGCCGTCAGTGCCGCGGTTGCGACCTCGCCGGAAGACCTGATTGACACATCACTTTTCAGGCGCGCGATCAGGGTAATTCGGTCTTCAGCGGATTTATGGACGTCAAGGGCGTAATCAATCTCATCTTCCAGTCTCGCAATCAGATTTGACAAGAATGCAGTGGGGCATGATATCCTTCCCGCCATGGGGGCCGTTCAAGGTGTGCGGTGAAGCATCGGGAATGCCGCCGACGAAACGTGAACGGAAGCGGACAATGATCAACATCGCGATGCCGCTTATCCTTGTCCTGTTTGCCGTCTTTTTCGCAGTCGCGATGCAGCGGATCGGCGGACGGACTGATGCGACATGGCCGCAACGCGCGCCGTTCCTCGGGGGCGGATTGCCGGAAACCCATGCATGGCAGCGGTTTCATGTGCGCTACTACCCGATGACGCTGCTGTTCATCGCCTTCGAGATGGAGATGATGTTCATGTATCCGTGGGCCGTGGTCTATGTGGAAACCGGCATTGTGGCGCTGGCCGAGATGGGCATGTTCCTCGGCATCCTGTCCATCGGCATCCTTTATGGCTGGCGCGAGGGGGTGTTCCGGTGGCAATGAACTGGCTTTCCGCCCTGGCGCGCGGCGCCGAGATCCCGGTTTTTGCGGTGGTTGGCGCACAGGGTCTGGCGCCGGTCGAAGGGCTGCGGCGCCGGCCCGGCCTGCGGCTGGTTGACAGCCCCCGCCACGCCCGCGTCCTGCTGGTCTCGGGGGCGGTGGATGCGGCGCACAAGACGGCGCTGGAGCGGCTGCACGCGCAGCTTCCGCCCCCGCGCGGCACCGTCTGGTGGCGGGCGCCGCGGCTGTTCCAGCGGGGCGAGGCCGTGGCGGGCGACGATCCCCTGTTCGCGATCCGGGCCGCGGCAGAGGCGGACGAGCCCGACCAGCGCCCCGACGTGCCGCCGCACCCTTGGCAGGGGATGGGTCCACACGGCCAAGGCGGGCGCGGCATGATGGGGGGCAATCCTTACGGTCGGCCGATGGCGATGACAGCCGAGGACATTCGCGACGGGCTGGCGCTCGACGCTTATAGCGCGCGGTTCGGCCCGTTCCTGCCGATGCTGCCGCCGGGTTTGACGCTGGATCTGACCCTGCAGGGCGACGTGATCGTTTCAGCCTGCGTTGTCTCGCCGCCCTTCGAGCAAGGGGTGCAGGGCGATGCGCCCGCTCTTTGCGCCGCGCGGATGCTGCGGCTGATGGGGATCGGGCCGCGCGCAGCGCGGACGCGCGGGGCGCTCATGGCACTGCCCAAGGGCTCGGGGATGCGGCGCCGACTGGCGGCATGGCTGCGGGGCGAGACGGTGGCCGAGACGCCCAAACCGCTGTCCGAGGCGCTGCCCGGGCTGGAATGGGCCGAGGCGGTGCTGTGGCTGGCCAGTTTCCCGCCCTCGCAGTTGCGCGCCGCCTGCATGGAAAGGCAAGCCGCATGATCGCCGCCGCCCTCACCTTGCTACTGGCATTGCCGCCGCTGGTCTGGGTGGCCGCCATGTTCGACCGCATCGGCACCGGGCGCGGCGCCCTCCTGATCGGCCCGCTGCAAAACGGCGCGGCGCTGCTGCTGCGCCCGAACACACCGACCGAAGCGCCCGACCGGCTGAACCGTCTGCTGGCGCCGGGCTGGTATCTGGCGCTGGCGCTGGTGGGCCTGTCGGTGGTGCCGCTGGCCGAGGGTGTCGTCGCCAGCGATATCTCCACCGGCCTCGTCCTCTGGGGCGCCTGCGAGGCGCTGACGGTAGTGGTCGTCTTCCTGCACGGCTGGTCGCCTAATTCCCCGCTGCCGCTGATCGGCGCCTATCGCTATGTCGCGATTGCGCTGCCGGCCATGCTCCTGTCGATGTTCGTGCTGATCGGGGCGGCGCTGCCGGCGCAATCGCTCTCGGTGGTCGAGGTGGTCGAGGCGCAGCGCGAGAGCTGGAACATCATCCGCCAGCCGCTCGGCCTGCCGCTCTTCATGGCGCTTGGGCTGGCGATCACCCTGCGCGGCCCGTTCGATTACGCGGGTGGCGCCGAACTCGCCGGCGGCACCAGCGCCGAGGAAAGCGGGCCTGCGCTGGCGCTCTGGCACTTCGCGCGGGCGGCGATGCTGGTTGCGTTCTCCGCCATGGCGGCGACGGCGTTCCTGGGCGGCCATCTGGGTCCGGTGCTGCCGGGACCGGTCTGGCTGCTGCTCAAGACTCTGGCCGTGATGGCGGCGACGGTGGCCGCCGGGCGCTTCTTCGCGCGGATGCCGCCCGCGCGGATGCTGACCTTCCTCTGGGTCGTGCTGCTGCCTTTGTCCTTCGCCAGTCTGGCGCTGGTGGGGGTGGAGGTGTTGCCATGACCGATGCGCTGTTCCTCACGCTCTCGGCTCTGGCGATCTGGTCGGGCTGGCGGGTCTTCCGCGTCGATTCGATGGTGCGCGCATCGTTCCAGCTGATGGTGTCCTTCATCGCCGTGGGGCTGATCGCGGTGCTTCTGGCCGCGCCCTATATTGGCATCGCCACGATCTTCATGATGGCGGTCGAGATGATGGTCATGGCGCTGTTCATGGTCATGTTCATGATGAACCCCGCCGGGCTGAACCCGATGGTCATGGTGCATCAGCACCGGTTTTCCGTCGCGGCCGGGATCGTCGCCTTTGCCGGGCTTTCGGCGGCGGTGCTGTTGTCGAATCTGCCGGCGCAACGGGTGCCGGAAGGGGCCGATGTGGTGCGCGATCTGGGCAGCGAATTGCTGGGGCCGTCGATGCTGATCTTCGAGACCGCGGGCGTGACGCTGCTGGCGACGATGATCGGCGCGGTGGTGCTCTCGGCGCATTCGGGACGCTATGGCGCATCCGATGCCGGATCACTGCCGCCCGGCCTGACGCCAGGCGGCGAACCGGCGGGGCGCAAGCCCGAGGATAGCGGCGGCCATCACCATCACCACGGAGGGCATTGAAATGACGCTGGTTTCGGTCCTGATCGTCGCTGCCGCGCTGATCGGCATCGGGCTTTACGGCGCGCTGTCGCAGCAAAGCTTCGTGATGCTGATGATGGGGCTGGAGTTGATGCTGAACGGCGCGATTCTGGCCGTGATCGGCTTCTGGTCGTTCTCGCTTGGCGGCGCGCCCGAGGGGCAGCTTCTGGCGATCATCGTCATGGCGGTGATGGCGGTCGAGATGGCGGTGGGCTTCGCGCTTGTCGTCGCGGTCTATCGCAAGCGGCAGGCGGACATGACCGAAAGCCTGAAAACGATGAGGCACTGATGCTCTGGGCGCTCCCCCTCTTTCCCGCGCTGGCCGGGCTGGCGCTCTGGGCGTCGGGCGATGGATCGCGCCTGCGCCTCGGGGCGATGGCGGGCGGCGCGGCGGCGGGGACGCTCGCCCTGGCACTGCTGGCGGCGGTGCAGGACTGGACGGGCGGATTCATGTGGGGCGCCGGGCTGGAGTTGCACCTGGCGCTGACGCCGCTTTCCGCTGCCGTCGCGATCACCGTTCCCGCCGTGGCGCTGGCGGTTCTGGTCTTCGCCGCCGCGCATGAGGATGCGCGCGGGCTGGCGCGGCTGCTGGGGCTGATGTTGATATTCATCGGCGCGATGGAAATGGCGGTCGTGGCGGATGACCTGCTGACCCTTCTGATCGGTTGGGAGGTCATGGGCTTTTGTTCCTGGGCGCTGATCGGGCATCACTGGCGCGACCGCGCGAACATGGCCTCGGGGCGCTATGCCTTCGTGACGACACGGCTCGGCGATCTCGGCCTGTTCCTCGCGCTGATGGCGACATGGAGCGGCGCGGGGGCGCTCGATTACGCCGCGCTCGGCCGACTGGAGGGTGCGCCGCTGGCGCTGGCGGCGTTCGGGATTTTGATCGCCGCCGGGGCGAAGGCGGGGCAAGGGCCGTTCGCGCCGTGGCTGTTCCGCGCGATGGACGGCCCGTCCTCGGTTTCGGCGCTGCTGCATGCGGCGACGATGGTGGCGGCGGGGGCGTATCTGCTGGCGCGGCTGCATCCGTGGTTCGCCGACGTGCCTTACTGGAGCTTTGCAGTGATCGCGCTCGGCCTGTTCACCGCGCTGGCGGGTGGCGCCGTCGGGGTGATGCAGGGCCATGCGAAAAAGCTGCTGGCAGGGTCGACTTCGGCGCAGCTGGGGCTGATGTTCATCGCGGTCGGCGCGGGCTATGCCGGTGTCGCGGTGGCGCATCTGGTGACGCATGCCGCGTTCAAGGCGCCGCTGTTCCTGTCAGCCGGGATCGCCGGGACGGCCGCCGGAACCTATCGCCTGCGCGAAATGGGATATATGCGCGCCCTGCCCTGGACAGCCGGGCTGACCGCGCTGGCGGCGCTGGCGCTGGCCGCCGTGCCGCCGATGGGCGCGGCCTGGAGCAAGGACCAGATCGCCGCCGCTGCCATGCACGAAAGCCTCTGGCTGGGCCTTGTGGTGATGGTCGCGGGCGCGCTTTCGGCGGCCTATGCCGTGCGGTTCTGGTTTCTGGCCTACGGGCCGGGCGGCGCGAAGCCTCAGGCAAAACCGCACTGGCCCGAGATTGCCGCGCTCGGAGCGCTGGCGCTGGCCTGCGCCGCCATCGGCCTGCTGTGGCTTGTCCCGGTGCAGGCGGTAATGTCCATGCGCCTGCCCGAGGGCAAGCCGCTAGAAATCGCCGCGTCGCTGGCGCTGGTCGCCATCGGCCTGCTGGCCGGCCTGACGCTGGCGCGGCGCGACACCGCGTCCGAGCCGCAAGCCGCCGACTGGCTGGGCCTGCCTGCGCTGATCGGGCGCGGCATCGTGCGGCCATTCGAGCGCCTCGCGGCCCTTGCCGCACATCTGGACGATGCCGTGCTCGACGCGATCCCGCGCGGCGCGGCGACGGGCGCGCAGCACATCGCGCGCGGCGGGCGGCATGCCTGGGGCGCGATGCAGGCCGATCGGGGTCTCATCAATGCCGCCGTATGGCAGGTGGCGGCGATGACCCGCGCCCTCGCAAGGCTGAGCGACAAGCCCGGCGAAATCCTCGCCGACGGCCTGCCCGAAGGCGCCGCGCGCATCACCGGGCGAACCGGCGCCGACGCGCGGCGGCTGCAAACCGGGCTGTCGCATCATTATTACGCCATCTTCGGGATCGGGGCGGCGCTGGCCATCCTGTTCCTGATCTTCGGAAAGGTCTGACATGCTGACATTCGCCATCCTGTTGCCCTTTGCCGCCGCCACGCTGCTGGCCTTTGCGCCCTTATCGGGGGGCCTGTCGCGCGCCATCGCTGTCGTCACGGCAACGCTGGCGCTGCTGGCGCTGGTCGTGGTCTGGGCGGGCTTTACCCCCGGCGGCGGGTTCCAGGCAGAGATGGAAATCCCGTGGATCCCGGCACTCGGCGTCGCCTGGCGGGTCGGCGTCGATGGCATATCGCTGCCGCTGGCACTGATGAGCGGGCTCTTGTTCGTCACGTCCATCGCCTGGCCGATGGAGCGCGAAGTGAATGCGCGGCAGTATTATGCGTGGTTCCTGTTCCTCGAAGGCGCGTCGCTGGGCCTGTTCCTGACGCTCGATCTGCTGCTCTTCTACGTGTTCTTCGATCTCAGCCTGGTGGGCATGTATTTCCTGATCGGCCGCTGGGGGCATGGGGAGGCGCAGCGCGCGGCGCTCAAGTTCTTTCTCTACACGCTGGCGGGCTCGCTGCTGATCCTGCTGGCGATCATCGCGCTGGTGCTGATTACCGATCCGCTGACCTTTGATATGCGTGCGTTGATCGCCATGCAGCCGGTAGCGGGAATGGACCTGCGCGCCGGGCTGATCCTGCTGGGCTTCGTCATCGGTTTCGCGATCAAGACGCCGCTTTTCCCGGTGCATACCTGGCTGCCGCCCGCGCATGTGGACGCGCCGGGGCCGGCCTCGGCGATCCTTGCCGGGGTGCTGCTCAAGATGGGCACCTATGGCCTTGTGCGCATCGCCATGCAGATGATGCGCGAGACCTTTGCCACCTATGCGCTGGCCATCGGCATCCTCGCGCTCATCTCGATCCTCTGGGGCAGCATTGTCGCCTTCGCGCAGGAGAACCTGAAGCGGCGCATCGCCTATACCTCCGTGAACCACATGGGCTATGCGGTGCTGGGCATCGCCGTCGCGGGTTCCGCCGTCACCGGGCACGAGGCCGCGCGCAATCTGGCGCTGACCGGCGCGATGGTCGAGATGGTGGCGCATGGGCTGATCACCGGGGCGTTGTTCCTGATCGCGGGCGCATTCTGGGCGCGCACGCAGGAATACGAGTTGGGCCATTACGGCGGGTTGGCGGGCAACGCGCCGCGCATGATGGCGGCGATGGGGCTGGCGAGTTTCGCCTCGCTGGGCCTGCCGGGGCTGGCGGGGTTCGTCGCCGAGGTGCAGATCTTCATCGGGGCCTTTGCAATCTGGCCATGGCTGGCCGCGCTGGCCCTGCTGGGCCTGATCGTCACGGCGGCGCTGTTCCTGGGCATGCTGCAACGGATCTTCTTCGGCGACCGGCCGCCCGTGCTGGACGGATTCGCCGACCTGTCGCGCACGGAAATCGGCATCCTCGCCGCGCTGCTGGCGCTGGTCGTGCTGATCGGGGTCTGGCCTGCTTGGCTGCTGGACATGATCGGCGCCGGTGCCACGCTGGCCTTCGGGGGCGGCTGAGATGCCCGTCGCCGATCTTGGCCCCGAGATCGCGCTGATCGCGGGCGCCATCGCCGCATTGCTGCTGGCGATGGTGCTGCCGCAACGACGGCTGGGCTGGTGCCTTGCCCCTGCCCTTGCCGCGCTGGCGGTGGCCGCGCTCTGGGCTTTCGCGCAGGCGGACGCCGCACGGCTGACCTTCTCGGGCACCTGGGCGCTGGACGGGGTGACGTTCTGGGCGCGGGGGATGATCGTGGCGGCGACGGCGCTGTGCCTGATCCTCGCGCCGCGCTGGTTCGAGGCCGACCGGCGGCATGGCGAGTTCTATACGATGACGCTGTTCTCCGCCCTCGGAGCCATCGCCATGGCGGGGGCGGCGGATCTGTTGCAACTGGTCATGGCGGTGCTGCTGTCCTCGGTCACCGGCTATGTGCTGGCGGCCTGGCACCGCGACTGGGCGCTGTCGGTCGAGGCGGGGATGAAATATTTCCTGATCGGCGCGCTGGCCAATGCGCTGCTGGTGATCGGGGTGATCCTGGTGATGGGGATGGCCGGCACCAGCGATTACGCCGCGCTGGAGGGCGCGGAGGTCTCGTCGCCGCTGGCGCTGACGGGCCTTGCCCTGATCGTCAGCGGCCTTGCCTTCAAGCTGGGGGCTGTACCGGGCCATGCCTGGGTGCCTGATGTGGCCGAAGGTGCGCCGGTGCCGGCTGCTGCCTTCCTGACCGTGGTGCCCAAGATCGGCGCGGCGCTGGCGCTTTACCGGCTGGTGCATCTCTTCCCCGACGCCGAGATGCTGCGCCCGCTGATCGCGGCGCTGTCGGTTCTGACAATGACCTTGGGCAACCTCGCCGCGCTCTGGCAGGAAGACGCGCGCCGGCTGATCGGCTGGTCGTCGGTGTCGCAATCAGGCTATGCGCTGATGGCGGTGGCCGTGGCCGATCTTGCCCCGCACGCGCTGCCCGCGCTGATCTGGTTCCTGGCGGCCTATGCACTGGCCAACTTGACGGCCTTTGCCGTCATCGCCCATCTGCGCGGGCGCACGGCGCTGGAGGATTACAAAGGGCTGGCGCGCACGCAGCCCGCGATGGCGGCGACGCTGATCCTGGCCTTCCTGTCGCTGGTCGGCATCCCGCCTCTGATCGGATTCGTGGGCAAGCTCGGGTTGTTCATGGTCACCATCGACGGCGGTTATGCGTGGCTGGCAATTGCGGCGATGCTGAACACCGTTGTGTCGCTGTTCTATTATGTGCGGGTCATCGCGCCGATGTATTTTGCCGCACCGCAGGGCGATGCGCCCGCCACGCTGGGCGTGCCGAGCGGTGCGGTTGCGGTGGTTGCGGCAGCCGGTCTGGTGGCTTTGGGTTTGTTGAGCGGCCCGTTCCTCGCCGAAGCTTTCGGAGAGGTCGCCCTGCCCTGAACAGTACGGCAAGCTGACGACCCTCGACTGCGTCGACTTCCGCGTTGCGGTTCGTTTTGTTGAATGCGACGTTGACGCGGTCAGACCCCGGAACGGCCGTGAGATGAGGCCAACATGAAAGCGCGATCTCAACCTGAAATGCTGCAAATCCGACTGTCCTTTTGCCCTTGGCCGAGCGCTCCGATGTTGAAAGCGGTTGCTATAGATCACGCCAACTGTGTCAGCGCCTCGCGGACCAGTTTGCGGACCAGGCCCACCTTGTAGGCGTTGTGCGACAACGGCTCTGCCCCATCTGTTGCGGCAATGGCGGCTGCGTCGATGGTCTTCTGGTCGAGCGACGCGCCTTCGATCACGCGCTCAGCGGCATGGCAGCGCCATGGGATGGCCGCCACGCCACCGAGCACGATGCGCGCTCTGCCTTCCAAAGGCTCCAGCGTGATCGCCACGCTCGCGCGCGAGAAATCCCAAGCGTTGCGGGGCGCGTTTTTGACGAAGGCGGAGCGCTGACCCTTGCGCACGGGAATTTCGATCGCCGTCAGGATTTCGCCATTTTGAAGACGATGCATGACGGTGATGTTCTCGCCCGGCGGCATGAACAGGTCCCGCGCGGCAAGCGTTCTCGCGCCATCGTGGCCAACCACTTCTATCATGGCATCAAGTGCCACGACGACCGGGCCAAGATCGGAAGGCGTTACGGTATAACACCGGTCGCCGCCGAAGATCGCATGTTCGGCATTGATGCCGTGATGCGCGTCGCAGACGATGCCGCCGTGACGATAACAATACCACGGACCCCGATAATAGGGGCAGCGCGAATCCTGCAACAGGTTGCCGCCAATGGTGCCCATGTTCCGAATCTGGGGGGTGGCGATGCGAGCGGCTCCAAGCGCAAGCGCCGGATGCATCGCGGCCAGATCGCTGTCGCGCTCCAGCGCGGAGAGCTTTGTCAGCGCCCCGATCCTTAGCCTGTCATCGGCCCGTCGAATGCCGGATAACGCGTCAATCCCTTTCAGGTTTATGACATGACCCCGGTTACGCCACTGGCGCTTGAGCTGATCGAGAAGATCGCAGCCTCCGGCCAGATAGGCATGATCCCGGAAATGCTCGGCCGCCAAGGCCAATGCCGCGTCAACCTCTGCAGGTTCGTGCAACGTGAAGGGACGCGGTTCGTCAATTGCCATGCGTGTCATCGGGCGCCTCCTATACCATCAGCTTGCCGGCGCGGCGCAGGTTGTCGTGGACACGTTCCCACGTGAGCGGGATTTCATCCATTCGCACGCCGGTCGCGTTGTAGATGGCGTTGGCGATTGCGGGCGCGCCGCCCAGCATCGGGTTCTCGCCAAAGCCCTTCGCGCCGTAAGGCCCGCCGTCGCTGGGAGCCTCGAGCAGGATGGGCGTGATCTCGGGGTAATCCAGCGCTGTCATCGGTTGCAGCCCCAGATATCCGGGGTTGAGCGGAACGAGACTGTTCGGGTCCACCATCAACCCTTCCGTCAGGCCGTAGCCCAGCCCCATGATGCCGCCACCATGGATCTGCGCCTCGGCCCCGGTCCGGTAGAGGATGCGGCCAACGTCATGCGCGCTGACGAATTTCAGCACGCGCACCTGACCGGTTTCCATGTCCACTTCGACTTCGGCGAAACTCGCGCCCCACGCCTGTGTCGAGGGGTTCCAGACGTAATGTCCGAGGCCAACGATGCCGCCCTTGTCCTGTAGCGCCTGGGCCAGTGCCTGTGTCGCGGGCTTTACGGTCATCGGCGGATGCTGATCGATCTTGCCGGTTGACTCGTTCAGCATCGGGCTCTGATCCGCTTCGGCGTCGTAGTAAGGGGCGAACTCGGTCCGTTTCGGCGCCGCCGCCGCGATGGCAGGCAGATCAAGCCCTGTGCCGTCTGGCCCCTCTATGCGGCCCTCGCGCATAGTCAGATCCTCGGCCGGGATATCCAGCATTCCGGCGGCATGGGTCTTCAACTGGTTTATCAGGTCCTGCGCCGCATTGTAGACGGCCTTGCCGTCGCAGTTGCTGGAGCGGCTCGCGTCGGTCACGAAGGTCCAGGCGACGTTGTCGCTGTCCGCCCAGGTCACGTCGATCGCATCCAATTCCACGCCAAGCGCCTCGGCCGCCACACCGGCGATGCCGGTATGCGCGGCGCAACCGATGTTGCCGGTGCCGAGCGGCAGATGCAGCCGACCTTGCCGGTCGAGCCAGATAAGTCCGTCGCTGTCGGCTCGGCCCGAATGCTGCGCGCCGGTATACATACCGATCCCGCGTCGGATCCGGCCGGACTTGGCCTCGGGCGGCGTTCGCTTGGCCCAGCCGATGGCCTCGGCCCCGAGCCGCACGCAATCGTCCTGCGCGTTCGGACCGATGGTGACATCCGGTACGCCTTCCTGTTTTTCCACGTCGCCCGGGCTTTTCCAGTTCTTGCGCATGAACTCGATCGGGTCCATGCCGACCGCCTCGGCGCATTTGTCCATGTGCAGCGCCAGCGCATAGGACGCGGGCGGCGCGCCGAAACCGCGCATCTCGCCACCCACGGGCATGTTGGTGTAAACTGAATAACCGGTATAGCGCGAGGCGGGCGTCTTGATGGTGTTGAAGAATGCTGCGACGGCAGTCGAATTTACCGGCGTGCCGCTGCTGGCTTAACCGCCATTGGCAAGCACCGCGCGGACGTCGAAGGCGGTCAGAGTGCCGTCGTTGGCCAACCCCGCGCGAATGTCGAAGGTAAAAACGCGACCGAGTGGCTTTAGGTTCCGGTTTTTCTTTCCGCTTTTCCGAATTTTTGTGTGTTCACGCGAACGATCCGCGAGTTGACGCGTTTGTCGTAACGAAAACAAGTTATTCTAAAAGGACGTTCTTTGGTTCCGCGGTGGCTGACAGGTCTGAGTCTGGCCTCTCTCGCCGCAGGTGCTTGGGTTCTCGATTACGTTTTCGCATTTGCGATCGGCTTGGCTTTTTCAGTATTCTGCAATCGTACGGATGCGAAGACTTGGTATGCGCAAGGGCTCTCGGGTTGCTATCAAGGCCGATGCCTTGTCGCTGAGTGCGCGGCAGATCGGCATGTATGGCCTGATGGCGATTGCCCATTTCGGCATGCTGCATTGCAGGTGAAAGTAGACGTGACCGATCCCGTTCTCTGGTTCGTCACGCAGATCACGATGCTCGCGGGTTTTGTCACCTATCTGGTGAACTGGTGGCTGATCCGGGCAGGCATAAAGGAACGGATGTAGAACCGGAAACAATATCGTTCGATTTGCGTTTGGAAAAGGGAAGGCCGAAGATGATGTTCATTTGCAAGCACCATGTTCGCTACCGGAGTCCATTATTCATGTGGGTCCGCGAATGAGCGAGAACGAAACATCCACATCGGACAAGGATGATGACAGCGGGTCCGCTAAAGACCGACGCAAGATCACCATCATGGTCGTCGCTACGGTGCTCGTCCTGGGTATTGTCGCAGGAATAGGTTATTATTTCTATCAGAAGCCGTATGTGACGACCGATGACGCTTTCATAGATGGGCAGATCGTGCGCATCACGGCGCAGCAGACCGGGCGCCTGACCGAAGTTGCCGTCGAGGGAAATGCCAGGGTTCAGGAAGGTGATCTTCTGGCACGGCTCGATGATGCCACCATCACAGCACAGCTCGCATCGGCACGAGCACAAGTGGCCGAGTCAGAGGCGGCGACCGCCGAAGCGAACGCCGCGATCAAACATTCCGAGGCAGCGGCGGAGGGCGCGCGCAGCCAGCGTGACGCGGCCCGCGTCGCGGCGCAAAATGCGAGGACCAAGGCCGATCGCTATGACGAACTTGCCGAGAAATCCGGCCAGACGGCCGTATCGGTCCAGAGCCTGGACGATTTGAACGCCGCCGCGCGACAGGCCGAAGCCGAGGCTGCGACCGCACAGACCGGCGTCACCACGGCCGAAGCGGATGTCGCCGCCAGCAACGCAAGGCTGCAATCGGCTCAGGCGCGATTGGCGGCGGCCAAGGCGGGAGTGCAACAGACGCAGGTCGAGGCCGCAAAGCTCGAGATCACCGCGCCCATTGACGGACAGATCGTGCAGGTGAATGTCAATACCGGCAGCTATGTCACGCCGGGAATGCAGGTGATGGCGCTGGTGCCGGACGATCTGTTCGTCACGGCCAATTTCAAGGAGACGCAACTGCGGCGCATCCGGCCGGGCCAGAAGGTGGAAATCGAGGTCGATGCCTTCCCGGATGTCGAATTCAGGGGCACGGTGCAGTCGATCCAGCATGGTGCCGGTCAGGCGTTCCAGCTCTTGCCGCCACAGAACGCCACGGGCAATTTCGTAAAGGTGGTGCAGCGGGTGCCGGTGCGCATCTCCATCGACAGCCCGCCGCTGTCCGATTTTCCCATCGGGCCCGGCATGTCCGTCGTCCCGCGCATCCGGCCGGAGGACTGACGCGTGGCGGTGGCAGAGACAGAGGGCGGCCGCGCCCGGGACGGCACGCCCGATATGCCACGATCGGCCGCGGGGATGGGCGGCCCGTGGATCATGACGATGACGATTTCCATCGCCACCTTCATGGAAATCCTCGACACCTCCATCGCCAACGTGTCGCTGGCCAACATATCCGGCTCGCTGGGGGTGTCCTTGGATCAGGGCACATGGATCATCACCAGCTACCTCGTCGCCAATGCCATCATCATCCCGATCAGCGGCTTTCTGTCCCGGGCGATCGGGCGCAAGCGCTATTTCATGATCTCCATCGCGCTTTTCACCCTGTCGTCTCTTGTCTGCGCGCTGTCCACCTCGCTGGGGATGCTGATCATCGCGCGTGTCTTCCAGGGCATCGGCGGCGGCGGGCTTGCCCCGGTCGAGCAATCCATGCTTGCCGACAGCTTTCCGCAGGAGAAGCGCGGTCAGGCATTCGCCTTCTTCGGCGTCGTGATCGTGGTCGCCCCGATCATCGGCCCCACCATCGGCGGCTACATCACTGATGTCGTTTCGTGGCACTGGATTTTTCTCATCAACGTGCCGGTCGGCATCCTGGCGCTGTTGCTGGTCGGGCTGATCGTCGCCGAACCCGAAGCCCTGGTCGAGGAAACCGGCAAGCTGCGCAAGGGCGGGCTGAAGATCGATTATGTCGGTTTCATCCTCGTTGCCATCGGCCTTGCCGGGCTGCTGATCACGCTGGATCGGGGGCAGTCGGAAAACTGGTTCGACAGCCCGCTGATCGTCACCACCGCGATCATGGCCGCTGCCGGCCTTGGCCTGATGACGGCATGGGAGCTGAACCACCCCGATCCCATCGTGCCGCTGCACCTGCTGGCAAACCGCAATTTCGCGATCTGCGTGGTGCTGATCATGATCCTGGGGCTGCTTGTCTTCGGCACCATCCAGATCGTGCCGCAGATGTTGCAGCAGGTTTACCACTATTCGTCCTACAACGCGGGGCTTGCGCTGACCTATGGCGGAGTGATCTCGATCTTCATGATGCCGGTGGCGGGGGTGCTGACAGGCAAGGTGGATACCCGCGCGCTGTTGCTGCCCGCCTTTGCGATGCAGGCCGTCGCCTTCTGGTGGCTGGCCGGGTTCAACCTGCAAAGCACCTTTGCCGATGCGGCCTGGGCGCGGTTCATGACCTCCATCGGGCTGCCGTTTCTGTTCATCCCGATCACCACGATCGCCTATGTCGGCCTGAAGCCGGACGAATCCGACAAGGCCTCGGCGATGATCAATTTCTTCCGCAATCTCGGCGGAGCCTTCGGTATCTCGCTCACCCAGACCCTGCTGGTCCGGCGCGAACAGTTCCACCAGTCCCGTGTCACCGAGGGGCTGAACGAGCTGAACCCGGCCTTCACCGATGCGCTGCACCGCGCGGCCGAGGCGGCCGGATCACGCGATGCGGCACTTGGCCTGCTCTATGCCCAGGTCCAGAGGCAGGCGGCGATGATGGCGTATATCGAGGTTTATCACGTCCTGATGTGGCTGGTGATCGGCCTGCTGCCGCTGATCCTGATTTTGCGCCCGGCAAGGGACAGCGCCTGAACCGATCATTCGGCCCCTTGGGTGAAGCCGTCGGAAGACTGCGCGCGCGTCGTCTCATCGGCAAAGGTCAGCGACAGCATCAGCGCGAGCCAAAGCAAGCCGACCAGTGCCGCGATGCGCGTTCCGGCGCCCGCGCCGGTCAGCTCCATGAAGATCGCGGCCACCAGCGCCGCCTTGAATGCCGCAATCGCCATGGCCAGCGGCAGTTTCCACGCCCCGATGTCGAGGTAGGCCCCCACCACCGTCGCGGCCAGCGCGAGGCTGAGCGCGACCCAGACCAGTGCGGCCTTGCGCCAGAGGCGGCCGGGATGCGTCTTTTCCGTCATCCGCCCCTCCCCAACAGGTAAAGCAGGGGAAACAGGAAGATCCAGATCAGGTCGATCAGGTGCCAGTAGAGTCCCAGCACGTGCAGGAACGCGGTGCCGCGCCAGTCCACCCTGCCGCGCCAGAGACGCCAGGCGGCGAGGGACACGGCGGCGACGCCGATGGTCAGGTGGACCGCATGGATCGCCGTCATGATCCAGTAGAAGGAAAAGAAGATCTCGGCACCACGCTCGGGCAAGGCGAAGCCTGCCCCGGGCACGAGGCTCTTGCGGATATCCTCGGCATATTCCACCGCCTTCAGCACCATGAACCCGGCGCCCAGCAGCGACGTCAGGCACAGCCCCCACAGCACATGCCGCCGCAGCCCTTCGCGGCCCGCCCAGACGGCGACGGCCATCGTCGCGCTCGATGTCAGCAGGATCGCGGTGTTGGCGGTGCCGATGATCAGGTTCGTCTCGGCCCCCGCGGCCAGGAAGCCGTCCGGATAGAGAAAGCGGTAGACGGAGTAGCCCGTGAAAAGCCCTCCGAAGAATACCAGCTCGGACGCAAGGAAGATCCAGATGCCGAGTTCCGCCGCCCCGCGTTGCCGGGCCAGTGTCTGGAAGGGCTCGTTCAGGCCGCTCATCGAGGGTCCTCCGGCCTGTCGTCCTGATCTTCGCGGTCCCGTGCATCCTCGCGCTCGGTCGGTTCGGCATGCGCCGGGTGGTAATCGTAGGGCGCGCTGTCCACCACCGGCGGCTCCGCGAAATTTTCACGGGGCGGCGGCGAGGCGGTCGCCCATTCCAGCCCCGTCGCGCGCCACGGATTGTCGCCCGCCATCCGGCCGCGCCAGAGCGACAGCGCGAAATAGACGAACGGCAGCGCATAGGCCAGCGCCAGGATCATCGCGCCGAAGGACGACATCAGGTTGAGGATCTGGAACTCGGGCGGATAGCTCCAGTAGCGGCGCGGCATCCCCATGAAGCCCAGGATGAACTGCGGAAAGAAGGTGACGTTGAAGCCGACGAACATCAGAAGGGCGGCGGCGCGCGCGAAGCCTTCGGAATACATGCGCCCGGTGATCTTCGGCCACCAGAAATGCAGCCCCGCAAAGAAGGCCGAGACCATGCCGCCCACCATGATGTAATGGAAATGCGCGACGATGAAATAAGTGTCGGTCACATGCACGTCCACCGGCACCGATGCAAGGAACAGCCCCGTCAGCCCACCCATGGTAAAGAGGCCGACAAACCCCAGCGCATAGAGCATCGACGCCTCGAAGGTGATATGCCCGCCATAGAGCGTGGCGGACCAGTTGAACACCTTGATCGCCGAGGGCACCGCGATGACGAAGCTCAGCAGCGAGAAGATCAGGCTGGCGAAGGTCGACTGCCCCGACACGAACATGTGATGTCCCCAGACGAAGAAGCCGAAGATGGCGATGCCGAGGATGGCAAAGACCATCGCCTCGTAGCCGAACACCTTGCGGCGCGAAAAGCAGGTCAGCACCTCGGTCACGACGCCCATGCCGGGCAGGATCATGATGTAGACCGCCGGGTGCGAATAGAACCAGAAGATGTGCTGGAAGAGGATCGGATCGCCCCCGCGGGTGGGATCGAAGAGGCCAAGGTCGAACACCCGCTCGCCGACGATCATCGCCAGCACGATGGCCAGTGCCGGGGTGGCCAGCACCAGGATGATCGAGGTGGCATAGATCGACCAGACGAAGAGCGGCAGGCGCATCCATGTCATGCCCTTGGTGCGCTGCGTATGCACCGTGACGATGAAGTTCAGCCCCGTGGCGATGGAGGAGAACCCGGCGACGAACACCCCGGCGGCGGCAAGGGTGACATAGCTGTTGGAATAGAGCGTCGAATAGGGCGTGTAGAAGGTCCAGCCGGTATCGACGCCGCCCAGCAGCAGCGCGACCAGCGCCAGCGTGCCGCCGGCGATGTTGAGATACCAGCTGAGAAGGTTGAGCCGGGGAAAGGCCACGTCGCGCGCGCCGATGGCCATCGGCAGGATGAAATTGCCCAGCGTCGTCGGCACCGCCGGGATCAGGAAGAACCACACCATGATGACGCCGTGCAGGGTGAACAGCCGGTTGTAGGTATCGGCCGACACCAGATCGCCCGTCGGCGTCATCAGCTCCGTGCGCATCACCGCCGCCGCGATGCCGCCGATCAGGAAGAAGACGGTGATCGACGCGAGATACAGCAGCCCGATCCGCTTGTGATCGGTGGTCAGCAGCCAGGATCTCAGCGTGGTGCCCGCGCCGAGGTAACTCGGCGGCAGCGAATAGCCGTGATCGGGGGTTCCCGGATGGGCGGCATCGGTCATGGGGTGTCCCCTTTCAGGCTGCGGATATAGGCGACCAGCGCCGCGACCTCCTCCTCGTCCAGCAGGTCGGCGAAATCGGGCATGATGGGGGCATAACCCGCCACGATGTCGCGGCGGGGCAGCAGGATCGAATCCTGGATATAGGCGGCATCGGCCGTCACCACCCGCCCGTCCGCCAGCGGCACCTGCCGCCCGTAGAGGCCCGCCAACTCCGGCGCATGGACCGCCGATCCCGCCGCGTGGCAGCCCGAACAGCCTGCGGAGGTGAACAGCGCGCGGCCCGCCGCGATCAGCCCCGCGCCCTCCGGGCGACTGTCCAGCCAGGCGGCGAAATCGCCCGGCTCCATCACCACGATCTCGCCCAGCATCTTTGAGTGGCCCGTGCCGCAATATTCGGCGCAGAGCAGCGGATAGGTGCCGGGCTTGTCCGCCTCGAACCACATCGTCGCGGTGCGCCCCGGCACCACGTCCTGTTTCAGCCGGAAGGCGGGCACGAAGAAGGAATGGATCACGTCCTGGCTGTTGAGATAAAGCGCGACGGGCCGGCCCGCGGGCACATGCAGCGTCGAAAGCTCGCGCGTGCCGTCCGGGTGGCTGGCCTTCCACATCCATTGCTTGGCCTCGATATGGATCTCCATCGCATCGGCCGGCGCGCCGGCCTGTTGCAGGTTGGCCGAGGTGGTCCACCAGAAGAAGAACAGCGCGACGATGGCGGTGGCGGCGATCCAGCCGATCTCGATCTCGCGGTGGACGAGGCGCGACACCTTGTGGCGCGTCACCTTGCTGCCGCTGCGAAAGCGGATGGAAAACCCGATGATCAGCCCTGCGACGAGCAGCAAGATCAGCACCGAGAACCCCGTCAGCACCGCAAAGAGGCGGTCGAAGCTCTCGGCATGGGCGCCCGCCCGCGACCAGAATGCGCCGCTCATGTCGCCCGCCTTTCACGCCAGAAGGCGAGGCCCAGCCCGGCGCCGAGGATCAGCAGGGTCAGACCACTCAGCAGGCTCAGCACCCGCCAGATGGCCAGCGAATAGCGCCCCGTCACCGGATCGAACCCGTAGCAGAGGACGATCAGTTGCGTGGCGATTGCGCCGGTGCCGAAACGCGCGCCGAGGATCGCGCGGCGCAGGGCGTCGGGGGCGGCATCGAAGGCGGGCAGCACCGCGCTGACGCCGCCATCGGCGCGTAGCACGAAGCGTGCGGCGGGATGCGCGAATTGGCCTGTTTCCGCGTCATGGGCATAGCCATAGCCAAGCGCGGCGGTCATGCGCTCCAGCGCGGGTCCGTCCGGCTGCATGACGCGAATGGCGGGACGCATCCCGGTCGGGGTCTGGCGCGCGATAAAATCCTGCGCCGTCGCGGAATCGTCGCGCGGATCGAGGCCGACGACGATCAGCGCGTAATCCTCGCCGGGTGCAAGCCCGACTTCCGCAAGCAGCCCGGCCGTCTGCGCCAGCACGGCATCGCAGACATGGCTGCAATCGAAATCGGCAAGGATCAAAACCGTCGGCAGGCCGGGCGCGAAATTCACCGCCGCATCTTCCGGCAGATCGACGCGCACCCGGTCAAGCTGCTGCTGCGTCAGCCCCGCCACGGCGGGACCGGCCAGCACGAGCAGAAGGAGGATCGCGCGGATCATGGCCTGGCCTCCAGCGTGCCGCGTTGCACGACCTCGGCCATGGCGTCCTCGATGGGGGTGCGTCCCCCGGCTCCGGCAAGGCGGGCCTGCTCGGCGGCCTCATAGCTGCGGAACGCCTCGATCGGGTAGGTTTCCAGCCCCGGCGGCGCAAAACCTGCCGCCTTGTTCGGCATGTCGCGCGCGGCGGGATAGACCAGCCAGATCAGCGCGACGCAAAGCCCCGCGAAACCCGCGATGCCGAGGATCACCGTCACGGTCCAGCCTGCCGGAAAGACGTTCGGCTCGCTTCTCGCATCATCGCTCATGGCGCCCTCCCGCGATCAGGAGGGCCAGCGACAGGGCCGCTGCAACTGTCGCAATCGCCACCATGCCGACCGCGCCGCACTCTGGTGCGAGCAGCCAGACAAGGTGCGCCAGCCCGCCGACGAGCATGGCACCGCCGATCACCCGCAGCGCAGCAGCGCTTTTACGGATGCGGCTGGACAGCAGCGCCGCGAACGGCCCCGCGATGCCGACGATGAACGACAGCCAGAGCCACCCCGGCCCCCAGCCGTCTTGCCGCGCCAGATACCACGCGGCCTTGTGCGGCAGGTTGCCGGTCCAGCTGACGACATATTCCATGGCGGCAAGGTAGAAGACCCCGAGGACGCAGACCAGCAACAGCCCGCCGATGTCGCCATCCCCGCCCGAGAGCACCGCCACCGCCGCCAGCGCCAGCGCCAGTTGCAGCACCGCCAGATGCGCGCCGAAGGCGGTCGAGACGAAGCCGGGATCGAGCGACAGCACCCAATCGGCACTGGCCACGGACACGGCCAGCGCATACAAGGTCAGCGCGAGCGCGGCGAGGACCGGCGGCAGCGGGCGCATGGCGACGAAGCCCAGAACGCTCCACAGGATCAGCACCGCCGCGCCGCGCAGGGCAAAGAAGGGCACGTCGAACCACAGCGCCGGGTCGGTTTCGCCTTCCCACCACGGGAACAGCAGCGGTGCGAGCGGCACCAGAGCCACGCCCAAAAGCGCCACCGCCCATGTCCCGCGCGCCAGCACGCCCAGCACCGGCGCGGCGCGGACCAGCCACCGCCCCCCGGTCAGCGCCCCGATCAGGAGCCAGACCGACGCGCCGGTGCAAACCGACAGGCAGAAGAGCCACCCCGCCAGCGCCCCGCGCGCCAGCGCGACGGGATCGAGCGTCAGGACGGCGACGATCATAGCAGCGGCGGCGGCGAGCAGCAGCAGGGCCGCTGCGGCGGGACCGGGCATATGGCGCGAGTCAGCGGTCATCCTGCCCTCCGGTCGGAACGGCGGCGCGGGCCGGGGCTTCGGGCGGCACCTCGGGCGCGGCGGCCTGCAAGGCGCGGATGTAGGCGGTGATCGCCCAGCGGTCGCGCGGCGGCACACGGTCCGCGTAGGGATACATCACGCCGTAGCCATTCGTCATCACCTCGACGAAATGCCGCGCCGGGGCGGCGCGCAACCGCGCCGTCAGGTAGGAGGGCGGCGCCGGAAAGCCGCGCTGCACCACGCGCCCGTCACCCGCGCCGGTCAGCCCGTGGCAGGGCGCGCAGAAGATGTCGTAGCGCCCGCGTCCCCGCGCCAGCAGCTCCGCCGTGATCTCGGGCGGCTCCGCCAGCGCGGCCTTGGCGGCCAGCGCGCCGCGCGCGACGGTGCCCGGCACCAGCGGGCGCGCCGAGCCGCCATCGGCCCAGATCTCCGAAGGCTCCAGATAGGTGAATTTCGGCTGCTCCACCATGTCCTCCTTGCAGGCGGAAAGGGCCGCAAGCGCAATAAGGATCACCGCGCGGCGGATCATGACGCCACCTCGACGATCTCGCGCAGGCCCGAAAGCCGCGACAGCGCGATGCGGTCCGGCAGCGTGTCATTGTCCGGCAGGCTCAGGTAAAACAGGTCATCGCTGGCCCGCTCGGTCGCTGTCGTGGCAAAGAACGGATGATGCAGGCGCGGCAACCCGCAGCAGGCGAACAGGGCGACCAGCCCGGCAAAGGCGGCGGCGAGGATGCCCATCTCGAACACGGCAAAGGTGAAGATCTGCCAGGAATTGTCGGGCCTCCCGCCGGAATTGAGCGGATACCACTGCACCGAGGTCCACCATTGCACCCCCCAGGTCAGCGCGCCCACCGCCACGCCGGCAGCCAGCATGATGGCGCGCACGGGCGGCTCGGGCAGGTCCAGCAGTTCGTCAAGATCGGGGATGTGGAAGGGCACATGCGCGGCCATGTCCGCGACGCCCTTGTCGCGCATCTGCCGCGCCGCCGCGATCAGCGCCGCAGGATCGTCGAAGACCAGCAGCAGGCGGGTCATGGCGCGGCCTCCTGATGGATGCGGGCCTTGACCTCGTGCATCGAGGCGACGGGGACCAGCCGCACGAACAGGAAGAACAGCAACGAGAAGAACCCCAGCGAGCCCGCCAGCAGCAGCCAGTCCCAGATCGTCGGCCAGAAGATGGACCATTGCGCCGGCAGATGGCCGCGGGCCGGGGTGACGGCGACGATCAGGATCCGCTCCAGCCACATGCCGACATTGATCAGGATCGAGATGCCGACGATCCAGGGCAGGGACCGGCGGAACAGCGGAAACCAGAACAGCTGGGGGATCAGGCAGTTGCAGACCAGCATGGCGATGTAGATCGGCCCGTATGTGCCGAAGAACTCCCACCAGACCAGATAGATGTCGGCCTTTTCCTGCGCATACCAGGCAAAGAACCATTCGCTGGCATAGGAGAGCGACAGCACCAGCGCGCCGAAGAGCAGCACCTTGCCCATGACATCGAAATGCGCGCGCGTGATCAGCGCCTGCAGCCCCAGCGCGCGCCGGATCGCGGCGGCCAGCAGCACCACCATGGCAAAACCCGAATACATCGCGCCGACCACGAAATAAGGGGGAAAGATCGTCTCCTGCCAGCCCGGCATCAGCCCGGCGGCGAAATCGAGGCCGACGACCGAATGCACCGATACCACCAGCGGCACGCCGAGGGCGGCCATGGCGGTGTAATAGCTCTGGTAGATCTTCCAGTGCCGCGCCGAGTTGCGCCAGCCCATGGCGAGGAGGCCGAAGACCACCTGCCGCCCACGCGTCCTGGCCCGGTCGCGCATGGTGGCGAAGTCGGGCAGCGCGCCGGTATACCAGAACATCAGCGAGAACAGCAGGTAGCTGGCGATGGCGAAGAAATCCCAGACCAGCGGGCTGCGCCACTGCGGATAGACCCCCATCGTGTCGGGATAGGGCACGAGCCAATAGAACAGCCATGGCCGCCCGAGGTGCAGGATCGGGAACAGCCCGGCGATGGCGGCGGCAAAGAGCGTCATCGCTTCGGCAAAGCGGCTGACGCTCGCGCGCCAGCGTTGCCGCGTCAGCAGCAGCATCGCGGAGATCAGCGTGCCGGCGTTGCCGATGCCGATCCACCAGACGTAATTGGCCAGCGCGAAGCCCCAGACATTGGCGGTGTTCACGCCCCAGATGCCGACCCCCTGCCACAGCAGCCAGACGATGCTGACGACCATCACCCCCGTCAGCGCCAGCGAGATCAGGAATCCGGTCCACCAGCCGCGCCCGAAATGCGGCTCCAAGAGCGGTGCGGCCACCGCATCGGTGATGGCGGCAGGCGCGAGGTCGGGCAGGTAGCGGCTCATCCCTCTTCCTCCGGCACCACCCGGGCCAGGTAGGTGGTGCGCGGCCGCGTGCCCAGTTCGTCCAGCAACGTGTAATGGCGCGGATCGGCCTTGGCCGCGGTGACGGCGGCGCCGGGATCGTTCAGGTCGCCGAAGGTGATCGCCTCTGCCGGACAGGCCGCCTGGCATGCGGTCACCACCTCGCCCTCGGCGATGTCGCGGTTCTCGGTCTTCGCCTCGCGACGGGCCGCCGAGATGCGCTGCACGCAATAGGTGCATTTCTCCATCACGCCGCGCGCGCGGACGCTGACATCGGGGTTGCGCAGCGCCTGCAGCAGGTCGGCGCCCTGGTTCTCGAACGCCTGCTTGTCGGCATAGTCGAAAAAGTTGAAATGCCGCACCTTGTAGGGGCAGTTGGCCTGGCAGAACCGCGTGCCGATGCAGCGGTTGTAGACCTGCACGTTCAGCCCCTCGCTGTCATGCACCGATGCCTCGACCGGGCAGACAGGCTCGCAAGGGGCCTGTTCGCAATGCATGCAGGGCACGGGCTGAAAGCCGCTGCCGCCGGTATCGAGGTCATAGCGGTCCACCCGAATCCAGTGCATGTTGCGCCCCCGGCGGATTTCCTCGGGGCCGACCACGGGGATGTTATTCTCGGACTGGCAGGCGATCATGCAGGCGTTGCAGCCGATGCAGGCGTCGGTGTCGATCACCATGCCCCAGGCGTAACCCTCGCTTTCGCGGGGCGGGTAAAAGGATGGCCGCGGCGGGGGCGGTTCGGACGGCAGGTCGCGCGCCAGTTTCAGCAGCTCGCGCCCGTGCTGGCTGAAATCGCTCTGCACCCGCGCCAGATCCTCGCGCCCGCCGGCGCGGCGCAGGGTGACGAACGGGCCGAGATCCTGCACCCGCGCCCCGATGCCAGTGCCAATGGGTCCCGCGGCGGTGCGGCCATATCCGGTCATCAGCGTCACGCAGCCCAGCGCCTGCCCCTCGACCACGATCGCGGGCAGGGTGACGCTTGCGCCGCCCGACGTCAGCTCCACCAGATCGCCATCCTCGATGCCCTCCGCATCCTCGGGGGCGAGCCAGGCGGCATTGCCCCAGACCTGCTTGGCGACGGGATCGGGGCATTCCTGCAGCCAGGCGTTGCCGGCAAAGCTGCCATCGAGGACCGAGGGCGAGGGGCGGCGCGAGACCTCCAACGCGCCGGCAGGGGGCGCGCGCCGGTCGGGAGCGGCAGACGCGGGTGCCGCGATCTCCTCCGGGCCTGTTCCCGCGACCACGCCGTCATGCAGGGCTGTCCGTCGTCAAATAAAATGGGACATCAGAGCGGCTTGAGCATTGGAGGCTCTGGCTCGTTCGTGTGATTGATTAT
>NZ_QCYH01000013.1 GCF_003072125.1 Pelagivirga sediminicola | reverse complement strand
GAAGGCTGGGTCATGCATTTCGATTACGCTGATGCCGACACAACGACAACCGTCGGCAAGTTTACGTGACAACACCCTCCCGACAACCCGCGTGCGCAGGAAATCCGGCAGGCGATGTCAGAGCTGCCCGGCTGAGGCCGAAACAGCGCTATGGTTTCCCTGCCAATGCGATCAGGTGCACTGACAGGGATGCGCCGCAAGGTTTGGATCGTCCCGGGTGGTTAGGCGGGTCAGGACGAACCCGGCCGTCAGAAGCAACGCGCCGCCATAGATCATGCCCGTCGCCGGGACCTCTCCGAATACGAGAAAGCCCAGCGTTGCCGCAACCACCGGCGATACGATGATGTCGACCAGCGAATAGACGTTGGCGTTCAGCGTCTTCAGCACAAGCGAGATGCCGAAATAGGCGAACCCTGTAGACACCAGCCCCAGCATCAGCGCCCAGAGCCCGGCCGGCGCAGCAATGCCGATCCGCTCATTGACTGTCATTGCCATGACGTCGCCGGGTCCGAAGATCACCAGCGCCGGCGACAGCACGAGGGCGGCAACAAGCATGGACCAGGCGATGTCGTTACCGGTCTCGGATTTGCCTTCGTGGCGCATGTAGGTGATCATCGCGGCATAGATCGCCCCATCGGCAAGCGCGACAAGATTTCCGACCATGTATCCGCCCTCCAGCGGTTTCGCGAGAACAATGCCCATGATGGCGACCGCGAAGGTCAGGTAGTGACCCCAGCTTGCTTTCTCATCGAGAAACAGCGCCGAGAATATGAAGGTGAAGAACGGCGCGATACTCCAGAAAATGACCGCGTTGGCAATCGGCACCAGGGTCATGGCGTAATTGAAGACGCTGATCTGGGTGGCGATCAGCATACCGATGATGGCGGTGTCCTTGAGGTTCTTCCACGGAACGCGAAGCGGGTTCCCGGTTGTGAACGGCATCAGAATCATGAGAAACAGCGCGGCCGTGAGGATGGCGTAGAAATTGACCGTCTGGATCGGGATCAGACCACCGGTCAACTTGACGAAGACGCCGATTGTCGCCTCCGAGAAGGTAATGAGAAGCAGCAACAGGATGGTGCGCATGGGTCGATTCTGATCCTCTCTCGTTCACGCTCTCAGGACGCCGCCGGCTCGTCGCGGTCCTCCTGGCCGCGTTCCGCGCCCGGGCTCGCGTTCGCGATCTAGCACATGTCGCAGACCGGGTCACCGTGGGACAGAGTGCGCCGGCGGCGATAATGACCGCGCGCGCCATCCCCGGCGATGACATCGGCACCGGGCCAGTCGTAGCGGCACCAGCTCTGCCGGAACGCCTCCAACGAGTCAGGATCGTCCTGCGCCCGGGCCATGCGGCGCACGAAGCTCTGCGGCGGGCAATGGGTGAAATCGGTCAACAGGTCGTCGCCGTCCCGGCTGACACGAACGGCGTAACCCGGCGCGCCGGAGGGCGCGAAGGGAAACACCAGCAGCGCGCGGATGGTCCAGCGCAGCCGGCGGCCGGAATCGCGGGTGAGCAGGCGCACGGGCAATGCACTGAGCGCCAGCATCCGCCGGTAGATGTCCCAGCCGAGATCGGCGACCACCTGTCGTGCGGTCTCGGGCGCGATGCCGCAAGCGCGCAGGCTGCGATCGGCCGCCATCGTCCAGATCGCCATTTCCACCATCAGCCGGCTACCGAAAGTCGGAAGCTCTGCCTGCTGCGCATGCGGGCGCAGGCGGATCGCCTCCGCGGTCATCGCTGCCACGAATGCCTCGATTTCCGGCGCCAGCCAGCGGATCTCGCGCCCCTCTGTGTCGCGCAGGCCGCGCGTGGCAAGGCCGCGCCGCGCCGCCCGGGCGACGATGCGCCCGATCAGCTTGCGTGCCAGCCACAGGCGGAGCGAACCGTCAGCCATCGCCGGCCTGATTGCCCGAGGTGATATCGATCATCTCGGCACCCGACTCCTCCAGACACTCGGTTTCAGTCTGGAGCGTGACGAAGAAAAACCCGTGATCGCGGCGCAGCAAGCGATGTGCCCGTCGTTGCACCGCCTGGGGGTCCGCACCGTCATCTACGCGAAGATGAGCCGAAAACACGTTGCGCCCGCTCGTCAATGTCCATGCGTGGGCGTGATGCACATCGCGCACCCCATCGAGCGTTTCCAGATCCGCGATCACCAAGTTCAGATCGATCTCGCTCGGCGCCGCTTCCATCAACAGCCGCGCCGCATCCCGCAGGATGCCCCAGCTGGCCCAGAGCAATACAAAGCCGAAAGCCATGCCCAGAAGCGGGTCGATCATCAGGAAACCGGTAAAGCGGATCACCAGCGCCGTGACGATGATCAGCAGACTGCCGACGAAGGTCTGGATGATGTGCCAGAGCGCGCCGCGCACGTTCATGTCGCTCCGGCTCTGTTTCCAGATAAGGCCGAGCGAAATGAACTCGGTCACAAGGCCACCGGCGGCGGCAAGCAGCATCGGCCCCGTCGGCAAGTCGATGGGGGCGTTCAGGCGCATCGCCGCCATGTAGATGACGACAAGGGCCATCCCGGCCAGGAACCCGCCATTGATGAGCGCGCCCAGAATTTCGGAGCGATACCAGCCGAAGCTGAATGTTGCATCGGCAGGCCGCCGGGAAAGCCGGGCCGCCCCCAGGGCGACGAGGACGCCGCCGACGGCGGAAAACGTGTGGAACGCGTCTGACAGGACGGCGATCGATCCGGTCCAGAGCCCGATCCCCAGTTCCACGATGAAATAGATGCCGGTCAGCCAGGCCGAGATGACCATGCCGCGTCCGCTTGTCGGCATATGCGATCCGTGTCCACCAACATGGGTTTCAGTTTCGGAACTCATCGAGCCTCCTTTCCGTGGCAGTTTATTGATGCCTCCCCAATTGTCAATGAGCGCGCTCCGCCGCCTTCTCGAGCGCTGATAGAACCGCTTCGGACGACAGGAGCTCGGGCAGGACGATACCCTCGGGAGCGCCGGGTCCATAGACAGCGTTGAACGGAATACCGTAGCGGTCGAAGGTCTCCAGATAGCGCGAGATTGCCTCGTCGGGCCGGGTCCAATCGGCCTGCATCGCCGTCACGCCCGGCGCGCGAAGGGCCGTTCGAACCGGCGCGCGGTCAAGCACGAGCGCCTTGTTGGCCTTGCAGGTGAGACACCAATCGGCGGTCACATCCACGAAAACCACCTCTCCGCGCGACACGAGCTTCGGAATTTCTCGACGGTCGAATGCGGCCCAGTCCGTCGCCGGCTTGGCGTTCGGCGTGCCGGCCGCAGAAAGGAATCCCGCCAGGAAGATGGCCAACGCGCCCGTGGCCGCAGCCCCGGACAAGCGGGGGCCTGCGGCCAGGCGCTTGGCGGACAGAAGCGCGACCAGGATTGCACTGGCTGCCAGAACCGCGAGCGCGGACGCCATGCCGCCAACGCCGATCAGCACCCAGAACAGCCAGCCGGCGGTGCCCGCCAATGCCAGCCCGAGCAGAATCTTCAGCCACAGCATCCAGCGGCCCGGCTTCGGCAGGCGCGAGATCGCCGCCGGAAACGCGGCAACGATGAGATAGGGCAAGGCCAGACCGATCCCCAGTGCAGTGAAGATCACCGCGATATCGAGCGCGCGTCCGGCAAGCGCAAAGGCCACGGCGGTGCCGAGAAACGGCGCCGAACAGGGTGTCGCGAGGATGGCGGCGAAGGCGCCCGTGGCAAAGTCGCCACCATAGCCTTTGCCGCCGCCCGCACGCGCGAGCCGGGTTTGCATTGAGGAAGGCAACTCGATCTCGAATGCCCCGAAAAGGTTGGCGGAAAACACGGCCAGGACAAGGAACATGACTGCCAGAAAGACGGGATTCTGGAATTGCAGCCCCCAGCCCACCGTCATCCCGAGACCGCGCGCCGCGATGGTCAGCGCCGCAAGCGACCACATGAACGCCAATACGCCGAGCGCGGAGACGGCGAACCCCTTGCGGATGCGGCCCACGCCCTGGTCGCGGCTCTTCATCGCCGAGGACAGCTTGATGGACAGCACCGGCAGCACGCATGGCATGACGTTCAGGATGAGACCGCCGAGAAAGGCGATCACGGCAATCCAGGCCAGTTCCGCAACACCGGGCAGTACGCGGTCCAGAGTGAAGGGCGGCTTCGCTGCTTCATCCGTCAACTCGGCGAAAAGGCTGGCCGCACGGTCGCCATCGGTCACGGTAATCCGCAGATCGGGCAGGTTGGCGGCTGCGCTCAGAACCGGCAGACGCGCCCAGAGCAGACGGCCGCCCTCGCCCAGACGAATATCGGGCTCGCCGAATGCTGTGCCCGCGCCCAGTTCGGGAAAAACATCCGGACCCGCAAATGGCTGCTCGCTGCGCGCGGCCAGCGTCAGCGCGGTCATGTCCGGGTCGAGATGGGCCGACTGGACCCTGATACCGCTCTCGGCCCCCTCGTCCGGCACCTTTTCCGCATAGGCGGAAATGAGCGCCGCCGACCGCGTGTCGATTCCGCTCGCGCGCGGCAGTGACAGGGTCAGTGTGAACTCCTGCGGGACGCAAACGGTCGAGCAGGTCAGAAGCGTGACATCGGCATTCAACCGCACCGGCGCGCCGGGGTCTGACAATGCGATACGCAGCGGAAATACGACCTCGTCGTGATATCCGAAATTCTCGATCCCGAAGGCCGTGAACCGTTCCGGGGCGGGCCAGAGCAATTCGACCTCTTCCACATTCTCCGATCCCGCCCAGTCGATCGAGGGCGGGATGCCGACCTCGCCCGGGGACCGCCAATAGGTCTTCCAGCCCTCGCCCAACTCCAGATGCAGCCCGGCGGACAGGGACGTCGCGTTCGGGCCGACTCCGTTTTCGGCTGCGATCAGACGCGCCTCGAGAGCGGGGTTGGAAAAGCTCCCGGATTCGGCGGCGTTCGACATACTGGCCAGCCCCGCGCCGAGAAAACCGAGGCAGGCCAGCAGAATCAGCTTTGCGACGAAAAGCCGCGAGAATTTGTTCATCACGCTGTCTGACACTGGGACGTCCAATCTTCCTCGATTTCCATCTCGGCAACACGCAGAATGGTCTTCTCATCGATCTGGCCCTGGATGATCGTTCGCCCGATTATCAGGGCGGGCGTTCCAAAAATGCCGAATACCCGTGCGAGAGCAGCACTGTTTTCCAATTCTTCGGTAACAGGGGCGCTTCGCATGTCGGTAATCAGGCGTTGGTGATCGACACCGATGTCTCGCGCCAAAGCCTGTAAATATTTCGGTGTCGCCACAAACGAGGATTTCATGAGCCGTTCATGAAATGCGACATAGGCACCTTGGCGTTTCGCCGCCAGCGCCGCCTTGGCCGCGACCTCCGACGATTGCCCGAGAAGCGGCAATTCGTGCCAGATGGCACGCAGGTTGCTGTCGGGACGTGCATCGAGCGCCGCAAGCGTCCTGGTCTGAACACGGCAATAAGGGCAATAATACTCTGTAAAAAACGCCACCGGAACGCGCTGTGTTTCAGACAGGTCATCGCCGTAGAGCGCACCGCAGATATCTGCCCTGACCCGCGCTTCGGCATCCGCCAGACTATCCGGGCCCATGGCGTTCATTCCGATGAAGAGATCGAAGCCGCTCGAGCTTTCGCTGGCGGACAGCCTGCGAAAGCCCCGCGGGTATTGAACGTCCTCGAAGTTGAGTTCGGTCGAACCGAGATCCGGAAAATACCAAAACCCGGCGTAGGCGGCCGCAACAGTCGCAAGAACTGCCAATGTATTCCGCCGTCCTTCAATCATATCCCATCACCTTCACAACTATTCCAAAGCGAAGGCGAAGCCCTCCCTGCCGTCCCGACATTCAAGCACTGCCAGCCCACTGCCCGTTATTTCCTTTACCTCACAACCTGCAGGCAGGTCGGCCACCTGACCGCTCGAAGAGAGCCGGACATCACCGCTTCGCTCGCATTGCGCGATGGTCTGGGCGCAGGCGCCAAGTAAGAGCATCGCCCAAAGCGGCAGAAGACGGCGAACGATACCCAATCTCACCCCGGCCTAATCGGCGGCTACTTTTTGATCCACCTGGATCGCAACATCATCGGTCCGCTCGCTCTTCGTATCATGGCATGATTTTCCCATCATCCGATGCATGATCAAATGTGCGGCGACGCACAAAAGCAGAGGTGCGAAGACGTAGAGCCCGGAGGTCAATCCGCCCGCAAGTCCCCCCGCCATCACGAACGCTGCGATTGGAAGCAGCATCACCGCGCAGCAGGCCCACATGGCGTATTTCATCACCGGCATCGTGCTCGATTTCTCAACAGGAGTTTCAGATTCATTCATTTTCGTTGCATCTCCAAGCATACAGGAGATAGGCTAAAGCCTTCCTGCGCCGGAAGGTCAACGATACAAACCGATACAAAAATCACGGTCTTGTCAGGGGGCATCTGCTTGACCTTCCGGTGCTGGAAGGTGGTTTATCCCGCTAAAACAGGCAAGAAATAGATGTGAGAGCAGGTTATGACAGAACATGGCAAAAACCCCCTCGACCGGCGTGGATTTCTGATGGCGGGAGTCAGCGGTGCTATCGCACTGGCGTCCCCAACGCTTCTTCGGGCGGAGGAAGCGTCCGTGGTGAGGCGCAACATGTCTTCCTTCCGGCTACACGCTTGGCAGGATCACTTCGACAGCCTTGGCAAAGGCATCCTGCTCTCGGACACGAACACCAGGGTGCTCCAGCATTGGACTGCCGATGGGGAGATGCGTATCTATCCCACCTCGGTGCCGTTGTCCGACGAGCTGACACGCCGCGGTTATACCGAAGTGGTCTTCAAGGATGAGGCCCCCGATTGGGCGCCGACACCCTCGATGATCGAGCGCGATCCGACGCTGCCGCGCTATGTGGCGCCCGGGCCGGACAATCCGCTGGGTATTCGTGCCATGCACCTGAGTTGGCAGTACTATCGCATTCACGGCACCAACGACACGCGCAAGATCGGTCGCAAATCGTCGAATGGCTGTATCGGCCTTTATAACGAACAAATTGTCGAGGTTTTCGACAGATCGCCGGTTGGTACACAGGTCAAACTTATTTGACCGAAGCATTCGGTTGCGAGGGGCAAGAAAAGTATGAACAAGACATTGCTGGCGATCGTCGCCTTCTTTCTCGTCGGGGGGTTTGCGGTCTACTGGAATGCGACGCAACGGGCGACGCAAGGCACGGGCCATTCGATGATTCCGCCCGATACCAGCACCCTGGCCGAGGGCGCACCGATCGTCGAGGTGGCGCTTCCCGCCGAACTGTCGGCGGACGCGCAGATCGGAAAGCGGGCGTTCGACGCCAAATGCGCCGAGTGTCATGGTGCGAATGCGGCGGGCCAGAACGGCGTCGCCCCACCGCTTGTACACAAGACCTATGAGCCAAACCATCACTCCGACATGGCATTCGTCCTCGCGGCAAAAAACGGCGTCCGTGCGCATCACTGGAACTTCGGCAACATGCCGACGGTGGAGGGTGTGACCGATGGCGACGTGAAAATGATCACGCGTTACATTCGTGAGCTTCAGAAGGAAAACGGCATCTTTTGAACGAAAGACGCAAAATTGAACCTGTCGGCTTGCTACGCGCGATGATTCTCTGCGCGCTTTTCGCATTCGGCTTGACCCCTCAGGGCGCTGAAGCCCATTCTTCTGCTCCCGCCGCGACAAGCTCAACGCACGCCGTGGTCGACGATGATCATGGCGAAGATCATACTGTCATCCAGGAGGCATTCGGACATTGCCATCCGGGAATTGACTGCGCACTTGCGGCGATCACGGTGGATTCAGAGCGCGCACACCCCGTCAGGCGTGCCGCGACCACGAAGGTCCGGCCTCCTCACGTAACGCATGACGGGAGCGGTCCGGCCTATGAACCGCCCCCTCCACGATCCTTCACCTGATCGGACCTGTCTCGAAATCAGGATTTGAAGGACAATGACATGAAACCTACAGGGATTATCACTTCCGCCGTGCTTGTCGGCGTGGCATCGGCGGCGCTCGCCCATAGCGGCGCGACCGGTATCGTGAAGGAGCGCATGGACGCGATGTCGGCAATGGGCAAGGCCGTGAAACAGGTCGCCCCGATGATGAGCGGCGAGACGGCGTATGATGCTGATACCGTGCGGCACGCTGCGGAAACCATCGGCATGCACGCTGGCGATGCCATGACCCGTCTGTTCCCGGACGGCAGCGCAGGCATGCCATCGGTCGCGAAAGACGCCATATGGAACGATTGGGAGAGCTTTGCAGGCCTGGCCGAGGAGTTGCACAGATACGCCGAAGGCCTGGCTCTTGCCGCTGACAACGCACCCGCAAGTCAGTCGGACACCATGTCGAATACAAGCGTCATGATGGGCGGCTCCGACATGATGGGAGCCAACTCGATGATGGGCAGTGGTGACATGATGGCCGATGACACGATGGGGCGCGAAGAACTGGCCGAGATGCCCGCCAACGCGGTTTTCGCGAAGGTCAGCGACACCTGTTCGTCCTGTCACACCCGCTTCCGCGCGAAGGTGAAATGACATGAGGCGGGTTCTTGCAGGTGTTGCCGTCCTTGCCCTTTCCGGCACGGCGGCAATCGCGGCGTTGGTGGTTTGGCCCATTGGCCGACCGCCCGCCGAGATCGAGTTGACCGGCGATGTCCAGCGCGGTGCCTATCTGGCGCGCGCGAGCGGTTGCATCGCCTGTCACACGAATTTCGAGGATGGCGGCGCTCCGCTGGCGGGCGGTGCCCCGCTCGAAACCCCGTTTGGCGTCTTCTACCCGCCGAACATAACCACCGATCCCGAGCACGGCATCGGAGACTGGAGCCTGTCTGACTTCGCGATGACTGTCAGGCAGGGCGTTTCGCCCGATGGCGAGCCCTTCTTTCCGGCATTCACCTATCCGTTCTATGCGGATTTTTCCGATCAGGACGTCGCCGATATGTGGGCAGCATTCCAGACCGTCGCACCGGTAACCAACCCCGCACCACCGCACGATGTCGGTTTCCCGTTCAACCAACGCTGGGGCCTGAAACTATGGCGTGCGCTTTTCATGCATGATCCGCAGACCGAACCGGTGGAAGGAAAGAGCGTCGACTGGAACCGCGGCCGGCAACTCGTGCGCGGCGCCGCCCATTGCGGGGCCTGTCACACCGGTCGGAACCTCGCGGGCGGCCGGATGCCAGATGCCGTTTTTGCCGGCAACGACGACCTGCCCGGTGGAAACAAGGCACCATCAATCCTGTCCGACGATCTGGCAGATCGCGGATGGACCGTCGCCAATCTGTCATATGCTCTGCAAAGTGGTGTTACCCCGTCAGGAGACGTGTTCGGCGGCAGCATGGGTGAGGTTGTCCAGAACGGAACGCGGTTCCTCTCAAAGTCCGATTTGAAAGCGATGGCGATCTATCTTCTCGACAGCGATGTACCGGAACGCAGGGCTTTGGCGGGGACGCCGAGTATCGGCAAAACCATCGATTGACACGGGCGGGGCGGCGTATCGCCCCGCACATTTCAAGGACACGGAAAAGATGACGACACGGCGAGAATTTCTTGAGCAGGGCGCGGCGACGATTGCGGCTCTGACCGTTCCGGCCCTGGCGCGTGCTGCAACGCCACGCTTTGCCGAACTCAAGGCCCGGCCCGCGCGCGTCCAACTTGCACCCCCAACCTATCCCAAGACTGAAATCTGGGGCTATGACGGCGCGATGCCGGGACCCGAGTTGCGGATGGCTCAAGGCGCCCGCATCCAGAGATCGTTCCTGAACGAACTGCCGCAGGCAAGTTCGGTTCATTGGCACGGGATCCGCATCGACAACGCGATGGACGGGGTTCCCGGGCTGACGCAGCCAGCTGTCGAGCCGGGACAGGGTTTCGACTATGATTTCGTGGTGCCGGACGCCGGCACCTACTGGTATCACGCGCACAACCGGTCAACCGAGCAGGTCGCGCGCGGACTCTATGGTGCGCTGATCGTGGAAGAGCCCGAGGCGCCGGATATCGACCGCGAGGAGGTATTGATCCTCGACGACTGGCTTCTCGATCCCGAAACGGCACAGATCGACCCCGACTTCACGTCACGCCATGATCGCAGCCATGCCGGGCGGCGCGGCAACTTCATCGCCACCAACGGGCGCTTTGATCTGTCGCTGGACGTGAAGCAGAACGAACGCCTGCGGCTGCGGCTGATCAATGCCGCCAACGCCCGGATATTCGTTCTTTCGATTTTCGGGATGGAAGGCTGGACCGTGGCCCTTGATGGCATGCCGCTGTCCGAGCCCAAGCCAGTAAGTGAGGTGCTGATCATTGGGCCGGGCCAGCGCGCCGATCTGATCGTGGACGTCACAGCGGCGTCGGGCGAGACAGCGCATCTTGTGCGCGTCGAGGATCAGGAGGGCGTCTCACAGGTGGCGTTTCCGGTATCGGGCCGCGCGGCGGCGGCGCGGCGCGGGTCGCCACATCCCCTGCCCCCGAACCCACGCATGGACATATCCGGCATGGAAAAAGCGGTAACGGCGCGGCTCAATATGCAGGGCGGGGCAATGGGCACACTCGATGCCGCCACCCTCGACGGCGAACGCAAGAGCTTTCGCCAGTTGGTCGAGGCAAACCAGTTCTGGTCCTTCAACGGGACGATCGGGATGACCGACACCCCGCTCGTGAGCGTGCCCGTGGGTGAGACGATCAAGCTGGAAATCTACAACGACACGTCCTTCCCCCATGCAATGCACCTGCACGGGATGCATTTCCGGGAAGTAACCGGGGACGCGGGCCTTGGCCCCTTCCGCGACACCCTGCTGATGTTTGGCGGCGAGACCCGGACCATCGCTTTCGTCGTCGACAATCCGGGAAAATGGCTGTTTCACTGTCACATGCTGAGCCATGCGGACTCGGGCATGATGACCTGGCTGGAGGTGGCGTGATGCGGAAATACCTGCTCCTTTCCGCCGTGCTTCTATCCGGTGCCGCCGCGGGCGCATGGCTGATGACGCAGGCCGGGGCCGAAACCAGCGCTCCTCCGGAAAGCGCCGATCTGGCGCAGGGCGAGAAACTCTACCAGAGCTACTGCGCCTCCTGCCACGGCGCCAACCTCGAGGGCCAGCCGGACTGGCGCTCACCTGGACCGGACGGCACGCTGCCCGCGCCGCCGCATGACGAAACGGGCCATACCTGGCATCATCCCGACAGCGTGCTCTTCGACTACACCAGGCTCGGCGGCAAGGCGACCCTCGCGGCACAGGGCGTTGATTTTGCAAGCGGCATGCCCGGCTTTGGCGATCAACTGAGGGACGACCAGATCTGGAACATCCTCGCCTATATCAAATCCACCTGGCCGGATCGGCAACAACAGATTCAGGCCGAACGCAGTGCCGCCGAGTCCCAGAGAGAAGGAAATTGACAATGCACCCGATGAAAACCGCAGCCCTGGCGCTTGGCCTGGCTATCGTGCCGATTGCCGGCTTCGCGCAAGAGCCGAGCGATACACGGATCAAGGAACTGGCGCTGGAAGCGATCCGGGAAAATCCGCAGATCGTCATGGAAGCCGTGCAGTTGCTCGAACAGGAGCAGGCGGCCACCCGGGCAGACGCAGCTGCCGACGTTCTGAAAAACCAGCGCCAGTTGCTCGAGCGTGATCCGAACGCGCCGGTCCTCGGAAATCCCGAAGGCGATGTCACGGTCGTGGAGTTCTTCGACTACAACTGCCCTTACTGCAAGCGGGCCATGTCCGAAGTTCAGGGGCTTCTGGATGCCGACAGTAATGTTCGGCTCGTTTATCGCGAATGGCCCATTCTCAGCGAAGATTCGGTGTTCGCGGCAAAAGCGGCCCTGGCCGCAAGGCAGCAGGGAAAATACGAGGAGTTTCACTGGGCACTGATGGGTATGGAAGGGCGCGCCGAGGAAGCATCGGTCATGCGCCTGGCTGAGGAGATCGGGCTCGATATCGAACAATTGCGCACCGATATGGACGCGTCCGAGGTGCAGGAGCATATCGACGAATCGATGCGCCTGTCCCAGGCGCTCGGTTTCAACGGAACACCGTCTTTCGTGATCGGAGACGCCCTTGTGCCCGGCTTTGTCGAACAGGATCAACTGGAGGCTCTGGTCGACAAGACACGGGAAAGTGATTGATCTCGCTCGCCAGATCAGATGTTGGAATGGCGCCGGACCCGCCGGCGCCATTTTTCGTATCAGGTCGCTGCCGGTGTTTTTGCATCATAGCCGGCATCGCGAATTGCTTCGGACACGGCCCGCTCGCTTAGAAAGCTCTCCACCTCGACAATATGCGCCCCAAGGTCACAGGAAACCCTGGCGGTTGGATCAATTGCCTTGATCGCCTTCTCGATTGCAGCGGTGCAGTGCCCGCAGCTCATGTCCGGTACGCTCAATCTGGTCATGCCTATCTCCTTCGAATTCCAGTTCAGGTGAGGTCTTCCACCGCAGGAAGGTCAAGGACGGAATGGAATATTTTTGAACCCTATTGACCTTCCATCAGGTGGAACCCCTATCTTTCGGACAAATCCAGACAGGAGTCCGCCATGCCAGATTCGCAAACCCTTCGGCTTTCCGTGCAGAACATGTCTTGCGCTTCATGTATCGGACGGGTCGAGCGGACCCTGTCCGCGCTGCCGGGCGTCGATGACGTCCATGTGAACCTCGCCAATGAGACCGCGCAGGCGCAGATCGATGCGCCCGAGCGGATCTCCGACGTCATGACAGCGCTGGATGAGGCGGGTTATCCGGCACGGACCCAGGATGTGCGTCTGAACGTGGCGTCGATGTCCTGCGCCTCCTGCGTGGGGCGCGTGGACAAGGCGCTGGCGGCGGTACCCGGTGTGCTGGAGGTCAACGTCAACCTCGCCTCGGAAACCGCGACCGTGACCTATGCCGAAGGGGCGGTGGAGCTTGCGGATTTGCTGAAGGCGGCCGAGGACGCAGGCTACCCTGCGGAGCCCGCAGAGGACACCGCCTCGGAGGATCGCAGCGCCCGCAAGGACAGCGAGGCCAAGGCGATGGCGCGAAAAACCGCGCTGGCCGCCGCCTTTGCCCTTCCCGTCTTCCTTCTGGAAATGGGCGCGCATGTCGTGCCGGGTGCGCATGACCTGATCGGGCGCACCATCGGCCATCAGACAAGCTGGATGATCCAGTTCGTGCTGACCACCATCGTGCTGGCCTGGCCGGGGCGTGCCTTCTACACCAAGGGCTTCCCGGCGCTCTTCAAGGGCGCGCCGGACATGAACAGCCTCGTCGCGGTCGGCACCTCGGCGGCCTATCTCTTTTCGCTGGTGGCCCTCTTCGCGCCCGCACTGCTGCCCGAAGGCTCGCGCGCCGTCTATTTCGAGGCGGCGGCGGTGATCGTGGTGCTGATCCTGCTGGGCCGCTGGATGGAGGCGCGCGCCAAGGGCCGCACCGGCGCCGCGATCCAGAAACTGCTGGGGCTTCAGGCGCGCACCGCGCGGGTTCTCGTTGACGGTGAGGCGCAGGACGTGGCGATCGAGAGGATCCGCGTGGGCGACATCCTCGTCGTGCGTCCCGGCGAGCGGATTGCAGTGGACGGAGAAGTGACCGACGGCAGCGCCCATGTCGATGAAAGCATGATTACCGGCGAGCCGGTGCCGGTGGCCAAGGGCACCGGCGATCCGGTCACGGGCGGCACGGTCAATGGCACCGGCGCCTTCCAGTTCCGCGCCACGCGCGTCGGCGCCGATACCACGCTGGCGCAGATCATCCGCATGGTCGAACAGGCGCAGGGCGCCAAGCTGCCGATCCAGGGCATGGTCGACCGGATCACGCTGTGGTTCGTGCCTGCGGTGATGGCCTTCGCGGCGCTGACGGTTCTGGTCTGGCTGGTCGTCGGCCCCTCGCCCGCGCTGTCCTATGCGCTGGTGGCCGGGGTGTCGGTGCTGATCATCGCCTGCCCCTGCGCGATGGGTCTGGCCACGCCGACCTCGATCATGGTCGGCACCGGACGGGCCGCCGAGATGGGCGTGCTGTTTCGGAAGGGAGACGCGCTGCAGCAATTGTCCGGCATCGGCGTCGTGGCCGTCGACAAGACCGGCACCGTCACCGAAGGCCGTCCGGAGCTGACGGACATGGTGCTGTCGGGCGGGTTCGTCCGGACCGAAGTTCTGGCACTGGTCGCTGCGGTCGAGGCGCAGTCGGAACATCCCATTGCCGATGCCATCGTCCGCGCGGCCCGGGCCGAAAACGTGGCGCGGCATGAGGTGGAGAGCTTCGAGTCGATTACCGGCCACGGCGTCCGCGCGCATGTCGCCGGGCGCGATGTCCTGGTCGGGGCCGACCGGCTGATGACCCGCGAAGGGTTGGAACTTGGTGCCCTCGCCGAGGCGGAAACGCGCCTCGCCGAACAGGGGCGCACCGCGCTCTTTGCCGCCATCGACGGGCGGGTGGCCGCGGTGATCGCGGTGGCTGACCCGGTGAAGCCTTCCAGCGCGGCGGCCATCGGTGCGCTGCACGATCTGGGACTGAAGATCGCCATGATCACCGGCGACAAGCGCGAGACGGCGGAGGCGATTGCAAGGGAAACCGGTATCGACCAGGTGATCGCGGGCGTTCTGCCCGATGGCAAGGTCGCGGCGCTGGACGATCTGCGGAAAGGCGGGCGGCAGGTGGCCTTCGTCGGCGACGGCATCAACGACGCGCCGGCGCTTGCGCATGCGGATGTGGGCATCGCCATCGGCACCGGAACCGATGTGGCGATTGAGTCGGCCGATGTGGTGCTGATGTCGGGCGATCTGCGCGGCGTGGTGAATGCCTATCAGGTGTCCACCCGCACCATGCGCAATATCCGCCAGAACCTGTTCTGGGCCTTTGGCTATAACGTGGCGCTGATCCCGGTGGCGGCGGGTGTGCTCTATCCACTGTTCGGCCTGTTGCTGTCGCCGGTTCTGGCCGCGGGCGCGATGGCGCTGTCCTCGGTCTTCGTGCTGACCAACGCGCTCAGGCTCCGCCGTGTGTCCCCCGCAATGGACGAGACGAGGTCGGTCCGCCCGGCCGCCAACCTTTACCCCGCCCCTGCCGAATAAGGAGGATTTTGAGATGAACATCGGAGATGTCGCGGAACGCTCCGGCCTGCCGGCCAAGACAATCCGCTATTACGAGGATATCGGGCTGGTCAAGCCGCTGCGCAGCGCCAACGGCTATCGCAGCTTTCGCGACCGCGACGTGCACAAGCTGGCATTCCTCGGGCGCGCCCGCGCGCTCGGCTTCAGCATCGAGGATTGCCGCAATCTCCTGAAGCTCTACGAGGACGACGACCGCACCAGCTCCGAGGTCAAACAGATCGCCGAAGTGCAGCTTGACCGGATTGACCGGAAGATCGCGGAGTTGACGGAGATGCGCGCGACGCTTGCGCATCTCGTCGATGCCTGCGCCGGAGACCACCGGCCCGACTGCCCTATCCTGGCCGATCTTGCAGCGAAAGAGGAAGAAATCGCTCTGCTGAATGAAGCCGGTTAAGAGGGACAGTCGCGTATGACACTGGCTGCAGGGCTGGTCATCATTCTTTTCGGATTGTGCGGTGGCCTGCATGCGCGTGCAATGGCATTCGCCATGCACCTTACCGACCGGAAGCACATCACCGGCACAGGTGCACTGTTGATTGCCCTTTACGTCCTGGCGGCCGCGCATATTGCCGAGGCAGGGCTCTACGCGGTCGGCTTCTTTATCGGCGAACCGACGGGCATTGGCGGTTTTGCGCAAGCTGACGTGAACTCGTTCATGGATGTGTTCTATTTCTCAGTGGTGAATTATTCTTCCCTTGGGCTGGGCGACATCTATCCGACAGGTCATCTGCGCTTTCTGGCGGGGATTGAGGCGCTGAACGGTTTCTTGCTGATCAGCTGTTCGGCTTCGACCATCTTTCTGGTCACGACCAGACGACATTCCTGACGCCTGCCGCATATCTGGACTTTCCAAAGCTTTGGAACCCTCCAGCGCTGGAAGGTCGTTACCTTGTTTTAACGCGAATCTGAAAGGTCACTCATGTCATATTGGAGATTTGCCGCAATGATCGCGACCTCGACGGTCGTGATGTTCATCCTGATGTATCTCAATACCTACCTCTGGGCGCATGTCTTCTGGTCGGAGACACGGGCCTACATGGCGGTCCTGATGGGCGCGACAATGGCCTTCATCATGCTCGGATTCATGTTGTCAATGTATTCCAGCAAGACAATCAACGCCTCGATTTTTGCGGGTGCAGCGTTGGCCTTCGCAGCGTCGCTCTGGCTGGTGCGCAGCCAGGTGACGGTCGGCGATACCAGCTTCATGCGGGCGATGATCCCGCATCATTCCATCGCCATCATGACGTCGAGCCGGGCCAATATCGAAGATGCCCGCGTGCGCAAGCTGGCCGATGAAATCATCTATGCCCAGGACAAGGAAATTGCCCAGATGCGGTATCTTGTCGACGAGATCGAGGCGTCGGGCGTGGTGTCGGGATCGCAAGAAGCACCCGCCGGGGACGTGATGAACCTGGAGCAGGCGCTTTCCACGGCCAATATCGCGGTTCTCGATCCAGGGTTCATGACGGAAGCGGACATCGCCCGCCTGTTCCCCGATGGCCCCATCTGCACCTTCGCCTATACCTCGGACAGTCCCGCGGTTCTGGCGATCGGTTCGGTTGGCGACGGGATGGCCGGCCTGGTGAAACTCAGCGGCGATCTGGTGCGCCTCGACGTTTCCTCGGACGGCGACATCGCGACCGGCGCCGCGCCGCGCGCCGACGGCCTTGCCATGCATGTAAGCGCACCGGGTGGCGGTGCCCTGAACGCGGGCGGAACCATGCAGGAAGCCGACCTGACGCTGGAGCTGGACGCGGGCCTGACCGCCGGCTTCCGCGGCTTCTACCGTTGTGCGGCGTGAGCGTTGCTTCGGGTTGGCGCAGGCAGGCGCGATTGCAGCAGGATATGATCCTTCGCGAAAAGGGTGGTAAAGCGTCGGGAAAAACGCCGCATGGGATGTGAAGGAGGACAGCACGATGACCGAGATTGCGATGCCACTCATTCTTGTGCTGTTCGCCGTGGCCTTTGCGCTCGCGGTGCAGCGGATCGGGTCGCAGGACGGAGCGACATGGCCAGGGCGCGCGGCCTTTCTCGGGGGCGGCCAGCCGGAAGCCCATGCCTGGCAGCGGTTCCATGTGCGCTATTATCCGATGACGCTGCTCTTCATCGCGTTCGAGATGGAGATGATGTTCATGTATCCGTAGGCCGTGGCCTATGTGGAGACCGGGGCGAAGGCGCTGGCGGAGATGGGGATGTTCCTCGGCATCCTCTACGGCTGGCGCGAGGGGGTGTTCCGGTGGCAATGAGGCTGCTCACCGCGCTGGCGCGCCGGGCCGAGGTACCGGTCTTTCCGGTCGTCGGCGCACGGGGTCTTGCGCGGGTCGAGACGCTGCGCCGCCGGCCCGGCCTGCGGCTGGTGGACAGTCCGCGCCACGCCCGCGTGCTGCTGGTGGCCGGAGAGGTGGCGCCGGCGCACAAGCGCGCGCTGGAGCGGCTGCACGCCCAGCTTCCCGCCCCGCGCGGTACGGTCTGGTGGCAGGGGTCGCCTCTGGGGTCGCGTCTGTTCGAGCGCGGTGAAACGGTGGCTGGGGACGACCCGCTAGAGGCGATCCGCCGGGCGGCGCACGCGGGCGACCCCGACCAGCGCCCCGACGTGCCGCCGCACCCGTGGGAGAGGCCGCGAGCCACACCCGCGTATTGCTCGGAACCGGGATCATGCCATCAGACCCTGCACGAGGCCGACAACCGATGACAGCGCCGTCGACCCTTCGACAACGACCCGTCGTCCATCCGACAGCGTGATGTCGACCCTATGCGCCAGAAGGCGGGCAGATGTCAAACCCGCTGTCCCCATCGTCACGTCCTCGGCAACATGGTCGATGGACGGCCCCGATGCTTCCACCGGCAAAAAGAGGCTGCCGCCTTCCAAAGCCATTTTCGGTCCCTCTGCTGCCGGCAGAAAAGCGGGGGTCTTTCAGCCAGTTGAAGATCAGGTTCGCGTTCATCAAATAACGACGTGTACCCTGCGCGACCGACACACTGGGTGCCGATGGTGTCCGGCACACGCGGCTGATCGCGCGGTGTCCGGCTATCTGACCCCGGTCGAGGGCGCGCTTTTGCAGAAGGCGATTGATCTGCGGTCATCCTGAACGCGCTCCGGGCACTGAGGATCGCGCCATCGGACACCGGCGCGACCGTCCGGAACGAGCCTGAGGGGCTCTGTCGCTTGAAGGCGGCACAAGCCTCGCGCCCGAACGCGTCCCTTTCTGAACGACGGGCTATGCCGGCCGTGAGGTATTAGCACGGACTTCGCACGGACACTGAAATCTCGGCCGATAATCGTAATATCCTGGGAAAGCGCGCCAGCTGTCCGCTGGAGGCGGAAACTCTCGACGGTGCCGAGCTTCGCGCCGGGCGCAGCAAAGGTGGCGAGGAATGAGTGACGATCCCTACAAGGTGCTTAGCGTCGCAAGGGATGCAACCCAAGCCGAGATCAAGAAGGCTTATCGCAAGCTCGCCAAGACCCTGCACCCCGACCTGCATCCGGGCGACAGCTCGAAAGAGGCCGTGTTTCAGGCCGTCGCCGCGGCCTATGACATCCTGGGGGACGCCGAGAAACGCAAACGTTTCGACGCGGGCGAGATCGATGCGCGTGGCCATGAACGGCCCCAGCGGCAGTATTACCGGCGCATACCGGTGCCGATCCGCAGGGACGCTATTAGTCGAGCGGTGGCTATGGCGATTTTGAGGGTGTCTCCGACATTTTCGCCGATCTGTTCGGCGCCCGGGGCCGCGCGCAGCATGATCAGGGCTTTGCTGCGCGGAGGGCGGATTTGCGCTATCATCTCGACGTGGATTTCATGGATGCGGCGCTCGGCGCGAAACGCGGCGTGCCCTTGCCGGACGGCAGGGCCATCGAACTAAGCATTCCCGCAGGTGTAAAGGACGGGCAAATCCTGCGTCTGCGCGGCAAGGGACAGCCTGGGGCGGGTGGCGGCCTAGCAGGCGATGCCTATGTCGAAATCGGCGTGCGCACGCACCCAGTCTTTGCCCGGGATGGCGAGGACATTGAAATCGAGTTGCCGATCACCTTTGACGAGGCCGTTCTGGGCGTGAAGATCGAAGTCCCGACGCTTTCGGGCAAGGTGTCCATGACGATCCCGAAAGGCGCGTCCTCGGGGCGGCGTCTGCGGCTCAAGGGCAAGGGAATCAAACCCGCGAAGGGGGCGGCGGGCGATCAGCATGTGCGGCTGATGATCGTGTCGCCCTACAAGATCGATATCGAGATGGAAGAAATCGCGCAACAATGGCGCGACCATGTCACCCAAGATCCGCGCGGCAAACTGTGGAGGGCGCTATGATGCTGGATGAACGCGATGTTGTTGCAAGGGTTCAGCGTGTGCATTTGCGCGAACTCCGGCTCTGGGTGCGCGAGGGCTGGGTCAGGCCGTCCGAAAGTGAAAACGGACCGATCTTCGATGAACTGGACGTGGCGCGCATCCGGCTGGTCTGCGATCTGCAAAAAGACCTGTCACTGCCGACAGATGCCATCTCGGTGATACTGTCACTTTTGGATCAGGTGCACGGGCTTCGCCGTGAATTGCGCACCTTGGCGGAGGCAGTCGACGAGCAGCCCAAGGAAACCCGCCGCAGGATCATCGAAGCCTGCCGCTCGCGGGCCGCGCAAGACTGAGCGGTTGGCTATCATCGGCAAGGACATTTTCCGAACGACAATCCTTAATCCCCTTACCTACGGTCTTCCGCTTCGATTAACCGCGATCAACGCGCGGGTACAGGAACGCTGCCAATAGCTCCGGAAGCGTCGCATGACTTGAACGCCGCCCGCACTTGCCGACCCGGGCCGGGCCGCCGCGAAAAAGGGAACATGGGATGAATACGAACAAGACCATCGGTTCCGAAGCGCGGCAAGAATTGCACCCGGATCGGCTGGAACAACTTGAGCGCGAAATCGATCCGGTCAAGGTCGCCGTCGTCCATCCGGTGGATGGCCCGAGACTGCTCGGTGCGCTGGAAAGCTGGAACAGGGGGCTTGATCGACGCGGTGATCGTCGGCCCCGAACTGGAGGTCCGGCAAGTGGCGCAGGACGCCGGCACGCATCTTGCCGACACGCCGGAGCAGTCCGCCAGGGCAGCGATCGATCTGGCCGTGACGGGCAAGGTGGACGGGCTAATGAAAGGCGCGCTGCGAACCCATGTGTTGATGCATGCCGTGGTTTCGGAAACGGCGCTGCACACCCGGCGCAGGATGAGCCATGTCTTTGCCGTCGACGTGTGCAGCTACGCACGGCTGCTATTCGTATCCGATGCCGCGATCAACATTCGCCCGGATCTCAGGACGCTGCACTATATTACGGCCAATGCCATCGACCTGGCCCATGCCCTCGGGGTTGAACGGCCCAAGGTGCCGCGCCTGCCCGGCCAGTTCCTCGCTCGCGTCGCGGGCGATATCGCCCAGCGACAGGACGCCGATCAGCGCCCCGGCATCATCGCACACGACAAGCCGCCTGACCCGCTGACGCCCCATGAGCCGGGCCGCCCGGACGACATCGTGATCGGGCCGGCAGCAAAGGACCGGCCGCGACATGAGCGCGCCGACGGGGAGGTCTGCGTTCGGCTCCAGATCGAACATCAGCCGCACGACCTGATCACGGTCCGTCACGATCCCGACGGGCTTGTCGCCATCGCAGACCGGCAGCATGCCGATATCGAGGTTCGCCATCAACGCCGCGGCGGCGCGAACGGAGGTGTTCGGCCCGATCGTGGTGACGTTCGACTGCATGATCTCATGTACCATCATCCGCGCCTCCGGCGTCCATCAATCGCGACTCTCGGCATCGCGCCTCTGGCGACGGTCCCGCCCCTTGAGCGCCTCGAACCCGACGATCACGTCCAGCAGTTCGGTCGTGATCTCGCTTTGCCGGACCTGGCGCGTTTCCGATTGCAGGTCCTCCAGGCGTTCATCCACCGATTGCTCGGCCTGCTGCATCCGCGCCAGCCGGGCCGCGTTTTCCGTCACCAGCGCCTCGGCGGCGGCGCGATAGAGCGTGGCGAAGACCAGATTGCGCACCAGTGCCGCCAGCAGATCAGGTGCCGGCAGGCTGAACTGCGGCAGGCTACGCGAGTTCCAGGGCCGCTGCGCCATGACCTCCAGCATTTCCGGATCGAGCGGCAGAAGCGCCTGCGTCACCGGCGATTGCAGACCATGCGCGCCGCGCTCCATGTAGATGAGATCGGCCGCCAGATCGCCCGAGGCAGCCCGGCTGCGCCGCGCGTCTAGCCGCGTGACCAGCTGACCCGAGAGCCGAATCAACCCGTCTGTATTGGCCGGCGGCATCAGCACGTCCTCCGGGAGGATTTCCTCGCCCCGCAGCGCGTCCTCCATCTGCGCGCCGACGCAGATGACGGGCACGTCGCGCAGGGCCGTGTGACGGGTGACCTCACGCGCCAGCAGTTCGTTGTAATTGCCGCAAAGCCCGTGGTCCGAACCCATGACGATCAACACCCTTTGCGGCGCCTCCACCGGGTCCCGCCTGAGCGGACCGTTGCAGTACAAGAATGCGTGCAGCCCCTCGAGGATGGTCTCGCGCCAGACGTCGATGGCCTCGGCGGCTTGCTCGTAAGGGGCCGCATTGATGGCCGACATCGTCTTCATCGTGCGCACGATTCCGCGAATGCCGTCCATCGTGTCGGTTCGCCGTATCAGGACTTCAAGCGTCTGCGCCATCTGTTCCCTCCGCCAAGGCGGCGCGGGCCCCGCTCACGATGCGCCCGCGCCCCTCGTCCCCGAGGGTGCGCCCCGTCGCAATGAGATCCGCCGTGTCGCCGTCATTCTCGCGCATGTCCTTGCGTATGATGTTCATCGCGGCCGTTGCGTCAGCCTCGCTCATGTCGTCCAGCAACCCGTCCATCGCGGCCAGAAGCACTGCCAGCTGCTCGTCGCCAGGCATCGGATCGCGCTCGTTCTGGCGCAGGGCGGCGCGCACCGCAGCGCCGCGCGCCAGCTTGCGGCGGGTATCCTCGTCGAGGCGGGTGCCGAAGCGCGCGAATTCCTCCAGCTCTTCGAATTGCGACAGCGTCACGCGCAGGTTGCCCGCCACGTCGCGGAACGCGGGCGCCTGCGCCTTGCCGCCTACGCGGCTGACCGAAACGCCCAGATCAACCGCCGGAAACTGGTTACGGCGCACGAGGCGGGGTGAGAGGTAGATCTGCCCGTCGGTGATCGAGATGAGGTTTGTCGGGATATAGGCCGAGAGGTTTTCCGCCTGCGTTTCCACCACCGGCAGCGCGGTGATGGATCCGCGGCCCGCGTGATCCGCGAACTGGCCCGCCCGTTCCAGCAGCCTAGCATGGAGGTAGAAGATATCGCCCGGAAACGCCTCGCGCCCCGGCGGGCGGCGCAGGAGCAGTGACAACTCGCGGTAGGAATGGGCGTGATGCGTCAGATCATCCAGGATGACGACGACGTCATTGCCCCCCTGCGCGAGGTCTTCGGCCATCGATATCGCGGCGTAAGGCGCGACATAGCTGAGGCCCGGGGCCTCTTCGTCGCCGGCCGACAGCATGATGGTCCGCTCCATCATACCGCCGTCGCGGATCGCGCCGATCACCTTGGCCACCGCATCACCCCGCTGGCCGATGGCGCAATAGACGCAGATCACATCCGTGTCCTTCTGGTTCAGGATAGTGTCAATCGCGATGGACGTCTTGCCGGTCTGCCGGTCGCCGATGATCAGTTCGCGCTGGCCGAGGCCCACGGGCACGGTGGCATCGACGGCTTTCAGCCCGGTCGCCAGCGGGCGCGCCACGGGCGCGCGATCCAGCACGCCGGGGGCCTCCATCTCGATGGGGCGGGTGCGGTCCGTGCGGACCTCGCCGCCCTCGTCTCGCGGACGTCCCAGCGCATCGACGACACGGCCCAAGAGCGTGCGGCCCACCGGCACCGCGACCACCTCGCCGGTGCGGCGCACGTCCGCGCCGGGCACGACATGGCCCGCAGCGCCCAGAAGGACGACGCCCAGTCGCCCCTCCTCCAAATCGAAGACGACGCCCATCAGCCCGCCGCCGAAATCGAGAAGCTCATCCACGAGGGCGCGGGCAAGGCCGGCCACGATGGCAATCCCGTCGCCGATCTCGGCCACCTGCCCGATCTCGCTCAGTTCGGGCGCGGGTGCGGGTGCGTCGAGCAGGTCTTGCAACAACTTATCTTCATGCGGCATTGGCCTCACCCCTTCCATGGCGCGCGTTCTCCAGTATCGCCCGCAGGCCGTTGACGTAGCTGTCGGTGCTCCAGCCCAGTTGCGCGCCGCCGACGCGCAGGCCGAGGCCGGGGGATTGCTCGGGATCGGTCCGGAAATGCACGGCGATATCCGGTAGAGCATCGTTGATCTGGCGCGTGAGCTGCGCTTGCAGATCCTCCGGCAGCGGGTCTTTCGACGTGACGATGGCGTCACTGTCCCTGCCGGCGGCCTCCGCCAGATCGCCGGCCATGTCGGGCAGGCGCTCGGCCGCGCGGGCTATGATGCGATCCTCCAGCGTTTCCCCTGCGAGATCCCTCAGCGCCTTGCGCAACAGCGCGACCAGCGCTGATGCGCCGCGGAGTTCCAGATCGGCGGTATAGCGGCGCGCCTCGTCCGCGCGGGCCTCCTCGCGCGCGGCCTGCTCGCGCTCCAACCGTTCGCGGGCCTGCCTGAGCAACGCGTCGCGCTCCTCCTCGGCCTCTTGGCGGGCTTTCTCGATCACACCTTCATGGCCCTCTTTCAGCCGCGCGATCTCGGCGTCGTGTCTGGCCTCGGCGGCCTCGGCCTGCTGGCGGATGCGGCCCGCCTCCACCATCCGCTCGGCGATCCGGCGCTCGCGCGCGTCTATGCCATCCAGGATCGGACGGTAGAGGAACCGTTTGAGAAGCCACACCAGCACCAAGAAGTTGGCGATCTGCGCGGCGACCGTGATCCAGTCGATGGACATGGCTCAGCCTCCGGCCCCCGGCGCTGCCGCCTCGAGCGCGGCGTTCCAGAACGGATTGGCGAACAGCAGGATCATCGCGATCACGAAGCAGTAGATCGCGGTGGATTCGATCATCGCGAGGCTGACGAAAAGCGTGCGCGACAGGGTCGATCCCGCGTCGGGCTGCTGGGCGATGGAGTCGAGCGCCGCAGCCGCCGCGCGCCCCTCGCCGAGCGCCGGGCCAATTGCACCGAACGCGACGCTCAGCCCGGCGGTGAAGATGGAAATGGCGGCGATGATGGAAAGATCGGTCATGTCTGCTCCTTTGCATTTTGGATTTCCGGCTCCGCCGTGGCGGAGGAGATGTAGACGGTGGCGAGTATGGCGAAGATGTAGGCTTGGATGACGCCCGTCAGCAGACCCAGCAGATCCATCACCACGGGAAAGAAGAACGGCGCGACGCCCAGCAGGATCGCCACGATCACCGCGCCGCTCATAACGTTGCCGTAAAGGCGAATGGCGAGGGAGATGCCTCGCGACACCTCGCCGATGATGTTGAAAGGCAGCATGATGATGTTCGGCTCCATGTAGCTGTGCAGGTAGCCACCCACCCCCCGGCTGCCGATCCCGAAGAGCGGCACGGCGACCAGCACCGCCAGCGCAAGCCCCGCCGTCGTCGAAAGCGAGGCGGTCGGCGCGTGCCATCCCGGCACGACTGTCAGCATGTTAGATACGACAATGAAGAGGAAAAGCGTGCCCGAGAAATACAGCAGACGCCGGTCGGGGCGCGCGCTGATCTCGTCGATCTGATCCTGAATGGTCAGCACGATCGCCTCCAGCACCGTGCGCCATCGGTTCGGTGGCACGTCGGGCTCGAGCCCCCGCGTGATCAGGATGGACGCCACTGTCAGCAGGGCCATGACGACCCAGGTGAAAACGATGGTCGCATTCAGGCCAAAACCGGCGATGGTGAACAGGATCGTGGTGTCAGGCGTCAACTCCATGATGCGCCTCCTTTCGCGGGGGTGCGCCGTGCGGCGGCCACAAAGACGACGCGCAGGCCGAGGAATGCCAGCGCGCAGGCCGCCAGTGCCACCGCGCCCAGCTGCGCGGTCCACCAGCCTGCGATCAGCAGAAGGGCGATCCGCAGGGCTGCACTGGGCAAGAGCACGGCCATCGGCCTTGCGTGCCCCAACGCGAGCCGCACCCCCCAGGCGAGCCCCGCGAAGTAAAACGCCCCGGCAGCCGATCCGGCCAGCGTGCCGAGCGCGAAAGCAGTCCAGTCGATAGCCAACATCACTCGCCACCCTCCTTGTCGATCCATGCCCAGGCCAGCAGGGCGCCGATGACCACGCCCCCGAGGATCAGCGCGATGGTCCAAGAAAACCCCTGCGGGTATGCGCGGTTCAGCCAAAGCCCCAGGAACGCGCCCGCCACCGTCGGCACGGCGACCGCCCAGCCGATCATCCCGAAGACGCCGATCCCGCGCAGCGGGCTGGGGCCGGGATTGTCGCGCCCGATCCGGTCTCTGTCGTTGCGGTCTCCTGTCATGGCTACGCCCTCAGCCCGGCAAAGCGGCGCACCATGTCAGCCTCCAGCCGCGACAGGGCGGCGCGCGCGACGCGCTCCTCGTCCTCCATCGCGTCCCAGAACCCGGCGACGGCAGCATCGAGCGAGACGAGATCGGGCGCCTCCACGCCGCGCTGCACGACGATCTCGACGCTGTGCCCTTTCTTGACCAGCATGCCGCCATCAACGCCGATAATCCGCTCGAGCCCATCCGCCTGCGTGACCAGCAGGACCGAGGGCACAATCGCGGTGACGAAATCCACATGGTTGGGCAGGATGCCGAAGCCGCCGTTTTCCGCAACGCCATTGACCTGGCGTGCCGCGCCGGAAAACAGCGTCTTGCCCGGAAGGCTGATACGCACTTGCATGTCGGTTGCCATGCTCATGCCGCGCCCTCCAGGTCGACCAGGCTTCCGATCATGTAATAATCGCTTTCGGGGCGGTCGAATTCGGTCTGGTTCAGGATCGTCTCGCACCCGTCCAGCGTCTCGGCCAGCGTCACCAGCTTGCCGCCCTCGCCGGTCGATCCGGCGACGGTGGTGAAGGGCTGCGTCAGGAACCGCTCCAGCCGCCGCGCGCGGGCGACGATGGCACGGTCATGGGCCGACAGCTCCTCGATGCCCAGCATGGCGATGATGTCGCGCAGATCCTCATACTCGGCCAGCGTGCGGCGCACAGCGCGGGCGATGTCGTAATGGCGCTGGCCCACCACGTTCGGCGTCAGCATGACCGAGGTCGAACCCAGCGGATCGACCGCAGGATAGAGCCCCTCGCTCGCGCGTTTGCGCGACAGCACAACCGAGGCCGAGAGGTGCGAAAAGATATGCGCCGCCGCCGGATCGGTGAAGTCGTCAGCCGGCACATAGACTGCCTGAATGGAGGTGATCGCGCCCTCGCGGGTCGAGGCGATGCGCTCCTGCAAGGTGGCGAGTTCCGTGGCGAGCGTCGGTTGATAGCCCACGCGGCTGGGCATGCGGCCCATCAGGCCGGACACTTCGGAGCCCGCCTGGACGTAGCGAAAGATATTGTCGATCAGCAGCAGCACATCCTGGCTGCGGTCGTCGCGGAACCATTCGGCCATGGTCAGCGCGGCCTTGCCGACCAGAAACCGCACACCCGGCGCGGCGTTCATCTGCCCGAACAGCATCACCATCTTGTCGCGCACGCCCGCATCGCCCATCTCGCGCCAGAGCTCCTCGGCCTCACGCGATCGCTCGCCAATGCCGCAAAAGAGGCTGACGCCGCGGTGATGCTCGACCGTGTTGTGAATAAGCTCGCTCAGCAGCACGGTCTTGCCCACGCCCGCGCCGCCGAAAAGGCCGGTCTTTCCGCCGCGCTCGATGGGGGCCAGAAGGTCGATGGCCTTTATGCCCGTCTCCAGCACCTCGGCGCGGGACACGCGGGCCGCCAGGGGCGGCGGCGCACGGTGGATCGACCGGCGCGCGTCGCTTTCGGGCGCAGGCAGCCCATCGATGGGCGCGCCGAAAACATCCAGCATCCGGCCCAGCACCGCCTCACCCACCGGCACGCGCACGGGGCCACCCGATGCGCGCACCGGTGTGCCGAGGCCGAGGCCCTGCACACCGCCCAAAGCAATGCAGCGTGCCGCACCGCCCTCGACGAAGGTCATCACCTGCAAGGCCACGTCGCCCGCATAGAGAAGGTCGTCGATTTCGGGGCCGTGGCCTGCGAACACCGCATCGACGATCCCGCCGCGCACGGCGACGACATGGCCCGTGGCCTGGGTGGGGGCGGTGTCAGGCATGACCTGCCTCGGGGCGCTCGCGTTTCAGCCGCATCGCAACGCCGATCAGGATCATGCCGAACAGCCCCGAATAAAGCCCGATCAGCCACACGACCGAGATGATCCCGACCCCTGGCATGGCGACCAGAAGGATGCCGAACGCCACCGACAGCGCGCCGCCCAGCACCAGAAACCATTCGCCGCTGATCTGCTTGCGCAGTTCGATCGCCGCGATGATCCGCAAGATGCCACCGACGATGGCCCAGGCGGCGATGAACATCAGCAGGACCAGCGCCGTGACGCCCGGCATGAAGAAGGTCAAAAGTCCCACGACGATGCCAAGGATCGCCTCGAGCAACCAGATCCACAGGTGATTGAGTTTCGCGCGGTTGCGGATGGCGTAGACCAGCCCCAAGATGCCATCGACCAGCACATAGGCCGCGAAGAGCAGGATCAGCACCGCCAGCGTCAGGCCCGGCCAGATGAACGCCGCGATGCCAAAGATGATCGCCGCGATGCCCCGGATCAGGAACACCCACCAGCCTTCTGCAAGTCTTTCGATGAAAGCGTCCATTTCTCTACTCCGTTCGCTTATCCGACTTCACAGAAACGATCCGCGTCCCGGCCTTGCCGTCCAAAATGTCGAGCGCGCTGTCCAGCCGTCCGATCCCGGCCATGCCGCCGCTACCGGCAAACTCGGCGGCGGCGGCGACCTTGGGGCGCATCGACCCTGCGGGCAGGTCCAGCGTCAGCGCGTCATCGGGGGAAATCTCGCCAATCTCGGCCTGCTCGGACGTGCCGAAGTCCGTCATCACGGCGGGCACGTCCGTCAGAAGCAGAAGCGCGTCCGCGCCCAGCTCCTGCGCCAGAAGCGCGCTGGCCGCGTCCTTGTCGATCACCGCCTCGATACCGGTCAGGCCGCCGTCCTTGTCGCGCAGAACGGGGATGCCGCCGCCGCCGGTACAGATCACGATGACACCTTGATCCAAGAGCAGCTTCAGCACGCGGATATCGGGGATCTCGACAGGTTTGGGCGACGGCACGACGCGGCGCCACTTGTCGCCGTCCTGCGCGATGCTCCAACCTGCCGCTGCGGCCCGCGCCTCGGCCTCGGCCCGCTCGTATACCGGGCCGATAAACTTGGTCGGCGCCTGAAAGGCCGGATCGGTCCCATCCACGACCACCTGCGTGAGCAGTGTCGCGACCGGGCGCGCGTGGTTCAGCGCATTTTCCAGCTCCTGCTCGATCATGTAGCCGATCATGCCGCCGGACTCGGCCCCGAGCACGTCCAGCGGATAGGCCTCGTCCGGCTTGTAGGCGGCCCCCTGAAGGGCCAGCAGACCGACTTGTGGGCCGTTGCCGTGGGTAATGACCAGATCGTGGCCGGCATGCACGATTTCGGCCAGCGCGGCGGCGGCGCGGCGCGCGTTGGCCCGCTGGTTTTCCGCCGTCAGGGGCTGCCCGCGCTCCAGCAGGGCATTGCCGCCAAGGGCTGCGACGACAAGCATGGTTCAGCCCCCCAATGTGGCGACGAGAACCGCCTTGATCGTGTGCATCCGGTTCTCCGCCTGGTCAAAGACGATCGACGCGGGGCTCTCGAACACTTCCTCGGTGACTTCCATCGCATTGAGGCCAAACTCATTCTCAATGTCTTGGCCCACCTCGGTGTCGGTGTTGTGAAAGGCTGGCAAGCAGTGCATGAAGCGGGCGCGCGGATTGCCGGTTTTTTCCATCACATCGGCATTGACCTGATAGGGTTTCAGCAGGTCGATCCGCTCGGCCCATTTTTCCTTGCTTTCGCCCATCGACACCCAGACATCGGTATAGACGAAATCGGCACCCTTCACGCCCTCGTCCACATCGTCGGTGATGGTGATGCGCGCGCCGGTCTCCTTGGCGATGTCCTGCGCCTCGTCCTGTATCGCCGGCGTGGGCCAGAGCGATTTGGGCGCGCACAGTCGCACATCCATGCCCATCTTGGCCCCGCCGATGAGCAGGCTGTCGCCCATGTTGTTGCCCGCGTCCCCGATGAAGCAATAGGCGACCTCGCGCAGAGGTTTCTCGGCGTGCTCCTGCATGGTGAGAAAATCAGCCAGGATCTGCGTCGGGTGAAATTCATCCGTCAGCCCGTTATAGACTGGCACGCCCGACCAGTCGGCCAGTTCCTGCACGATCTTCTGGCCAAAGCCGCGGTATTCGATCGCGTCGTAGACGCGGCCCAGAACGCGGGCGGTGTCCTTGACCGTTTCCTTGGTGCCGATATGGGTGCCCGTGGGGCCAAGGTAGGTGACCGTCGCGCCCTGATCGTGCGCCGCCACCTCGAAGCCGACGCGCGTGCGCGTGCTGTTCTTCTCGAAGATGAGCGCGATCTCGCGGCCTTTCAGCGTCTCCACCTCGGTGCCGGAATACTTCGCGGCCTTGAGGTCCGCCGACAGCCTCAGCAGGAAGGCGATTTCGGCCGGGGTATAGTCGCGCAGCGTCAGGAAACTGCGGTTTTTCAGGTTGAAAGCCATTACTTTACTCCTTGTCACACTGCATCGCGGATGGTGGGGCAGGACATGCAGCGGCTGCCGCCCCTGCCCCGGCCCAGCTCGGCACCGGGCATTTCGATCACCTCGATCCCCTCGGCGCGCAGTGCGGCGTTGGTGTCGTCGTTGCGGTCGTAGCCCATGACCACACCGGGCCGCAGGGCCAGCACGTTGTTGCCGTCGTTCCACTGCTCGCGCGATTGCTCGAACGGGTCGTGCCCGCCGGTGGGGATGACATTGAGCTTCTTGAAGCCCATGACATCGGCGACGACATCGAACATCGCGCGCTTGTCGTGGCGCATGTCCAGCGGCTTGTTGCCTTCGGCGGGGTGCAGGTCATAGCAGGTCATCTCGTCCGCCACTTCCTTGAAGCTGGTGACGACATCGCCGCCGCAGAAGGTGAAGACCGTATCGAGGTGCATCGCCGCGCGCGATTTCGGCATCTGGCAGGCGACGACGCGGTTTGCCCGGCCTTGATCGAACAGCGCCTCGGCCAGAAGGCCCACGGCCTGAGGCGACGTCCGCTCGCCCATGCCGACCAGCACGACACCGTCACCAACGGGCATGATGTCGCCGCCTTCCAGCGTCGCGAGGCCATAGTTCTGCAACGGATCGCCCCAGATCACCTCGACCTGGCCCTCGAACTTGGGGTGATACTTGTAGATCGCAGCCGTCAGCAGCGTCTCGGGGCGGCGGGCCTGCCAATACATCGGGTTCAGCGTCACGCCGCCATAAACCCAAGCCGAGTTGTCGCGGGTGAAAAGGAAGTTCGGCAGCGGCGGCAGGACAAATCCATGGTGGCCCAGATAGGCACCGAACATGCCCGTCACCTCGAACGGGAGATCGGAGACGGTCAGCCCGCCGATCAGCCATTTCGCCAGTTCGCTCGCCGGCAAGTCGTCCATCCAGTCGCGCAATTCGCGACGCATGCCGACGCCGACATGGATGGCGGCGATGCGGTGGTCCAGCACCCATTTACGCGCCTCCGCAATCTCCAGCGTCTCCGCCAGCAGGGCACCGGTCTCCAGCACCTCGACGCCCTCATCGGTCATCGCTTGACCGAAGGCATCGTGATCCTTTTGCGCCTGTTTGACCCAGAAGACATCGTCGAACAGCATTTCCTCGCAATTGTCTGGTGTCAGACGACGATGGGCGAGACCCGGGCGACAGATGATGACCTGTCGCAATTTTCCGGATTCCGAGTGAACCCCAAGACTTTGATCGGACATCGTATTTCCTTTCGTTCAGAGAATGGCCGCGATACTGATCGCAACGGTGACAAAGATGATGAGGATGACCAGCAGCGGCCAGATGAAGACCAGCCAGCGGTCATAGGACACGCGGCCGATGGCCAGCCCGCCGATCACCACGGCGAAGGTCGGGTTGATGAGGTTCACGAGGCCGTTCGCCGACTGGTAGGCCGTGACCACCAGATCGCGGCCCACATTGGCGAAATCCGCCAGCGGCGCGAGGATCGGCATCGACAGCACGGCGAGGCCCGAGGACGAGGGCACGAGAAAGCTCATCCCCGCCTCGATCCAGAACATCAGGTTGATGAAGGCAAGCTCGCCCAAGCCGCCCAGCGTCTGCTCGGCGCTGTGCAGGATGGTGTCGGCGATCATGCCCTGCTCCATGATGACGACGATGCCGCGGGCCAGCCCGATGACCAGCGCAACACCCAGCAGATCGCGCGCCCCGTCGACGAAGCTGCCGGTCAACCGCTTCTCGCCCATGCGCGCGATGAGACCCGTCACGATGGCCGCACCGAGGAACAGCGCGCCCATACGCGCCATCCACCAGCCTTGGCTGGCGACGCCCCAGATCATCACCGCGAAGGTCAGCGCAAAGACGACCAGCACGACCTTTTGCGTGCCGGAAAGGACGTCATCGACCTCGCCTTTCGGCGTATCCTGAAGGAACAGGCGCTTGTGCGCCGCCGCCTGATGCGCCACGACCGAGCGCGAGGGGTCGGCCCGCACCGCCTTTGCGTAGCGCATGACAAAGGCGGAGCAGATCGCAAGGCCGCCGATCAGGATGACAAGGCGCAGCACGATACCGTTGGTGAAGGGTATCCCCGCCGCATCGGATGCGATCACCGTGGCAAAGGGGTTGATCGTCGAGCCCAGCACGCCGATGCCCGCGCCAATCAGGATGACGGCGACGCCCGTCACCGCGTCATAGCCGGCGGCGATCATGACGGGGATCAGGATGGCGTAGAAGGCCAGCGTTTCCTCGGCCATGCCGTAGGTCGTGCCACCCAGTGCAAACAGCGCCATCAGGATCGGGATCATCCAGACCTCGCGCCCCTTCATGCGCGTCATCGCGGTGCGGATGCCGGTATCGACCGCGCCCGTGGCGTTCACTACGCCGAGGAACCCGCCGAGGAACAGAACAAAGAGCGCCACGTCAATGGCGTTCGCGGCATAGCTGTCGGGATCGTAGAACCCGGCGATGGGCGCCAGCATCACGTCGACAAAGCCCTGTGGATTGCGCTCGGCCTCGGCGTAGCTGCCGGCGACGGCAATCTCGCGGTCCAGCGCCGGATCAAGAATGCGTTCATATTGGCCCGCCGGTATGATCCAGGTCAGCGCGGCGATCACGACGATCAGCAGGAACAGGATCGTATAGGCCGTCGGAAACCGCGACTCGAGCGCCTGTTCGTCATCGGGTGTTTTGTCCAGTTGGTCGTTCGACACTTTTATCCCTTTCCTTTAGTTTGCTTGCTGTGAGGCCGGCGTCATTGATGGAATGAACGCCGGGACGTTTTGGGCGTATGCATCAAATTGACCGCCGAATTCCGCCCGCGTCTCGCGTTCTTCTGCCCGGGCCAGCCGCACGTACATCCAGATCAACACCGGATACATCGCGAGCGTCAGCAGGGTCGGCCACTGAACAAGAAACCCTGTCAGCACCAGAACGAACCCCATATATTGCGGATGCCGGACACGTGCATAGGGCCCTGTCGTGGCCAGCGCTCCGCTACGCTGTGCCTGATAGAGCACCCGCCACGCCGCCGAGATCATCCAGAACCCAAGCCCGATCAACACGAAGCTGAGCATGTGGAAAGGGCCGAAATGCGGGTTGGTCTGCCAGCCGAACATCATTTCCGGCAGGTGTCCGGCATCGTGGGAAAACCAGTCAACCCCCGGGAAACGGGTCTGCAGCCAGCCGGACAGCAGATAGATCGTTAACGGGAAGCCATACATTTCCGTGAAAAGAGCAACGAGAAAGGCACTGAAAGCCCCAAAACTGCGCCAGTCGCGCGCAGTCTGTGGCTTGAAGAAGCTGAACGCGAACATGATGAAGATCGCGGCATTGAGCAGTGCAAAAAGCCACAAACCATAGGCAGGTGCTTCGGTCATGATTTGTCCCCGCCCCCGTGGCCGCCATGTCCGCCGTGCATGAACAGATGCATCACGACGCAGCCCAGCAAAAGGATGGCCAGAAAACCGTTACCGGCAAAGATGTGGACCCGGTGCTCGAACCCGAGCAGAACCGCGGCAATTGCAAGCGCGATAATGAGGCTGATCCCGACACGCGACCGCCAGAAGGATTGCGCGGGTTTTGCTGGTTGGGTCGGCTCGATCTGATGGGAGTCATCCGGGGTCATGTGCTGTTTGCTTTCTCTTTGCGCTCAATTTCGTCATTTGCATTTCCCCCGCCGCGATCAACGACGGGGGCAATAACGCTACTCCTGACCGTCTGGGCTAGCCGCGCCGGGTGCCTCGTCCAGGGACGAGAATATGTCCGGATTTTCCTCGCCTTCGACGATGAGGTAACCGGCGAGACCGCGCTCGGCACGCGACAGTGCGTGATCGACGAGCACGAAACGCCCGGGCACCTCGCACTTGAACTCGACAATTCCCGAGCCTCCCGGTGGCACCACAATGGTCTGCACACTTTCGAGAGGCGGTGTGACCAGCGAGCCGTGCAAATAGGCTTTGTCGAATATCTCGCCAATCACATGGAAGGCAGAGGTGTAGTTCGGGCCGCCAACGCCAAAGTAAATGCGGACCGTCTCGCCCACTTTGGCCTGCAAAGGATAGTGATCTGTCAACGCTCCGACATGCCCGTTGAAGACGAGATATTCGGCACGTTCGTCGATCAGCTTGTCGTAGCTTTCAGTCAGCACTCCGACGCTGCCAAATGGTTCTTCGGTATAGATTTCGCCCTGCATCACATAGAATTCGCGGTCGACCGAGGTCAGCCCCTCTTCGGGTTCGACCAGAATAAGGCCGTACATCCCGTTGGCAATATGGAGTGCCACGGGAGCAACCGCGCAGTGATAGACGTAAAGGCCGGGGTTCAGCGCCTTGAACTTGAAGCTGTAGCTCTCTCCCGGGCCGGGCGCGCCCAGTGACGCACCGCCGCCCGGACCTGTCACGGCGTGGAAATCGACATTATGGGCGAACCAGCTGTCCTCGTTGTTCTTGAGGTAGACCTCCACCGTGTCACCAACACGTACGCGCTGGAAGGGGCCGGGCACGGTGCCGTTGAAGGTCCAGAACCGAAAACGGCTGTTGGTGTCGAGATGGGCCTCGATTTCGATCGTCTCCAACTGGATCCGTACCGTGGCGGGTTCGGTCCGGGTGATCGGCGGCGGTACGTTCGCGGGATTCTCGCTTATGTCGGTCATGCCCGGATGGGTCGGATTGGCGCTGTAGATCCGGTTGCCCAGACTCGCTGTCGGGCGCATGTGGGACCCTGCGCCCGACTGATCGCTCTGCGCAACGGCCGCCGATGCGCCGACCATGCTTCCGAGTGTCGCTCCAGCCGAACCGACAAGAAGGTTCCGGCGGCTCAGACCCTGACCCTGCGCCTGTTGCGGGGCTTCATCCGCCCCAGCCTCAGGGCTGTTCGCGTCATGGTTTTTCTGACGTGTCATTTGCTTGTCTCCTTTGCATACTTTGGTGCTTCTGTAAGAAACCCGATGATCGGATTTCCAAATTTGTTTCTGATCGACAAGGCCGCATGCCATTGCGGGATATGAACCCTCGCCGCGCCCGCTCTTCAGAATTTCAGCCGCCGCAGTCGGAGCGCGTTCAGCACCACCGACAGGGACGACGCGCTCATCGCGAAGGCGGCAAAGATAGGGCCGATCAGGATGCCAAGGAACGGATAAAGCACGCCTGCCGCAATCGGGACGCCCGAGGCATTGTAGATCATCGCAAAGAACAGGTTCTGGCGGATGTTGCGCATGGTCGCGTGGCTTAGTTTTCGAGCCCTTACGATGCCATCAAGATTACCCTTGACCAGCGTGAAGCCCGCGCTCTCGATTGCCACGTCGGCTCCGGTGCCCATGGCAATGCCGACATCGGCCTGAGCCAGCGCCGGGGCATCGTTGACCCCATCTCCTGCCATCGCGACCTTTTTTCCCTCGGCTTGCAACTCCTTGATGATCCGGGCCTTGTCTTCGGGCAGCACGTCGGCACGGATCTCGTCGATGCCCAGCCGGCTCGCGACCGCCTGCGCCGTGCGTTTGTTGTCGCCCGTCGCCATGATGATCCGGAAGCCCTGTTCGTGCAGCGCCTCGATCGCAGCAGGGGTGCTTTCCTTTACCAGGTCAGCGACGCTCACGAGGCCGGCGATGGCGCCGTCCAGCACGATGAACATCACCGTCTCGCCCTCGTCGCGGCGCGCGTTGGCCAGATCGACCAGCGCGCCGCTGTCCAGCCCCAGATCATGGATCAGGGCCGCGTTTCCGAGGGCCACGGACTTGCCGTCCACCCGGCCTTTGACACCTTTACCGGTCACGGCCTCGAAATCCTCGGCTTTGGCAAACTCCACGCCGCGCTCTTCGGCGCCCCGCACGATGGCTTCGGCCAGCGGGTGCTCCGATCCGCGCTCCAGCGATGCTGCAAGGCGCAGCACTTCGGCCTCGTCGTGACCCTTTTCAGGCAGCACGGCCACCAGCTTGGGCTTGCCTTCGGTCAGGGTGCCGGTCTTGTCCACGATAAGTGTGTCGATCTTCTCGAACCGCTCCAGTGCCTCGGCGTTCTTGATCAGCACACCCATTTGCGCCCCGGTGCCCGTGGCCGTCATGATCGACATCGGCGTGGCAAGGCCAAGCGCACACGGGCATGCGATGATCAGCACTGCCACCGCCGATACAAGGCCATAGGCCATGGCCGGGTCCGGCCCCCAGATCGCCCAGGAAATGAACGACAGGATCGCAATGACGATGACGGCTGGCACGAACATCCCCGCCACCTTGTCGGCGTATTTTTGGATGGGGGCGCGGCTGCGTTGCGCATTCGCGACCATCTGCACGATTTGGCTGAGCACGGTATCGCTGCCCACACGTGTCGCCTCGATCACCAGACTGCCGGTGCCGTTGATGGTGGCCCCGGTGACAGGCTCTCCTTTGACCTTTTCGACCGGCACGGGTTCGCCCGAGATCATCGATTCGTCGACGGATGAGCGGCCTTCGACAACCACGCCATCCACCGGCACCTTGTCGCCGGGGCGCACCCGCAGGTGATCGCCCAACTGCACCTGGTCCAGCTCGATTTCTTCTTCGGTGCCGTCGGGGCGGATCACCAGCGCCGTCTTGGCCGCCATATCGAGCAGCGCGCGGATCGCCTTGCCGGTACCTTCGCGGGCGTGCAACTCCATCATCTGTCCTAGCAGGACCAGGACCACAATCACGGCGCCCGCTTCAAAATAGACGCCGACATTGCCGTTCTGGTCGCGGAATCCGTCGGGGAATATCCCCGGTGCGATGACGGCCACGACGCTGAAAATCCAAGCGGCACCGACGCCCATTGAGATCAGACTGAACATGTTGAGATTCATCGTGCGGAACGAATTGTAGCCGCGGACGAAAAACGGCCAACCCGACCAGAGGATCACAGGGGTCGCCAGAACCGTTTCGATCCAGAGCGCAGTGCGCTCCCCCCACAGTTCCTGGAAATATGTGAATCCGACGAATGGACCCATCGCAAGGACCAGAACCGGGATCGTCAGCAGGGCACCAACCCAGAACCGCCGGGTGAAATCCACCAGTTCGGGGTTCGGGCCGTCATCTTCGAGGCTTACGGTTTCCGGTTCCAACCCCATGCCACAAATCGGACATGACCCCGGTCCGGGATGGCGCACCTGCGCATGCATCGGGCAGGTATAGACCGTACCGCTGTAGCCCTCGGGCACGGTGTCGTATTCGCCGTCCGTTCCACTCACGCTACCATGCGCCTCGGCGTGACCGGAATGGTCGTGATGCCCGTGCTCCGCAACTTCCCCTTCCGGTATCAGGAACATACCACATTTCGGGCAGGTTCCCTCCTCGGCGCTGCGCACCTCGGGGTGCATCGAGCAGGTGTAGACCGTTCCCGAATAGCCCTCCGGAACCGTGTCAAAGCTCTCCACGTCGTCCGTCCTCTTGCCAAATTTACCCTTGGTTACGTTCATCTCGTGCCCTTTCCTGTCCTCCTCCTCGCGGGGTTTCCGCGACGAGTTTGGAACTTAGTGAAACACCATGCCATTGACATGGAATCCGGCGTCGACATGCATGACTTCGCCGGTGATTGCGGTTGTGTAGTCGCTGGCGAGCAAAAGCGCGGCGCGCCCGACCTCGTCAGCGGTAACGGTGCGGCGCAGCGGGGATTTGCGCTCGGTCTCGTCGATCAACTCGTCGAAATGTTCGATACCGGAGGCGGCGCGGGTCCTGACCGTGCCTGCCGAGATTGCGTTGACGCGAATCCCCTTGGGTCCGAGCTCATGCGCCAGATAGCGCACTGACGACTCGAGCGCGGCCTTGACCGGACCCATGACGCCGTAATGATCCACAACTCTTTCAGCACCAAGAAAACTGAGCGTCATCAGACTGCCGCCCGTGCGCATCAGCGGTTCGGCGAGTTTCCCCGTGCGGATGAAGGAATGGCAGGACACCAGCATCGCTTGCGCGAATCCGTCGGCCGAACAGTCGGTCAAGCGACCGTGCAGATCTTCAGACGGTGACCAGGCGACGGCATGCAGTACAAAATCGAGATGCCCCCAGGTCCGGGTCATGGCACCGAAGACCGCCTCCAGTTGACCGTCCTGTGCCACATCGCAGGGCAGCAGTATGGACGCGTCGATCTCGGTAGCCAACGGCTCGACGAATGGCCGGGCCTTGTCGTTGAGATAGGTCACCGCGAGGTCGGCGCCCGCAGCATGGAAATTGCGCGCCGCCGCCCAGGCCAGGCTGTGTTCATTGGCAATGCCGATGACCAGACCCTTCTTGCCGGTCATGTCGAGTAATCTGCCGGGGTTGCTCGCAAGGGAAACGTCTCTCATTCTGCGGCCTCCCTGATGGCGGCGGTTACGCTCAAGGGGCAACAGGCATGCTCTGCTTGCGGTGCGGCAGCGATGCTGCTCTCCTGCAGCTGTCCGCGCTCATTGTCAGACCCGGTTTGATGGTGCATCAATGCCGCCACGGCGAGCGATGCCATCCGGGCGGGCGCAGGGTCGGAACGAGAGGTCAGCACGACGGGTGCTGATAAACCGACGGCAACACCGGCGGCGACCGCCCGCCCGAGATACTCCAGCGCCTTGGCAAGGATATTGCCAGAAACGAGATCGGGCACCAGAAGGATGTCGGCCCGTCCTGCGACATCCGACAGGATGCCCTTTTCCTTCGCTGCCAGCGCCGAGATGGCGTTGTCGAAAGCCAGCGGCCCATCGACCTGCGCGCCGGTAATCTGGCCGCGCCGCGCCATCAGCGTCAGGCAGGCCGCATCGAGCGTCGAGGCGATGCCGCTCGCGACCGTCTCGACCGCCGAGAGAACGGCGACGTGCGGCTCTGCAATTCCAAGGATGTGCAACATATCGACGGCATTCTGGCAGATCTCGGCCTTTGCAGTCAGGTTAGGTGCGATATTGATCGCGGCATCAGTAATGCCGATCAGCCGATCGTGACCGGGCACATCGACCAGAAAGACATGACTGACCCGGCGGCCGGGTAGACGCAGGCCGCGATTCTTGTCCAGCACCGCGCGCAGCAGCACATCGGTATGCAGGTTGCCCTTCATCAGAAGATCGGCCTCGCCTTGGCGCACCATGGCCACGGCGCGGACAGCGGCTTCGGTGTCGGACGTGGCCGGAGTGATCCACGCGGGATCGACGTCCCAGCTCAGTTCGCGGCACATGGCAAGGATCGCGTCCGGCTCGCCCACCAATCGCGGCTCGACAAGACCAAGTGTCACCGCATCACGGACAGTTTCGAGAACCACCAATTGCGCGGCGTCGACCACAGCCACCCGAACTGGAGTGAGCGCGCAGGCTCTTTCGATCAGGTTTTGCAGCTTTTCAGGATTTGGGGACATGGTTCAGGCCTCCGTCCGAGCAGGTTGCGGCACCGAATCAACCGCAAGCTTCGCAGCCACATGGCAGGCGATCATCTTTTCTTCGTCGGTGGAGCGCGCCTCCACTGTCACACCGGCACCGGGTTTCGAAATGACGCCCGTCCCTGCCTTGTTCGCGGCACTGTCGAGGCTTATCCTCAGATATCCGAGCTCCGCACAAATCCGGCCGCGAACCCCGGCCGAATTTTCACCGATACCGCCGGTGAACACGACGCGGTCCAGTCCGCCGAGCGCGCCGGTCAGTCGGGCCAGATGCAACCGGGCCTGATAGCAGAAGTAATCGACAGCCTCTACGGCGGCGTCCTTACGGCTGTCGAGCAAATCCTGCATATTGCGGCTGATGCCCGAGATTCCCAAAAGGCCGCTTTGGTTGTAGAGCAGATCAGAAATCTCGTCTGCCGTCATGCCCTTTTCCCGCATCAGATAGAACAGGATACCGGGATCGAGGTCGCCGCTGCGCGTGCCCATCGGCAGGCCCGCGATCGTGGAGAACCCCATTGTCGTCTCGACGGGGCAGCCACCCCGGATCGCGGCCATCGACGCACCGTTTCCGAGATGCGCGATGATGATGCGTTCGGCACCGGTCTTCACGCCATCCTTTTGCAACGTCTCCATGATGTATTCGTAGGAAAGCCCATGAAAGCCGTAGCGTCGGACGCCGGAGTCAGTGAGGGCGCGCGGCAGAGCCGTCATCTGCGCCATACGAGGTAAATCGTGGTGAAACGAGGTGTCGAAACAGGCCACCTGCAGCAGATCGGGCCGGGTGGCCAGAACCGCGTCGATCCCCGCCAGATTGGGCGGGATGTGCAGCGGCGCCAGCGACGTCAAACGACGCAGTCGCGCCGTCAGCGCGGGCGTGACGCGCTTGGGGCAATCACATTCGGGCCCGCCATGAACAACGCGATGGCCGACCGCCACGAGATCAAGCGCCCCAGGTAAGCTGGCAATCGCGCTGAGCAACCGGGTGAGCGCTGCCTCATGGCAGTCGAGCGACCCCGGTTCATCCACCACGACAGTCTTGCGCGCATCGCTCAACTGGAAACGCGCATTTGGCAGGCCGATCCGATCAATCGACCCCGACCAGAGTCGTCTCGGGTTTCCGACTGCAGTGAACAGCGCGAACTTGAGCGAGGACGAACCCGCATTCAGTGTCAGGATGACCCGTTCAGTCATTGGTGCGGCCCCTGGCCTGATCCGAGACCTCGATTCCGGGAGCTTCAGCGGGCGTCGCGGAGCCCAGATGTGAAGCATGGCCCCGGTCTTTGTGCCCGTGGCGGAACACATGCATCGCCACCATTGCGCCGCCGACAAGCAAAAGCACCCAGTTTTCCAAAATCCATTGCATCTCTTTTGTCCCTTCCTGTCAGACCGGCAGACGCGCGTCTTTTTCGCTATCCATCCCGTCATCGCGACCACTGTAGAGTGTCCTGAATGTGCGCTCAAAGCCGGCGTCGCGGGCAACGCGTGCCCGTTCTATGGCGTCACCGACCGCCTCAAGTGTGGCCCGCTCGCGCGCGAGCATGGGGTCGTCGCGATCAAGGGGCTTGCGGGACTCGGCAATATTCTCCGCCGTTTGCCGGACAAGGTGCATCCAGGGATTGAAGCGTTCCGAGAACATCAGACGGCTGGTGCGCATCGGATGCATCCATTTCAGCATCTCTGCACTGGCCGGAGAGGTCATCAGCCGAACCCAGGGGCTGACGAATGCGGAATAGAATGTCTCGTTGGCCTCCGACAGGCGGGCGACCTTCTCGAAGGCTTCCGTCGGCACATCATGTCGCAGATCGGCGACGTCGCGCGGCTCGAACCGCACCTTGTAGTCCGGCGCGTGGCAATCGGGATCGCCCGAGGGATTGTCGATCTTCATCTCGTACAGGCCGGGCTTCAGCTTGCCGATCCGCTCAAGGCTTTCGAGAATGGCGCGATGTTCGAGACGTGCCACCGAGGCGGAAACGAAAATCCCCAAGTGCCCTACATGGGCGTTGGTCATGTAGACGATCCTCTGTCCAGCAGACTTGAGATCGGCAGTGTCCTTGTAGACCGCAGGAATCCAGCCAAGCGCCTGCGCGGGCGGTGTGATGTTGTCGCCATAGGAGGCGAAGACGATCATCGGGTTCGTGATCTTGCGCAGGTCGGCGATGCAGTGATCGCCAATACGCATTTTGCCGCTCTCAATCTGGTTATCGATAAACAGGTCCTGCGTGATTTCCAAAATTTCCTCCCGGCTGAGCGTGTAAAAGCCGTTCCACCAGCGCTCGAAGTCGAGAAAGCGCTCGCGTTCGGTATCGATGTTGGTCAGCAGGTTTGCGTATTTCTCCCAGATCGCCTTTTCCGGCTTGAGGCTCTCGAAGTTTTGCGCAAGCCAGGCGCCGTCGAAACGGCCGTCGCCCAGATCGGCGGTGAGATGAGCAAGCCACGATCCGCCCAGCAATCCGCCGGTTACCCGCATCGGGTTCACACCTTCCTCGCCCGCCCAGTAGGACAGGGGCGAGCCGTTCAGCACCACCGGACCCGCCAGACCTTCGCAATGCGCGGCCAGAAGCGTGACAGCCCAGCCAGCCTGACAGTTGCCGTAAAGCACCGGGGCCGCGCCGTCGTGACAAGCCGAGACCTCTTCGACAAAGCGACGCAGGGCGAACAGAACATCGTCGAGCTTCTGACCTGCGACAGGTTCCGGAAAGAAGATAACGAAATAGACCGGGTGGCCCTCGGCCATCGCCATCCCGACCTCGCTGTCGCGTTTGAACCCGCCGATGCCGGGACCATGGCCGGCGCGCGGATCGACAACAATCACCGGCGGCTTTGCCTCATCGACGCAATCGTCCCAGCAATTTCCGTCAATTTCGGTGATCCGCAACAGCGCGTAATTGGCAGGCTGATCGAACTGGCGCGCATCCAGCAGCGTTTCGTATTTGAAATCCAGCAGTGGCGGCATTCCGGCGCGATCATGCGCGATCATGTTGTCGGCACGTTCACGCAGCGTGTCCATGAAAAGCACCGAGCGTTCCCACAGATCGCGGCCATAGGCGACGGGATCAGGTGACGCTTGATAATCCCCAGCGAATTTAACTTCAGGATCCGTGTTTGCAGCTACTAATTTGTCGAACTTGGCTTGGGTGTTCATGCTTGTGTCCTCCGCGAAAAGAAGTTGAATGTCGGCACAAAAATCACGGCGATGTACCAGCCGTAGGCAAAGCTTTCGGCCAGACCCAGAATAGCGCTTGCCCAGCTGATCCAGGTTACGCCGGGTAACAGCGGCAACCACGCCTGGTACATTGTGGCCCCGGGAAACAGCAGTCCGAACACAACACACAACGCAAAGCTCAGTGCCAGCAGGAGGCCAAGGGTCATGCCGACCGGATAAATGCGAATGGGACTTGGATTTGACAAATGAATCACTCCTTGAAACTTGACGTCGCGCAAGCGCGAACGGCCCCGTGTTTCCACGGGCTCAATATCAAGACGTTGTCAGAGGGAGATCATTACAGGCTCAGAAACCAAAACCTGTCAAAAAATCGGGCCAACGCCGGATCGTCAAGCGATCGGCGGGCGAATGTCCAGTGCAACCATTTGGCTGCTGCCAAAAGACGGGTCCGGCATTGGGAGCCGGAAGCTCTTAAACAGGGGCTGTCTGGACCCAAGAGTCTCGGCACTTAACATCTGCTGATTGTGACAGAAAGATTGTGAAGGACAAGATGCATCGTGTGACGATTCCACGGCATCGTGATTGTCAGGACCCACATCCTGAGCATGCACTAGCAGATTGGTGCCATTCCGATCGACATCAGCCGTCTGATGGACATCGGTGTGAGCTATTCCAGCAATCAACATAGCTGTCAGAAATGCTGCCATCAAAAAACGGAAATTCCGCACGATCTTCGTAAGCACAAAATGTCGATTACTGTGGCCCATCCGCGCAACATAGCACGAAACGGGTCCAAATGATATTGACCTACGTCAAACTATTGCCATGTGCCCGGGCGGAAACGGCGACCACACGGCGAGTTCTGCCAGAAAGCCGGTAGGCCTGACAGTCAGGTGCCGCCACTTTGATGCCGTGACCTCTGCATTTCGGGTTCGCCCTGTGCAAACCACAGGACGGCAAGCCCGACAAAGGCCGACAGGCTGGAGCCGACAAGTATCACCAGACGCGCGCTGGCGGCAAATGTCGGCGTATCAAACGCAAGCGCGGTGACAAAGAGGCCCATGGTAAAGCCCACGCCAGCCAGAAGACCGGCTCCGTAGATATGTCGGAACCTGATGCCCGGTGGCAGTAAGCAGATGCCCAGTTTTACGGCGCACCAGGTCGCGCCCAGCACGCCGATCTGCTTGCCCAGAAACAGCCCGAAAAAGACCCCCATAGACACGCCGCTGGAAACATTGCGCAAAGTCTCGATCTCGATTGTGACACCTGCATTGAAGAAACCAAATAGCGGGACGATCAGAAGACTTGCCCAGGGATGCAGCATTCGGTGAGTTGTCAGCAGCGGTGAATTTCCGCGATCATCTTTGATCCCATTGGGGATGACGGCTGCGATCAGGACGCCTGCAAGGGCGGCCTCGACCCCTGCTTCGAATAAAGCCACCCAAAGCATCGCGCCCAGAACCGCCAACGCAAGCGGGTGAGCCTGACCAAGCCGGTTCAGGCCGATCATGACCCCGAACGTCACAAAGGCCAAGATCATTGGCAGGAATTGAATCTCCCCGCCGTAGAAGACCGCGATGATCGCAACCGCCCCGAGGTCGTCAAAAATGGCCAAGGCCATCAGAAATATCTTGAGACCCACAGGGATGCGACGCCCCAACAGAGACAGGAGCGCGAGGGCCAGCGCAATATCGGTCGCCATCGGGATCGCCCAGCCGCGCATGGCTTCGCCCTCGGGCGCGGTAAACGCGACATAGATGAGGGCGGGGACGACCATTCCGCCGAAAGCGGCGATCGCGGGCAATGCCGCCCGGCGCAGGGTCGACAGATGTCCGTCGACAAGCTCATGTTTGATTTCGACCCCGACAAGCACGAAGAAAATGGTCATCAGGCCCTGATTGATCCAGACGATCAGCGGTTCGTCGATCTGGTATGGTGCCAGGCCAATACGGATCGGAGCATGGTGAATTACTTTGTACAGCTCCTTTAGCGGCGAATTTGCAGCGACCAGCGCAAGAACAATGGCGCTGAGTATCAACACGCCGGATATCCTGTCGAGGCTCAGGGGCTTGACGGTCACTTTAGACCCCATGATCACGGTGTGAGCTGACTGGTTCGGTGGTCTCTCCCGCGGCATTCTCCGTTCGAGGGTTGCGCCGGATCGGCCGGTGCCGAGCCTCAAGAATGGGGGAGAGACCATATGCAGGATAGCACTTTCATTGGGTTGGATGTCCATAAGGCGACGATATCGGTCGCGGTTGCGCGCGGAGAACGTGGCGGTGAGGTCCGCCACTGGGGCACGGTTCCGCATCGGGCAGATCATGTTCGAAAGCTGGTGGAGAAACTGGCAGCAGGCGGGGGGCGATTGCTTTTCTGCTATGAAGCGGGCCCGTGCGGCTATGGCCTGTATCGCCAACTTGTCGAGATGGGGCATGACTGTATCGTGGTGGCACCCTCGCTCATTCCGGTGAAGGCTGGGGACCGGGTAAAGACGGACCGCCGCGATGCGGTCATGCTCGCAAAGCTGCACCGGGCTGGTGAATTGACAGCCGTGTGGGTGCCGGACGCGGCGCATGAAGCGATGCGCGACCTGGTCCGGGCACGGGCAACTGCGATGAAGGTGCTCAGCAAGGCACGCCAGCATCTGCAGGGCTTCCTGTTGCGCCACGGTTGCGTCTATCCCGGGAAGAAAGGCTGGACCAAGGCATACCGGCGCTGGCTGACAACGGTGCGGTTCCAGCACCCGGTGCAGCAGATCGTGTTCCAAGACTATGTCGACGCGGTGGCCGATGCCGAAGCCAGGGTCGAGAAGCTGACTGGTCAGATCGCCGACCTACTCCCAAGCTGGACCCTTGCGCCTGTGGTCGAGGCGGTTCAGGCGATGAGGGGCGTGGCCTTCATCGTCGCCGTGACGGTGGTGGCCGAGGTCGGGGACTTCCGGCGTTTCGACAACCCGCGTCAGTTGATGGCCTATCTCGGACTGACGCCGTCTGAGCATTCCAGCGGCGCCAGCGTGCGTCGCGGCGGGATCACCAAGGCCGGCAGCGGGATCGCCCGGCGCGCCCTGATCGAAGGCGCGTGGAGCTACCGGATGCAGGCGCGTGTCAGCCGCAAGCTTCACGACAGGCTCGAGGGGCTGCCCAAGGCCGTGCGGGACATCGCCTGGAAAGGGCAGCTGCGGATGTGCCAGCGCTACCGCCATCTGGTTGCGGCCGGAAAGGCGAAGGTGGTGGTCACCACGGCCATCGCACGCGAGATGGTCGGCTTCATCTGGGCCATCGCCAGGGCAGTGATGCCGTTGCCTGACGCTCCCGCTCGCATTCAAGGCTGAGAAGAGGAAAAACGCCCTGACCACGCCGGTGCGCAAGGTTGGGGGCGGAACGCGGTGGGGAACCCTCGTGCCCTGTTATGAGCCGACCCGGTCGACGCTCGCCATTTAGACCGAGGCAGCCCTAGGACGAAACCACGGTCATGCGGTATCCAACCCGCGTATGAGAGCTTGCTCAACCGTCGTCTCAGTTCCGTCTCCTACCTTGTGCATCCATATCACGCTACGCCCGGCCCGCCGGAATCTTCGTCATGAAACAAAGGCTTGACAGCGATCATGAGAGCAGGCTGCTGAAAAAGGATTTTGAACAGCTGTTTTCGTGGAGCTGATCGATACGGGTCGCAAGAGCTGTTCATCACGTCAACGAGAGAGCGCAAAAATCACCCTGTTTTGCCGGTGTCGTGGGCTGCGCCAGACTTTTTCAGCAGCCTGTTAGGTCCATTTTTTCCCGACCGGTCTCGAACCAAGGTAGCAACGACCCTCAGCAGGCCGCAGCGCCGCTTTGGACGCAGTCCGTGTAGTCGGCCATGCCTGGCTGCGTCTGTATCGTGTCATTGATTTGCTTTCGCATTGGCGATGTAGTCACGCGTCAGCGGGACTGTGGTCTTGCGCTTCGCCAGTTGGAACTGAAATACGACAAGATCGGTGTGACGGAATGCAGCCTCGCAGGCGGACAGGTAGAATTCCCACATCCGGCAAAACCTGTCGTCATGGAGATCGGAAAGCTGCGCGCGATTGGCCAGAAACCGTTGCCGCCATGCGCGAAGCGTTTCGGCGTAATGCAGGCGCAAGACCTCGACATCCGTCACGATCAGCCCGCTCTTTTCGATGGAGGGCAAAACCTCGGACATGGCCGGGGCATAGCCGCCCGGAAAGATGTACTTTTTGATCCACGCCCCCGGAGCTCCCGGAGGGCCGCTTGTGCCGATCGTATGCACCACTGCGATGCCATCGTCTGTCAGACGATCAGAGACCGTATTGAAAAAGGTGCGATAATGTGGCGTGCCCACATGTTCGAACATACCGACCGAGACAATCCGATCATAGCGCGCGGCTTCGTGTCGGTAGTCGCGCAGATGGAACGTCACCTCGTCGTCAAGTCCCGCGTTGGCAGTTTCGATTTTTGCATAAAGCAGCTGTTCTTTCGAGAGCGTCAGGCCGGTCACAGATACATCCGCATCGCGCGCGAGAAACCGCGCCATCCCGCCCCAGCCCGATCCGATATCAAGAACCCGCTGACCCGGCTCCAAAAGCAGCTTGGCCGCTATATGCCGCTTCTTCTGAGCCTGGGCCTGTTCCAGTGTGTCTCCTGGCGTTGCGAAATACGCGCAGGAATATTGGCGATCGGCATCGAGAAACAAATCATACAATTGATCGGTGAGATCATAGTGATGCGCCACGTTACTTTGGGAGCGACGCGCCGGATTGAACAGCGTCAATGGCCGGACTAAGCGGCGCAGAGCCAGCCAGGCCCGGCGCAATGGCGAGCCGGATGCATCACCGAGATTGCCCAGAACAATATCCAAAAAACCGTAGATGTCTCCGTAATCGATGCGCAGAGTGCCGTCCATGTAGGCTTCGCCGGTTGCCAGATCCGGGTTCAGCGCAATCCGGCGCAAGGAGCGGGAAGAGGTGATCGTAGCGGCCACGCATGGATCACCGAAACCAAACCGAAGACGCGAGGCATCGGGGAAGGTCAAGATCAGAGTGCCGGTATTGATAGACCGGTTCAAAAAGCCGCCTAGCAGACGTCTCCAGAGATTAAACTGACCCCGTACGGGTTTATCAGGCGCCACAGAATGGACCTTGGTTGCGTCATGTTTCTCCAGTTCAGTGCTGTCACTCACGGCTGGATCTCCCTGTGTCCATAGGTTCGATATCAGGACGCTGCCGGTGGATAATCGTTACAGCTTCAGGACCGCACACCCTGAGGCGCATTCTGCAAATGCCAGATCGTCAGGCAATCGGTTTGGGACGGCCCAGCGAAACCGTGTCAGGACCTTCGGCCACGCGCCGCTGCGTTGCAGTCCAGATCTGCAGCAGTCATGACCGTATTCGCCAAAACACGTCGCTATGTTTCAGGAGGCTATATCAGACGAGAAACAACCAATCGCATGCACAAGGATCCAGTTTGCGGCATGAAGATCAGCTACACCACTGCCATTGACGAATTCAACCTCCGTGGCAAGACCTACTAATTCTGCTCGGGCACCTGTCGGGAGGCGTTCGAGGTTGCGCCGGTACGATACATCCTACAGAACCGGCAACACGGGGTATGGTCGGCATAGGCCACGAAAGTGCCAACGCCGGGCGTAATATCAACGCGCGACCGTCTCGAATGGATTTCACCAAAGAGGATCGAGTAATGAATGAATCCTTCAACCACGCTGGAACCTGGGGTATCGCACTGATTGTCATCGTGCTGATCTCCTGGTTTTTCTATCGCTATTTTGCACCGAAGAATTGGCGCGAATGGGCTGGTGCAGGCGTGGTACAGGCCTTCATCATTGCACTCTACGCAGAGATGTATGGCTTTCCGCTCACGATCTACCTGCTGGTAAGATTCTTCGGCCTCGACAGTGACTATGTCAGCGCCAGTCTCTGGTCCACGTTGGTCGGATTGGGCGAAACCGGCATGCTGATCTCCATGCTGCTTGGCTATGCACTCGCCTTTACCGGCATCGGCATATTTATCCAGGGTTGGCGCCAGGTCCATAAGGCACGGGCGGAAGACCGGCTGGTAACCGATGGGCTTTACGCGTTCGTGCGCCATCCCCAGTACACCGGGCTTTTCATCGCCTTGTTTGGCGAAGGTGTGGTGCATTGGCCAACGCTGTTCTCGGTCGGCCTGTTTCCCGTGGTTGTCCTGGTTTATACTTGGTTGGCCCGGCGCGAGGAAAAGCAGGTCCTGGCCCAATTTGGCGAAGCCTATCGCGACTATCAACGTCGGGTACCGATGTTCATCCCCCGCTGGGGCCAGTGGCGTCGGCTCGCGGCTGCGTCACGAGACAGCAGGGACGACAATAAAGGTTGACGCGCGCACTCGCCTCGGCCTTGCACACCCTCTCTGGCTTCCCCGATTAAGGAATCCCTTAACTTTATCCGGGTATAAGGGGCGGACCGCGAACGGTCCGCCCTTTCGGTCATGCTATCTTGCGGCTTTCCTCGGCACATTTCCGGCAGGCTTCGGCGCATTCCGGGCAGTGATGGGAATCGTGCTTTTCGCATTCTGCGGCGCAGGCGTCGCAGATCTCGGCACAGGCTTTGCACAGGCTGGCGTAACTAACAGAGCCGGAGGCACAGAGGATGGCGAAGGGATTGCAGACGACCATGCAGTCGCGGCAGAGCTTGGCGCAGTCTGCCATTTTCTGGTCGCCGATGCAGGCGTCCAGACACCGGGCGCAGGCTGTCATGCAATCGAGGCAGGCCTGTGTACAGGCTTCAAAATCGTGTTTATGGCGTTGTCTTCCTTTGAGGTCCGTGACGGACGGTTTACAGAGATGCCTCTGGTCGAGGCAGCGGCCGGGATCGCCCCGGCGTTCTTCGCAGAGGGAAGGACAGCATCCCCTTCGTCGTAGAAGTGGTTCGGGATCGGGCATGCCGCGACGGGGCCCTCCCCTGTGCAATCGAGGGCAAGGTGCACGAGGGACGCGCGCAATTGCGCCAGATCTTCGATCTTCGCCTGCTGTTCCGCGATCTTCCGTTCGGCAATCTCCAGGATGTCGCCCGCGGTGCTTTCGGGAGAGGACCCGAACACCAGCAATTCACCTATTTCCTCAAGGGAAAACCCCAGGCGCGGTGCCTTACGGATGAAGCGCAGCCGCCATGCCACATACCGGTTGCGGAGTCGCCCACACCGGGATTGCTAAGGACGCTATCGAGAGAGACTTAGATTACGTGCTGTCACGACGACGTTTTCGGATCTCGAAAGGGGCCATCCGGTCATGGCCTTTGCGGCGTTTTGCATATTCGGGTGTCTTCGGCTGAGTCACCTGCTTGTTTTTCTAAAGAAGCGCGATTCAGGCTTCCGCATCAGATTGGGCGCTAGAAATTTCAAATCAGCTCCCGCTGGGTCTGAGGCCCATGCGGTGGCCACCGTAATGCAGACGCAAGTTGCGCGTCAGCTCCTTTGAATGGTCAGCGAAATCACGAACCTTCCGAGATGAAGCAGAGAAACGTACAGATAATGCGAGCGATTCATCGGGGCTGACCGCCTTGTAGTCTTGACGCTCTTGCCGGTAATGTTGAATAGTATTCCAATCTCCACCCATGTCTGGGCCTCTAGGGCATTGAGGCCACACGATGACAGTGTTCAGTGCGTTCAAAATTGTCACGGTAATGCTGCTCTGGGCGGCGTGCTATCCACTCTTAATGATCGGCATTGTCTTCGCACCGCACCTGAGTTTTGCGACATTGCGCGCGGTCATCGCCGGTCTGGTTCTGGTCGGGATTGCCTGTGCGCTACGCCGCCCGTTTCCTCGCGATGCCGCAGTCTGGGCGACCCTGGTTGTCATGGGCCTCGGGGGTACCAGCCTCGGATTTCTGGGGATGTTCCATGCGGCGGAATTCGTGTCGCCAGGGATCGCCACGGTCATTGCGAACACCCAGCCTCTGTTGGCGGCGGGACTGGGCGGTATCATATTGGGGGAACGTCTGAGCCGTCGGGGAAAAGCAGGGCTTTTCATCGGCTTTCTGGGGATTGTCGGCATTGCAGCCCCGCAGCTTTTTTCCAGCGGTGGGGACAGTTACGCCATTGGCATCGCGTATATCGTTCTCGCGGCGCTTGGAGTCACTGTCAGCAATGTGATGATCAAGAAGATCACTGGCCGGGTTGATCTGTTCATGGCAATGGGTTTGCAGTTCCTGATCGGAAGCATACCGCTGGCCCTCGCAGCGGGCATCATGGAGAAAGCTGCGGAAATCCAATGGTCGTTCACCTTTATCGCGGTCTTGCTTACGCTCGCTGTGTTCGGGTCGGCGCTCGTTTACATTCTTTGGATGTCGGTTTTGAGTGACGTGCCGCTCAATCTGGCCAATGCGTTCAGCTTCCTAATCCCGGTCTTCGGCCTGACGATGGGAGTGTTGTTTTATGGCGAAACCTTGGGATTTCTGAAACTCCTCGGAATTTTGCTGGCGATTATCGGCGTCGTTCTGGTAACCCGAAAAGGTGCCGCGCAGGAGGCCAATGCGCCTGCGCCACTCTACATCGCACCGAACTAGCGCATATCAAAGCGAAACCAGAAAAGCTCCACGATCGCGGAAACAAAAGCTTCGAAAAGCGTGCCCGGAAAGGGGAAGCATACATTAACAGGCTGATGAAGAAGTCGGCCTTGAAGGACGCTTTTCCTTTCGCCACGGTTTGAAGGTGGGCCTTTGCGGCGGCGGACGCCGGGTCCGGCGTGGCCCTTTCGTCAGGCGGCAAGGAGTTTCGGTAGCCTGGCCAGATTGCAGGCCGCCATGGTCATTGTGAATTGGGCGCGGACCCTGTCGAGGCCGCGATGAACAGTCTGGGCTGTGAATCGGCGGAATCGACCAATTTCATTGCATGACATCCGCATTCCGATCTTTGCGGTCAGTACGCTTTCCGATCACGTCGCGCCGTGGCGCTCAGTTTACAAAATCCACCGTCAGACCAATGCCGATGTCACGTTTGTACTATCCAATGGTGGACATAATGCCGGTATTGTGAGCCCACCCGGGAACCCTCGACGTCATCACCAGATCGCGACTCACGATGATCTTGCAGACTATTTGGATCCGAACGCCTGGCAGGCGCGGGCCGCCCGTCACGACGGTTCCTGGTGGCCCTGTTGGCAAGGATGGATCGCCGAACATTCAGGTGAACTCACAAAGCCCCCTCGCCTGGGCGCGCCACGCAAGGGCTACCGACTCTTGGGTGAAGCGCCGGGATCCTATGTGCTCTTGCCCTGACCTTAGTGCGAACTGCGGGCACCGGTAAGGTGCAGGCGCCTTAGGTGACAAAGATGTCGATTGGGGCGCAGAGCTTGTCGGATGCCGTTCAATCCACTGTTGCACCGACGGCAAGTGCGGTCACGCTTGGGTGCTCCGTCAGAGCGGTGAGATCGGACCGAACCGTTCTATGCTCCTCTGCCCTGCTTTTCTGTTTTATCAACCCTGCCCTTTCTCATGCGGGAACCGCTGTTCGTTGACTGGAAAGCCAGAGAAGAAGAACCCCCAATAGGATCATCGGCACCGAGAGTGTCTGGCCCATCGTGAGCCCCCAGCTTCCGAATTGCAGCACATATCCGACCGGATTCCCTTCGGCCACAAATTGCATGTCCGGCTGCCGGAAAAACTCGACGAAGCCTCGTGATAGACCGTAGCCCACCAGGAATGTCCCGGTAAGGGCACCGGGCCATTTCAGCCAACCGCGCTGCCAGGCAAGGACAAGCAATACGGCGCCCAGAAAGAAACCTTCCAGCAACGCTTCATAGAGTTGGGATGGGTGCCGTGCGCACAGGCCCGCGACGCCCGGGCAAGTTTGCGCGGCCTCTCCTGGAAAAATTACAGCCCAGGGAACGTCAGTCGGTCGGCCCCAGAGTTCGTTGTTTGTGAAGTTGGCCAGACGCCCGAGCAATAGGCCCGGCGGCGTTGCAAGGGCCAGAAGGTCTGCGGTTCCGAGAAGCGGCGCGCCTTGGCGGATAGAAAACACCAGACCGGCCACCGCCACACCGACGAAGCCGCCGTGGAACGACATGCCGCCCTGCCAGACCATGAGAATCTCGAGCGGGTTTTGCAGGTAGTATTGCGGTTGATAGAACAGGACGAAGCCCAGACGACCGCCGATAATCACACCGAGGATGATCCACGTGATTAGATCCCCGATCTGGTCTGAATTAAGCGGAGGCCCGGCTTTGGACCAGAGCGCAGGTCTTTTGACGGCCCTGACGCAAATCCACCAACCAATGAGAAGACCCGCGATATAGGCGAGGGCATACCAGCGCAACGCGAAGTGAAAGGTACCGATATCGATCGCGAAGAGTTCCGTGCCGATATCTGGGAAGGGAATGGCGGCGGTTAGCATGGCTTGTCTTCCTACATGTGCAAGTGAGATTGAGAACGGTCTTTGTCTTTCGGGCGATGACGCAGAAACAGCCACTCAAAGGCAAAGACAGCCGCCATCAGACCAAGCGACACAAGCACGATAAGCGGGTCACTTTGCCATTTCAGTGCGCCAAAGACCGACAGCACGACGACATCCAGCGCGATCGCAGTGAGCATCACCCATCCGCTCGCCTTGATGTCCTGTTTCAGGTGGCGGAACACACCCCAGTGGATGATGATGTCCATCACCAGATAGAAGAACGCGCCGAGCGACGCGATCCGGCTGAGATCGAAAAACACGGTCAAAAAGCTGGCGATCACCACGGTATAGATCAGCGTATGATCGCGGATCATCCCCGGCAGGCCGAAATGGCTGTGCGGGATCAGCTTCATGTCGGTCAGCATCGCGAGCATGCGGGAAACCGCAAAGATGCTTGCGATCAGGCCCGAGGAGGTGGCGACGATGGCCAGAAGAACAGTCAGATAGAAACCGGTCTGGCCAAGGGTCGGACCTGCGGCTTCTGCCAGGGCATAATCCTTGGCGGAAATGATCTGCTCCAGTGTCAGACTGGACCCCACGGCAAATGCCACCAGCAGATAGACAATGACGCAGAGACCGATGGATACGATGATCGCCCGTCCGACATTGCGATGCGGGTCGGTGACTTCGGCACCGCTGTTGGTGATCGTGGTAAAGCCCTTGAACGCGAGGATCGACAGCGCCACCGACGCGACAAAGCCGGTTATTTGCGTCGATTGCTGATCCGAAGCGGCCTCGAAAGAAATGCCGCCCGCCCAGAGCGCCGCCGCCCCGAACAGCGCGATGCCGCCCACCTTGATGATGGCCATGACAATCGAGAACAGGCCGACGGATCGGTTGCCCGCAGCATTGACGAGATAGGCAAAGAGGATGAGGCCCACGCCGAGGGCTGGCACCAACCAGCCGGATTGGTCGAGGCCCAGACCGCGTAGGAGATACGTGGCAAAGGTCCGCGCAACGAGGCTTTCGTTGATCACCATCGACAATGCCATAAGCAGCGCGGCCGCAGCCGCGATGGTTGTCGGTCCGTAGGCCTTTTGCAGGATCATCGCGATACCGCCAGCCGACGGATAGGCATTCGACACCTTGATGTATGTATATGCGCTGAATGCGGTCACGATAGCGCCAACCACGAAAGACAATGGAAAGAGCGGCCCTGCAAGCTGCGCAATCTGCCCTGTCAGGGCAAAAATCCCGGCGCCGATCATCACGCCCGTGCCCATTGCGATCGCTCCGGATAATGTAATGCTGTTCGCCTTGTATTCCGAAACCATTTAGAGCGTCCTTTCTCTGGATTGCGGCGTGTCGTTCGATTGATCCATTTGTCCAGATCCGCGCGCCTTCCAGCACATGTCGCAAACCGGGTCCCCCGCCGACAGCGTATGAGGCCTCTGATAATGTCCTCGCCTACCATCGTCGGCGATGAGGTCTGCGCCGGGCCAATCGTAGCGGCACCAGCTTTGCCGGAATGCCTCCAGCAATTCAGGATCCTCGCGACGCTTGGCGACAGCGCGTGCGAAGGTCTGCGGCGGACAATGCGTGAAATGCGTGCGCAGGTCTTCGCCGTCCCGAAAGACACGCGTTTCGTAGCCCGGTGCGCCGACCGGACGGAACGGAAAGATCAGCAATCCGCGAATTGTCCAACGAAGTCTGCGCCCAGGATTGCGGCTGACAATCCGTGATGGCAGAGACGACAGACCGAGCATGCGACGATAAATATTCCAACCTACATCGGCCACGACCGAATGTGCAGAGCCCGTCTCGACTCCGTGGGACCGCAGCGCCGCGTCGGCGGCGACCGTATGGATCGCCAGTTCAACCATCAGCCGACTCCCGGCATTCGGAAGCTGCGGCAAATCGGCAATCGCTCTCATCTCCGTGCTTTCGCGCTCCAGCGTGTCGAGGAAGCGGTCAGTGTCGTCGGGCAACCAGCGCAGCGCATCACCGCTGGTCAGCCGCAGTGTCCGGTTGGCCAGATGCCGATGGCACGTGCGCCTGACGTCTTTCCAAACAAGCCAGCGGATTATCCTCCAACCAAGGGGCGTGCGTTCACCCGATAAAGGTTGTTCAGTCATGAGATACCCGCTTTCTGCGCCGGTCCCTTACCGCAACGATGACGAGAGGTGTCAGCGTCAACGCACCCAGCCCGATGGCGGCCCAAGCGGCACGCCCTGGTTCTCCACTGACGGCTTCATTGCCGAAATGCGCCAGAACGAAACTCGCGGGAATGATCCCGGCAAGGGTGGCCACCGCGAAGCGCCAGAAGTGTAGACAGCTGAGGCCGGCGGCGTAGCTGACGATGTCGAAAGAGATAAACGGCATCAATCGGCTGGCAAAGACCGTGAAGGTCAGCGCGTTCTGCGACCCGAGCCAGCCTTTGTCCACCTTGTCGCCCAACCATCGGGTCAGCACGTCGCGACCCAGAAAACGTGCGAGTGCGAAGGCGGCCAAAGCGCCGACTTCAGCGCCGATGACAATGTAGATGGTGCCCAGTGTATGCCCGTATGCGGCACCGGCGGCCAGAGCGATCGGCGCACTTGGAATGGGCGTCGCAATAATCGCGACGGTCATCAAGGCAATGATCAGGATTGGCCCCCACGTACCGGCGGCATCTACCCAGTCGGATATGCGCTCGCCATCGAGGTTTTCGACCAGATCGGACAAGGGGCCGACGAACAGCGCCACAGCAGCAAGGACCAGGACGGCTGCGAGGGCGCCTTTTGCGATCGTTCCTATCAAGAATCCGTGCGTCACTGAACACTCCTCACGGGAGATACCATTTCGGAACCGGCGCGCCGAATACCCGGTTATGGTGCAGAAAACTCCAAACGGCATATGCCGCAAGCCCCAGCGGCAAGGCAAGCGGGTTCCAGAGCAACCCGGCAAGCGCCACAGCCCCGTAGAATGAACCCGTAGAATATGATGCCCCAAGTTCCAGCCAGAAGGTCGTCACTGACCAGGCTGAAGCGCCAAAGCTGATATTGGCACCCTCGATCAATGCGAGCGTCAATGTGGCAACCGCAACAAAGAGTTCTTCAGCCTCCAACGAATGGATCGGCACAAAGACAATAAGAAGATCTGCTCCAATGACACTTGCACCAAGCTTCTGGACGGGCGCCAGGGGCTGAGTTCCATCGCCTGACATGTTGCCAGCCCCCACTCGTCCAGCCGGTGTTGCATTCGATTCCGGCCAACCCTAATTATTCAATCTGCTGGAAGGTCAAGGTATTGTTGAAAAATATCTCCGTCAGGCGGTGTCGACAGCCGCTCGCATCATGTCCCGCACCTCGCCCGCGACCTCGTGCAGCTGGCCGTTGTCAATGGCCTGCATGGATGCCACGGGGTCGATGGCGCTGACCTCGGTGCCATCGTCCACTTTGCGCAGGATGACGTTGCAGGGCAGCATTGCACCCACTCGCGGCTCGATCCCGATAGCCTTGTGAGCCATTTCCGGGTTGCAGGCCCCAAGGATGCGGTAAGGCTCCATCTCGACGTCGATCTTCTTTTTCATCGTCGCCTTGACGTCGATCTCGGTCAAAATGCCGAAGCCGTTTTTGGCCAGAGCATCACGGATGCGCATTTCCGCGTCGTCGATATCGACGTTCGTCAGGATGCGGTCATAGGTATAGGACATTTCTCTTTCCTTTCGATTATTTGGACAGGTATTTGACCAGCGCCAGAATCCCCAGCACGACCAAAATGATGCCGAGCAGCATCCAAAAGCCACCCATTCCAAAACCCATCATGTCGACCTCCAGTTCCGGTCAGCGAAGAGGTGGCGCCGGCCATGGGCCGGCGCCGTAATCCTCAATTGTCGCCGGAGTCGTCAGCATCGTTCATGTCGGACCCCATACCCTGACCTGTGCCGGGCTGACGCTGCATCTGCTCCATCATGCCGGAACGCATCTTCTGCATACGCTCCATCTTTTTGGCTGGTGCGGTCATTTCGTCACTGGTGATGGCGCCGTCGCCGTCGGCGTCGAGATGCTGGAACTTGTCTACCATCTTCTCTCGGATCATCGCGCTGTGCAGCACCTCGAACTCGGAAATCGACAATGTGCCGTCGCCGTCGCTGTCATACTCGGCCAGCTTGGCCTGCATCTGCTCGCGCATCTCCTCGGGCGTCACGTTGCCGTCGCCATCGGCGTCGAGCATCTGCATCATGGCGCCGCCCATCATACCGGACCCCATGTTGCCCATGCCGCCCATCTTGTTGCCGTGCATCTGGTGCATGTTTTTCATTTTCTGCATCATGCCGGACATATCGCCCATCATACCGGAACCGCCGCCCTGCATCATCATACCGCCATCAGCGGGTTTTGCTTTCCCGCCATGGCCGTGATCACTTTGAGCGTAGGCAGCACCGCCGAGTGCGGTTGCAGCAGCCATCGAGAGGGCAAGAATGAAACGTTGTGACATGGTGAACTCCTTTTCCGTTGCCATGAGGCTAACCTAGGCAACTGAGCGCGGGTCTGCACGGCATGGCAGTGAATTCTTTTGTAACGCTTTGTAACGGTGGGGCCAATCGTGCAGCTTTTCGTCTTATCAGGTTCTCCAATCCGCTGGAGGTTCGGAACGTGGTTTCGCGCTGTCCTGAGAAGACCAGCATGCTTTTTTTCAAGGCCATCGACGTCTTTGAAGCGGATGCCCGCTTGGCAAAAAAATGGGCCAACCTGACGGTGGTTGGCGCGGATTACGCCTCTCCGCCGGCCCGTTACCATCACAAGTTTCTGAATTGACCTTCGCGCGTTTTATCGACACACGACCAACATGGCATGGCTATATCGAAATTTCGATGTTCAAGCGGTTTTGAGACCGGCAGGTTTATTGCTGCTGACAATCATGCTGTTGCTCCAGGCGATACTTCCCGCTTCAGCATCCAATTCGCTGCAATGCCATACCCGCCATCAAGTCGAAGCCGAGCACGCCGGCGACTGCACGATGCACGCGGCTCAGCCAGATGACACGGCACATGTCAGCTCTCAAACCGATGATGAGTCCGGCAGCGCCATGCACTGCGGGCCGTCGATGTGCAGCGTTTATGTATCCTTTGATGTGTCGACACCCGCTCCTGTGAGCACTCTGCTGGCCAAGGATCTTTTGGCCGAAGGCGGCCCGGTGCTTCCGCTACATTTGGGAACCACTCAAGACCGTCCTCCGCGCAACATCTGATCGACTGCCTGACGCGTGGCCGCATCCTGCGATCATGCGATGCTGATTGATTGGAAGCGGCACCTGTGCAGGAGCCGAAATTGAGGTAAACATGCGTGGACGATATTCGGCCCTGGCCGTTCTGGCGCTTGCTGCGGGCGCGGCAGGCGGGATTTATCTGGAAAGGGTTCACCTGAACCCGGCAGGCACGACCGACGCGGCCGGGCCGGACATTCTGTACTGGGTTGCTCCGATGGACCCGAACTTCAGGCAACCCGGCCCCGGCAAGTCGCCCATGGGGATGGATCTGATTCCGGTCTACTCTGGGCAGGAAGAAGCGGGCGATCCCGCAGAAGTGACTTTGTCCACTGGCGAGATCAATGCAATCGGTGTGCGCACGGCGATCACCAAGACGTCCGAGATTGCAAGACGGATCGAGACGGTCGGCTTCGTCGGCTACGATGAGCATTTGACCAGCCACATTCACACCCGTGTCGAGGGCTGGATCGAGGCGCTCAACGTGCGGGCTGTCGGCGACCCCGTCGAGAAGGGCGATACCCTGTTCGAGATGTTCTCGCCCGTGATCGGATCGTCCAGCAGCGATCTGGTCCGCGCGATCGAGGCAGGCGACAAGAGGATCATCGACGCTGCGCGAAACGCCCTGCGCAGTCAGGGAATGTCCGATGAGCAGATCACCCGGATCGAAGCGAGCGGCACGCCTGAGCGCAACCTCGAAGTTCTGGCGCCACAGGACGGCGTCGTCATCTCGCTTGATGCGGCAGACGGGATGTTCCTGCAACCAGGAACCCGTGCCGTCTCGCTGACCGATCTCAGCGCCGTCTGGCTGATCGTCGACGTGTTCGAGCGGGACATCGCCCGGCTGACCGAAGACATGCGTGCCGTTGCCACGTTCGACCATCTGAGTGGCCGCACCTTCGAAGGGGAAATCGACTATGTCTACCCCGAGCTCGATCCCGAGACGCGCACCCTGCCTGTGCGTCTGCAGTTCGACAATTCCGAAGGGCTCCTGCGGCCCAACATGTTCGGCACGGTCAACCTGATCCCGACCGACACGCGCATGGCGCTGACCGTTCCGACCGAAGCGATCATCCGCACCGGCTCCGCCGAACGCGTCATCCTGAAAACCGGCGACGGTACGTACAAGCCGCGTCTCATCACGACGGGGCTGCACGACGAATTCGGCGAAGGCGGGCGCACCGAAGTGGTTCAGGGCCTCGCTCCGGGCGAAGAGGTCGTCGCGTCGGCGCAATTCCTGCTCGACAGCGAAAGCGCGCTGAGCGCCGGATTGATGCGCATGGCGCCAACGGACGACGCGCCGGCCGACGGGACGGGCGCGTTGATCGCACTGGACCGAGAGGCGCGGATCGCGACGATCCGGCACGGCGCCCTCGACGCGCTGGACTGGCCTGCAATGAGCTCGCGCTTTGCGGTGCGCGCGGATGTCGCGCTGGATGGTTTGAAGATCGGCCAGCAAGTCGTCTTTCGCGTCGCGCGCGGCGCGGACGGGCTGCTGGGGCTCATCTCGCTGGGGAGCGATGACGGTGTTGCGGCAACAGGCAACGGAAGGGTTGTCGCAATCACCGCCGATGGAAAGCTGACGCTTGCCCATGATCCCATTCCAGAACTTGGCTGGCCTGCGATGCAGATGGATATGCCCGTCGCGGGGTTCGACCCCGCTTCGGTTCCGCTGGACGCCCCAGTCGAATTTGATCTGTCCAAGGGCTAGGACGGCGTGTTCACGGTGGTGGCCGTTCGCGGCAAAGGCACGGACAGCGGCGACGACATCGCACAGGACATGACGATGACGGATTCTGTGGCCAAGACCACCCCGGAGGCAGGCAAGACACCGCCCATAACCGTACCCGGCAGCATCGACGCCGTCGATCCAGCCACGCGAACGGCAACCATCACCCATGGCCCGATCACCGAAACCGGGATGCCCGGCATGACGATGGATTTCGCGATTGACTCATCGGTGGACGCTTCAGCCCTGCCCGAGGGCCGTGAGGTCACCCTGAAGTTTCGGCAAAATCCTGACTTCTCAATGACCCTTGTGGGCATCACAGAGGGGGCAGGCGAATGATCCGCGCCATCATCCAGGCCTCGATCGCCAACCGCGTCATCATACTCGCACTGGCAATCATGATGGGCGTCGTCGGCGTCTGGGCCATCCGCTCGACCCCGGTTGACGCCATTCCCGATCTGTCGGACGTGCAGGTGATCGTGCGCACGCCCTATGCGGGTCAGGCGCCGCAGGTGGTCGAGGACCAGATCACCTATCCCATTGCCACCGCGATGCTGGCCGTTCCCGGCGCCAGCGACGTGCGCGGCTTTTCCTTCTTCGGCGACAGCTATGTTTACGTCGTCTTCGAAGATGGCACAGACCTTTACTGGGCGCGCAGCCGCGTGCTGGAGTATCTCGCCCAGATCACCTCGAACCTGCCCGAGGGCGTATCGCCCGAGCTGGGCCCCGATGCCACCGGCGTTGGCTGGATTTACCAATACGCGCTGATCGACCGGACGGGCGGGCATGACCTGTCGGAGCTGCGCAGCCTTCAGGACTGGTTCCTGAAATATGAGCTGCAAACCGTCGAAGGCGTCTCCGAGGTCGCCACCATAGGCGGCATGGTCAAGCAGTATCAGGTCGTCATCGATCCGGACAAGCTGCGTGCCTATGATGTGACCTTGGCCCAGATCCGGTCCGCAATAGAGAACGCCAACCGCGAGACCGGCGGCAGCGTGATCGAAATGGGCGAGGCTGAATTCATGGTCCGCTCAACCGGCTATGTCGATGAGTTGGCGGATATCGCCAAGGCGCCGCTGATGGTCAATGATCGGGGCGCGGCCCTGACGATTGGCGACATCGCCGATATTCGCCTTGGCCCCGAGATGCGCCGCGGCGTGGGCGAGCTGAATGGCGAGGGCGACGCCGTGGGTGGCGTGGTGATCCTGCGCTGGGGCGGCAATGCCCTCAGCACGATCAAGGCGGTCGAGACGCGAATGGAGGAACTGCGCAGCAGCCTGCCCGAGGGCGTCGAGATCGTGACCACCTACAACCGGGCGGGCGTGATCGAGCGGGCCATCAAGAACCTGCAAAAGAAGCTGACCGAGGAATTCATCGTCGTCATCCTTGTCTGCGCCGCGTTCCTGCTGCACATCCGCTCGTCCCTCGTGATCCTCGTGTCGCTGCCCCTCGGCATCGCGGCGGCTTTCATCGTGATGAAACTGCAAGGGGTCAACGCCAACATCATGTCGCTGGGCGGCATCGCCATCGCTATCGGCGCCATGGTGGACGCCGCCATCGTGATGATCGAGGCGATGCATCGACGGCTTGAAAAGGAGAAGATCACTCCCGAAAACAGGTGGCGCATCGTCAGCGAATGCGCCTCCGAAGTGGGGCCCGCCCTCTTCTATTCGCTGGCCATCATCACGGTCAGCTTCCTGCCCGTCTTCGTGCTCGAGAGCCAGGAAGGGCGCCTCTTCAAGCCGCTGGCCTTTACCAAGACCTACGCGATGGCCGCCGCTGCAATCCTGTCCATCACACTTGTGCCCGTTCTCATGGGCTATTTCGTGCGCGGGCGCATCATCCCCGAGCGGAAGAACCCGCTGAACCGGCTGATCATCTGGATCTACCGCCCGTTTCTGGATGCCGCCGTCGCCTGGCCCTGGGCGACGACACTGCTGGCGGGTCTGGTGGTGGCGTCGATGTGGTGGCCCTTGCAGCGGATCGGAAGCGAGTTCATGCCCGAATTGAACGAGGGCGATTTTCTCTACATGCCGACACTCTATCCGGGCATCTCCATCGGAAAGGCGCGGGAGGTTCTGCAACAGACCGACCGGATGATCGCCACGATCCCCGAGGTTCAGACCGTTCATGGCAAACTGGGCCGCGCCGACACCGCAACCGACCCCGCGCCCCTGACGATGATCGAAACGACAATCCAGCTGAAGCCCGAGGCGGAGTGGCGCACGGGCATGACCATGGAAGGAATCCGCAATGCTCTGGACAAGGCCGTGCAGATTCCCGGCGTGACCAACGTCTGGATCCAGCCCATCAAGAACCGCATCGACATGCTGGCCACCGGCATCAAGACGCCGGTGGGCGTCAAGATCTCCGGCGCCGATCTGCGCGTGATCGAAGAGATCGGGATCGAGGTGGAACGTGCTGTCGCCAGCGTGGAAGGCACCGCGTCGGCCTATGCCGAACGGCCGATCGGCGGACGTTTCATCGAGATCACGCCCGACCGCGATGCGGCCGGGCGCTATATGATGAGCGTGCGGGACGTTCAGGACGTTGTTCAGACCGCCATCGGCGGGATGCAGGTCTCGGAATCCGTCGAGGGGCTGGAGCGCTATCCGATCAATATGCGCTATCCGCAGGAATGGCGGGACAGTCCCGAAACCTTGCGCGATCTGCCCGTCGTCACACCGTCGGGCGCGCATATCCCGCTGGGGGCGTTGGCCGAGGTAAAGATCGTTGACGGTCCTGCCATGATCCGTTCCGAAAACGCCCGGCGCACCGGGTTCGTCTTTATCGATATCGCCGGGCGCGATCGGGGCGGATATGTGAAGGAGGCCCGCGCACTCGTGGCCGATCAGGTCACGCTGCCGCCGGGCTATTCGATCACCTGGTCAGGCCAGTACGAGTATATCGAACGGATGCAGGAACGGCTGACGCTGGTCGCCCCCGCGACACTTCTGATCATAACCCTGATGCTGTTTCTGGCGTTCAACCGGATAATCGAAGTTGGCATCATCCTTGCGGCCCTGCCTGTGGCCCTGGCCGGGGGCGTGTGGTTCCTTTGGTATCTCAGCTTCGACATTTCCGTAGCCGTGCTGGTGGGCTTCATCGCGCTGGCGGGCGTGGCGGTAGAGACAGCCATCGTGATGCTGCTTTATCTCAATCTCGCCTGGGAAAAGCGTAAGAAACGGGCCATTCTTGAATCGAGGCTGATGACCGCGATCGATGTCGAGGAGGTCGTGTTCGACGGCGCCCTGTTGCGGGTGCGCCCCAAGATCATGACCGTTGCGACGATTTTCGCGGGCCTGATCCCGATCATGTACGGCACGGGGACCGGCTCGGAGATCATGCAGCGGATCGCCGCGCCGATGGTGGGCGGCATGGCAACCGCGACCCTGCTGACCCTGTTTGTGATCCCGTCCATCTTCGTGATCTGGAAACGGCTGGCCTTGAAGCGTGTCAACCGAGAATTGCAGCGCCAGGCCCCGACCGATGCAGTTGCCACCCTCGCCGAATGACACTTAACTATAACTCCACTGAAAGGAATACCCATGAAAACCCTCTCCCTTTCCATTCTCGCCCTTGCTCTGTCAGCGCCTTTGGCGCTGGCGCAGACCAGCGACGGGATGGATCATTCCCAGATGCAGATGAGCGATGCGCAGATGGAAGGCGCGGTGCATACCACGGCCACCCTGAATTCCATCGGCGACGGCACCGTCAATGTCAGCCATGATCCGATCCCGGAAATAGGCTGGCCCGCGATGACGATGGATTTCGCCCTTACTTCCGAGGCGCAGATGTTGGGCGGGGCTTCAGCCGGAGACAAAGTCACTCTGATGCTGATCAAGGGCGAGGACGGCATGTATGCCATTGGCGCCATGATGCCGGAGTAAGATCGCGTGCCGGTCTGGAACTGAGCGGGCAGGAGTGGCTGTGTGTCGCAGGCGTCGCCAGCTAAAAGGCATGCTGGAAATTCCTGAACGTCGTGCCCTCCGGGAACAGCCCGCATCGGGACACGTCCCATAGGGCGGCTCTGCCTCCGGACCGATATTGCCGCTGATTGAGGTCGCCGCCGCGTGTCAAATTCTCGGTCAAGTCCTTCAGGGGTGCGCCGTCATTCAATCGGAGAATGAAGCGGTTACGCCAAGCCTATGACCCGCTTTTTTCCCAGGAAACCTGGTGGTCGGTTCGTAGAGGGGCGTCGACCGACCTTGTGTCAAAATGCACGGCGCGTTTTTGACGCCGTGCATAAGAATATCTCTTTGTTCAGCGGTCGTTACCGGCATTCGGAGGCAGCGGACTGTACTCTCTATCGCGTCCCGCCCGCATGTCGCGCCGTTGCATGTTCCGGGGGTGGGCATCGGCGTCGTTTGGGTTAACCTTTCCGTCAAGGAAAGCGCCGTTATGCCCGACGCTGCTTTTCGTCATTACTCCGGAGTTTGATCCGGCGCTCTGCGCACGAAATTCGTGATGGCCTGTTCTGTAGCCTGAATCTGCCAAGGCAACACCGCCTGCGAAAATGGCGCTGGCCAGTGCAAAGACGTGGATGATACTGCGTTTCATTGTGAAGCTTCCTTCTGCTCTCGTTGTCGATGACACCAAGTTGAGCATTGCGACGGCATTCACAATGGGCGGCGAGGGCGGCTTGGTAACGGTTTGTAACATAGGGCCCCCATGATACTTTTCGTTACATTTTTCAGGCAAGTAGCAGATACATCTAACCGGAAAACCTATACTAACGCCATATGTCAGATGTTCACCATATCCTTGTCGTCGACGACAGCCTCGAAATCAGGAATGCGGTTTCCCGGTATCTCGTGAAGAACGGGATGCGGGTGACGAAGGCCGAAAACGCATCTGAAATGGATGCGGAATTGGCGAAAAGCCGGTTCGATCTTATTGTGCTGGATGTCATGATGCCCGGAGAGGACGGGCTTTCCGTCTGTCGGCGTCTATCCTCCAACGGATCGATACCCATCCTGATGCTCACTGCCTTGGGAGAAGAGATGGACCGTATCATCGGCCTCGAAGTCGGTGCGGATGATTATCTGGCCAAGCCGTTCAATCCGCGTGAATTGCTGGCGCGGATAAAAGCCATCCTGAGACGATCTACGCGCCCCGAAATCCTGGGCGGGACTTTGACTGGCAGGCGCGTCAGGTTTGGGCACCAGACGCTGGATACCGATACCCGCGTTCTGGTAGATGATGACGGTGTGGAGGCACAGCTCTCGGTGTCCGAGTTCAAGCTTCTGACCGTCCTTCTGGAGCGGCCGCGGCTTGTTCTGACGCGTGAGCAGCTTCTGGAAATGACTGCTGGGCGAACGCCCGGACTGTTTGACCGGACGATCGACAATCAGATCAGCAGGCTGCGGCGCAGCGTCGAAAAGGACCCCATGCGACCCAAGTTGATCACGACGGTGCGAGGCGGCGGATACTGCCTGTCTGCCGAAGTCGAGGACGCGGACTGATGCGCAGATTTCTGGGCAGCCTGCGGGGCCAGTTGGTGCTCCTGATCATCAGTGCGCTCGTGCTGGCGCAAGCTATCAGTCTGTGGCTCTTCGTGGACGAACGCGGCCTTGCGGTTCGCGCGGCCCTGGGGGCCGAGGCGGCGGGGCGCGCCGCGAATGTCGCCCGCCTGATCGAGGAAGCTCCGCAGGAATTGCAGGCGTCGATCCTGCGCGCCGCGGATTCGCCTCTGGTGCGGTTTGATGTGACGTCCGAGTCGGCTGTCGATCATTTGAACCATGTCGATGGCGGCAGCGTCGAGGCACGCATGCGCGCGCTTCTGGGCCCGGAGGACGATCGCCCGATCCGGGTCGAATTGCACAAGGCCGAAGGTACGCTGACGCCAATGTCCCATATCAACCCGGACGGCAACAATATGCATCTGCAAGTGATGCGAGGCGGGCTGTTGACGCTCGAGATGACCGTGTCGGTGGGGTTGCAGGACGGGCGCTGGCTGAACGTCGATACGCGGTTCAACCGGCCTCCGCTTCAATGGCCGGTGGTCTCGACCCTCAGTTTCGGTATCACCGCTGCTCTGCTCCTGGTCGCAGTGATATGGTTTCTTCTCAACCGCCTCATAGGCCCGCTGCGGCGCGTGGCATCCGCCGCCGAAAGCTTCGGCCGGGGCGAGGCGCCGGGCACGCTGCCAGCAACAGGACCGCGCGAAGTGCGCGATCTGACGGTTGCCTTCAACAACATGCAGGACCGCCTGACGCGCCATATCGCGGACCGCACCCGCGTGCTGGCGGCGCTGGGGCACGATCTGCGCTCACCGTTGACGGCGCTGCGTGTGCATGCCGAACTGGTTGACGAAGACGACATCCGCGACAGCATGATTTCCTCCATCGAAGAGATGCAGGACATGGTCGAAAGGACCCTGGCCTTCGCGCATGGCATGGCTACGTCGGAAGAGGCGCAAACCGTGGAGTTGCGCGCCTTTCTCGAAAAGCTGCAGCAGGACATGCACGGAGGTTTCGAGATTGGTGACATTGGCCAGATACGTGTCAGGCTGCGCCCAAATGCGATGCGCCGCGCCTTACGAAACCTCATTGTGAATGCGCAGCGATACGGGGGGGGCGCCACCGTGTCTGCTCGGGGCGGCGCAGAAACTGTGGTCATCGAGATTCTGGATAGCGGCCCCGGCATTCCCGACGCGGATATGGAACGTGTCTTTGAGCCGTTCTTTCGGCTGGAAAAGTCACGCTCGCGCGATACTGGCGGGACCGGGTTGGGCCTGTCGATCGCGCGGACGATTGCCCGCGCCCATGGCGGCGATGTTCATCTTGAAAATCGGGCGGAGGGCGGGTTGATCGCCGCTTTGGTCCTGCCTCGAAAGGGCAGCGACCAGAGTTGACTTGCCCCCGGTTTGCATCCCGCAGGCACACGGCCTGCGGGATGCGTTCGTTGTGTTGCGCCCGTCAGAACATGATGCGTGCTCCGACGACGACGGAGAACGCGTCCTTGTCGTCGCCCGCCGCGCGCAGCAAGTCGGCGGTGTCGCCAAAGGACCGCTCGTAATTGATGCCGACATAAGGCGATACCGCACGATCGATCAGATCGTAGCTGACGCGGGCGCCGATCTCGAACGCCGGGCCCCAGGCGCCTTGGTCGGCCGCTAGATCGTCTTTTAGCGGCAGCGTCATCTCGACGCTGGGCGTCAGGATGATCCGGTTGGTCAGGAGCGCCTCATATTCGGCCTCAAACCGAAAGAAGGGGTGATCCGAGACATAGAGATCGGCGTCGATTTCGAACCATTGCGGAGCAAGGCCCTTGACCCCAAACACGGCGTTGTAGCGATCCGGCCCACCATCGGGCGTGCTGGCCTGAACGCCGACCACCGCGTCGAAGAAGGTCGAGATCGGCATTTGCAGGCGCAACTGGTTTTCCAGCCCTTCGAAGTCGCCCGAGGATTCGCCGACCTCGCCTTCGCTGCGCCAGACGAAGCGCAGCTCGTCCGCCCCGGCAAGCGCGTCGAAATCCCAGACGAACGCGTCTTCGCCATCGTTGAACCGGTATTCGAGCTGCTCGGCTTGAAAGCCCCAGATGATCGGCTCGGCCGCTGCCGGTGTCCAGGTCATGGACGCCAGCACCGCACCGAGAGCGGGCAGGTAGATCGTTTTCATCGGTTCAATCCTTGTTTTGCTAACGCTGTTCATACCGGTCCACCTTCAACGATCACCTTGCGGAACATGCCCGCTTCGGCGTGGTAGGACAGGTGGCAGTGGAAAGCCCATTGGCCCGTCGCATCGACCTCGGTCTCGGTATAGACGGTGGTGCCGGGCGCGATGCTGACCGTGTGCTTGATCGGGTCCCACTTGCCCTTGCCGGTATCGAGGATCGACCACATGCCGTGCAGGTGCATCGGATGTGACATCATCGTTTCATTGACGAACTTGAAGCGGACACGCTCGCCGTATTTCAGGCGGATCGGATCGGCATCATCCATTTTCACGCCATTGATGGACCAGATGTAACGCTCCATGTTGCCGGTCAGGCGCACCTCAATCGTCCGGGTCGCCGGGCGATCACGGTAAAGCGGCCGGAGTGCCTTCAGGTCATTGTAGGACAGAAACTTGCCGCCATTCGCCGCGCTTGGGATCAGACCGCTGCCCGGTGCGTAGAATTCGCCGATCTTGCTGTCACGGGCGCTGTGGTTCATGCCAGTCATGCCCGCCATGCCGCCGGACATGTCCATTTGGCTATGGTCCACCTTCTTCGTGTCGCTGGACATGTCCATCTGACTGTGGTCCATCCCTTCCATGTCTCCAGACATGTCCATCTGACTCTGATCCACTTCCGTCGTGGCGCCGGACATATCCATCTGGCTGTGGTCCATGCCCTCGGGCATAGCGCTGCTTTGCGAGGACATCGTCATGGCACTATGGTCCATGCCGCTCATGTCCATACCGTCCATCATGCCGCCCATGTCGGCCATGGTCAGCAGCGGTTGCGGGCGCATCCGCGGAACAAGACCGGCATAGCCCTGCTTGGGCGACAGCGATCCGCGGACCATGGCCGTACGGCCCATGGATTCGGCAATGATGCCATA
>NZ_QCYH01000012.1 GCF_003072125.1 Pelagivirga sediminicola | reverse complement strand
CTTCGTGTGCGTCCATAAGGACACTCGATAAACGATCTCACAGCCCAGCAGCCAGACGGCCCTCGGCGGAGGTTTACGACCCGGATCCTGTTCGGCCAAAGCCTTCCAGGCGTCTGCCATGCCTGTCAGGCCGAGCGCGGCCATCTGGTCGAGTGTGGGGTGTGTCAGCATCTGTTTGTCCTTTCCGGGGTTACTGGTAGTAGCCGGGGCCGCGGATATTGTCGTGGACCGGCGTGGCGGTGACGGGGTCTGGCGGACTGGGCGCCCGATCCAGACCGGTGATCAGGATGGAGCGCACCGAGGTATAATTGACGGTGCCGACCGTCAGGGCGCGTTCGCAGGCCGCTTCCAGCCTGTCCGCCCCGAACTGGCGCTGCAGGCCGAGCACACCGAGGGCGGAGCGATAGCCCTGTTCCGGATGCGGCCTGTCGCGCATCAGCCGCTCGACGAGCGCGGCGGCGTGATAGCCGGTGCGGGCGGCCCGGGTGATCAGGCTCTCGGGCGTCATGCCACCGTAGCGCTGATGCGCCTTGGGCATGTGCTCCTTGATGGTGCTATGGCCGCCGCGCTGTCCGCGGCGGTGGTGAACCGCAACCCGTTCGTGATTATGGAAGATCTCGATCATGCGGTGGGTGAGCCGGACATCGACCTGGCGCCCGATCAGGCGGTGCGGCACCGAATAGAAGCCATGCAGAACCTCGATATGGTAATCGGGATGCACCTTGGCGCGCTTCCATTCCGCGTACTCAAAAGGCGTATCGGGCAGCGGACCGAGCGCGGGGCATTCGATCTCCACGAACAGCTCCCGGCGCGAGCGTCCGACCCGGCGCATGATCCGGGCATTCAGATCATCGAGCAGTTCGGCAATGGCGACGTTCAGCGCCTCGATGGAAAAGAACTGCCGGTTGCGCAGACGGGCCAGAATCCAGCGCTCCACGATCAGCACCGCGCCTTCAACCTTGCCCTTGTCCCGGGGCTTGCGCGGTCGCGTGGGCAGCACGGTCGTGTCGTAATGCGTGGCCATGTCGGAGAAGGTCTTGGTCAGCGACGGCTCGAACCAGAGCGGTTTGGCCACGGCGGCCTTCAGATTGTCGCAGACGATCGCCTTGGGAACCCCGCCGAAGAATTTAAGCGCCCGGACCTGGGCATCAATCCAGTCGGGCAGCTTCTGGCTGAGGCTCGCCCAGGCGAAGGTGTAATTGGACGCCCCCAGAACCGCGACGAAGATCTGCGCGCGATGCTCAGCACCGGTGCCCGGGTCGATCACCGGGATCGTGTGCCCGGCGTAATCGGTCTGCATCACCGCGCCGGCCTCGTGGCGGTTGCGATACCGGGGGCTGATGCGGTTCTCGAACTCGCGGTAGCGTTCGCAGAACCAGGTATAGCCATAGCCGTCGGGATGGGCGGTGCGGTATTCCTCCCAGAGCAGCACCAGCGTCACGCCCTTGCGCTTCATCTCCGCCGCCATCTTCGGCCAGTCGGGTTCCGTCAGATCCCGGGGCGGACGACCGACACGCTGGAAAAGGACCTGCTTCAGCGTCGCATCGTCATCGCGGCCGGGAGGCAATGGCCAGCAGTCCAGACCTGCCTCCCGGGCGCGGTGCAGGTAGGTCGCCACGGTCGTCTTGCTGAGCTTCAGGCGCAGACCGACCTCGCGCACCGAAAGCCCCTGTTCATGCGTCAGCCGCAATATGGTTCGTATGTCTTGCACAGTCATGCGCCTCGGTTGCTTCCGTCTTGGCATGTCCCCTCCCGATCTTGTTCAAGACCGGCAGAGTGCCGTGACGGCGCAGGCGATGACCAACCGTACCCAAGGCCCCCGGAGCTGTCCGGGAATTACCGAAATCCCTGTCCGGGATTTACCGAAACGCGTGTCCGGGAATTACTGAAATCCGTGTCCGGGAATTAGCGAAACCCGCACGCGCTCGGCATCGAGGCAGGCAGTGTATTGCGAAGCGTCACGAAAATACTGGTTAAACTCGTCATAAAACTCGTCGCGAAACTCCTTTGCCAACTCCATGTCGGTCAGCTCGGGTGCGATTGGTGGATCACACCATTCAGCGTTGGCAACACCTGGGCCAAGGATAGTCAGCGCCGCGATGATGATCGAAAGAGGTTTCATGGTCTGATTATCCCTTCTTTGACAGCCTGTCCGTGAATGGCCAGTTTAGCTGCAAAATGGTTCGCGCCGTAGGTCTTTTGGATTGCAGCAACACGTTGGTCATAGGCATCTTTCCCGATAGCCTTCCGAAGGTCGCTTTCGTGAAATGCTTTGTTTGCAAAGGGCGCTGGCCTTGCCATGAGGATTACCGGATCGGCGCAAGGTGGGGTTGGTGCGATTGGTTTTGGCGGCGCTTTCGGTGCCGACTCAAACTTGGGTTTGGCCTTGCGGACAAAGGCGATCAGCCACGACAGCGGCGCGCGGTTTCATACAGCCGGGCGTCCGTCGGATGGGCGATATTCTTCTCCATGACTGTGGTATCAACAGTCACCCGCTTGAGATCTTTACCCTTTACCACCCCAGCACGCTGTCCGGCCCTAATCGTCTCGGTTAGCAGCCACTCCACGCCTTCCTCACCGATACGATTGCGCCAACGTGTCATCGACGAGGGGTCGATCGGCAGGCGGTGCTGAAAGAATGTCTCGCCGCAGAAGTGCTGCCAGTAAGGATTTTCTGCCCACCGCGCCACGACGCCTTCGTCGGAAAGGGCAAAGGCATGCTGGAGATACAGCAGCCCCGCCACCAGCCGCGGCGGTGTTGCCGGGCGACCGGTGTGGGACGGAAAGAACCCGCCCCATTCACGATCGAAGGTTTCCCAGTCAATCAGTTCAGCGAGCTTCACCAGTTCGTGGCGCATGTCGATCATCTCGGCCAATCGGGCGCGGAAGAGATCATCCTGTTCAGAAGGCGGCGTTTTGGGCTTCATATCGTGGCTCAAATTTGCAGGGTTTCTATTGCCAGAATACAAAACCTTGCGAGACTTGCCCAACAAAATCGCCATTTTTCCGATATAATTCAGATAGATGGGAGTTATTCAGGGCGGACTACTTATTCTAATTGGGGAGAAAACAAAGAACCTGTATAAGTTCGTCAGATGGGAGATAGATTTAGCTATTGAACTCGAGCTTCCAATCATTGCCGTCAATCTGAATAATAGTCGTTTTCAGGATGAACTCTGCCCGCCCATTATACGTGACAAGTGCGTGGTACACGTTCCATTCAAGCTTCGACCCATTCAGCATGCGATTTTGAATTGGCCTGGCGAATTCAAAGGACTTGATCTACAAACAAAGGCAGGCGGCGCAAGACACTTTAACGATGGTCTATATCGTCAGTGGGAATAAGCTCATTTTAGCTTTGCTGCCAACTTGGCCCAGGGAACAGCCTTAATCCCATTCTTTTGTAGCCACTCCGGTTTCTTTCCAGAGTACTTTTCTCCCGCATGAACAGCAATAACTGCTTTCCCCAGCTTTAGGCTCTGCTCAACTTCCCACTTCACCCACCGACTTTGAGCTGTTGAATCGGATAGATATACGACGGTTGTTGAACATCGTTTTATTCGTTCAGAGATTTTTTCTCTTATGTATTCAGCTCGTTTGCTATCATAGGGAGCCCTTACCGAGTGATCGTTAAACTCGATGTCACTGTTGTCGTTCTTGGCCTGAGCACGTAGCAAATTCACTTCATTCATGTCTTCCGCAGCGAAGCTGATGAAAACATTCTTTTTGCCGCCAGCGAGCGCTTCACGGGCTTTCTGCTCTAGTGAACTAACATCACCAAGACGGTTCCAACCGCCACCACCACCACCTCCCATCTAAGCCTCCTCGAAATTGAATTCGTTGCACGCAATGCAAGCTCCGCAGGCATCATCCAGACCCAAATGGCATGAATAGGTGCCAATGATGCCCTTCGCTTGAGCTAGCGCGACGACATCGATTTTATGGAAGGCCGACAGTGGCGCAAGAACTCGAATTTCCCTACCCATGCAGCGTCCAATTATGGCTTCTGCATCTTTTAGGAAGGCATCAGTTTGGTCAGGAAATAGGCTAGCATCCTCGTGAAGTAGCCCTATCGAGACAGCATCCGCATCTCTTTGAAACGCATAGCTAGCGGCGACTAACAGGAACAGCATGTTGCGCCCCGGCGTAAATGCATCCTCCAACACACGCAATGTTGGATCGGTCAGTCCTGAACGGATAAGTGAACCGAACCCTCCAAGGCCGGCAACTTCCGGCGCAGGAAGATCAAGCCGCGCCAACACTCTGCGGCAGGCATCTAGCTCTTTATCCCGAGCCCTTTGTCCATAGTCCACAAAAAGTGGAAATTGCTCGAGCCCTTCTTCTTTGGCGAGAAGGGCAACAAGACTGGAGTCAAGGCCTCCTGACACTAATGTCACAACACTCATATCAGCTTTTCCTTTGGCTGCTTAATTACACGCATCACGATCCATATGGCCCAATCTAGGATACCGACTGGGCAATCTGAGTCTCTGGCATGCGCGCGTAATACAACTTCCGTGTCGACATAGCCTGAAATTGATTGCACAGAGCGACTATGTGCCGAGTTCAAACCTAAAAGTTCCATGTATTCCAAGACATGGCGATCCAAGATCGCAAGGTCGTAGCTTAGCCCAACATTTCTGAGAAACATGCTAGCTTGTTTTGGGCCAAGGCCAGGTGCGTTGTCGACCAGCCATTTTCTAGCATCCTCTGCTGTCGTAAACTCTTCAAGCAATTCCGAAAGACTGTCGCGCGTTTTATGTATTTGCTTATGTGTCATAGCAAGCTGAGATGCCTTGGCCGATGGAAACCTATACTTCCGCAATCTACCCTGAACGTTGACCGGTTCGCTCAGAATTTCCAAAATATATTTCTCCCGCTGAGTGTGCGCTTTTTGGGTTAGGAGCAACTCAGATCTGTCGAGTACGTCCGCTACGGCTGCGGCAAGCGGGTAAGGGACTTGACTGCTAAGAATACAAGATGACAGGTCCCACCATAGGGCGCGCTCGCTGACGGCAGGAACGGTACACTCAATTCTCCGCCTTATCTCTGGACAGATGCTAGCCACAGCGGCTTGGATTTGGTCAGCCCTATAGATCATGGTCGAACAATTCTGGTGCTGCTTCATGCAAAACTTGAACCGCCGCTTTGCCCAAGCGCGCGCCCACAAAACTTTCCAATCGACCCTTGCTAGCAGCCTCGCGCAGTTTGATTTCAAAATCTAAGAAATACTCAAGATTGTGAAAGGCGACTTTTCCGGAATAATCCACACCCGAGCCTTCCTTAAGTGCCTCCTGGACGACGATTGAACTGGAAAGTTCAGCTTGCCATGCGAAAAGATCGAAATGTTGAAAATGGTTCAAACGATCATTTTCGTGATCTACTACTGTCCGACACCACTCGAGCCCGTCGAATGTGTCAGCACCCGCAGCAGCCATAATGGCGACTGTCCAAGGATTGCCTGTCCCCAATAGATGCACTGGCTGATAGAATGACAAAGTGTCCAACTCTTTACGTATGGCACGCATAGTCTTGACGCGCTGAACTATACCAGCTCCCAATTCCCGTTCGGGGATGCCAATCAACTGAGGTTGAAGCGCCTCAGCTACAACTCTCGTAATTTCAGGAATGAGCTCGAATTGATAACCTGAATTTGGTGACGGTGGTGCGTGGACGACAGGTAAAATCGGCGCGTTGGTGAAACCCTGATCTCGCTTGGCCATGTTAACAATTTTGTCGGAGATTCCCTCCGGTGTTGTGTCTTTATCGAAGTTGAAGTGAGCCAGTTTGTCGAAACAGAAAACCCAATCATGCAGGTCGTGTCTTAAAGCCTGCGCGAGGTCTTCTGGTTCCCATTCGTGCATCATCAGCCGAGATGATTCATAGTTTCCTGAGTCGAGCAAAACAAAACCTCCCGTCTCACGAAACGCTCTCAGCTCACTAATTAAAGACGCGGGCTCCCGGCGCTCTACTAGATCCCAAGCTGAAACTAATATGGCAGGTGCTTTGGCGATAGTTAGCGCTTTGACTGCCTGATCTGGTACCAATTGTGTCTCAAAGGAAGAAACTGAAAGAAAAAGTGTCGGCAGTTGAAGGCGACCGTTGGCAATGTTTATCGGTCGATCAGGGGCTTGAGGCGATGGTAGCACTGATAGTAAACGTGAAAATAAAGCCTCATATTTTTGATGATCGGCTTTACCGTCCCAGCTGGAAAACGAAGTTGAACTATATCCTCCGAAACCGTAGGCTGGCTTACTGTCATCGAGTGTAACCCCAACAATGCAAACCTTGTGATCCTTGGCCAGTTGAACATCGTCGCGAACAGTATCTTTTTTTATTGACGTCTTTGACCATAGCACAATGACGCAACTTGCCGACTGAATCTCCTGATTTATTTCTTCTGCGAAGCGCTCTTTGATGTACTCGTCCCACCAAACGCTCCATCGAGTCTCTAAGTGCTTCACGAGCTTCTTTGCGATGTTTTTATCTTCGCTGCCGTAGATAAGTACAAGGTCAGCCAAAAGTTGAATCTCTTTCGAAAAAATAAGCTGTTGGCGCGCTACGTTTCACGACCTCACAAAGCAAGGCGGTTGGCTTTACATCATTTCAAACCATAGTCGCCCAGGCAGCGTGATACAAGGCCGTCGTGAAATCACTTACGGTACATTCGACATGCAAATTACTAAGGCCCTCCCCAGCTTGTACTTCATCAAGTAGTACTACTGGAATATTTTTATGCGAAGCAAGGATGGTTTGAACAGCCTCTTGACTTAGGCCATCCGCAATTATGAGAATAGCAGATGGTCTTTCGCTTCTTCCCGTTGCGAGATCCCCTTGGATGGCGACGCCAAGCTCGCGCAAACGATGTTTAGCTTCCTCAAATACATAGTGGCGACCGAGAGTATCGCGCGCTCCAACAACTTGGACCCGCCCTCGGGTCGGTCCGGTCACAGGGTTGTAGTCGTGTGCTGTGCTCCTCAAGGGCAATCGCTTGGTATCCGCGTAAATTGCTACACCTGCAGATGCTCGGTATGCAGCCGTTTCAGGTTCTTGGCCTTGCTTCGCCCAGAAAAAAGCAAAAAGTGCAGAGAATACATCACCTGTACCGATCTTGAAGACGGTCGGAGATCGAAATGATGGGACGTCGAAGCTTCGCTCAAGTGCGTCGACTACGGTCGCTCCACGAATTCCTCTTTTGATAACAACAACGTTCGCCTGCTTTCGACGAATAATCTCCCCGGCCGTCTCGATAAGTGTCGCTCCTGAAGCTCTAAGATTCAGTTCTGCTTCGTTGAGTACAAGCGCCAATTGCTCGGCACTCGACCCGTTGGAAAAAAAATCTTGAATTTCCTTTGTCCCTTGAGGATCAAAGACGGCTCGCTTGGCTGAGACGATCGCATCACCCTCGATAAATCCAAAACGGAGCACCGCCTCACCTCTGACTTGGATCGGTTCGTGTTGAATAGATATTGGGGGATGAAGATGTGGAGCAGAGAGCGGATGGAAATATGCAAAAGCGATACCAGAGTCACGCCTTGTCAATGAAAGTTGGATACCGTGGTCCCTGTATGAGTCAAGGGGGAGACTGCTAGCATCTTCAAAGTAGCAATGCAGCACGACTTCATCTGAAAGCGCTGCTATTGACATTGCTGCTCGACCACCCGACCCAAACAAGGCATTCCACGCGGGTCGCAGACACACTTCTTGATAGACACCTCCTACAACATGCATGATTTTATCACATATGCAGGATGGGGACATTCTGTTTGGTGTGCTGCGCTGGAGTACATTCGCCCAACTTGCCCGCGATATCTACTCGGTGCAATCAATTGCATGCGTTCTATCAACACCTCACGTTTTAGTGGTCTCAAGATGTATCCGATTCTGCGCTGGAAGCGACATTATAATTTTTGGCACAAAGGCTGAGCAGATAGCGAAACACGGGCAATTGCATTCTCGTCCGATGAATGCTCCAGCTATCGCCAGACTGTCTGACGTCAGCGCCTATGGGTCCAAATAGGGCGATTTGATACATAAAGCCGCGCATGACGGACCTCCATGCAAATTGTTGCGAAAGATTCGCTTCCTGCCTTATTGCTTCAAAGCAAGGTTCGCGACAACACTTGCAAGGTTCTGGGGTTCAAGCCTCGATGAAATCGCATCTAACTCCAACAATCCGCGTGTCAAATACGGGTGAAATTTCTCAGTCAGCAGATTTCCTGCGCCTGCAAACAGGTCAACGTCCTCGCCGCCTCCAATTCTCTTGAGCATTACAGATATCGGCGGGGTTTCGTCACCTGCTTCCACTTGAAGGAAGCCATCATATTGTTCGACTGAAAACCCAAACCCTCTCAGCGCAAGCGCGAACGTTGCCGTTTTCATTGTTCCTACTTTTGTTGCGATGATTGAGGTTTCTTCACCCAAATTGACAAGGGACGCATCCGTAAACCCCATCTGAGCGTAGTTCAGCCGCGCCTCTTCAAGCATTTCGAGCGAATTTACGTCCATGTAGAGAGGACTGTTATCAGCTTCCAGCACATCGAACATGCGCTCGATCACCTTGTCATGAATCTCACCCGGATCGCCACCGAACACAGGTGGCACACCTGCTTTGGCCGGTTTGACCATGATAACCTTCTCACGATCATGGATCTCTTGAACCAGCCAACGGCGTCCAGAAAAGATGAGCATCATCCCAGGTGAAAGGATGTTGTCAATCGGTAGTGTCCCAAGATCTCGCCCGTTTGAGACCAGACGGAATTCCTCGGGCGTCTTGAACACCGCATAAAAGCTATAATGCTCAACCAGCCGTTCCCCGGCTTGCCCCAACAGTAACAACCCACCGTCCGTTTGCTCTATCAAGCCCGTTTCAGGATTACCAAGCGCACGCAGCACCTCAGTGAACACCGCTGTACTGACTTGGCGAAACGGTCCTTCGCGACACAGTACGCTGTATAAAATATTTGCCGGGGCCCCTCCCCGCTGCGCAATCACTGAAAGGATTTGATGGACAAGTGTAGACAGATGCAGCGCTTGCGGCTTGGGTGGTTCGCACCAGCCTTCCAGCAGAAGGTCGATCATCGCGATGGACCGGATCAACCCCAGCCTCAGACGATCCACAAAGCTGCTATCCGAGGTGAGCCTCGTTTCTACCGCATATTGTCGAAGGATTGCTGGCTGACCCTCCCGACGTCCTGAACGTCCTAATCGCTGCCGAAGGGCTGCAACGGTGAAGGGTGCGCCGATTTGGGCGACACAGGTCACATCACCGATATCGATACCCAACTCTAAAGTGGATGTGCAGACAGCCGTGGTCGGTTTGCTGTTATCTTTAAGGCGGCGTTCGACAAAATCACGGTGATCGCGTGAAAGGCTGGCATGGTGCGGATAAAACTCTTGGGGAAGATGGTCTTGCTCGCAAAGATTGCGCAGTCGGTCAGCGTAAATTTCAACACGTTGACGGGCACCGGCAAACACAAGATTGTCGCTTCCGCGTAGATGCTCGAACAAATGCGCTGCGACAGCGCCTGTGGCAGATGGGGTGTTGTCGTCTTCTCCACCGGAAAGATATCCACGCAGCTGTAGTTTCAGTTCCGCTTCTCCGCCCTCTGCTTCGATCAATATGACGTTTTCCGCATTGTCAGGCCGCAGATAAGCGCGGGCTAGGTCCATATCTCCAAGCGTCGCAGATAGTCCAATCCGGCGAATGGGCCTTTTGAGCGCCAGCTCAAGACGTGTCAGCAGGGACCGCAATTGCACCCCGCGCTCACTGTCGAGCACGGTGTGCAACTCATCTATAACCACCGCGCGGGTCGCCCCGAACAAGCGCGAAATCTCCAAGCCCCGACGGACGAACAACGCCTCAAGCGACTCTGGCGTGATCAGCAAAATCCCTTTGGGGTTTTTCATCGCGCGCGTTTTGACCGATTGCGAGACATCGCCGTGCCACGGCACCACTGGAAGTTCCGCCTCATGACAGATGCCTTCCAACCGCCCTGCCTGATCCGTGATCAGCGCCTTGAGTGGCCCGATGTACAGCACGTCGAACCCGCCGCCTTCAGCCGGTGTGTCCAGTACCTGAGAGATCAACGGAAAAAATGCAGCTTCCGTTTTACCACCGGCCGTTGATGCGGCAACGATGAGGTCGTTCTCATTTTCGCAAATAGTCCGAATTGCGCGCGCCTGAATATCGCGCAACTCACGCCACCCCTGCTGTCTGATCCACTTCTGGACGGGGCGTGCAAGTTGGTCAAAGGCGCTGCTCATCCTCAGGGCTCAGAGCTTGAAGCTTATCAGATCATCGTCACCACTTGGCTGAGCACCAGTAGTTTCCTCCACCTCGCTCATGTCCTCGCCCAGGTCTTCTGAGACGTCGATCTTTTCGATCAGGTCACTCCATTCAACACCTGGGTTTTGTTCCAGCACGGACAGCAAGTTCACAAAAGCCGTGACAGTATTGCGTGGCGTCCTGAAATAGGCCTCTCCAATCCGGTCTGAGCAATGGTTCATAAAGGCTTCCAGCGCTGTATCCGGCAAAGCCGTTTCATCGTCTTGCATCACGCGTCTGACATTGGCCAACAGAACAAACAGATCTTCCGGCGTCAGGCTTGCAAGCCGGACAACAGGCCCTGACAGATCGACCAAACCATCCCGGGCGAAGGTGTTTTCTGTCAGCCGCGATTGCAGGGCTTCGTAACTATAAAGCCCACGGCGCGTGCTCATCAAAAACTCTGGCGTGCCCCCCATCAAAAAGCCAAGGTTCTCGGCACTGCCCTGAAGCACGTCATTCAAAATCCGCAGAATCTGCTCGTAGTTCGCATTGCGTGCTTGGGACGATGTGAGCTTGAACAGGTTCACCATTTCATCAAGGCCGACAAGCAGCCCTTTGTAACCCGCCTCGCACACAAATGCCGACATCAGCTTGAGATGATCGTAAACGCTCGCATCATCGACGATCGTGCGCACGCCAAGTGCTTTGCGCGCATCCGTGCGGGTTGCAAATTCTCCCCTAAGCCAGCGCAGAGCAGCAGACTTAAGCTCGTCATCCCCGTTCTCATGGCCTTCCCAATACCGGCGAATGACCTCTGCAAATTCAAAACCGCCAGTGAGTTCTTCGAAATGGCTCAGACGCTCACGGATAATGGTGCCAGTCGGCACATCTTTTTCCTCGGCGTCTCGGTGGGCTTGGCTGACAAACCGTTCAACCACACTGGCCAATGCACCGCCGTCGGGCTTTGTGCGCGTCGACAGGTTGCGCGCCATCTCTGCGTAGAGGCCACGTGCCTGACCTCCCGTCGCGTGAATACGTCTATCAGGGGCAAGATCAGCGAACATCACCACTAGCCCTTTTTCCAAAGCCACCAAACGGATCAGGTTCATAAAGAAGGTTTTGCCTGATCCATACTCCCCGATAACGAAACGGATGGCTGAGCCGCCGTCCGCGATACGTTCCATGTCCTTCACAAGTTCTTCGATCTCGCGAACGCGTCCTACCTGAATATGACGCAGGCCCAGTTTTGGCACGACCCCCGCCCGCAAAGCCTGAACAATTGCATCGCGTTCACGTGGCTTCAATTTAGACATGACGCCCCTCCCCTTCCAATTTTTGTTTTACCGCATCCGCAATCTCCGGAGACACGTCATATCCATCATACTCGTCCAGCAAGGCTTCATCATGAGTCTCAAAGGCCCACTCGTTTACGGCCTCCAATGCACCTGACGGCATCAATCCATGCTTTCCGCAAAGCTGCTCGAATGCGTCCTCGGTCCAGTTCTCTTGGCCCACCAAATCCAACAGCAGTGCCCCATGTTTTGCATCTAGCCCAGCAAACAGCGTTACATCCTTGGAGTCCCTGCCCTCTTCTGCTTCTTCCTCGGCTTCAAATATCTGTCCAAGGACAGAAGACACCCGCGCCGTATCTGATCTAATAGCCGCGATCCGCGATGCATCCAGCACTGGCCCGGTTGCCTTTTGTAGCTCAGGAATGGCCTCTCCAGAATTGCCCGGCTGGGCCGCGCGAACAGTGCGTGGTGCATCCGCAATTTCTCCAGCGTGCAGGTCTGAATACGCAAGCGACGGATCAAGACCCAATGCCTTGTACACCTTCTCAATACTGGCGACTTCTTCGGATTGGATGACACCATCGGCGTGTGCCGCACCCACCAAGGCCGCACGCATCGCCATTTGGTCTTCCACACCAACATCTTTGAGTTTGCGGCGCAGCAGCGTCATGTCAGGCGGCACAGCAAGGAACCATACCATATTTGCCTGAAGCCGGTGGCGCTCCTGCTCACTCAGCCCCTCAACAGATGCAACTTGAGCCTCCAACGCTTTGCGTTCAGCTTCGGCGATACGCCCATCAGCATGGGCGACAAACGAGGCAAGAGCTAACTCCATCAACGCAGTCTGATAACTTGCCGAAACATCTTCCAGCTTTTCGATCTGCTCGCCGAGATCAAACAAGACCACAGGCTCTTCCGGTTTCGGGGAACGCAGTGCAAAGCGTGGATCAGGTGCCAGCCCAAATCCAAGACGCGCCAAAGCATCTGCCGCCCCTGTTAGCTGTCGCTTGCCAATTTTCGTGCTGCGCTGTCCTTCGAGCTTTTCGATCACGTCGGCCAGCGGAATAAGTCCGCCGCTCTTCATGATCCCCCTCGCCCACTCTTTCAGCGCTTCCATTTCTGTCGATGGGAACAGGGTCCACAGATCTAGTGGCAAGAGGGCATGCGCTTCGATGCTTCCGCGACCCTCGGGGTTCCGACCAAGATAGCGGCTCAGCTTATCAAGGCCGTCTATGACTTCGTCCGCGACTTCCTGCGCAATCTCGACCGGCTTTCGCAATCCGGAGATATCTGGAACGGGTTTGCCGTCGGCTGTTGGGTTGAGTGTCCCCTCGAACTCGCTTGAGGCTGCGCGATACGTTGCTTTGAGGTGTTTGCGCGGCTTGCTGACCTTTAGCCCATTGGGAAAGCGATCGTCGAACCTCATCTTGAACAACGCCAGAAACTCTTCACGACAGCGCGTAGCGGGCGTGCGTAAATGGCTCTCTGGATGGCAAATCAACCAGCTCAGGACCCAGTCTGCGCTCAGGTTTTCTCCCTTATCGAGACGCGCGCCAATCGCATACTTCAACGAAAATGGAAGCTCCCAACCCTGGCGTTCAAAGGTCGGCTCCAGCGCCTCAAACTCAGTTTCGGCAAGTGTCGCGATATCAAGAAATTCACCCAAGTATCGTTTCACCGAATGGTTTTCAGGATAAAGAGAAATCAATCTCCGAACTTCCGCGATGATATCCTTTGCATCAGCGTTGGATTGGTCGACGAAAAATCGCCGCTCTAACCCGTAAAAATACAAAAAAATGTAACCCGGATCATAGGATGGGTCAGAACGGCCACTTGCCAACCACTCAAGATAGGTAGCCCTGCTTCGTGCTGAAATATCGGAGTACCCAGGCCAGTACGACATACCCTCCCCTGCCCTATCGTCCCCTGTCCTAGCGACAGAAAGAGACGGGTCAATGAATGCTCTGCATTTGTCTTGATAGCCGTGCTGATTGAGCAATGGCGGCGTGCCGACATAAACCATTCCACCGATATCTCGTCCAGCAACGGTCGCTGTCTCTGCCGCAGATATCCAGCCACTCCTACGTGAATTCGTTTGCGTCTTTTGTCCTTTTGGCCGCGCGTTTTCATACTGCGTTGCAATGGCGGAAAGTGCTGGTGCCGCAGACTGGCCAGCACGCACAATTTCAGCGTGATCCTGTTTTGGAAATTCAGGCGGCAGTTGGGGAGATGCGGCTGGTTTCTCAGCGCTCATCGGAGGTTTGCGGACAATCTCTTTATCGGAAATGCGCGGCGCGATGTTGGGTGAATGGCTACGCTGTTTTTTATCTTCAATCGTATCCGGCTTGCTGAGCGCCTTCCGTGCCCTTCTGCGCTCTTGCAACCACACAAGCAAGATAGGCAACCCAAAGGCAAAGAGCATTTGACCGCCAACGGGCCAGCCTTGCAACACAGTCACTACGGCCACCATGCACATCAAAAAATAAATCGCGAAAAAAAATAAAACTCGAAAAAACTTTAGAATTGATGCCATTAACGAAACCCTCTTTCGGAACACACTAGATTGCGTGATTTGCGATGCAATCACTATCGCTAAAGTAGCAGCGAAAATCTCTGCGACTTTCAATAACTACGCTCTCGGTCCGCGTCACGATGAGAGCAGACCAAGGCAGGTCCTAGGATGCAAAGGCTTAAGCATTGATGTCACTCCACAGGGCGCTCACGGGGAGTGCAAAATTTCTATCACCAAAGGTGAGTTTTTCCTGACCCAAATAGAACACGATGCCGGTACATGCCCGACTACGACCGGGTCCGTCTTTTGAGAACCATTTGAGGTGTTTGAAATCATCTCCGCTGACTGATGCAGAAGCTTTGACCTCGACACAGACCAGATGGCTGCCGCCGTCGATCAGGATGTCAATCTCCCGCTGGTCCGCACTGCGCCAGTGATAGAGCCGATAGTCAGCGGCCTGCATCGGGACGGCACGCTGGATCTCGTTCAAAACGAAGCTCTCAAGCAGACCGCCGAGGGCTTGCGGATTGTTGTCGATGGTAAAGGTATCTTCAGTGAAGCGGCGCAAGGCACAGGCTATGCCTGAATCTGCGAAGTGATATTTTGGGTTCTTGATTTCCCGCTTGCCCTCACCCGATGTCCAGGCACCCAGCTTGGTGAGCATTGATAACCGTATCAGGATATCTAGATATTGTTCGACCGTAGCGCGCTGCAGCTTGGTCAGTTTGGCGAGTTCGGACGCGTTGATCTCTTGAGCCGACCGTGCCGCCATCTGGTCTATCAGGATACGCAGGGCATCTGGCTTCCGAACCGGCGTGATATCTGCCACATCGCGCTCAACGACCGCGTCGATATAGTCCCGATACTGCCGCTGACGGGATCTGAGTGGCAGCGTTCTGGTTTCAGGAAAGCCACCTTCCAGAATAAGATCAATGTAGTCACTTCGGCTGACCGGCTCTGGATCAACCACTTGCCCTAGCTTCGGGTCTTTTTGCATCGCCCAATCCATTAGGCGGCTGACAGGTGCTCTTTTGACTTCGGCGACTGACAAGGGCCAGAGCTTAAGTGTGCGCATCCTGCCCGCAAGCGAGTCAGCTACGTCAGTGGTCGTAAACACGTTGGAGGATCCGGTAAGGACAAACTGCCCTTTGCGCCGATTGGTATCCACAACCCTCTTAACTGCCAGAGCCAGCTTTTTAGACCGCTGAGCCTCATCAATGATAAGCGGTGCGCGGTCTAGGTCTTCCATCAGACTGGCGAGCTGCCCTTCTGGGTCCGATTCAATGGCGGCCAAGACTGCAGCGTCATCCAAAGTGATAAAACGGCCATTGCCAAACAAGTCTCTTACAAGTGTCGTCTTGCCGACCTGCCTCGGGCCTATGAGGTTAACCACACGTGCTGATGCGATTGCATCTTCAAGCTCTGGAACGAGGTGTCTTGGCAGGTAGTCTTCTGTATCACTCATGGATCGGAGCTTCCCTTTCGAGCTTTGTGGAAAACATACCGTGTGAGGGGTCTGGTTCCTTACCACAGATTGCATATTAGAATGTCCACCATTTGTCTACTAGAAGCTTCACCATTTGCTCATTAGGAAGCTCACCATTTGCACACTACATGAGCTTCTGCGTGTCAACTCGCCAGACCAGCATCCTGTAACCCTTCGTGATCAGGCAAGTCGCGGAGGCTTTCCATCCCGAACACCACCAAGAACTTCTGCGTCGTCACATAGGTATAGGGTGCCCCGGCCCGCGGGCTGCGCGGTCCGGGGGTGATCAACTCTTGCGCTCGCAGACGTGCGATTAGATCGCGGTTGATATCTTTGCCGAAAATATCCTTCAACCCATCGCGGGTCAGTGGCTGGTGATAGGCAATCGACGCGAGCACAGCGACTTCGAATTCATTCAAGTCGACCAGCTGGTCGCGCACATCCGCCGCCGCGCGTATCGCTCCTGCAAATCGCACCCGCGTGCGCATCATCCAGCCATCGCCAACCACGACCAGCTCATAGGGACGACCGGCCAGTTCCGCTTTGATATCCTCAATCAACAGATCAACCGATGCCCCCTGCCCCACAACGCGCGCCAGATCCGCAGCGCGCACCGGTGCCGCACTGGCAAAAATCACCGCCTCAATGCGGCCCATCCATTCCCGCCACCGCAGGTCCGGCGGCAGGTCTTCCAATTCAGTGTCTAACTCGGGCGTTTCCTTGGTCATGTTCACACCCCGTAGAGCCGGAACGTCGCGCGCCCGGTGAGTTCGCGCACAACGCCCAATTCCACCAGCCGATCACAGAGCCGCCGTGCCGCACGGTCTGTCATCGGGACCGCCGTGCCTTGTATCATCGGAGACAACATCCCCGATGGCGACACTGCATCATGGCTCAAGAACAGAGCCAACGCCTCATCCGATCCCTTGGCCCGCAGTGTCGGCGCAACGGCCCGCAACTTCGCGACGCGGCGATCCAGATCCGCAGCCTTGCGAATGGCCCCATCGCAGGCCGCAATCATTGCCAGATGCACACGAGGACCCGGATCGCCTGCCCCGTCCGCGATCGCTCGGATATCCTTGCGCGGCAGATGCGCCGCCAATAACGGCATGGGCCGATCCCACCCAACCGCGCGGGCCAGCGTGAGATCCGCCAACATCAATGCCGCCGCTTCCTCGCGGGGAAACTGTCGCAGCACGTCCGCCAGTATCCGGCTTGCCTGTGCAACCGGCGGTCCTGGAGGGGCGCCAAAATCCGGCATCGCGTCCGCCACCGCGGCAGGCAGCACCGTCCTGACACGGTCTGTCCACCCACCCGCGGCCAAGTTCACCCGCGCCAACCTGCGCCATGCCACAAACATGTCTCCAGCAGGCCCATAGGCATCCCCTGCCCGCCCCAGTCGCTCTGGCCGCACCAGTCGCACTGGCCGCGCCAAACACACCGCATCCCGGATATCGGATGCAGAGTCACTGCGACCTTCCAATCTCAGGCAGGCTACAGCCGCATCCATTGCCAACCGGTCCCGCAACAACGGCGCAGGCAATGTGCCGCCCGGGTCGCGCAGCACCACATCTAGCATCGCTAACGCAGCGCCCGATAAAAACGCAACAGTTTCAGGGGTATCGTCCTGCGGGAGGGTGATCCAGCGGGGTAGCAGCTGTATGCTCTTGGTAGCGCTCAGAGTGGGTTTAGCGGCTTGCTTCATCCCGAAAGCCTAAACCCACGCGGCGCTTTACTCCAGAAAATACTGCGCTAACCGCCCCGCCTTACAGTTCTCTCTTACGTCCAATAATGTTGCATTATCGGACATGAAAAGATATGCTGGGAAGCAGTTCAATTTCATTGCTGGATTCACTGGAAAATGACCTCAGAGGACGAGAAACCGACTTCATCAACCACTGGTGCATTTAGTATTGCTCAGGACGACGAGGGAGATCAAGAACAAAGCGATGGGATCGCCCTGCCCGCGCATGTCGCGGGCTCGGGCACCCTCGATCGTCTTGTCGACACCGCGCGCGACTACGCCAAAGCCTCCACGGCCGAAAACACCAACAAGGCTTACGCTGCCGACTGGAAACACTTTGGGCGATGGTGCCGGATCAAGGGCACCGATCCCCTGCCCCCCTCTCCCGAAATGATCGGACTCTATCTGGCGGACCTGGCTGCGCCAGTTGGCAAGGCCTCAACAACAACGGTCACGACCATCGAACGGCGTCTCTCGGGCCTCGCCTGGCACTATCAACAACGCGGCTTCAGTCTTGATCGCAAGAACCGCCACATCGCCACCGTGCTGGCCGGGATCAAGCGCAAGCACGCGCGGCCGCCGGTTCAGAAGGAAGCGATCCTGCGTGATGACATTCTCGCCATGGTGGCCACCCTGGGTTTCGACCTGCGGGACTTGCGCGACCGGGCGATTCTGCTTCTGGGCTATGCTGGCGGCCTCAGGCGCTCGGAGATCGTCGGCCTGGACGTCCACAAGGACGACACGCCCGACAGCGGCGGCTGGATCGAGATCATGGGCGACAAGAATGGAGGGGGTGCCCTGCTCACGCTAAACGCCAAGACTGGCTGGCGCGAAGTCGAGATTGGCCGTGGCTCCAGCGACCAGACCTGCCCGGTCCACGCACTGGAACAATGGCTGCACTTTGCCAGGATCGAATTTGGGCCTCTGTTCGTCCGCACGTCCCGTGATGGCACGAAGGCACTGGAGGCGCGGCTCAGTGACAAACACGTCGCCCGTTTGATCAAGCAAACAGTGCTGGATGCTGGCATCCGGTCCGACCTCCCCGAAAAAGAGCGCCTCGCCTTGTTCTCCGGCCACTCGCTGCGGGCTGGTCTTGCCAGCAGCGCGGAAGTCGACGAACGATACGTCCAGAAGCACCTCGGCCACGCGTCCGCCGAGATGACACGCCGCTACCAACGCCGCCGTGATCGGTTCCGCGTGAATCTGACCAAGGCTGCGGGGCTATAAGCCCCCTGCCCTCTTCAGTCACCAAGTAACGCCAGGATATCCCGTCGTTGATGAAGAACACGGATAACGGCGATCCCGGTCTCGACGGTCTCGAAAACAAAAATGTGGGATCCGTAGATGTGTATCCGAACGGGCGGTCTGAACTCTTTTCGCAAGCGGGCTATCTCGGGCTGTTCGCTCAAGAGATCAAATAGCTCAACCATCCCGTCGAAGTAGCGGTCGGCCTGCGCAATGCCCCAATGATCCGCGCCGTCGGTCCAGATGTCAGCAAGGTCCTGTTCAGCAAGCGGTCGAAGAACGTAGCTACGGGCCACGTGTGGAATGCATCTTCTGCTTAAACGCCGTGGGATCGAATGGCGCGGCCGGACCGCTCTCCAGCCCAGCATCAATTGCGGACTGAAGCTCCGCTATCACCATACCCCGCTCCTGATCGCGGCGGATAAGATCGCGCACGTAATCGCTTGAGTTGGCAAACCGACCACCTTCGGTCTGTTGCTCCACCCAAGATTTCATCTGCTCCGGGAGAGATACATTCATTGTCACCATGATGAGCCTCCTTATGAAAACCTATGGCAAAGATTGCCAAATATCAAGATCCTTCCACTCTCCGCAGACCGAAAGCGACGCGAAGGACATAATCTTCTCATGATCTCACGCCGCCACTCCACTCAAGCGACCGTAGAAGCTGCGCTCAAGATGCAGCTCCCCTGCCCCGGCCTTCTCAACCATACCACGCAGATATCCCCCAGGTGAGGCCACCTCGCCGGCGCAATGCTTGTCGAACACGAGCACAAGCGCCGCTGTCGCCACTTGCTTGCCCAATCGATCCTGGGCAACGTGCCAGGCGTGCTCTGAAATGCCGATCATAGGTCGGAGCTGGCCTGCGACGCGGTAAAGATCGCCCCAATCTTTCAGATATCCTCCCATATTGTGCGCCCAGGATGCGAATTCGGGACAAGCCTGCATGACTGTCTGCAGATCAAGCGCTGTTCCCCGCATTTTGCGGGTTTCAGCCACCCAGTCTTCCAGCTCCTGATCGACACGCTCTTCCGGTGGCGCATTTGGCACCACGGCCGCCGCGTTCTCATTTTCTGAGGACTTACTAGTTACAGGATCAAGTTGTTTTGTAATTAGTATATGAGGGTCGAAAATGACCCCCTTGGGGTCCATATCTTGAGTCTTTCTAGATGTTTGTTCATTCGTTTCAGAGCTGTTATCCACAACCTCATCCATCGCAGTTGCCTTGAGGAACGACACTTCGACACGCTCCTGAAGCTTTCTGAACCAGTCCAAAAGGCGTTCAAGCGTCTCGGAGGCCTCGTGACGGCGCGGAAGCCTGCCCAGAAGGTCCTCAAACACGTCAGTGAAGACGCCCCAAGGGCCTTTCAGCGCCCCGCTGAGAGCCGCTTCGATCCGAGCGCGGATCATCCGGCGTGCGATTGTAATCTGACGCTTCAGGCGCTGGCACAACTCGCGCTCAGCCTGAAGCTCGGCGTGGAGATGTTCGAATTCTGCGACACGGGCCGACATGGGTGACAGATCAAAGCCGTATGCCTCGACGATCACGCCATCCGCGTCCCTGCGTCCCCATCGCTTGCCATTAGAGCTATCCTGAAAGGCAATGATGCCCGCCTCTGCGAGGCGGCGTGCGTGGCGCTTGAGGGCAGAGAGTGAAAACCCCGTCTGCTCCATCAGATAGGCGTTGGAGGCCCACACGATCGGCCGCCTGCCCTCCTCCCAGTCCTGAGCCTGTGTGAAGGCCCCAAGGGTGTCGAGGAGCATCATATCACTCGCCTTAAGCCCTATGTGCGCACCCACACGCTTTACGGCCACAAAAGCCCTTGATTTGGGTACACTTACCCGTTCGCCGGCTTGGGCAAGTTGCTGAGCAACTCCAAGACCCGGCGTCGGCTTGCGCCAACCTGTATGTTTCATGAGTGTTTCTACACCTCCATCAGTTGAATGAAGGCAAAAGGGTCCCGTTCACCGAATCGGTGTTGTGTCGTTGACTTCGATCCGCGGGAGAGGTATCTAAAGGTTGCACAACGAATTAGATCAGCTCTCAGGCCGCTTGGTTTGGGGGCTTTTCTTTTGCCGTTAGATCACGTGATGTTCCTCTCTGCTCTCGGCCTCAATTGAGGGTCGCGCACCCTTCCCTGTCGTTGCAGGTGAGCACTTCATTTTTTCGACCCATGTTCTTGCAGATAAGCTGCGATTACATCGCCAAGGCCTTCAAGACCCTGCTTATCCAAATCCAATCCGGCGGCGCTGACGGACAGCTTCCCACCTTGCGATGACATCGAGAGTTTTCTCGATCCAACTGATCTTGTAACGACTACCTTCTTAGGTCTTGCAGCCACTTTAGCCTTGGTCTTCTTAACTTCTGAGAGACTAGACACGGCCTTCTGAAGGTCAGGAAAGCTGAGGTCATAAGCATTCTTGAATTTATTCAAGATTTGCTCTCGATCTCTAAAAACAGCTCTTCCACGTGATACGATACTCTCGTGGACGCCTATGCGCTTGGCGAAGGAAACGGCCGTGACGTCTCTCGAGACGCTACTGGCTTTGAGATTCTCAAACATTTCTCCGATCGATAGAAGTCGTTCGAACGGGCCGAGGTTCTCACGCTCTTCGTTTTCTCTAAACCGCATGAACAGGAGTTCAAATTCTTCGTCCTCGGTTCCGCGTTTTTCGGGCGACGCCAGGACGGCGCGTAAAGGCAAATCAAGCATCTCTGCGATCGCATGCCGCCTTCGTCCTGTGATCAGCTCAAACTGCACTCCATCAACGTTTTCTGGGTCTAGCGGATCTGGCTTCCAATTCGGATCACTTGGCCAGACTTGTATCGGAGTATCTTGCCCATTTGCTGCGATACTATTTTTGAGGGACTGGAACGCCTCTTGGCTTTGCCAATCCACACGGCGATCCGTTCCAAGTCTGTCAACGACCATTGCCGAAACCAGTGATAGTTCATGGTGACCATTGAGGATGTCGTCGACCATCTTTTGACGAGCCCTACCCAACGCCGCCTTGTTTTGCTCAACAGCTCCCGCCTTCCACGCGCTTCCGGCGCCACCGACGCGCGGTTTGGCATCAGCAACAGGATTTGGACTCACCACTTCAGCCATTGCCTCGGTTTCAGCTCCCGGGTTCTTAGTTGATTCGTCGTCAGATGGCTTGCTTGTATCTTTCAACAAGGAACGCTTAAGTTTCATGCGGATTCCTCCCCGTCTTCCTCGTAGAATTCGTTGATCCAAGTCTCAGCATAGCCTCGCTCACGGCCCGGCCAAATCCGCGAAACAATTGCATCGTTGACAGCATCAGCATTCGTAATGAAGCGCTCAATACCCTTCTTTTTTCCGCGAGTATCGGGCTCGTACTCATACACCGACTGGTAGACATCAGAAGCGTTCGCTATTGCATCTGACCGCAGGTAGAATACCGGCAAGACCTCAGTCGGACAGTGCTCCAACAGATTGGCCACTTGTTTCAGGTCTTGATCATTCGTTCGCTGCACGATCGTTGGCAACAGCATGTTGGCCCCTGTCCCGATTTCGATGCGATCGTGATCGAGAATATGGTTGATCATACCACGAAGCCCGGTGACGAAGGTGGACAAGGTTGCAATGTCGAAGCCCTTCATGGTCTGCGGAATAACCAGATTGGTGGATGCCACGACATTGTTTAGCTGAAACAGTGTGAGCGCCGGCTGATAATCGATGATAATGCAATCGAGCGTCTCACTGAGAGCATTGCTGAGTTTCGTAGGGTCGACTGAGCCGTTGGCCACCAATTCGTTTGGAACCGTTTTTGGTTGATGGTGGTCACGCCACCGTTCGACAGAGTCCCGAAGATATCTATAAAATGCCTTTTCAGGAGGATTATCGCGAATCAAGCGCGTGATCTGAAGCTCGCCCTCGGAGGTTTCGCCGTGCGCAGGCAGGATGCGCAATCCGGGCCAAGACGTCTTTAGGAAGAAGCTGTCCAGGGTATCTGCATCATGTTCTGTGTATGGCTTTCCATCTTCGCTCATATATAATCCGGCAAAGTCGACCAGTGTTGCCGTATCTTCTGTCGGAAGCTGAGGCAGTCCTTCGCCTCCGACGAAATAGAGTGTGATCGTGCTCTGAGGATCGGCGTCCATTACTCCTACACGCATCCCATAATTGAGGCTCAGGTATTGCGCGAAGTGGGCGGCCGTCAGCGATTTGGCAGTCCCCCCTTTCTGGCTCGCGAACGAAATTACCGGGAGCGGGTCGCCGGGCTTTCTCCAAGCCAAATAGTCATATGGCCGCTTTGCGGATGCGGCCAACAGAGCTCGGATATGCATCAGATCGACGAGCGTGAATACTCGCTCTCTGCCAACATACTCACCGGCCGGAAAGTCACCATTCTCTCTGGCAAACTTTGTAAGATATTGAATGCTGACATTGAGAAAGCGGGCGCACTGCCGCATGGACCAAGATCGTTTGATCCGATTGCGAATGGTCAGGTCTTTGTTGACCGAAACCATTGTCTTATCGAGACCGCGCGAAAGGTCGTTCAAAAATTGTTCTAGGGTACCGCTCATGATACTTACCACTGCTTCCGATTCTCTTATGGAATCGATTCTGCTCATGTAGTAGCACGGTTTGGTATATGATGTATAGATATGACACTCCTATACTAAATAGACGCTCTTTATGGCCTATACCTGAGCAAGATGGGTATCTTGAATACATTCAAGATCACAGTAGTGGCGCCGCTTGGCCCCTCACTCCTCAAAGCATCCCAGCCATAATCCGCCATGGGCCGAAGCCGCGTATAAGTGATAGCCGGGCGGGCCGACCCCACGAGTTTCGACCGCACCAAGCGCACGACATTCTCGAGCGCGTAGTTGAAGTAACTCGCCCCGGTGAACCCAGCGATCGCAAACACCAGCACGGCAAACGTCCACCAGCGGATATGGAAGACGAACAGGACGATGAAAAAAATCAGGCGCGCGTCGAAGAACGCCAGAAGCGGCCGCGCCATGGCGTAGCGCCAATGCACCGTCGAGCGATAGATGTTGTATCTGTTCTCAGCCATGGTGAACCTCCAGCCCTTAACGGTTCGGCAACACGACGCTGCTGGTGAACAAGACGCCGATGATCTGGCGAGAGCGCAAAGAGATCAGCGGTCCTTTTGGGGCGCTTTGGACAAACTCCCCCGCGAGATCGTGACCAATTTCTGCGAGACCCTTGTAGAGGCCTTGCTCAATTGTTGGCGCCGGGCGGGTGACACCCGTGACACCGCCAAGATCGATCAGCGATGTGCCAGGATCTGAGAGGGCGTCGCCGACCCCCGACACGAATGCCGCCGCGACGCGCGGCGCATAACGTGCAAAAAGACGGCGATCCAGATCGGTGCGTACCGCAAGCGACTTCTGACGAGCATCGACCGCGTAGGCGGATATCGGGATCTGCGTGCCGTCTTCGAGCACAGCCGCGTTGAACCGGACGATGAGATGGGTGTCGTTCTGGTTTGCCTCGAATCCGCCGAGCAGGCGCGCGCCTCTGAGCGGCCCTTTCCTGATCTGCGCGACCACCGGGCCGGGCGTGTCGCTGTCATTGGTGATGATGGTCGAGGCGAGAACGACGTCGCCCGCGCGAATAAGCGGCTCCGAGAGGGCAGGGGCGCCCGATTGGCGCGTCCTGCCATCGCTGGTTCGGGAAGAGGTGGTGTCTTCGCTGGGAACCAGGTCTTCCTCGACGACAACTGTGACGGCCGATGGCTGAGCGCTCCACGCGCCGATCAGCCCCTGCTGCTGGGTCGCCATCAACTGGGCGAGCTGGTTGATACGGGCGTAGTCCGGGGGTTGAGACTGGTCCGGCATTGGTCGCGCTTGTTGTTGCACCGGTTGCTGGCGATCGATCACCACGGTTCTGGGTTGTTCGGTCTCGACCGGGGCGTTCGCCGGGGGTAGCGGGCGATTCGGGTTTGGCGCCGTGGCGGGTGGCTTTTCATCGATCTGACGCAGAGGCTCATCCGGTGTCGCGATGAATGACGTGTCAGACTCCTGCGCCTCGCGGGCACCGTCCTCGTTCTGCTGTCGCAAATTATCCTGATAACGTTCTGAGGTGCGCAGCTGATCACCGGCTGGCGTATCATCGACGTTCGGCGTTCCAGCCAGCCGGCTCGGGCCGATCAGTTCCGGGTTCTTCCAGAGCTCATAGCCGACTGCGCCACCGACGGCCAAAATCGTCAGCAAAGCCATGTTTCTGAATGACAAAAGCCCACCCTTGCGTACGCGGGCAACACGGCCTGCACTGGCTCGGTCCGCCGTGTCGCTCCTGTCACCTGCAAGTCCAATGTCTGCTTCATCATTGTTTTCGTTTGGGTTCTTGGACTCGCTCATTTGGAGATCCTCACTTTGGAGACGCGCCCGTTGGTGGAAATCAGCGCAACGGATGTGGGCCTGATTCGATAGGCTTTGACCTGGCCGGGCCCGGTCAGGATCCCGGAGGCGGGCGGCGAGATGATCGCATCGGCAGATTGCAGATAGATCGCGCCGTCATAGCGCCAGGCTTTGACGGCTCTGTTGTCCGTGGTGAGACGCACAGCATTGCCCGGAATGTCGGCACCGGTGGCGAAGGCCATCATCACGTCGTTTGAGGCCCGCGTCACCGGTTCGCTCTGTCGGGTCTGAAGGGGCTTTGATGCAGCGTTTGGCCCCAACCCGTGCACCGTGAAGTCGCGGCGATAATGCGTGTTGAGCGAGTTCGTGCGCACATCGAAGACCAGTGGTCGGCTTTCGCCGACGAGAGACACCACGATGTTGGAAAACCCGTGGGCGACCAGCGGCGTCACCGCCAGTTGATTCGAGCCCTCCTGCATCGCATAGACTTGGAAACTTTTTGGTTTACCGATCACGTAGGACGCGATCGGCCAGGCCGCGCCGGTCTGATCGTAAAAGGCCATGACACTGACCGTATCAGGCCCGGTCAACAGGACCTCCGGCTCCTGCGCCGAATTCAGCGTTATCCGCTTGGCATCTGTGATCGATTTTGGAAACTGACCCGATGGCGGGGTGGCGGCGGCCTTCTGGCTCTCATCAACACGCCTGCGATAGTCGCGGATCATCTCCGGGGTCATCGGGAACTGGCTCTGGATCGCCGCGCCATAGGCGGTGATCTCTTCTGGCGTCAGCGGGCGGTCGAGATCGTCCAGACTTTGCAGCAACTCTTTCGCGCCGACGATCGGGAGATCGCCAGTCGGTGTCTGCTGTTGCTGATCTGCCGGTTGTTGCCGCTGATTGATCTCGTTCTGGGTGAGGGGGTCGGCGCCGGTGGGCAGGGTCTGTTGACCGGGTGCTGGCTGACTGCCATTCTCGATGGTGACCACCGTGGTCCCATCGTTCTGACCCGGCAGGGTCGCGGTCGGACGGTTTGCGGGCTGGGGCAGGGGGGTCTGAACCTCGTTGCCGGGCGGAACGGTCTCATCACCACCCGCATCCCTCAGCACCTGTTGCGCCTGGCCAGATGAGAGCATCAGGCCGAATAAGACGGCGGCGCCGACGGTCGTCGATAGGCGAAACTGTCGCATTGATCGGAGTATATTACGCATCAGGCACCTCCGGAGGCCGCGATGAAGCGGGAGATTGCCATCGCATAGGGGGATTCATAGGTTTGCAGCCGTTCGATGTTTATGGTGATCATGAAGTTCTGACCTGTCACCTCGGAGGCGGATTGATAGGTCACGCGCAGCGGGATCTGCACGACCCATTCATAGACACCGCGGTCGTTGATGCCCTCGCGCACGATGACTGCGTTGTTGGCGACGGCGGTGGTGTTGAGGCGGCGGGCCTGCACCAGCTCGAGCATCTGGCTCTTCTGGACGGCCTCGACGAACTGGTTCCAGCCGGTGGGTTTGGTAAAATATTGCAGCGCGTTGTTGAAGTCGGCGCGGTAGTTGGCAAAATCGTAGGTCAGCGACGAGGTTACCGCCTTGACCGCGAAGTTGCTCACCTCGGCGGCTGACTGGTGCGGCTTGTCGAGAGGCACGAGTGGCAATAGCTGGCCGTCTGTCGTTGTCGCAAAATACCTTGGCTCTGGCCGGTTCACCGCAAGATAGGCGGTCGATGCAGCCAGCACGGCGGTCGACAGACCCAGACCGAGCGCGACCTTGGCCATGACCTTATAGGAAATTTCGAACGTGCGCGCCGAGCGCAGGATAGATTCAGCTGCGTTCAAATGTTCATTATCTGACAGCATCGACACACCCCGTCACTGGCTTGCGGCTTTGGCGACAGTCAGAATGTCCGGCGGCAGTTCCGAGAAGGCGAATTGTGCGCCTTGATCCGTATCAAAGAGGAAGAACGGCACGCCCGGCATCTTGTTTGCCCGCATCCAGTTGATGTTGTCGACGATCCCCTGGATGACGGCCTTGTCGGCCAGGGTCGTATCCATCTGGACGACGCCGGATGTTCCTCGGGTGTTAGAGGTCATATGAGCCATGAAGGTTTGCGCGATATCTTTGGAATGCAGGATCGACAGGGCCGTATTGAACCCCTGAACGCCGGTAACGGGAGCGAAAATGATCCGGAGGTCGACAGACCCGGATGCAATTGGCCCCTGCATTTGATCAATCGTCCACTGGCAATGCGGGCACTCCGGGTCGGTGAGCATGTAGACGACGGGCGCGCCAGGGTTCGGCGTTCCGGCAGAAAACCAGATACGCTCCTCACCGGCTTGCTTGAAGATCGTATCGATTCCTGCCTGAACATCGGCAGAGGGGTGTTCAATGGCGGTAATCGGTGCCGACAGGGTGGCAACGGCAGGTGCGTTCAGCGTTGCCGTGTCAGGCGGCCGCGGCGCTTGGGTCACGTCGCCAGATCGCAGGTTTCTCTGCAATTGATTTAACACAGGTGATGTGGCCCCAGTCGGTGCGCGCCTGGCGGTTTGCGGATTTGAATCTGGCGCCATCGCGCCTTGTGTTGAAGGCGCAGGTGTTGTTGTCCGTGCGGGTAACGAACGTGCAGGACTCGAAGTCTGAGACATCGATGCTTGTGCGATGGGCGGTTTCGCGCCCGGATCGGGCACGGTCGCTAGCAGTGCAGCCGAAATGTCCTCACCTTGTGGTCCAATGATGCGCCCGACAATTGTCAGCCCATCCTGTGTTGTCAGGGCGGTCGCGGGGTGTCCGTCTGCGTCCTTGATGGCCCAAGCCTGCATCTCGCCAATTTTCAGAAGCGGGCGCACCTCTGGGTCTGTTTTTGAGATGAGTGTTTCGATGAAGGGGGACGTTCCCGTGCAACCGGCAAACCCCTCCTTCCAGCTGTATTCCTGAGCAAGGCTTGCCGAGCCAGATCCCAGGATCATGAGGAAGGCGAGACCTGACACTGAGCTTACACGCGGCGAACGGCTTTTTTTGACAGCTTTCATCGGGAAATCCTTTTCTCGGAGGTATTTAGCAAAGGTCTTTACTGTGTCGTTTATATCGTTATATATAACGATATAGGATTAATGACCATAGCCGAGTTGCCGCAAGCCACAACACATTGGTTCGAGGCGGAAGGGAGTGACAATGTATCGGTCAGACACAGCATCAGGCGGCTCGGCACCATCACCTGTTGACGCTTTTGCCGACCGCTTTACCTTTGCCCGCCCGGCCCGGGACCGCGTTGCCGTCCACATGCGCGCCCGCGAAAGCACCGGTACCGCCTTTATCAACGGGCTGTGCAAGGTCCTGCTGACCTTCGCCGTTCTCGGTCTCGTCGCGATTGGCGGCGTCTTTGCATTCAACGCACTGGACCGGAAGACAGAAGCGGAAGAGGCCGTGGTCGAGTTTGCCTATCATCAGCAGGCCCGCGAACTCGATCAATTGCGATCCGAGGTGACTCTGCTCACCGAACAGAGCCTGGAACTGCGCTCGGAACTGGCGCTGTTGACGGGGCAGGGCGGTGTTTTGCCAAGGTTCGTTGCTCGGCTGCAGGACCAGCGCAAGGTCAACGGCGCGCATTCCAATGCCATACGGCAGCTTTATGCCACCACCGGCCTGATCGGCGCGTCGCTGCCCGCAATCGACGAAGGCGCAGCTTCCGAGAGAGCCGGTTCTCGCCCGGTACAGGTGACGCCTGTCGCGGCTCCCGTGACGGACACCCCGAAACGCGTTGTGCTGATCCCAGACGGTAACGCCGAAGCCCAGCCGAAAATAGAGGGTGGAGATGGTGAGTGATGAGGATGACAGCATATGGACGAGCTGACCGTCTTCTTCACGCGGGTGACCGACATCCTGCCACCGGCGCAGGCCTTCGTGGCAGCACTCTGTTTCGTTCTGGGCATCATCCTCGTCGTGATCGGCAGCCGAATGATGCTGGTGACGGCCGAGGAGCGCGCGCATGCCCATCACAGGCGGCACGGCTACTATCAGGCGCTGACCTACATCGTGTTCGGTCTGCTGATCATCTCCCTCGATCTGACGCTGTCCGCCTGGATCGCGTCACTTTACGGGGCAAGCAACACCACCGCGAGTGCCGCCAGCGAGATCATGGCCTATGCGCCGGAGATGCTCTCACCCGTTTCGGGCACGCCCGGCGAAGCCATCCTGATCGCACTCGTGCGGATCGCGCAATTCATCGGGCTGCTGGCGGTCGTGCGCGGTCTCTTTCTCTGCGTCAAATCGGCGGACATGCCGACCCAGGGCCTGATGGGCAAGGGCTTCATTCACATGATTGCAGGGATCATGGCGGTCGATCTGCCCCGGACCGTCGGCCTTTTCGAAAATCTCTTCTTCGGCTGAAACAAGGAACTCCTCCATGCGCAAGAAACAATCCCGCTCTCATAACCGCGTCTCTAGGCGACCCGCCATTGTCCGTTCTGCGCTCTCCCTCGGCTTTGGCACATTCTGGGCCAGCCAAACCTTCGCCCAGACGTTTGGCGACATCTTCACCGAAATGCGCTCCAGCCAGCTCGGGCCTGCGGCTGACATTCTCGGCACCATCTCCTTCGTTCTCGGCGTCGTGTTCGCGATCATGGCGGTCATGGCGATGATCAAGCGGTCGCGCAGCACCAATGACTCGTCCGTCGAGACGGGCCGCATCCTGATGCTCAGCGTCGCGGCCGCCTGCATGGTGGCGATCCCGACCTTCCTCAATGTCGGCGTCGCCTCGATCTTCGGCACCGGTGCGAACCAATCCTCCGTGGACGGTCAGCTCCGCTCGCTCAACTAAGGGGCATGTACTGATGGTCGCATTCTGGCATCAGGTCGCAGCCCATCTGGGCCGGGGAGCGCTGAAGGCCTCTCTGGACGGGTATTGCCGTCTGGAAACCGCGCATGGCGAGACAGCACTGGTGGCCGACGACGGCTCGATGATGTCGCTCTTCCGGCTCGACGGGTTCCGGTCCTTGCCGGGAGAGGAGGATGTCACCGAAGCCTGCGACCGGTTGCGGGTGGGCCTGTCGCCGTTCTTTTCCAAACCAGGACTGGCCCTGCAGTTCTGGTTCGGGCATTCGCCGGAACTTGGTACACGCGAGGTCGAGACCATCATCGATGACAGCGCCCGCGTTGCGCGTGACAATGCGCTCGACTTACATGATCTTCTGGACGAGCGCCGCAAACTGCTCCCATCCAAGCTCTATGGCGAGCGCTGTTATCTGGCGCTGTGGACACGCCCCTCCTTGCTGACGGCGGAAGATCGCAATGCCAGCCTGAAACGGCGCACGAAAGTGCTGAATGCCGCGCCACCGATCTCGCTTGGTCAGATCCCGGATACCGCGCTTGAAGGCCTGGCAATCCGCCATGACAGCTTTGTCACGGCTTTGGGGCGCGAGTTCAATTCGGCGGGTATCGCGCTCGAACTACTAAACAATTATGAGGCACTGAACGCGATCCGCAAGATCGTGGCGCCCGACACGTTGGGTCTCAACCACCCGTGGCGCGCGACATTGCCGGGTGACTATCTCAAAGCACGACTGCCGAGCCTCGGGCGCAACATCACACGCAAAGATATCTCCAATCTCGTGTGGCCAAAGCTGTCGGAACAGATCTTCACCGACCATGCCGAGGTGATCGACAGCAAGATCGTGCGCATTGGCAACACGGTGTTTTCCGGTTTCGACATCGTGCTGCCCCCCGAAATCGTTGTGCAGTTCAATGAGCTGATCAGGCGCGTGATCGCCAACGGCACCAGAATCTCATGGCGCTGTTCTATCCTGATGGAGAGCGGAGGGTTCGCAGGGCAAATGTTTCGCGAGCAGCTGGCGCGGCTGCTGGCCTGGACCGCCCCCACACATAACGGGCGCATCAAGGAGAGCTTCGAGCGTTTGCGCCAGACCGATGGTGACGGCAACACCGTCATCCGCTGGCGCGCCTCCTTCGCGGCCTGGGCACCAGCCGACGAAGTTGGCCAGCTGCGCGCCCACGTCTCATCGCTGCAGGAGATGGTAAAATCCTGGGGCAATTGCCACACCAACGCGGTTGTCGGTGACCCGCTGGACTGCGTGATGTCGTCTGTGCTTGGCCTTTCGACCGCCTCGACCGCCGAAAGCTGCGCTGCCGACCTGTTGGACGTCCTCGCCATGGCCCCGATCGTGCGGCCCGCCTGCCCGTGGCAGCGCGGGTCGATCATCTTTCGCACCGCGGACGGCAAGCCGTTCCCGTATCAACCCGGCTCGTCGAAACAGAATGCCAGCGTCGATATCATGGTCGGCACGCCCGGATCCGGTAAATCGGTTCTGATGAACGCGATCAATCTCGGCGTGGCGCTGTCGCCGCAATCCGGAAGGGGCGGGGACAACCAGGCGATCCTGCCGCGCATCGCCATCATCGATATCGGCCCGTCCTCGTCGGGCCTGATCAGCCTGATCCGCGACGCCCTTCCGCCGAACCGGCGACACGAGGCGATGTTCCACCGGCTGAAAATGGTGGACCGCGATGCCGTCAATCCGTTCGACACCCAGCTTTGTTGTCGAAAACCGTTTGCCCATGAACGCGCGTTTCTGGTGAACCTGATCGGGCTGATCTGCACACCTGAAGATGCCAACGTGCCCTATGACGGTGTCTCGCAGCTGGCCGAGGCCTGCGTCGATGAGGCCTATCGCTATTATTCCGATGAGGTCAGCCCGAAGCGCTATTCGCCAACCATGGATCGCCATGTCGATGAAGCGCTGAAGAAGCATCATTTCGAAGTCGATGAAGAGACCACCTGGTGGGAGATCGTCGACGTCCTGTTTGCGAAGAACGAGCATCATGCCGCAGCCCTCGCGCAACGCCTGGCCGTGCCGATCCTCGGCGATCTAATCCCGATCTCCAACGCAGAGACCGTGCGCGAGCCCTTTATCAAAATGCGGGTGCAATCGACCCAGGAACCGATGGTCGGCGCGTTCCAGCGTCAGATCACCGCCGCGATCAAGCAGTATGTGATCCTGTCGAACCCGACCCGGTTCGATGTCTCGGGCGCACGCATCGTTGCCTTCGATCTGGCCGGTGTGACCGAAGCGACCGGCAAGCGCGGGCGCAAGCAGACGGCGGTCATGTACATGATGGCGCGCCAGACGCTGACGTCTGACTTCTGGCTCGACGAGGACGAGATCAAGGGTTCCGATCTGCCCGACGCCGTGCGGGCACATCATCTGCTGCGCTTCCAGAACAACCGCCAGATGCCCAAACGCATCTGTATCGACGAATACCACCTGACCGGCGGACTCGGCATCCGCGATCAGGTCGTCGCAGACGTACGGGTCGGCCGCAAGGCTGGCGTGCAGATCTCACTCGCCAGTCAGCTGATCGGGGATTTCGACCATTCGATCCGCGAACTCGCCACCAACATATTCCTCTGCAACGTGCCGACCGCCGAGAGCGTGCGCACGGTGATGGACACCTATGATCTGCCCGCCAGTCTGAAACCGGTGATCAGCCGATTGAGCGGGCCGGAGCCGGGCGAGGGCGCGCCGATCGTCGCCATCTTCAAGCTGAAATCCCAGACCTATGTGCAGCACTTCTATAACCAACTCGGGCCCATCGAACTTTGGGCGCTGTCGACAACTGCCGAAGACACGGCGTTGCGCGCGATCCTCTACGAGCGGCTCGGCAGTCCCGAGGCGCGCCACATCCTCGCCCGTCGCTTTCCGGCCGGGTCGGCAAAGGCGGAGATCGAGGCGGAACTCGAGGGGCTGATGTCTTCCGGCAAGATGCTCGACGAGTCCGCACGCTCGAACGTCATCTCCCGCATGGCCGACGATCTCGCGAAAGGGGCATTTCAATGACATTGCGCGCAAGACACAGGCGGTCACCGCTCCTCGTCTATCTGGCTGCACTGCTGGTCACGTTGGGTGTGCTGTCCGCGCTTGCCGAGGACAGTCGCGAGAACAACCAGCCTGGCGGGGATATCGCGGTCCAGCAGCTCTCCTTCGCGCGCAACGATCAACAGGCGCTGAACATCGCGCGGCAAATGTATGGTCGCGATTTTCCTTACGTGAAGGCGATCCGGGTCTGGCTGGAAACGCCGAACGACGATCCCGAGCAACTGTTCCTGAAGATCGGCAAGAGCCGCAACTGCGAGACCGAGTGCTTTAACGTCGTGCTGTTCCACAACGAGAAATGGCTCGAAATCTATCGCAGGCCCGCCGTCGACGCGCTTGGGCTGTCAGTGGTCACACCGACCGGTATGCGTTCGATCCTTGAGGACGGGCGGGTCTGGACGTGGAGCGGTCAGGCCTACACGCCTCAACCCGATCAAACGGGCATGGTGGAACGCGAGGCCAATGAGGCGGAGCTGGCCCTCGTTAGCAAAGAGTTGGGGGCAAACATCGACGAGACGACGGCGACGTCTTTTGGGCCGCCCGAAGTCAGCGTCTATGAGGTCGAGATACTGCTCGGCGGCGAAAAAATCATTGTGGTGCGCTCACCCTATTATTGCGGTCAATCATTCTGTCCCGTCTTTCTGATCAACAATCTTGGTCAATCCTACCGGATGATCCAGGCGCTTGAGGGTGTGGTCGGCCTCTCCAGAACCTTACGAGACGAAAACGGCTTTCGCGGCATCGAGACGCTCAGCCGTGGCGGTGTGACGGTGATCTCGCCCTCGACCGGCGCAGTGATGGAGACGATCCCGACCCAGCCAGTTGCTATCGCAGGGACCGTTAAATGAGCCGCTTTCCCCATATCGGCTATCTTGGCATTGCGCTCGCCCTCTGGGCTGGAACCGCCCTGGCGAGCGACTATGCCGATCTGATCCGCACGCAGGAATCTGGCGGCAACTACGGAGCCTTGAACACGCAAGGCGGCACGGCGGCAGGTGCCTACCAGATCACCGCCGGGACGCTGGCGAGCCTTGGCTATGTAAACCATATTGGCGGGTCGTACGGCAGCTGGAGCAACTACGAATGGACGTCGCTGGCGACAGTACAGGGCGTCACATCCTTGAGCGGTTTCCTGACTTCACCCGCCGGGCACGCCTTGCAGGACCAGGCCTTCGACACCCTGACGACACTCAATCTTTCGGCGCTATCAACGCAAACACTGGGGTTGGTTGGTCAGACCATCAACGGCGTGACCTTCACGGAAAGCGGGCTGCTGACCGCGGCGCATTTCTTGGGAGCCGGCGCGCTCAACGACTGGGTCGCGAGCGGCTTTGATCCGACCGTGTTCCCGCAGAGCTATCTCGATGCCAACGGCTTCAGCTCCTACGCCGAGCTGCAATCGCACCTGATGAACCGCATCGGGGCCGCGTCCGACACAATGTACGCGGGCGGGACTGGTACGGGCGGCAGCTTTGCGCAGACCACAGGCTTTCCAGGCTTCGGCGCAAAACGTCCCATCCTCATTCGCGAAACACCCCCTTTCCAAGGGGAACGGACCAGTCTTGGAGGCACTCAATGACCAGACCATGCAGACATGACATGCGATACGTTTTGAGTGCGACGCTTATCGCGGGGCTGGCCATCGTGAGCGCGCCAAAAACCCACGCGCAAGTCGATGATCAAATCCTGCAACTCTTCCCGTCCGGCGGCCAGGGATGCACCGACACGGTGAAGCTGAACCTCACCAATGCGATCCGATCAGGCATCGAAGCCGAAGTCCTGCGCGGCGAAGAGGCGCTGAAAAAACCGCACTCCATCGCGGCGCTTGGATGTCTCGACAACCTGCTCGACGTCAACCTCGACATCGCGATCCAGGTGCCAAACCTGCAAGGCATCTTCCAGGCGGCGGTCAGTCAGGCGCAGGGCCAGATCTGTTCCTTCGCAGAAGGTAAGATGAACGAGCTCACCGCCCAGATCACCAATCTACTCCAGCTGCCGAGTTTCAACTTCCTGCCGATTGGCGGTCTGACAGGCAATTCGACAACTTCGATTGGCGGCGTGGATCTGAACACCGGCGGCGGTCAGGTGGGGCAGGGGGTGACGCTCAACGGCACGACGACCAGTCCGACCAATTTGGATGCGGTCTATGACCTTATCTATGGAGGCGGAAATGCCGAATAACATCCTGTCGAAAATAACGCTTGGAAAATGGATCGCGCTCGCGGTCGTTCTGGCGGCGATCGCATTCGTCTTGTTGATCCAATTCACGTCATTTCAGATCCCCAAGAGCGTGACCGAAGGCAGATCGAAACCTCAGGACCCCGCTGGAATCCAGAGCCAGGGGAGCACGGAGACGCGCACCAACCTCGATGAGGTCAACGACATCATCCGGGGCAAAAAAGGGAATGCTCGGAGCGAGGGAGTGGGAAATGACAACTGATCAACCGACGACGCATCAACCACGTGTGATGGGGAGCGCACTGTCGGTTTTTGCCGCGGCGTGGCTGTTCACGCTTTCAACGCCGGGATACGCCTTTGGCGGCTGTTCCTGTGGCGGCGTGCAAAACATCGTTCGCAGCGCGCGGATCAATGTCAACAATCACACCACGGAGGTCGGCAACTACATCGTCGACAACATCCTCAAGGGTGTGGCGCAGCTCTCGGCGTACTCCAAACGCGAAACCGAAGCCGCGAAGCGCATCGCCGAAGGACGCGACCAGAACGCCGTCCTGCTCGAGCGCCAGAAAATCCGGGCAGCGGCCGAAGGCGGCCGGTATGATCCGGCCACCTCCGCCTGCATCGATCTCTCCGGCGTGTTGAACTTTGGTGGCGGGCAAACCAGTCAGGGCGTCGGCGGTATCGACATCGCCAACCTGTCGCGCAACCGGTCCTACGGCAACGGTCCGGCCGGGGCACCGGTCCGCTCCGGCGGTCTGGCGCTCGCCCAAGAGATCAAACTTGATCGCGACACCCTGCGCAACGTCGGCGGATTTGCGGATCCGACATCCGATGTCCGGCTCTTGACCGAGGCCATCACGCTCGACACCTCCGACCAGCAGGTCGCACAGGCGTTCGCGCGGATGGTCAACAACATGGTCGATCCGCTGCCGCCGAAACCGGTCACCACCGAGGAAGCGAAAACACCGGCTGGCCTTGCGCGCATCGCCGCGCGCCAGATCGATGCGACACGCCGGTCGGCCTCGCACGCGGTCTTCACCTATCTGGGCGACATTGCAACCCCGACCGGCGGGACGGAACTTGCGAATTGGGCACGGGATGCGGCCGGGCCCGCCTATCCGAATGCTGTGGGTGACAAGGTCTCCTCGCTTCAGGCGGTCGACATCTTCGTTCATTCCCGGTTTGCCAACCCCGACTGGCATCAATCCATCGCGAAAATGTCACCTGATGCGGTGATGCGGGAGCTTCTTCTTACCCAGGCGCTCGATCTTCACGTCAACTGGATGCGCTTCGGTCTGGAACGCCGTGTGGCCGCGGTGGAAGCCGCCGCCCTGGCCTCAACCATTGACGGGACCGAGGGGGCGGGCGGCGGCGCCCCGCTCGGCAACTGACAGACAGGGCTGATCAAACATGGCGCGCAACCAGGATGACAATGAGCCAAAAAAGAGCCGTGCAAGACGCGCGGCCGGGTTCTTTGCGCGCCGTGGTGGCATTCACAGAGCCTTCGAGGCCAGTAGGTTTGGCGCGGATTTCATTTACGATCTTGCCGAACGGGTCCGGCCCAAAGCGCTGGATTCCAAAGGGCTGACAGGTCGCTACGATGACGGTGGGATCGAGCGGTTTCAGGAAATGGCCCGGTCCATGAGCGCGTCCCAGTTACAGCGGCAGTATGAAGGCTGGCGGACGCAGCGAAGCTGTTTCCTATACGCCGGGCTCGTGGCCGTGCTGGCAATCCCTGTTGGTCTCATCTTCTTTGATATCAGCCGGGTGTTTGTCCTCGGGCTTGTTGCGCTCTTTCTGTTCTCGATGTTCCGCGCGGTCCGCGCCGATTTCTTCGCCTGGATCATCGAGCAGGGCCGCTTCGGCGGGTTCTACGATTACATGACCTCGCGCCTGCCGCGCAACATGCAGATCATCCTCCCGCGCCGAAAGCGGGACAAATGAAAGCGATTCTGACCGTCACTCTGGCTTTGGGCCTGCTTCTGGCCTCCAGCGATGGCGGGTTGGCGCAGGCCATCAGTGTGCCGGACATCTTCAGCGGGCAGGGCGACGATCGCTCCAACACCTTCTTCAACCTGATCTTCGGAGACCTGTTCCCCGGGCCGACCGCGAACAACCGCACCGTCATCTCGCTCCTGATGTTGTCGTTCAACAACCTGTTCCTGGCGGTCGGCGGGCTCTTCCTGCTTTACAATATCTTTCAGGGGACGCTGGATTCCGCCCATGAAGGCATCGTGCTTGGCCAGAAATCGACGATCTGGGTGCCGATCCGAATCCTGACCGCCTTCGCCCTGCTGATCCCCCTCGACAATGGTTATAATGGTATCCAGCACGGCATCTCCTACGTGGTGCGCGCAGGCACCGCCGCGGGCACCTTCTTCTGGAACCAGACGGCCGATCTCATCGTCTCCGACGAAGTGCCTATCGTTGGCACCGATTACGTAGGCTCGGATGCGCGCTTCCTGCAGCAGCTCTGGCGCATGGAATTCTGCCGCGCGGCCTATAATTTCGAAGTCTCCAAGGGCGGCGATCTGCAACTCGTCAGCGGCGGTATCTGGTCCGACCTTGCCCCGGCCTCCGCCACCGATCTGATCGACGGATACACACCGCAGATCCTGACCTATTCCACGCCCACCATCACAAGTGCCTGTGGGTCGGTGACGCTGCCGCCCGCGACCGCGGCACTCAAACGTATCAGCCCGGCGACGAACATGGACACCATCAATACCGGCATGCGCGCTCTGATCGATGCACTCCGCACCGAGATGCGCGGCTCCGCCGAGACAGTCGTCGCGAAGATATCGGCCCGCGACACGATCGCACCGGGCGATTTCCCGAACCTCGCCGCCATGATGCGCACGTTGCGCCAGCAACATTCCGCGATCGTCAATCCGATCGTGAACCCGAGCGCGCTGTCCACCCTGGTTCAGACCGAGAGTGGGACGCCGATCAGCCTGCAGATCCAGTCCATCGGGTCGGACGGGAGCGGTGCACTGTCCGCACCAACCGCGATCGCGGGCGATCTCAAGACGGGCGGCTGGATGATGGCCGGATCCTATTACATGCTGATCAGCAAGATATCCGGCGACGCCAACGCGGTTGCGGGCATGTTTCCGACGGCAACGCCGGGCACGCTGATCTCGACGACGCTCAGCGGCGGAGTCCAGAACACGCTGGCGACCGAGCTCGGCAGGGCCTACTGGTTCCAGAGCAATGCGGACCGCGATGCGCAGAAGATATTGGCGGGGATCGGTGCGAGCTATAATGCGAGCGTGGCGGCCTGGAACGAGGCAGCCGCCAATGCCGGGCTGCGCGAGTTCATCACCGAGCGCGCCTACGCCGGGGACGATGCCTCCTCGCCGGAGAACTTCCTGCCACCACCGACCAACCTGCTGAAAGGTATCCAGCTGCTGGCCCCTGACACGATCACGGTCGATCCGATGATCGGGCTGATGGCCTACGCCTCGACCTTTCTGACCTATGCCGTGGTTGCGATCGGGGTGCTGGCGACCGCCTCCGCGGTTCCCCTGTTCGGTTCGATCCCCGCGACGCTTGCGTCGCTCACCAGCGGATTGTTCCAGATCGGCATCTTTGCCGCAATTTTCGTCGGTTTCGTCCTGCCCTATCTTCCGGCCGTCATTTGGCTGATCGCTATTCTGGCGTTCATGCTATTGGTGATCGAGGCGGTCTTTGCGGCACCGCTTTGGGCCGTGGCCATGCTGTCGATGGACGGGCACGGAATTTCGTCCAATATCTCGCGCAAGGGATGGTCTCTGCTGCTGATGCTGTTTCTCACCCCGCTCCTGATGGTGTTCGGCTTCCTGCTCGGGATGGTCCTGTTCCGGATCGCGGCTTTCTCGCTCAACGGTATGCTGTTTGCAGCACTGAGTTCACAGATGGCGGCAGATCCAGGTGCGTTTGGGGTCTTATCTCAGTTCCTGACTATGGCGGTGCTGACCGTGTTTGTCGGCTTGCTCTACGTCGTCATCATCGATTGGTCGTTCAGCCTGATCAACGTGTTTCCGGCGCGGGTCTTCAAATGGATCGATGGGATCGGTGACGATCTGGGGGCAGGGACCGCCATGACGGCGCGTGCGATTGGGGCGGGGGGAGCTTATCAAACCGGGGCTGCGGCTGGTGGCACACTTAGCCAAGCCGGCAATATCGGGTTGGCGAACAACCGCGCACGTCCACGACAATTGGGGAACAAAGCTGCCAAGGACAAGTAGCTATCGGCGAAACACGGACATCACCACCAGCGCACCCAAGCCGCCACTGTTGAACTTATGAGGCATATGCCAAGAACTACGATATCCCGCGCGGTTTACCGTCAGGTGCAAAACGAAGATGATCGATACCAATTGCAGGAAGTAAATCGGTTCCGAGATCAGATGCACAGGGATCGCGACCAAGCCGTCAACAAACCCAAAATGCTCTGAACGGCTTTCCCGCCAGGCACCGGCAAACACCTCCACTGAATCCAGCATGTGAAGCATGGCGCGCCAGAAATAGATCATCAGACCGACAGCCAGCCATTGGCCACCGAGATGTACCCAGTAGCCGATCTCGCTATGCGACTGTCGCGTCTTCTTGAGCCATTTGAACATATCAAAGTATGTCCCGGATGGTGCTTTTTTGCCAGCTTTTTGAAATGATATGTAACGTAATATTTAACGATATGCGTGATACTGGAACAATGACTAGAGCTTGATCTGACCCAGAAACCCGATCCCGGCCTGAATAATCCCAGAGACATCCGCCGCCTTGACGATCTTGCGCTGCACCAACTGCTCGGCGGACTGCGTCATCGTCCTGGCGACCAGGTTCGGATTGGAACGGCTGTCCGAAAATATCCCCTTCACGACGTTCACCCACGCCAGGGGAGGAACGCTCAAAAACCGGTCCCGCACGTTCTGATCAAAGACCAGATACTCGCGCAGCGCGACGCGTCCTTTGCCGTCTGCAGTTTTAACCAGCCTTTGCCAGATGATGAGATTGAGCGAGGTCATCAGATCGAAGGAGCGTGCCTCCTGCTCCTCCGACGGGAACAAAAAAGCCATGCGCCGGAGCGCCTCGGCGATCGATCCCGCATGTGTCGTCGTGTTCACCAGATGACCGGTGAGACAGGCTTCGATACAGGCCTCCATGCTTTCACGGTCCCGGCTCTCACCGACATTGATCACGGCAGGCGCACGCCGCATCGCGGCGCGGACACCTTCCGCGAAAGTGGGGATATTCCGGCCAACACCAATTTCCGACTGGCTGATAAAGGACGCAACATCGGCCGCGTCGGTGTTGATGTCGCGGAACGTGTATTCGATCGGGGCCTGCAGATCGATGATCTTGCGAGAACGTTGCCGGTTCTCCAGATGACACCGTGTCATCGCGGCCATGGTCGTCGACTTGCCGTGACCCGTCGCGCCGGCCACGACGATGATCCCGCTCGCTGGCTCCAACCGGTCGCGCAGCTCTTCTTCGAGCCCGACGTCATCCAGGGTCGGTGTTGTGTCGGGCAGGGCGCGCAGCGTGATCTGTACCCCGTTGGTGCCGAATCTTTGCTCACCTGTCGCATTCACCCGAAACCTCTGACTGCGTTTGCGATCAATCTTCTTTTCATAGGAAAAATCCAATGGTCGCCCGGCGCCCACAAGAGACATCGCGTCATTGGCTGACCACAGATGCGCCAGCATCGCCTGGACTTCCGTGATCAGCAGACGACGCTTCGTTGCAAGCTTCTGGTCGCCGTGCAGTTGAACTCGCATCCTCAGGTCCGCGCTGATATTTATGTCGGACGCTCCCTTCATCGCTGCCCCGACCAAAAAATGATCAAATGCCGACAGATCACTGTCGAACCGATTTGGCTCATCCTTCAGGATCGTGACCTCAGCTGCGTTCGGATCATCAGGCTCGAGATTGATCCTATCCAGATCAATCATTTCGTCACCGCATAGCGCCTCTGTAACGGCTTCCACTGGCTGGGATCGCGCACGAAACGGGCGGAGCTGACAATCTTGACCCGGCGCTCACCGATGAAAAGTTCGTCGCCGTCGCCAGCGGATCGACGCTCGCTGGACTGGATCACCAGTTCCCTGACCAACCCGGCCTGAACCATGCGCCGATACTCGATCATGCCAAGATAGTCGCGTTTCAGACGTACAAAGTTGAGTGCAAGCGCTTCGTCAGCTTGCTCGACGCCCGCCTGCCAGCCCTCGGCGGCGAAGCGGTCGAAGACTTGCTTTTCCTCCTTATCTTGCGGCAGGAAGTCATCGTCGGGATCGCTCGCCTCTTCGAGTGGGATGACAAGGTAGTCCCGCCAGGTCGGCACGATCGTGACGATGCGGCCGGGGATCTCGAGGCGGTAGAATTCATCGGCTGCCACAGCGGACTGTCCGCTCTCATCGACATTGATGGCAGCCGTGGCGCGGCTCACGACGGGGGGAAGAATGTATCCCGTCTCTCTCGGGGCGCTGTAGGAAATCCTGTTGAAGTCAAAGGTTCGGGATAGCTTTGGGCTGTCGCGTTCAAGCTGGCGCATGACTTCCCAGACCCGGTGCTGGTAGCCGGCCTGCGCCGAATAGGAGACGGCTGCTTCGCGCAAGAGATCGTAGCGCTCCTCGTCGACCGAGGTCTCATAATTCCCGCGCCGCGTGCGCGCACTGAACTCGGCGAAGTCGGCCGGAGGTCGGTTCGAGCGGTATTGGTCCGGACCGCCGATGAAGATCGGATCTGGCTCCTGAAGTTCGGAACCCAGCGGCTTGAGACTTTCGCACCCGGCCAGGACAAAGACAGCCAAAAGCGGCACCAGCGGTTTAAAACAGTGACGCATCATGTTTCCGTGTCCTCGATATGGGGCACGGGGCTGCGTTCCGGCCTGCTGTAGATGATCGTCATGGTCTTTGTGCGCTGATCGACGACCAGTTCCACCCGGTTCTTGGCTTGAAAGAGCGCCTCGCTCAGCGCGCCCATTGCGGGCAGGTTGCGTTGCACTAAGGTGATCAGGATCGGCGCGCCGGGTTTTTCGCCTTGGGCGGTGACCCGATATCCGGTCTCGAGCGCCATTCTGGAAACGAAGTCTTCGATGGGGCCGGTGAAGGCAGAATGCACGACGGTCATCAGGCGTTCGTCCGTCACGTAGTCCGGGTTCTTGAGAGTCGCGGTGCCTGTCGCGTATGGTTCCAGCACCCCATTGTAGAGCCCCGCATTGGCAATCTCCCGATCCACGACCGAGGTTTCCGCCTCTATCAGGGCGGACAGGCTGGTACTTTCAGGCTCTCTGGCAACCGTGCAGGCGGTGGCGCTCAGAAGCAGGAAGTTCAAGAATATGTTCTGGGCCAGTCGCATCCACGTCCCCATCGTTCGTCCCGTTTATCGGTGAGTTGATCCAAACCCTGTTGCTTTTATATCGTTATATATATTGATATAAAAGCACGTAAGGCAGCAACTTCATAGGTGAGCATGATGCAGACCGACCCGTTTGAGCACATTGCGCGAAAACTTGCCGCTCTTGCCGCAAAACCCGACACCAGCTTTGCGCTGCGACGATACCTTCAGTCTTCAGCAGACCGGGACATTGTCGATGTCATGAACGAAATCGATTGTCTGGCGCGCATCCTCGCTGAACACGCGCCAGAGGGCAGGGAGCCTTAGCCCCCGATCCTTTTGACCGGAATGCCCAGCTTGCGGGCTTTGTCGACGAGGTTCTCGTGAATGCCGGAGCCGGGGCAGGCGATGATGCCTTTCGGCATGGTCTTCAGGAGTTGATCGTTGCGCTTGAAGGGGGCCGCTTTGTTGTGGGATTTCCAGTCGGGCCGGAAGACCACCTGGGTGACGCCGCGGTTCTCTGCCCAGAGGCTCGCGATACGTTCTGCTCCGCTCGGTGTGCCGCCATGCAGCAGGATCATATCCGGATATTTCTCTCTCGAGCCGTCGAGGATCGTCCAGATCGCGTCGTAATCCTGATAGTCGCCGCCGGTGAAGGCGATGCGGGTGCCCTCGGGGCAGTGGATTTCGTTTTTCTTGCGGCGCTCTGCGGAGAGGAAGTTGCGGCTGTCGACCACCGAGGCTGTAAGGTTCTTGTGCGATACCCGCGATCCTGATCTTGGCATCCAGATCGAACCGGTCTCCGTGTGGAAATGGGCGGCTGAGGCGTCCCGCATCGCCTCATAGGCGTCCCGGTGCTCGACAAGTTTTTGTCCACGGTCGAGCTTGCGCTCCAATTCCAGGCTTTTGACCTCTGATCCGTCCTGACATCTCACCAGGTCGCGTTGTTCGCATTCATTCTCATCGAGCTGGCGCTCAAGGCGCGTCAGGCGGCGATGAAAGATGTTGGTGAGCGACCAGAGCATCTCTTGCAGATCCTCTTCGAGCTGTGTGTCGGCGAGAAGCATGTGGCTTGCCTCGACCATGGCGGTGATGGCGGCCTCGGTCTGGTCCTCTTCGGGCAGGGGGCGGTGATCATGTTCGTCTGCGGGGGGGGTCGCGCCGTAAAGGGCGAGATCGTCGAGGACGCTGGCTGTGGCGCTTGAGGCGGGGGTGAAGGTGGAAGATGCGAGGGTCATGGGCTTGGGTCCTTTTGTTGGCTTTGGGTTTCGTCCTGATCCGATTTGGATGGGGCGATAACAGGACCGTCAGCAGCCCGGCTGCACCCGCAGGGCCGTAGCACCGCGCAGGACGGGCAGGGCGCGAAAATTTGTCCCGCGAGGAATGGGCGCGCCCCGCGCCCAGGGGAAATTTACGGGGTCTGCCCGTTGCGGCTGGGATGAGGGCGCCTTTGCGCCCGACCTGCCGGTCCATCGACCCGGACATCCAAACGGAACAGGACGTCAACGCCGCGGCCTGAAGGGCCACGCCCTGTCCCTCCCTGCCTTCCGGCACCCCTTATGAGGGCCAGAGATCATGCTCGGAGGCTTGTGCGTCGATGAGGGCCACCAGCCGACGACGCAGTTCCGTGACGCCGCACTCGGCTAAGTCCAGATTGAAGTCGTTTCGCTCCGGAGTCAGGACAACCGGTTCGATCCCGTCCGCATCGGCGCGATCTGCAAGGCGGAATGCGGCGCGCGCGCCGGTCTTGTCATTGTCGCGCGCGATCCAGAGGCGCTGGATCGAAGATGGATAGTTGAATGCGGCGAGATGGTTTGCTGTCAGGCAGGAGACCAAAGCCGCGCTTGGTAGCGCCGTGCCGACGGACAGGGTGTTCTCTAACCCTTCGCCGACGAGAAGGTCGGTGCAGTTGGCCCATTTGCCGAACCGGACCCCGTTGCCATGCAGGCGGCCCAGCACACGTTTCGGAGCCTCGATGTCGGCCAGACTACCCGTCTCGAAGTTGAGAAAGACGCGCGAACATCCGGTGACCCTGCCCGCGTTGTCCGTGATTGCGGCGAGGAGCGCCGGGATTTCCAGACGTGTGCCGTCCTCGGCTCTGAGATAGACGCCCCGATGAAACGCGAGCGCCGGTCCGAACCGGGCGATACCGCGACCGCGCAGATAGGCCTCGGCCAAGGTGTTATTGATTGGCCCGCCATAAGAAAACAATCGGCGTCCTGCCGCCTGACGATTTGAAACCGCTGCCGGTTCGTCACGGCTCGGCCCGTCATTTGGCATCACGGGTGCCTCGCCGAGATAGTCAGTGGCCTGCCGCAACAGGTCTGGGTAGGCCACCGGCTCAAGCTGATGTTGCAAGAGATCGAGCAGGTCGCCATATTCCCCCGTCGCATGATCCACCCATTTTCCGGCTTGCCGTCCACCATGGGCTTTAAGCCGTACCGCAAGGCTGCGTCCCCTGGCGCCGGTGACGTCCGCCATCTGCCAGAAATTGCCGACCTTGCGCCCATTCGGAAACCAGTACCGGCAGAACGCTTCCGTGTCTCGGGCGAGACCGCTTGCAATCGCACCCGGATCCAGCTTTGCAAACCTGGTCATGCCGCACTTCTTTCTCCGGTTCCGGCCGCCGTGATCTTGTGTCGCGTCATGATCTGGTCGACGACATTGGTATCATCTGTCGGGACGAACAGCCGCGTCGCCCAGGAGATGATCTCGGTGAAGCATCCCATCGCCTTGTAGCTTTCCAACGCGGCACCATTGTAACCAGTGAGTTCCAACCGATACGCGCTCATCACCCGCGACCGGCGCAGAGTGAGACCGCCGGAGAGCGGCAGGCTTTGGCCACGTTTGAGGACGGCATCGAAGATTTCAGCGGCGGTGAGCTCGACCGAACAATCCAACCCAAGGGCGGCATAGACATTGGCCATCTGGTCCTGCGTCACCATACGTCCGATGGCGCGTTCACCGTCCTCGGTTTGCAGGCGATAGATGCGCATGTTGTCGGTGGGCAATCGGTCCCAGATTGGCAGCAACAGGCCCGAGATCAGAGTAAGTTTCGAGATGGACGTTTCCGGCACGGCGTCGACTTCTTTCGACCACGCCCGTTCGAACTCGAAGTCGTTGACCTCCTCCCAATGGGAGGCTGGCAGTTCGAGCTCCAGCATCCGGTCGGTCGCCATAGGGCGGCGCAACTCGACCCGGGCGATCGGTTCGCCCTCTTCGGTCATCAGGCTGGAGGTCGGTACAAGCACAGCCGCGCGTTCGGATTTTCGATTGAGCATCAGCCGCGCGCTCGACGATCCCATGCAGAACTCCTTGACCTTCTCGAGGGAGAGCGGATGGTTGCGGTCTGTACGCTCAACGGTCAGGGCCGTCGCGGTCGCACCCGTGGCCGCGTGCTCAAAGATCACCTTGCGGTCGATGATCTCGAATTTCTCGGCGCGCAGTGTCTCAAGGCCGACTTCATAGGTGCCCGCCGCGCTCGCATCATCAATGATGGCTTCGAGCAAGCCACCGAAACACTCAAAGATCGCATCCTGCATGTCGATGGTCAGGGCCAAACAGCGGTTGAGGAATTGTTGGATCGGCGGCAGTTGCTCTTTCAACGTGCCATCGCCGTCCATCAGCGAAAGTCCCGTCATCTCCTCGAACCGGGTCTGCGAGCAGGCGCTGATCCGGCCTTTGGTCAGATCCCAGAAGAAATTGCGCAGCGCCTTGCGGGCATAGGCACTTTCGAGATTGTCCTCGGCGCGGAACATGTTCTGCCCGCCAGTCTCGCGCTGCCCCTTGGTGATCGCCCCGAGCGTGTCCAGCCGCCGTGCAATCGTCGACAGGAATCGCTTTTCGCCTTTGACGTTGGTGGCACAGGGACGGAACAGCGGCGGCTGCGCCTGATTGGTCCGATTGGTACGCCCCAGACCCTGGATCGCGTTGTCTGCCCGCCAGCCGGGTTCCAAGAGGTAATGCACCCGCAGCCGCTGGTTCTTCACGCCGAGATCAGCATGGTAGGACCGCCCCGTGCCGCCCGCGTCCGAGAAAATCAGGATGCGCTTGGCATCATCCATGAAGGCCTGGGCCTCACCGATGTTGGACGACCCCGGCCGGTTCTCGACCTTCAACCGTTGATCCCGCGTGCGGACGATGCGCCGGGAACGTCCTGTGACCTCGGCGACCTGATCCTTGCCGAAATGCCAGAAGATCTGATCCAGCGCGCCTTGCACCGGTGCCAAAGCTCCGAGCCGTTCGACCATGGCATCGCGTTTGCGCGCAGCCTCGCGGCATTCGATCGGGTTCCCGTCACCATCAAGCGCCGGCCGGGATTTGAGATTGCCATCCTCATCCGTGTAGGGTTCAAACAGCTGGGTCGGAAAAGAATGCATCAGATAGTCGACTACATATTCGCGCGGTGTGATGTCGACATGCAGATCATGCCATTCAGAGGCCGGGATCTGCGCCAGCCGACGTTCCATCAACGCCTCACTCGTCGAGACGATTTGCACAACCGCCGACGCGCCGTTCTGAAGATCGCTCTCAATGGATTTTATCACGCTCGGGCATTTCATCGCGGTAATCAGATGGTTGAAGAAACGCTGCTTGTTGCTCTCAAAGGCAGAGCGCGCCGCAGCTTTCGCCTGAACGTTGAGCGTGCTGCCGTCTGCCGTGACGCCGACTGCCTCGAGCGCCGCTTCCAGATTGGTATGGATCACCTGGAACGCCTCGGCGTAGCTGTCATAGATATCGCGCTGTGCCGGTGTCAGTTCATGCACCAGCATTTCATATTCGACGCCCTCATAGGACAGGGAGCGCGCCAGATAGAGACCGAGGGCTTTCAGGTCGCGCGAAATAATCTCCATCGCCGCGATCCCGCCCGCCTCCATATCCGCGATAAACTGTTCGCGCGTGGCAAAGGGTGAATCTCCGGTTGCCCAGAGACCGAGGCGAGAGGCGTAGGCAAGATTGCCCACAATGGTCGCGCCAGTCGCCGAGACGTAAAGCACGCGCGCATCGGGCACGAGGTTCTGCAGTTTGAGGCCGGCCAGACCCTGTTGCGACGCCTTCCTGTCGCCCCGCCCGCCCTCCTTGCCCTTCTCACCGGCGGCGTTGGCCATGGCATGGGCCTCATCGAACGCGATCACACCGTCGAAGTCTTTTCCAAGCCAGGCCGTGACCTGATCGAGCCGCGAGGCTTTGAGGATGTCGCCCTGTTGACGCTCGGCCGTGCGCAGCGTCGCATAGGTGGCAAAGAGGATGCCTTGCTCAAACCTGATCTCGGAACCTTGCTTGAATCGCGACAGGGGCACGATGTCAGTTGCCCGCCCACCGATGGCCGTCCAGTCGCGTATTGCATCCTCAATGAGCTTATCGGATTTGGAGATCCAGACCGCACGTTTTCGACCGCGTAGCCAGTTGTCGAGAATAATGCCTGCGACCTGACGACCCTTGCCGCATCCCGTGCCGTCGCCCAGAAACCAGCCTTTGCGCAGCTGAAATCCGTTTTCAGATTCCGCCTCGCAGGCGACGAGACCCTGGTCTTCGGCGTCATGGCGAAACCAGCTGGAAAGATGTTGCTCATGGGCTTCGCCCGCATAGATGATGCTCTCAAGCTGCGCATCGGACAGCGCGCCATCCGTGATCAGGGATGCGTGGATTTTAGGCCGGTAAGAGGGCGTGGGCGGGGCGACCGAGGCCATGGCCGCCGATTGCACAAGGGCGGTTGGATGCGGTTGGGCGTTCTCGATCGTGATCGACTGGACCTCATAGCCTTCATAGAGCGCTTCGGTGAGCCGGGTTGATTTCTCGGCCCAGACCTTTGGCAGATAGGCGATCTCGCTCGCCTCCATCTGATCAAACGGATGCCGGGCCTTTTCCGCCTCATTGGCACGTATCTGGCTGCGGGCTTTGTCCCGCAAGGATTGGATTGAGGACGAGCGCGCGGATGAGGAAGAGGTAGGGGCCGTTGTCCGATCTGTTGGTTGGTTCTCTCGATCATTCACCAATCGTGACGGGCAATGGGCCTGCACCAGAGCCAGCAGCGCCTGCGAACTTTCGGCCTGTTCGTGGTAGGCGGCGTTCTGATCTTGCGTCAGTCCGCCACGCTTGTCGATGACCGTGAGCCGGGTTTCGGTGGTTGTGCCGTGGCGGGCATAGACGCGGCCTGCGATCGGCGCGGAGAACCGGATCGACGCGCTCTCACTGATGCGTTTGAAGGCGGATCGGAACGCGGTGTTTGCCGGTGAAAAGTTTGCGCCGGACACAACGACCAACCGACCATCCGGTTGCAACCGGTCCAATGAGGAGAGGACATGTTGGCCCATGGCGGGTTTGTAGCGGCCTTCGACACCGGGCGCGGCCGAGAAGGGCGGGTTCATGACGATGATATTGGGCGTAATACCCCCTTCAAGCCGATCATCTATAGAACCGGCATCGTGATGACTTATGGCTGCATCCGGGAAAAGCCTGCTCAACAGATCAGCGCGGGTCTCATCGATTTCGTTAAGGTGAAGTTCGGCGCCCGCCAATTGTGCGTAGATGGCCAGGAGGCCGGTACCGGCTGAGGGTTCCAGTACCACATCGTCTTCCCGGATCTGCGCGGCCTCGGCGACAATCGCAGCCAGGGGCAGTGGCGTCGAAAATTGCTGCAACTTTTGCGACCTCTCGCTGCGGCGGGTGTGTGACAATGCGAGGCCAGCAACCTTTTCGACTACGCCCAAGAACTTTGCGGGCGCGGCGCATTGGCGGCGCATCAGCGCGCCATATTTGAGCAGCAACAGGATCTGCGCACATTCGCCTGCCTCATATCCATCCTTCCAGACCCAGGCACCCGATGTATCAGTGCCACCGAAGGCGATCTCCATGGCGTCGCGGACGCAGGCCTGATCGAGGGCCTTGCCCTGTTCAAAATGCGGAAGAAGATGATTGGCCGCCTGAAGGAGGGAAGCGGCACGCGACGGTGTGATTTCAGCAGGGATATCAGTCATGGGAAAGCTCCGGGTTGAAGGGTTTCGACCCTTCCCGACGATCTCTCTCTCACACCGGGGAGGGCTTGCCCTTCCCAAAACCCTCCCCTTGCTCTTACCGGCAGCATTGCGCCGGATTGCGGGGGAGCAACCCGTGCGGGTCGCTCTCCAGCCCTTATGGCGAGATAGCAGACGGCTACCCCGCCTCCAGCCCTATTCGGTCGCCGCGACTGGTTGGGGATTCAGACCGCTGACATCAATCCGGCCTTTGCCGATTTCGACAGTGATGATCTGATCCTGGCGGCGCAGCCAATAGAGCTCACGATCTATGACGCGGGTGATCGCATTGATTTCTGCGTCAAGGCTCGTTTCCAACATGTTGATCGCAAGGTCCTCGGCCTCGTCGCGGAACCAGCGCTCTTGTTGATCATAGGACCCGGCCTCGGCATCGTCAGATGGGCAGAACAGCGCGTGTTCCAGAAAGTCGACCAGATCGGCGCTCGTCGCCTTTGAAGATTTTGTAACCGCGATATCGACGTCATCGAGCCCCCAATCGTCCTCGCCAAAGATCAGCCAATCGGTCGCCAGGGTCCACGCCTCGGAATAGGTCGCGTCCGCCAAGATGCACTGGATTTCCAACTGATCGGGCCGCTCGGTCATGGTGAGGCGTTTGCCCGGCGCGACACAGAAAGTGTCTGTGTCACCGATAACGCGGTATTCCTTGACCGAAAGTCGGGTCAGCTGTTCATACCACTCATAGCCCGTGAATGCGGGCTTGGGATCATAGAGGCGAGTTTCAACACGCTGCGCGGAGAGCGCATAGGCGAGGTTCTGTTCTTCAATCGCACCGCCCTCACTGTCGTAAATCACATCGTCGGCCGTGATCGTCTTGACCGCACCCAGACTGGTCTGATCACGATCGGCATGGCTGGGTTTGAATTCACGCAACATCATCGCGGCTGGCAGCAGGTCGATGCCAAGCGCGGCTGCGCGCCTGAAATTGTCATAGGAAAGCGAATGTGCCCCAGCCTCCTTGATCAGCTGATAGAAGAGCAGACTGATATGGTTGCGCAAATCGTCCATGAAGGCGTTTTCGACGATCTCTTTTCGCGCCGGGAGAACCAGTTTGAGACTTGCGCAATGGGTGACATCCAGCCGCGCGTAATAGGTCCGGTGGAATTCCTGGGACAGGCTTGGCAATCGCGCATGCAATGTTACGCCATGGAAGTTGATGATTTCGCTGTTGCGGAACCCGACCGTGCTGCTTTCGTAGATGCCAATGCGGATGCCGTTCCATTCCTCAATATACTCGGCATCTGCCAGAAAATCCTTGCGCGAGGCGATGACGCCATCGATCATCACATCTATCGGCAGATACCGCGCGGCGTGGTTGGCGGCCGGGACAAAACTCTCGTTGGGTTTGATGGCGATCAGGATCGTCGTGCCATCATGGTTCGGCGGTCCCTCGCTACACGTGATCGGAACCTCTCCACCGAAGCTCTCGGGCTCCGCGTCTATCATCCAGGACCGGCACGTGCCGTGTTTCTGGGCGATGATCCGCACGCGGCGACCTGCCAGCGAGAAGAACCCCATACCGGCAGCGTCTTCAATCGACTGCACGTCATTCTCCCATGCGCTTTGCCCCAGAGTGAAGAGGTCTCTGGGATCGCTGAGGCCCGGTCCGTTGTCGATCAGGCAGATGACAGGGCCGAGGTCAGGATAGTCGATCTGGCTGACGGAGATCTGTGTCGCACCGGCCCGTCGGGCATTCTGAAAGAGCTCGGCAAAGATATCGTCGAGGGTGGCGTTGAACAGGCGCGATACTTTGGAAATGGCGTCGTCGGCGACGCAGGCGTGAAAGGATGTGGGGTTCTTCATGGCGAGGCTCCTTGGAACGGGGTGACGCCCTCCCGGAAACTCTCTCTCAAACAGGGGGAAGGCTTGCCCTTCCCCAAACCGCCTTTTGCTCTTTGTGGCGGGCAGCCCCCCAGGCGACGCGCACGGGCCGTGTCAATTCACCGACGATTTGGCCTCAGCCAGGCAATAGCCGTCATAGTCGCCAAGAAACCCCCAACATGACGCGACCTCGTCGTCATCTTTTTCGACGATGAATCCGTAACAATTGCCGGTCAGATAATGGTCGTAGGTCTGGACCTCCTGGCGCAGATGGTCGGCGATCCTGGTGCGCAAATTCTTTGAGACGCGGGTGACGCCGTAGTCTTTGCGGATATCGTCCAGCGTCACATAGATATAGCCGACCTGGCCGGAATCCCAAAGGCAGTGAAAGCCCGTCGTGTTCATGGTGATACCGCTGTGATCATAGAGATAGAGCGGCAGGATGACGGCGCGCCTCGACGCCCGCTCGATCAGCGCATTCATCGGCAGGTCGGTGTCGCCATCCAGACCGCAAAGATCGACCAACAGGTCGCGCGGATCTTCGCGGTCATGCTTGTCACCGAGCATGTAACGGCGGTGCCAGCAGGACATTGTACCGAGATTGTCGTAGTCGCGCGGGTTTTCCGGATCGGGATCGGGGACGATCTTGATCGTGTGATCGCGATAGGTCTCTTCATGGATCGGGGTGCCCATCATCGTGCTCCTAGGGTTGTGTGTGAAACGAAAAAGGCCCGCCATACTTGGCGGGCCCTTGGGCCGGATCGTTTGACCTGCCCGTGTCAGGCGGCGGCGTTCTCACCTTTTGGTGATTCTTCAGCGTCGAGCTCTTCCTTGGTCCTGAGGTTGAAATAGAGGTTTCCGGTGGCCTTGCTGAAACCGGGAGGTTTGCGCGGTGCCAGACAGCGGACCGACGCGTTGCAGCCCTCGCCATGTTCCATCGCGAAATGCGTGACCTGATCGACAAGATCGCCCATCCCGGCCGCCGTCAGCTCTTTGGTCGGATAGGTTCCGCCGAAGAGGTCGTATTTGGTCACAACGAAGTTGCCGTCCTTGTGTGCGGGATAGAGGGTAACTTTGAAATCGCAGGGTTTAGCCATTTTCGTGGCCTCCGTGACGGGCGGGACCGGACCATCCGGCCCCTTGTGAAACCCGTCAGCGGGGAAGGGCCGTCCTCGATCATGAGGACGGCCCAGATATCACCAGGCAGTTGCGTGGTTCAGTATTCGGACGGGAACAGAAGCGTCAGAACACGGCGCGTGCGCGCGGGATCGGTCGGTGTCTCCGCGCCGTACTCAAAATTCTCGTCATAGAGATCGAATTTGAACCAGACCCGTTCAGCTTCGACCACGAGCACGCCCATCTCGTGCAGCCCGTAGGGATCACTGTTGGCATCAAAGGCATCAAAGGCGACGAGCGCTTCGATGAGAGCTGTGCGGAATTCGTCGCTCCGGGCAGCGATGCCTGCCGTCATGACGAGCTTACCGGGCGGAACACCGGCCAATTTGACAGATCCGGTGATAGACGTTCGGAACGCATCGTTCTGTTTTGCAATGATCGCGGCCGTCGCGGGATTGGTCACGTCGTCTTCGGCATGTGGGGCATCGCTTTGAGGTTCGTGGTTCATGGTCTTTCTCCTGTGCCGGAACGGCCGACCCATTCGGCCCGAGGTTTCCCGACAGTCGGACAGGACCGCCCCCGACCCTTCAGAGGGCTGGGAGCGATCCAGAGTATTGATGGTTTGGTGACTGGTCAGGCCGCGTCGGTCATGAAGGCGGGCAGGGCGTCTGATCCCGCCGAAGTCGCCTTGGCATCGTCCTCATCCGAGTCCGGTGTCGCGTGATCAGTCTCCGCTTCGCCAAACGCCATTCCGTCTGGAAGCCAGCGAGATGTCTTCGTAGCGGTCTCCGCTGTCAGACCGGCGGCCTCTTGCGGTGTGTCGCAGAACGCCTGCTCCATGGATTTTGCGATCTCCGCCTTGCGCAAACCCGACTTGTCGTCAGCCCAGCGGTCGTCGATCAGCGCCTTTGCCGTCTCAAACGCGTGGTCTTTTTTCACACGACCCCAATAGCTATCCGCCGTCGGACGCCAGCAGGCGGCAACATCCACGTTGAGACGGGAACCGATCGCTTCGATCACAACGGTTGCACCGGTATCGTTGGCAAGCTGCTGGTTGAGCGCATAGGCCGCACACCAGGCAAAGATCGCCTGCTTGTCGCGTTCCGGAAGCGCCAACAATTGTTCGATATCTTTCGGCGCTTTAGCCTCCATCCAGGCAAGGTTGAGACCGTCATTGAGCGCGTCAAGCATGCGCGCCGCAACGGTGTCCTTGAGGACCTCGCGCGATCCCGTCGTCATCGCGGGCCGGAGCGAAACGTCCAGTGGTGCACCAATGCCGCTGCGCCCGAACACGCCCCGTGCCATCGTGTAGAGCATGGCATCATAGGCTGCGCTGTAGTCAGCCGCCAAATGCGCCCGCAGGATCTGATGACGCGTGGCCCGCAGATCGTCAGCGAGTGATTGCGGAATACCCTGTGCCTTGCGGGCTGCGGTCGTCGCATCGACTGGCATGTCCGGACGACGCATCGTGGCGGGAAGTTCAATCGCTGGTCCTGCGGGAATGCAGCCATCTTCGTCAGATGTTTCGCTATCCCCGTCATCCGCCGCAATTGTTTCAGCTGGTCTGGGAATGTCTTCTGGTCGCACCAATCCGGTTTCCAGGCGCGGCTCGCCATTGTGACTGATCGTCACGACACATCCGGCGATCCTGTAGTCGTCGTCGGTATAAGCGACGTTGGCCTCTTCGATCGTCTCGATTTCGCGGATGCGATTCCAGATCCGGTCTTCTTCCGCCTGTTGCTCCTCTGTCCACGTCGCCTCATCATAATTGCTTTCCAAGGCGTCCTGGCGCTCCTGCAATGTGGCAAGTTCGGTCGCGAGGTCAGGATCGGGATCGAGCGGTTTGGGATAGACTCGCCCATAGGGGCGAAAGCTATCGTAGTCGGTCTCCAGATGCGCCTCGGTCCATTTCCAGATCTTGGCGGCCTCATCCGCCAGCCCCTGAAGTTTGTCCTGCGCCAGGCTCTCGAGCAGATTTGGATCCTCCAGATGCATAGCGTCGCGCTCAGAAAAGAGGTCCTCAATGACCGATCCACCCGCCTCTTTGTAGGCGTCGATTCCGACGAAGAGGGCGAGTTTGGACGACCCCGAATAGGATTTCTGGGTCAGATGGTTTCGGATCGAATGCGGCGACGGACTGTAATGTTGCTTGACCGCTTCCCAAGCCTCAACCTGACGCGCATGATCGTCGGTCAGTGTGAACGCCATGACGCAATCGAGCGACATCTCACCGTCGCGGAACAGCTGCATGAGGTCCGGTGCGACACTGGCAAGCTTTAGGCGGCGGCGGACGAGATCGTTTGTAATCCCGAACTGCTTTGCGATCTGATCTTCGGTGCGCCCCTTTTTGCGCAGAGCGGCAAAAGCCCCGAACTGATCGGCTCCATGCATCGCCACGCGCACCATGTTTTCGGCAGCGGACGTGTCTTCCGCCTGATCGGATTCCTCGACCGAGCAGGAGACCGGATGGTCGGGCTTGATGATCTTGTCCTCAGCCAGCTTGTTAAGTGCTGCGAGACGCCGCCCGCCGGCATGAACATGGAACTTTGCACCCATCTTGTGGACAATGAGGTTCTGTTTCAGTCCGGTCTCCTTGATGCTGGCATAGAGTTCGGCATCTTCGGCCTCGGTGGCTGATGTCTTGCGGACGTTCTTCGGGCTGAGCACCAGCTTGTTCAGCGGGACCATTTGCGATTCCGCCTCAGGCAGGGCGGTGGTCACGGCGGCCTTGGGCTTGATAGCTGATCTGGATTTGGGGTTGGTCATCGGAAAGCTCCCTTTCGGAGCCGGACCGGGAGAGCCTCTCTCTCCCTTCAAAGCCCGGCAACCCGGGCTTGCCTTCCTCTTCCTCTTCGCGGCACCAGCCACATACACCGACCATCGATCTAAGCCCGCCGTCGGTGCGTTCTGCACTTGGACAGCCTACTTCGCATGGATGGATTTTAACCTCCATTTCGTGGCAAACTGCCGACCGTTATCTTATTACACTACGTCAGCAGAATTCTGAGCTAAACGACATTTCGCTAACCGCCCCAGCGCCTCTCCTGCTCGCTACCGCCCTTTCTGCAGTGGCCGTAGTGGCGATGTTGGTCGAACAATTAACATTCGCGGCCTCGGGTGGAGCGCGTGGTTCTCTCAGTAAGTTGGCTGACGTTGATGTTCTGGGTCTATTACTCAGTTTTCATCATCGCACCGGGCGCAGGCTTCAATTCCCAAAGTGAGGTTTTAGAGAAATCACTTGGGCCACAGAAAAGGGGCTGTGCCAATGTCACGACAAACGCGGATTGCCCCTGCCGAGGGATACAAAAACCCTCGGCAAATGCGATCTCATGGATCAGGCTTCGCTCGCACCAAGCGTGCCGATCTTCAGGTCGATGGTCTTTTCAGTGCCACGGCGCAGGATCTGCAACGCGACTTGTGCGTTTGGTGCTGTTTCTGCGACGGCGCGAGTCAGATCGCGCAGTTCCGATATGTCTTCACCATTGAAGGACAGAATGATGTCGCCCGACTGGAGTCCTGCGGCCTCGGCAGGGCTGTCGCCTGACACGATTTCCACCACTGCGCCACGGGGGCCATCATAACCAAGGACTGAAGCTACTTCGTCAGACATGGGCTTGATCTGAACGCCTAACCAGCCGCGCGTGATCGTTCCGTCATCAGCAAGATCATCGACAATCCGCTGAACCATGTCGGAAGGAACGGCAAAGCCAATACCCACCGAACCGCCGTCCGTTGAGAAGATTGCAGTATTGACCCCGATTACTTCCCCGTCCGCGTTGAACAGCGGGCCGCCGGAATTGCCACGATTGATTGCCGCATCGGTCTGGTTGAAGTCGTCATAGGGGCTCGAGTTGCTGTTACGCGACGTGGCGGAAACGATGCCTGATGTCACTGTGCCGCCCAGTCCGAAAGGGTTGCCGACCGCGATGGAGACCTCCCCTCACACTCAGTGCTTGTGCATATTAATTTATGTCACTGTCCATTGTGATAGCCGGTCACCAACACTGCGGCCGCTTTCCCGCTCTACTTCGCTTAGAATTAGCAGTCTCAGATTTTAGCCTATTGTCCCGAAGTCAAAGAACACCGTCAGTCTACATCCTCTATCGTGGCTTAGTGGGTCCGGAATGTTCCCCGAGCATCTGCACCGCCGGTCGGCGGCGCAGATCAGCGTTGGCAGGTGTAGAAGCCACGATATCCAGCGCGCAAGCCTGCATCAAGTTCTAGGACGAGGTTGGCCTCGGTTGGCTCGCCATTGGCGACATTCAGACTGTCCGTCTCATTCGGCGCGCTCAGGCGTATCGTAATGCCCTCCGCCGTCAGTACCCGTCCCGCTTCATCGGCCTCAAGTCGGACCAGATCGCCGCTGAGCTTGACCAATGCCGCCACCGTGCCATCCACACGACCGATGATGACAGATGCAGGGCTTTGCGTGGTATAGTTGAAGGTACAGGCGGCACCATCTGGAAAGAGCTGTGCGATTTCTTGCTGGGTCACAAATTCTGGATCGACGATGGATACTTCTGCGGTCGCAAGCGCATCTTGAAGCGAGACGATCCCCGCTGGGCCATTACTGCTTTCTTCTCTGATTTTACCCGATGCCTCGATTTCATTGATGAGATAGCGCATTTCGGCAATTTCTTTGTCCTGCGCAAAGATGATCTCGTCGGCCAGCTTGCGCACGCGCGCATCTTGGATATTGGCGCGGCCCGATGTCATGATGGCGATGGAATGGTGCGGAATCATGGCGCGCATGTAGCTGGTATCGCCCACAGTGCTCTGGCTGCGCACCAGCCAGAGCGAACCGACAAAGGCAATAATTGCGCCGACAGAGATCGCGGCGTTGATCGCCTTGTTCGAATACATCGACAGCATGAACGCTAGCATGATGATCGCCATCGTGGCGCCCATCAGGATCGCCATGTAGGCGCGGGTTTCGGACCAGAAAATATGGGTCCAGAGGAACGTGTTGAGATACATCAGGATGAACATGACGACCGTCGAGGTCGCGATCATGGCGGCAAATCTCCAGTATGACATGATAAATCCTTTTGTTATCGCATTAAGAAGTTGGGTTTGATGCCCGAAAAGTGAACGTGAAACCAGCTTCCAGCGCTGGAGGGTTCCAAAGTTTTATGAGATTTTTGTGCCTCACAACCCCGGTCAGTGATTGCGCCGTGTCGTGACGAGGAAGATCGTCGAAGCCGAGCAGCTGATCAAAAGAAACCCGTTCAGCGCTTCGATGCCGGCGAGAAATCGAAGATGACCGGTTGGATAAATATCGCCGAGGCCAAGCGACGTGTAGTTCACGACCGAAAAATAGAAGAAATCCATGACCGAATTGACATTTTCCTGCTCGAAACCGCCAATTCCTATCCATTCACCCAGAATGAAGCCAATGGCATACAGGCCAGCTTCGGCGACATGCGCGGTCGCCAAAACATAAAGAGCGACCACAAGACCATGCATGCCTATGATATCGTTGCGGTCGGTAAAGTTCATGGCGAAAGCCATTGCACGCGCATGCAGCACTCCACACAATCCGAAAAGCACGACGGCCAGTAACCACGCTACGATCATGTTCAGCAGGCGCCCTAGCCGGTCTCTTTCAGATGCAGACTTTGCTGCTTCGACGCCAGATCGGCAAGGATCGGGCAATCGGGGCGGTGGTCACCCGCGCAGGCATCGACCAAGGTTGCGAGGGTCGCGCGCATTTCGATCAGCTCCGCGATCTTGTCGTCAATCCGGCTTAGATGCTCCTCAGCGATCTGCTTGACCTCGGCACTCTCGCGGTCGGTATCCTCATATAGCTTGATCAAGCCGCGACAATCTTCGATGCTGAAGCCAAGCGCGCGGGCGCGGCCAAGGAACGCCAGCTTGTGCACATCGCTGGCGTGGAACATGCGATAGCCGTTGGCGCTTCGCAGGGGTTTCACGAGGCCGATATCCTCGTAGTAGCGGATCGTTTTGGCGGGCAGGCCCGACCGGGTGGCGACATCTCCGATATTCATTCTAAGCTCCTCATTCGGCGGCTGCAGGGGAAAGAGCGGCGCTGGCGCTGGCCTCTGCGGTTTCCTTCATGGCGGGGCGGACCCGGCGCAAGCGCAGCGCATTGGTCACCACGAAGACCGAACTGAGTGCCATCGCACCGGCCGCCAGAACCGGCGACAACAGCAGGCCGAACGCAGGATAGAGAACGCCTGCCGCAACCGGGATCAGCGCCACATTATAGCCAAACGCCCAGAACAGGTTCTGGCGGATGTTGCGCATCGTGCGGGTCGAGACCTCGAACGCGTTGACGACACCGCGCAGATCGCCCGACATCAGCACCACGTCAGCGGATTCGATGGCGACATCGGTACCGGTGCCGATGGCGATACCGACATCGGCATGGGCCAGCGCCGGCGCGTCGTTGATCCCGTCCCCTACGAAGGCGACCGCCTTGCCACCTGCGCGCAATTCATCGAGCGCAGCAACTTTGCCATCGGGAAGAACGCCCGCAATGACGTGGTCGATGCCGGTCTCGCGCGCGATGGCCTCGGCCGTCTCGCGCTTGTCGCCGGTGATCATCGCCACCTTCAGCCCCAGATCGTGCAGCGCCCGGATCGCGGCGGCGCTGGACGGTTTGACCGGGTCTGAAACCGCGATGACAGCGGCAACCCGTCCGTCGATGGCAGCAAAAAGCGCGGTGCGGCCCCGGTTGGCGAGGTCCGTCTCGGCATCTGTCAGCGGGCCCGGGTCCAGCCCTTCGCGCGCCATCAGGCGGTCGGCCCCGATCAGAACGTCGCGCCCCGCGACCTGCGCGCGCACGCCGTAGCCGGTGATCGACTCAAAGCCATCGACCGTGTGGCGCGCCGCGCCCTCGGCCTCGGCGGCCCTGACAATCGCCTCGGCGATGGGATGTTCGGACTGCGCCTCGACCGCTGCCACCAGCGCCAGAACCTCGGCGCGCCCGAACCCGCCGGCCAGCACCATATCGGTCAGTTCCGGGCGTCCCTCGGTCACGGTGCCGGTCTTGTCCACGGCCACCACGCCGACGCCGGTCAATTGTTGCAGCGCGTCGCCCTTGCGGAACAACACGCCCATTTCGGCGGCGCGTCCGGTGCCGACCATGATCGAGGTCGGCGTGGCGAGGCCCATCGCGCAGGGGCAGGCAATGATCAGCACCGACACGCCCGCCACCAGCGCATAGGAGAGCGCCGGGGATGGGCCGAGGATCAGCCAGACCAGCACCGTCAGCGCGGCCAGCGCCATAACGGCGGGCACGAACCACAGCGTGATCCGGTCGACCATGCCCTGAATCGGCAGTTTCGCGCCTTGCGCCTCTTCGACCATGCGGATGATCTGCGCCAGCGTCGTGTCAGCCCCGACGCGGGTCGCGCGGAACTGGAAACTGCCGGTGCCGTTGACGGTGCCGCCGGTGACGGGATCGCCCTCGGACTTGGCGACGGGCACAGGCTCGCCGGTGATCATGCTTTCATCTACATGGGCGCTGCCTTGGGTCACCTCGCCATCCACCGCAATACGCTCGCCGGGACGCACGAGAAGGATAGCCCCCGTGCTGATCTGCTCGATCGGAACATCCTGCGCCTCACCATCCACCAGAACCCGCGCGGTGCGGGCCTGAAGCCCCAGCAGCTTCTGGATCGCTGCGCCGGTGCGGCCCTTGGCGCGGGCCTCCATCCAGCGGCCCAGAAGGATCAGCACCACGATCACCGCCGCTGCCTCGAAATAGACTGCACGCGCGGCTTCGGGCAGCAGAGTCGGTGCGAAAAGCGCGACAAGCGAATAGAGATACGCCGCCGAGGTGCCAACGGCGACCAGACTGTTCATGTCAGGCGCGCCCTTGAAAAGCGCCGGAAAACCCTTGGTATAGAAGGCGCGGCCGGGCCAGGCCAGAACCACGGTGGTCAGCAAGAACTGGATCATCCAGCTGGCCTCGTGCCCGATGGTGCGCCCGATCAGATCATGCGCACCCGGCACGACATGCGCGCCCATCTCCAGCAGGAAAACCGGCAGCGCCAGCACGGCGGCAAGCAGGGTCTTGCGGGCCAGAGCGCGGGCCTCCTCGGTCTTGCGCGTGCTCGCGTCCTCCTGGGCCGCGGCATCCGCCGGGGTCGCCGGATAGCCCGCTTCCCTTGCGGCGCGCAGCAAATCGTCCAGACTGACCGCGCCCTCTGCATAGGTCACGGTGGCTGTTTCCGATGCGAGGTTCACGTTCACGTCCCAAACACCCGGCACCGCCGCCAGCGCCTTGTCGACGCGCCCCACGCAGGAGGCGCAGGTCATCGACGCTATGTTCAGCCGCACCGTCTGGCTGCGCGCGGGATAGCCGGCCGTGTCCAGCGCGGCCACGATTTCGGCCACCCGCTCCGGCGCATCAACCTGCGCCTGAACGGTCTCGCTGGCGAGGTTCACGCTGACATCGCTGACGCCCGGAACGGCCATCAGCGAGCGCTCGACGCGCCCGACACAGGACGCGCAGGACATGTTCTGAACCGACAGCCGGACGGATTGTGAAACTGACATGGGAAACTCCTGCAAGTACTTCCTCATTGAGATAAGGGTTCCGCCTGCTGGAAGGTCAATAGGTCAGGTAAATTCTTTTGGCCATAACATTCAACCCTTGACCTTCCTGTGCGGGAACGCCCCATCTGTCAGGCGATGCAAAGGAGACTCCCATGACCAGATTTGATGTTCCTGAAATGAGCTGTGGACACTGCACCGCAACGATCGAAAAGGCGATCAAGGCGATAGACCCAACTGCAAAAGTGACCTGCGATACCGGCACGCGCAAGGTCGACGTCGAAAGTGTCCTGAACGAGCGCGCCCTGACCGAGGCGATCCGCAACGCCGGATATGACGTCAAGACGGTCGCGACGATCTGAAACCAGACTGGCGCCCGAACCTACGGGCGCCAGTCCAGCGTTGTCAGTTTCGCACTCGCTCATTCGCCGTCGCGAGCTTGATCGACCAGTGCCTCCAGCTGATTTTGCTCGACGAAGCCGGGGACAAGATTGTCGCCGATCACAAATGATGGCGTGCCGTTGAAACCCAAAGCCTGTGCCAGCCGCATAGATTCGTCGATATGATCCTGCACATCTGATGCCTCCATGTCGGACCGCAGCCTGGCGATATCGAGGCCGATCTCTTCGGCAACACGCAAGACCGAAGCTTCCCCTGCGGGTTCATCCATCTCCATCAGAGCCCAGTGCAAGTCATCGTATTTGTCTTGTTCACGTGCCGCCAGAGCTGCCTTGGCGGCAAAGATTGATCCCTCGCTCAGTATCGGCCACTCGCGAAAGACGAGCCGGACATTCGGGTCCGCCTCGATCAATCCTTCCACTTCGGACATGGCCTTGCGGCAATAGGGGCAGTTGTAGTCGAAAAACTCCACGACCGTGACATCGCCATTGGGGTTGCCCAGCACCGGCGCATTCGGGTCCTGTTCCAGTAGTTGGCGCTGGTTCTTCAAAACGTCTGCCCCTGCCTGTGCCTGAGCCGCGGACCGCTCTTGTTCGAGAATCTGCACTGCTTCCATTACAATCTGCGGGTTCTCCCGGATTGCCTCAAGTGCCAGCTCCTTGACGCGCTCCTCGCTCAGCTCCTGAGCGAGGACGGGAAATGGGGCTAAAAAGATGCCCAGAATAAACGTGGTAGGTCGAAGTAATTGCATGGTCAGTTTCCTTGTTGCTGGCGCTCTGCGTCGCTGCGAGCAGCCTGGACCTCCAGCTGTCGGTCAGGCCAAGTGGATTTGATGAAGGCGAGGATGTTTCGAATCTGAGGGTTCGTGAGTTGATCGCCGAATCCGGGCATGCCGCTTGTAAAATCCACTCCCTGACGGGCAAGAGCTGCCTTCCCGCCCAGTTTGGTGTAGTCGAAGAGAACGCTGTTGGAATGGTGCCAGGTATGGCCCGTTTCATTATGCGGCGGCGCGGGGAAAATGCCTTCCGGGCCAGCCGATCGCCAATCGGGCTGCCCTTCGAGATTGGCCCCGTGACAAGCCGCACAATAATCTTGGTACAGCCGGTCCCCCTCGGCGAGATCGAAGGGTTGCCCAGGCGTGGACGTCAAAGTCTGCCCTGTCGCAATTGCCCAAACACCGGCGGTGCCACCCAAAGTGAGGATCACCAGCCCACCGAGGATCACAGTTTTTCCCATCATGTCACTTTCAGCCAGGTCATCATGCCCGATGCCGCATGGCTGAGCACGTGACAATGAAACAGCCAATCGCCGGGGGCGTCTGCGACAAACGCTATTGTGCGTGTTTCGCCACCGAACATCAGGCTCGTGTCGCGGAAGGGGCCGAGGCCGCCATCCTTGCCGATTTCGCGGAAATGCAATCCGTGCAGATGCATCGCATGAGGGAACGAAGTGTCGTTGTAGATCTGCAATTTAACCGTTTCGCCGCGAGATACCTCGACAAGTGGCGTGTCGGTCATGCCAATCGTTCCGTTGAAGGCCCAGAATTCGTTCGCCTCCACCAACTGGCGAAAGCTCTTTCGTTCGCCGTTCAGGATCGCAGCATCCAGCGTGCCCATCGCGCCGCCTTGCATGTTCAGCCGTGCCGTCACGGCGCTGTCGATGCCGGGTATTTCCATCCGCGGATTCCGGGGCAGTGGGGCAGGGGCTTCGCAGCGGGCGACGGCGGCCCGTCCGATGACAGGAAAAGCCACTTGCGAGATGCCTTCTTGATCTTCAATGCGCACGAGATGGGCGGTCTCATTCGCTGCGGCAGTCACGTCCACGATCAGATCCGCCCGCTGACCGGGGCCGAGGATCAGGGTCTCTGCCAAAGGCTTGGGCTGCGCCAGCGGCATCCCGTCGAGCGCGATCGTCCATCCCTCCATTCCCGCCAGTGCCAGCTCGAATATCCGGGCATTGGCCGCATTGATGAGCCGCAGGCGCAAGCGCTCGTTTTGGCGCACGTCGAGCGAGAGGTCGTGGCGTCCATTGGTGGCGATGAAATTGCCGCGGCGGCCCGCGTGGCTTCGATCATGGCGCGAGGTGAAATCTGGATCAATTTGAGCAGTTTCAGGGTCGAGAAGCCAATCGTCGAGGATCAGCACCTGCTCGCGGTCCACATCCGGCGGCTCGGACTCTTCGACGATCAACGCGCCATACAGACCGCGCGCCACCTGCTCGGCGGATCGATTATGCGCGTGATACCAGTAGGTTCCGGCATCCGGCACGACGAAATCATAGTCAAAGTTCTGCCCCGGTTCCACGGCGGGTTGCGTCAACCCCGCTACGCCGTCCATCGCGTTGTCAATTCGGATGCCGTGCCAGTGGATGGAACTGGCCTGCGGCAACTCGTTCACAAACGAGCGTTGCAGGCGCGCACCTTGAGCGAGCCGCAATTCAGAGCCGGGCATCGCGCCGCCGTATCCCCATATTCCGGTTTCAGGATAAGGGCTTGGCGCAAGCTGGATGCTTGCCTTGCGCGCCTTGATCTGTGCAAATCGCGGCGTCGCTGCATGAAGTGACGTCGGCAAAGCAAGACCCGCAGTGGCGGCTACACCCGTCAGGAGAAAGTTTCGTCTTGTCGGCATGGAGCATCCTGTCATTCGGTCGGGAGTTCCGGAAGCGCGTCGCGGCCGTGCATGAATCACGGCGTCTATCGCTCGCCAATCTCCTAATCCGGTTCGGACTTGTCATCCGGTCTCGTCGCGCATGAGACAATGTGAGAGGTTCAAAAAATTCCGTTCTCTTTCTGGAGCGCGCGAATGTATCGCGCGATCAATTTCACATCACCATCGGTCACCCCCTTGACCGGCGGCATGTCCCCGAAACGCCAGTGATGCGCGCGCACGCCATTCTTGGCCGCCAGCACAAACGCCTTGTCGGAATGGTGGTTGGGTTCGTAGGTCTTGTGTACGAGTGGCGGCGCGACGCCGTTCTTACCAGCTGCATTGGTGCCATGGCATTCGGCGCATTTCGCCTCGTAGGCGCGCTTGCCCATTTGTGCATCGGTCGTCAATTGTGTCGGCAGCGACACCTCTACAATGGGGGCGCCTTGACCCAGATCGCTCGTATCCGGTGGCACCATTGAGTGCCCAATGCCTTGCGGGGTTTGTTGAGTCATATTCCAATAGACGACGCCACCGCCCAGAACGAAAAAAGCTATGATAGCTAAAAATGTCTTATTCATTTGCCCTCTGTTTCAGATGAGTTTTACCTGGGTTCCCACCGGCGTTCTGTCGAACACTTCGATGATCTGCTCGTTATAGAGGCCAATGCACCCGCTTGATGATTTGCGCCCGATCTTGCGCGTGTCTCCGGTACCGTGAATCCGATAGTATTTCCAACTCAGATGCATCGCCCGAACACCGAGCGGGTTTTTCGGCCCGGCCGGGACATATTTTGGCAAAGTCGGGTCGCGTTTCAGCATGGACGGCGTGGGCGCCCAGTCCGGAGCATCGTCCTTGTAGACGATTTCACTATACCCCCGCCGTGTGAGTTCGTCGGTCATCGGTACCGAGGTCGGATAGATGCGCATCTCTCCATCTGCCGTCCAGTGCTGGAGAACGCGTGTCGTAGTGTCCGACAACAGGATGCCCTTGCCGAGGCTGTCGAAATGATCCCGCCAGTCATGCAGCAGAAAAGACGACATGTTCCTGCGAACCGGTGCAACCTCCTGCGCGCTCAATATCGATGGTGCTGCCAGGGCGACAAGGCCGCCGGACGAGGCGAACAGAAAGGCCCGCCGAGCGATCGTTTTGTTAGATGCTGCACACATGAGTTGCCCCCTTTCGGTTCTTTTCCCTCTGGTGATACCGGATAAACCACCTTCCACCACTGGAGGGTCAAGAGTTGCGCAGGTGACAAGACAGTGAACTTTGTATCGGTTTGTAACATTGACCTTCCCGTGGTGGAATCTCGTAAGCGTCGCAGGGGCACGATGGAGATTCGAATCATATGGAGATTGGAATCATGAAGATAATTGAAACGCGGGAAAGACGTCAAACGTCCGATATGATCATGAAATATGGAATGTGTGCCTGCTGCGTGATCATGGTTGCGCCGGTTATCTTGTATTTTGCCGAGGGTGGATTCTCCGGCGGCATGCTGAACAGCGCCATCGTGTTTGCGCTCTTGCTTGTCTGTCTCGGGGCTCATTTCGCAATGCATCGCTTGATGGGAAAATCCTGCCACGGCGCAGCGAAGGGTGAAGAAGCTGTGACTGCGAAAACTCAGATACCGATTGGTCAGACAGTTGCTCCTGAGTAAGCGACAATTGGGTTTCACCCTTCGCTTCCATACTGTCGCTCCTTTGGTTTTCGTGGCACTTGGTGCCTGTTCTCAAACTTTCGGGACATGCAATCAGGGCGTTGCCAATACACTGTCGACTCGTGGCCCGTCATCCCAACTTTCGGAGGGATGCACGGCGCAAGAGACCAACGCGAATGGAGTGTCAGTAGTGGTGTGTGCTGACGGTCGCGAAGGGTTTATGGTTGTGCCTTCTGCAGAGCTTTGACCGCAGGTCGATATGGGCAGTTTGAAAAATGGAAATAAACTGATGGATGCCGATATGAAGCAAGCTCAGCCGCGGGTGCGCCTTCCTGTGTTCACTTGGCTGTTTCTGGCTCTTGGGCTGATCTTGCCTATGCAGGGGGTAGGGGCTGCAAGTTCCGACATTTTCTCCAGCACATCCGTTTCCGCCCAACTTATCTCGGCCGAGAATGGGGTCGGACCGGATACAGGCTCGATCTCGGCTGGGTTGCATCTCAAGCTCGGGAAGGGTTGGAAAACCTACTGGAAATCACCGGGCGAGGTGGGCATTCCGCCATCGATCGACTGGACTGGGTCGGAAAACATTGAGGATGTCGATTTTCTCTGGCCCGCGCCCGAAAGATTTGACGCGTTCGGGATCGAGAATTTCGGCTATCACGACGAGGTAGTGTTTCCGCTGCGGATCACGCTTGCGCAGCCTGGTGAGCCGGTAGGATTGGCGGCAAGTGTGAACGTGTTGGTTTGCTCCACGGTGTGCATTCCGCAGGATTTCAAACTGCAATTGAAGCTACCCCGGGCCAGCGGAATCGATAAGAACGCCGCAACCCTGATTTCCGCCTATGCAGACAAGGTGCCCGACAACGGCGCGACCAGCGGTATCTCGGTCGAAACGGCCCATCTGAGCCGCGACATGACCGCGCTGACTGTAACCGCCCGCAGCGTTCGCCCTTTCAACCGTCCGGACGTGTTTCCCATATTGGGCGATGGCACGGCCTTCGGTCAGCCAGATATCCGACTGGGTGACGGTGGCCGTTTGCTATGGGCCCGCCTGCCTATACTGGCGGCAGCCGACGATCCGCAGCAGTTGAGCGTTACGGTGACAGATGGCGATCGCGCAGCAACCTTCGCACCTGTTTTGACAGACGCCGCCGTCCCACCACCCTTCACTCTGGAGCGCGCGGGGCCCGGGTTGGCCGATCTTGCCTGGATCGCTGCGATCGCCTTTCTGGGCGGTCTCATCCTCAACGTGATGCCTTGTGTCCTTCCGGTGTTGTCGATCAAACTTGCCTCTGCGATGCAGGCGCGTGAACAGTCGCGTGTCCGCGTTCGGGCGGGATTTGCCGTCTCAGCCCTCGGAGTACTGGCGTTCATGTGGGTTCTTGCGGCCGGAACGCTGGTCGCGCGGGGATTTGGCTTGACCGTGGGCTGGGGGCTGCAATTCCAGAACCCCGCTTTTCTGACGCTCATGGCCGTCATTCTGGTTGTATTTTCTGCAAACCTTTTCGGCGCGTTCGAGATTGCCCTTCCCTCGTCGATGCAGACGCGGCTGGCCAGGGCGGGCGGCGGGCGCGGCTATGGCGGGGATTTCGCCACAGGAGCTTTTGCGGCCATTCTTGCCACGCCCTGTTCGGCACCGTTTCTGGGCACGGCCGTTGCCTTTGCGCTGGCTGGGCGGCCCGTCGATATAGCGGTGATTTTCACGGCGCTCGGGCTTGGGCTGGCGTTGCCGTATCTCATCGTCGCGACCTTTCCCGGCATGATCGGACGGCTTCCAAGGCCGGGCCGATGGATGATCTGGCTGAAACTGGTGCTAGGGCTTGCTCTGGCGGCGACGGCTGTCTGGCTCTTTTGGGTGCTAAATGGCGTGGCCGGCATATGGTCGGCGTCATCAGGTGCGGGGGTGAGTGCAATCATCGTCGCACTTCTGTCCTTGCGCCGCGGGTCTGTGGTTTTGCGGGGATCAGCGGTGATGATCTTGGCTGGGGTCGCTCTGGTGCTTACCAGCTTTCTATCGCAAAGCGATGTGCCGACAAACCGCGTCGCCACAGACTGGACCGCCTTCGAAAGATCCGCGATCGCCAGACACGTCTCGCGAGGCGAGGTGGTATTCGTCGACGTAACCGCCGATTGGTGCCTGACCTGCAAGGCCAACAAGGCGCTGGTGCTGGACCGCGAGCCTGTCGTCTCGGCCCTGCGCGCGCCGGGTGTGATCGCGATGCAGGCGGACTGGACGCGGCCAGACGAGGCCATTTCTCGCTACCTCGAGAGCTTTGGCCGCTACGGGATTCCATTCAACGCAATCTATGGGCCGGGCGCGCCGGAAGGTATCGTCCTGCCTGAGTTGCTGACAGCACAGGGGGTGTTGGAGGCCTTGCAGGACGCGGCGAGGGTGCGCGTAGAGGCAAAGCGATGAGCCACTTCAATCACTCTTTGCACGACCTGACAATCTGGCTTTTGGGTGGGCGAATCGATGTAGGCAAACGTCTTGCAATACCTCTCGCCGAGGACGTTTCCCGACCCTTCGTCATCTGCAGTCGGAACGAGATGGCCGCTGTGACAACTGCCCGCCAGATCGGACCCTCGGCTACGGCACTTGGGATCGACACATCCGCCACCTGCGCTGCGACAAGGATTACCATTCCTGTCGGTTTTTGAGCGCTGGCGCTTGGGCTCGTTTCGACCAGTTTTGCTTATTTCGGTATCTCGATCGCACTCAAGGCCCTGAATGAAAATGCTTATCCTCTGGTGGACAGCATCGTATGTCACCCATCGTTGCGAGTACGCTGGGAATTTAGACTTTCGGAGAAATGTCGGCGAAGGGCGTAATCTATGGCGGCGGTCTGTTGCTGGCAGCCGGGTTTCTGCTGACGCCGGTGAGTATCATGTACCTGCCGCCAGCGCGGTCACGGCGAACACTATCGCTCCCCATTTTGTCCTCTGATATTCTTCACTCTCGATTAATTGGGCTTTTCCCATGGCGGTGGTCGAAGGGAGCGCGCCGATCCGCATCGCCGCGCCCCATGTTGCGTCACTTCATCTGGGTCACTGTCAGCTTGCCGTCGATGCGATCCGCGACAAATTCGATCTCCTGACCTTCCGACATGCCAGCAATCATCGCCTCATCGGCGCGGAACACCATTGTCATCGCGGGCATGTCGAGGCCGACCAGCGGGCCATGAATGATGGTCACCTTGCCCGCCTTGGCGTCTATCTTCTTGATCGTGCCAGTGGTGTATTCCACATCCGCCTGCGCCATTTTATCGCCCACGATGATCGGCCCTTGCATGCCGGATTCGTAATGGCCGGGGATCAGGCAGGCGAATTCGAATGTGCCTGCGTTGGCAAAGGTCCAGACCACTTCGCCGGACGCGCCCGCGTCCAGACGGACGGAATTGGGATCGTCATGCTCCATGTCCATCCTGGCCATGAGTTCCTTGTGCTTGGCATTGCCGTCAGCCGTGTCGAGCACGAATTCATGCTCAAGCGCGCCCTCATTCGTGATGTTGAAGCGGATCGTTTCGCCCTTGACAAACGTCATCTCGCGGGGGGCAAACAGCATTTCGCCGTCGTCGGTCTCGCTCATCGTCACGTCGATGGTCCGGTCGATCGATGCCGCATCGCCCGGCATCCCGATCGGCATTGCAGGCATGTCGCCATCGTGGCCACCGTCGTGGCTGCCCGACGCGAACGCCGGAGCGGTGAGAGTGAATGCCAGTGCAGTTGTCAGAAGGAGGTTTTTCATCAGTTTTTCCTGTGATTTCAAAATGGAAGAGAGCAGAAGAGCAGATCAGCCCTTCGAGGTTGGCTTGGGGGTAATCACGGTTTTCGGGCTGTTGTTGGAGGCAAATTCGGGCAACTCGCCCGTCCATTCATAGGCCTGCTCACCCGGAGGGTTCTCATACCAGCCGGGGTCGGAATAATCGTCCGCATCGATGCCGTCCCGGACCTTTACGACCGAAAACATGCCGCCCATCTCGATCGGGCCATAAGGCCCCCAGCCGGTCATCATCGGGACGGTATTGTCGGGCAGCGGCATTTCCATCTTGCCCATGTCGGCCATTCCAGCCGTGCCCATCGGCATGTATTCGGGCTGGAACTGGCGGATCTTCCGGGTCAGCGGCTTCTTGTCGACGCCGATGAAAGTCGGCACATCGTGGCCCATCGCATTCATCGTGTGGTGCGATTTGTGGCAATGGATCGCCCAGTCGCCGAGATGGTCGGCGGTGAACTCGTAGGCGCGCATGGCGCCCACGGGGATGTCGATGCTGACCTCGGGCCATTGCGCGGCCTCCGGCACCCAGCCGCCATCGGTGCAGGTGACCTTGAAGTCGTAGCCGTGCATGTGGATCGGGTGGTTCGTCATCGTCAGGTTGCCGACGCGCACGCGCACCCGGTCGCCCTTGTTCACGACCAGAGGGTCGATGTCGGGGAAGATCCGGCTGTTCCAGGTCCACAGATTGAAATCCGTCATCGTCATGATGCGCGGCACATATGTCCCGGGATCAATGTCGAAGGCGTTCAGCATGATCAGGAAATCGCGGTCCACCGGCATGAAGGTCGGGTCCTTCGGATGGACCACGAACATGCCCATCATTCCCATCGCCATCTGCACCATCTCATCGGCGTGCGGGTGATACATGAAGGTGCCGGATTTGATCAGGTCGAACTCGTAGACATAGGTTTTGCCCGGTGGGATGCCCGGATGGCTGAGCCCGCCGACACCGTCCATGCCAGACGGCAGGATCATGCCATGCCAGTGAACGGTCGTGTGTTCAGGCAGCCTGTTGGTCACATAGATGCGCACCCGGTCGCCTTCGACCGCCTCGATCGTCGGCCCGGTCGACTGGCCGTTATAACCCCACAGATGCGCGATCATGCCATCGGCCAGCTCGCGTTCTACGGGTTCGGCAACGAGGTGGAATTCCTTGATGCCGTTGTTCATCCGGTGCGGCAGGGTCCAGCCGTTGAGCGTGACGACCGGATTATAATCCGGCCCAGAGGATGGGCGCGGCGTGATCGCCGTGGCGGCGCTGTCCATCTGGGCGGCTTCGGGCAGGCCCATATTCGTGGTCTTGCCCCATGCCTGCGAGGACACCAGTGCGGCCCCTGCGGCGCCGGCCCCGAGTAGTTGACGTCTGTTCATCATGTCATCGTCCTTTCAGTGTCCTGCGCCGCCACCGGCGGCAAGTGTCGCACCCTCTCCAACGGCACCGCCGCTGCCTGCGCCGCCGCCATAGATCGCGGCGGTCAGATCAGCCTGAGCCATGAAGAATTCACGTCTTGCATTGGCAGATTCCAGCGATGCGGCGAGCTTCTCGCGAACGTCCGCCAGCAGCTCGAACGTGCTGGTGATCATGCCGTTGTAGGACAGCAGGCCCTCCTCCTCGACGGTGTTGCGCAGTGGCACCAGAACGTCGCGGTAGTGCCGCGCGATCTTGTAGGAGGCGTGATAGGCAGCCTCTGCGCCGCGTGCTTCGGAGCGCACATTGACGGCCTTTTCGGCAAGGACGTTGGCCGCCTGCAGATAGGCCAGCTCTGCCTTGCGCATCCGCGCCTCGCCGGTGTCGTAGATCGGAATGGCGAACTCCAATTCCAGCTGCGGGGTGGTTTCGGTGCTCGTCCCGCCATCCTCTGCCTCGCGCTCGGCCTCAAAGCCGGCGATGAGTTCGAGGTCTGTCACCAGCCGGGTCTGGTCAGTCAGTCCGAACGCCGCCGCCTGCGCCTCAAGACCCAGCTTTGCCACGCGCAGATCGAACCGATTTTGCAATGCCTTGGCCTCGACATTGGTGATCCGACGGGCAGAACGCGGCAATGCGGGCAAGGCATCGGGCACGTAGTAGTCCACGTCGGCCCCCCAAAGCCCCATCAGCCGCGTCAGGTCTTCCTTGGCGCGTATCGCATTCAGCCGCGCCTGCGCCAGTTGCCCCGCCAATTCGGCGTTGAAAGCCTGCTCTCGCGCCTGCCCGGCCTTGTTCAGTGCGCCGGTTTCCCCCAGCTTGCGCGCCAGTTCGGACCCCGCATCCGAGGTCGCTTTGGCGCGCTTGAGATAGCTGACCGTCTCAAAGGCGGCGACGGCATTGATCCATGCCTGCCGTGTCTGGTTGGCCAGCGTCAGCGTGTCATTCGCCGCCGTCAATTGCGCGGTGCGGAAATTCACATCCGCCAAGGCGACCCGCTGCTTGCGCGTTGTTGCGTCCAGAATGTTCGCGCGGAACAGTCCTTCGATCGCCCGGTAAGCACCGAGTTCAGGCGCACCGATCCCCAGGACGCCGATCGACACAATGGGGTTCACTGGCGTCGCCTGCTGCCATGCTTCGGCGGCGGACAGGCCCACATTCGCATAGGACGCCTGCAGTCCTTTGTTGTTGAGAAGGGCGGCCTGAACGGCGGTATCGGCCGAAATCGTCTTGCCCTGCACCATGCCCTGCACCTCACGGGCCAATGCGTCGTTCTGGGCCTGTGTTTGCGCGAACGCGGTGCGCTTGCCGATGGCGGCCGAGGTCTGGCCCGACACTGTGGCAAAGCCTGCGTTGGGATCGGTGTAGGCGCCCGGAATGGCGGTGGCGCAGGCGCCGAGGACCAACGGGAAACCAAAAATAACTGGGAGGCTCTTGAAGCGCATCAATTGCCCTCCGACTGTTCTTGGTTGACGGATCGCCAATCGCGCGGGCCGGTGGGGCCGCGATAAATGTATCCTGCCAGCGGGTCCTGATATTTGACTGGCGAGGATACTGCCGTGTTGGTGACCGCCTGCTGCGCCGTCACGTCAGGCAGCGGTGCAGGCGCGTTGGCACATGCGCCAAGCGCGAGGGCCGAAGCCCCCATAGATAAAAGGATTTTCATGATGATAACCTGATGATGGACGTCGAGTTCACGCACGGTCATGCGCAAAGCGAAAAACCCGCTAAGGGCTTTGGGTCAGATCAGGTATAATGGGGGCCGCAAAAAACCGGTCGGTTCAATCGAGTCCGGCTGGGCGAGTACCATCAGGTATTTGTCACGCGTAGCCTGTTTAACGAAAGGGATATCGGTATCGTCAAGGACAACCGAAACGCAGAGTCCATTGCAACACTGGCCAGACGCCTGGTCCTTTTGATCCGCTTGGGAAGCAGACCCGCTGGCACCATGCATAGATTCTGACGAAGCGGCCTCATGCGCATGTTTCGGAACGGCTTGATCGGAACTGACGGACGCGGCGTGGTGATCGCCGTGTATGCCAGAGGCAGCGTGGGTTGCAGAGGATGGCAAGAACATCAAAGCGCAGATGATCGCAAGGTACGAGAGGGCCTTGAGACATGCAGCAATGGTTTTTTTGGGCTTCATACGCTGCGTTTTGAGGGTAAAACGGGGCAGCTGTCAATTCATTTGAGGGCGGCGGCCACCAAACTTTTCGTGAGGCCATTTTGCCAAGCGGCCTTGTTCGGGACCGTCCTGTGAACGTGTCGGAGCGAACCGGCGCCTTAGCCCGATCCTGCTCAATGCGCGCCAGCACATCCAGAATGTTGGATTGATTGGTTCCTTGAGACATTGATGTTTCCATCTGCTGGCAAGCAATGGGACAGACGTAGGACAAACCAGACATTGCAGCGCATCTTTGTCGGTATGAATAACGCGGTCGCAACAACGGTTCATCTCAGCGCGGGATAGAGAACCACTTTCGTCATCAGCGGAACGCGCAGATAAAGCTCGACCATCTGATCGTTGATCAGCCTCGCGCATCCGTTCGAGACCCGGCGCCGCAAGGTTGAGGGATCATTGGTGCCGTGAATCCGCAGAAACGTGTCACCGCGTTCGGGCGTGAACAGATAAAGCGCCCGGGCGCCAAGCGGATTGTTCAGCCCTCCGGGCATTCCGTCCTTCCATTTGGAGTAAAGCTCGGGCTCACGGCGCAGCATTCCCGGTGTCGGCATCCAACTGGGCCATTCCTTCTTGGCACCCACATAAAATTCACCTGCCTCATAGAGGCCCGGCCGTCCGATGCCGACCACATAACGCAGTGCCCTGTTGTCCGGCAGCGTCCAGTAGAGCGCGAATTCATCGGGGTTGACGTGTATTTCATACGGCGCAAAGCTGCCCGCGATGGGCACGGCCCTTGGCAGCAATTCTTCTGGTAGATTGTAGTCTGGCACCTGCTTTACCGGGTGGGCTGCTGCGTTTCTCACTGAAAACGCCGTTGCCGCCGTCGCAAGCCCTGCAATGAATTCTCTTCGCTTCATGCTCGCTGCCTCCACTTCACTGTTCGAGACCGGTCAACGCCTCTCGTATGGTCTGTCTGCGAGGATCATCATCGGGCAAGGTTTGCGCCAACCTCTCCGCTTGATGATAGGCTACCTGCGCCTTTTGTGTGTCGCCCAAGACCTGATAGGCGCCGGCCAGCCGCAGCCACCCGTCCAGATCATCCGGCGTGTTTTCCAGTCGGTCCGCCAATCGATCGACCATCGACCGGATGAACGTATCGCGCTCGCTCTGGCTCATCTCGGCGGCCGCGGCCATGTCGTCCTCGGTCGGCCCTGATGACGGGGCAGCGTCCATCGGTGCGATGGGGGCCGGTCTGACAACGTCACGTCCAAGCGTTTCGCCGATGCGATTGGCCTGTGCGACGAAAAGCTCCACCCAGGATTCCGATCCTGTCGCGCCATTCAACCGGGCAAGGAGCAGGTCGTGCGCCTCTTCGCCGTCGCCCGCCTGATCAAGCGCGATGGCCTCATAGTAGGACGCAGCAGGATTCGCCGGGTCCATCTGTCGTGCGCGGGCGATGACGGTGCGGGCATCTGGGGTCACGATGCCACCCTCGGCTACAATCAGCGCCTCGGCGTATTGAGACAAAATCGCCGAGGTCACATCTTTGCGCTCGGTGACATTTGCGATAGCTGCCGCCGCGTCGGAATAGCGTTCCATACGCATGTATGTCTGCGCCAGCAGCATCCAGCCCTCGGTTGGCCCGCCGTTCGGGTCATTTTTCAACCGCTCCAGCAGGCGCTCCGTCAGATCGGTGATTTCGACCCTCTGGGTGCGCTCATCTTCACGGTCAGCGAAGGTCATGCTGGACATTTGCGGCGAACCAAGTGACGCATAGAGCGCCCCAGCGGTCGCAGGAACGGCGAGGGCCACGACCACCAAAAGTGCCCGACCGCTCTTGATCCCATCCATGCGTTTGGTTTCTGGGAGACGGGAAAGCGCCAGAAGACGGCGCTTGATTTCGACACGGGCTGCCTGGGCGTCAGCTGCGGAAATCAAGCCGCGCTCGTGATCAGCGTCGACCTCGCGCAGCTGATCGGCAAGGATCGAGACCGAGCCGGCCTGACGGTTGGCTATCCTTGTTTTCGCACCGAATAACGGCAGTACCATGAAAAGCGCGGCCGCGACGGCCAGCGCAGAAAAAATACCCCAGAGCATCATGGATCACTCCTGTTTTCTTGCGCCAGAAGCTCAGCGACGGCGGACTCTTCGGAGTCGCTCAGGGCTTCATTCGGGCGGCGCGTCCGAGCACGGGACAGAACTAGGATGCATACCCCTATCCCGAAGAGCAGAAAAACGCCCGGGGCGAGCCAGAGCGCGTAGGTGGACGGCTGGAACGGCGGCTTGAGAAGGACGTAATCACCATAGCGGGCCTGGATGAAGTCGAGCGCCTGCTGGTTTGTATCGCCTGCAATCAGCCGTTCCCGGACCAGCAGGCGCAGATCGCGCGCGACGCCGGCGTTCGAACTGTCAATATTCTCGTTCTGGCAGACGACGCAGCGCAGGTCTTGCGAGATATCCCGCGCTCGCGCCTCCAGCACCGGATCGTCCAGTATCTCGTCCGGCTCGACCGCCGCCACAGCAAAGGGCAGGATGAAAAGTATCAAGGTTGCGAACAGCGTTTTGCGTATCATGTGCGCGGCGCCTTTGCAGCGCGGGCCTCTGCCAGCGCCGTAGAGAATTCCGCTTCTGCTTCGGGCCCGACGACCGGACCGACATAGCGGTAAAGGACGGTGCCAGCGCCGGAGACGATAAAGGTTTCAGGCACGCCTGAGATACCCCATTCGATTCCAGCCCGCCCGTTCAGGTCCGATCCTATCCGCTCATAGGGGTTGCCCAGTTCATCCAGCCAGGCAAGGGCGTCCTCGGGCTTGTCCTTGTAGTTGATGCCCATGAGCCGTACGCTGTTGCGTTCGACCATCCGCGTCAGAACCGCGTGTTCGGCTCGGCAAGGCACGCACCATGAAGCAAAGACATTCACCACCACCGGCCCCGGATTCCCTGTCAGATCCGCACGGGCAAGACCGGGAATATTCACGCCCGCAACAGGCGCCAGATCGAATTCGGGAACCTGCTGGGAAATGAGAACCGAAGGGATTGCGTTTGGGTCCCGATCAGGATTCAATCCCCAAAGAAAGAAGCCGCCAACCATCAGCGCGATCAGGATCGGTAGGGTTGCGAGAATACGTGTCATGAGCTCACTCCGCTGGGGTCGCTTGTGCGGCAGGTGTGATCGCACGTCGCGGAACGCCCACCCGCAATCGTCGGTCAGACAGTGAAAGACCTCCGCCGAGAACCAGCATTGCGGCACCGATCCAGATAAAATTTACCAGCGGCTCATAGAGAATACGCAAGGTCCAAGCACCGGACGCGGCTGTGTCTTCCGAAGCCGGTTCGGCCAGAGAGGCGTAAAGATCGCCTGCGAGTGTCGAACGGATGGCGGATTCGGTCGTGCTGCTCTGTGCAACCGGATAGAACCGGCGCTCGGGGAACAGTATCGTCACAGGCTCCTCATCACGGGTTACTGTAAGTGTGCCTCGATCGGCGACATAATTAGGTCCCTGAACGCGCTCGACCCCGTCGAAGCGGACATCAAAGCCCGCAATCGCGATTTCGGCCCCGGGTTGAACGAAGACGATTTCCTCCGATTTCCATGCGCTCGACCCGATGAAACCAAGCATTGCAACTGCCAGACCGGCATGGGCCAATGTCATGCCGTGAGATGATCGCGGCATATTGCGGGCCCGGCGCATCGCATCTCCAAAAGGCACCTCAAAAAGCCTGATGCGGGTCGTCCACTCGCGTAGCGTCGCCAGCAATAGCCAGACAGCGATTGCAACCGACAGATAGGCAAGGACAGGTCCGCCCTCGGTCAGATACCAGACGGCGAGGCCCGATAACCCTGCAAGCACCGCGACAAAGCGAAGGCGCTGAAAGATTCCCTTCAGGTCTGCTCGTTTCCAGGACAGAAACGGACCAAAACCCATGACAACAACAAGCGGCAGCATCATCGGAATGAAAGCCGCATTGAAGAAGGGCGGGCCGACCGAAATTTTGGTGCCGACAACAGCTTCCATGAAAAGTGGATACAGCGTGCCAAACAGGACCGTACCTGTCGCAGCCCCCAGAAGAAGGTTATTGACGAGCAACCCAGCCTCGCGGCTGATTGGCGCGAAGAGTCCGCCCCCCTCCATCGCTGGCGCGCGCCATGCGTAAAGCCCGAGAGACCCGCCGATGGAAACACCTAGCAGGCCGAGAATATAGAGCCCACGTTCGGGGTCGACCGCGAAGGCATGAACGGATGTGAGCAATCCTGAGCGCACAATGAACGTGCCCAGCAGAGACAGTGAGAAGGTGAGGATTGCCAGAAGGATCGTCCAGCTTTTGAAGGCGTCGCGTTTTTCCGTCACGATGGCCGAATGCAAAAGCGCCGTGCCCAGAAGCCAAGGCATGAAACTGACGTTCTCAACCGGATCCCAGAACCACCAGCCACCCCAGCCCAGTTCATAATAGGCCCACCACGACCCCAGAGCGATACCGGCCGTCAGGCTCATCCACGCGGCCAGTGTCCAGGGGCGAACCCACCGCGCCCAAGCCGCATCAACCCGCCCTTCAATCAGCGCTGCGACGGCGAAGGAGAAGACGATCGAGAAACCGACATAGCCAAAATAGAGCAGCGGTGGATGCATCGCCAACCCAACATCCTGCAAAAGCGGATTGAGATCATTGCCATCAAGCGGCGGAGGGAAAACCCGCTCGAACGGGTTGGACGTGAGTATCAGAAATGATAGAAATCCGGTGCTGATCCACGCCTGAACCGACAGCGTTCGCGCCTTGAGCGCATCCGGAATATTCGACCCCAGAAGCGCGACACCGGCACCGAAGGTCGCCAGTATCAAGACCCAGAGCAACAGGGAGCCTTCATGGCTCCCCCAGGTGCCCGCGACCTTGTAGAGCATCGGTTTGAGTGAGTGGGAATTCTCGACCACATTCACAACCGTGAAATCGCTGACGATGAAGGACCGCATGAGGGCCAGGAACGCGATGCCGATGAAGACGAACTGCGCGACCGATGACGCGCGCGCACTTCGCATCCACAGCAGATTGCCATGCGCAGCACCCAGGATGGGCAAAATGCTTTGAACCACCGCAATCATAAGCGCGAGAGCGAGAGCGAATTGCCCAATTTCCGGTATCATATTTTATCTCAAATGTCAGGTTATGAGGAAGCGTACGACTGTCCAGTGCTGGAAGGTCAACCGAGCCTTTGCTTGCAGACCTCACATTATTGTCAACAGCCCCGATCTTCTCGCAATTTCAGCGCTCCAGGTTCGCCTTGCGCCGCTCGTATTCGTCTTCTTCAATTTCGCCCCGAGCGTAGCGTTCCTTCAGGATGTCGAGCGCACTTGAACCAGACGGCGCGTCGGATCGGCCCGAGAAGCTTCGAACGCCCAGCACGATCAATCCGATGATCACCCCCCAAAAGACCAACATCATCAGACCGCCAAGCAGCCCGTGGCCTCCGCTCCACATCATATGCCCATATCCTCTGCTCCAGTCGCCGTCCGGGGTTGCGGACGCAACATTTGCGTAAGCCGTCATCGAGATTGAAATTATCGAAAAAGTGAGGTGTTTCATGTTGCTCTCTCGTATTAGCCGAACCTGTTGCTTGCCGGGCCGAAGGCCTTTTCCGCTGGATCATGAGGGGCACAAACCGGCCCCTCATGATCCGAGGCAAAATCAGTGTCCGGAGAACGCTATCTTACCGACCATGCCGCCTTCGAGATGGCCCGGCACGTTGCAGGCAAATCCCATTTCGGTCGTGTCGGTAAAGGTCCAGACCACCTCAGCGGTCTGACCGGGCTCCAGGAGGACGCTATTGGGGTCGTTATGCATCATGCCGCCTTCCATCATCTTGGCATGATCGAGCTTTTTCATCGTCATCATGCCGGATTTCATCATGTCCTTCATCTCATCCTTGTGATCCTTCCACATGGCCTCGGTGCCGAGATTGAATTCGTGGATGATGTTTCCGTCGTTGCGCACGACGAACTTGATCGTCTCGCCCTTCGCGACTGAAACGGACTTGGGCTCATACTTCATCTCGTCCATGCTGACCTCGATCACGCGGTCGACCTTGTCCGGATCGCCAGCCTTGCCGATGGACGAGCCGTGCCCTGCACCCGCCATTGCTGATCCTGCAAAAAGGATGAGTGCAGTCGTTGCTCCGATAGATTTCATAAACGTCATGTTGTGTTCCTTGACTGTGTTTTGATCTGCTGGGGCAGATGATGTCGCATGCCGCGAAACCCCTTCCCCGACGTTGTGAAACGAAATCATTCCAGCGCAGGAGGATCAACTCACCCGGCGCGCTTTTAATGTAATCAAGTGTAAGCTTGCAATTTCCGCGGGTCTGACCGATTTTCCGGCGATCGGCAGGCGTCGATGTTGATGGAGTGGCATGACACAGCGGCACAGCATATTCTGGGGATGGCTTCTGGCTGCGATCTTAATGTTTGCGGCATCGTTTCCGCATATGTCGTTCGCACGTGCCCAGCCGGATCATTCCCAAGGCGCGCATCAAGCTGTGCCAGCTTCAAGCAGCTGTGGTTTTGCCATGACATCGCATGAGAAGACTGGTGGTTGCGCATCCATGACGGCGCATTGTTCGCCCTTACTGCCACAGCCATTTCTACTGCCGGCACAGATGCGCATGCAGATTTCGGTCGAGTACGATTTCGACGTCGTGGCGCCTTATAAATTGGCGTCTTTTAGCGAGACACCGCCTCCGCGAGGCTGATCCGTGTCGTTTTGGATCCCGTCGAATAGGCAGCCCAAACGGAACATACGCAACCCTTTGCATCACTCGGACGCGCCTTGACGCGACATGATCATTTGCAGGGCTGCAATCATCAGCACGCTACGCGGCGCAAATGCACCGCTTTCAAATCAAATCTGAAAGGACCGGAGATGAAACCCATCCCCCTTATCAAGACGGCCATCCTGGCCGCCGCGCTCGCCGTATCCGGCAGCATGGCGCTGCCCGGCACCTATAATGTCAGCGTCGACAAGATCCGCATAGACACCGGAGAGTTCAAGAAGACCGGCATCGGCTATAACCGCAGCCAGACCCCGACCGTGCTGCGCTTCAAGGAGGGCGAGCAGGTTACGATCAACGTCACCAACAACCTGCGCGAAAGTACCTCGATCCACTGGCACGGGCTGATCCTGCCGTTCCGGCAGGACGGCGTTCCGGGCATCAGCTTCAACGGGATCGCGCCGGGCACGACGTTCACCTACCAGTTTCCGATCCAGCAGGCCGGCACCTACTGGTTTCACAGCCATACCGGTTTTCAGGAGCCTGATGGAGCTTTCGGCGCAATCGTGATCGAGCCGAAGGGCGGCGAGAAGACGCGCGCCGACCGCGATTATGTCGTGCAACTGACCGACAAGCATCCGCACGATGGCAGCCGCATTTTCCGCAATCTGAAAATGTCGGCCGACTACTACAACCGCGCGCAGCGCACGCTGGAGGATCTGGTGCGCGACTCGCGCGAGGA
>NZ_QCYH01000011.1 GCF_003072125.1 Pelagivirga sediminicola | reverse complement strand
GTTTCTCAGCGCGCGGGTCAAGGAGGGCTTGCGCGCGCGGCTGGCGACGACGTCGATCCTGACGGGGGGTCTGAAGGTCGAGCTGGTCGAGATCGACGACGCGCCCCCCGCCGAGATGGAGCCGATGGGCGAGAAGGGTGCGCGGATTCCGACCGCCGAGAGCGATATCGCCGATGTGTCCGCCACCGCCGAGGGCGTGTTCCAGCGGATCAACAACCTGCCGGTCGAGGAGGTGATGAACCAGGCGATCGCGCTGCTGGGCAACATCAATGCGCTGATCACCAGCGAGGGGGTGCGCAACGCGCCCGAAAACCTCAACGGGCTGCTGGCCGACGCGCGCGGGGTGATCACCTCGGACGATGTCAAGGCGCTGCCGGGGCAGTTGAGCGGGGCGATCGAGCAGCTTGAGACGCTGATCGACGGGTTCAACAGCCAGGAACTGGCCGCGCGTCTGGGCAAGGCGCTGGACGATGCCGCCGAGGCCGCCAAGAGCGTCAACAGCGCGGTCGAGGGCGTGCCCGATCTGGTCGCCCGGATCGAGGGTGTGGCGGCCAATATCGAAGAGGTCGCCATCGACAAGATGGCCGATCAGGTGACGGAGCTGCTGACCACCGTCGACAGCTATCTGAACCAGCAAAGCACGCGCCGGTTGCCCGCCAGCCTGAACGGCGCGCTGACCGAGCTGAGCGCGGTCCTGAACCAGCTGCGCGAGGCGGGTGTCGTCGAGACGGCGAAGAATACGCTGAACTCGGCCAGCAACGCCGCCGACGCGGTGGCCGGGGCCAGCGCCGACCTGCCGCGCCTGATTGACCAGGCGCGTATCGTGCTGGGGCAGGCCGGCACGACGATCGAGGGCTATCAGGCCAATACCGGCCTTGGCCGCGACGCGCGCGATGCGCTGCGCGAGGTGCAGCGTGCGGCGCAGGCGGTCACGTCGCTGGCGCGGGCGATCGAGCGCAACCCAAATTCTCTCCTCACAGGAAAGTGACGCCATGATGAAATCAGCCCCACTCGCCCTTATCACCGCAGCGCTGGCGCTGTCGGCCTGCGGCGGCACGCCGGACGCGCGTGTGGCCGTGCCGCGCGCCGATGCAGGCCAGAGCCAGCGGATCGCCTATAGCTCGGTTGCGCTGCGCGAAGTGTCCCTGCCGACCTATGCGGCCTCCGAAGATATCTATATCTCCGGCGCGGACGGGGTCATCAGCCCTGGTGCGGGTCTGCTGTGGGCGGATGAGCCGGCGCGCGCGATCACGCTGGAGCTGACGCGCTATCTGGCGCAGATCACCGGCGCGCGCGTGGCGAGCGAGCCCTGGCCGTTCCTGGAGCGCGCGCAGGCCGAGGTCGAGCTGCGCATCGAGGAGATGCTGGCCCATGCCGATGGCACGTTCCGCCTGTCGGGACAGTATTTCGTGGCGCCGGAGAATGGCCGCGACCGGGCGAACTTCTTTTCGCTGGCGGCGCCCATCGGCGGCACCTTCAGCGCGCAGGACATTGCCGCCGCGCGCGGCGCCGTCATGCGCCAACTGGCGGGCGAGATTGCCGCCAAGGGCCTGCGCTGATCCGAGGCGCGGACGCCGACTTTGCCATGTCCCGGCGGGTGCCGCCGGGGCAGGGCAGGGGCGCCGGGCTTGCCCCCCATCGCGATTTTGCCTATTTGCACCGGACGCGGCCACGCGGGCGGTTTGCCGTCCCTTGTTACCTTGGCTGTTTGGGCTATTGTCCGACCGGTCATCCTGTACGTCACACATCTGGACCCAATGCACATGATCCACATCCCAAATCCTGCGCGTCTGATGGCGCTTGTGTCCGCGTCGATTCTGGTGGCCTTGCCCGCTGCCGCGCAGCAGGGGGACCGCCCGCCGCCCGCCGTGACGGTGGTGACGGTCGCGCCGCAGGATGTGCATCTGACCACCACGCTGCCGGGCCGCGTCGTCGCGTCGGCCGAGGCCGAGGTGCGCCCGCAGGTGGCCGGCATCATCCTTGAGCGGCTGTTCGACGAGGGCGGGCGCGTCGAGGCGGGCGATGTGCTCTACCGGATCGACCCGAGCAGCTATGACGCTGCCGTCGCGCAGGCCGAGGCCGCCGTCGCGCAGGCCGAAGCGCAGGTCAAGGCCAGCCGCCGCGAGGCCGAGCGGCTGGAGACCCTGTCAAGCCGCAACGTGGTGAGCGAGCAGTCGCTGGACAGTGCCATCGCCGAGCGCGACAGCGCCGTTGCCAGCCTGCAGGCCGCCGAGGCCAAGTTGCGCTCGGCCCGGATCGAGCAGGAGCGCACCGAGATCACCGCGCGCCTGTCCGGCGAGATCGGCCGCTCGATGGTCAGCCCCGGCGCGCTGGTCACGGCCAGCCAGCAAAGCCCGCTGGCGACGGTGCGCAACATCGACCCGGTCTATGTGGACGTCACGCAATCGGCGGCCGAGATTCTGGCGTTCCGCCGCCGCAACCAGAACGAGGCGATCGAGGATATCCCGCAGGAGGTCACGCTGAAGCTGGCCGACGGGACTGTGTTCGAGCAGTCCGGCACGCTGACGGCGGCCGAGCCTGTGGTCGATCCGCTGACGGGTGTGGTGGTGCTGCGCATCACCTTTGCCAACCCGGACAAGCTGCTGTTGCCGGGCATGTATGTGCAGGCCGAGATGCCCAGCGGCACCGCCAAGGGCGCGTTTCTGGTGCCGCAGGAAGGCGTTGCGCGCAACCGGCGCGGCCAGCCGACGGCGATGGTCGTGGGCGCCGAAGACATGGTCGAGCAGCGCGTTCTGACGGTGCAGCAGGATCTGGATCAGTTCTGGGTGGTGACCGACGGGCTGGAGGATGGCGACCGCGTGGTGGTGGAGGGCCTGCAATCGGCCTCGCCCGGTGCCAAGGTCAGCCCCGAGGAGCGGCAGGCCGAGGAAGAGGGCGCCCCCGAGGAGGCGGCCACGGAGCAAGCCCAGAAGCCGGCTGAGGAAGAGCCGGCCGCAGCTGCCGAGGAGGCGACCGCGCCTGCCACGGATGATGCGCAGGATCCGCCCTCTGCCGTTGTGCCAGACGGCGAGTCCAGTGAAGAAACCGCAGAATAGACCCTGAATCCCCGACTGATCCCGACCTGACCGGAGCGCCCGCAGCATGGCCCGTTTTTTCATCGACCGCCCGATTTTCGCCTGGGTCATCTCGATCTTCATCATGGGTATCGGCGTGCTGTCGATCATCACGCTGCCCGTCGCGCAATATCCCGAAATCGCGCCGCCGACGGTTTCGATCAACGCCTCCTATCCCGGCGCCAGTGCCGATACGGTGGCCAACACCGTCACGCAGGTGATCGAGCAGCAGATGACGGGGCTGGACGGGCTGCGCTATATCTCGTCCTCCTCGACCAGTGCGGGCGGCGCCAGCATCACGCTGACCTTCGAGACGGGGACCGACCCCGACATCGCGCAGGTTCAGGTCCAGAACAAGCTGGCGCAGGCCACCGCGCTGCTGCCCGAGCCGGTCCAGCGGCAGGGCGTGACGGTGCGCAAATCCTCCTCGGGCTTCCTGATGGTGGTGGCGCTGATTTCCGAGTCGGGCACGCTGGATGCGACCGATCTGGGCGATTACCTGGAAACCAACATGACGAACGAGCTGAGCCGCGTCGAAGGTGTCGGCAACGTGCAGGTGTTCGGTGCGAAATACGCGATGCGGATCTGGCTGGACCCCTCCAAGCTGGCCGCGTTCGAGCTGACGCCGCAGGATGTGGTCAACGCGGTGCGCGCGCAGAACGCGCAGATCTCGGCCGGCGAGTTCGGCTCGCGCCCGGCGGTGGACGGTCAGGTTCTGAACGCGACGATCACCGCGCAATCGCTGCTGACCACGCCCGAGGATTTCCGCCAGATCGTGATCCGCGCGGAAACCGATGGCGGCCTTGTGTTGATCAACGACGTGGCGCGGGTCGAGATCGGGGCCGAGAATTACGGCACGATCTCGCGCTTCAACCAGCAGGCGGCGACGGGCATGGCGATCAGCCTGGCGCCCGGTGCCAACGCGCTGGACACGTCCGAGGCGGTCAAGAGCCGGGTGGACGAGCTGGCGCAGTTCTTTCCCGAGGGTGTGAAATACGTGATCCCCTATGACACGACGCCCTTTGTCGAGATTTCGATCAAGGAAGTGGTCAAGACGCTGGTCGAGGCGATCGTGCTGGTGTTCCTGGTGATGTATCTGTTCCTGCAGAATTTCCGCGCGACGTTGATCCCGACGCTGGCGGTGCCGGTGGTCCTGATGGGCACCTTCGCGGTGCTGTCGCTGATGGGTTTTTCGATCAATACGCTGACGATGCTGGCGATGGTTCTGGCCATCGGTCTGCTGGTGGATGACGCCATCGTCGTGGTCGAGAACGTCGAGCGGATCATGGAGCAGGAGGGTCTGTCGCCCAAGGAGGCGACGCGCAAGTCGATGGACCAGATCACCGGCGCGCTGATCGGGATCGGGGTGGTCCTGTCGGCGGTGTTCGTGCCGATGGCGTTCTTTCCCGGCTCGACCGGCGTGATCTATCAGCAGTTCTCGGTCACGATCATCTCGGCGATGGCGCTGTCGGTGCTGGTGGCGCTGACGCTGACGCCCGCGCTGTGCGCGACGATGCTGAAAGCCAAGCACAGCGAGCCCAAGCAGACGGGGCCCTTTGGCCTGTTCAACCGCGGGTTCGAGGGGCTTCTGGGCGGCTATGCGGGCACGGTGGGCTGGATGGTGAAACGGCCCGTGCGGCTGGGCGTCATCTATCTGGGGATCGTCGCGGCGATGGTGCTGCTGTTCATGCGCACGCCCGAAGGGTTCCTGCCCGAGGAGGATCAGGGGATCATGTTCACGCTGATCCAGGGTCCGACCGGCACCACGGCCGAGCAGACGCTGGATGTGCTGAAGCAGGTCGAGAATTATTACATGACGCAGGAGGATGACCTGGTCGAATCCGTCTTCGGCGTCGTCGGGTTCAGCTTCAGCGGGCAGGGCCAGAACCAGGCGATCGCCTTTGTGCGGCTCAAGGACTGGTCCAAGCGCGAGGATGCCGACCTGAGCGTTCAGGCGCTGGCGGGCCGGGCCTTTGGCGCGTTCAGCCAGATCCGGGGCGCGATGGTGTTCCCCATCGTGCCGCCCTCGGTGATCGAGCTGGGCAACGTGTCGGGCTTTGATTTCTACGTGCAGGCGCGGGGCGGGCAGAACCACGAACAGTTGCTTCAGGCGCGCAACCAGATGCTGGGCATGGCCGCCCAAAGCCCCCTGATCGAGAGCGCGCGGCCCAGCGGGCTGGAGGATGCGGCGCAGTTCGCGCTGGATATCGACTGGCGCCGGGCCGGGGCGATGGGCGTGGCGGCAACCGATGTGGGCAACCTGCTGAGCACCGCGTGGGCGGGGCAATATGTCAACGATTTCGTGGATGAGGGCCGCATCAAGCGCGTCTACGTCCAGGGCGAGGCCGAGGCGCGCAGCACCCCGTCAGATATCGAGAAATGGCGCGTGCGCAATGCCAATGGCGGGCTGGTGCCGTTCTCGAATTTCGTCACCGCCAACTGGACGCAGGGGCCGCAGGGCGTGAACCGCTATAACGGCGTGCCGTCGATGCAGATCCAGGGCTCGCCCGCGGCGGGCGTGTCCACCGGCGAGGCGATTGCCGAGCTGGAACGTCTGGCCGGGCAACTGCCGCCGGGGTTTCAGATCTCGCTGACGGGCCTGTCGCTGGAAGAGCAGGAATCGGGGGCGCAGGCGCCGCTGCTTTATGCGCTGTCGCTGGCGGCGATTTTCCTTGCGCTGGCGGCGCTCTACGAATCGTGGTCGATCCCGTTCGCGGTGATGCTGGCCATGCCCATCGGCGTTCTGGGCGCGCTGGGTGGCGCGTGGCTGGGCGGGTTCGAAAACGGCGTCTTCTTTCAGGTGGGTCTCTTGGTGGTCATCGGCCTGACCGGCAAGAACGCGATCCTGATCGTCGAATTCGCGCGCGACAAACGCGAGGCGGGCGAGAGCATATTCGAGGCCGCCGTCGATGCCGCGCGGCAGCGTTTCCGCCCCATCCTGATGACCTCGATGGCGTTTTCGCTGGGGGTCACGCCCTTGGTGCTGAGCACCGGGGCCGGGTCGGGCGGGCGGACGGCCATCGGCACGGGCGTTCTGTCGGGGACGATCACGGCGACGGTTCTGGGCGTGCTCTTCGTGCCGGTGTTCTTTGCGGTGATCGCGCGGATGACCCAGCGCAAGGAAGGCTGACGCGCGGCCCCCCCGCCGCAGTGAAACAGTGCGGCATGGCGGGCGCGCCGCGCGCCATGCCGGTGATTTGGGGCAAGGCGCCCGGGGGCTGCGCTCAGGCAGGCTCGGCGGCGCCGATCTGCTGGATCGTGCGGAACCCCTCGAAGCGCGGCGCGCCCTCGTGCAGCTTGCGGGTCTGGCCCGCGCGGGCGTGCGAGGCGCGGAATTCGTCGCTGGTGGTCCAGGCGCGGAAATGCTCTTCGCTCTGCCAGACGGTGTGCGAGGCATAAAGGATGCGGCCATCCTCCTCGGCGCCCTTGAGCATGTGGAAGGATTGGAAGCCGTCCATGTCCTGCAGGCGGCTTTGACGGTTCAGCCACAATTCCTCGAATTCGGCGGCGTTCTCCAGCGGGACGGTAAAGCGGTTCATGGCAAGATACATCTTATGGTCTCCTTAGTTGTTGGTCAGGGATGCGCATGGATCGTCCCGCTCGGCAGGGGGAACGACGCGGATGTCATCGAAGGGGGTGTCCGCCCGCGCCTCGACAAAGCCGATGGCGTGGGTCGTGACCTCGGGGGCGGCGCGGGCGATCATTGCCGGGATGCCCCAGTCGGTGCGCGCGTGGCCGTTGCCGGCGATCACGGCGACGGGGGGGCCGTAGGCCTCCAGCGCCTCCAGCGCCGCGCGGGCAAAGACGGCGTCGCGGTAGCGTTGCACGGCGACCATGCCGCCCATCGTCTCAAGCGGCATGGCCTGGCAATGGGCATCGAATTGCTGCGCCTCGCGCTGCGTTTGCTGTGCGGCGTCCAGCGGTTTGTCCAGCCCGTAGCGCGCGGCGTCCTCGCCAAACAGGGCGGCGGGGCCATCGCCATAGACCGCGCGGACCGCGTCGCGCGGGGCGGCGGCGCCGATGATGCGCGCGTCCCCCAGCGCGTCGAAGATCGGCGCGTAGAGGGGGAAATCGCGCCAGCCGCTCGCCTCCCACGCGTCCTCGATCAGGGTGCGGTCGGCGTCGGCGCGCGCGGCTTCGCCGGCGGTGAGCATTTCGAACACCACGGCGGTGGGTTGCAAGGCTGCCAGCGCCTCGGCCTGTCCCAGATGGGCGTCGGGATTGTCGTGGACCTCGCCGAGAATGACGATATCGGCAGGCGGTTGGGCCAGCGCGGGCAGGGCGAGGAGGGTCAGCAGGGCAGCGATGCGCATCGGGTGATCCTTTCACGCGGTGGCGGCATGGGGCAAAATGAACGGCACGCCGGGCGGCGGCGCGGCCGAGACGCGCAAGGCGCAGCCATAGGCGCGCGACAGGACGGCGTCGGTCAGCACCTCTGCGGGCGTGCCGAAGGCAAGGCGTTGACCGCCTGCCAGCACCGCCACCTTATCAGCATATAGCGCGGTCAGGTTCAGATCATGCATCACCGCAATCACGCCGCCCCCCGCGCGGGCGAAATCACGCGCAATCTGCATCACCTGCAACTGGTGCGCAATGTCGAGGCTGGAGACAGGCTCGTCCAGCAGCAGCCAGCGGGGCGTGCCGTGCTCGACAGGGGCCCAGACCTGCGCCAGCACGCGGGCCAGCATGACGCGCTGCGCCTCGCCGCCCGAAAGCTCCTGAAAGCTGCGGTCCGCGTAATGGCTCAGCCCGACGCGGGCCAGCGCGCGCATCGGCACGTCCGGCTGGTCGCCCGCGGTGCCGGCCTGCAGGCCCAGCTGCACCACCTCGGCGACGGTGAAGGGGAAGGCGAGCCGGGACGCCTGCGGCAGGACGGCGCGCTCGGCGGCCAGTTGCCACGGCTTGAGGGCGGCGATGTCGCGGCCGTTCAGCGTGACGCGGCCGCGATAGGGCAGGGAGGCGGTGATCGCCCCCAGCAGCGTGGATTTGCCGGAGCCGTTGGGGCCGACGATGGCGGTCAGCTCGCCCGCCGTGGCGGTCAGGCTGACGCCGGTGAGCGCCTCGCGCTTGCCATAATGGACGCGGATATCTTCGGCGATGAGGCTCATAGCTCGACCAGACCGCGGCGTTTGAGCAGGATCCACAGGAAGACCGGCGCGCCAAGGACCGCGGTGACGATGCCGATGGGCAGTTCGGCAGGGGCGATGATTGTGCGGGCGATGACGTCGGCAAGGATCAGCAGGGTGGCGCCCAGCAGTGCGGAATTGAGCAGGAGCGTGCGGTGATCGGGGCCGGAGGCAAGGCGCAGAAGGTGCGGCACGACGATCCCGACAAAGCCGATGCCGCCCGATACTGCCACGGCGGCGCCGGTGGCGGCGGCGACGGCAAGGATGGCGATGGATTTCAGGCGCTGCACGTCGATGCCGATATGCGCCGCCGTCGCCTCGCCCAGGGCCAGCCCGTTCAGGCCGCGCCCCAGCATCAGCGCGGCACCGATGGCCAGCAGGATCATCGGGCCGGCGGCCAGCACCTTGGTCCAGCTGGCGCCCGCGAGCGAGCCGAGGCCCCAGAAGGTCAGATCGCGCAGCTGCTGATCGTCGGCGACATAGACAAGGATGCCCGACAGCGCGCCCGCCAGCGCCCCCAGCGCGATTCCGGCCAGCAGCATGGTGGCGACGGATGTGCGCCCGTGGCTGGTGGAGACGCGATAGAGCAGGATCGTGGAGCCCCAGCCGCCGAGGAACGCAGCGAAGGGGACCAGCTGATTGCCGGTCAGCGCGGCGGCCCATGCGGGCAAGAGGCCCCCCAGAACGATGGCGAGGATCGCGCCCAGACCGGCGCCCGCGCCGACACCGACGATGCCGGGATCGGCCAGCGGGTTGCGGAACAGCCCCTGCATCGCGGCGCCGGACACGGCCAGCGCGGCGCCGACCAGCGCGCCCATGGCGAGGCGCGGCAGGCGGATGTCCCAGAGCACGACACGCTCCATCTGCGTCAGCGCCTCGCCGTCGGCCAGCTTGGCCAGCAGCGCGGTCAGCGTGACATTGGCCGCGCCCACCTGAAGGCTGGCGGCGGAGGCCAGCAAAAGCGCGGCGCCCAGCAGCCAGTGCAGCGCGCGGGCGCGGGCCAGCCTGCTGCGCGGGGCGGCGGCGATATCGGTCATGCTGGCCACGGGTCAGCCTTGGCCGGCATAAAGCGCGCCGTTCAGCTGGCGCACGGCCTCGGCGGTGCGCGGGCCGAAGCCGAGCATCAGCAGCCCGTCCATGCGCACGATCGCGCGGCTTTGCCCCGCCGGGGTCAGGCGGATCGCGGGCAAGGCCAGAAGGTCTTCGTCGGCGGTGTAGGGCGCGCCGCTGCGGGCCATCATCAGGATGACGTCGGGTGCGGCAACGCCGACCGCCTCGTCGGTGATCTGGCGGAAGCCCTCGAAATCCGTGATCGCGTTGACGCCGCCGGCCATGGTGATCATCGCATCGGCCACGGTGCCCGCGCCGCTGGCCATGACCCTGCCGCCTTGCGCGGACATCACGAACATCACGCGTTTCTTGGTCTCCTCGGGGCGGCCTGCATCGGCCAGCGCCTTTTGCATGTCCGCCTCGACCTGCGCGGACAGCGCATTCGCGCGGCCCGGCACGCCGAGCGCATCCCCGACAACGGCGATCTTTTGCAGGATGCCATCCGTGGACAGCGCGCCCGGCACCTCGACGAATTCGACATCCGCGCTGCGGACCACGTCGATCGCCTCGGGCGGGCCTGCGCCCTCTTCGGACAGGATCAGCGACGGCGCGACCGACAGCACACCTTCGGGCGAGAGGGCGCGCATGTAGCCGACGCTGGGCAGGTCGGTGATGCCGGGCGGATAGCTGGACGTGGCATCGCGCGCAAGGATGCGGTGCTGCTGGCCCAACGCCACGATGATTTCCGTCACCGAGCCGCCGATGGACAGCACGTCCGCCTCTTGCTGCGCATGGGAGGCGGGCGCGCCGAGAAGCGCGCAGAGCGTGGCGAGAAGGGCAGTGCCCCGGCGCAGCGGCGTCACGCCGGCACCTCTTCGAGCGCGGGCAGCTTGTCGACGATGGCGCCCCAGGCGGCGCGGGAATCGCGCCCCTCCTTGCCAAGGCCGAAGACCTGGAAGATCAGCCCGCCCTCGGCGTCGAACGCCTCGACCGACACGGCGGGGCCGCGCTGCGTGGGTTTGTCGACGGCCCAGATCTCGGCCACCTTGTCCAGCCGCAGGTGCAGGTTGAAACGCGGGTCCATCACGTTCTGCCACGGGCCCATGGGGCGCAGCTGCCCGATGGGGCCGTTGTGGATCTGGATGCAGCCGCGATTGCCGACGAAGATCATCACCTCGATCCCGGCGGCCTGCACCGCTTGCAGCATGTCATCGGCGGCGGCTGGGGCCAGTTGGCGCACGAAGGGCGCGCCGGCGATGCGGTAGGCGCCGAGGCGGTTCATCTTGAGCTTGGAGCAGAGGCGCAGAAACTGGTGCGTGTCGGTCAGCCGCGTCCATTCGTCGCGCAGGATGTCCACCTTGTCGGGGCGCGATTTCGCGGCCTCAGCGGGTTTGCGCGGCGCCACGTCCTGACCCTCGGACTGATCGTCCAGCGCCAGTTCGGCGACGATGGCGGGCCATGCGTCATGGTTCGACGTCTCGCGCAGGTGGATCTTGTGCACCGCGTCGCCCGCCGCGTCGAAGATCTGGAGCGACCGACGCGGGCCGGTGTCGGACGCCGCCTCGACCGCGTAGGCGTGGACCCATTGCGAGGGGAAGATGCGCAGGTCAATCTCCTCGGTCAGGGTCATCGCGGCATGCTCGCCGGGGTGGTAATTGCCATATTCGCCCACCTTTTCATGCACGCAGGCATCGACGCGGGTCAGCGCCATGACCTCGCCCAGACGTTCGGCGGCGGGAACGATCCGGTCGGGGTGGGCGGCGATTCGCGTGGCGCCTTGCCCGGTGCGGGCGGCGACCAGCTGCGCCTCGGCAATGCCCATCTTGTCTGCCGCGTCGCGCGCGCGCAGCTTGGGGTTTTCGGCCTCGAAGGCGCGGATTTCGGCAGGCGTGGGGGTAGGGCGGTCAGTCATGGGAGCATCCTCGGAGGGGTGATAAGGGTCCGATGGCTGCGCCCGACATGTTCGGTGCGTGGCTGTCGCAAAGTACTTGACTGTTTTAGTCGGGGACGGGTAAGGCTGCAACCCATTGCGATACGCTTTGTCGCAGTTTCACAAAAATAACCGCGCCAGCCCTCCGCAAGCCTCGGTCCAAAGACGCATGAAGGATGGCGCATATGTCAAACCCCCTGTTGCGCGGCACCGCCGCGCTTGCCTGTCTGTCGATTACCGCCCCGGCCGGGGCGCAGGACATCAACGCGCCCGGATACCTGGGAACGCTGGTCCTGACCGCCGGCAAGCGCGATCTGAGCTATGGCACCGCGCTGGCGCGCACCGTCGTGGGCGAGGAGGAGATCAAGGACCGGCAGGCCAGCACCGTCGCGCAGCTGATCGATTCGGTGCCGGGTGTCACGCTGGTCAACGGCACGACGCCGCAGGGGTCGGGCATCAACATCCGGGGCTTTGGCGCCAACACCACCTATGGCACCGACCAGAAGATCGCGGTGCAGATCGACGGCGCCAGCGTCGGCTCGGAAGAGCTCTATCGCATCGGCACGCAGCTGTTCACCGACCCGCTGCTGTATCGGCAGGTCGAGGTGCTGCGCGGGACCATCGGCAGTTTCGCCTACGGGTCCGGCATTGTCGGCGGTGTCGTCAAGCTGGAGACCAAGGACGCGTCCGATTTCACCGGCGGCGTGCCGGGGTTCGGCGGCTCGCAAACGCTGGAATACAGCAGCAACGGCGATGGCTGGGCGAGCTCGACCAACCTTGCGTGGATGCCGGCCGAGCGGGTGGAATTCCTGCTGAACTACACCTTGCGCGATCAGGGGGATCTGACCGCCGGGGACGGCACGAAGATCGGCAATTCGTCGTTCCGCACGCCATCATGGCTGGCCAAGGGCAAGCTCACCTTCGGCGAGGATAATGCGCAGTCGCTGAGCCTCAGCTATTCCGAGACGGTGGCCGATGACAAGGACGTGCCCTATGACCAGTTCGAGACGACCGGGGGCAGCTTTGGCCGGGTGGACCGGCGCACGGATACCAGTCAGGCGGTGCTGGAATACCGCTATGATCCGGCCAGCGACCTGATCGATCTGCGCGCCAATCTCAGCTATGCCGATCAGCAGATCGACGTGGATTACATCGACGGAAGCTCGCCCTTGCAGGGCGGGCAGAGCAAGGAGGATTTCTGCGCCGATCCGTTCCTTGGCGTGATCTGCGGCGACAACCGCTATGAGACGACCAAGCTGACCGTGTCCAACCGCGCGCTGTTCAGCACCGGCACGGTGCAGCACGACATGCTGGCCGGTGTCGAGGTGATCCGCAAGAAGCGGCTGGATGCGCCCAGCTCGCCGGGGGGCGAGGACCGGCGGCTTGCGGCCTTTGTCGTGGACGAGATGACGATCGGGCAGTTCACGGTCACGCCCGCGCTGCGATATGAACATTCGCGGATCGAAAGCTCGGTCCCGCTGGCCGGGGTGCCGGGCCGCTATGACAATGACGCGCTGATGGGCGGTTTGGCGCTGGCCTATGATCTGGGCAATGGCCTGTCGGTCTTTGGCAGCGCGGCCTATACCGAGGGGCTGCCGATCATCGACGATCTGGGCGCGGGCGCCACGGCGCAGCGGCGCATCGGCATGCCCGAGAAATCCCAGACGCTGGAGATCGGGGCCGAATATACCGGCGAGGACGTGTTCGCGGCGGGCGACAGTCTGACGCTGCGGGGCAATTTCTATCAGACCAAGCTGTGGGACATCACCAGCTATACGGTCGCGGGCTCGATGGGTGTCGATCTGGACCGCGTGAAATCCGAAGGGTTCGAGCTGGAGGCGTCATACGGCACGCTGGGCGGGTTCTATGCGGATCTGGCCGGGCATGTCGGCGGGGCGGATGAATACAACCCGGACGGCACCAGCGCGACATGGCGCAACAGTCCGGCGGACCGGGTCCAGCTGACGCTGGGCAAGCGGTGGGGCGATGATCTGGACCTCAGCTGGGAGGTGGTGCACGCGGTGGAGCGGCGCGATGCGCTGGGTGCGGACCTGCCGGACAGCACACTGCACAACCTGCGCGCCACGTGGCGCCCGGCGGCGGGATGGCTGGACGGCACGGCGGTGCGGTTCGGGGTCGAGAATGTTCTGGACGACGCCTATGTCGGGCATCTGTCCTCGCCCACGCGGCAGGCGCCGGGGCGCACGTTCAAGCTGTCCGTCACCAAGACGTTCTGAGCTGCGGGCGGTCCGTCAAAGGCAGGCCGCCAGCGCGGCGGCCATGTCGCGCAGCATCTGCGGATAAAGCTCCGGCCCCGGCTCTAGCGACGCGCCTAGCGGGTCCAGCACGCCGCTGCGCGCGTCCGAGCCGTCCATGACGGAGGCGATGATGCCGGGGTTGAACTGCGGCTCGGATAGGACGCAACGGGCGTTCCGCTCGCGCACGCGGCGCTGGATGTCGGCGATGCGCGCGGGGCTGGGATCGGCCGCGCTGGAGACCGAGATCGCGCCGGATGCGGGCATGTCGAAGGCACGCTCGAAATACTGGTAGGCGTCGTGGAACACGATGAAGCTGCCGCCGCGCACGGGCCGAAGGATGCCGTCGATTTCGGCCTTGAGCGCCGCCAGCTCGGCGCGCCCGGCGGCGGCATTGGCACGATAGGCCCCCGCGTTTTCGGGATCGGCCGCGCCAAGCGTGGCGGCGATGGCATCCAGCCACGCCGCGCCGTTATCCGGCGACAGCCACGCATGGGGATCCTGCGCGTGGCCGTGATGCCCGGCGTGATCGTCATGCGCGTGCGGCTCGAAAACTGCGCCCTCGCGCATGTCGAGCGTGGCGGTGCCGGGCGCCTCCATCAGCGGGACCACCGCCGCGCCGGTGGCCAGCGACCCGATCGCGCCCTCCATCCACGGGGTCAGATCGGGGCCGGTCCAGAACACCACATCGGCCTGCTGAAGTGCGGTCGCCTCGGAGGGGCGCAGGCTGTATTCATGCGGGCTGGCGCCGGGGGCGACGATCAGCGCGGGCGCGCCGATCCCTGCCATCACGCGCGCGACGAGCGAATGGACCGGCGCGATGTCGGCGGCCACGGCCGGCACATCGGCAAGCGCCGGTCCGGCCAGAAGCGTGGCGGCGAGGGGCAGGGCGAGGAGGTTTCTGGACATGGGAGGCTCAATGTGATTGTATAACGTTCGGGCCGAATACAGGATATGTAATAACATGACAAGCCGTCGCCTCGCATCACACGCCGCCCGCCCCGATCCCGTCGGGTTCGAGCGGCACGACCATGCCGGTTGCATCACCGCCGCCGTCGCCGCGGCCGAGGCGCATTGCGCCGAGAACGCCCTGCGCTTTACCCCCGTGCGGCGCAAGGCGCTGGAGATCCTGCTGCAGGAACACCGCGCGCTTGGCGCCTACGAGATGCTGGACCGGCTGCATGCGGCGGGCTTTGGCGCGCAGCCGCCTGTGGCCTACCGGGCGCTGGAATTTCTGGTCACCCACGGCTTTGCGCACAAGATCGAGCGGCTGAACGCCTTTGTCGCCTGCGCCCATCCGGGCGCCCGCCATTCGCCCGCCTTCATGATCTGCCGCGGCTGCGATTCGGTGGCCGAGGCGCAAGCCACCCCGGCGCGCGGCGCCCTGGGCGAGGCGGCGCGCTCAGCCGGGTTTCAGATCGAGCGGACGATGGTCGAGGCCGTGGGCCTCTGCCCGGCCTGCGCAGGGCAGGCGGGCGCATGAGCCTGATCACGGTCGAGAACATCAGCGCGGGATATGGTGCGGGCGCGGTGCTGCGCGACGTGTCGCTGGCCGTCGAGCCGGGCGAGATCGTCACCATCGTCGGGCCCAACGGGTCCGGCAAGACAACACTGCTGCGCGCGCTGATCGGCGCGGTGCGGCCCGCATCGGGGCGCATCATCCGGCGGCCGGGCCTGCGGATCGGGTATGTGCCCCAAAAGCTGCATATCGACCCGACGCTGCCGATCACGGTTGCGCGGTTCCTGCGCCTGCCCGGCGGCGCGCCGCGCGAGGCGGGCGCGCGGGCGCTGGAGCGGGCGGGCGTGCCGGACCTGTCCGCGCGGCAGATGTCGTCGCTGTCGGGCGGGCAGACGCAGCGCGTCCTGCTGGCGCGCGCGCTGATGGGCGATCCCGAACTGCTGCTGCTGGACGAGGCGACGCAGGGGCTGGACCAGCCCGGCTCGGCCGCGTTCTATCGCCAGATCGAGGAGGTGCGCCGCGACACCGGCTGCGCCGTGCTGATGATCAGCCACGAATTGCACGTGGTGATGAGCGCGTCGGACCGGGTGATCTGCCTGAACGGGCATGTCTGCTGCGAAGGCGCGCCCGAGATCGTGTCGGCGGCGCCCGAATACCGGGCGCTGTTCGGCACCGGCACGGGGGGTGCGCTGGCGCTTTATCGTCACGAGCATGACCATGCGCATGACGGGGGCTGCGATCATGCCCATTCCCACGGTGACACGGAGGCGGCCGAATGATGCTGGACGATTTCATGATGCGCGCGACGCTGGCCGGGATCGGCGTTGCCTGCGCCGCCGCGCCATTGGGCAGTTTCGTCGTCTGGCGGCGCATGGCCTATTTCGGCGATGCCACGGCGCATGCCGCGATTCTGGGCGTGGCGCTGGCGCTGGCGCTGCAGATCTCGATCTTTGCCGGGGCGGTGGCGGTGGCGCTGGCCATGGCGCTGACCGTGACGGGCCTGAGCGGGCGGGGCTATGCGATGGACACGCTTCTGGGCGTTCTGGCGCATTCGGCGCTGGCCTTCGGGCTGGTGGCGGTGTCGTTCCTGTCGGGCATACGGATCGACCTGATGGCCTATCTGTTCGGCGATATCCTGGCGGTGTCGCGCGGCGATCTGGCGGTGATCTGGGGCGGCGCGGCGGTGGTGGTCGGGCTGATCGGCTGGCGCTGGTCGGCGCTGCTGACCGCCACGCTGAGCGAGGAGCTGGCCCATGCCGGCGGCATCGATCCGCGGCGCGAGCAGCTGGTCCTGACGCTGGCGCTGGCGATCACCGTGGCCGTGGCGATCAAGGTGGTGGGCGCGCTGCTGATCGCGGCGATGCTGATCATCCCCGCCGCCGCCGCGCGCCCGCTGTCGCGCACGCCCGAACAGATGGCGCTGATCGCGGCGCTGATCGGCGCGCTTTCGGTGATCGCGGGGCTGCGCGCGGCCTATGCGCTGGACACGCCCGCCGGGCCATCGATCGTCTGCGCCGCCGCGGTCGCGTTTCTGGGCACGAGCGTTCTGCGCGGTCTGCGCGCGGGTGCGGGCGCCTGACCGCGCGTCAGAGGCTGGAGTTGATCGCGCGCGCCGCTTCGGTCGCGACGGGGGCGGCGGCCTGGATGAAATCCTCGGGCGTCCATTCGGACAGCGACGCGCCCACATGGACCGCGCCGAGGGGCCGGCCGTCATGGCCCACGATCGCCACGCCGAGCGCGACCTCGCCTTGGGCGAATTCCTCGACCACGACCGCGTAGCCGTCGATGCGGGCCTGCCGCACATGGGCCAGCACCTTGTCCGGGTCGGTTTCGGTATGCGCGGTGTATCTGTCCAGCGGGGCCGCGGTGAGGATGCCGCGGGCCTCGGCCTCGGGCAGGGCTGACAGCACGGCGCGGCCCCCGGCGGTGCTGTCCAGCGGCACGCTGTGGCCGACGAGGGTTGCATAGAACGTCTCGCGTTTGCTTTGCATGCGCAGCGCGTAGATCAGGCGGGTTTCGTCGAACAGGCTGAAATCCACCCGCTCGCGGATGGTCTTGCGCAGCTCCAGCAGGACCGGCGTCGCCTTTTGCACCACCGGGTCCAGCCGCAGCAGATCCAGCGTGTGATCCAGCAGCCGCGCCGCGGGCAGATATCCGCGGTCATCGGCGCTGCGGCGGATATAGCCCAGCTTGCCCAGCGTATGCACCAGACGCTGCGCGGCCGAGCGGTCGATGCCCGCGCGCGCGGCGATCTGCGACAGGCTGAGCGGGCCGGGGGCAAGGTGGAAGGCGCTGAGCACATGCATGGCCCGCGCGGCGGACCTGACGAATTGCGGATCGTCCTCTGGTTGTAGATTGCGTTCCGTCGGCGGGGAGACGCGATGAGACTGCATCATGAAATTCTCTCTATTGACGAATCCGTAATCCGCGACCTAAGCTGATTTTCAATATAACTGTATCGCCTGTCGATGCAATTTCGAAAACACGGTGTCGTCGCGGAATGACGCGGTAAAATTGGGGTGGGAATGAAGGTCGCGCTTGCGGGATTTTTGCACGAAACCAATACCTTCGCTCCTGACAGGGCGGGGTTGGACGCGTTCCATCTGGGCGGTGGATACATCCCGATGACGCGCGGCAGCGCCCTGATCGAGGCGGCGCGCGAGGTCAATCTGGGCATTTGCGGCGCGCTCAAGGCGGCGCAGGCCGAGGGCTGGGACATCGTTCCGACGCTGTGGGCCGGCGCGATCCCGTCGGCGCATGTGACGCGGGACGCGTTCGAGACGATTGCGGGCGAGATCGTGACGCGCATCGCCGAGGCCGGGCCGCTGGACGGCGTTTTCCTGGACCTGCACGGCGCGATGGTGGCCGAACATATCGACGATGGCGAGGGCGAGATCGCGCGGCGCGTGCGCGAAGTCGTGGGGCCGGAGGTTCCGATTGTCGCGGCGCTGGATCTGCATGGCAACATCTCGGCCGAGTTCGTGGAGACCGTCGATGCGCTGGTCGGGTTTCGCACCTATCCGCATGTCGACATGGCCGATACGGGCGCGGCCGCCGCGCGGCTGCTCCACCGGATCATGCAAAGCGGGACGCGCCCCGCCAAGGCATATCGCCGGATGTCCTATCTGGTGCCGATCCCGTTTCAGTCCACGGACACGGCGCCGGGCCGCGCGCTTTATGCCGGGCTTGCGGCGGCGGAGGGGGGCGACGTGCTGTCCGTCTCGCTCTTCATGGGGTTTCCGGCGGCGGACATTCCCGATTGCGGGCCGGTGGCCATCGCTTACGGCGAAACGCAGGCGGCGGCGGACCGCGCGGCCGGTAGCATCGCCGCCGCTTACGAGGCCGCGGAATCCGAGTTCGACAATCGCAGCTATGGCCCCGCGGATGCGGTGGCCGAGGCGCGGCGCCTTGCCGCCGGGGCGGGGCGCGGGCCGGTGGTGATTGCCGATACGCAGGACAATCCCGGCGCGGGCGGCGTTTCGGCAACGACGGGAATGCTGCGCGCGCTGATCGAGGCGGACGCGCAGAACGCGGCCATCGGTCTGATCGTGGATCCCGCCACCGCGCGAAAGGCGCATGATTTGGGCGCGGGCGCGACGGGGCGCTTTACCCTCGGCAGTCATCCCAGCCTGCCCTACGATGCGCCGGTCGAGGTGGAGGCCGTTGTCGAGGGGCTGTCGGATGGCAGACTGCGCGCGACGGGGCCGTATTACGGCGGCACGCATATGGATCTGGGCCCGTCTGCGGCCCTGCGGATCGGCGGCGTGCGCGTGGCGGTCAGCAGCCGCATCGCGCAGATGGCCGACCGCGAGCTGTTCCGCTTTGTCGGGATTTCGCCCGAAGATCAGGACATGATCGTCGTCAAGAGCTCGACTCATTTCCGGGCCGATTTCGCGCCCATCGCGCGCGCCATCCTCGTGGCCTGCGCGCCGGGGCCGATGCCGCTGAGCCCGGCGGACCTGCCGTTCACGCGGCTGCGGCAGGGGCTGCGGCTGTTTCCGAATGGCCTCGCCTTTGACGCGGAGCCTTCAAGGCAGCGCGCCGGGGCCTGACGCCGCGGCGGTGCCGCATGGCACGAAGAACAAACCAGACCAACAAGGGAGAGAGAAAGACATGCTAAGTTTGAGAAACCTGACGAAGAACCCAAGCGGGCTTGCCGCCGCGCTGCTGGCGGGGACCGCCATGCTGGTGCCGGGCGCGATGAGCGCGCAGGAAAAGGAAAACGTCATCACCGCGGTGATGCACTCGCCGCTGCGCGTGCTGGACCCGATCATCACCACGGCGCATATCACGCGCGATCATGGCTACATGGTCTATGACGTGCTGACGGCAGTTGACGACACGTTCACGCCGCAGCCGCAGATGGCCGACTGGGAAATCTCGGACGACAATCTGGTCTATACCTTCACGCTGCGCGACGGGCTGACCTTTCATGACGGCGCGCCGGTGACCGGCGAGGACGTGGTTGCCTCGCTCAAGCGCTGGGGCGATCGGGATTCGGGCGGCCAGCTGATCTTTGACGTCACCGAGAGCCTTGAGGCCACGGATGACAAGACGATCGTCTGGACCCTGTCCGAGCCGTTCGGCCCGATGCTGGACGTCATTTCCAAGCAATCGGCGGTGCCGCCCTTCATCATGCCCGCGCGCATTGCCGCGACCTCGCCCGATGAGACGATCACGGAATATATCGGCTCGGGCCCGTTCGTGTTCAACACGGACGAATACGAGCCGGGCGTTTCGGTGACCTATGAGAAGTTCGACGAATACGTCCCGCGCGACGAGCCTGCCTCGTGGATGGCCGGCGGCAAGGTGGTCAATGTCGACAAGGTGATCTGGACGGCGATGCCGGACGCGGTGACGGCGGTGAACGCGCTTGGCGCGGGCGAGATCGACTATATCGAGATGTCGCAGATGGACCTGATTCCGCTGATGGAATCCAATCCCGACGTCGTGGTCGAGACGCGCGACAAGCTGGGCTATGTCACCATCGGGCGCCCGAACCACATGCAGCCCCCATTCGACAACAAGCTGGTGCGTCAGGCCGCGATGGCCGCGCTGGACCAGAAATCCGTGCTGGAGACGATGCAGGGCAGCGAGGAATACTACAACGTCTGCGGCGCGATCTTCGGCTGCTCGACACCCCTGGGCGACGAGGCGGATTCCGAGCTGCTGACGGGCGGTGCCAATATCGAGAAGGCCAAGGCCCTGCTGGAAGAGGCCGGGTATGACGGCACGCCCATCGTGCTGATGGCGCCGACCGATGTGGTCACGCTGGTCAATCAGCCGGTCGTCGCGGCGCAGGCGCTGCGCGAGGCGGGCTTTACCGTCGACATGCAGTCGATGGACTGGCAATCGGTCGTGCAGCGTCGCCCCAACCAGGGCCCGGTGGACGAAGGCGGCTGGCACATCTTCTTTACCAACTGGATGGTGCCGGAGATTTCCGATCCGCTGATCAACGTCATGGTGAACGGCCGCGGCGATGATGCATGGTTCGGATGGCCCGACGATCCCAAGATCGAAGAGCTGCGCGCCGATTTCATCGCCGCCACCGACGATGCCACCCGCAAGGAAGTGGCGGTCGAGATCCAGAAGCATGTCATGGACAACGTGAACTACATCATGCTGGGCGAATACATCACGCCGCAGGCGCGCCGGACCGCGATCGAGAATATCCTGCCCTCGCCGGTCCCGGTGTTCTGGAACGTGACGAAAAAGATGGAGTGATCCATCAGCAGGGAGCGCGCGGGTGGCGCGCTCCCTGTCCCTCCTGCGCGCCCGCGCGCCCCTTGCCGCGATCAACAACAAGGACCCTCAGAGCATGTTCGTCTACATCCTGAAGCGCGTGCTGGCCACAATTCCCGTGATGGTGATCGTTGCTATCTTCGTGTTTCTTCTTTTGCGCCTGACGCCGGGCGATCCCGCCGCGATTCTGGCCGGCGATGCCGCGACGCCCGCGCAGATCGAGCGCATCCGCGACCGGCTGGGCCTGAATGATCCGCTGCTGGTTCAGTTCTTTACCTGGATCGGGCAGCTTTTGCGCGGGGACATGGGCACGTCGCTTTTGTCCAACACGCCCGTTTCCGGCATGGTCGCCTCGCGGCTGGGGCCGACGATCAACATTGCGCTGATGACCATCGTGATCTCGGTCGCGCTGGCCGTGCCGATGGGCGTGATCGCCGCATGGCGCCACCGCACCTGGGTGGATTTTCTGGTGATGGCGTTTTCGGTGCTGGGCTTTTCGGTCCCGGTCTTCGTGATCGGCTATATCCTGATCCAGATCTTTGCGATCGACCTGCGCTGGGTGCCGGTGCAGGGTTATAAGGACCCGTCCGAGGGGCTGGGCGCGTTCTTCAGCCGGGCGATCCTGCCGTCGCTGACGCTGGCGACGATCTATATCGCGCTGATCGCGCGGATGACGCGCGCCTCCATGCTGGAGGTGCTGGGCGAGGATTACATCCGCACCGCCCGCGCCAAGGGCGTGCGCGAAAACACCCTGCTGTTCCGCCATGCGCTGCGCAACGCCGCGGTGCCGATCCTGACGATCATCGGCACCGGCTTTGCGCTGCTGATTTCGGGCGTGGTGGTGACGGAAAGCGTGTTCAACATCCCCGGTATCGGGCGGCTGACGGTCGATGCGATCCTGGCGCGCGATTATCCGGTGATCCAGGCGATGATCCTGCTGACGGCGGGCATCTATGTTTTCGTCAACCTCCTCGTGGATATCTCATATTCCTTCTTCGATCCAAGGATCCGGTACTGACATGACAGACGCACCTCAATCACGGCACAGCGCCTTTCAAGTGCTCACCGGCGTGTTCTCGCTGCCCGCGGGGGCGCGGATCGGGATCGGTCCGATGATCGCCGCGGCGCTTTTGATCGCCATCGTGCTGGCCTCGATCCTGGCGCCGCTTTACGTGCCGTTCGATCCGCTCAAGATGAATTCATCCGCGCGGCTCAGCCCGCCGACGGATGATTTCCTGCTGGGCACCGACCAGTTCGGGCGCGACACGTTCAGCCGGGTGATGACCGGCGGGCGCATATCGCTGCTGATCGGTGTGGGCGCGGCGCTGGTGAGTGTCATCATCGGGCTGCTGATCGGGCTGGTCGCGGGGTTCTTCCGCATCGCCGACAGCATCATCATGCGCATCATGGACAGCCTGATGGCGATGCCGGCGATCCTGCTGGCGATCGCGCTGGTGGCGCTGAACGGGCCCAGCCTGACCTCGGTCATCATGGCGATCACGATCCCCGAGATCCCGCGCGTCGTGCGGCTGGTGCGGTCGGTCGTGCTGTCGGCGCGGGAGGAGCCTTATGTGGAGGCGGCGATCGCGCTGGGATCGTCGATGCCGAAGATCCTGCTGCGGCACCTGATGCCCAACACCTTCGCGCCGCTGATCGTGCAGGGCACCTATATCTGCGCCTCGGCGATCCTGCTGGAGGCGATCCTGTCCTTCCTTGGCGCGGGCGTGTCCACCGAGATCCCGACATGGGGCAACATCATGGCCGAGGGGCGCACCTATTTCCAGATCAAGCCGGGGCTGATCTTCTGGCCCGGACTGCTGCTGTCCTTGTGCATTCTGGCGATCAACCTTCTGGGCGACACCGCGCGCGACATGCTGGATCCGCGCCTGAAGAAACGGGAGGGCTGACATGGAGTTCAAGTCCAGAGATTTCGCGGACGCGGCCAGCGTCCTGAAGGTTCGCGATCTGTCGGTCAGCCTGAAAGGGGTGAAGGACGCGGCGCCGGTGCTGAACGGCATCAACCTGCAGATCCGCGCGGGCGAGACGCATTGCCTTGTCGGCGAAAGCGGATCGGGCAAGTCGGTCACGTCGCTTGCGGCCATGGGCCTTCTTCCCAAGGACGCGCTGGAGATCACCGGCGGGTCGATCCAGCTGGAGGATTTCGAGATCACCAGCGCCACCCATGCGCAGATGCGCGCCCTGCGCGCGCGCCGCATCTCGATGATCTTTCAGGAGCCGATGACGGCGCTCAACCCGGTGCTGCGCGTCGGCGAACAGATCGAGGAGGTGCTGAACATGCACACCGATCTGTCCCGCGCCGAGGCGAAAAAGCGCACGCTCGACATGATGGAGCAGGTCCATCTGCCCGATGTGCAGCGCATCTATTCGGCCTTTCCGCATCAGCTTTCGGGTGGGCAGCGGCAGCGGATCATGATCGCGATGGCGCTGATCCTGGACCCCGATCTGCTGATCGCGGACGAGCCGACGACGGCGCTGGACGTCACCACGCAGCTGCAGATCCTGCGCCTGATCGCCGAGATGCAGGAGCGGCAGGGCACCGCGGTGCTGTTCATCACGCATGACATGGGCGTCGTCGCCGAGATCGCCGACACGGTCAGCGTCATGCAGCGGGGCCATATCGTCGAAAGCGCGCCGATCCGCGAGCTGCTGACCAATCCGAAGCAGGACTATACCCGCAAGCTGCTGATGGCGGTTCCCAACCTCAAGCCGCGCCCGCCGCGCGAGGCGAAATCGGCCAAGGACACCGTCAAGGTGACGGGGCTGGACATGACCTATCCGCAGGGCGGTTTTTTGCGCAAGAAAGAGGGCGTGAAGGCGGCGCAGGACGTGAGCTTCACCATCGCGCCGGGGCGGACCCTTGGCATCGTGGGCGAAAGCGGTTCGGGCAAATCCACCGTCGCGCGCTGCGTCATGCGCCTGATCGATCCGACGGCGGGGCAGATCAACGTCTCGGGCGCCGAGATCGCCACGCTGGGCCGCCGCAAGATGCAGCCGCATCGCCGCCATTTGCAGATCGTGTTTCAGGATCCCTACCGCTCGCTCAACCCGCGCTGGACCATCGCGCAGAGCCTCTGCGAGGGGCCGATCAATTTCGGCACGCCGCGGGCCGAGGCGATGGACCATGCCGCCGATCTGCTGGAGCTGGTCGAGCTGCCCAAGGATGCGCTTGGCCGTTATCCGCACCAGTTTTCGGGCGGCCAGCGCCAGCGCATCGCGATTGCGCGCGCCGTGGCGATGAAGCCCGATCTGCTGGTCGCGGACGAGGCTGTCTCGGCCCTCGATGTCAGCGTTCAGGCGCAGGTGATGGACCTGCTGGACGATGTGCAGGCCAAGTTCGGCATCGCCATGCTGTTCATCACCCATGATCTGCGCGTCGCCGCGCAGATCTGCGACGATGTGCTGGTCATGCAGAAGGGCCGCGTGGTGGAGTATGGCCCCGCCGGCTCGGTGCTGGCGGACCCCGCGCACGACTATACCCGCGCCCTGATCGAGGCGGCGCCGGGCCGTCACTGGGACTTTGCCAATTTCCGCGCGCTGGACAGCGCCACCGCCTAGAAGGAACCCCCCGCCATGAGCATCATTCCGCAAATTCAGGCTTTCGCCGATGACCTGACCGCGATCCGCCACGATTTCCACGCGCATCCCGAACTGGGCTTCGAGGAGGTCCGCACCTCGGGCATCGTCGCCGAAAAGCTGAAGGAATACGGCGTCGACGAGGTGCATCAGGGCCTTGGCGGCACCGGCGTTGTCGGCATCATCAAGGGCAAGGGCGGCGGCAATCGCCGCATCGGGCTGCGCGCGGACATGGACGCGCTGCCGATCGAGGAGGCGTCGGGTGTGGCCTATGCCTCGACCAATCCGGGCCGCATGCATGCCTGCGGCCATGACGGCCACACCACCATGCTGCTGGGCGCCGCGCGCTATCTGGCGCAGACGCGCGAATTCGACGGCACCGCCGTGCTGATCTTTCAGCCCGCCGAAGAGGGGCTGGGCGGCGCGCGCCGGATGATCGCGGATGGCCTCTTCGAGCAGTTTCCCTGCGACGAGATCTACGGCATGCACAACGATCCCAACGCCGAGCCGGGCACCGTCCGCGTCACCCCCGGCCCGGCGATGGCGGGCGCCACGTTCTTTGACATCACGATCAAGGGCAAGGGCAGCCATGCGGCGATGCCGCACCAGTCGCGCGATCCCATCGTCATCGGGACCAGCCTTGTGCAGCAGCTTCAGTCCGTGGTCAGCCGCAATGTCGCCCCGACCAAGCCGGTGGTCCTGTCGGTGACGACGTTCAACGCGGGATCGGCCTATAACGTGGTGCCGGATTCGGCCACGATCAGCGGCACCGTGCGCTATTTCCACGACGACATGGCCGAGCTGGCGGACCAGCGCATCAAGGATCTGTGCGCCGGCATGGGGCAGGCCTACGGGGTCGAGATCACGGCAAAGCTGCGCAATGTCTTTGACGTTCTGATGAACGATCCGGAGCTGTCCACCGCCTATGTTGCCGCCGCGGCCGAGATTGTCGGGCCGGACATGGCCGCCGAGTGCAGCGATCAGGCGACGGGGTCCGAGGATTTCGCCGACATGCTGAAGGTCGTGCCGGGCGCCTATTGCCGCGTCGGGCATGCCGGGGGCATCCCGCTGCACAATCCGGCCTTTGTTCTGGATGACGCGATCCTGCCCATCGGCGCCTCGATCTATGCGCGCCTGATCGAGACGCGGCTGCCCAAGGGCGGGCAGGGCTGAGGCCCTTTCCGAACTCACCGCTACTGACCGCCCCCCGCGCCGGGGGCCTGCAACGAACAGGAATACTCTGCCATGACTCCGCTGGATCTGCCTTTTATTACGGACGAAATGCTGAACGGGCTGAGGCCCTGGATCGAAACCGAAAGCCCCACTTTCGACGCCGCCGCCGTCAACCGCATGATGGATCTGGTCCAGCATGAAATGGCCGCCATGGGCGCGCGGGTAGAGCGTATTCCCGGCACCATGGGCCTTGGCGACAGCGTGCGCGCGACGATGCCGCACCCTCGGGCGGGGCAGGGGGGGATCCTGCTGCTGGGCCATATGGACACGGTGCATCCCGTCGGCACGCTGGCCAAGCTGCCGTTCCGGCGCGAGGGGGCCTTGTGCTATGGCCCCGGCATCATGGACATGAAGGGCGGCAATTACGTCTATCTCGACGCGCTGCGCAAGCTGCAGGATGCGGGCATCGAGACGCCGCTGCCCGTGACGGTCCTGTTTACCCCCGACGAGGAGATCGGCACCCCCTCGACCCGCGCGCTGATCGAGAGCGAGGCGAAGCGGCACAAGTATATCCTTGTGCCCGAACCCGCGAACCTTGATGGGAGCGCGGTCATCGGGCGCTATGCGATCGCGCGGTTCAACCTGCGCGCGTTGGGCAAGCCCAGCCATGCGGGCTGGGCGCTGGCCGATGGCCGCTCGGCGATTGCGGAGATGGCCAAGAAGGTCGCGCAGATCGAGGGGATGACCACCGATGACTGCACCTTCTCGGTCGGGGTGTTCAACGCGGGCCAGTGGGTGAACTGCGTCTCGTCCGTCTGCGATGCCGAGGTGCTGACCATGGCCAAGACGCAGGAGCTGCTGGACGAGGGCGTGCGCAAGATGATGGCGCTGCGCTCGGATTCGGAGGACATCACCATCGAGGTGCGGCGCGGCGTCACCCGCCCGGTGTGGGACCCGGACCAGCCCGGCACGATGGCCATGCTGTCGCTGGCGCAGGACATCGCGGGCGAGATCGGGTTCGAGATGACTGGCAAATCCGCCGGCGGCGGCTCGGACGGGAATTTCACCGGCTTTCTGGGCCTGCCGACGCTGGATTCCATCGGCGTGCGCGGCAGGGATCTGCATACGCTCAACGAACATATTTTCGTGGATAGCCTGGTGGAACGCGCGCGGCTTGCCGCGGGGCTTTACTGCCGTCTGGAGGCATGATGTCGGACGCTTTGTCACGGACCATGGAGATCCGCAAACACGTTGTCGAGACGGATCGCGGCGTGGTTGCCTCGCAACATCGGCAGGCCGCCGAGGCGGGGGCCGAGGTGCTGCGCGCGGGCGGTGATGCGGTTGATGCGGCGGTCGCCTGCGCCTTTGTCTGCGGCGTGCTGGAGCCGTGGATGTCCGGCCCCGCGGGTGGCGGCGCGGCGATGCACTGGCGCGCCGATACCGGCGAGGCGCATGCGCTGAATTTCGGCATGCAGGCGCCTGCCAAGCTGCGCGTGGAGGATTTTCCGCTGTCGGGCGAGGGCGCGGCAAGCGATCTGTTCCCGTGGGAGCGCGTGGTCGAGGACCGCAACATCTTTGGCGCCAAGGCGGTCGCGGTGCCGGCCATGGTCGACGGGCTGGAGGCGGCGCACAAACGCTGGGGCAAGCTGCCTTGGGGCGAATTGCTGGCCCCCGCAATTGCCCATGCACGGCGCGGGATGGGAATTGATTGGTATGCCTCGCTGATCATTGCGGGCGCCGCGCGCGATCTGGCGCGCGATGCGGATGCGGCGGCGATGTTCCTGGACGAGGGGCAATGGCCGCGGGCGTTTTCCTGGACCAACGCGGCGGAGGATCGCATTGACCAAGGCCGGATGGCCGACAGCCTCGACATCCTCGCGCGCGAGGGGGCGGCGGCGCTGCATGGCGGCGATCTGGGCGCGGCGATGGCCGCCGATATCCAGGGCAAGGGCGGGTATCTGACGCGCGAGGATCTGGCCGCCAACCGCGCGCAGTTTCACGCGCCGCTGGCGGTGCCCTATCGCGACGCGCAGCTTTACGCGATGCCGGGGCTGACGGCGGGGCCGACCATGGCCAGCGCATTCGCACATCTGGCCGCGCAGGATCTGGGCAGCGTCGATGCCGCCTATCCGGCCTATGCCAAAGCGCTGCGGGCGGCCTATGCCGAGCGGATCTCGTCCATGGGCGATGACGGCGAAAGCCCGGGCGCACCCGGCTGCACCACGCATTTTTCGGTCGTGGACCGGGACGGGAACATGGTGTCGAACACGCAAACGCTGCTGTCGATCTTCGGCGCGCGGATGGTGTCGGAATCCACGGGCCTGTTGATGAATAACGGAATCATGTGGTTCGATCCCGAGCAGGGCAAACCCAATTCGCTGGGCGCGGGCAAAAGATGCCTGATGAATGTCTGCCCGATGCTGGGGCAGGCGGATGGCAAACGCTTTGCGCTGGGGGCCTCGGGCGGGCGCAAGATCGTCTCGGCGGTGACGCAGCTTGCGTCCTTCATCGTGGATTTCGACATGGACCTGCCGGCCGCGTTCCACCAGCCGCGCCTCGATCTGTCGGGCGGCGATCAGATACTGGCCGACGCGGCGCTGGCGCCTGGGGTGATCGCCAAGCTGGAGCAGATCGCGCCGGTCAGCGAGGTGTTCAGATCGCTGTTGCCCTATCCCTTTGCCTGCCCGGCGGGGGTGCTGGACACGGGCGCGAAACGGTCCGGCGCGACCGAGATCATGAGCGCATGGGGCGACGCGGTGGCCGAGCCTGCCGGGGCTTAAAGCCCCCCGGCCGTGACCGGGTCGATCGGGCCCAGCGGGCCGCCCGTCACCTGCTCGACAAACCGCGCGGCGGACAGAAGCGCCGCCTCGCCGCGCGGCTTGCCGATCAGTTGCAGCCCCACGGGCATGCCGCGCGGACCCAGCCCAACGGGGACCGAGATGGCGGGCAGCCCGGTGGTGGTGGCCAGAAACGCAAAGCGCAGCCAATCGACATAGCCGGTCAGGGTCTGGCCGCCGATCTCGCGCACCCATTCCTCGGATTGCGGGCGCGGCATGCAGCCGACCGTGGGCAGCGCCAGCACGTCGAAACGCTCGAACAGCGCGACCATCCGGTTGAACAGCGCGCTGCGGGTCAGGTGGGCATCGGCGATGTCGTCCAAGGTCAGCGCCGCGCCGGATTGCATGTTTTCCTCCAGCACCGGCTTGAGATGCTGGCGCACCTTGGGGTCCAGCCGCTTGGCCAGAAGCGCATAGTTCAGCCCGCGCAGGGTGTGATAGGTCCGCTCCAGCCCGGTCAGATCGGGACATTCCTCGTCCACGTTGGCGCCGTTGCCCTGCAACTGCTCCATGACGGCGCGCAGGTGCTGGACCATTTCGGTGTCCACCGGGCCGAAGCCGTTCAGATCGGGGGTGAAGGCGATGCGCAGATTGCTGCTTGCCCGGCGGGCGGCCTCCTGAAAGGGGCGCTCGGGCGCGGGGTAGGAGATGGCGAAGCGCGGCTCGAACCCGCTCATCGCGTCCAGAAACAGCGCACAATCCATGACCGAGCGGGCCATCGGACCCTGCGCGCTTTCCAGCATGAACCCCGCGTCGGGCGACGCGCCCCCCGCGCGGCCGGGGCTGGGCCGCAGGCCGACCACGCCGCAATAGGCCGCGGGCGTGCGCAGCGATCCGCCGTGATCCGATCCGTGGGCGAGCCAGACCTCGCCCGTGGCCAGCGACGCGGCGGCCCCGCCGGACGAGCCGCCGGCATTCAGCGCGGTGTCCCACGGGTTGAGCGTGGGGCCGAAGACGTCATTGAACGTGTTGGCCCCGGCGCCGAACTCGGGCGTGTTGGACTTGCCGACAACCAGACCGCCGCGCGCCTCCAGCCGCTCGACCAGCGGATCGCTGGCGGCGGGTATGAAATCGGCCAGCCCCCTGGTGCCGAAGGTGGTGCGCACGCCCGCGACCGGCGTCAGATCCTTGATCGAGATCGGCAGACCGGCCAGCCAACCGGGATGATCCGCGCAATCCTGCGCCATTGTGCCTGCCGCCGCCTCGGCGCGGGTCCAGCAGACGGTTGGCATGGCGTTTATGCTGGGCTCGACCGCCTCCGTGCGGGCCTGCGCCGCCGTCAGCAGCTCTTGCGGCGAGACCTCGCCGGCGCGCAAGAGCGCCACGATCTCGTGCGCCTCCTTGCGGCACAGATCGGGGCCGGTGAACGGGGGCTGAACGGGCGGCGCTTTCGTGTCTGTGTCCATGGCATCGTCCTCCGGTCTGGCGTGTCGTGTGATATATGACGCCAGATCGGGGCAGGCCGCAAGAGCGCCCCCGGCAGATACCGATTGCGCGTCACAGGGAAACTCGGTTTGAGCGTGACTATGATGCTATGATCGTCGAGCTGAAATCCAAAGGGCCAAACAAGAGAATACCGCCGCTAGATACCATATTCCCGGGCCGTCTAAATACTCCAAAAGAAGTGTCGGATAGTCCTTCTCTGCCTGCGAGGCTGGATCGAAGAATGTCGTCCCAAAATTTCTGTCAAGACTTATGAACTTCAAGAAATCGCTGAGCCATGTGATCGCCATCCAGATCACCCAGATCATCAAAGTGATAAAACCGATTTGCACGGCCTTTGAACGTGTGGAACGCGGTCGAGCAATTCGGGAAACCGTAAAGCCGAACAGGTTCAGGATTAAGAGTATCGCCACTGCCAGCTTGTTCATTTGCAGTGAATTGAGGATCGCATCCGGTTGATAAGATGATGTCGACAAGGGGGGGTAAAGTACCCACCCGTCTGATGCGGCCGGGCCCGAAAACGATGAGGCAGAAGCCATGATGATGATTGGAGCGGCGAGGTAAAATGCAAAGGCAAGCCACATTGCCGCGACGACCCAAGCCTTTAGATTAGGGGGCATAGAATTTTGCAGGCGCGCCACAAGCACTGCGAGAAATCCGGGAAGCAGCGCCAAGCCTACCAGAAATGCCCAAGGGGCACGCGAAATCGTGCTCGCCTGATTGAAGTTTACAAAGCAGAAGGTCGATCGGTCTTCAGTGCAGAAATACCAAAGCTCGGAGGCTGACAGCTCCATCCATAAAATTAACTGCAACGCTAGAATTGCGAGCCCGATAAAAAGCGCGACAGCCGTGAATGCGGCCGCGGGGATCCTTGCATTCCTACGAAGGTTGCCGCTCATCATTTCTTAGACTTCCATGTCGTTGACGCAATCCGAGTATTGATGGTGGATGCACCATCCCCGCTCCAATAGACCGCCGGATCATTGGCGTCAAAGCACGGTTGGCAGCGCTGTTGGAACGCTGCCAAAAACTCTCGTTTGTGGCAAATGGGCAAACCTCCTCGTTTGACGCTGCCACGGAACCCCGTTGCCGCGCGATCATCGCAGCCGCAGCGCGTCCACCTGCGAAGGGGCAGAGCGCGCGGCGTCAAAGCCGGTCATCGGTGCGGCATGAAGCATGGAGTTCAGGGTCGCCTCTTCGGCGGTGTCGATCGCGGCCTCGAACAGCGGCGACATCGCGTCGTTGTCCAGCGGATGCGTCGGCGCGCGCTGCGTCGAGAAGGCCAGCGGGATCGGCGTTTCGATCTGGCCCAGCTCGCGGATCTGCGTGGCGCCGACGAACTTGCCGAACCCGTTCAGCACGGCCAGCCCGGTGGGCACCTTGCGGGCCAGGAGATTGCCGCCATGGGGCAGGATCGCCGTCGCGCCGGTGCGCGTGCGGTCCCCCTCGATCAGCGTGCAATGCCCGACGGCGACGCCCGCAACATCGGCGATGGCATTCAGCGCACCCCGCGCGAAGCGCCCGACCCGCGTCAGCGCGGAGGCGGCGGGATCAGTCATCGCGGCCATGGCCCGCGCGCGATGGCATTGAAACCAAAGGGAAAATAATGGTCGCCATTTAAGCGGATATCCTTAGTATGCTTGGGTATGCAGGATATTCCTGCCTGGGGACAAAGTTAGACAGATCGGAACATCAGGGCAATGACCGGCGATATTTGCCGTGCGGACATGATACTGCACAATGGCGCAATCTGGTGCGGCCATGACGACGGGATGTGCGAGGCTCTGGCGGTTTTCGCCGGGCGTATTCTGGCCACCGGCAGTGATGCGGAGATCCTCGGCCTGCGCGGGCCCGATACGCGGGTGATCGACCTGCAGGGGCAGTTTGCCACGCCCGGACTGAACGACAATCACCTGCATCTGATGCCGCTGGGCATTTCGATGGGCTGGATCGATGCCAGCCCCGGTGCCGCGCCGACGCTGAAGGCGCTGCAAGCGGCGATCGCGGCGCGCGCGGCCCAGACGCCCAAGGGGGGCTGGGTGATGGCGCGCGGGTATGATCAGGTCAAGCTGGACATCGGCCGCCACCCGGACCGCAGCGAGCTGGACCAGGCCGCGCCCGATCATGCGGTCGTGCTGGTGCGGGCCTGCGGGCATGTCACGCTGGGCAATTCCAGGGCGCTGGAGATGGCCGGCGTCGATGAGGATACGCCAGCCCCGCCCGGCGGCGTGATCGAAAAGCTGAACGGCCGGCTGACCGGCCTTTTTGCCGAGAACGCCCAGGGGCTGCTGCGCGATGCGCCGCCGACCCCCACGGTGGACGAGTTGATCGACGCGGCCGAGCGGGCGGGCAGATACCTGCTGTCGCAGGGGATCACGTCCTGCATGGATGCCGCCGTCGGCATGGCTGCGGGATTTTCCGAGATGCGCGCCTATCACCTGGCCAAGCGGGACGGGCGGCTGCCGGTGCGGGTGTGGCAAGTGCTGCTGGGCGATCCGGGGCGGACCTCCATCGTGCCGGAATGTCACGCGGCGGGGCTGGTGTCCGGCGTGGGCGATGACATGCTGCGCGTCGGCGCGGTCAAGATCTTCCTTGACGGATCGGCCGGCGGGCGCACGGCGTGGATGCGCCAGCCCTACCTTGGCGATGACGACACGACCGGGGTGCAGATCCTGCCGGACGAGCAGCTGAACCAGATGGTGGATGAATATGTCGGCATGGGCTACCAGATGGCCTGCCATGCCATCGGCGACGGCGCCATCGACCAGCTGATCACGGCCTATGAAAAGGCGATTGCCGCGCATCCGGACCAGACGCATCGCCACCGGATCGAGCATTGCGGATTTTCGGACGACGCGCAGCATCAGCGCATGAAGGCCGCCGGCCTTTTGCCGGTGCCGCAGCAGGTGTTCGTTTATGATTTCGGCAACAGCTATATCTCGGTTCTAGGCGAGGCGCGGGCCAAGCCCTGCTATCCGATGCGCACATGGACCGATATGGGGTTCAAACCCTCGACCGGATCGGATGCGCCCGTGTGCAAGCCGGACCCGTGGCCGAACATCTACAACATGATCACGCGAAAGACGTGGAACGGCACCGTGATGGACGCGGGCCAGCGCCTGAGCATCACCGAGGCCTTGCGCGCCTATACCGAATACAGCGCCTATTCGCAGAATGCCGAGCATATCAAGGGGCGGCTCGTGCCGGGGCAACTGGCCGATATCGCCGTCTTCTCGCGCAACCTGCTGGAGGCGGAGCCGGAGGAGATACTGAACGATACCTATTGCGCGATGACCGTCTTGGGTGGTCAGATCGTGTATCAAGCCTGATCGCGAAGAATCGGGAAGACCAAAAGACCCCAACAAGGAGAATATCAAATGTTGAAGTCCCTTACCCTGTCCGCCGCGCTGCTGATCGGCACGGCGGCCGCCACCTGGGCGCAGGATCCGCAAAGCGGCGGCACGCTGAATTTCGTGGCGCCCTACGGGTCGAGCTTTGGCACGCTGGACATCCATTCCACCCCTGCCACGCAGGACGAATTCCCGGCCAAGGCAATCCATCGCAGCCTCTATGACTGGAACTCGGCCGAGGGCAAGCCCGAGCTGGAGCTGGCCACCAATGTCGAGGTGTCGGACGACGGCAAGGTGTTCACCTACACGCTGCGCGACGCGAAATTCCACGATGGCAAGGAGCTGACGGCAGGCGACATCATCTATTCCTATCAGCGGATCGCCCATCCGGACAACGCCTTTCCCGGCGCGCGCTATGTGTCGGGCGTGGTCGGCATCGATGAGTTTGTGGACGGCAGCGCCGACAGCATTTCGGGCCTCAAGGCGATCGACGACAAGACGCTTGAGATCTCCTACAAGGAGCCGGTGGCCGAGCCGGGCTATGAGCTGATGCGCGTCAACGCCGCGATCTATCCCGAAGGCGCCGCCGAGGCCGCGGATTTCCAGACCAGTCCCGTCGGCCTTGGCCCCTTCAAGTTTGTCGAGAACATTCCCGGCAGCCGCATCACCGTCGAGAAGTTCGAAGACTTCTACGAGGACGGCAAGCCCTATCTGGACAAGATCAACATCGTTCTGCTGGATGACGCATCGGCGCGCGACGTGGCCTTCCGCAATCAGGAAATCGACGTCAGCGTTCTGGGGCCGTCGCAATACGTGGCCTATCAGGCCGATGACGCGCTGAAGGACAACATTCTGGAAGTGGCCGAGGTCTATACCCGCCATGTCGGCTTCAACCCCGATTACGAGCCCTTCCAGAAAAAGGAAGTGCGCCAGGCCATCAACCACGCGATCAACACCGATCTGATCATCGAGCGGCTGGTCAAGAACAAGGCCTATCGCGCCACCGGCTGGCTGCCGATCTCGTCGCCCGCCTATAACAAGGACGCGGTGCCCTACGCCTATGACGTGGAGAAGGCCAAGCAACTGCTGGCCGATGCCGGTTATGAGGACGGGATCGAGTTCGAGATAACGGCGACGCAGAACGAAAGCTGGGGCCTGACCATCGTCGAGGCGATCATCCCGATGCTGGCCGATGCCGGGATCAGGGTGACGGCCAAGCCGGTGGAGGCGTCGGTGCTGGCCGAGGTCGTACCGGCGGGCGATCATCAGGCGTTCATGTGGTCCAACGTGTCGGGCCCCGATCCCTATGCGACGATGAAATGCTTCTATTCCGAGACGACGCGCGCGGCCTGCAATTATTGGGCCTTCGACAATGCCGAATTCGACGCGGTGTTCGACGAGGCGACAGCCGAGGCCGATCCGGCCAAGAAGACCGCGCTGCTGAGCCAGGCCAATGACATCGTGCAGGAAGAGGCGCCCAGCTGGTTCTTCAACTACAACAAGGCGGTGATGGCCTATCAGCCCTGGCTGCACGGGTTGCAGCAGAACGCGACCGAGCTGGCGATCCAGAATTACGAGGATCTGTGGATCGACGACACCGCGCCCGATTCGCGCAAGTGATCGCGTAACCTGAATACCCGGCGGCGCTGCTTGGGCCGCGCCGCCGGCACAGGACAAAGGACAGGCGATGCTGCGTTTTACCATCCGGCGATTGCTGCAGATGATCCCGACGATCTTTGCCGTGGCGCTGCTGATCTTCGTGATCTTCAGCGTCATCCCCGGCAGTTTCGCGTCCAGCCTGATGTCGGACGGGCGCACCAATGCGGACCCCGAGACGCTGGCCCGCATCAACGCCGAATTCGGGTTGGACAAGCCGGTGCATGTGCGCTTTGGCGAATATATCGTGGGGTTGGTGCAGTTCGATCTGGGCACGTCCTTCCGCTTTCGCGAGCCGGTGACGGAGGTGATCGGCGACCGGGTCTGGGCCTCGCTCAAGCTGTCGGTCGCGGCGATGGTGTTTGCCATCGTGGTCGGCGTGCCCCTCGGCTTCATCGCGGCGCTGCGCCCGGGCAGCATTCTGGACACGGCGACGATGGTGGGCGCGGTGTCGGGCCTGTCGATGCCGCAATTCTGGCTGGGCCTGCTCCTGATGTATTTCTTTGCGCTGCAACTGGGCTGGCTGCCCAGTTTCGGCTATGGCGGGGGCGATCCGTTATACCTGATCCTGCCGGCGATCACGCTGGGCGTCACGCCCCTGGCGCTGCTGGCGCGCACCACGCGCGCGGGCGTTCTGGAGATCATGAACGAGGATTTCATCCGCACCGCCCATTCCAAGGGCATGAGCAACGCGCGCGTCGTGCGCTGGCACCTGATGCGCAACGTCATGGTGCTGGTCGTGACCACCATCGGGCTTCAGTTCGGCTCGATGATGGGGCAGGCGGTGGTGATCGAGAAACTGTTCGCCTGGCCGGGCATCGGCCTGCTTCTGGTCGATAGCGTGGCGATCCGGGACATTCCGGTGGTGCAGGGCACGATCCTGGTGATCGTGGTGTGGTTCCTGGTCATCAACACCTTTGTCGACATCATTTATGCGGCCATCGACCCGAGGATCAAGCAGACATGAGGGGATTCAACTTCAACCTGTGGGTGGGCGGCATCCTGACGCTGGTAGTGATCTGCGGCGCGGTGTTTGCGCCGCTGCTGACGTCGCTGGATCCGGTGTTCGACGCGAACCTGATGAACGCCGAGCTGCCCCCCGGCCGCGAATTCTGGTTCGGCACGGATGCGCAGGGGCGCGATATCTTCACGCGGGTGCTTTATGGCGCGCAGATCTCGCTGACCGTGGGGGTTGTCAGCCAAGTCATCAACTCGGTGATCGGGCTGACCTTGGGCATTTCGGCGGCCTATTGGGGCGGCTGGTGGGACGATCTGGTGAACGGGCTGACCAACGTGATGCTGGCGATCCCGTCGCTGATCTTTGCACTGGCGATCATGGCGATCCTGGGGCCGGGCCTGCCCAGCCTGCTGATCGCGCTGGGGCTGACAAACTGGAGCTGGACCTGCCGCATCGCGCGGTCCTCGACGCTGTCGCTGAAGGGGCAGGGATATGTGCAGGCGGCCCAGACGCTGGGATATGGCGACATCCGCATCATGGCGACGCAGCTTTTGCCAAACATGGTCGGGCCGATCCTTGTGATCTCCACCCTTGGCATCGGCGCCGCGGTGCTGGCCGAGGCGGCGCTGTCCTTCCTCGGGCTTGGCATCCGCCCGCCCTTTCCCAGCTGGGGCAGCATGCTAACCAACGCGCGCGAGCTGATCGTGATCGCGCCCTGGGCGACGATCTTTCCGGGGCTGGCGATCTTCATCACGGTGCTGGGTTTCAACCTATTGGGCGACGGGCTGCGCGACTATCTGGACCCTCATATGAGGACGCGGGAACAATGACGCCACTTCTGGAACTGAAGGGCCTGCATGTGGGCATTCCGGCCCGGCGCGGCAATGTGGATATCGTCACCGATGTGGGGTTTTCGATCCTTGAGGGCGAGGCGTTCGGCCTTGTCGGCGAAAGCGGATCGGGCAAGAGCCTGACGGCGCTGTCGCTGATCCGGCTGCTGAAAAAGCCGCTCAAGGTGACGGCAGGGCAGATCCTGTTCAAGGGCGAGGATCTGCGCGCGCTCAGCGACCGGGAGATGCGCAAGCTGCGCGGCGCGCGCATCGCCATGATCTTTCAGGAGCCGATGACGGCGCTCAACCCGCTGAAAACCGTGGGCCGCCAGATTGCCGAGATGTTCGTTCTGCATCAGGGCAAAAGCTGGGCCGAGGCCGAAAGGCTGGCCATCGGCGCACTGGCCGATGTGCAGGTGCCCGCCCCCGAGGAACGCGTGCGCGCCTATCCGTTCCAGATGTCGGGCGGCATGCGCCAGCGCGTGATGATCGCCATCGCGCTGGCCTGCGATCCCGATCTGCTGATCGCGGACGAGCCGACGACGGCGCTGGACGTCACCGTTCAGGACGAGGTGCTGAAGCTGATCGCGCAGCTCTGCTCGGCCCGCGGCACGGCGGTTCTGCTGATCAGCCACGATCTGGGCGTGATCGCCAACATGTGCCAGCGCGTCGGCGTGATGTATTCCGGCCGCCTTGTCGAAGAGCGCGACACCTATGACATTTTCGCCGACCCGCAGCACCCCTATACCAAGGGGCTGCTGGGCGCCCTGCCGCGGCTGGGCTCGCGCCATGGCGAGGGCGGGCGCCAGCGCCTTGTCGATATCGACAGCCTGATCACCGACAAGGCGAGTCTCTTGCAGGAGTTCTATCACGAGCCGCGCCACAAGATCCGCGATCCGCGCGTGCGGGCAGGGGGGGCGGCATGAAGGACATGGCGACGGCCCCGCTGCTGGATATCCGCGATCTGCATGTGCATTTCCCCGTCGGCGGTCAGTTCCTGTCGCGCAACAAGCGCACGCTGCATGCGGTCGCGGGCGTCAACCTGTCGCTGGCCGAGGGCGAATGCCTTTCCATCGTGGGCGAGTCGGGCTGCGGCAAATCCACCACCGCGCTGGCCGTCATGGGCCTGCAGGAGCCGACATCGGGCGATATCCTGTTCGAGGGCGGCTCGATCATCGGGGCGGATGCGCCGGACCGGATGGCCCGCGCGCGCATCGCGCAGATGGTGTTTCAGGATCCCTACGCCTCGCTCAATCCGCGCCAGACGGTCTGGCGCTCGCTGGCCGCGCCCCTGCGGCTGCACGGCACCACGGCCAAAAGCGAGATCGAGGACCGCATCGCCGACATCCTGCAAAAGGTCGATCTGCGCCCCGAACATGCGGCCCGCTATCCGCACGAATTCTCGGGCGGCCAGCGCCAGCGCATCGGCATCGCGCGCGCGCTGATCCTCAACCCGCGCATCCTGATGCTGGACGAGCCTGTGTCGGCGCTGGACGTGTCGGTGCGCGCGCAGATCATCAACCTGCTGCTGGATCTGCAGGAGGAGTTGTCGCTGTCCTTCGTGATGATCAGCCACGATCTGGGCGTGGTGGAACACATGAGCGACCGCGTCGCGGTGATGTATTTCGGCCAGATCGTCGAGCTTGGGCCGTGGAGCGCGATTTTCGCCAATCCCACGCACCCTTATACCCGCAAGCTGATCGCAACGATCCCCGATCCCGACACCGTGTTGCATCCCGACCGCAAGGTCACCGCCCATGCCGCGCCGGAGCCGCCCGAAGGCTACCGGTTTCATCCCGAAACCGTCGGCCGCCCCGATGTCTATGCCGCGCCCGAGCCGTCCGAGCTGGTCGAGATCGAGCCGGGCCATTTCATCCGGGCGCAGCGTCGCTGAGCGGGAAAAAGAGACGACAAGTTAACATAATCTTGCTTATGCGTTCGGTGGATCGTTTCACCCGCCGCGCCGCATCAACAATGGACATTTCGCGACGTGGCTGGTTAGGTCAGGTCCACGCCGCGCGAGGAAAACGGATGCGGTGATACCGGGATTTGGATCAGCAGAGAGGTTTAATATGGATCGTCGTTCCTTCATCCGCGCAGGTGCCCTCGGCACCGCCGCCACGGCACTGGCCGCGCCGGCCATCGCGCAGGGCAACATCACATGGCGCATGGTCACCACATGGCCGAAAAACTTCCCCGGTCTGGGCGTCGGCGCGCAGCGTCTGGCCGACCGGATCACCGCCGCATCCGGCGGGCGCCTGACGGTGCAGGTCTATTCCGCGGGCGAGCTGGTGCCGCCCCTGCAAAGCCTTGACGCCGTGATCGACGGCACCGCCGAGATGAGCCACGGCGCCGCCTATTACTGGCAGAACAAATCCCCTGCCCTGTCGTTTTTCACCGGCGTTCCCTACGGCATGACCACGGGCGAGCTGACGGCGTGGGTCCGGTTCATGGGCGGTCAGGAAATCTGGGACGAGATTTACGACCAGTTCGGCGTGCAGGGTTTCCTGTCCGGCAACACCGGCAACCAGACCGGCGGCTGGTTCCGCGACGAGCTGACCAGTCTCGAGTCGGTCAAGGGCCTGCGCTTCCGCACGCCCGGTCTGGGTGGTCAGGTCTGGGAAAAACTGGGCGCGACCGTCACCAACATGGCGGCGGGCGAGATTTTCCAGGCGCTGCAATCGGGCACGCTGGACGCCGCCGAATTTGTCGGCCCCTATAACGATCTGGCGCTCGGTTTCCATCAGGTCGCGAAAAACTACTACATGCCCAGCTTTGTGGAGCCGGGTCTGGCGACCGAGCTGGTCGTTGACAAGACCAAGTATCAGGAGCTGCCCGCCGATCTTCAGGCGATCATCCGCGATGTGTCACAGGCCGAATACGATCAGGTCTCCGCCGATTTCATCGCCAACGATCCCCGCGCGCTGAAAACGCTGGTGGAGGATCACGGCGTGCAGGTGCGCGATTTCCCCGCCGACATCATGGAAGCGGGCGCCAAAGCCTCCAAGGAGGTTCTGGACGGTCTGCTGGGCAGCGACGATCCGCTGGTGAAGAAAACCGCCGAAAGCTTTGTCGACTCGCTGAAAATCACCCGCGTGCGGACCGAGCGGATCGACAGCAAGTTCCAGGAAGCGCGCGAGCTTTACCTGGATCTCTAAGCAGCGTCAGATGGTTAAGCGAAAGGCCCGGCAGTGATGCCGGGCCTCTTCCGCGGGCGACGGTTCTGGATGGCCGGACATTGCACTGCTTGGAAAAACAAAATGCCCCGGCCGCGATGGCCGGGGCATTGTTCCGGATCGTCCGGATCAGGCCTTTTTGCGTCTCACAAATGCCAAGCTGCCGAGACCAAGCAGAAGCAGCGGAAGGCCAGCCGGCAGCGGCACCGGCGACACCTCGATGCTCACGCCGCCGCGGTTGTCCTTGATGTAATCATCATAGATGAAAAAGCCGACATCCTGATCGGTGTCCAGCGTGAACTTGGCCAGAATCGTGTTCTTCACATCATCGAACGCCAGCGCGCCGGTGCCGAAGAACGTGCCATCAGTCGCCCGTGACTGATTCACAAGGTTGACCGCAGAGGGGTTGATCGGACCGTAGGACGAGATTCCGACCTTGCCCGTGTCCGTAATGCTTTCAGGCAGGAAGAACGCAAAGGAGAACTCGAACCCTTTGGTGCAGTTCGCGCCATCCGCGTCGCATCCGCTGCTTGTCCGCCAGCGCGACCAGGAGTTGAAGAAATCCTCGGTTGGCTTGATCACGTAGGAACCCGCGGAAAACGACTGCGAGACATATGTCGCGTCGGTCGTTTGCGTATCTTTTCCGTCCAGTTAAAAGCCGGAGCCGGTGCTGTAAAGCATGCCGGCGTTGCTGCCTGGGCCAAACGTCGAATCAAGCTCGATCGTCACGGCCGACGCCGCCATCGGCATAACCGCCACTGCCGCGGCCAGAACGTAATTTTTCATCTAAACTTCCCCAATACTGATAAGGTGACTCGGAAACATCAACGCCTCTTAACATAAGCCAATTGTTAACAAAAGATTAATAACGATCCCTGCGAACCATTGTTTGCCGCGCGTCATCCTATCCTGCAATCAGCCTTGGCAGCCATGTGACGATGCCGGGGAACGCGAACAAAAGCGCGATGGCAAGGATTTGCAGCCCCACAAACGGGATGATGCCGCGGTAGATCGCCCATGTCGGCAGGTCCGGCGGCGCCACTCCGCGCAGGTAGAACAGCGCGAAGCCGAAGGGCGGGGTCAGGAAGGATGTCTGCAGGTTCACCCCCACCAGCACGCCCAGCCAGATCGGATCGACATCCATCATCAGCAGCACCGGCGCGGTGATCGGGATGACGATGAAGATGATCTCGAACGTGTCGAGGATGAAGCCGAGCAGGAACATGATCGCCATGACCATCGCCACCGCCATCAGGCGGCCGCCGGGCAGCGTGCTGAGGAACTCGTGCACCAGGTTGTCGCCGCCCATCAGGCGGAACACGACCGAGAATACCGACGCGCCCAGGAGCACGATGAACACCATCGAGGTGATCGTCGCGGTCGCGATCACCGTCTCGCGCAGGATGGTGAATGACAGCCGCCAGCGCAGCGCCGCCAGCACCATCGCGCCCACGGCGCCCACCGATGCCGCCTCGGTCGGGGTGGCGATACCGCCGAGGATCGACCCTAGCACGGCCAGGATCAGCAACAGTGGCGGGATCAGGGCCGAGAATACCTCGCGCAGCAGATTGGCCTTTTCCTCGGCCGGGACGGGCGTCGCGGGGCAGGATTCGGGGTCGGTGATCGCCTTGAAGATGGTATAGGCGAGGTAGAGCCCCACCAGCATGAAGCCCGGCAGCAGCGCCCCGGCAAAGAGATCCCCGACAGACACCGGCACGGGCGCATAATTGCCCTTGGCCATCTGCACCTGGCTGTTGATGCCCGACAGCATGTCGCCCATGAAGATGAGGACAGTGGAGGGCGGCACGATTTGCCCCAAGGTTCCGCTGGCGCAGATCACGCCCGTCGACAGCTTGGGATCATAGCCCGCGCGCAGCATCGCGGGCAGCGAGATCAGGCCCATCGTCACCACCGTCGCGCCGACAACCCCGGTCGAGGCGGCCAGCATCGCACCGACGAGGATCACCGAAATCCCCAGACCCCCGCGCAGGTTGCCAAAGAGCTTGCCCATGGTCAGCAGGAGTTGCTCGGCAATGCGCGAGCGCTCCAGCATGACGCCCATGAAGATGAAGAGCGGCACGGCGACCAGCACCTCGCTGGTCATGAAGCCGATATAGCGGTTCGGCAGCGCGCCGAAATTGCTGGGATCGAACACGCCGAAAAACCAGCCGACGGCGCCGAACATCAGCGACACACCCGCCAGCGTGAACGCCACCGGATAGCCCAGCAGCAGAAAGCCGATGATGCCGAAGAACATCAGTCCGGCGAGGATTTCGCCGATCAGGACGGGATCCATCAATGCATTCCTTCGATGGCTGCAGCCTCGGCATCGGCGCCCGTCTCGGGATAGCGTATCGCGGCCGGCACCAGATCGCGCCGCCCGGCCAGCACCAGAACGGACCGGCAGATCAGCGCGACACCCTGCAGCGCCAGCAGCGCGGCAAAGGCGATGATGAAGGATTTCAGGATATAAAGCCCCGGCATCCCGCCGACATTCGCCGACCCTTCGGCATAGGACCACGAGCGGCGCACGAAGGGCAGCGAATAGATCAGCACGACGCCCGTGAACGGCAGCAGGAACAGCACCGTGCCGAACAGGTCCACCAGCGCGCGGGTGCGTATCCGCGCCGGGCGATAGAAGATGTCCACGCGCACATGATCGTCGCGCATCAGCGCAAATCCGGCGACGGCGGTGAACATCGCGCCGCTCAGCCAGATGTAAAGGTCCTGCATCCACAGGAAGCTGACGCCGAAGACATAACGCTGAACAACGACCGTGAAGCACACCAGAACGATGCCCAGCGACAGCCACGAGAACACCTGACCGATCAGCCAGTTGATCCGGCAGATGCCGGAGGCGAGCAGCGCGATCAGTCGCAACATGTCATCAGGCCCTCCGGGTTATGTCGCAAGCCTTGTGCCGCAACCCTGCGCCGCGTTTAAACGGGTCGGGCGGGTTTCGTCAACTCTGCGCGCGGCGGGGGCGGTTTTGGAACATCGTCACGCGCGGGCGGCGTTTCGGCGCCGGAATGTCACGAAGTTGCAGCCATTTGCGGTCAGTTTTGCCGATCTTCGGCAGGGCGCTTTCCAAGCGGCGCGTAATTTGGCAAATACCATGCAAGCGACGCAGGAAGGCTGAAAACATGGCAGTGCACGAGACGCAAGGTTCGGACAGGGTGCTGACGCATCTGCAACGTCTTGAGGCCGAAAGCATCCACATCATGCGCGAGGTAGTGGCGAATGCCGACAATCCCGTCATGCTGTATTCCGTGGGCAAGGATTCCGCCTGCATGCTGCATCTGGCGAAAAAGGCGTTCTATCCCTCGCCCCCGCCCTTCCCCTTGCTGCATGTCGACACCACGTGGAAATTCCGCGACATGTATGCGCTGCGCGAGCGTGCCGCCGAGGATGCGGGCATGAAGCTTTTGGTGCATCAGAACCCCGAGGCGGTGGAGAAGGGCATCAACCCCTTCGATCATGGCGGGCTGCACACCGACATGTGGAAAACCGACGGGCTGAAACAGGCTCTGACAAAGTATGATTTCGACGTCGCCTTCGGCGGCGCCCGCCGGGACGAGGAGAAATCCCGCGCCAAGGAGCGGGTTTTTTCCTTCCGCACCGCCAATCACCGCTGGGATCCGAAAAACCAGCGGCCGGAGCTTTGGAAGCTGTATAACACCCGCAAATCCAAGGGCGAGAGCATCCGTGTCTTCCCCCTGTCCAACTGGACGGAGCTGGACATCTGGCAGTACATCCACCTTGAGCAGATCGAGATTGTGCCGCTCTATTACTCCGCCCCGCGCCCGACTGTGATCCGCGACGGGATGCTGCTGATGGTCGATGACGAGCGTTTCCCCCTGAACGGGGAGGAGCCGGTGACGCGCTCGATCCGGTTCCGCACGCTGGGCTGTTACCCTCTGACCGGCGCTGTCGAAAGCACGGCGGCCACCCTGCCCGAGATCATCCAGGAAATGCTGCTGACCACCACGTCCGAGCGGCAGGGCCGCGCCATCGACCACGATCAGGCCGCGTCGATGGAGAAGAAAAAGCAAGAGGGGTATTTCTGATGTGCGCCGCCGCCAAGGATGCCGTCTACGTCACCGAGGATCTGATTGCCTCGGACATCGACGCCTATCTGGACAAACACCAGCACAAGACGATGCTGCGCTTCATCACCTGCGGGTCGGTCGATGATGGTAAATCGACGCTGATCGGTCGGCTGCTCTATGACAGCAAGATGATCTTCGAGGATCAGCTGGCCTCGCTGGAAAACGACAGCAAGGTTAGCGGGACGCAGGGACAAAACATCGACTTTGCCCTGCTGGTCGATGGTCTGGCGGCCGAGCGCGAGCAGGGCATCACCATCGACGTCGCCTATCGCTTTTTCTCGACCGACAAGCGCAAATTCATCGTCGCCGACACGCCGGGGCACGAGCAGTACACCCGAAACATGGTGACTGGCGCCTCGACCGCCGATCTGGCCGTGATCCTGATCGACGCGCGGCAGGGCGTGCTGACCCAGACGCGGCGCCATTCCTATCTGGTTAATCTCTTGGGCATCAAGAACGTCGTTCTGGCGGTCAACAAGATGGATCTGGTCGACTACAGCCAGGAACGGTTTTACGAGATCGTCAAGGAATACTCGCATTTTGCCGAACAGATCGGCCTGACCACCTTCCTGCCGATCCCGATTTCCGGGCTGGCGGGCGACAATATCGTCACCCAGTCGGAAAATACGCCGTGGTATCAGGGCCCGCCCCTGCTGACCCATCTGGAGGAGGCGCCGCTGAACGTGGCGCAGATGCAGGACCGCCCGCTGCGCATGGCGGTGCAATGGGTCAACCGGCCCAACCTCGATTTTCGGGGATTTTCGGGGCAGATCGGCTCGGGCACCGTGCGCCCCGGCGACGGCATCCGCGTGCTGCCCTCAGGCAAGACAAGCCGCGTGAAATCCATCGTCACTTATGATGGCGAGCTGGACAGGGCGGTTGCCGGGCAATCGGTGACGTTAACCTTTACGGACGAAATCGACTGCTCGCGCGGCGACGTGATCGTGCAGGCCGATGCGCCTTGCGAGGTGGCCGATCAGTTCGAGGCGACATTGGTCTGGATGGGCGAGGCGGAAATGCTGCCGGGCCGTCCCTACCTGCTGAAAATCGGGACCCAGACGATGACGGCGACCGTGACCGAGCCGAAATACGAGGTGAACGTCAACACGCTGGAACATCTGGCCTCCAGCACGCTCAGCCTGAACGCGATCGGCGTGGTGAATATCTCGACCGACCGCGCGATCCCGTTCGAGGCCTATAGCGACAACCCCGACCTTGGCGGATTCATCCTGATTGACCGGATCAGCAACGCGACCGTTGCTGCCGGCATGGTGCATTTCGCCCTGCGCCGCAGCCAGAACATCCATTGGCAGGCGCTGGACGTCGACCGCGAGGCGCATGCCAGTGCCAAAAACCAGACGGCCAAGGTGGTGTGGTTCACCGGCCTGTCAGGCTCCGGCAAATCCACGATTGCCAATATCGTGGAGAAGAAACTTCACGCGATGGGCAAGCATACGTTCCTTCTGGACGGTGACAACGTGCGCCACGGGCTGAACCGCGATCTGGGCTTTACCGATGCAGACCGGGTGGAAAACATCCGCCGCGTCGGCGAGGTGGCGCGCCTGATGACCGATGCGGGGCTGATCGTGCTGACCGCCTTCATCTCGCCCTTCCGCTCCGAGCGGCGCATGGTGCGCGACATGATGGAAGAGGGCGAGTTTATCGAGGTGTTCGTCGATACGCCCTTGGAAGTGGCCGAGGCGCGCGACGTCAAGGGCCTTTATAAAAAGGCGCGGGCGGGCAATCTGAAGAACTTTACCGGCATCGACAGCCCGTATGAGACGCCCGAGACGGCGGAACTGACCGTCAACACCGTCGATCTGACCGCCGAGGAGGCCGCCGAGCGGGTCGTCGCGGCGCTGATCGGGCAGTAGGGCGAGACAGCGTCAGGACGGCAGGGGAAACTTCAGCTTCAGGTGCAGCCCGCCTGACGCGAAATCGACGTCCACCTCGCCGTCCAGCTGCTGTTCGGCCTGCCCGCGGATCAGGACGAAGCCAAAGCCGGTCTCGCCCGGCGGCTCGACGGCGGGTCCGCCGGTCTCGGCCCAGTCCAGCAGCACATGGCCGTCCTCTTGCGCCCATGTCACCTTGACCCGGCCGGCGCGGCGGGACAGCGCGCCGTATTTGGCCGCATTGGTGGCCAGCTCGTGCATGATCATGCCCACGGCCAGCGCCTGCGCCGGCTGAAGCTGCACGGCGGGGCCCTCCATGGTGCTGCTTTCGGCGCCGAAGGGGGACAGCTCCTGCGCCGCGATGTCGCGCAGGCCGACGGCGGTCCATGCGGTTTCCGACAGCAGCCCATAGGCGCGCGCCATTCCGTGCAGACGGTTCGTCAGCGTCTCGACCACGTCGGTCGGCACGTTCTTGCCGCGCAGCGACGTGCGCACGATCGACGACACCACCGCAAGCATGTTGCGCACGCGGTGGTTCAGCTCCTCGATCAGCACCTTTTGCTGGGCCTCCGCCTCGGCCAGGTGGGTGATGTCCACCAGCGTGACGACCGCGCCCTCCACCTTGTCCTGCGCGCCGGACAGATAGGGCGTGATGCGCACCAGATAGCTGGACTTGCCCTCGTACCGGTGCAGCCGATGGGTCAGCACCGTGCCGGTCTGAAGCACCTGATCGATATGCGTGTTCAGTTCGGGATAATCGCTGACGCTGGCCAGCTCGGACAGGGGGCGCCCCACATCGGCGGCGCGCAGCGCGAACAGCGCGGCGGCGGCGGGGGTGAAGCTGCGGATCGACAGGTTGGCATCCAGAAACACGGTGGCGATCTGCGTGGCCTCGAACAGGTTGCGCATGTCGGTGTTGGCGCGGTCCAGCTCCTCGATCTTGCCGCTCAGCTCGGCGTTGATGGTGTTCAGCTCCTCGTTGAGCGATTGCATCTCTTCGCGGGAGGCTTCCAGCTCTTCGTTGGTGGATTGCGCCTCTTCGTTGACGGAAACCAGCTCCTCGTTGGAGGATTTCAGCTCTTCCAGCGCGGTCTCGTATTCCTCGACGGTAGATTGCAGCCGCTCGCGCATCTCGCGAACCTCGTCCTCGGCGGCCTCGGTGCTGCGGTCGGCATCGGCGCCGCCGTGCTGTGCGCCCGTGTCATCCGTGATCTGGAACAGCACCATGAACAGACGCTCGCCCAGACCATGGCCGCGCAGCGGCTCGACCTTGACGGTCAGGCGCTGGCGCTGACCGGTGGGCGCCGTGACGGTGATGTTGGCGCGCTGCGCCGGACGCTCGTTTTCGACCACCTGCCGCAGCAGCGCGCGCAGCTCAAGGCGCATGTTCTTGGGCACCATGTCCAGCAGATGATTGGTCGGCTCTCCGCGCGGCAGTTCCAGCAGGCCACCCGTGCCGCCCGAGGCAAAGACGATCTCGCCGGTCTGGCGGACGACGGCATGGGCGGGGGTGTGGCGGTCCAGGATATGCCGCTCGACCTTGTGGCGCAGCTGGATGCCCGACAATCCCTCGGGGCGGTCATTGCCCGCGCTGCCCGATGTGCTGCGCTGCGTCAGCTCGCCGGGGGACCAGTGCCGGCTGGGATGGTCCTTGGCCTGAAAGATGCGGTGCTTCTTGTCGATGGTGTCGAACAGGTTGCTGTAATGGCTGATGCTTTCGGACGTGCCGAGGAACAGGTAGCCGCCGGGTTTCAGCGCATAATGAAAGGTGGGGATGATCTGTTGCTGCAGTTCGGGGCCGAAATAGATCAGCAGGTTGCGGCAGGACACCATGTCCATCCGCGAAAAGGGCGGATCGCCGATCACGTTATGCGGCGAGAAGATGCACATCTCGCGCACCTTCTTGCAGACCATGTAGCTGGCCCCGTCGCGCACGAAATACCGCTCCAGCCGCTCGGCGCTGACACCGCGCAGCAGTTGCTCGGGATAGCGCGCCTGGCGGGCGATGGACAGGGCCGGATCGTCGATGTCGGTGCCGAAGATCTGCACGGGGGGCGCCTCGGTATCGGTGCCCATATGCTCGTGCAGCAGGATCGCCAGCGAATAGACCTCCTCGCCGGTGGTGCAGGCAGGCACCCAGATGCGCACGGGCGCGGCGGCGCTGCGGTCCTTGCAGATCTCGGGGATGACGGCGGTCTCCAGCGCGGCGAAGGCATCGGCATCGCGAAAGAAGTTGGTCACGCTGATCAGCAGATCGCGGAACAGCGCCGTCACCTCCTCGGTATCGCTGTCCAGCAGATCGCAATAGGCGGCCAGATCGGGGATGCGCCGCACCTGCATGCGCCGCGCGACCCGGCGAAAGAAGGTCTTGCTCTTGTAGCCCGAGAAATCATGCCCCGACACCTCGCGCAGTTTGCGGCTGATGCGGGCCTGCACGTCGCGCGGGCGCGCCGTGCCGTCCTTTCCCGCCGCCAGAACCAGCGCATCCAGCGTGGCGCGGCCCTCGCGGATCTCGATCAGCTTGGCGGGCATGTCGGCGGGGGGCAGGGCAAAATCGACAAGCCCCGTGGCGATGGCGCTTTGCGGCATTTCGGGGTTCAGCGGCGCATGGCCGTTCTCGACCTGCGCCATGGTGATGCCGCCGTTTTCCTTGATCACCTTGACGCCCAGCGTGCCGTCACCGGCGCCGCCCGACAGCACGATGGCGACGGCGTTTTCCTTCTGATCCTCGGCCAGCGCGGCAAAGAACAGATCGATCGGCTTGCGCTCGCGCGAATTGGGATCGTCGCCGGTCAGCTTCAGGCGGCCATCCTCGACCGTCAGCAAGACCGCTTCGGGCATGACATAGACGGTGCCGACCTCGATCGCGGCGCCATCCTCGGCGATCCTGATGGTCATCTCGGTCTTTTGGGCCAGCACCGTCTGCAGCAGGCTTTCGCGGTCCGGGTTCAGGTGGGTGACGACGATGAACGCCATGCCGCTGTCCTTCGGCACCGCGTTCAGCAGCTGTGACACCGCCGCGATCCCGCCGGCCGACGCGCCGATGCCGACGATGAGGGGCATATCGTTATCCATCGGGCCAGACTAGGGACAAGCGGTTGTGAACGCCATAGGGATTCTACCCCCGCGCAAGCAGCCCCGCACGGATGCGCGCGGCGCGCCGGACGCTGGTCAGCGCGGCGCCGAGCGCGACGATCCACAGCGCGGCGGTCAACACGGTGCCGGGCGCCGCGAAAAGCGGCTCGAACAGGGCGATCAGGGCCGCAATCGTGATGGCCGCCATGCGCTGCGGCTTGGCCATGGGGCCGGTGAAATCGGGCGCAAGGCCTATACTCGCGCCCAGCTCGCGGGTATAGGCGGCCAGCACCGCCATCGCACCCGCCGCCAGCCCCAGCGCCGGATGCCCCGCGCCGATCCCCGCCCCGAAAAGGATCAGCAGATCCGACACCCGGTCCGGCCACTCGTTCCACAAGGGGCCGTCAGGCGCGCTTTGCCCCGCCTCGACGGCGACCATGCCGTCAAAGAGGTTGCAAAGCAGCCGGATCTGGCACCCCAGCGCGCCTAGGATCAGCAGCGCGGCGTCCGCCCCTGCCCCGCCCGTCCGGGCGGTGCCGGCAAAGGCGAGCGCGGCCACCAGCGCCGCGACCATGCTGGCCTGCGATATGGCGTTGGGCGCCGCGCCGCGCGCGGCCAGCAGGGCGGCGCCGCGGGCGGCCCATTTCGTGTCCCGGCTGCCCAGAGGGCGGCGGTTTTTCAGATCAGCCATTCCAGGTCCTTCCCGCGCGGTGCTGCCGCAAGATGTTGTAGGCAAAGATATAACACAGCGACACCGCCAGCGGCACCGCCACCGTGTGCCCCACCTCGGGCGTGCCCGCCGCCAGATGCGCCGTGACCAGCAGCAGCGCCGAGCCGCAGATCGCCGCCAGCGGCGGCACCCAATAGCCCAGCAAACGCCTCAGACGCGGGCGCATCCAGTCGACCGAGCGTTTCAGCCCCAGCGTCAGCAGCCCCGAGATCGCGCCCTGCACCAGCGCGGCCAGCAGCATCGCGCGCGGCCCGTGCGCGGCATTGGCGAAGGCGGCCCAGCCCCCCATTGCCGCGACCCCCACCGCGACATGCAGCGGCGTCGAGGCCATGAGCCGCGCGAGGGTCAATGCACGTCCCAGTAAAAGCGCACGATGTGGAAAAAGATCGGCGCCGAGAAGATCACCGAATCCAGCCGGTCGATGAACCCGCCATGCCCGGCAATCAGGTGGCCCCAATCCTTGACCCCCCGGTCGCGTTTGATCGCCGACATGACGAGTCCGCCGAAGAACCCCATCAGCGTGATCACCAGCGACAGGCCGAACGCCTGCACCACCGTGAACGGCGTGATCCAGAACAGCGCCGCGCCCAGCACGCTGGCGCTGAGCACGCCGCCCACCAGCCCCTCCAGAGTCTTGGAGGGCGACAGGTTCGGCGCGATCTTGCGCCGGCCCAGCAGCTTGCCCCAGACATATTGCAGCACGTCCGACGATTGCACCACGACGATCAGGAAAAAGATCAGGAAGAGGTTGCGCCCCTCGTATCCGGGGATCTGGAGGCTCAGCAGCGCGGGCACGTGGCTGACGCAGAAGACGGCGATCATCAGCGCCCATTGCGCCTCGGATACGGCGATCAGGAAGTTCTCGGTCTGCCCGCGCAGCGCCGACAGGATCGGCATGAAGAGGAACGCATAGACCGGGATCATGATGGAGTAGAGCCCATACCAGCCGATTCCGACCAGTATGTATTGCAGCGGCAGCACGACGAACACGGCCGCCACCAGCGCCCAGTGATCGGCGGCGCGCGTGTTGGTCAGCGTCAGGAATTCGCGCAGCGCCGCGAAGGAGCAGAGCGCGAACAGGATCACCACCCCCGCGGCGCCGAAGGCGAAGGCCAGCGCGATGACCGCCACCATGACCCACCACGCATTGATGCGCGCCGTCAGGTTCTGGATCGTCAGATCGCCGGGCGCGGCGCGGCGCTTCAGCACTTGCGCCGCCGCCGTGGCGATCAGCAGCACGGCCAGAACGCAGGCCAGAAGGATGATGAAATGCGTGTCCATGGTCAGCCCTTTTCACTTGGCGCGAGTGCGGTCAGCGCCGCCTCGGCGCGGCGCAGGAAATCTGCCTTGTCCTCGCCGCCGCTCAGCCGCATCGGCGCGCCGAAGGTGACGGTGCAGATCAGCGGCACAGGCACCAGCGCGCCCTTGGGCATCACCCGGTTGAGGTTGTCGATCCAGACCGGCACCATGTCGATGTCGGGGTTCTGCGCGGCAAGGTGATAAAGGCCCGACTTGAACGGCAAAAGCCGCTCGCCTCCCATGTTGCGCGTGCCTTCGGGAAACAGGATCAGGCTGTCGCCCGCGGCCAGCGCATTGCCCATCTGCAGCACCGGATCGGCGGTGCGCGTATCGGGGTTGCGGTCGATCAGGACGGCGTTGAACACGTCGCGCCCGATGAACCGGCGCAGCGGCGAGGCCAGCCAGTAATCGGCCCCCGCCACGGGGCGCGTGCGGCGGCGCAGGGCGCGCGGCAGGACGGTCCAGACCAGCACGAAATCACCGTGGCTGTTGTGGTTGGCGAAATAGATGCGCTGGCCCGGCACCGGCGCGACGCCCTGCCAGATGCCGCGCACGGCGGTGACGGCGCGGGCGAACCCGGCGATCAGCATCGCGGCGGCGCGCGCGGCGACGCTCATCCGGCGGCCAGCGCCGCGGCGACCGCATCGAGCAGCATCTGCGCCTCGGCCTGCCGCATCACCAGCGGCGGGCGGATCTTCAGCATGTTGCCCGCGGGCCCTGTCGCGCTGATCAGCACGCCGTTCTGGCGCATGTGGTTCACGACCTGCCGCGCGCGGGCGCCGTCAGGCTGGCCGTCGCGGGTGAAATCGGCCGCAACGAACAGCCCGCAGCCGCGCAGGTTGCCGAAATCCTCGCGCCCCTCCGCCAGATCCTGCAGACCGGCCTTCAGCCATCCGCCGACGACGCGCGAATTTTCCTGCAGGCCCTCATCCTCGATCACGTCCAGCACGGCCATGCCGGCGGCGCAGGCCACCGGATTGCCGCCGAAGGTGTTGAAATAGCGCGCCTTCTCGCCGAAATCCTGCACCAGTTCGGGGCGCATCGCGACGCCGGAGACGGGAAAGCCGTTGCCCATCGGCTTGCCCATCGTCACCATGTCCGGCACCACACCGTGCCGCTGAAAGCCCCAGAACGCATCGCCGGTGCGCGCGAAACCCGGCTGCACCTCGTCGGCGATGAAGATGCCGCCCTCGGCGCGGATCAGCTCCACCGCGGGGGCAAGGAACCCTGCGGGATCTGGAAACAGCCCATCGCTGGAAAACACCGTGTCGCAGATGAAGGCCGCAGGCTCGGTCCCGCCTGCGCGCATCTCCGCGATCGCGCGCGCCAGATCGGCGGCCATCCGCGCGCCCTGATCGGGGCCGCCATCGGGCGCGTCGATCAGCCGGACGCGCGCGCCGCGCGGGACATAGTCGCCCAGCGAGGGCGACAGCTCGGACACCGCCTCGGTCACGCCGTGATAGGCGTTGCGCGTGGCGATGATACCCTGCCGCCCCAGATGCGCGCGCGTGATGCGCAGCGCCAGGTCGTTCGCCTCGGACCCGGTGCAGGTGAACATCACATGCCCCAGCGCGTCCGGCATCGTGGCGAGCAGCCGCTCGGCATAGTCCACCGGCGCATCGTGCAGATAACGCGTATGGGTGTTCAGCACGCCCGCCTGCGCGGCGATGGCGGCGGTCACATGCGGGTGGCAATGGCCGACCGACACGACGTTGTTATAGGCATCCAGATACCGCTTGCCGCCCTTGTCCCACAGCCAGACGCCCTCGCCGCGCACGGGATGCAGCGGCTGCTCGTAAAAGAGGCGGTAGGCCGGGCCGAGGGCCTTCTGGCGGCGGGCGATCAGCGCGGCCTCCGCCTCGCTCAGACCGTCGGCGCTGCCATCATAGGCATTGACCATCGTCATGACGTTGCTCTCCTTTTCAGGCACGCACGCGCGCGGCTTCGCGCAGGGCGGCGGCGGGCGCGCCCGGCGCCATGGCGTCCAGCGCGCTGAGGCCGCGCCGCGATGCGGCGGTGTTGCGCAGGATATAGTCCGCATTCTGGGGATAGCGCCGCGCGCGCCAGGCGCCCAGTGTCAGGGTCGTCAGGTGGCGCAGGCGGATCAGGTCGGGCAAAAGCGCGATCTCTTCCTCCTCCAGCGGCATGATGCGGCTATAGCCGCGGATCATCCGGGTGATATGCGCCAGCGGGTCCGGCCCCGCGACAATCTGATACGAGCAGGCAACCGCCAGATCGCAGGCGACCGGCGTGTGCACCATGTCGCCGAAATCGATGATGCCGGTCGGCCGTGTGGCGCGGGCCGCATCGACCAGCAGGTTGTGCGGGTTGAAGTCATTATGCACCACCTGCGCGCGCAGATGCGGCAGCTGCGGCGCAATGTCGGCATCGAACCGGTCCAGAAGCGCGGTCAGGCGGGCGCGCAGATCGTCCTCTGCCACCGCCTCCAGCATGGGGCGCAGGCGGTGGGCCTGCTTGATGTCCCATTGCAGCTCGTGCCCCGCGGCGGGGTGAAAGAACCCGCGCATCGCCCGCGTCAGCCGGCCCAGCAGAACGCCCAGATCCTCGTGCATGGCGGGCGCCGCCTCGGCCCCGGCCAGAACCGTGCCGGGCAGATAGCCCAGCAGGCGCACGACATGCGACTGCCCCGCCGCGCCGCTGATGATCTCGCTCGCCGCGCCCGACAGGGACGCATGAACGCGCGGCACCGGCAGGGTGGGATCGACGGCGGCCAGATGGATCAGCACCTGCGTCTGCATGTCCGTCACGGCGCGATCCTCGGCGGCGTTCGTGATCTTGAGCAGCGCCTCTTCGCCGCCGTCCAGACGGATGCGGAAATTGGCGTCCTTCTCGGCGCTCAGCTGGCGGATGTCGCCGGTGATGCCATAAAGATCGCGCGCCAGATCCGCCGCGCCCGCCAGCGTGATGGCCGGAGCGTCCTGAGCCAGCAGATCGGCATCCCCCATGGGGGATGCGGGCGGCGCCAGGTCGATGACGGGGGGCAGGGCCGTGCCAAGGGACGCGGCGCGCATCACGCGTCTGCCGCCTCCGTGCCGCACCACTCGGCGATGAACAGCGCCATGGCGGCTGTGATCCGCTTGACCGATTCAAGGCTGACACATTCGTCGATGCCGTGGATGTTGCGCGATTTCGGCCCATAGCACAGCGCCGGGATCTTGTTGTAGAGCGCATAGACCCGCGTATCCAGATACCCCGCCGTCATGAACGATTCCAGCGGCGCGCCGATCGCGCTCTCATGCGCGCGGCCCAGCACCGCCTCGGCCTCGGTCCCCGGCTCCAGCACATAGCCCTCGGCGTGAAAGCCGTTGAAGACCACCTTGGGCGGGTTGTTGGACAGGAAGCTGTCCTTTTGCGCAAAGGCGGCGATGCGCTCGGTGATCTCGCGGGCCGCGTCATCGGCGCTGCGCCCCGGATAGATCGAAACGCGGCAGTCGATGTTGCACCACGACGGCACGGACGAGGCCCAGTCGCCGCCCTCGATCTTGCCGATATTGAGGTTGATGGGATGCGCCTCGTCCTCGAAATGGGGATGCTCGCCCTTCTCGGCGTTCCAGTCCTCCTCCATCTCGCGCAGCACGGCCATGATGCGGGTGGCGCCGTCGATGGCATTCGCGCCCTCGCCCATCTCGCGCACATGCACGGGCACACCGCGCACTTGCACCTGAAACCACAGAACGCCGGTATTGGCGCGCACCAGCATTTCCTCTTCGGGCTCGGGGATGAAGACGGCATCGGCGGTATAGCCTTGCAGGAAGGTCTGCAGCGCGCCGTTGCCGGTGCTTTCCTCCTCGACGACCGATTGCACATAGACCGTCGCGGCAGGTTGCAGCCCGATCCGGCGCAGCGCATCCAGCGCAAATATGTTGGCGGCGGCCCCTGCCTTCATGTCGCCGGCGCCGCGGCCATACATCCAGTCGCCCTCGATCCTGGCGGAAAAGGGCGCGTCCGACCACATGTCGTGCAGCCCTTCGGGCACCACGTCCAGATGCGATTGCAGGATCAGCGAGCGGCCCTTTTCCTCGCGCGGGCGGTGGATGCCGACGACGATGGGCGCGTCGGAATGATCGTCCGAGAACTTGGAGCCGCCGGGATGGGCCGCGATCGCCTCGCGGTCCATGTAAAAGCGGTCCATCGCATAGCCGCGCGATTGCAGCGCGCGATGCACGAAATCCTGAATGGGGTGCTCGTGCCCGCGCAGCGAGGGCATGCGCACCAGCTCCTGGGTAAAGGCGATCTGATCATCAAAACCGTCGGCGACGGCCTGAATGATCTTGTCTTGCAGGTCTGCTTGCAGTGCCATTTTCTGTCCTTTCGCCGGTTACAGCATCGCTTCGATCAGGTAGGGGCCGGGCTCCTTCGCGGCGTCCTCGATGGCCTGCATCAGCTCGGCCACATCCTCGACCCGGCGGCCCGGCACGCCCATGCCCTTGGCCATCGCCACGAAATCCAAGTGAGGCCGGTCAAGGTTCAGCATCGACAGCGCATCGGGGCCCGGCTGCGCGCCGACATTGTGCAGCTCGCCCTTGAGGATCTCATAGGCGCGGTTGGCCAGGATGATCGTGGTCACGTTGGACCCTTCGCGCGCCTGCGTCCAGAGGCCCTGAATGGTGTACATCGCCGAGCCGTCGGCCTGTATCGTGATCACCGGGCGGTCCGGGCAGGCAATGGCCGCGCCCGCCGACAGCGGGATGCCGATGCCGATGGACCCGCCGGTCAGCGACAGCCACGAATTGGGCCGCGCCGCGTCGCCCGCGGGATAGGTATCGCCGCCGGACGACACGGCCTCGTCGATGATGATCGCATCCTCGGGCAGCGCGTTGGCCAGCGCGGCCCCGATGTTCTTCAGCGTGATCGCCCCCCCTTGGGGCCGCGCGGGCACGAGCCTGTCCTGCACCTTGGCGGGCGCCGCGCCGAGGCGGTCCGCCAGCGCGGCGATTGTGGCGGGGCCATCGCCATCGACACTGCACAGCGTAACAGTGTCGCAATTTTCGGGCAGCAGCAGGCTGGGCCGGCCGGGATAGGCAAAGAACGCGACGGGCGGCACCGTCTCGATCAGGATGGCGCGGGCGTAGGGCGCGAGCGTCTCCAGCGCCATGTTGATCGGATAGGGGATCTTGGCCAGTGCCGCGCGGCCCTGCCCCCGCTCGATCCGCCGGTTCGACGTGGGCGCCAGCAGATCCGCGCCCGTCTTGTCCGCGATGCCGCGCAGCTGCGCCAGCGCGCTCGTGTCCTCCAGCACCGAATTTCCGGCAATGATGAGGGTCCGCTGGCCCGACTCCAGTGCCGCGACGGCGGCGCTCAGCGCGTCCTCGTCCAGCGGCGCGGGGCCGTCCGGGGCAATCGCCCCGGCCATCTGCCCGCCCTCGTCCCAGCCGATATCGGCCGGCGCGATCAGCGAGGCAACGCGCCCCGGCCGGCCCTTGGTCACGGCCAGCGCCTGCATCGCGTCGGCGGCGAAACTGCCCGCATCAGTGCCCGATTTCACCCAGTCCGAGAAGGGCGCACAGGCCGCCTCGACATCCGCCGAGAGCGGCGCGTCATATTGCTGGTGGCGCAGCGCGTGATCGCCCACGAGGTTCAGCACCGGCACGCGCCCCTTGCGCGCGTTGTGCAGGTTCGCGGCGGCGTTGGCGAAACCGGGCGCAAGATGCAGCAGCGTCACCGCAGGCTTGCCCGCCATGCGCGCATAACCGTCGGCGGCGCCGGTCACGACCCCCTCGAACAGGCCCAGAACGCAATGCATCAGCTTGGTGCGGTCCAGCGCATCGACGAACTGCATCTCGGAGGTGCCGGGATTGGCGAAACACACATCGACGCCGCCCTTGTGCAGGCTGCGCACGACGCTTTCGGCGCCATTCATCGTCTTGGGTGTATCGGTCATCTTGTCGCCTCGCGAAAACTGGTCAGGAAGGATCGGGCATTGTCGGCCAGCGACGGGCCCAGATACCCCCCTTCCTGCACCAGCACGGTGGGCAGGTCCAGCGCGGCGAGGCGGCGCGCCATTTCGGCAAAGCCTTCGGGATAGACCTGCACCGCCGCCAGCGGATCGTCGGCGGCCATGTCGAAGCCCAGCGAGACAACCAGCGCCTCGGCGCCGAAACCGCGGATCGCCTCCAGCGCGCGGTCCAGCGCGGCCAGCACATCGTCCTGGCTGGCGCCCTGCTCCAGCAGGATGTTCAGCGACGCGCCTTCGCCCTCGCCCTCGCCGGTCTCATCGGCATGGCCCAGATAGAAGGTGGGATAGGTCGCCGGATCGGGATGCAGCGAGACAAAGAAGATGTCGCCGCGCGCGTAGAGGATATCGAGCGAGCCGTTGCCGGTATGCACATCGACATCGATCAGCGCGACCTTGCCATAGGTCTTGCGCAGCCGCTCGGCCGCGATGCAGGCGTTGTTGAAGAAACAGAACCCGTTGGCGCAATCGCGCATCGCATGGTGGCCCGGCGGCCGGCACAGCGCATAGGACGCGCGCGCGTCCTGCGCCACCGCATCGGCGGCGCTGATCGCCGACTGCGCAGACCAATAGGCCGCATCCCACGTCCCGGCGGTCAGCGGCGTCGAGGTGTCGGTCATCCACCAGCCCAGCTGGCCGTGAATATCCTTCGGCTCCTTGCCGCGGCGCAGACCGGGATGCATCGTCGGGATCGCCAGCGCATCCGGCCCGGCGCTTTCGACGAAACGCGCATGGGCGTCCGGCAGGAAATCGACATAGTCCGGATTGTGCACCGCCTTGATCGGGTCCAGCCCGTTATCGGCGGGGGCGGTTATGGCGAAATCATTCGCCAGCAGCATGTCGCGCAGGATCTCGGCGCGCTGCGGCTGTTCCTGATGCGGCATCGCGGCGCCGCGGCGAAAATAGGTTGTCGGCGCATGGCCCAGCTGGCGCGCGTCAAAGAAGACTTTCATCACTTCGGTCCTTTCGCAACCACCCCTTCGGGCGGGATCGACACAGTAATCGCAGGTTTGATTTCGCCGTTCAATCACAATGATGCATCATGCGTCAAAATCTGAAGGCCCCCCGGAATTGGTTAAGGAAAAGGGTGGAAGTCGGCAAAGAAAACGGTATTCTGCGGGACACAAAGAAGAAACTGCCAACCATAACCGACAGGGAAGACAGATGTTCAAACCAATGAAACTTGCCGTTGCGGCGCTGGCGCTGGTGCTGGCCGGACCGCTGGCGGCGCAGGACGGCGAGCCGCAATCGGGCGGCACGCTCAACGTCGTGGTGCAGCCTGAGCCGCCCAGCCTGATGATCGGTCTCATCCAGAACGGCCCGACCCAGATGGTCGCCGGCGACATCTACGAGAGCTTTCTGCGCTACAATTTCGACCTGACGCCCGAACCGCAGCTGGCCGAATCGTGGGAGATTTCCGACGACGGCAAGACCTACACCTTCCATCTGCGCGAAGGCGTGGTTTTCCATGACGGCGAGCCGTTCACCTCCGAGGATGCGAAATTCTCGATCGACGTGTTCCTGCGCGAGACGCACAGCCGCATGCGCACCTATCTGGAGCATGTCGAAAGCATCGAAACCCCCGACGATCACACCATCGTCTTCAACCTCAAGAACCCCTTCGGCCCCTTCCTCGGCATCTTCGAGACCGGCACGGCCCCGATGCTGCCGAAGCATATCTACGAGGGCACCGATTTCGCCAACAACCCGGCCAACAACACGCCCATCGGCACCGGCCCCTTCAAGTTCGATGAGTGGGTCAAGGGCAGCTATATCCACTTCGTCAAGAACGAAGACTATTACATGGACGGCTTGCCCTACGTGGACGAGGTCTATTACCACATCATCCCCGACGCGGCCTCGCGCGCGGTGGCCTATGAAACCGGCAAGGTCGATGTGCTGTCCGGCGGCTCGATCGAGAATTTCGACGTGCCGCGCGTGCGCGAGATGGACAATACCTGCGTCACCGAAAAGGGTTTCGAGTATTTCGGCCCCCATTCGTGGATCTGGATCAACCTGAACAACAAGCCGCTGGATGACCTGAAGGTGCGTCAGGCGATGATGCACGCGCTGGACCGCCAGTTCGCGCGCGATGCGCTGTGGAACGGTCTGGGCAAGGTCGCGACCGGCCCCGTGTCCTCGGCGACCAAGTTCTATGCCGAGGATACGCCCGACATCGGCTATGATCCCGAAAAGGCCAAGGCGCTGCTGGAGGAATCCAGCTATGATGGCGAGACGATCCGCCTTCTGGGCCTGCCCTACGGCGAGACGTGGCAGCGTTGGGCCGAAGCGGTCAAGCAGAACCTGACCGAGATCGGCATGAGTGTCGAGATCGTCCCCTCGGACGTGGCGGGCTGGAACCAGAAGGTGTCGGACCGCGATTTCGATCTGGCCTTCACCTATCTCTACCAGTACGGCGATCCGGCGCTTGGCGTCTCGCGCTCCTACATGGGCGACAATGCCGAGCCGGGCAGCCCGTGGAACAACGTCGCCAACTACCAGAACCCCGAGCTGGACAAGCTCTGGGACGAGGCCGCGCTGATGGCCGACCCCGAAGAGCGCCGCGCGGCCTACAAGACCATCCAGGATCAGATCGTCTCGGACGTGCCGAACCTGTGGCTGCTGGAGCTGGGCTTTCCGACCATCTATCGCTGCAACATCAAGAACCCGGTCAACACCGCGTTCGGCGTGAATGACGGCTTCCGGTTCGTCTGGATCGACCAGAAATAAGGGTTTCGGCCCTCCGGTCCGGGGCGCTGCGGTGTCCCGGACCCATCTGACACTCAACGAACGGGGCAGCAAGCGTGGTACGTTTCATCCTGGGCAGGTTGGTCAAGGCGGTCTTCATCCTTCTGGCCATTCTTGTCTTCAACTTCCTGCTGATCCATGCCGCCCCCGGCGATCCCGCCGCCGTCATGGCAGGCGAGGCCGGCGCCGCGGACGAGAAATTCCTCGCCGATCTGCGCCAGCGCTTCGGCCTTGACCAGCCGCTTTATGTGCAGCTTTGGATCTATATCAAGGGCGCGGTGCAGCTCGACCTTGGCTATTCCTTCCGCCAGCAGATGCCGGTGGCCGAGCTGATCGGCGACCGCCTGCCGGCCACCCTGCTGCTGACCGGTGTCGCCTTCGTTCTGTCGCTGGTGCTGGGCGTCGTGGCGGGCGTTGCCGCCTCCGCCCGTCAGGGCAGCTGGGGCGACACGATCATTTCCACCCTCGCGCTGCTCTTCTATGCCACCCCGCTCTTCTGGGTCGCGCTGATGGCGGCGCTGGTGTTCTCGGTCTGGCTGGGCTGGCTGCCCGGCTTTGGCTATTCCACCATCGGCGCGGGCTATACCGGCCTCGCGCATGTGCTGGACGTGGCCAAGCATCTGGTGCTGCCCGCCACCACGCTGGGCCTGTTTTTCACCGCGATCTACATGCGCATGACCCGCGCCTCGATGCTGGAGGTCAGCCGCCTCGATTTCGTGAAAACCGCCCGCGCCAAGGGCCTCAAGCGCCGCGTGATCCAGCGCCGGCACATCCTGCGCAACGCGCTGCTGCCGGTGATTACCCTCGCGGGACTGCAAGCGGGCCAGATTTTCGGCGGCGCGATCCTGACCGAGACGGTGTTTGCATGGCCCGGCATCGGCCGCCTGATGTTCGAGGCGATCAACCAGCGCGACTATAACGTCATCCTCGGCGTCTTCTACATATCGGCGGCCATGGTGCTGCTGTTCAACCTGATCACCGATGTCGTCTATGTCATCATCGACCCGCGCATAAGGCTGACGGCATGAGGGATTTCTGGAAACGCTTCCGCTATAACCGCGGCGCCGTCATCGGCCTGTTCATTCTGGCCCTTGTCATCATTACCGCCATCCTCGCGCCCATCGTCTTTCCGCAAAGCCCGTGGAAGATGGTGCAGCGCCCGTTCCTGCCCCCGTTCGAGCAGGAAGGATTGCTGCTGGGCACCGATGCGCTGGGGCGCGACGTGCTGGCCGGGCTGGCGCATGGCGCCTATGTCAGCCTTCTGGTCGGGCTGGTGTCCACCATCGTGGCGCTGGCCATCGGCGTGCCGGTGGGCGCCTGCGCCGGGTATTTCGCCGGGCGCATCGACGACGCGCTGATGCGCTTTACCGAGTTCTTCCAGACGATCCCCAGCTTCGCGCTGGCCATCGTGCTTCTGGCGATCTTCCAGCCCAGCCTGACCTTCGTCATCATCGCCATCGCGGTCGTCTCATGGCCCCCCGTCGCGCGCCTCGTGCGCGGCGAGGTCCTGAGCCTTCGCACCCGCGAATTCGTCGAGGCGGCAACGCTCTCGGGCCTTGGCAACACGCAGATCATCCTGCGCCACATCCTGCCGAACGCCCTGCCCCCGATCATCGTGCTGGCCTCGCTGATGATCGCCCAGGCGATCCTGCTGGAAAGCTCGCTGTCCTTCCTCGGGCTGGGTGATCCCAACATCATGTCATGGGGTTACATGATCGGCGCCGCGCGCACCGTCATCCGCACCGCATGGTGGCTGTCCTTCCTGCCCGGCATGGCGATCCTCTTGACCGTGCTGGCGCTGAACCTGATCGGCGAGGGCCTGAATGACGCGCTCAACCCCCGTTTGACGAGGAAATCCGAATGAGCCTGCTGCAAATCCGCGACCTTGCCATCGCCCTGCCCGAAGGCGCCGATCGCAAATATGCCGCGCAGAACATCAATTTCGACCTCGATAAGGGCGAGATTCTCTGCATCGTCGGCGAATCCGGGTCCGGTAAATCCATGTCCGCCAACGCGGTCATGGGCCTGCTGCCGCAGGGCGTCAAACCCGTGGATGGCACGATCACCTTTGACGGCAGGCCGATCCTTGGCCTTTCGGAAAAAGAGATGCTGAAACTGCGCGGCAGCCGCATTTCGATGATCTTTCAGGAACCGCTGAGCGCGCTCAATCCCCTGATGCGCGTCGGCGCCCAGATCGCCGAAGTGTTCGAGGCGCATGGCGCCCTTACCGGCACCGAGCGCCGCAAGCGCGCGCTGGAGCTCTTGCACGAGGTCGGCATCCCGGACCCCGATGCGGCGATCCGCGCCTATCCCTTCCAGCTGTCCGGCGGGCAGCGCCAGCGCGTGATGATCGCCATGGCGCTGGCGCTGGAGCCCGATATCCTGATCGCGGACGAGCCGACGACGGCGCTCGACGTGACCACGCAGGCGCAGATCCTGAAACTGATCGAGGATCTGCGCCAAAAGCGCGGCATGGCCGTCATCTTCATCACCCATGATTTCGGCGTGGTTGCCGACATCGCCGACCGCGTCATCGTCATGCAGACCGGCAAGATCGTCGAATCCGGCACCGCGGACGAGGTGCTCTTGAGGCCCCAGCACCCCTATACCCGCGCCCTGATCGACGCGATTCCCCGCCTGACCCAGCGGAAAGAGGCCGAGGAGCAGACGCGCGCGCCCATCCTGACCGTCGAGGGGCTGCAGAAAACCTTCTCCACCGGCTCTGGCAAGCTGTTCGGCAAGCGCCGCGTGGTCAAGGCGGGGCAGGACGTCAGCTTCGAGCTGTTCGCCGGGGAAACCATCGGCATCGTGGGCGAATCCGGCTCGGGCAAATCCACCGTGGGCCGCTGCCTCGTGCGGCTTCTGACGCCCGATGGCGGGCGCGTCATGGTGGACGGCGCCGACATTGCCCATATGTCCGGCACCGAGCTGCGCGAGAGGCGCCGCAACCTTCAGATGATCTTTCAGGATCCCTATTCCTCGCTCAACCCCCGCGCCCGCGTGTCCCGCATCCTGACCGAGGGGCTGATCGCCTACGGCACGCCCAAGCGCGAGGCGCAGGAAAAGGCGCGCGAGCTGCTGGAGCTGGTCGGCCTTGACGCCTCGGCCATGAACCGGTTTCCGCATGAATTCTCCGGCGGCCAGCGCCAGCGCATCGGCATCGCCCGCGCATTGGCGCTGGACCCGAAAATCATCATCGCGGACGAGGCCGTATCGGCGCTGGACGTCTCCATTCAGGCGCAGGTGCTGGACCTTCTGGCCGATCTGAAGACGCGGCTGGACCTGTCGATGCTTTTCATCACCCACGATCTGCGCGTCGCCGCGCGCATCTGCGACCGGATCATCGTCATGCAAAAGGGCAAGATCGTCGAGGCGGGCCCCGCGGGCAAGGTGCTGCACAATCCCGACACCGAATACACCCAGTCGCTGCTGGATGCGATACCGGGGCAGGAATACGAGCGCGCGCTGGAAGGCGCAAGCTGACCGCGCGGCCCGCAATTTTGACCAAAAGTTAAATTTCAGGCCCCGGCGCCGATGTCCTCTGTTGACGGGTGCCGCCAAACTGGGCCTATTGTCCGGGGCCGACACCGAACCGCACATTCAGGGCGGACGGTAGCGCACGCGTCACGAAACCGTTTCATTCACCAGATAAGGACGCGGCGTGGTTTTCCAAACATGCCAAGGGAGAAAGACATGAAAAGCATTTTGTTCAGACTGACCGCAGGCGTCGCAAGCGCCGCGTTGCTGGCCGGCGCCGCGCAGGCCGACACGCTGCGCCTGCTGACATGGGGCGGCTACGCCCCCGACAACGTCATCGCCAAGTTCGAGGAAGAGACCGGCCACAAGGTCGAGGTCACGATGTCCAACAACGAGGAAATGATCGCCAAGCTGCGCGCCACCGGCGGCGGCGGCTTTGACCTCGCCCAGCCCAGCCAGGACCGCATCGAAGGCCCGCAAAAGGAATTCGGCATCTACAAGCCGCTCGACATGAGCCAGATCAAGACCGAGTTGTTCACCCCCTCCATGCTGGAGGCGACCAAGAAGAATTCGACCGTCGATGGCGAAATCTACGCCGTGCCGCATATCTGGGGCACCAGCGGCCTGATCGTGAACACCGCCGAGGCCGACGGCGTCAAGGATTACACCGACCTGTGCGATCCGTCGCTGGAGGGCAAGGTGTCCTACCGGCTCAAGCGGCCGACGCTGATCGGCTTTGCCTTCTCGATGGGTCTCGACCCGTTCGAGGCCTACGGCGACGAGGCCGCCTATACCGAGATCATGGAGCAGGTCGAGCAAAAGCTGATCGAGTGCAAGCCCGTGGTCAAGACCTACTGGTCGGGCGGTGACGAGCTGCTGAACCTCGTGCGCTCGGGCGAGGTTGTCGCCGCGATGGCATGGGATACCGGCGGCTGGAAGCTGAACAGCGACAACGCCGACATCAACTTCGTCGCGCCCACCTCCGGCGCTCTGGGCTGGATCGACACCTTCGTTCTGCCCGCCAAGGGCAAGTCCGATCAGGCGGCCTATGATTACATCAACTTCGTGATGCAGCCCGAAATCGCCGCGATGATCACCGAATCCGCCGGCAATTTCACCGCCTCCAAGGGCGCGGACGAGTTTGCCTCGGACGAGCTGAAGGCGCAGTATCAGGGCAGCTTCCCGGCCGAGGCCGTGGACAACATCAAGTGGTATCCCCCCGTCCCCGCAGGTCTGGAAGCGATCGAGGGCGGCATCCTTGACCGCGTGAAGGCCGCGCAATAAACGATCCCGGCGGGCGGCCCGGTCCGGGCCGCCCGCCCCCTATACGGAAATACCCATGACCTCCGCACCAGATCTGGAATGCACCGCCCTGACGCGCCGCTTTGGCGAAACGCTGGCGGTCGATGATGTCTCCTTCTCGGTGCCTGCCGGGTCTTTTTTCTCGATCCTCGGCCCGTCGGGCTGTGGCAAGACGACGATCATGCGCATGATCGCGGGCTTTCTCGAACCCACCTCCGGCGATATCGCGATCAAGGGCCGCTCGGTTCTGGACGTGCCGCCCAACAAGCGCCCGGTGAACATGGTGTTTCAGCATCTGGCCCTGTTCCCGATGATGAATATCGAAGGCAATATCGGCTATGGCCTGCGCCGCGCAGGCATGTCGAAAGCCGACATCGCCCGCAAGGTCGACGAGGTGCTGGAGCGCATCGGCCTGCCCGGTATCGGCAAGCGCAAGGTGGATGAGCTGTCCGGCGGCCAGCGCCAGCGCATCGCCATCGCCCGCTGCATGGTGCTGGAGCCGGACGTTCTGCTGCTGGACGAGCCGCTTGGCGCGCTGGATCTGAAGCTGCGCGAGCGCATGAAGATTGAGCTGAAATCGCTGCAGGCCGCGTTCGACACCACCTTCGTCTACATCACCCACGACCAGTCCGAGGCGCTGGTGATGTCCGACCGCATCGCCGTCATGAACAAGGGCCGGTTCGAGCAGGTCGGCACCGGGCAGGATCTTTACTACCGGCCCGAGACGTCCTTCGTCGCCAGCTTTGTCGGCGACAGCAACCGCTGGCGCGGCACGGTCGAGCGGGTGGAGGGCGGCACCGCGCAGCTGCGCACCGACACCGGTCTGACCATGCGCGCCGCCGCCAAGGGAGGGGCCGCCAAGGGCGCCGCCGTCGACATCTTCGTGCGCCCCGAGGCGATCCGCATCGGCCGAGATGCCGCCGATCTGGCGCAGTTCGACAACCAGCTTTCGGGCACCGTCGGCAGCCTGCTGTTCAACGGCGCCGCCAGCCGCATCATCGTCACCAGCGACGAGACCGGCGGCGAACTGGAAGTCACCCTGCCACAATCGGGCGAATTCGCCGACCTCACGCGCGGCGCGCCCATCCATATCGGCTGGTCCGCCGCGCAGGCGAACTGCTTTGCCGCGGGCGAGGGCTAGGGCATGGCCGCCAGCGCGCGCCTTGGATTCATCCTGCTGCTGATGCCGCTCCTGCTGTGGCTGACGCTGCTGATCATCATCCCGCATGTCGACATGCTGATGCTGTCCCTGCGCGAACGTGTCGGCGTCGGCGAATATGAAACCAGCATCGCCAATTACAAAACCGTCCTGACCGAGCCGCTCTATATGCGCACCTTCATGCGCACGGCGGTCATGTCGATCCTGGCCACCCTCATCACCCTGCTGATCGCCTTCCCGGTCTCCTACTACATCGCGAAAATGGTGCGCGGGCGCGCCCGCTCGGTCCTGTTCCTGCTCTGCCTCATCCCCTTCTGGGTGTCCGAGCTGGTGCGCACCTTCGGCTGGATGATCCTCCTGCGGGAAACCGGCGTCATCTCGCAATTCCTGCAATGGTCGGGTCTGGTCAGTGGCCCGGTCGAGATGCTCTATAACGACGCCGCCATCATGACCGGCCTTGTCTATACGTCGATGCTGTTCATGGTCGTCCCGCTGGTCACGACGCTGGACAGCCTTGACGACGCGGTGATCGAGGCGGGCTATGACCTCGGCGGTTCCGGCTGGTCGGTGATGCGCGAGATCGTGATTCCCCACGCCGTGCCCGGCATCGTCTCGGGCTGCATCGTGGTGTTCATGCTGTCCTTGGGCAACTACCTGACCCCAACCATGCTGGGCGGCAAGGACAGCCTGTGGTTCACCGAGATGATCTATTCGCAATTCATCGTCCGCTTCAATTGGGAGCTGGGGGCGGCCTTCGGCTTCATGCTGCTCTTCGCCTCAAGCTTCATCATCTGGGCAATGCTGCGCCTGACGGGCCAGACGCTGGAAAGGACGATGGGATGATCCCGACCATCCCCACCCCCCGCGCGCTGCGCGTCATCTGGACCGGCTATGTCGCGCTGTTCTTCGTCTATCTGGTGCTGCCTCTGGCCGTCGTCGCCGTCTTTGCCTTCAACGACAGCCAGTTCCCCTCGCTGCCGTGGCAGGGCTTCACGCTGGACTGGTTCTTCGGCAAAACCGCGCCCAAGATCGGCGTCTTTCACGAGCGCAGCATCCTTGGCGCCATTGCCACATCCGCCATCGTCGGCGCCTGCGTCGCGGTGCTGTCGGTGGCGGTCGGCACGTCCAACGCGTTCCTGTTCAACCGCTACAAGTTCCGCGGGCGCGGCGTGCTTTACGTGCTGATGCTGTTGCCGCTGGTGGTGCCGGGGATCGTGCTGGGCATCTCGATCCTGGTGTTTTCCTCGACCGTGGCCAACGGGCTGTGGGACACCGCCAAAATCGACGCGGTGTTCCTGCGCCCCGGCCTCGTGCTGGTGGTGCTGGGGCAGTTTTCCTTCATCACCACCATCGCGACGCTGGTGATCTCGGCCCGCCTGCAGAAATTCGACCAGTCGCTGGAGGAGGCAGCGCTGAACCTTGGCGCCAATCGCCTGACGGCGGTGCGCACCATCACCATTCCGTTCCTGATGCCCGCCATCGTCGGCGCGGGCGTGGTCGCCTTCCTGATGAGCTTCGAGAATTTCAACACCACGCTGATGCTGGTCGGCTCGGATGCGCCGCTGACGATCGCGATGTTCGACCGGCTCAAGGAAGGCTCGACACCGCTGCTGAACGCGGTGTCGCTGCTTTTGATGCTGGGCTCATCGCTGCTCGCGTTGACCCTTATCGCGTTCCAGAAACGCAGCTGACCTTAAATCAGCCGCACCTGCGTGCCGACGGGGCAGAGCCCGAACAGCTCTTCGATCTTTTCATTATAAAGACCGATGCAGCCGTCCGACGACTTGCGCCCGATCTTGCGGGTGTCATGGGTGCCGTGGATCAGGTAGGCGGGCCAGTCAAAATACATCGCATGTGTGCCCAGCGGGTTGTCGGGACCGGGCGGCATATAGTGATATTCGGGATAGCGCTCCATCATGGATGCCGTGGGCGTCCAGTCGGGGCCGACCTTCTTGCGCACTATCTTGGTATAGCCGCGCTTGGTCAGATCCTCGCTGATCGGGACAGATGTCGGATAGACGCGATAATCGCTGCCGTCGCCGCTCCAGAAATGCAGCGCGCGCGAGGCGGTATCGCACACGATGGTGGCAACGCCCAGATCGTCGAAGTGATCCTGCCAGTTCTGCACCGTAAAGCTGGACGCGTTGCGCCGGCTGGCGCCTTCGGCCCGCAGAATGTTCGGCGTCGCCAGACCGACCGTTGCGGCCAGACCGGACAACAGCGCGGCGCGGCGTGTCACAAGAGGTTTCATCGATCTTTTCCTTTCTGCTCCGTCTTCTCCCGTCCAGACAGATCGCACCAGCCTTAAGCCCAGCTTAAGACCGCCTGACGCACGCCCTTGGAGTGATTTTCAGAGCAAGATGCGGCTCTAATCCGCGACCGAGACACTATATCCCGCCCGCGCCAGCCACTCCGGCGCGATTTCGATGCCCCAGCCCGGCGCATCGCTCACGGTGGCGTGTCCGTCCTCGATTCGGTAGGGGTCGGAGGTGAACAGCCCCTCCTGCCACGGGTAGTAATCCGCGCCCTCGATGCTGAACTCCAGGTATTTCCCGGCATTGGGAATCGCGCGCAAAAGATGCATGGTGAACAGCGTGACCAGCGACAGGTTGGCGCAATGCGGCGTCACCGGCAGCCGCGCCGCCTCGGCCATGCGCACCACGCGCAAGGTGCGCGCGATGCCCCCCAGATAGAGGATATCGGGCTGCACGATATCGACCGCGCGCATGTCGATCATGCGCCGCCATGTCGGCAGATCGCAATCCTGCTCGCCGCCCGTCACGTCGATATCCAGCGCCTCGGTGACCTGCCGCGTCTGCTCCAGCTCCCAATAGGGGCACGGCTCCTCATAATGGGTGAATCCGTGATCCTCCAGCATCCGGCCCACTTCGATGGCGCGCTCGGGCGCATAGCAGCTGTTGGCGTCGATCAGCAGGGCGGCATCCGCGCCCATCTCTCGGCGCATCAGGGGAATGATCTCCTCGGTGCGGCCCGGCCATTCGTCGCGGCCGCCCCACCTCGGCGCCCGCGCGCACCTTGAACGCGTCAAAGCCATGCGCATCGCGCAGCCGCTTCATGCGCTCGGCCTCATCTTTTGGCGTGATGTCGCGCTTCATCGAGCTGGCATAGGCGCGGATGCGCCCCGGCGTGCCGCCCAGCAGCTCCACCACCGGCTTGCCCGCAACGCGCCCGCGCAGATCCCACAGCGCGGTGTCGAACCCCGCCATCGCCCGGCGCAGGTAGGAGCCGGGGAATTTATGCTCGCGCTCGGCCACCAGATCCAGCAGATCGTCCAGATCGGTGCTGTCCTGCCCCAGCACATGGGGCGCCACCTGCCGGTGCAGCACCATGCAGGTGATGTCCGAATGATAGGTCGAAACCTGCCCCCAGCCGATGCTGCCATCCTCGGCCGTCAGCCGCACGAAGCCGACGAATTCGGTGGTGAATGTCTCGATCTTCGTGATTTTCATCTGTCTCTATCCTTGGGTAATCAGGTCAAACGCGCGCTCGCCCACCATCACGGCGGGGGCGTTGGTGTTGCCCGTGGGAATGGTCGGGAAAATCGAGGCATCGGCAACGCGCAGCCCCGCCACCCCATGCACCCGCAGATCCGGCCCGACGACCGACGCGGCGGCGTCCTGCCCCATCCGGCAGGTGCCGCATTGATGGAACACCGTCCATGCCTCTGCCCTTGCGAAATCAAGGATCTCGTCATCGGTGACGCAATCGGGGCCGGGGTCCAGCTCTGTCTCGATGACGTCCTTCAGGGCAGGCATCGACGCGATGCGCCGCACCTCGCGCGTGCCGGCGATCATCAACCGGCGGTCGTGTTCGGTCGCCAGATACCCGCCGCGCATCACCGGCGCCGCCAGCGGATCGCGGCTGCGCAAGGTGACGCTGCCCCGGCTGGTGGGCTTGGCAGGATTGAAGCCGAGCCGCACCGCCGGGAAGGGATCGGGGCTCATCAGGGGCCGCTTGCCCGTGGGCGCGCTGGAATAGCTGAGCGGCGAGAAATAAAGCTGCGTGTCGGGCGGGCCGTCGCCGCCCGCCAGCCGGATGAACCCGCCGCCCTGATTGAGGCTCATCGCCAGCGGGCCGCGCTGCGCCGCGACATATTGCATCCCCGCCAGCGCCTTGCCCCACCACGGGCGCAGCACCTGGTTGAGGCTGGGCACGCGCGTGCGGAACAGGTGATCGCTGCCCAGATGATCCATCAGGTTCCGGCCGACATGGGGCGCGTCCTGCACCACCTCGATGCCATGGTCGCGCAGATGCGCCGCCGGGCCGATCCCCGACAGCATCAGCAGCTGCGGCGAGTTGATCGCGCCGCCGCACAGGATCACTTCGCCCGCGCGGGCGGTCTGCGCCCTGCCCCTCTGCACATAGTCGATGCCGGTGGCACAGCGCCCTTCCATCACGATTCGCGTCGCCATCGCGCCGCAGACGATGCGCAGGTTCGGCAGCTTGCGCGCGGCGCGCAGATACGCTTGCGCGGTCGAGGCGCGCCGCCCGCCCGCCGTGCTGATCTGGTAGAACCCCGCGCCTTCCATGGCGGCGCCGTTGTAATCGGTGTTGGTGGGGATGCCGGCCTGCTCGGCCGCGCGGACATAGGCACGCGTCAGCGGATGCATCGCGCCGCCCATATCCGTCACTGACAAGGGCCCGTCGCCGCCCCGATGCGCGCAGGCTCCGCCTGTCCAGCGCTCGATCCGGCGGAACACCGGCACCACGTCCTCCCAGCCCCAGCCGGGCGCGGCGGCGCCCCATTCGGCGTAATCGGCCGGATGCCCGCGCACCCAGACCATCGCGTTGATCGCCGACGAGCCGCCCAGAACCTTGCCGCGCGGCCAGTAGATGCGCCGCCCGTTCAGCTCCGGCTCGGGCTCGGTCGAGTATTTCCAGTTGAACCGCGCATCATGGAACACCTTGCCATAACCAGCGGGATGGTCACCCAAGGATGCCGCCCCGCGCCGCCGGCCTCCAGCAGCAGGACGGATTTGCCCGCCCCCGCCAGCCTTGCCGCCAGCGCCGCGTCGGCCGATCCCGCGCCGACGATGATGTAATCATGCCGCTCCATCGGGTCAGGACTTGCCGCGGCCAAAGAGCGACGCAAGGACCATCATCAGGGTCGTCACAAGGATCATGAGGGTCGAGATCGCGGCAATCGTCGGGTCGATCTGGTCGCGCAGCGCGTTGAACATGTTGCGCGTCAGCGTCGGATTGTCGCCGCCCGAAATGAACATGGCGATCACCACCTCGTCAAAGGAGGCAAGGAAGGACAGCACCATCGACGTGACCACGGCAAAGCGGATCTGCGGCAGGGTAATCGTCAGGAACGCGCGCCAGCGCGGCGCGCCCAGCGACCGCGCGGCGTTCTCCTGGTTCATGTCATACCCCTTCAGCGCCGAGCCGGTGACGATCACCACCAGCGGGATCGCCAGCAGCGTATGCGCCAGCACAAGGCCGGTGATCGTGTAAAGGATCTGCAATTTGACATAGGCATAGAACGCACCGACCGCGATCAGCACGACAGGCACCATCATCGGCGTGATCAGCATGACGAACGCGGCCCGCACATAGGGCAGCTTCGACGCGTGCAGCGCATAGGCCGCCAGCACGCCGATCGGGGTCGCGACCAGCATGGTCAGCACCGCGGTTTTCACCGATGTGACGGTGGCCAGCATCCATTCGTCCGAGCCGAAATAGTGTCTGTACCAGCGCAGGGACCACGTCTCGGGCGGGAATTCCAGGTATTGCGAATCCGAGAAGGACATCGGGATCACCACCAGCGTGGGCAGCACCAGCAGCACCATGACGATGCCCGCAAACACGTAGAGCCACAGGCGCTGGCCATGGGTGACTTGTGTCTCTGATGCGGGGGATTTCAGCCAGTTCGCCATGTCTTAATGCCCCCCGCCCGTCATCTGCTCCAGCTTCAGGAAGCGCGAGGCGATCCACAGGATCACCGCCGTCATCAGCAGCAGCACCACCCCCAGCGCGCTGGCCGCGCCCCAGTTCACGAACAGCTCGATGTTCGAGACGATCTTCATCGACACCATGATCACGCGCCCGCCCCCCAGCACCGCGGGCGTGACGAAAAACCCGAGGCAGAGCACGAACACCATCAGCGATCCCGCAAACAGGCCCGGCGTGCTGAGCGGGAAGAACACCGTCCAGAACGCCCGGCGCGGGCTGGCGCCGAGGTTCGAGGCGGCCTTCAGGTAATCGCCGTCGATGGCCCGCATCGCGCCGTAGACCGGCAGGATCAGGAAGGGCAGCATGATATGCACCATGCCGATCAGCGTGCCGGTCATGTTATGCACGAATTTCAACGGCTCGTCCCAGAGGCCCAGGGAGATCGCCCACTGGTTCACAAGCCCCTGTTTCTGCAGCAGCACGAGCCACGCGTAGGTCCGCACCAAGAGCGAGGTCCAGAAGGGCAAAAGCACCGTTATCAGGCACAGATTTGCCCATTTCACCGGCAGTTGCGACATGAAATAGGCCAGCGGATAGCCGATGAGGATGCACAGGCCCGTGGTCAGGATGCTCACCTGAAAGGTGGTGACGAAGATGCGCGAATAGGATTTGCGCGCCACCATCCGCTCGTAATTCTCCAATGAGAAATTGCCGTCCGCGCCGATGAAGGAGACGTAGAACAGCCATCCCACCGGGATCACGAGGATCACCAGCACCAGCAGCAAGGCGGGCGAGCTGAGGCCGAAAAGGCGCCAGCGTTCGGCGCGCTCGTCCCGGCGCAGTCCGGCGGCGTTCATGTCCGCGGCGGCCATCTAGGCGTCCTCGCCCGCGATGACGACCGTATCGGCCCGGTGCAGGCCCAGTCGCGCGGTATCCCCGGCGCGCGGCAGGTTCTGATACGTTCCCTCGCGGATCGCGCCGCGCACGGCAATCTCGCTGCCGTCCTTCAGCCGTGCATAAAGCAGGTAACTTTCGCCCTGATAGACCAGCTCGGTCACCGTCGCCTCGAAGATATTGGTATCGTCGGGCGTCTCGCCATTCAGCAGGCGGGCGCGTTCGGGCCGGATCATCAGCAGCAGGGCATCGGCGTCCGGCACCGCGCCGTCCATCCGGATCGCCATATCGCCGAACGTCACCCCTGCCCCGTTTCGCGTCACGGGAAGGAAGCTGGAATCGCCGATGAAATCCGCGACAAACTTGTTCTCGGGCCGGTCATAGAGCTGCTGGGGCGCGGCCAGTTGCATGATGCGGCCATGGTTCACCACGGCGATCCGGTCGGACATGGTCAGCGCCTCGCGCTGGTCGTGGGTGACATAGACGGTGGTCATGCCCAGCTGTTCGTGCAAATGGCGCAGCTCGATCTGCATGCGGTCGCGCAGCTTCTTGTCCAGCGCGCTCAGCGGCTCGTCCATCAGCAGGATCCGCGGCTCGAACACGATGGAGCGGGCCAGCGCGACGCGCTGTTTCTGCCCGCCGGACAGCTGCTCGATCCCGCGTTTGCCGTAGCCGCCCAGTTGCACCAGATCCAGCGCGCGCTCGATCCGGTCGGCCATTTCGGCCTTGGGCGTGCCGCGCAGACGCAGGGGATAGCCGACATTGCCCGCCACGGTCATATGCGGAAACAGCGCGTAGTTCTGGAACACCATGCCGACCCCGCGCAAATGCGGCGCGGTGCGGATCATCTCGTCCTCGCCGAATTTCAGACTGCCCTTGTCGGGCCGGGTAAAGCCCGCCAGCACCATCAGCAGCGTCGTCTTGCCGGACCCGGACGGGCCGAGCAGGGTCAGAAACTCGCCGCTTTTCACATCGAGCGAGACATCGTCCAGCGCGCGCACGCGGCCATAGGTCTTGGTCACGCCGCGCACGGTGATCGGCAGGGCGTCGGGTTTGGTGGTCAAATTCTCGCTCCCTCGTCGGTCATGTGGTCCCGGATGGCCATGGGCGGGCGCGCCGCCCATGGCCGTGATGCCGGCCTATTCGGTCAGCATTTCCTGATACATCTCGGCCGCGATCTGCTCCCACTCGGCATACCATTCCAGCGAGATGGGCAGCTGCATGTCCATATTCGCGGGCGAGGATGGCAGGGTCGCCGCCACCTCTTCGCTGATCTCGCCGGTGTCGTAGGCGTCCGAGTTCGTGGGGCCGTAGGTGATGTATTTCGGCAGATCGTCCTGATACTCCGCCTTGGAGATTTCGGCGATGAACTGCATCGCCAGATCCTTGTTCGGCGCGCCCTTGGGAATCGCGAAACAGTCGTAGTCCAAGAGGCCCTGATCGTAGAAATAGGACACCTTGGCGCCATCGGCGGCGGCATTGTCGAACCGGCCGTTCCAGCCGGTGGTCATGTCCACCTCGCCATCCTTCATCAGCTGCGCGTGCTGCGCGCCCGAGGACCAGAAGACCGCGATATTCGGCTTCAGCTCGCGGATCTTGTCCAGCGCCCGCTCGATCCCCTCCTCGCTGCTCAGCTCGGCATAGACATCCTCGGGGGCGACACCCAGCGCCATCATCGCAGGCTCCAGCGCACCCGAGACGGTGCCGCGATAGGCGCGCGAGCCGGGGAATTTCTCGGTATCCCAGAAATCGGCCCAGCCTTTGGGACCATCCTCGCCGTATTTGTCGGTATTGAACGCGGGCACGACCGAGAAGACATCGCCGCCCACGCAATATTCGCTATAGAACGCGTCGGGGAAGTTGCTGACGTCGATCACGTCGTAATCCAGCGGCTCCAGCAGCCCCTCGGCGCCCGCGCGCGCGGCTGATCCCGATCCGCTGGCGACCACGTCCAGCGTGACCTGGCCCGAGGACACCTGCAGGCGCACATCCGACATGCCACCATAGGTTTCCTGCTTGATCGTGTTGCCGGTCGCGGCCTCATAGGGTTCGAACAGGGCCTTGCTCTGGGCGTCCTGATACGACCCGCCCCAGCTGGCAACGGTCAGTTCCTGGCCTTCTGCCAGCGCGGTGGTGGCCAGCAGCGATGCGGCCAGGGTGAGTGTCGTCCGTTTCATTATAGTCTCCTCCATCTGTTGCAATATGGCCCCGGTTTTCCGGTGGCCGTCCTTAGCCCGCCATCGCACGCTCCCTCTGGCGGGTGTCGTTCCAGCGATACCAGGCGACCGCGGCGGGCAGGAACCAGGGCCGCCCGGTGTAAAAGGGCCGCGTGGGAAAGGGCAGATCGTCGAACGCCGTGCGCCCCTCGGCCAGGCCCAGTATCTTCTGGCCCATGCGCATTCCCAGATAGGTGGCCATCGACACGCCCGAGCCGCAATAGCCCATGGCATAATGCATGCCCTCATGCGTGCCGGTATGGGCCAGCTCGTCAAAGGTATAGGCGACCGTGCCCATCCAGCTGTGGCTGATGCGCGTGCCCGCCAGTTCGGGAAAGATCCGGCACATGTCGGCATGCAGGCGCGGGCCGGAAATGCGCGGATCGGTCTCGGCGGCGGACACCCGCCCGCCGAACAGAACGCGCGTGCGGTCGGGCGAGGCGCGGTAGTAATAGATCACCTTGCAGGTATCGCTGGCGATGCGGTCCGTCGGAAACAGGCGGTCCATCGTCTCGCGGGGCAGCGGCTCGGTCGCGATGACATAGCTGCCGATGGGAATGACGCGGCGTTGCTGCCAGGGCGTCAGCCCGGTGGTATAGCCATTGGTCGCAATCGCCACGTCGCGCGCGCGCACCGTGCCGCGCGGCGTTCGGATCTCGAACCCGCCGGGCGTGCGCGTGATGCCGGTGACCGGCGTCTGTCCCAGCACCTGCGCGCCCGCATCGCTGGCCGTGCGCAACAGCCCGTGATGATAGCGCGCCGGATTGACCGACGCATGCGCCGGAAAGAGCGTTCCGCCATGATAGACATCCGTTCCCAATTCGCGCCGTTGCTCGGCGCGCGGGATCATGTGCGCCTCGATCCCCTCGCGGCGGCTGAGCAGCTCGGCGTCGCGGGCAAGCGTTTCGTAGGCGGCGGGGGTGTGGGCGGCGTGAAAACGGCCCGCGCGGCGAAAATCGCACGCGATCCCTTCGGCGGCGATGCGCTCCTCGATATAGGCCAGCGCGGCCTTGCCCTCGGCGCGGATCGCCGCGCCGCGCTCGGGACCGTGGCGCGCGGTCAGCTTGTCCAGCGACGGCTTGATCGAGGTGCTGATCTGCCCGCCATTGCGCGTGCTGCACCCCCAGCCGGGCGTCTCGGCCTCCAGCACAAGGGTGCTGCGCCCGGCGCGCGCCGTCTCGATCGCGGCATTCAGCCCGGTATAGCCGGAGCCGACGATCGCCACATCCACCTGCCGGGGCAGGACCTGTTGCGCCAGCTTTGGCGCCGCCAGACCGTCCAGCCAGTAAGAGCTGTCGCGCCACCCCTCGGCCCAGACATCGCCGCCCTGATTGTGTTCCGACGCCATATCGCCCCCCTTGCATGGCTGCCCATCCGGGAAGCCTAGAAAGAGCTTTTGAATATATCAATTCAATATAAAATATAGTTTCATTCGATTTCTTTATGCAGCGCCGCCACGGGACACGCCATGAGCCTCAAGATCCGCCATCTGGAAGTCTTCAATGCCCTGTACGAGGCCGGCTCGGTCAGCCAGGCGGCGCTGCGGCTGAACCTGACGCAGCCGGCGGTCAGCATCGCGCTGAGCAATCTGGAGGATCAGCTGGGTTATCGCCTGTTCCACCGCAATCGCGGCTTTTTCGCCCCCACGGCCGAGGCGGCGCAGCTGCGCGGCGAGATCACCCAGGGGCTGATGGCACTGGCCCGGATCGACCGGCGCGCCGACGAGATCCGGCAGGGCTGGGCCGGCGGGGTCAGCATCGCCACCAACGGGGTGATGGCCATGAACCTGCTGCCGCGCGCGATTGCCGCGTTCCAGACCGATCATCCCGGCACCCATATCGAGATGCGCGTCCACTCCTCGCGCCAGATCGCCGACTGGACGGCCAGCGGGCAGATCGACATCGGGCTGATCGACGCGCCCGTTCCCGCCGCCGGCCTGACGGGCGAGACATTCGCGATGGAATGCGTCTGCATCATGCCGCAGGACGATCCGCTGGCCGCGCATGAGGCGATCACGCCCGCCAATCTGGCGGGGCGCGCGATTGTCGGCGTCAACGGCGATCACGTGGTCGACCGGCAGCTGAAACAGCTGATGTTCGATGCCGGGATGCCGCTGGGATACACGTCCTTCAGCTATTATTTCGCCATCGCGCGCAACATGGTCGCGGCGGGCAGCGGGCTGTCCATCATCGATCCGATCAACGGCAAGGCCGATCTGCATGACGGCGTCATCTGGCGCCCCTTCGCGCCGCGCATCGTGCACGAGACGGTGATGATCGCCTCGCGCGATCATGCGCCGGGGCAGGGACGCGCGGAAATGCAGGACCATATCCGCCGCGCCGTGGCGCCGTTCACCCTTCTGCCGGACTGACGCGAAACGCTTCAGGCGGCGGCGCGCATGTCCGACAGGATGTCGGCGGCGATGCGGAAGGATTCCATCCGCGCGTCATGGTCGTGGATCTGGCCGGTCAGGATGATCTCGTCGGGGGCATAGCGCTCGATCATCGCGTTCAGCTGCGCCCGGACGGTGTCGGGCGCGCCCACGGCAGAGACGCGCAGCGCATGATCGACGGCCCGCGTCATATCGGCGCCGATCGCCGCCTCGATATCATCGACCGGCCTTGGCAGCTTGCCGGGCTGGCCCGTGCGCAGCCGCGCGAATGCCTGCTGCATCGAGCTGCGCAGATATGTCCCCTCGGCGTCGGTCGCGGCGGCAAAGACGTTGGCGGCCAGCATGAAGCGCGGGCGGTCCAGATGCTCGGACGGCTCGAATTGCGCACGGTAAAGCTCCAGCGCGCGCTCCAGCGCGTCGGGCGCGAAATGTGACGCAAAGGCATAGGGCAGGCCCAGATGCGCCGCCAGCTGCGCGCCATAAAGGCTGGAGCCGAGGATCCACACCGGCACATGCGTGCCCTGGCCGGGATGCGCCTGCACCGGCGCGCCGGGCCGCGCGGCGCCCAGATAGCCGATCAGCTCCATCACGTCGTCGGGAAAGCTGTCGCTGCCCATGCCGCGCCGCAGCGCGCGCGCCACCGCCATGTCGCCGCCCGGCGCACGCCCCAGCCCCAGGTCGATCCGGCCGGGATGGATCGTCGCCAGCGTGCCGAACTGCTCGGCAATCGTCAGCGGCGCGTGGTTGGGCAGCATGATCCCCCCGGCGCCCACCCGCATGCGGCGCGTCGCGTCGGCGATATGGCCGATCAGAACCGATGTGGCGGCGCTGGCGATGCCGGGCATGTTGTGATGCTCGGCCAGCCAGAACCGGTGATAGCCCCAATCCTCGGCCGCCTGCGCAAGGCTTTTGCTGTTCGCGATCGCGGCGGCAGTGTCCGAGCCTTCGGGCACCGGGGCAAGATCGAGCACGGAATATTTCATGGCGGCACCTTTGTCTGCGTCAGCCCATGATGTGGGGATGACCGGGCAAACGTGCAAGCCGCCCCGACCGCTCAGGCGGCGCCCGTCTGCGCCCGCACCCAGCCGGCGAAGGCGCGCGATGCGGGGGTTGCGTCGGCCTTGGGCGGCGGGATCAGGTAATAGCTCTCCGAAAGCGGCGGCGCATGGCCGAAGGGCTGCACCAGCCGCCCGTCCGCCAGCATGTCCGCCACCAGCGTGTCATGCACCATCGCCACCCCCGCCCCTTCCAGCGCCGCGTTGACCGCGATCCCGAAGGTCGAGCCGCGGTTGACCTCGGCCCAGCGGGCAAAGGGGCGCGCCTGCGACTTGTACCACGCCTCCCACGTGCCGGTCAGGCCCGAGCATTCAAACAGCGTGGCGCTGTCCAGATCGTGGGCGCCGCCCTGATAATCGGGACGGCAGACCGGATAGAACCGGTCCCGCGTCAGACGCTCGGCCCCATGGGGCGCGTCGCCCTCGCGGGCAAAGCGGATTTCCAGCGATGTCGGCTCCGTATTGCGCTCAGGATCCCAGATCGGCGTGACGATGTTCAGCGCAATCCCCGGATGCGCCGCCTGAAACGCCTTCAGCCGCGGCGTCAGCCAGAACAACGCAAAGCCAAGGTTGCATTGCACGATCAGCGATTTGCCCCGCGCCTCGCTGAACACCGACCTTGTGCCGCGCTCCAGCGTGTCGAACGCCTCGCGCACCGTGGGCAGGTAATTGCCGCCCGCCTCCGTCAGGGCCAGCGCGCGGGTGCGCCGGATGAACAGATCGCGGCCCAGATACAGCTCCAGATTGCGCACATGCTGGCTGACCGCGGGCTGGGTCAGGCCCAGCTCCTGCGCGGCAAGGGTAAAGGACAGGTGCCGCGCCGCGGCCTCGAACGCGCGCAGCCATGTCAGATGGGGCAAGGGATTGGGCTGCATGGCGGATCTTTCATTAGCAATCCTTATGCCATGGCGTATTATCCATCATTTGTAAACGCTTGGCCCTTTTGGCATCAGGCGGACCAAACCACCGAGGAGCACAAGATGAGCCAGCCGCACACCACCCCCAACCTCGCCCACTGGGCCGAGCGCGCCGATATGGCCGCCGCCTTTCGCTGGACCGCGCGGCTGGGCCTGCACGAGGCTGTGGCCAACCATTTCAGCCTTGCCGTGAACGAGGACGGCACGCAGTTCCTGATGAACCCCAACCAGATGCATTTCAGCCGCATCCGCGCGTCCGATCTGCTGCTGCTGGATGCCAACGACGCGGGCGCGATGGACCAGCCGAACGCGCCGGATCCGACCGCGTGGGGCCTGCATGGCTCGGTCCACCGGCATGTGCCGCATGCGCGCTGCGTGATGCATGCGCACTCGATCCACGCCACCGTGCTGGCCAGCCTTGCCGACAGCCGCCTGCCCCCGATCGACCAGAACTCGGCCACGTTCTTCAACCGCTACGCCATCGACGATCAATATGGCGGGCTGGCCTTCGAAGAGGAGGGCACGCGCTGCGCCGGGCTGCTGGCCGATCCCAAGGTGCGGGTGCTGATCATGGGCAATCACGGCGTGCTGGTGATCGGTGACGGCGTCGCCGATGCCTTCAACCGGCTCTATTATTTCGAGCGCGCGGCCGAGACCTATATCCGCGCGCTGCAAACCGGCCAGCCGCTTCGCGTGCTGCCGGACGACATCGCCGAAAAGACCGCGCAGGAGCTGGACGCCTATCCCGGCCAGGCCGATGCGCATCTGAGCGAGCTGAAGGCGATCCTGGACGCCGAAGGCTCGGACTACGACACCTGAAGACCTGTTACCGGAGTATTTACCATGACCCAATCCCTGCGCCTGGCCGAAAAGGGCCTTTTCGTGCCGCTGAACGATGGCGAGACCTATTTCAACTATCACTGGCTGCGCGACGCCTGCCCCACCGCGATTGACCCGCAAACGCGCGAGCGTGTGTTCGACATCTCGTCGCTGGAAAGCGGCCCTGTGGCGGCGGCGGCGCAGATCGACGGCGATACGCTGGTGATCGACTGGGCGCATGAGGCGCACCAGACCCGCCTGCCGCTGGCGCAGCTTCAGGATTTCGCCGATCACGGGCGCAAGCCCGACCCCGCCGACCTGCCGCGCAAGCTGTGGTATTCGGACGGCTATGACAGCTTCCGCCGCGTGCGGCAGGCCGATGTCACCGGCACCGACGAGGGCCGCGCCGCGCTGTCCCGCGCGCTGGTCGAGGATGGAGTCGCGCTGGTCACCGACATGGAGAACAGCGACGAAAGCCTGACGCGGCTGGTCAACAGCCTTGGCCCGGTCACGCCCTCGGCCGAGGGCGATCATTTCGAGGTGCGGCTCGAAATCGCGCCGACGAACCTGGCCTTCACCGCCGGCCCTCTGGAGATGCACACCGACCTTCCCGGCGAGGAGACGGCCCCCGGCGTGCAATTCCTGCATTGCCGCGAGAACACCGTCGATGGCGGCCGCAGCCTGTTTCTCGACGGCGCTGCCGTTGCCAAGGCCCTGCGCGAGGAAGACCCGCAGGCGTTCGATCTGCTGGCCAGCCACGACATCCCGTTTTTCTACCGCCATGACGGCTGGGATTACCGCGCCCATCAGCGCGTGATCGAGCTCGACGCGCGCGGCAACGTGGCGGGCGTGACCCTGTCGCAGCATCTTCAGGACGATATCGACCTGCCGCAGGATCTGCTGGACGATTACTATCCGGCGCTGTGCAAGTTCATCCGCATGATGCAGCAGGATCGCTTCCTCTGCCGGTTCCGCCTCAACGCGGGCGAATGCATCGTCTTCGACAACCACCGGATCGTCCACGGACGCGAGGCGTTTTCCGCCGAAAGCGGCGCGCGCCACCTGCGCGGCTGCTACACCGACCGCGGCGCGACATGGAGCACCTATCGCACCTTGGCGGCCAAGGGAATCACCGGCGAACGCATGGACCGCGCCAGGGCCGCCTGAACGAATATCGGAAAAGTTCCCGTTTTTATTTGAAAATCTTTCCCGCCGGAGGTGTTGAACCTTCGGCGGGTTTTTGCTTGGTTGCACCCTGATTTACGGATTGACCGAAGAAAGAGGAGATGACGACATGAAAAAGTATCTGCTGGGAACCGCAATCGCCCTGACCCTGCCCGCCGCCGCGATGGCCGCCGAAGACTGCGGCGAGGTGTCGATGGCCGAGATGAACTGGGCCTCCGCCAAGATCGTGGTCGCAACCTCGAAATTCCTGCTGGAGCAGGGCTATGGCTGCGACGTCAAGGTCGTGCCGTCCGATACCACGCCCGCCGTCACCTCGCTGTCCGAAAACAACGAGCCGGACATCGTGCCGGAAATGTGGCCCAACTCGGCCGGGGACGTCTATGACAAGCTCAAGCAGAACGGCAAGATCGTCGAGCTGACCAGCGTGCTGGATCCCGGCGGCGTCGAAGGCTGGTGGCTGCCCTCCTACCTGGTCGAGGAGCACCCCGAGCTGAAGACCATCGACGGCGTTCTGGCCAATCCCGAACTGGTCGGCGGCATGTTCAACAACTGCCCCGACGGCTGGGGCTGCCGCATCGCCAGCGACAACCTGGCGCGCGCCTTCGATCTGGAAGGCAACGATATCGAGGTGTTCAACCACGGCTCGGGCGAGACGCTGGCAACCTCGATGGCCTCCGCCTTCGAAAGCAAGGAACCGTGGTTCGGCTACTACTGGGCGCCCACCACGCCCCTGGGCAAGTATGACATGGTCAGCGTCGATCTGGGCGAATTCGACGAAGCGGCGCATGAGAACAACCAGAACGCCAATACGCCCGACCCCAAGCCGTCGGCCTTCCCGACCGCGCCGGTCCTGACCATCGTGACCAAGGATTTCAGCGAACAGCATCCCGAAGAGACGCAGCTGATGACCAACATCACCTTCAAGACCGACACGATGAGCAGCCTTCTGGCATGGCAGGATGAAAACAACGCCACCGCCGAAGAGGCTGCCGTCTATTACCTGCAGAACAACAAGGACGAGTGGAGCGGCTGGCTGAACGACAGTGCCACCGAAAAGCTGTCCAAGCTGCTGCAGTAACCGCACGGGTTCCGGGGGCGTCGCCATCACGGCGGCGCCCCTTTTTGCCCTCCGATGACCTGACGAAAGCGTTTCGTATCCCGCGAAACGCTTTCGTGATCACCGGCAACATCTGCACCGGCAACATCTGCACGGACGCGCCGCGTCCCGGACCCGAATGATGGGCGCCCCGCCGCCCGGAAAGGATCTCATGGCAACCTACGATTTTGTTTTTGACAGCCTCGGCCTGCGCGGCTGGTGCGGCGAGGAGCAGGGCGGACTGACCTCGATGGCCGACCTTCTGGGCGAAACCTCGGGCGAGGAGGCGACCGTTTCGGCATGGGACACGCCCTTTCCGTCGCTCGATGCGCTGCACGAGGCCTGCAACACCATCCCCCAGTCGCGCGAATTGACGCTGGGGCTGGAGCAGGGGTTTCTGGGCATCAAGGACAGTCTCAAGGTCGTCGTCGATCCGCTGACCCAACCGCTCAGCTGGGCGCTCAGCAATGCGCTGTGGGTCATGCAGGCGGTGCCGTGGTGGATCATGATCCCGGCGCTGATGCTGATCGTCTATCTGGTCGGCCGCTCGTTCAAGCTGGTCGGTCTGGTGGCGGCTGCGTTCTGTTTCCTCGCCTTCGTGGATTACTATGACTACACCATGCAGACGCTCGCGATCATCTTCGTCTGCGCGATCATATGCGTCCTCTTGGGCGTGCCCATAGGCATCGCCATGTCGCGCAGCGACCGGGTGCAGCGGGTGATGATCCCCATTCTGGACATGCTGCAAACGCTGCCGCCCTTCGTCTACCTGATCCCGCTGATCTTCCTGTTTTCCGTGACCGAGCCAAAGCTCTACGGCATCGCCATCATCCTTTACGCCATCGTTCCGGTCGTGCGCCTGACCGATCTGGGCATCCGCCTTGTCGACAAGGACGTGATCGAGGCGGCGGACGCCTTCGGCATGACCAAGCGGCAAAAGCTCTATGGCGTGCAGATCCCGCTGGCGCTGCCCAACATCATGGCGGGCGTGAACCAGACGATCATGATGAGCCTTGCAATGGTCGTGATCGCGTCGCTCGTATCGGCGCCGGGCCTTGGCGTTCTGGTGCTGCGCGGCATCCGCAATCTGGAACTGGGCGTCGGCCTTCTGTCGGGTCTGGGGATCGTCCTTCTGGCGATCATCCTCGACCGCGTGACCAAGGCCGCGCTGGCGCGCATCAACGCGCAGCAGCCGCAATAAGGGGGACCGGACATGACAGATGACAACGCACCCAAGATCTCGGTCCGCGGCCTTTACAAGATCTTCGGCGACGACCCGCAGACCGCCCTGCAGCGCGTCAAGGACGGCATGGGCAAGACCGAGCTTCTGGCCGAGACGAACCATGTGCTGGGCCTCAATGACATCAACGTGGACATGCCGCGCGGCAAGACCACGGTCATCATGGGCCTGTCTGGCTCGGGCAAATCGACCCTGATCCGCCACCTCAACCGCCTGATCGAGCCGACGGCGGGCGAGGTTCTGGTCGATGGCGACAATATCCTGGACTATGGCGACAAGGCGCTGCGCGATCTGCGCCAGCACCGGATGTCGATGGTGTTCCAGAAATTCGCGCTTTTGCCGCACCGGACGGTTCTGGAAAACGCCGGCATGGCCCCTGCCGTCGATGGCAAGAGCAAGCGCCAATATGCGGACGAGGCCACCAAATGGCTCGACCGTGTCGGGCTGGAGGGTCAGGGCAACCAGTATCCCGCGCAGCTGTCGGGCGGGATGCAGCAGCGGGTGGGCATTGCCCGCGCGCTGACCTCGAATTCCGACATCATGCTGATGGACGAGGCATTCTCGGCGCTCGATCCGCTGATCCGCACGGACATGCAGAACCTGCTGATCGACCTGCAGGGCGAGCTGCAAAAGACCGTGGTGTTCATCACCCACGATCTGGACGAGGCGCTGAAGCTGGCCGATCATCTGGTGATCCTCAAGGACGGCTTCATCGTCCAGCAGGGCGAGCCGCAGGAGATCTTGCTCAATCCCAACGATCCCTACATCGAGGATTTCGTCGCCGACATCAATCGCGCCCGCGTGCTGCGCGTGCGCTCGGTGATGGAGGAAACCACCGAGGATCCCGGCGAAGTCGCGGGCGAGGTGGACCATGACGCCACGCTGGAATCGGTGATCGCGGAATCGGGCGGCGACACGACGCTGCGCTACCGCGTGATGCAGGACGGCCGACAGGTGGGCGTTCTGCACATGCGCGCGCTGGTGCGCGCGCTGGTCCCGTCGGGCGGCGCCGAGGGCGCGGCACTGGCCCGCGCCGAGGCATGATGCCTCACCACATCAGCGGGCCAAATCCGATGATTAGGTAGACGACGATCAGGATGCCAAGATAGGGCAGCACGGCGCGCGTGATCTTCTCGATCGGCAGGCCCGCCGTGGTGGAGGCGACGAAAAGGTTGATCGCAACCGGCGGCGTCACCATCCCGATGGCAAGCCCCACGACGATGATGATGCCGAAATGCACCGTCCCCAGCCCCAGCTGCAGCGCCAGCGGAAGCAGCATCGGCGTCAGGATCACGAGGGCCGAGGCCGTCTCCAGAAAGACGCCGGTGACGAGGATGATCAGCATGATGATCAGCAGCAGCATGTAGAGATTGCCGGTCAGCGCCAGCGCGAAATCGGCAATGGCGCCCGGCACCTGCCAGCTCGACAAGGCCCAGCTCAGCACCGAGGAGGCCGAGATCACGAACATGATCACTGCCGTGGTCACGCCCGCGCGCACCACGATGCGGTAAAGCTGGCCCATCGTCAGGTCGCGGTAGATGAACAGCGACACGAGGATCGCGTAATTCACCGCGACGACGGCGGCCTCGGACGGGGTGAAGATGCCCGAAAAGATGCCGCCAAGGATGATCAGCGGCGCGAACAGCCCCCACATCGCCGACAGCAATGTGCGCCCGATGGTGGACAGGTTGAACGGCGTGCCGCGCGGATAGGCGCGCCGGTGCCCCTGGATCAGCGCCACGATGATCAGGCCGACGCCCATGGCAACGCCCGGGATGAACCCGTTCAGGAACAGCTTCGACACGGATTCCTGCGCGATCACCGCATAGATGATCATCGGGACCGAGGGCGGAATCACCACGCCAATCGTCCCTGATGCCGCGATCAAAGACGCAGCGGCGGCAGGATCATACCCCTTGCGCTTCAGCTCCGGCACAAGGCTGGCGCCGACCGCCGCCGTGGTCGCCGCGCCCGATCCGGAAATCGCGGCAAAGAACATGCCCGCCAGCACCGACACGATGCTGAGCCCGCCCTTGATGAAGCCGAACATCGCATCGGCAAAGGCCACCAGCCGCTTGGAAATCTCGCCCTGCGCCATCACGTCGCCTGCCAGCACGAACATCGGAACAGCGACCAGCGCAAAGCTGTTGATGCCGGAAAACATCTGCTGCGGCACCACCATCAGCGGCACGCCCGACAGGTTCAGCGCGCTCATCGTGGCCGCGCCCAGCACCACGGCGATGGGCAATCCCATCAGCAGGAAAAGGATGAACAGACCGGCAAGGACGAGGCTCATATCACATCTCGCCTTCCGCATCGCCGCCGCGCGGCCCCTGCCCCGCGATCAGCCGGGCAAGGTCGATAACCGACAGCGCCGCCATCAACGCCGCCGCGATCGGCATGACCGCATAGACATAGCTCATCGGCACGCGCAGCGACGGGGATTTCTGGAAACTCTGCACGTTCATATAGCGCACACCGATCACCGCCAGCGCCACCATGAAGGCGATGCTGACAAGGATCGCGGCCCCCGTGACAATCCGGCGCGGCCCGTCAGGCAGGCTGTCACGCAAGAGCGCCACGGCCAGATGCCGCCCCTCCTGCCACGCCAGCGCGGCGCCGAGAAAGGTGATCCAGATCAGCAGAAACCGCGCCACTTCCTCGGTCCAGGACACCGAGGTGAACAGCACGCGGCTGACGATCTGCAAGGTGATGACCGCCGTCAGGGCGGCCATCCCGGCAAAGATGACGGGCCTCAGGACCGCGCCCAGAAGGCTGTCAAGCCTCTCAAGGCCCGCCAGCATTTACTGCGCCGCGCCCGCGCGGATCTGCTCCTGAATGCGGGGCAGGTAATCGCCGAACTTTGCGCCGTATTTCTCGTAAACCGGCTTGACCGCCTCGGCAAAGGCCGACAGGTCGGCGTCATCGACGATGGTCATGCCCGCATCACTCAGCGCCTGCAATTGCTCGCCCTGCTGGCTGGCGTTCAGGGCGCGCTCGTATTCGGCGGCCTCCTGCGCGGCATCCGCCAGGATCGTCTGCGCCTCTTCGCCCAGCCCGTTCCAGACCGGCAGGCCCATGACGAAAATCGCGGGCGCGTAGGAGTGCCGCGTCATCGTCATGTTGGTCTGCGTCTCGTTCAGCTTGAAGGAATGGACCACGTTCACCGGGTTTTCCTGCCCGTCGATGGTGCCCTGCTGCATCGCGGTCAGCGCCTCGGTCCAGGCCATGGGGATGGCATCGGCGCCCAGCTCGCGGAAGGTATCGATATAGACGGGGTTTTCCATCACGCGGATGCGCAGCCCGCCCATGTCGGCCGGCGTGTTCACCGCCCGCTCGGAGTTGGTCAGGTTGCGAAAGCCGCGCTCGGCATAGGCCAGACCCTTGAGGTTGACCTCCGACAGCCGGTCCAGCAGCTCCTGCCCGATCTCGCCATCCAGCACCGCATAGGCGGCCTCGGACGACGGGAAGAGGAACGGCAGTTCGAACACCGCCATATCCTCAAGGAAATTGGACACCGGCCCGTTGGTGATCAGCCCCATGTCGATGGTGCCGATCTGCATCCCCTCCAGCAGCGTGCGCTCGTCGCCCAGCGTGGCGTTGGGGAAAACCTCGACCGTGATCGCGCCGCCCGAACGCTCGTCCACCAGATCGCGGAACTTGGTCGCGGCGGCGTGAAATGCGTCCTGCTCGTTCACGACATGCGCAAGGCGCAAGGTCACGGGCTCGATCTCGGCCAGGGCAGGCAGCGGGGCGGCAAGGGCGGCCAGCGCGGCGGCGGCCTTGAACAGGGTTTTCATCGGGATCCTCCCAAATAACAAAGATGCGCGCATATGGCGCGAAGGGATTGCCGGATGCAAGGGTCCGCCCGGTTCCGCGTGGCGCTACAGCCCCCCGCCCAGCCACCTGCGCGCCAGACCTTCGGTGCCGCGGGCGAAATGCGGGGCCAGCGACTGCGGCTCGGGCGCGTCCCTGCGGCTGCCGATCCACGCCAGCAGCGCCATGCGCCGCAGCATGATGAAACTGTCCATCTCGGCCTTGTCCTCCGGCGCCAGCGGGCAGATCCGCTCGTATCCGCGCAGCCATGCGGCCTTGAGCGCGGGCAGGCGCGGATCATCCTCGACAAAGCTGACGGCGGCGGCAAAATCATACAAAAACCAGCCAAAGCCGCAATCGTCGAAATCTATCAGCCGCGGACCCTCCGGCCCGATCAGCACATTGGCCAGCCGCATATCCGAATGGATCAGCCCATAGCGCCCTGCCCCCCGGCCGAACCGCGCCAGCCGCGCCTCCAGCCGCTCCTGCACCTCTTCCAGCAGATCCCGAATGCCCGGCGTCACATGCGGCGCCGCGCGCCAGTCCCCCCAAGGCGCAGCTGGCCCGAAGACGGCCTCCAGATCCCAGGCGGGTCGCTCAAACCCGGCCGGGCGCCGCCACCCGCGCGCATGGATGTGACAGCGCGCGGCAATTGCGCCCAACTGCTCGAACCCCGGCGCCAGATCGCCGCCCTCCTCGGGGTGCCGTCCCGGCACGAAATCGAACAGCACCATCCGCCGCCGGGGCCCCTGCCCCGCAATGCGCGCGCTCTGGATCAACTGCCCGTCGCGCCCCGGATGCATCCCCGGCACGGCAATCGCGCGGTCGCGGTCCAGCGCGGCGATCCAGTCCAGCTCGGAGGTAATGGCCGCGCGGCTGTGATATCCCGCCCGGTGGATCCGCAGGATCGCCCGCCGCCCCGGCGCGTCAACGCGGTAAGTCGTGTTCTCGGACACGTTGATGCGCCGCGCGATCGCCCCCTCGGGCAGATCCCACAGCGCCAGCGCATCTTGCGCCAGCCGGTCCAGATGCGGCAAAAGCTGCGCCAGTGGCATGTCGGTTTGCGGCAAATCTCACCTATCGCGGTTCGGGATCCGCCAACGCCTATCGCGCCCCGCGCCCCTTGCGCAAGGCATCACAGCCGCCCCTCGTCGTCAATCACGCGCAGCCGCGCGGCGCTGCCCTCGCCCCAGTGCCACAAAACGACGTTCAGCGCCGCCTCACGCGCGCCCCGCGCATAGCTGGGCACCGCCATGCCGCAATGTCCCGCCGCGCTCAGCGCCGCGGCCAGATCCTGCGTCGGAACCCCCTCGCCGCGCTGCATCTTCAGCAGCCACGCCGGATCGGCCAGCGCCCCGCGCGTCATCCCGAACCGGCCGAGCGCCGCCTCGTCCCGCGCATCGAACAGCCCGGCGATGCGCGCGTCATATTCCACGATGACCGAGGGCTGAAAGCTGCCGCCGCGCGCGATCTCGTGGCGCAGCGTGTCGAAATCCCGCGCCAGATACAGCGCGGGCGTGCCGCGCGCGTTGAACCGCCCGCCATAGCGGCGCGCGCCCTCCCCCGATAGCGGGCTGGCCGCGTGATAGGGGTGCAGCGCGCGAAAAAGGGGGCCTTGATACTCCAATTCAGGCGAAAACGCCGGCATCCAGCGCGGCGATATAGTCACGCACCCAATCGGCGTGCCCCTCCTGCACCAGGTCCATCGCCGTCATCCCGCCCAAACCGTCCAGCGGCTCCGAGCGGTACCAGGCATAGGCCATCGCCGCCGTGCCAAAGCGCGGCGTGACCAGGTTGACGATCTCGATCATCTCGCGCAGCCGACGCTGCGTGCGAGGCTGGCGCACCCGCTCGCTGCGGGCGATGGCGTCGCGGCCAAGGCCGACAGTGCGCGCGATCTCGTCCCGCGTGGTCATCAGGATCCGGGCGATGCGGTCCGGCTTGAAAAACCCGTCCGCCTGATAGTCAAGAATGGTCATTGCGATACCTCACGTTGAATGACATATAATGCGTCAATATACGTGCGTCAAGCCGACCCTGCCCTATCGAAGCCCCAGCAACAGACTCTAATCCGCGGCGATCCCGTCATAAATGCCCGGGTCCATCTCCTCCCAGAAGGTCAGGATGGCCCGCGCGTTCAGCGCCGACATCCAGCCGAAGCGCTCGAAATCCGCGCGCGCGGCGGCATCCTCGATGCGTGATGCGAACAATCGCTTGTCGGCATCGCGCTGCGTCGGCGTGCGCGCCTGCGCCGCCGCCTGCATCCGGCCCAGACGCTGCGCGCGCGCGCTGCCGGGCGGCGGCGCCTCGCGCGGGGCGCCGAAATCACCCGACAGCGCTGCGCTCAGATAGCCGACCATGCTGCTGACATTCTTGCGCCCCGCGACATATTCCAGCTTGGCCGAGACCTGATCCTCGCCATGGGTGGTCAGCCATTGCCGCGCCAGACGGTCACTGACGCCCAGCTCGCGCAGCCGCGCATAGACCGGCCCATGCCGCGCCGCCGTGCCGTCATCCAGATCCAGGATCGCCAGCTGAGGATTTTCCTTTATCAGAAACCGGATATCCGTGACCGCCCTGCCCCGCTTGCGGGTTTCGGGCGTGATCACGATGTTGCTGGTCTTGTTCACCTCGGCGACCGCAGGCTTGATCACCTTGGCGTTGAGATGTTTGAAACTCTCGTAATAGCTGGACCCGTCCAGCCCCATCAGGCGGCGAAAGATTTCCATCGACCACCAGCCGGTGCTGCCCGTCCGGATGAAACGATAGCAGTTTTCATAAAGCGCCAGCGCGTGCCCGCTGGTAAACCGGCGCTGGATATTCAGGTTGATCAGCGCGAAAACCTTGGGATCGTGCAATTTCTCGGCCAAGGCCGGGGAATAGGCATATTCGCACACCCCGCCTTTCAGCGTCGCATAGCTCAGCAGGCTGCTGACGCCCCATTCTGGCCGCCCGCTGGCATCGAGCATGTCCCACTCGGCAACAGTCTCTGCAAGGCCCTTTAGTGACTGTTTCAGCGTTGCCATATCGTTGGAATTATAGCCGATCATCAGGCAAAGCGTGCCTGCGTCAATCTGGTGACTGCGCTGCGTGGTGAGAGTGTCATAGGCGTTGAGGAGCAGAACATTCGACAGCTTGCGCTGCAAAAGGGACAATTTGCCCGACACATGGATCGCCGCGACGTGTTTTTTCACCGCCGCCCGGCGCAATGAGCCTGTCAGACGCTCACGGGGAATCTCTGTCATTGCTCGCTCTCGTTTTTTGGTCAGTATGCCGCGACAGGCACCTGACATCAATCCTTAACCGGGTGCTTCATGCAGCGAAGATGCGCGCCGCGATCCTCCCGCAAACGGGTTCCTGACGCCGCGATCCCTTGAAGTTCCGAGCCTCTCGGTACCCATCTACGGGATGCCCTTTAAGGATTGGTAACCCCTGCGCGCGGTGATTGAGCCGAAACAGGGTCTAACAGTGCACTGGTGCCCCTGTTCCCGCGAATCGGCGCCCCTGCCCCCGCAAATGGGGCCTTGGCATCCCGCAAACAGGCACCCATGATCCTGCATAGGGGTGCCCATATGGAGCTACTTCATTGTAATCGCTGATGTATCGGAGGATAAAGACTCTATAGAGTCCTAAAGATTCTACAGCTTTATGTCGTTGCTTTCTCGATTTATTGATTATTTCACGGCATCCGCGATCTAATCTTTCATCAGGCGCGACGGATGTGCGATAGATAGGGTGAAATCCTGTATAACTCCGCACATCCCGAAGGATACGAGATGACATCTCCCAAAGATCCCTTGCCGCCTTATTTCAACATCGACCCCGCCGCCGCCGCCGCCAAACTCTCGGACCCCATCGACACCGCGCGATTCGCCAAGGCGGCCGCATTTGCCGCCAAGGGCCGCCAGGATCTGGCGCGGCGCGGCTATGCGCCTGACGGAAAGAAACGCCTTCGCCGATTCTCGACCTGGGAGATTTGCAAATACCTGATCCCGGTCGCCCCGGCCCATTTCCGGCGGGTGCTGAAGAAGAACCCCGATTTGCCGCAGGGCACCGGCGAAGGCAACTCCAAGTGGTTCTCGCTCGACGATGTCCTGCGCCTGCGCCGCCACTTCGCCGCAGAGGGGGCCGCAGGCCGCGAATACCTGCCCTACCGGCCCGAGGGTCTGCCCGCGAAGATCGTCGCGGTATCGAATTTCAAGGGCGGGACGTCGAAGACCACCACGACAGCGCATCTGGCAATGTCCGCCGCGCTGGATGGCTACAAGGTTTTGGTCATCGACCTCGACAGTCAGGGATCCTTAACCTCGATCATGGGTGGCGAGGTGCCGGACGAGTGGTCGACAGCGTTTCCGCTTTTGGCCAAAGACTATGCGAAAGCCCTGCAGGCCGAAAACCTAGTGCGCGAGGCCGCCGGCACTCCACCCTTGCCGTTCGACGAAACGCTGACAGAGGCGTTGAGGGTTTCGCCGCGAAACGTGATTCAGGAGACGCACTGGCCAAATATCGACCTGCTGGGCGCCCAGTTGAACCTGTATTGGGCCGAATTCCAAATTCCGGTGTGGAGAATGGGCCTGCGCAGTTGGCCATTGTGGGATGCGCTGACAAATGCGTTGGTCGGTGAAGGAATCGTTAACGATTATGATATCATCTTTATCGATACGCCTCCAGCACTGGGATATTTGACGATCAACGCGCTTGCGGCGGCTGATATTCTGCTGGTCCCCCTTGGTGCGTCCTTTCTGGAGTTCGATAGTACGGGACGGTTTTTCGATATGCTGTATTCGACCTTTGCGAGTGTTGAAGAAGGCGAAAACGCGGTTCGGCGGCGGGATGGGCTGCCTGAAATCGGCTTTCAGTGGGACGCGGTGCGGGCATTGATAACCCGGTTTGATGCCAACCAGCAAACCGATCTCGCCAACGTTATCCAGGCCTATTTTGGTGATTTCATGACGACGTATCGTCAGGAATTGACCGCGATGGTTGGGCAGGCCGGCGAGCAGGTTAATGGGATTTATGAGGCGGATTATCGGGAGTTCAACCGTGACACCTATGTGCGGGGGCGCGAGACATTTGACCGGACCTGGGCCGAAGTTAAGGAACTGATAATCGGGACGTGGTATCGTGACCAGGCCAACTTGGATCTGGAGGCTGAAAATGGCGAAGCGTAAAAAGCTGGAGGCTCCCAGCGCAGCAGACATAACCAAACTCGAAGAAGAGTTTCGCCGCGAAACCTCCACGCGTTCAGGCCTTGGGGCAGGGGTGCCGATTGCCCAGGTCGCGGGAGAGGCGGCGCAGCAGATGGAAATCGTCGGCGCGGAGATTCGCGCAGGGCAGGCACGCATCGCAGCAGATGCACAAATGCTTAAGGATGCGCGCGCTGCCGGATTGCTGATGGCGGAGTTGCCGCTGGAGCAGATCGATGCGGATGCAATGGTCCGCGACCGGATGGATCTGGACGAAGACGAGATGCTGGAGCTGCGGCAATCGATTGCCGCGAGTGGTCTGCGGCTGCCGATCGAGGTGTTTGAGCTGCCTTCGCCGGGTGCGGGCGGGGTCAGGTTCGCCTTGGTGTCTGGGTATCGCCGTTATATGGCGGTCAGGGCACTGCGTGATCTTACGGGTCAGGCGAAATATGATCAAATCCGCGCGATCGTGCGCCCGCTGGCCGAGGCCGATGCGGCCTTCGCCGCGATGGTCGAGGAAAACGAGGTGCGCGCCCAGCTGACGCCGTTCGAGCGGGGGCGTATTGCCGTGATTTCAACGCAGCAGGGCGCGTTCGCGAATGTCGAAGATGCGGTTAACAGGCTGTACGCAACGGCATCGAAATCGAAACGCAGCAAGGTAAGGTCGTTCGCGGTGATCTTCGAGGAGCTGGGCGACATGCTGACCTTTCCCGAGGCGCTGAGCGAAAAGCGCGGTCTGCGGCTGGCGCAGGCGGTGCGCAATGGCGATGGCGGGGCGCTGCGGGATGCGTTGGCGCGCCGGATACCCGACAACCCGGAGCAGGAATGGGCGACGGTCGAATCGGTGATCGCCATGTCCGACGATGCGCCCCGCGACAAGACGCGCGGCGGGCGGCCGGCGCGATCCGGTGGCGCGGGCTGGCAGAATGCGGACGTGCTGGAAACCACGTCGGGCATAACGATTCGGAAGATCAGGGATGAAAAAGGATATGTCCTGCGCCTCGAAGGCCGCCTTGATGCGGATCTGATGGACTCGCTGATGCTTGAGATCAAAGCGCTGCTCGATGCGCCGTAAGGGTTTGGCCGCCAAACCGCATTTCGACGCAAGGCAGCCGGGCAGGGGGCATGTCATCAATTCGATTATAACATAATAAAAACAACGGATTAGATCGGATCGACGCTTGCATAAACGCGCGCACATCCCCTCCCGGATCTGACCCCCGCATCAACAATACCACGGGTCCGCATATCAAACCGAGCTAAAGCGTTTCGCGAAAAACCTGACTCACAGATTTTCGCGAAACGCCCGCGACATCCGGGCGTGGCGCGCGTTTCGCCTTTGGCTGACGACTCGGGTCAAAAGCGAAACGCTTTAGCTTGAGCTTGCCCCATGAACCGGCGACAATAGGCGCAGATGACACGCGCGCAGAATCTTTCAGACAATCACGAGACCGATGCGCTCGACGGGCTCATCGCCTGTCCGCATTGTGACCTTGTCTATTCCACACCCGAAGTGGCGCGGAACGAGCGTGCCTTTTGCCAGCGTTGCCACACGGTGCTGATCGCGCCGCGCCGCAGGGCCGGCAAGCGGCTGATCGCGCTGGCCAGCACGATCCTGATCCTGATCACCGGCGCGATGTTCTTTCCGTTCCTGTCGATCGGGGCAGGGGGGCTGCATCACGGGACGTCCATCGTGCAGACCAGCCTGGCCTTCACGGGGATGCTGGCGGTGCTGACCCCCGCGATCCTGGCGTTCATCGTCATCATCCCGATGACGCGGCTGATCCTTCTGATCTATGTGCTGGTCCCGATCATTCAGGACAAACCGCCAGCGCCCCTGGCCCGGCATGCCTTTCGCCTGGCCGAGGATCTGACGCCATGGTCGATGGCCGAGATCTTTGCCATCGGCTGCGCCGTCGCGCTGGTCAAGCTGAGCGATCTGGCCGAGGTCAGCCTGGGCCCTGCCGCATGGATGTTCGCGGTGCTGATGATCATCGTCGTGCTGACCGACAGCATGATGTGCCGCTATTCCATATGGAAGTCACTGCAACCATGAAAACAGCCCGCGAAATGGGCCTGATCGGCTGTCAGCGCTGCACGCGCGTGTCTCCGGCAGGGACCGAGATTTGCCCGCGTTGCGGTGGCAAGGTCCGGTCGCGCGATCCGATGTCGCTGCAAAAGGTGATGGCGTGGTGGGTGCTGGGCGTGGCCTGCTATATTCCCGGCAACCTTTACCCCATGCTGGAGACCAAAACGCTGGTGTCCAGCCAGAGCAACACGATCATCGGCGGCGCCGTGGAACTGGCGCAGCATGGCTCTTGGGGGGTTGCGATCATCATCCTTGCGGCAAGCGCGCTGATCCCGATCGCCAAGTTCGTGATCATCCTCGGGCTGGTGATTGGCGTGCAGCGGGGCCCGCAGATCTCGGACGGGCTGCGCCAGCGCTTGTATGAGATCGTCGAATATATCGGGCGCTGGTCGATGATCGACGTGTTCGTCGTGGCGGTCCTGTCCTCGCTGGTCCAGCTTCAGACACTGGTAAATATAACACCCGGCCGCGCGAGCATCTTTTTCGCCTTGTCCGTCATCTTTACCATGATATCTGCACAAAACTTCGACAGCAGGCTGATCTGGGACACAGGGAATACGCCCAAACCCGGCGAAATCCCTGACGGACATGCATCAAAGGAGCGCTCGGCGTGACACATGGCAACGATACACCGCCCCCGCCGCCGGTCAAACCCGCGGGGCGCAGCCCGTTCCGGCGGCTGTCGGTGGTGTGGATCGTGCCCGCCATCGCGCTGATCGCAGTGATCGGCGTGGCGCTCAAGACCTATGTGGACAAGGGGCCACTGATCCGGATCGCGTTCGACAATGCCGCGGGGATCGCCGCGGGCGAGACCGAACTGCGCTATCGCGACGTGACGGTCGGCATGGTCGAAAAGCTGGGCTTCACCGACGGGCTGGACCGCGTGATGGTGTCGGTGCGCGTTCACAAGGACGTGGCCGAGTTCGTGGATTCGGAGGCGCGGTTCTGGGTCGTGCGCCCGCAAGTGACGGCGCAGGGAGTGTCGGGGCTGGATACGGTTCTGTCGGGTGTGTTCATCGAAGGCATCTGGGACAGCACGCCCGGCGGTTTGCAGGAGGAATTCGATGGGCTGGTCGATCCGCCGCTGGAGCGGCTGAACCAGAAGGGTCTGATACTGACGCTGCGGGCGGCGGGCGATGCATCGCTGACGCAGGGCGCGCCGGTGGTCTATCAGGGCATCACCGTGGGCCAGGTCGGCCAGACCTCGATCAGCGAGGACGGCACCACCGCCGAGGCGGAGGCGATCATCTATGCGCCGCATGACCAGCTGATCGACAGCGCGACGCGGTTCTGGGACACGTCGGGGTTTTCCTTTTCGCTGGGGCCGAACGGCGCGGCGCTGGATTTCTCGTCCATCGCGTCGCTGATTTCGGGCGGCGTCACCTTTGCCACGTTGGTCTCCGGCGGCGAGCCGTTGGAGCCGGGCGCGACGGTGCCGATCTATGTCGACGAGGCGTCGGCGCGGGCGGCCGTGTTCGCGGGCGACGAGGGCGAGACGCTGACCCTGTCGGCGGTGTTCGAGGAGAATATTGCCGGTCTGGCCGTCGATGCCCCGGTCGAGATGGCGGGCCTGAAGATCGGGCGTATCAGCGCGCTGAACGGGTTGGTCGATCCCGACCGGTTCGGCGACAACCGCGTGCGGCTGGTTGCGTCGCTGGCGATCCAGCCGGGCCGTCTGGGTCTGGAGGAGGGCGCGCAGGACGAGGGCGCGGCGCTGGAGTTTCTCAGCGCGCGGGTCAAGGAGGGCTTGCGCGCGCGGCTGGCGACGACGTCGATCCTGACGGGGGGTCTGAAGG
>NZ_QCYH01000010.1 GCF_003072125.1 Pelagivirga sediminicola | reverse complement strand
AAGCCGCGTAAACCAAAAGCCGCACCCAAACCCCTCTGATCAATACGGCGCGCCCACGGCCTTCGCCGAAGGCTTACGCTGAATATCCCGAAGCTGCGCAAGGACAGCTACTTCCCGGACTTCCTGGAACCGCGCAGAACCGCCGAGAAGGCACTGATGGTGACCTGCCCTGAATCGTCCCGGATTTGTCGGAGACCTATAGCTTCATTTCACGCGACCATATCGAGCACGTCGCGCTGTGCATAGAAGTTCTCTTCTGCCTCGGCTGGCGGGATGTGATAGTGTCCCACCGAATGGTGTAAGAGCGCCGACCTTCGGAAAGGCCCGGATTTGATCAGGACGCCACCAGAGGTGGTCCTGCTTTTTCGACCAGTTTTCCGCCGAGCTAAGCTCTGGCATGGGTTTCATGTCAGGCGGCGGCAGTCAGGTATTGGTTCCGGGTATCATAGGCCTCGGCCGGCGTCAGCAGCCCATGTGATGAATGCGGGCGTTTTTCGTTGTAGTAGGTGATCCAGGCACCGATCCCGTTGCGGGCCTCCGAGCCGGTTTCGAAGGCGTTCAGGTAGACGCATTCGTATTTCAGCGACCGCCAGAGGCGCTCGATCATGCGGTTGTCGATCCAGCGGCCGCGCCCGTCCGCGTCTCGACCTCCGCCTCCATGATCCGGTCGGCGGCGAAGGCCAGCATCTCACGCACAAGATCGCCATCGGCCTGCTGTTCAACCAGTTCAAGCAGTGTCATTCTCTCATCGGTCATCGTCATCTCCGTCTTTGGTTTCGAGTGTTGCAACCCAAACCTTTGCCGAAGATCGACGGTGGCCGCCAGCGTCACCACCGGCCGCGCGCTGCGCTACGCCGGGGGCTCCGCGCGCGGCCTCTTACACCGTAACCGCGCCATTGGCACCGCCTGCCTGATGCTCGTGCGATGATCTAAGAGACGTCGTTAAAGACGTCATTAGCGACGTCTCTTATACGGGGTCTGGGATGCGTGGCGAAATTCTTGGGGCGGAGCGGCGACGCTTTTGGCATGACGACGAAAAGCTTGAGATTGTCGCGTCGGTTGGGATTGCCGGGGCGAGTGTGACGCAGGTTGCGCAGCGCCATGAGATTAAGCGACAACAAATTTACGCGTGGCGGCATGAGCTGAAGAAGAAAGGCTTGTGGTCGCCCGATGCCGGGGCGCTTTTCTTGCCGCTGGACATGCCCGTGACTGCAGGAGTGCCGGTGGCGCAGGCACCGGTCGCTGAGCTGCCGCCTCCAGTTGCTGTTGAATTGCGCCTGCGTGGGGGGCGTAGTTTGCATTTTGAAAGCACGATTGATCCTGCTGCGCTGTCGGCGCTGATCCGTGTGGTTGACGCTGCATGATCGGCCCGGGCACCGGTGTGCGTGTGTATCTGGCCTGCGGTGTCACGGATATGCGCAAGGGGATCGCAGGGCTGGCGGCGCTGACCCAGGACGTGTTGCGACAAAAGCCTACCAGTGGGGCGGTGTTTGCGTTTCGAGGCCGTCGGGGTGATCGGATCAAGCTTCTGTTCTGGGATGGGCAAGGGTTTTGCCTCTATTACAAGGTGCTTGAGCGGGGCCGTTTCCCTTGGCCAAATGCCCAGGATGGGGCGATGCGGCTGACCTCGGCGCAGCTTGCGATGCTCTGGGAGGGTATCGACTGGCGGCGTCCGGATTGGGGAGCTCCGCCTGCGAGGGTGGGGTGATTTTGCGCCGGGATTTACGTTATTTATATGGTGCTTCGGCCTGATTTTTGGTAATCAGCCGCATGTCAAAGCCTGCTGAAAATCTGCCTGATGATCCCGCTGAATTGCGCGCGATGATCGCGGTATTGCAGGCCGAGAACGCGCGGATCTCGGCGGAGAACGCCAAGATATCGGCCACGCTGCGGGTTCATGACCAGTTGGTGCAGGCCCTGCGCCTGCGGATCGCCAAGTTACAGAAACTGGCTTTTGGCAAATCCTCGGAGAAAATCGAGCGCGAGATCGAGCAGCTGGAACTGGCGCTCGAAGACCTGCTGGTTGCGGTGGCCGAGGAAGATGATGCGCCCATCGACGAAGGGCGTGATGAGCCGTCACCAGACACTGCCGATGCGCCCGCTTTGCGCCGTCGGCCGCGTGTCTCGGATGAAACTCGCCGCGAGCGCCGTGAGCTTGATCCTGGTGCCTGCTGCCCTGACTGCGGCGGCGACCTGCGCGTGGTAGGCGAGGATGTCAGCGAGTTGCTGGACATGATCGCCGCACAGATGAAGGTGATCCAGATTGCCCGGATCAAGAAATCCTGCCGCCGCTGCGAGAAAATGGTGCAGGAACCAGCCCCCAGCCGCCCGATTCCGGGCAGTATGGCGGGGCCGAACCTGCTGGCGCATGTGCTGGTCTCGAAGTTTGACGACCACCTTCCTTTGTATCGCCAGCACGAGATCTTCGCCCGCATGGGCGCGGACATTCCCGAGACTACGCTGGTGGGCTGGTGTGGTCGCGCCATGAAGACCCTGTCGCCGCTGATAGAGCGGATTGAGGCCGATATTATGGGCAGCGACCTGCTGCATGCGGATGATACACCGATCCGGGTGCTGGATCGCTCTTTGCGCGACAAGGGGCTTGGCAAAGGGGTCAAACAAGGCCGTATCTGGGCCTATGTGCGCGATCAACGCCCTTGGGCGGGATCATCGCCACCGGGCGCTGTCTATCGCTTTGCGCCAGACTGGAAGGAAGAGCACGTTCTTGACCACCTGTCCGATGCGCGCGGCATCCTCCAGGCCGATGGCTACAAGGGCTATGCCAAGCTCTATGCGCCTGAACCCGATGGCAAATCGCGCTTGCGCGAGGCGGCCTGTTGGGCCCACCTACGACGCGACTTCCATGACTTCTGGACCTCGACCAAGTCCGAGATCGCCCGTGAGGCTCTCGACCGGATCGGCAAGTTCTACGATGTCGAGCGCGACATCAACGGTCAGCCCGCTGACGTCCGCTATGCGGCGCGGCAAAAGCTGAGCCGACCAAAGGTCGAGGCCTTCTTTGCCTGGTCCGAACAGCAGCTCCTGCGCATTCCAGGCAAAAGCGATCTGGCCAAGGCCTTCCGCTATGGAATCGCCCGGCAGGACGCCTTCAGCCTGTTTCTGTCTGACGGCCGCGTGGCCATCGACAACAACCCCGCCGAGCGCGCTCTGCGCCCGATTGGGATCGGCAGAAAAAATTGGTTATTTGCAGGGGCGGATACCGGTGCAGAAACCCTCGCACGTGCGATGACCGTCATTGAAACCGCCAAGCTGAACGGTCTCGACCCGCTTGCCTATCTGGCTGACATCTTCGACCGCATCCACGATCACAAGATCAACAGGCTGGATGAATTGCTGCCGTGGAATTGGGCACCATTGGCATCCGTGACGGACAGTCAAGCCGCATAAGCTGCGGTATCAATGGCCTGATTACCTTACACCAAGCTTTGGGACACAGCCACCATCCTCTGTCGTCTGCTCCTTCAGGTTGGGCAGACTCTACATCAGACTGAGGGAACTTCCGGGGGGCAGGTCAGCTGCGGTATCAATGGCGCGCTTACTGTCGATGCCTCCCTCGATCAGTAGCGTCGCAGCCGAGTGCCGGAACCTATGTGGAGACAGATTCTGCGCAATCCCAAATCGTTTTGACAGCATCCGCAGACGTTTCCGGATCCGAAGTGAGGCTCAGGCACCGCTTACCCAGAGCCGACATACGATCTAAATCTATCAAGATATTGGAAGAGGCCTGTGCTGTTGGATCCCTTGACTAAAAGGAGATCTTCTGCGGTGATCTGTCGGCGAAACACCTCATCGAGGTTTTCGAGGCTGATAAACCGGAACCGGGCATCGTCTTGAATATCAGACTGGCACGCAGCGAACTCACTCCCGATAAGGTAGACGAACTCCATCGGTTGTTTTCCGAGAAACTTTAGTAGCTCGCTATGGGCGGACCGGCTATCGTCGCCGAGCTCGGCCATGTCGCCAAGAACGACAATGCGTTTACCCTTGCAGGGAGTAGCGAAAAATTCGCTGAGTGCAGCACGCATGGAAGCCGGATTGGCATTGTAGGAATGATCGATCACCTTGGCCAACCCATCCGGGGTTGTCACCTCAATGACCTGACCACGGCCACGGGGTCTAACATAGGTCGCGAGCCGTCCGATGGTAGGCCCGATCCGCCAGTTCAGAATGTACAACACAGCTACGGTCGCCATCGTATTATATACGGCATAGTTTCCCGTTCCAACGATCGGTGCAACGTGGCGTTGGCCAAAAACTTCCAAGGTGGCAGTGCCAGCCGATCCATCGACGGAGACGGGATAGATATCGGCGGTATCACTCCATCCATAGGTGACGATTCGAAGTCCTTTTCTTTCTGCTGCCGACGCAATAATTTCAAACTCGCTCATATCACGATTCAGAACGGCAACACCGTTTTCCGGCATTCCGGCAAAGATACGTGCCTTCTTTCGCGCGATTGTGGCAGTGTTCTTGTGGTGGATTAGATGCGCCGGGCTGATATTGGTAAAGAGCGCGATGTCCGGCCGCGCCAAGCGAGTGTTTTCCTCCATCTGGCCTATGGCCATTTCCAGAACGCAGTATTCTGTATCGGTGGGCGCACAACAGAGATTCCAGGCAATCCCTCGCACCATGTTAGCGCTGAGACGAGTGCTGTGGACCTTGGCGGTACCTTCAAAGCAATGTGCAATCATCCCCGTTATCGTCGTTTTTCCGGCACTTCCGGTTACACCGATCATCGGACCTGCAAGGGATTTGCGCGCATCCCTTGCCAAGGCCAATAGGGCCGTACGCATATCAGGCACTTGCAAAACGGAATCTGCTTTTATCGGAGCCGCGCTGTCTGTGCCCACAATCGCGATGCGTGGGACTATTGCGTTTTCTTCAAGCTGTTGCGGAGTGATTCCAAATCTCTCTCCCGAGCCCCTGATAAAAGCGATATCATCTGCACGAAAACTGGGAGCATAGATGGAAGCACCACTCACCTCTACTTGAGAGGGCGGTGGGCGCAGCCACTTTGCACCCTCAAGAAGGTCAGCAACGTCTGTTGACGTCCAACGCATGTGTTTCACGTCACTGCTCAGACGACGTCGTTGTTGTTCGCAAAGTTCGGAAAACCATTCTCGTTCGGCGAGATAGGAACGGTAAGCGATCAACCCGGAAAGGTAATGTTCGACATCATCGATGCGCACACGAAAGCCGTGATGGCGGATGAAGAAGCTCCCGGTGACCCGCGCCGGGTTCCTAAAGTGCATCGCGACTTCGGGGAAAAAGAACCCGTTCGTCAGATATTGGGCGCGGGTTTCCATAGCCTCTTTGAAAGCAGAGAGGTCAAACGTGTCGATGACCGGGGTCAGCGCAGGATCACCCAGCGATCGCTGCACCAGAAGACGCGTGGCGCAGCACAGCTCCAACAGCGTGGGAAAGGTAGTGATGCGGTTTCGAATGAAGTCGAGATAATCCCCGATGTTGCGGATACCGAAGCGAATATAACGTTCCTCGGTGACATGAACGGAGAGTTCATTGACGCAATAGGCCAACCAGTGGTCGTGGTATTGCCAGTAATCCTCAGAAATGAAATGATCGACGGCGCGCCGGGCCGCATCGAGCCAACACTCTTCGCCAGTTGCCCCATAAAGGCGCATGAGTCCAAACGCCGCCTCCCCGTCATAATAGACGGTGCGGAACTCTTCTTTTGGCGTCAGAGTTTCGGCATCTAGAATATGATAAAATCCGCCGTCCTCACGTTGCATCGACAGGATACCGTTGCCCAAACGGCGCGCCAGGTCTAGCCAGGGCATTTCTCCTGTCGTCTCGTAAAACTTGCAGAGCGCCAGGATCGCAACAGCGTTTCCGCCGAGTTTGACCTCCATGCCCGCGTCCATAAGATAAGCTGCCGTCCCGGCCGGTCCAATGCTGTGTTTGACCAGCCTTTTCGAGATCTGCTTCAGAGATCGTTCGATGGTTGCGCGCATATCGTCTTTGTGCAGTACCCCATAGGCTTCACAGAGCGCATAGGTGCTGCTGGCGTGGCGTAACGTGTTGTAGTGATTGATCGGGCGATCAAAGCTGGGGTGCCAGCCATAATGGAACATCCCATCTTCCTTGACCTGTCCTGCCAGATAAGTGGCGCTTTCGCGTATAAGGAAATCGATATTTTCGGGTTGATTGACGTCGAAAACACGCCGTCCGCCATCGAGGCCCGACGGCATGAGTGCATGAAGAACACCGCTGTCGCGATCCTGAAACAGTCCCTCCGAGCGGAACAGGTGAACCTCGGCGGAATCTCGCGGAATTCGGAATGTTCTGCCAAAGCGGCGCTTCCAGTAAACCTCAAAATTGTTCGTGTTGATTTCGCAGTGTGGAACTCGGGAGCCTTTGTAGAGCAAAGCACTGCCGTTCAATTCTCCTTCGGTCACCGCCTGCCGGAAACTGGCGTCGAGTGATAACCCTTTGCGGCTATAGTTCCGCTTCACCTTCTGCAACGCTTCCTTGTAGGCGCCAAAAGAAAGCGCGCGCACCCCCGTCGCCCAATCCATCCGAACATGTCGGGCCGTAAGAAAGCGAACCGACTCTTTTTCCGTCAGCTTTTCACGCAGGTCGATCAGATTGGCGGCCGTAATCGTCCGAACCTGGGCGCGGCTGTTCCCCTCGGTCGAGGAAAGGAAAACGACGTAACGCGGATAGGGCTCAGGCAGGGGAGTGATCCGTGCGACAAGTTCATCCAGAATTCGGGAGATGGGGGTATCTTTCATGGAGGTTAGCGTTCGCGCAGGGCTTCGGCTGCCCGGTTGAAAGGTTTGACAAGATACTGCAACACCGTCTTGGACCCGGTATGGATATCGACTGTGGCCACCATGCCCGGCGTGATGGCAAATTTTCGTCCAGCCTTGTGTGCCAACTCAAAAGTATCGCTCCGCACGAAGACGCGATAATAACGCTTTTGTGGATCGGCTTCGTCTTGGATTGAATCCGGAGAAATCGACCTGACTTCGCCTTCCAGGGTCCCGTAGATTGCGTAATCATAAGCGGTCACCTTAACCGTGGCACGCATCGCCGGACGAATGAAGGCAATATCCCGAGGTTTCACTCGGGCCTCCACCAGGAGTTCCTCATCGAGCGGTACGATCGTCATCAATTCCCCGTTCGGGGCAACGACCCCTCCCACTGTGGTCACAGCGATATCCTTTACAATGCCGCGCACTGGCGAGCGTAAGGTCAACCGTTCGAGACGATCCTTCCCACCACGCAACTCTGCAGCCAGGGCCTCGGCCTCGGCCTTGGTCTTGGCAAGTTCCTCGTTGGCGTTGACGTAGTAGTCATGCCGTATTTCGGTCTCTTTCATATTCAGCTCGACAATCTGGCGCTGGAGCCTCACAGCATCCATTCGCGATGAGGCTCCCAATGAAGAAAGTCTGGTCATGGCATCGAGTTCTTCTTCCAGAAGGTCCCGCGAGTCCCGGATCAGCGAAAGTGTCTTCGACAGGCTGTCACGACGCGCATCATAGAGCGCCTTTTCCGTTGCAATCAGCTCTTCCTGGGGCAACAGCGCTTTGGGAAAATGTAACGCCTTATCGGTGATCTCGGCAGTTAAGCGGGCGATCCGCGCCCGTCGCGCCAGAAGCTGGGCTTCGGTCTCATCGACATTCGCCTCCGTACCCGTGGGATCAAGCCGGGCAAGCACCTCACCGGCCTCGACAATCTCGTCAGATCGTACGTTCAGTTCGCGCAGCAAACCACCTTCGAGAGACTGGACAACCTGTTCCTGTCGGATCGGAATCACCTGTCCTTCGGCAGTGGTCACCTCGTCGAGTCTTGCAGCCCAAGCCCAGCTCAGGGCTGCCGCAAAAAACAACATGGTGAGCCAGATTATCCGGGATTGGGTTCGAGCCTGTTGCTCATCGGCAATCTGAGGCAATGTCACAGAAGAGAACGAGGTCATTTTGTCTCTCCCCGCATTTGTGCCAGAATCTGGTCGCGCGGACCGTCTAGAACGATCCGACCTCTGTCCAGTACCACAAGCCGATCCACCAATTGGAGAATCCGATGACGGTGCGTCGCCACGACAAGCGTCCTCCCTCCCGATGCGATGCTGAGTTTCTCAATGAAATGTCGTTCGGTCGTATCATCCATTGCAGAAGTTGGCTCATCCAACAGAAGGACAGAAGGGTTCCGGAGTACGAGGCGGGCCAACAGGATCGTTTGCTTCTGGCCGCCGGACAGGCCAAGACCCCCTTCCATAATCTGGTAGTTCCAGCCTTTGGAAAAACGGCTTAGAAAGGTCTCCCCCCCTGCAAGTGACAACGCGGTGAGCAATTCATCATCTGTAGCGGAAGGTTTTCCCAGCAGCAGATTATCGCGCAGCGTCCCGAAAAACAGGTTCGAATTCTGGGAAAGATAGGCGATGTCGCGGCGAAGATCGGCCGGGTCGATTGTATCTATAGACATGCCGTCCAGCCGCAGTTGCCCAGTTGAGGGCATCAATTGGCCGGCCATTGCCTGTAATAGAGTGGACTTCCCAGCCCCGTTGCGGCCGATCACTCCGATACGTTCCCCGGCTCCGATCTGAATATGCGCCACTGTCAGTGCGGGTGGGGGATCACTGCGATGGCTGAACTCAGCGTTTTCAAAGCTATACTGGCCGGTGATCCGGGACAGGGTGACGCGGGCTTCATCTGGAGGATGATCCACAGGTGACTTCATGATTTTAGTCAGCCCCTGTGCTCCGACACGCGCCTGCTGAAGTCGTGAAAGCACCCCCGAAATCTGACTCATGGGGGCAATCATACGCGACCCTAGAATTGACGCGCCGACAAGCGTACCGGTTGTAATCTCTCCGATCATGACCAGTGGGGCCCCTATCGCGACGGTCACCGCATAGACACTTTGCTGCACGATTTGCGTCCACGCAGTGAGACCTGCGACTAGACGTCTTTCCTGAGACTGGGCCTCACCAGTCGCCGCTGAAGTTTCACGCCAGATATTTTCGAACCGCTCTTCGGCTTGCAACGCCTTGATATCATCGATCCCCTGGATCGTTTCCACCAGAATAGCATTGCGCAGAGCCGCTTCGCGCTGTGCCTGTCGGGCTGAACTGCGCAGTTTCGGTTGCATGATCAGCCCTGGCAATATGATGGCGGCCAGAGCGGCGACCGGGATCAGGACCAGCCAACCGGCAATCATCCAGAATAGCCAACAGAAGAGGAAGAAGAATGGCAGGTCCATCAGAACGCCGACCGATGTCGAAGTCAGGACCTCGCGCATGGTGTCGATATCCCGAAGCTGGGCAATGAAGCTACCGGTTGATTTGGGCCGGTGGTCGTTGCGAATGCGCAGGGCGCGTCCGAAAACCTGCTCGGAAAGCCTCAGACCAGCGTTCCGGCCCAGGATGTCGAGCAACACGGAGCGCGATTGCTTCAGGAAAAACTCGAAGAGAAAAGCTATGGCAACGCCGGTGAATAACACGGCCAGGGTATGGTGGGATTGCGCGGGGATGACCCGGTCATAGACCTGCATCGAAAACAGGATTCCCGCCAAGGCCAGAACATTGGTGAGAAAGGAAGCAACGATAACGGTGAAATAGGGCCGGAGCGAAGGAAAGAGCACGCGTCGCAGCCAATTCTTGCGGACCGGCGCGATATAAGCATCGATCCGGACATCCGGCAGGCTGCGCCTCGCTCGCACGAACCAGACGCCGCTGCTTTTCTTTATCAGTTCAGCCAGAGGGCGTTCGTTCCTGTCGCTCAGACTCCCCGAGAACCGCCAGAAAGTGGCAATATCAGCGTGAGAGATGCTCTCCACCACTAACACATCAGCACCAGGCTGGAGAACCAGAACCGGCAGATGAAGCGGGTCGATCTTCTGCGCCTCTGCTCTGACAGCATGGAGTTCGAGCCCCAGTCGACCTGCAATCTCATGAAGCTGCTCGACCGCGTCGGCCTGTGCTTGCCAATCCATAGCCGCCCGGACAGCCTGCTCCGAAAAGCTCAACTGAAAACCGCGCGCGATGTGACGCAGGGCCGGGATGATACCGCTGTCTGTGACAGAAACCGTCTTACCCGGAACATCTTGCGACACGATGATTGCGTCTTCGGTCATGGGCTCAGCGCAAGACCATGAAGGAACTTGCCATCCAATCCGAGCCGGGCGCGTAGCCGACCAGAACTTTTGACACAATCGACTTGCCTGACCGCGAGATTAATACGGGTCTCAGCTAGGTCCCGCAATGAACGGAAATATTCATCTTCGATATCGAGGACGTCTTCGATAGTCCGGTTTCCCAATTCGACAAACTGACGACGGTAAAGCTCCCGGGTTTCGTCCAGCATGTCCGCCTGTTTTTCCAAAGAAGCGATGAGGACGCGCTGACCCTTTATATCGGCGATTGCGTTGTCGTGTTCGAGAGTAATATCTTGACGGGCTGCCTCAAGGGCAGCGTCGGCTGCCTTCGCCGTCTTTACCGCGATCACCTTCCGGGAACGATGGGCCCCGCCGCTGAATAATGCACTGTCCACCTTCAGGTTCACCCCGACACCGCTGGCACCGGAACCGACGATATCCCGGTCGGCAACAGCTTCCAGTGAAACAGACGGGAAGAGGGCGTTTTCGGCATCCTTGAGATCAATTTCAGCTATCGCTTTCTGCAACGCGGCCAGCTGAACCCGAGGTGACAGTGCATCGTTAAATTTCTCGCCCTCACACGTCAGATTGATTGTTCCCAGGGCATCGTCAGCAATGCCACCGCTGACACCTGAAAACCTCGACAGACGGCGATTGGCGTTTGCCATTTCGAGCTGCGCCTGCAGCAAGATTGTTTCAGCGGATTGAACCCGGCGTTGCGCTTCCAGAAGGTCGGTGGTGGAGTTCACTCCTTCGTTGGAGCGGGATTGGCTCAGCTTCTCCAACTGCTGCATGGTCTGCAGTTGCTTATCTGCAATTGCCTGCTGTTCAACATACCGCCGCATAGTCCAGTAGGTTTTCACAGTTTCGGCGAGTTCCTCATCCACGACTTCGAGAAAGCGCATATACTTCCCCTGCGACGCGAGTACTTCGCGCGATACTGCGCGGGCGGTCCCTCCGAAATCGTAAAGAAGTTGAGACGCAGTCACCTGAAGGCGTGAGCCATTCTCTGTGTTTCCGGCAAGACCGGAAATCACCCCTGCTGAAAGCTGGGGGTAATATCCGGCACGCGCCTCGTCGATACCTACAATTCCGGCTTCCACCTTTTGGGCGGCCTCAGCGATATCTGCGCGGGTGCGCAAGGTACCAAGAACCAATGGTGTGACCCCACTTGAGCCGACAGGGACGCGCGCGAGGTCGTTTGATGCGAAGTCGGAGCCTTCCTGAAGCGTGGGTCTGATTTGCTGAATTTCCGACGGCGGGTCCGAAGAACAGCCGACAATCAAAAATGCGCAAAGGCCGCAGGCAATACCTGCGACCCGATGCGTATTCCGGCTGAGCGGAACCTTAGGCTCCACCCGGTCAAACCAACGAATTGCCGAGCTCTCCGTCTTCCAAATCGTCAAGCGAATGGCTCGCTGCTTCCGAGCCAATCATATCCGTGATTCCACTCTCACGGACGGGGTCCGGAGAAGGCATCACGCTATCATCATGCTCGTCTTCCGAAACATACGCGGAAAGAGTCTCGGGTGCTGCTTCGGGCAAGAGTCCGGCGAAATCGCCGCTAACACCTGCATCGAACTCGGAAGTGACATCCTGGTCAATCCCCTTGTCCAAGAACCCGAAGCTTACCAGATCCGAGCCATCGGCATCTTCGCTCGCTCCAGCGTCTGTTTCGGCTTTATTCGCCGCGAAAGGCCTTCCTGTAATTGGCTCCGGAGGACCGTCATAGTTCAACGTCACCGTCAATGTCGCGGTGTCGGAAGACCCGCCCGGCGCAGCGATGGTGTAGTCGAAGGTGTCTTGGTCCCCGTTCGCACCGGTGAAGGTGTCGTTCACATCATAGCTGTAGGTGCCGTCAGGATTGATCGTCAACGCGCCATAGGTCCCGGCGATGACCGTCCCCCCAGCTTCGATTGCCGTTCCGTTGACACTTGTCACCTCCGCGCCGCCAGCGTCGACGTCATTGGCAAGGACATTACCGGTTATCGGAGCGGTCGCGCCTACATTGCTATAGTATGTGACGACATCCGATGTTGTCTCAATATCCAAATCCGCCAAGAGTGTGACATCCAGTAGCCCACCATCTTGGCCACCGATGACGACGAAATATTCACCGCCGCCCTCGAACCCATTCAACGCGACATTATCGGCCTCCCAACTCGCAAACAGGGGGCCGAGACCTGGATCGTAGACGAGGAAGTCTTCCACCGTCTGCACCAGCGTCCCGGTGGTTTCGCCATCTTCGACCCTGTAAACCAGCAGGTCGAAATTCCCTTCCGCCACCAGAGGAAGCGAGAGCAGAGCATTACCATCACCGTCGACACTGACTTGCTGCGTTGTGTTCTTTGCCACGTCAAAGCTTAGGGCACTATTGGCTTCAAGCAGAGTCAGGGACACAGTGCCGCTCAGAACCTCAGCGCCCAGCAGGGTGTTGACCCCAGCCTGCTGCAGATCCTGAACTTCCATGGTCGGCTCGACCTCAAGGTCGAGTGTGACGTCGTCGTCGATCGCGTCGGCATCGGCATCCGCGTCGGCATCCGCATCAGCGTCGGCATCGGCGTCCGCATCAGCGTCGGCGTCCGCGTCTGCATCGGCGTCCGCATCTGCATCGGCGTCCGCATCAGCATCGGCGTCCGCATCAGCATCGGCGTCCGCATCAGCATCAGCATCGGCGTCCGCATCAGCATCAGCATCGGCGTCGGCGTCCGCATCTGCATCGGCATCAGCGTCAGCATCCGCATCAGCGTCGGCGTCCGCATCCGCGTCCGCATCGGCGTCGGCGTCCGCATCCGCGTCGGCGTCCGCATCTGCATCGGCGTCCGCATCTGCATCGGCGTCCGCATCAGCATCAGCATCGGCGTCGGCATCCGCGTCAGCATCAGCATCGGCGTCGGCGTCGGCATCCGCGTCGGCATCAGCATCGGCGTCCGCATCTGCATCAGCATCAGCATCGGCGTCGGCGTCCGCATCCGCGTCGGCATCCGCATCAGCATCAGCGTCCGCATCAGCATCGGCGTCCGCATCAGCGTCGGCATCGGCGTCCGCATCAGCGTCGGCATCGGCGTCCGCATCAGCATCAGCATCGGCGTCTGCATCGGCGTCAGCGTCGGCGTCTGCATCTGCATCAGCGTCCGCATCTGCATCTGCATCTGCGTCAGCGTCGGCGTCCGCATCTGCATCCGCGTCGGCGTCACTGTCATCATCAGCAGCCGCCAGCAAACCACCTCCAGCAGCCAAACCAAACGCGGCGAGACCAGCAACACCAATCTCATCTGATCCGACGGGCGAAACCGTCATTGTCAGTTGATCTGTACCGGTGAGATCCGTCAGTTCCCAAAGTGCGCCGTCGCTATCCTCGAAATAGATTGTCAGATCGTCTGGCGCGGAATAATAATCCGCGATGCGCACGACATCACCGTTTCGCAGCTGGATTATCAGATCGTCACCATCGCGCGCTGCTCCAGTGATATCCGAGGTATTCGTCTCGATGGTTACCGACCCAACGTCCGTGAACCTGACCAAATACTCGTTACCGGCAGTGATAAGCGAGACGGACTCGGGAGTTTGAGTTTCAACAAGCATGGGTCCCTCACGAGATCAAAATTTAGTTACGAAGATCATGAGGATATTTGGAGAAGTCAAGGATTATTGCTTCAAGGTCGCAAGACATATATTTAATTGGTGTGCGACAAATCCCTTATCCTACTGAGCTACGCCGAGAAATAGGTGACGGGCTCTGAGAGGGCGGCCTGTCGCAGCGCCTGTTTAAACCTGCAAGAACTTCCAGAATGCTCGATACGCCAGTAACCATGCCATTGATACCGCAGCTTATGCGGCTTGATTTTCCATTGCCGTGGCCAGCGGCACCCAGTTCCACGGCAGCAATTCATCCAGTCTGTTGATCTTGTGATCGTGGATGCGGTCGAGGATGTCAGCCAGATAGGCCAGTGGGTCGAGACCGTTCAGCTTTGCGGTTTCAATAACTGTCATCGCACGTGCGAGGGTTTCCGCGCCGGTATCGGCACCGGCGAAGAGCCAGTTTTTCCGTCCTATTCCAATCGGGCGCAGGGCACGTTCAGCTGGATTGTTGTCGATGGCCACACGACCGTCGCTCAGGAACAGGCTGAAGGCCTCCTGCCGCCCAAGACCGTAGCGGAAGGCCTTGGCCAGATCGCTCTTGCCCGGGATGCGCAGAAGCTGTTGCTCGGACCAGGCAAAGAAAGCCTCGACCTTGGGCAGGCTGAGCTTTTGACGCGCCGCATAGCGGACGTCGGCGGGCTGGCCGTTGATATCGCGCTCGATGTCGTAGAACTTGCCAATCCGGTCGAGCGCCTCGCGGGCGATCTCGGATTTGGTCGAGGTCCAGAAGTCATGGAAGTCGCGCCGCAGGTGGGCCCAACAGGCCGCCTCGCGCAAGCGCGGTTTGCCACCGGATTCAGACGCATAGAGCTTGGCATACCCTTTGTATCCATCCGCTTGCAGGATGCCGCGCGCATCGGCCTGGTGGCCAAGAACGTGCTCTTCTTTCCAGTCTGGCGCAAAGCGGTAAACAGCACCCGGAGGCGATGCCCCCGCCCAGGGTCGCTGGTCACGCACATAGGCCCAGATCCGGCCTTGCCTGACCCCTTTGCCAAGACCTTTGTCGCGCATGCTGCGATCCTGCACCCGGATGGGTGTATCGTCCGCATGCAGCAGGTCGCTGGTCATGATGTCCGCCTCGATCCGTGTGATCAGCGGCTGCAGCGTCTTCATGGCCCGCCCGCACCAGCCAACAAGCGTACTTTCGGGAATGTCTGCCCCCATGCGGGCGAAGATCTCCTGCTGACGATAGAGAGGCAAATGATCGTCAAACTTCGAGACCAGCACATGCGCAAGCAGGTTCGGGCCTGCCATGCTGCCCGGAATCGGGCGGCTGGGGGCTGGTTCCTGCACCATTTTCTCGCAGCGGCGGCACGATTTCTTGATCCGGGCGATCTGGATTACCTTCATCTGGGCGGCGATCATATCGAGCAGTTCGCTCACATCTTCACCCACCACACGCAGATCGCCGCCACAGTCCGGCCAGCAGGCACCGGGGTCCAATTCGCGGCGTTCGCACGGGGTCGCATCCGAGGCACGTGGACGAAGACGCAAAGCGGGCGCACCAGCAGCCTCTGTCGATGGCCTATCCTGCCTGCGCCACCGGCACTCCGACGGCAGCTGGCATGTCGAAAGGAAAAAAGAGCGCCCCAGCATCGGGAGACCACAGGCCCTTCTTCTTGAGGTCATGCCGCCACGCATAAATCTGCTCTCGGGTCACCTCATGGCGCTGCGGCACCTGTTTCACCGTGGCCCCGTCGATCCAAGCCTCAGATCTTTCGGCGGATGACATCCTGTAACAGTTCACGATCAAGCGTCAGGTCGGCCACGATCTTCTTCAGCCGACTGCTCTCATCTTCGAGCTGCTTCAGCTGCTTCGTCTCGTGCGGCCGCAGGCCTGCATACTTTTTCTTCTAGTTGAAGTAGGTCACCTGCCGAATCCCTGTCTTCCGGCAGATCTCGGCAACCGACGTGCCTTCTTCGCCTTGCTTGATTATGAACACCTTCTGCGCGTCCGAAAACTTCGATGCCTTCATGTGATTCCACTCCTCTCCCAGCCGGGAAATCGTAGTGAAAAACTCCAGCTTCAAACGGTCCAGTTTGCGGAGGGCAGATCAGGTTTGTGAATCAGCAGATCATCCTTTCCAAGAAAGCTCATCCGGGTTCGCAATTATGCTCTTTCGCATCCTTTTCCCAAGTTGCCTCGGACGGTTCTCCCGCACTGCGGCTTCTGTTGACGCTCGCTGGCTAGAGGCTTCTTGGTGGTGCCGCCCGCTCGACAAAGATATCATCTCTCAACCCCTGCTCCGCGGCGGGCGAGGGTTTCGCATCGGAGCGGGGTCGGACCATGAACGCCAAGTCGAGTCAGCATTCGGGGCGCGAGATCGTCATGACCCACGGGGTTCTCAGCGAGAACCCGGAAGTCCTGTTCTATGGCAAGGGGTGGCGCGTCGTGCGGGCGGTCCTCCAGGAAGCAATGCTGAGGCTTTGGAACGACGATGCATTCGGCCTTGCGGGCAACGTCGCCTTCCGAGCTCTGCTGGCGCTCTTTCCGTTCCTGATTTTCACGAGCGCGATGACGGCCTTTATCGGAGACCGGGCCATGGCCGACCATCTCGTAGATTTTCTGATCGCCATCATACCGTCCCCGCTGATCGAACCGCTGGTTTCAGAAGTCGAGAAAGTTATGACGGTGCCGCGCGGCGGCGTTCTCAGCATCGGTATCCTGCTGACAATCTGGTTCGCGGTCGGGGGCGTGGACGGTGTACGTGTCGGGTTGAACCGCGCCTACGGACTCCACGAAACCCGATCAGTGGTTGTCCTCTACGGATTGCAGATCGCTATGGTCATCCTCGCCAGCTTGGCTTTGGTGATCGTGGGCTATCTTCTGGTTCTCGCGCCGCGGGCCGGATCGTGGATGCACGCACTCATACCCGGCTTCGATCCCGCGTCGGTTACGGTCAGGTTAATTCGCTTTCCTGCTTCGGCGACCATCTTTGTGGTTGCACTCTTTGCGGCACATGTATTGCTGCCCGCCCGCCGCACCAGATTTTCCAACATCTGGCCGGGAGTCGTCTTTACCGCAGTCGCATGGACATTCCTCGCCACCGCCTTCGCGTTTTACGTCGGTAGCTTTGGCACCTATGCCAGCTATTACGCCGGCATGGCGGGGATTATCGCCGCCCTTTACTTCATGTATTTGGCAGCGCTCCTCCTGATCTTCGGGGGCGAGCTTAATCGGGCGCTCCGGATCAGACGCCTTGCTCGCGCTCTGGCCAACTGAATCCTAAATTTGGGTGATTGTATATTTGACAAACCCATTGCTCGCGTTGCATGATCGGCCAGCGTGACAGGCCGGGTCAGTCGTCGGACGGCTTCTTCTCGTCCGGCTTCTGTTTCACAAGCTTCTTGAGCTTCTTCTCAAACCGCTTCTCGTCGTCGTCCGCCTCTAGCTGGCGGGCGGCTTCCTTGAATCGGTCTAGTTGGGATTTTTCTTTGCTCATACGGTGATAATAGTGATTCGGATGCGCTCGGACCATGCCTGCAATACCGTTTGCTTGTATTTTTAACGCAGATGAAAAATATTGTATAATCAGTATGTTGGCGAAAGGTCACTTCGTTAACGCAAATTGTCGTTGACTCATAGACCCCTGATACCACACGATATTGCGCAGGCGGACCTGCGCCGCACAACATAGGCCCCCTGGCGGAATGGTAGACGCAGCCGTCTTTAAAACGGAAACCCTGCAAGGTGTGTGGGTTCAAGTCCCACCGAGGTCACCACAAAAGGAGGACGCTATGCCAAGAGCGCCCACTATGAACGACATTCGAGCGCGGCTTGATGGGGTCAGGCGTGAGATTGAAAAGCTGAAAGCCCAGGAGTCTTTGCTCCTTGATATGCTTGATGAGACCCCAGCCCCTAAGCAGGTGCGAGCGGCCAAGGGTAGCGTGAAAACCACGGTTCTTGACCTTCTTGATGAAGTCGGTCGCAGCGGCCTCAATGCTGCTACTGCTGTCGATTTGGCAAAGGAGAAGGGAATTGATCTTGAGCGCGGGTCTGTGTCCAGCCTTCTGTCACGGCTCAAAACTGACGGTATTGTCACCTATGATGGCAGCGCCTATAGGCTGAAAAAATTCACCGAAATGCCGGGTATAACCCCGCTAAGAACTTCGAGCGATAGATCATTCTGATTTCTCGCTGAGAAGGCCACCCCCCCAGAACATCGCCGTGGAAAGCAATCTGAGGGAGTGGTTCACGTCCAGCAGGAAAGGATTTCCCATGGACAACTCGACCGACGACAAAAAAGTCGTCTATCGCCCCTACATCACGACAAAAGACGGTCGCCGCATATGGGCCAAGTGGTACGGTAAGAAAGCGTTCCGTATCGAACTCTGACCTATTAAACTGTGGAGGGAGTGGCTTAGCCGCTCCCTCTTTTCGTAGTAGACGCATCTGGCGCACCAGAACCGTGCAAGGTTTTTCGCCACCACACTTCTAATGTAGTCACTTCTCATCTGCGGTGAAGCGTTTGCTGACGCAAACGCAACCGCGTGAATCAGCCTTAGTTTAGTTCACGTAAGTCAGGCGTTTGCCAGCAACGCTGCGCAGAGCGATCTGACCGCGTTCGGCATCATCAACCCCGTTCGCCACGCGGTTGTTGTAGCGGAAGTCAAACTCAGCCGCGTAACGGTGCAGATGTTGCTTGCCACAATGCTGATACACGCCCTTCATGCCCCGCTTGAAGATGCTGTAGAAGCCCTCGACGGTGTTGGTGTGCATCTCCCGATCCTCAAGGTTCACATATTCGCCTGCGCTGTGATTGGTCCAGCCGTGGGCGTCGAACACTTTGCCCGCGCCAATGCCCTGATACTGGCGGGCTTCGTCCGTCATGACATAGGCTTCGCGGGCGATGTTCTCTTGCAGGATCGGAATAAGCGTAGACTTCTTGATGTCGTCCACAACGATGCTCTTGGCGCGCTTCGTGTCGCGGTCCACCAGCGTAAGCACCTTCATCTTGTGAGAGCCGCCACGGGCGTTCTTTGCCTTGGTCACGCCGGCTCTTTGCCAATGAAAGTCTCGTCAACTTCCACGACACCACCGTCGCCACCGAAGCCAGCTAGCGCACCGTCCCGCATACATTCGCGGATACGGTGGGTCAGGAACCACGCAGATTTGTAGGTGATGCCCAGAACGCGGTGTAGCTGGTGACTGCTGATGCCCTTCTTACTGGACACCATCAAATGAATTGCTTGCAGCCACAGGTGCAGCGGCAAGTGGCTTTCCTCAAAAATGGTGCGTTTGCGCACGGTGAACTGCTTGCGGCACTCGCGGCACTTCCACAGGCCGTGGCGCTCCTTGCCTTCGGGGTTCTTCTTGCTGGCCTTCGTGCGAACGCCTTCCAGCTTGTAGGCACTATCGACCACGCCGCAGTGCGGGCAGACCGGACCATCAGCCCAAAGCATCGCTTCGACATGGGCAAAGGCGGCTGCTTCGTCGTGCATGTAGGGGGCGGAAAGAACGGACATGGTGAAAACCTCCAACTTGTTGACTCCAATATAGGAGTCTCAGTTGGGTTTGTAAAATATACAATCGCCTAAATTTGGCTCCTGAGCAAGAACTCGCCGCCTTCTTCTGTGACCGCACGTGGAAAGGAACCTTCGGTACGCCAAGTCGTTTTACCGCTGCGAAAATGTGTCACCAAAAACCTGGAGGATATCATGAAACATCTTGCATATACGCTCAGCATTGCAGGCCTTGTCGGCTCACTGGGAGCGGGAGCTTTCGCCGCGACCGACGTAGACGCCGCTACATTGACCTGTGCCGATTTCGTGGCCATGAGCGCGGATGAGCAACGCGCCGCTCTGGATAGTCTGGCCAGCGCGGACGCAAGCGCAACGACTGACACAGAGGTCACAGCCGATACCGAGACGGACCTGTCGGCAGATACGGGCGCAGGTACGGCCGATACAGATACCGGAACGGATCTTTCGGCGGAAACCGACACAGATGCTTCGACCGAGGCCGATGAAGCTTCTTCGGACGCAGCCGATACCGCTTCATCCGACGCGACAGCTGCCGATCCGGACGTGGGGGCGGTAATCGCCGCATGTGAAGGTAATGACGAGGCCCTCGTAGCTGATCACATCACACCCTAAGTGATTAAGGTGGTAAAAGGGCAGGCAGAGATTGAACTGCCTGCCCTGCTCTTTCAATTCCTCTGCTTCGGTCCAGCGGAATACGTCGTTATCCGACGCGCCCGTCACGGCTACCCGGACGCCCGCCGTGTGCTGCGCAACGAAAATCCCGACCAAAGCAAAGCGCGATGCGGGCTGCGCGAATTTCTGGTAGCTTGCCCGTTCCTGCACGGGCAGCCGGACTTCGGTGATAATTTCGCCTTCGTCCAGCGCCGTGATGAACATGCCTTGGAACTACGCATCTTCTTGGATTTCGCGCCGGTCGGTCACGATGGTGGCAGCGGGGTAGCAGGCGCGCGGATCGTTGTTGGCGAGGCTGCCGCCAATGATGCCCCACCTGCGCACCGCAGGATCGCCGATCTGGTCGGCCAACGATCTGACTGGCCAGACAGGCGAGCGCGGGGTAGATCACGGCGCATTCGGTCGCCACTGCCGCATGAGTTGTCGCACCGCCGGTGCTGGTCTCAGCCGGATAGACCATGGGGGCGACAGTCCACTCAAATAGAAAAATAAAAAAGTGGGCTTCTTGCGAACCGCAGTGGTGCAGAAAAGGTAAATCCGCATTAGCGGCGGGACAATGGTCAAACTGCTGATATTGCGCTTTCTACCTACGACCGCAGGTTGGTTGTTTCGGGTGTGACGCCCGGGCGTCAACCGTCAGTGCGCGTTCAGCACGTATTCCAGCGAGGTCGGTACGCATTCCCGGCCGTTCACGGGCAGGATGTCCTGCGGGCAGGCGGACAGCACGACAATGCAATCCAGACAGGCGCGGAACGTCACCCGGTCTCCGGGTTTGCTGAGCGGCTCACCCCATTGCGTATTGCCCTGCGGATCGACCGGAATGTTCATCCAAAGGTTCAGCGGACCGGGGCAGACCGGCGCCCGCACGCCGATCAGACGCGGGCGGCGTGGAAATTGTCGGTGCAGTTGTCGTGATAGCCGATACATCCCAGCAGGGCGTATCTGTGGCTGTCGCAAGCCGCGATCAGCGTGTCATGACGGCCGGGCGACGTATCTTCGAGGAAATGAAGGATCGGGCGTCGGCGATTGCTGACCAGATCGTCACCAACTTCGGGGAATATCCGTGTCAATGTCGGGCGGATATGTTCCATCGACATGAATTCTTCGGGATCATCGGCGCCCGCCAACCGATGCGCTGCCTGCGCGGCGGTGATAGTCGATCGAAGCGATGACGTCCTCGGGGCGCACGGGCCGGCCATCGTGGAATTCCATGCCTTCGCGGATCCTGAAGACCCACTGCTTGACATCCGGCGACGCCTCCCAGCTTTCGGCGACTTCACCGATCAACTCACCCTCGTCGGTGATTTCTCCGATATGGTTATGCATGGTATAGTCCATGGCGATGGTGAAATCGATGTGCGACGTACCAACCTGATCGATATCAGGCTTCTGACCGGGGTCCTTGGGCGATCGTCCCGCCCCGAAAGAGTGCCAAACTCTGGAAGCCAATCACAGCGCGGCCACCGCAATCAACGAGTCCCTGCGGGCATCCAGATACCTCGACCGACGATCTGGCGAAACGGGAGCCGATACCACCGCCGGAGCCGTGCCAAAACGAAAATGCACTGCATTCCACTCTTGGGACAGCGCTTCACAGGGAGCAACTTCGACCGACAGGTCGCAGAGGTTTAGGTCCGTATTGCAGTCAAGAACTGCTAAAACGCGCACTCCATTTACGCGTCGCCGTTTAATGTTACCTTCGCTAAGCCGATGACACAGTTGTTTAGATCAGACTGCCGCAGCCTATACTACTCGGCAATTAGCCGCCACACATCTTGCCACACACTCAAATGAGCGATAACTTACAAGTATTTGACTTTATTAATATATTGAAACTACTCACTGACTAAGTGGCGGACTGTCTCTCCGCCATACAACTCTAAATCAATGGCTTGGCAATTGGGCGAGCGCGACACCGAGTGCAGCACAAGCGCCCAAAACTGTCTGCCTATCTTTCATCCTTCCGCATCGCCCGCGACATTGCCTCAGCTTTCCCGCAGCTCGGCCGTCTGCGGCTCTTCCGGCGCCGCGGCGAGGTCATGCGGTATATGCGCCGCGCTGTCATCGCGCTCGGAGGGCACGACCAGTTCCAGGTGGAACCCGGCGGCATCGCGGCCCGGGGAAAACAGGCCGGATGGGCCGAACTCCAGGTGATCCTGCGCGTGCTCGAATTCGCCTGACGTGACCGGGCGGTTGCGGAATTCCGTCACGCTGTTGTCCGTCACGATCGGGTAGAGCCGCAAGGTTGCGCCCGCCTCGCTGGCGGATGTGAATTCCAGCGCCACGGCAAGCCCGTAGGGCGGCACGGCACGGCTGGAGAAACGGCCCGGCGTGTTCCACACGAAATTGCCGATATTGTAAAGTACCGCGCAGCCGTCGATCATCTCGGCGTCTTGCACGATATGCGCACCATGCCCGATGATCAGATCCGCCCCGGCAGCCGCCAGCGCGGCGGCCATGTCGCGCTGTTTCTGGGTGACGCCCGCGTAATCGACGCCCCAATGGGGAAAGACGACGAAGGTGGGATTGGGCAGCGTGTCGCGCAGGCTGGCGATCTGGGCGGCAATGCGGTCCGCGTCCAGCTTGCCGATCCCGGCGATACGGGGGCCGGCATACCAGTTGTATTCGTGGTCATACCGCGCGCGCCGCTCGAACCCGCCAAAGACGACAAGCGTGCGCTCGGCGCCGTTCATGGCAAAGCGGTGGATGAAGGGCCGCGCCGCCGCGGTTTCGTCCTCGCCCGCGCCGAAACTGGCGATGCCGGCCCCGTGCAGCATGGTCTGCGTTTCGGTCAGTCCGGCCGTGCCGCAATCCAGCATGTGGTTGTTGGCCAGCGTCACTGCATCGATTCCGGCGTCCTTGAGGGCGGCCAGCGTCGGGGCGGGATCGCACCAGCCGAGGTAGCTCTTGCGCTCGGACAGGGCCGGATCGGTCTTGATCCCCCAGACCTGCTGCATCCCGCCCGGCGCCACGCGAAAGCCGGTGACGATCTCGTCAAAGATCGGCGCGGCGCCCCTCCTGCGCGCGCCTCTTGGAGGTGGGAAACTTGGCGCTGTATTCGGCGCAGAGATGGTCGATGAAATCGCGCTGCTCTTGGCTTGCCTACCGGCCATCGGGGCCGGTCCGCGCAAGCGGATACTAAAAACTATACTAGAAATTACGGTGCCCGGCGATATCGCGCCCTAACCTGTGATAGCGCGGCATGCGAGCGGCGGGTCATTCCCGCGCCGCGCCGCCATGATCCATGTAGGCGGTATCGAACTGGGCGATCTGAACCAGCTTGTCGAAATTGTCGAACGTCACCTTGCCGGCCCGAAAGGTCATCAGCTCCTCCTCGCGCAGCTGGCGCAGCACCCGGTTGATGTGAACGGCGCTCAGCCCCAGGGCGTCGGCGAGGTGATATTGCGACAGCGGGCAGGCATACCCGTCGCCAGTCGCCAGTCCGACAACCTTGAGGCGCGCACCGAGTTCAAGAAAGAAATGCGCGACCCGTTCGATGGCATCGCGGCGGCCCAGACTGACCAGCCGCTCGACGACGACGGCCCCATCGGTCGACAGCGCCCAGAGCATCGCGGCGGCAAGGCGCGGCGACTCGCGAAAGATGCGAAGCAGATCGGTCATGCCTATCTCGACGGCAATGATTGGCGTGACCGGCTCGATACTGTGATCGGCGGTGCGCAGCAGCAGGCTGCGAAGCCCCAGGAAATCGCCGGGAACCTGAAAATCCACGATCTGCCGCTCGCCACTGCGCAGCAATTTGTACGAGAGCACCCAGCCATCGAGAAGAATGTAGGCGGTGGAATTTTTCTCGCCCTCACGCATCAGGTCGGTGCCGATCTCGAAACACCGCCGGGGCCGGTCAAAGCGCCCCAGACTGGCCCGTTCCGAATTGGTGAGCGTTGCAAAAGCGCTTAATTTACTAAGTAAAGGGTTTTGTACATCTATCACGCGCAGGCTATTCCTTCACCGGTCAATCGGGTGTTGGGCTTCGAAAAACCAACTCAAAGCCTAGCGGGTCGATCTCATGTAGCGCTAACATGCGTTAACCAACCTTAACATATCTGTGGCAATATCGCTTAATTAGTTGTTGTCGGCCTGTTTCCGCCTCATGCGACAAAGGGCCGACCTGAAAGGACCTCATGCCGTATTCGAATGACGTGTCGGGTGCCGGAGCGCTCTCTATCTGCGAGGCGTTGCTGCTGGCCCTGAACGACAGAAAGATCCTGCCCGAGATCGAGATCATGGGCATTCTGGAAGATGCGGCCGCCGCGCATGAGGCGATGTCGCAAAGCGGCGCGGCCCCGCAGGTTCACACGGACGCGGCAAGCCTGATCAGGCAGATCATCACCGGGGGCAATTCCGTACGCCGCCCGTGATGTGACGCTCCCCCGTCGTCAGCGCGCCGCCCAGCTGGCCATCTCCGGCAGGAGCGTGTCGAGAATCGCCTGAAACGCGGCCACGACATCGACCGGCAGATCGCTTGCGGCAATGGCCGAGCTGCCGAAGGCGCGGGTTTTCAGCACGCGCTGATCCGCGTCGCGCAGCAGCGACAGGCTGATATCCACACGCGCCGTCACGGTCCCGGCCGCGACCTGCAGCTCGAACCGGTCGATCCGCGTCAAAAGCGCAAGATCCGGGACCGGGCCGCCCTCGCTGGGGCCGACATAGCCCATCCGCCCGGTGCCCGCGATGCTGCGCACCAAAAGCGAGCGGACCACCTCGGGCAGCTCGTCGGCCCAGCGCGCATCGGGCAGATAGCTGATGGCGGCGGCGCCCTGCTTGACCATGATGCGGTCGCTGGCGATGCCGGCCGGCGCGGTGGGGCGCGCCACCAAGAGCGTGCGGCCCGCGCCGCCCGTGCCGCCCGTGCCGGGTGCAGGCGTCAGATCATAGGTGTCGATGGGCGTTGCCGCCTCATTGAGCGATGACAGCGCGCTGCACCCGCCAAGGGCGGCCACGGCGCCAAACATCGCGAAACGGCGGGTCAGGTGAAAATCTTGCATGGGTTATCTCCGATATTCGGGCACGCGCCCTTCCAGAAGGAAACGCGCCGGATCCTTGCCGATGCGGCGCACCAGCTGTTCCAGCGATTGCACGAGGGTGCGCGCCTCGGCGCTGAGCCGGCCAAGCTCGTTCAGGCCGGTGCCGGTGAAGTTGCGGATGCCGGGGGCGGCGTCGCCGATGATCCCCCCGGCCTGCGCGACCACCCCGTCGGCGCGCGCGATCAGCGCCCGCAGATCGGCGGTGACTTGCGGCAGGTCGTCCGACACCTGGCTGGCCGCGCCGCCGATCCGGTCCGTCGCCGCGCGGATATCCGCCAGCACCGGCCCCAGATCGGTCGAGATCGCGTCATCGGCGCTGTCGAAGGCCCGCTCGGCCGCGCCCAGCGTGCGGTCCGCCGCGATCAGCGATCCGTCGATGCCGTCCAGCGTCGCGGTGGCGCGCGTGAAAAGGTCCGTCGCCGCATTGACCGCCTTGCGCGTGTCGCCTGCCAGCGGGTCCAGCCGGTCCGTGAACCCGGCCAGATCGCCCGCCGCCTTGTCCACCGCATCCGACGCGGTCGAGACGGCGCGGCGGATGTCGCGGGTCACGGCCGGCACGTCCTCGTCGATGATGCGCTCGATCCCGGTCATGGCGCTTTTGGCGCTGGCCAGCACGTCGCGCGCGTCCGCCACCATCAGCGTGCCGTCGCCATCCACCAGCGTGGTGACGCTGGTCGATGCCTCGGTGACGGCGCTGAACGCCTCGCTGGCATCGGCCAGCATCGTCTCCAGCTCGGCCAGACGCGCGTTCACCAGCTCGGCGGTGCCGTCAAAGCCGTCCAGCGTGCTGACCGAGCGGTCCGATATGTCGCGGACGGCAGCGTTGAGCGTGTCGACCATATCGCCGATCTGCGCCACGATGCCGGGCACCTGCTCGCGCATCAGCCGCTCGGCCTCGGCAAAGGCGGCGCCGGCACTGTCGATGGCGGCGCTGGATTTGCCAATGGTGTCATTGGCCGTATCGAACGCCCCCGTGGCCGAATTCAGCGCCGCATCCGCATTGCCAAGCGTGGTTTCGGCGGCCGCGCCCAGCGTCTCCAGCCGCTCGCTGAAGCCCGATATCTGCGTCGTTGCCTCCGATACCGTCCTGGTGATGTCCGAAAAATCGGTCAGTGCCTGCTCCAGCCCGCCCGAGGCGGTGCTGAGATTGCTGAGGATATTCTCGACATAGGCCTGATTTTCCGGTCCCGCGATCTCCTGAAACCGCTTGAGCAGGTTCGTGGCCTCGGCAATCAGGTCCGGCGCGTCCTCGACCAACTGCTGCACGGTCGAGCGGCGCGAGGGGATGATCGGCGGCTCGCCGTTCTCAGAGGTCAGCGGCGCCGCATCGCCCCCGCTGCTGGACAGCGAGATATAGGCCACGCCCGTCACCCCCGACGAGCTGAGCTGCGCGACGGTGTTCTCGCGCACCGGCGTGGTCGCGTCCACCTCGATCCCGACATAGACCTTGGAGGGGTCGGGCTCGTGAATGTGAAGCTCGATCACGCGGCCCACGTCGATGCCGTTGAACACCACGTCCCCGGAGGAATCGAGGCCCGAGACGTCATCGAAAAGGATGCCGTAATAGGAATACTGGCGGTCCAGCTGCACACTGGACAGCCAGACCGCAAAGCCGAGGCTGCCGAAAATGCCAAGCAGCGTGAACGCGCCGATCAGGATATAATTCGCACGGGTTTCCATCACACCACCTTTTCAGCCTTGCCCGTATCCTTGGTCTCCAAAGCCGCGCGGGCGCGGGGGCCGTGGAAATATTCATGGACCCACGGATGGTCCACCTTCATCAACTCGGCCATCGTGCCGACGGCCAGAACCTTCTTTTCGGCCAGCACGGCGATACGGTCGCAGATCGCGTGGAGCGAATCCAGATCATGCGTGACCAGAAACACCGTCAGCCCCAGCGCCGCCTGCAACTGGCGGATGAGCGTGTCAAACGCCGCCGCCCCGATCGGATCGAGCCCCGCCGTCGGCTCGTCCAGAAAGACGATCTCGGGGTCGAGCGCGATGGCGCGGGCAAAACCGGCACGCTTGCGCATCCCGCCCGAAAGCTCGGAGGGGAACTTGGTCTGGGCCACGTCCTCCAGCCCGACCATGCGCACCTTGATCCCGGCCAGCGTCTCGCGCAACTCGTCGGGCAGGTCCAGCTGCTCGCGCATCGGCGCCTCGACATTCTGGCGAACGGTCAGCGACGAGAAGAGCGCGCCGTCCTGAAACATCACGCCCCAGCGGCGACGCAGCGCCCGATATTCGTCCGCCGTCTTGGCCTGCACGCTTTCGCCGAACACCTCGATCGTGCCCGCATCGGGTGTCAGAAGGCCCACGATCTGCTGCAGCAGCACCGATTTGCCCGTGCCCGATCCGCCGACGATGCCGATGATCTCGCCCCGGCGCACGTCCAGATCGAGGCCGTCATGCACCACATGGCTGCCGAAGGCCTTGCGCAGCCCCCGCACCTTGATGATCGGCGCGTCGTTTTCCTGGCCGTGATCCTGCATCATATCCCTATCAGCGCAAAGACGACCGAAAACAGCGCGTCGGCCACGATCACCATGAAGATCGACAGCACGACCGAGGTCGAGGTCAGCCGGCCCAGCGATTCCGCGTTGCCGCCCACCTTCAGCCCCTCATAGCTGCCGATGATGCCGATGATCAGCGCAAAGAACGGCGCCTTGATCATCCCGACCAGAAAGTGCCAGACATCCGTGTTGCTGACCAGCCGCGACTGGAACACGGCAGGCGACACGCCCAGCTCGATCCAGGACATCATCGCGCCGCCCACAAGGCCGGCAACGTCCGAAATCAGCCCCAGCACCGGCAGCATCAGGATCAGCGCCAGAACCCGCGGCACCACGAGGATGTCGATCGGATCAAGGCCAAGCGTGCGCATCGCATCCACTTCCTCGCGCATCTTCATCGATCCGATGGCAGCGGTATAGGCCGACCCCGACCGCCCCGCGACGACGATGGATGTCAAAAGGATCCCCAGCTCGCGCAGCACGGCGATGGCGATCAGATCGACCACGAACACCTCCGCCCCGAACTGGCGCAGCTGGACCGAGCCCTGAAAGGCCAGAACCACGCCGATCAGGAAGGACATCAACGCCACGATGGGGATCGCGTTCCAGCCGACCTCCTGCATGTGATGCACCAATGATGTCAGGCGCAGGCGGCTTGGATGGATCACGACGCGGCCGAGCGCGGCCATCACCTGCCCCAGAAATTCGGTCAACTCCACCGCGGCGCGCCCGGTCGCCACGGTCTTGCGGCCCAGCGCCTCGACCCGGTCGGCCAGCGTGCGGCGCGGGATCGTGGCCGCATCGCCTGCGGGCATGTTGCGGCGCACCGTCTCCAGCAGTTGCTGCTGCGCCTCGTCGGCGCCGCGGATCGTCACATCTGCCGCGTCATCGCCGTCGGCCATGCGCCTTTGCAAGTCCACCACATACCATGCGCCCGCGGTGTCCATATGGCTGACCTCGGACAGGTCGATGGCGCGCGCCTCGCCCGTCTCGCGGCTGAGCCCGGCGATATTCTCGATCAGGAGCCGGCCGGACAGCGACAGGACACCGCCGGACACGCGGGCGCCGTGCACGGGCGCATCGGGCGTGGCTCCCTCGATCTGGCGGTTGCGCTGCGTCATGCCGTGAGTGGTCTTTCCTGCGTGTAAATCTGCCGATCCTCGCCCGCCGCCTGCCCGTCATCGGCGCACAGCCCCGGCAATTTTTTGCATGGTGACGTGATCGCGCAGGTTGAGCAAGGGCGCGGGCGCCGATCGCGCAGCAACTGTGCCTCGCGCGCCCGGTTTCGGCCAGATCGCGGGCGTTCAGATGCCACAGGACCGCTCGCAGGCCTGTCAGGCCGGGTCGGCGCGATCCGGCTCGATCTGGCCGCGACGGCCCAGATAACGCGCCACCAGCCACACGCCCAAAGCCCATGCCGCGCCGAGCGTCCATCCCGCCAACACGTCACTGGGCCAATGAACGCCCAGAAACAAGCGGCTGAAGCCGACCAGCATCGTCAGCAGCACCGCAAACGCCAGGTAAAAGGCGCGCATGCGCAACGTCCCCTCGGTCCGCGCCAGCATGACGGCCAGCGTCAGATAGGTCACGGCAGCCATCATCGAATGGCCCGAGGGAAAGGAGGCGGTAACCACGTCCACGCCATGCGGCACAAGATCGGGGCGCGGACGCGAAAACCCCGCCTTGGCCAGATGCGACAGCGCGACCCCGCCAAGGATCGCCACCGCCAGAAACAGCGCCGAGGCGCGGCGGCGCTGCAGGACGAGAAACACCATGACGGCGAACGTCACGATGCTCAGCACCGTCACGCCTCCCAGCGCGGTGATGTCGCGCATCGCGACCTCGATCTGCGGACCGCCGATGGGGTCCGCCGGATTTCCCGGCGTGCGCAAGGCCAGCAAGACCGCCTCGTCAAACGCGCGCAGATCGCCTTCCATCACTTCGGAGGCGAGCGCGACGAAGGCCCAGAGGGCTCCCGCCACGCTCAGCACCGCCGCCAGGGTCACCACCTCGATCCGGCGCAGGAGGCCGGTCTTCAGAATTGCGCGCAGCATGCTGCCTCCGTGATGAGCCCTCGGCCAGCCGGATCCGTATCAGGCAAACCACCAGCGATGATAGCCTCGCGCGCCGTCCAGCTCCCACACCGCGGCGATGCTGTCCTCGTGCATCACGTTGTCGCGCCGCGCCGAAGTGCGGTTGCGGAAGAAGGGCACGATCGTGCCGCCATCGTCGCGGCAGAGCAGCTGCATTTCAGCATACATCTCGGCGCGCAGCTCGTCGTTGGTTTCGGACTTGGCCTTGAGCAGCAGCTCGTTGAAGCGCTCGTTCTCCCAATGGCTCTCGTTCCAATCCGCGCCGGCCTTGTAGGCCTGGCTGAACATGATGTCGGGCGTCGGGCGTGCGGTCCAGGATACGACGCAGAACGGCTTTTTCAGCCAGACCGACGACCAGTAGGCATCGACCGGCTCCTGCTTGACCTTGATGTCAAGACCGGCGGGGCGGGCCTGCTCGGCGAAAAGGCTGCACATGTTGACGGCGCCGGGCAGGATCACGTCATTGACCGACAGCTCGACCGACAGGTTGTCATGGCCCGCCTTCTTGAGGTGATAGCGCGCCTTGTCCAGATCCTGCGTGCGCTGGGGCAGATCGGCGAAATAGGGCATGCTCGACGCGATCGGCTGATCGTTGCCCACCGTGCCGTATCCAAAGAGGATCTTGTCCACGATCTCCTGCCGCCCGATGGCGTGCTTGAAGGCAAGACGGACGTTGACGTCGTCGAAGGGCGCGACATCGCACATCATCGGCATGGTGATATGCGTGCCCGACGGCACATCGTCGAGGATCACGCCGGGCGCCTGCGCAAGGCGTCCGGCCGTTTTCAGATCGACATCGGTGACCGCGTCGACATCGCCGGTGACGATGGCGGCTTGGCGCGCGTTGGGATCGTTCAGCACGGTCATTTTCACGGCGTCGAACCATGCGCCGCTATCGGCGCGGTGCCAGCCATCATGGCGCACGAAATCGACGCGGATGCCGGGCTGGAATTCCGTCGGCTTGTAGGGGCCGCAGCCCATGCCGTCCTTCCACTCGATGCCGCCCTCGGGCGTGGCAGGCTGGATGGCAAAATGGTAGTCGGCCATCATGTAGGGCAGATCGGCATTGCCGCGATCAAGGCTGAAGATCACGGCGTGATCGCCGTCGGCGGTGATGTCCGTCATCCCCTCCATCAAGGACTTGGCCGCCGAGGGGGAGCTTTCGCCGCGGTGATAGTTCATCGAGGCGACCACGTCCGCGGCCGTCACCTTGCGCCCGTCATGAAAATGCGCATTGGTGGCCAGTTCGAAGCGCCACTCCGTCGCGTCGTCCCTGGTTGCCTCCCACGACGTGGCGAGGTCGGGCCCCAACTCGTTGGTGTTGGTGATCTCGGTCAGGTAGGCCCGCGCGACGTGGTTGGCGTGGATCATTAGGATGCTCTCGGTCGTCGCCGGATCCCACGTGTCGGTCGAGCTGCCGTCATGCACCCCGACGCGGAACGTGCCGCCCCGCTTGGGCGCGGCATGCGCCGCACGCGGCAGGCCCAGCGGCAGACCGGCGGCCATGCCGGTAGCGGCCGCCCCGAGCAAGAGGCTGCGGCGGCTGGGGTTTCGCACGGGCGATGTCGGGTGGGGCTTGGTCGGGGTCATGGCGTCAATCCTTGGCACTGCTTCGGTCGAGCAATGGACGTAGACCAGCGGGCCGCGCTGTCCAGCCATTTCCGCAGGACTGCCCCGGCCCGGCGAAAATCCGGCAAACGCGCGGCGTGCAAAAATCATCCGCCAAGGCCCTTTGCAAACGCGCGGCGCCCGCCTATATTCAACTTGTCCCTTCGGGGACTATGGACATAAACGCGCTCGTAATAAGCGGATCGGACCCGGGGGCGGTACCCGGCGACTCCACCAATTACCCTTCATTTGGGGGCGGATCGGGGTCGAAACAGGATCGACGAACGTCTAAAGGGGTTATGCTTTGTCTCGGCGGGGTGCCACCGTATCGGCCCGAAAAGTACAATTGCAAATGACAATCGTGCTCCGGTTGCTCTGGCTGCGTAAGCAGTTCGAGGAATCGAAAACTAAGTCCTTGCGCTTTGCCGCGTAAGGCGGGGTCCGCAGGCACCTGGCAACAGAAGCCTGCACTTAACATTCCCCCCACATTTCGCCATGGATTGCGCCTGCCCAAATGGACGGCAGGACGCCGCCCAGGGGTCTTTTACTTTCCCTCGAATCCCGTATTGTGATTTGGGGACAAAATGAAGGGCGCGGAATGGCTCGGACTATCGACTACGGCAACCTGATGCACCAGGCCATGCGCGGCCTGATCCAGCAAGTGCTGGAGGACGTTCAGATGAACGGCCTGCCGGGCGCGCATCACTTCTTCATCACCTTTGACACCAACCACCCCGAGGCGGCGCTGGCCGATTGGCTCAAGCAGCGCTATCCCAGCGAGATGACCGTCGTGATGCAGCATTGGTATGACAATCTGGAGGTCGGCGACGAGGGTTTCGGCATCACGCTGAATTTCGGCGACGCGCCGGAAAACCTGTTTGTGCCCTACGACGCGATCCAGACCTTCGTGGACCCGTCGGTGGAATTCGGCCTGCGCTTTGAAAAACAGACCTCCGGGCAGGAGGACGACGGCGAGACCGAGGAGGAAGATCTTCCCAAACCCGACGCGGATGTCGTCAGCCTGGACAGTTTTCGCAAACACTGAGCGGGCGCGCCCGCGCGCCGCATTGAATTTCCTGCGCGAGCCGGTAAGACAGGCGCGAACCTGACCAAAGCGTTTCGACATATTGCCCCACCACGACAATATGTCGAAACGCCCACGACAACTGAATGATGCGCGCGTTTCGAATTCAAGTTGTGATCCAACTTAAACTCGAACCGCATTAAGGAGCCCCCGCATGAGCCGCACCGAGATCACCACCCGCACCGAAACCGACAGCTTTGGCCCCCTTGAGGTGCCGTCGGACAAGTATTGGGGCGCCCAGACCCAGCGCAGCATCATCAACTTTCCCATCGGCTGGGAGCGCCAGCCCATCGCCATCATCCGCGCGCTCGGCGTGATCAAGAAAGCCTGCGCGCAGGCCAATCAAGAGCTGGGCAAGCTGGACGAGGCGCGCGCCGATGCCATCACCCAGGCCGCGACCGAGGTGATCACGGGCGAGCTGGACGACAATTTCCCGCTGGTGGTCTGGCAGACCGGATCGGGCACGCAGTCCAACATGAACGCGAACGAGGTCATCGCCAACCGCGCGATCGAGATCATGGGCGGCACCATCGGGTCCAAGGATCCCGTGCATCCCAACGATCACGTCAACATGGGCCAATCCTCGAACGATACCTTCCCCACCGCCATGCATATCGCCGCGGCGATGAGCGCCCATGGCGTCACCCTGCCCGGCCTTGAGAAACTGCACGACGCGCTGGAGAAAAAATCGCAAGAGTGGGACCACATCATCAAGATCGGCCGCACCCATACGCAGGACGCCACGCCCCTGACGCTGGGGCAGGAATTTTCCGGCTATACCCACCAGGTCGCCATGGGGATCGAGCGGATCAAGGATGCGCTGGAGCGGGTATATGAGCTGGCGCAGGGGGGCACCGCCGTCGGCACCGGCCTGAACACCCCGCGCGGCTGGGGCGAGATGGTTGCGGCCAACATGGCTGAAATCACCGGCCTGCCCTTCGTCACCGCCCCCAACAAGTTCGAGGCGCTGGCCGCCCATGACGCGATGGTCGAAATCTCGGGCGCGCTGCGCGTTGTCGCAGGCAGCCTTTTCAAGATCGCCAACGACATCCGGTTTCTGGGCTCCGGCCCGCGCTGCGGTCTGGGCGAGCTGATCCTGCCCGAGAACGAGCCGGGCAGCTCGATCATGCCTGGCAAGGTGAACCCGACGCAATGCGAGGCGCTGACGCAGGTCTGTGCGCATGTCATGGGCAACGATGCCGCCGTCGGCTTTGCCGGATCGCAAGGCCATTTCGAGCTGAACGTCTACAAGCCGATGATGGCCTATAACGTGCTGCAATCCATGCAGCTACTGGGCGACGCGGCCAGCGCCTTCACCGACAATCTGGTCGATGGGCTGGAGGCGGACGAGGCGCGCATCGACAAGCTGATGCGCGAATCTCTGATGCTGGTCACGGCGCTGGCGCCCGAAATCGGCTATGACAACGCCACCAAGGTTGCAAAAACTGCGCACAAGAACGGCACGACGCTGAAGGAAGAGGCGATCGCGCTCGGCTTTGTCGACGCGGAAACCTTCGACCGGGTGGTGCGCCCCGAAGACATGGTCGGACCGAAGTGAGCGATGCGCCCATCAACCTGAACCGCGCGCGCAAGGCGCGCGCGCGCGCCAAGGGCAAGGCGCTTGCCGATGAAAACGCCGTGCGCTTTGGCAGAACGAAAGCGCAAAAAACGCTTGAGCGCAGCACGGCGCAAAAATCGGCGCAAAAGCTGGACAATCACAAGCGCGAGCCATGAGCGCGCGGCCGGTCAAACACTCGCTCACGCTGCGCGGGCATCGCACCTCCGTATCGCTGGAGCCTGAATTCTGGGCGGCCTTCCGCGCAATCGCAGGCAGCACCGGAACCCCGATCAACGCGCTTGCCGCGCAGATCGACGCCGAGCGCGGCACCGATCTGGGCTTGGCCTCGGCGATCCGGCTGCATGTGCTGCGCCATTACCGTGCGGCGGCGGAAAAGGGCGCGCGCTGAGACGGGCGGATGGACATGCCGGGCGCGGGGCTGCATGGTCTGGCGGCCGCGCATCCTCCGAAAGGTTCCCCGCACATTGACCGCCCTGACCCTTGCCAAGCTGGACGATATCGACCGTATCCTGCCGCTCGTCGCCGCCTTTCACGCCGAGCGCGGCATCGCACAGGACGATGCGGCGCGCCGCGCCGCCATCAGGCCGCTGCTGGAGGGCTCGCCCCATGGTGCGATCTATATCGCAGGGCCGGTGCGCGCGCCGATCGGCTATGCCGCCATCAGCTTTGGCTGGTCGCTGGAGTTCGGCGGCTTGGACGGCATCCTTGACGAGATCTACATCCGTCCCGGCGTGCGGCGCCGCGGTATCGGATCGGAGATATTGCTGGCCCTGCCCCGCGCGCTGGGCGGGGCAGGTCTGCGTGCGCTGCATCTGGAGACGTCGCGCGATGACGCCGCACTGCGGGCGTTTTACGAGCGGATGCATTTTGAACCGCGTGAGGATTACATCCTGATGTCGCGCAAGCTGTGAGCGCCGGGGCGCCGCCCCGGACCCCGGAGTATTTTGCCCAAGATGAAGCCTGCGCGCCGCGGATCGACGGCACGGTCATCGCAAGGCGCATTTGGCCGGGCGCGGCACTGGCATTTCCGCCGCGCGTGGCTACATTCATTCCATGAGCATGCATTTTCCTTTCGACAATTCCTATGCGCGGCTTGGCGCCGACTTTTCCGCCGTGCAGGCACCCGTGAAGGTCAGCGCGCCTGCCCTGATCGCGGTGAACCGGCCGCTGGCCGATGAGCTGGGCATCACGCTGGGAGGTGATGCGGACATGGCCGGGGTTTTTGCCGGCAACGTGCTGCCAGACGGGGCCGAGCCGATCGCGCAGGCCTATGCGGGGCACCAGTTCGGCGGTTTTTCTCCGCAACTGGGCGACGGGCGCGCCGTCCTGTTGGGCGAGGTCGTGGACAGCGCAGGCCTGCGGCGCGACATTCAGCTGAAAGGCTCCGGCCCCACGCCGTTTTCCCGAAACGGCGACGGGCGCGCGTGGCTGGGTCCGGTGCTGCGCGAATACGTGGTGAGCGAGGCGATGCATGCGATGGGCATTCCGACCACGCGCGCGCTGGCCGCCGCCGTCACGGGCGACGCGGTGCACCGCCAGCAGGGCGCGCTGCCGGGTGCCGTGCTGACCCGTGTTGCAGCCAGCCATCTGCGCGTCGGCACGTTCCAGTTCTTTGCCGCAAGGCGCGACGCGGACGCGCTGCGGCAGCTTTTCGACTATACCTGCGCGCGGCATTATCCGGGCGCGCAGACGCCCGGCGATCTGCTGCGCGAGGTGATCGGGCGGCAGGCGCGCTTGGTCGCGCAATGGCTGGGTGTGGGTTTCATCCACGGCGTGATGAACACGGACAACACGGCCCTGTCGGGCGAGACGATCGACTATGGCCCCTGCGCCTTTCTGGATGTGTGGCACCCGCAGACCGTCTTCAGCTCGATCGACCGGCAGGGACGCTATGCCTATGACAACCAGGCGCGCATCATCGTGTGGAACATGGCGCAATTCGCCAGCGCGCTGGTGCCCCTGGCCGAGGATGAGGACCGCGCCATCGCTGAGTTCACCGAGGCCGTGCACGCCATGCCCGCGATGATCGACGCCGAATGGCTGCGCGTCTTCGGCGCCAAGATCGGGCTGGCGGATGCGCGCGAGGAGGACCGCGCCCTGATCGACGACCTGCTGCAGCTGATGCAGCAATCGGAGGCCGATTTCACCAATACGTTCCGCGCCTTGCCCCGTCCGCAGGCGCGCGCCGCCTTTGCGGATACCGCTGCGTTCGATGCCTGGGAGGCCCGGTGGCAGGCGCGGCTGGAATCTGAGCCCGATTGGCGCGCGCACATGGATGCGGCCAATCCCGCCTTCATCCCGCGCAACCACCGTGTCGAGCAGATGATCGAGGCCGCGGTCGATGGCGATCTGGCCCCGTTCCACCGCCTCATGGCCGTGCTCTCGCGCCCCTTCGAGGATCAGCCGGATGCACAGGATCTGGCCCTGCCGCCGCAGCCACAGGAAGTGGTGCGCGAAACATTCTGCGGCACCTGAACCGCCGCGCAGCGAGGCCCTGCCATCTTTAGAATTGCCACATATAACCTGCAGAAATGCGTCGGGCTGGACCTGAGGCGCAAGCCCGAGCGGATCATGGCCGTGATCGACGGGATGGATGCGGACCTTGTCATCCTGCAGGAGGCCGACAAGCGTCTGGCGCCCCGGCCCGCCGCCCTGCCCGCGGATATGGTGCGCGCGGCCGGCTGGCGGATCGTCCCCTTCGGCGAGGAAGGGGATGCAGACGTCTCGCTGGGCTGGCATGGCAACGCGATGCTGATGCGCGACAGCGTGGAGCTGGCCCAGACCGCGCGCATCGACCTGCCGGGGCTGGAGCCGCGCGGCGCCATTCGCGCCGATCTGATCACGCCCATCGGCGATTTGCGCGTCATCGGTGTTCATCTTGGACTGATCCGGCGTTACCGACAGGCGCAGCTGGCCCATATCCGGGCCGAGCTGGGCCGACTGCCCGACATCCCCGCCGTGCTGGCGGGGGATTTCAACGAATGGGGCACGCTGGATGCGGGCGGCGACGGGCTTTCGGCGGCCGCAACCCCGCTCAGCTATCCGTCGCCGCGCCCCGTGGCGCGACTGGACCGGATATTGCACAGCCCCGATCTGCAGGTCATCGCGACGGGAGGCGGCGCCACCAACGGGCCCGCGCGCATCGCGTCCGATCACCTGCCGGTCTGGGCCGATTTCGCGCGGCGCACCGACTGAAACGTTGCCATCGCGGCGATTCTTGCCCATTGCTGAACCTCCGCGCCATCCAGGTCGCGAAGGAGAGGCCATGACGTTTCTGCAAATCACATCGCTTCTGATCGTGCTGGCGGGGGTGTTCGGCGCGATCAACTATCTTGTGCTGCGCCTGCCTTCCTCCATCGGGATCATGGTGGTGGCGCTGGCCGCGTCGCTGGCGCTGATGGGGCTGGATGTCGTGCTGCCGACACTGGGCATTGCCGATCAGACGCGGAGCATCGTCAAGGGCATCGATTTTTCCGATGCGCTTCTTGAGGGGATGCTGGGGCTTTTGCTGTTTGCCGGCGCGCTGCATGTGAAGATCTCGGATCTGCGGGCCGAATGGCTGCCGGTGGTATTGATGGCCACCATCGGCGTCGCGCTCAGCACGCTGGTCATCGGCGGGGCGTTCAGCTGGCTGACCGGCATGCCGCTGATGATCGCGCTGGTCTTCGGCGCGTTGGTGTCACCGACCGATCCGGTGGCGGTGCTGGGCGTGCTTCGGCAGGCCGATCTGCCGCAATCTCTGGAGACGAAGATCGCGGGCGAGTCGCTGTTCAATGACGGGGTCGGCTACGTGGTGTTCCTGGTGCTGGTCGGGCTGGCCTTTCCCGGCGGCGCGCATCAGGAGGGCAATGATGTTCTGAATGCCGCCCTTCTCTTCGTGCAGGAGGCGGGGGGCGGCGCCGTGCTGGGCGTGGTTCTGGGCTGGCTGGTGTTCCGCGTCATGCGCCTGATCGACGACTATTCGCTGGAGGTGCTGCTGACGCTGGGGCTGGCCTTCGGCGGCTACGAATTGGCGGTTTATCTGCATGTCTCGGCGCCGATCATGGCGGTGTGCGCGGGGCTGCTGATCGGCGATGTGGGCGCCAAACACGGGATGAGCGACGAGACGCGCCGCTATGTCGATGCCTTCTGGAAGCTGATCGACGAGATCCTGAACGCCGTGCTGTTCCTGATGATCGGGTTCGAGGTATTCGCGGTGGCCTTCAGCGCCGACTACCTGCTGGCGGGCGCCGCGTCGATCGCCATCGCCCTTGTCGGACGGCTCGCTGCGGTCGCGATCCCGGTGGCGCTGATGAAACCGTTCCGCAATTTTGATCCCGGCGTGATCCGCATCATGACCTGGGGCGGGCTGAAGGGCGGGATCTCGGTCGCGCTCGCGCTGAGCCTGCCGGAAAGCGAATGGAGCCCGGTGATCCTGACGTCGACCTACATGATCGTCGTCTTTTCGATCATCGTGCAGGGCCTGACCGTGGCGCCATTGGCCAAGCGCGTGACGCAACAGCCTGATTTGCTGTAGCTTTCATCACCGCGTCAAAAAAGGACCGCCGGATTGCTCCGGCGATCCTGATACATTTCAGCCTGCGCTCGGCCTCAGGCCGCCTTGCCGCGGCCCGCGCCGCCACCGCCGCCACGGCGGCGACGGGGCCCCTTGCCCGCCGAGGCGCCTCCGCCCGGCCCGCCGGGGCGGCCGCGGCCACGTCCGCCGCCACCGTTCGACTTGGCCTTGGGGTCGGGCAACTCTTCCCACGCGCGGCCGGAGGCGATGGGGATCGACAGGCCCATGACCTTTTGAATGTCCTTCAACTCGCCCATCTCATCGGGGGCGCAAAAGGCGATGGCCGCGCCATCCTTGCCCGCACGCGCCGTGCGCCCGATGCGGTGAATATAGTTCTCCGGCACGTTCGGCAGATCGAAGTTATAGACATGCTTCACATCCGGAATATCGAGGCCGCGCGCTGCCACGTCGGTGGCAACCAGAACCTTCACCTCGCCATCGCGGAACGCCTTGAGCGCGCGCTCGCGCTGGCCCTGGCTCTTGTTGCCATGGATCGCGGCCACCTTGAACCCGGCGCTTTCCAGCTTGCGCGCCAGCTTGTCCGAGCCGTGTTTGGTGCGCCCGAAAACAAGCGCCAGCTCGCCTTTGTGCGCGCCCAGAAGCTCGATCAAAAGGTTCGGCTTTTCCGCCTTGGCGATGAAATGCACCGCCTGGCTGACCTTGTCGGCAGCCTTGCCCGGAGGGCTGACCTGCACGCGCTTGGGGTTGACCAGGTAGCTGCCGGCGATCTCTTCCATCTGTTTGGGCATGGTGGCCGAGAACAGCATCGTCTGGCGTTCCTTGGCCAGAAGCGCGGCGATCTTGCGCAGCGCATGGATGAAACCCATGTCCAGCATCTGGTCGGCCTCGTCCAGCACCAGAAACCGCGTGGCGTCGAGGCGCAGCGCGCGCCGGTCGATCAGGTCCAGCAGGCGGCCCGGCGTTGCCACCAGGATATGCGTGCCCTTCTCCAGCCGCTTGATCTGCGGGCCGATCGAGGCGCCGCCGACGACGACGTTGATCTTCATCGGCGTGTCCTTGACCAGCGGCAGCAGCGTGTCGCGGATCTGGTTTGCCAGCTCGCGCGTCGGCGCGAGGATCAGGCTGGTCGCGGCTTTGGGCAGGGGCCGGTCGTCGGCCTCCATCATCTCCGCGATCAGCGGCAGGCCGAAGGCAGCGGTCTTGCCGGTGCCGGTCTGCGCAAGGCCCATCACGTCATGCCCGTTCAGCGCATGCGGAATCGCATGGCTCTGGATCGGGGTGGGATCGGTGATCCCCATCTGGCCCAGCTTGCGTACGAGAACGGCAGGCAGGCCCATTTCTTCAAACAAATTCAAATTCTTGTCCTTTCGGACACGGGGGGGTGTGTGTGATCCCCATGCCGCTTGCGGGCCGCAACGGGCCCGCTTCGTGGTTTCGCCAAGGCCCTGACGCATGGACGGAATTGCCCGATGCGCCGATCCGGCGACTGGCCCCACGCGTGATTTTGGGATCATTCAGCGACATTTCGTTATCTGAAGGGGCGGCATCTGTGCGGCCCGGCTGCTCACGCGGCAGGAAATGTCGGTTGAGGCCGATATGGCGGGTCCGCGCCCCCAAGTCAAGCTTTGCGGCCCAGATATCCCTGTCCTTCGCCATGTCCTTCGATAAGGTGGGCGCAACCCGCACCATTCGGAGGCCGCCATGGGCACACGTAATTTCCGCCGCACGCATCTGGGAAACCGCCAGCTGGACCGCACCACCCAGATGACGGCCTACGGCTTCGATCCGGCGCTGAGCGAAGGATCGGTCAAGCCGCCTGTCTTCTTGACCTCGACCTTCGCCTTCGAGACCGCCGAGCAGGGCGCCGAGTTCTTCGATGTGGTCGCAGGCCGCACGCCCGCCCCCGAGGGCATGGGCGCGGGCGGTCTGGTCTACAGCCGTTTCAACAACCCCAATGTCGAAATCGTCGAGGACCGGCTCGCGCTCTATGACCGGGCCGAGACGGCGCTGGTCACCGCCTCTGGCATGGCCGCGATCAGCGCCGTCGCGCTCAGCTACCTGCGCCCCGGTGATGCCTATGTGCATTACACGCCGCTTTACGGCGGGACCGAAACGCTTTTTGCCAAGGTGCTGGCCGAGTGGGATCTGCACCCTGCCCCCTTTACCGACGGGCTGTCGGCGGATGATCTGGCCGCAGCGCTCGGCGCCGCGGCCGGCAAGGGCCCGGTGCGGATGATCTATATCGAAACCCCTGCCAACCCGACCAATGCCGTGATCGATCTGGCCATGGTGCGCAAGGCGGCCGAGGACTGGGCCCGGGCGAACGGCGCCGAGCGGCCCATTATCGTGTGTGACAACACCATGCTTGGGCCGGTTTTCCAGAACCCGCTGGAGCATGGCACGGACATCTGCGTCTATTCGCTGACCAAATATGTCGGCGGTCATTCCGATCTGGTGGCCGGCGGCATCACCGGATCCAAGGCCGCGCTGAAGCCGGTGCGCGCCACGCGCTCGGCCTTCGGATTTCAGCTGGATCCGCATTCGGCATGGATGATCTCGCGCTCGATGGAGACGCTGAGCCTGCGGATGGAACGCGCGGCCGCATCGGGGCGCGCCGTGGCCGAATGGCTGGCGGGCAATGACATCATCGCCTGCCACGTGATGCATCCCGAACATGCGACAGGCCCCGCGCGCGCCGTCCATGACGCCCAAAGCACCGGGCCGGGATCGACCTTCAGTTTCGTGGTGGAAGACGACCGCGCGCTGGCGTTCCGCATCCTCAACGGGCTTTCGATCTTCAAACTGGCGGTGTCGCTGGGCGGAACCGAATCGCTGGTCTGCCATCCCGCCTCGACCACCCATTCGGGCGTGCCTGCGCAGGCACGCGCGCTTGCGGGCGTCAGCGAGGGGCTGATCCGGCTGTCGGTCGGGCTGGAGCATCCCGATGACCTGATCGCCGATCTGGAACAGGCATTTCGCAGCGCAGCGCGATAGCCCGCGCATGGATGGTGGAGTTTTCCGGCCCGGCGCGCTATTCATCGGGCGATAGCTACGATGGACAGACCGATGACCGATACCATCACCGACCGCTGCGAGGCGCGCGGGTTGCGCATGACGGGCCAGAGGCGCGTGATCGCCTCGGTTCTGGAGGAATCCGACGATCATCCGGATGTCGACGAGCTCTATGCGCGGGCCTCGGCGCGCGATCCGAAGATCTCCATCGCGACGGTCTATCGCACCGTCAAGCTGTTCGAGGAATCGGGTATTCTGGACAAGGTGGAATTCGGCGACGGCCGCGCCCGTTATGAGGATGCCCAGCGCGATCATCACGATCACCTGATCGACCTCGACACCGGCGAGGTGATGGAGTTTTTCGATCCCGAGATCGAGCGCCTGCAGGAAAAGATCGCGGCGCGTTTGGGCTATCGTCTGAAAGGTCACAAGATGGAGCTTTACGGCAAGCCACTGAAGAAAAAGTGAACATCAGAGCGTCTCGCCGCCGGTCACGTCATGGCCGTAGATCCAGTCGAACTGCCGCATCATCCGCGTCGGCGCAACCGCCCCGCCCAGCCGCAAGGCGGTATGCGCGGCAAGGCGCAAGGGCTTGAACCCAAGGTGATATTTCCACGCGTTCGCGCTGGCGGCATCGACGACGCGCGCGGCCCGGCCCGCGCGCCGCGCCGGATAAGCGGCCAGCGCGGCGGCCATATCGGGGGCGGCCGCCAGTGCATCGGCCAGCACCCAGGCATCCTCCAGCGCCAGCGACGCGCCCTGCGCCATGAAGGGCAATGTGGGATGGGCCGCATCCCCCAGCAGCGCGAAACGTCCTTCGGCCCAGACCGGCGCCACGGGATGCCGGAACAGCCCCCATTTGCCCACCTTGGTGACGCGTTTCAGCATGTTCTGCGCCGCATCGCCGAAATCGGCGAAGCGCGCGCGCAGATCATCCGGATCGCCTTCGGCGCTCCAGCTTTCCTCGGACCAGTTCGCGCGCTCCTCGACCGCGACAAGGTTCAGCCAACCGCCGCCGCGCAAGGGATAGCTGACCAGGTGGCGCTGCGGCGCCATGTGAACGCGCGCCTCCGCTGCGCGGCTGCCGTCATGCGGCACCACGGCGCGCCACGCCACCTGGCGGGTGAAAAACGGCGCGAGCGTGCCGTTCAGCTGCGCGCGCAGCACCGAATGCAGCCCGTCAGCGCCGATCACCAGATCGGCGTCGAGCGCGGCAGGATCGGTGATGCGCGCATTCAGGCGAATCTCTGCGCCGGCCGCGACCGCGCCGTCATGCAGAAGCGCAATCAGGTCCGCGCGGTGCAGGAACCAGTAATCACGGCTCTCCAGCCGGGTCAGATCCAGCCGCACCACCGGGCCGCGGCGATAATCGTGCAACGCGACGACATCCGCCCTGATCCCCGCGGCTTCCACCGCCGCCCCAAGGCCGAGGCCCCGCAGAACGGCAAAGCCATTGGGGCTGATCTGCAGACCGGCGCCCACTTCGGTCACCTCGCCCGCCTGCTCGTGCAGGGTGACGCGCGCGCCGCGCAGCGCACAGGCGCGCGCGGCGGCAAGGCCCCCGATACCGGCGCCGATAACGGCGATGTTGAGCGTGCTCAGATCCATATCCGCGGTGATCCTACGAAAAACGCCGGAGCGAAAGCCCCGGCGTGCGAAAATCAAAATATCGGCGCGCGATCAATCGTCGCGGTGCACCTTCTCGCGGCGCTCGTGACGCTCCTGCGCCTCCAGCGTCATGGTGGCGATGGGCCGCGCATCCAGCCGTTTCAGGCTGATCGGGTCGCCGGTCATCTGGCAATAGCCGAACTCGCCCTCCTTGAGGCGGCGCAGCGCCTGATCGATCTTGGCGACCAGCTTGCGCTGGCGATCGCGCGTGCGCAGCTCCAGCGCGCGGTCGGTTTCCTCGCTGGCGCGGTCGGCGACGTCGGGAATGGCGCGGGTGCCGTCCTGAAGCGACTCGATCGTGTCGCGGCTTCCGGCCAGCAGATCTTCGCGCCAGTCCATCAACTTGCGGCGGAAATACTCCTGCTGGCGTTCATTCATGAAGGGTTCATCTTCGACGGGCTGGTAATCGTCGGGCAGGAAAACTTCGGCTTTCAAGCGTTGATCCTCTTTTTTATCAAGGTCCAAGGCGTCAGGATGCTGTGTCATCTGGCTCCCCTCTCGGGCTGCGTTTACTGCAAGCCTGCGGCAATGTCACTACACAAATACAGTCCATTGATGTGTTGTGTCCCGCGCTTTAACATGGATCAAGTTTGCCGTAAAAAGGACTGAAACCCCTATGAAATTCGAAGGCACCGACAGTTATGTCGCGCCGCGCGATCTGACTGTCGCGGTAAATGCGGCTGTCGCGCTGGAGCGCCCTCTTCTGGTCAAGGGCGAGCCCGGCACGGGCAAGACCGAACTGGCGCGCCAGGTGGCCGCCGCGCTTGGCGTGCCGATGATCGAATGGAGCGTGAAATCCACCACCCGCGCGCAGCAGGGGCTGTATGAATACGACGCCGTCAGCCGCCTGCGCGACAGCCAGCTGGGCGATGCGCGCGTGCATGACATCGCCAACTACATCCGCCCCGGCAAGCTGTGGCAGGCCTTCACGGCGGACAAGCGCGTTGTTCTTCTGATCGACGAGATCGACAAGGCCGACATCGAGTTTCCCAACGACCTGCTGCAAGAGCTGGACCGCATGGAATTCCACGTCTACGAGACGGGCGAGACGATCCGCGCGGTGCATCGCCCCATCGTCATCATCACCTCCAACAACGAAAAAGAGCTGCCCGACGCGTTCCTGCGGCGCTGCTTTTTTCACTATATCCGCTTTCCCGACATGGACACGATGCGCCGCATCGTCGAGGTGCACCATCCCGGCATCAAGGATGCGCTGCTGACCACCGCGCTGACGCAGTTCTATGAGATCCGCGATCAACAGGGCCTGAAGAAAAAGCCCTCCACATCCGAAGTGCTGGACTGGCTCAAGCTACTTCTGGCCGAGGATCTGACGGCGGAGGATCTGAAACAGGACGGCGCGAACGCCCTGCCCCGGCTGCACGGCGCCTTGCTGAAGAACGAGCAGGACGTGCATCTGTTCGAGCGGCTGGCCTTCATGGCGCGGCGCGGGCGATGAACGCCATCACGCCAGACGCCCGCAGGAGGGAAAGGATCTGAAAAAATGCCCCGGTTTGGCCCCAAATGCTCCTTACACGGACCTATATGAGGCGCAATCCTTCCTCTGACCCTGCCGCCCGTGGCACGGATTATAGACAGCTCGCCCCTTGCGCTGGCGGCCCGTCATGTCCGTTCCGATCCTCGGGGGCCCCATGCGCCGATTGATCCTGCCCATCTGCCTGATGCTGGGCGCCTGCATGCCCGGATCGCCGGGCGACGTGACCTCGCGCGCGGCGATGCCGGAACTGGGCACGATGCCCGCTGCCCGCACATTCCCGGTCCCCCGGCCCACCGCGCCGCAGCGCGCCAATGCCGAGATCGTCCGCGATTTCATGGACCTGTCGATGAAACTGGAATCGGGCCGCGAGCTGCCAGTCCTGACCCGGTTCGAGACGCCGATCACCGTTCAGGTCACGGGCGCGCCGCCGCCCACGCTGCAATCCGACCTCAGCCGCCTCCTGCATCGCCTGCGCAGCGAGGCCGGCATCGATATCCGGCAGGTGAGCGGGCCCGCCAACATCACCATCGAGACCGTCAGCCGCGCCGATATCCGCCGCGAGCTACCGCAGGCCGCCTGCTTCGTGGTCCCCAACATCTCGCGGCTCAGCGAATATCGCAGTGCCAAGCGCAGCCGCCTCACCGCATGGAGCGGGCTGCAGACACGCAGGAAGGCCGCCGTCTTCATCCCCAACGACACCAGCCCGCAAGAGGTGCGCGACTGCCTGCACGAGGAACTGGCCCAGGCGCTCGGCCCGCTCAACGATCTCTATCGCCTGCCCGATTCGGTCTTCAACGACGACAACGTGCATACCGTGTTGACCGGTTTTGACATGCTGATCCTGCGCGCCTACTACGCCCCCGAATTGCACTCAGGCATGTCGCGCCGCGCCGTTGCCGCCCGTCTGCCGACGCTGATTGCGCGCCTCAACCCCGCGGGCGAGCGGATCGCGCCGCAGCCCGTCCCGGACACGCCCCGCGCCTGGATCCGCGCGATCCAGAGCGCGCTCGGGCCGGGTACAGGCAACGCGCAGCGGCGCCTTGCGGCCGAAAAGGCGCTGTCGATCGCCAAGACGATCGGCTGGACCGACCACCGGCGCGCGTTCAGCCACTATGCCATGGGGCGCATCGTGCAAAGCACCGATCCCGCGCTGGCGCAGACCCATTTCGCCGCCGCCGATGCCTATTACCGGCGCAGCGCCGCGACCGTGCTGCACCGCGCCCATTCCAGCGCGCAGCTGGCCGCCTATGCCATCAACCAGGGGCGCGGCGCCGAGGCGCTGGCCCTGCTTGACCCGCAGATCCCCGTCGCCGAGCGGCACGAGAACGCCGCCCTTCTGGCGCAGCTTCTGATGATGCGCGCCGAGGCGCTGGAGCTGTCGGGCCGCGTCGCCGAAGCGCGCACCGTGCGTATGGACAGCCTCGGCTGGGCGCGATACGGATACGGCGCGGATTGGGCCGTGCGCGCAAAACTGCGCGAGGTTTCGGCGCTCAGCCCGCTCAAGGGAAGAAACGGGTAGTCTATGATCATCATCATCGCGGCCGTGATCGGCGCCCTGACCGGCGCGCTCGTCGCACGCCGCCGCAAGGGCAGCGCCGCCGACATCGCACAATATGCCGCCGTCTTTGCGTTGATCCTCGCGCTGGTCGGGCTGTTTGTCACGATCTTCATAACGCGCGCGGCGCTCTGACGGCGCGATGTTCCTGCCCTTCTTTCAGCATCTGCGCGACGCGGGCCTGCCCGTCTCCCTGCGCGAATACCTGACATTTCTCGAAGCGGTCGGCGCGAACCTTGTCACCTATGACACCGAAGGCTTCTATTTCCTCGCCCGCGCCGCGATGGTGAAGGACGAGCGGCTGATCGACCGGTTCGACCGCGCCTTTGCCGCCGCCTTCGACGGGCTCGATGCGATCACGCACGCCGACGTGATGAACGCGGTCGAGTTGCCCGAAGACTGGCTGCGCAAGATGGCCGAAAAGCATCTGAGCGCCGAAGAGCGGGCCGAGATCGCGGCGCTCGGCGGCTTCGACAAGCTGATGGAGACGCTGAAAAAGCGCCTTGAGGAGCAAAAGGGGCGCCACCAGGGCGGCAACAAATGGATCGGCACGGCCGGCACCTCGCCCTTCGGCGCCTATGGCTACAATCCCGAAGGCATCCGCATCGGTCAGCACGAATCGCGCCACCGCCGCGCGGTCAAGGTCTGGGATCGCCGCGATTTCGCAAATCTGGCCGGCGATGTCGAGCTGGGCACGCGCAACATCAAGATGGCGCTGCGCCGCCTGCGCCAATGGGCGCGCGACGGCGCCGCAGAGGAACTGGACCTGCCCGGCACGATCCGCGCCACCGCGCAAAAGGGCTATCTTGACGTCCAGACGCAGGCCGAGCGGCGCAATGCCGCCAAGGTGCTGCTGTTTCTGGATGTCGGCGGCTCGATGGACCCGCATATCAAGCTGGTGGAAGAGCTTTTCTCGGCGGCCCGGGCCGAATTCAGCCATCTTGAGCACTTCTATTTCCACAATTGCCTTTACGAGGGCGTCTGGCGCGACAACCGCCGCCGGTGGAGCGAAAAGACCCCGACCTGGGACATCCTGAACACATACGGGCCCGATTATCGCTGCATCTTCGTGGGCGACGCGGCCATGTCCCCCTACGAGATCGCCTATGTCGGCGGCGCGAACGAGCACTGGAACGAGGAGCCGGGCCAGACATGGCTGCAGCGCGCCCGCGCCAAATGGCCGTCGAACCTGTGGATCAACCCGGTGCCCGAAGCGCAGTGGCCCTACACCCAGTCCACCCAGATGATCCACCAGATATTCGAGGGCCGCATGGTTCCGATGACGCTGGACGGCCTCGATCGCGGCATGCGCAGCCTGACCCGCTGACGCGCGGCGCGCGCCTTCATCCTGGCGCGAAATACTCCCGCCGGAGGCTCCGGCGCGTTCAGCCGTCCCCGCCCTCGCTGCCGGGCTCTTCGGTGACAAGACCCCACTCGCGCATTTCTTCTTCCAGCAATACGTAGATTTCCTCGGGCGGCGTTGCGAGGGCCGGCCGCATCAGCCGCAGATCGACGCCCATATCGTCCAGATATTCCATCACCTCGCCCTGACCGCGCTGAATGTCGGACACCGCCAGAAACGCGGGCAGCACGGTGTTCTTGCCAAAGTAATGCTGATGCACCCCCACCTGCGCCCCTTCGCCCACGCGGCGCGTCACGCCCGCCGCCAGAATATACGGACAGGCGGAAAAGCAGATATCCCCCGCCTCGATCTGCGTCTGCAATCCCGCCTCGCGCAGCGCGCGCCCGATCGTCAGCGCGTCGCGCACGGATCCGCCGGGGCTGTTGATCGCCGCCCGCGCAAGGCCCTCCTCGGCCTCCAGCTGCTTGGCAAAGCGCACGTCATCACCCGGCGCAATCTCGCCCGTCAGGTGCAGGGTGTCGCCCGTCCGCAGAAACTCCAGCCGCGCGGGCATGTCGCCACTGTTGCGATAGGGCCGCTCGGGCGCGCCCGGCGCACGGGGTGGCAGCGGCGTGTCGCGCGGCGCGTAACGGCGGGTCTGATCGCCCGGCGCGACGGGCGCCTCCATCCCCGGCAGTTTCGAGGGCCAGACCAGACGCGGCAGCGCCCCCAGCACGTCCGAGCCCGCCAGCAGCCCCGCCATGACCAGTTGCAGGCCCAGCACCGCATAGAGCACGCGGCGCGCGTCCCATCCCTTGGGCGCATCACTCATGCCGCGGGGCCTGAGCTGGGCGGCTCCTGCGCCTCCGCACCTGCGCCCGCTGGATGGCGGACCTCGTCCATCTCGTGCAGCACCATCATCGCCGCGCGCAGCTCGGACAGGGTCAGCGTCTGCTCGATGCCCACGCCCTCGCGGCCGGACCTTATGGCGGCCTGCGTGACCATCAGGATGAAGACCAGCACGGCAGGCAGCAGGTCAATCGCAATCGCCCCCGCCCATGACGGCGCGAAATTGCCCGCGTAGCGGATCACCGCATCGGCGGTCGAGATCGGCGTATAGGTCGTGTCGCTCGGCGGCGGCATTGCCACCACCGCCTCGGCCGCGCTGCGCAGCGTCGTGGCGCGCTGGCCCAGCACCTCCAGCACCGACGTGATCGTGCTTTGCTGATCGCCGCGCGCGGCATCAGAGCGCCCGTCCAGCTCCGGCAGCACCACCGACGCAGCGAGATCCTGCGCCGCGCGCGACACCAGCGGGGCAACCGACAGCTGGCGCAACTGCGCGATCAGCCCGGCAAGGCGCACCGCCTCCTCGGAGAACTGGACCGAGCGCGGCTCGACCGGGCCCGGCTCCACCGTCAGCGCGCGCATCCGCGACAGGGTCGCGTTGCCCTCGGCAAATGCCGCATCGACCAGCGGCTGCTGCGTCGCGATCTGCGCCTCCAGCCCGCGCAGCTCGTCCGATTTCTGGCTGAGCACGCGAAACACCGCGCCCCGGCCCGCAAGGCCCGACAGCCCGCCATCGGCCTCCTGCGCGCCCAGATCCTCGAAGGACTGGCGCACGCGGGCGACGTCCCGCTCCAGCCCCTGCGCCGACACGGCGATCAGGTTGGCCTGCTCCAGCGACGCCTGATACTCCTGCACCGTCTTGGCCAGATGCTGCTCCACCGCCGCAGACCCGGCCAACGCGGCGGCGTTCAACCATGACGACATGGCGATGATCGCCAGCGATCCGATACCCATCGACACCAGCAGCCCGATGCGCGACGCCATCGTGCGCACCGACGGCAAAAGCCGCATCAGATACGACCAAAAGACGAAAATCCCGACCGACACGGCAATCGAATAAGAGGCGGCGGCGAAAAAGCTGAGCGCGCCGTCATCATCCAGCAGGGACGACACCCCCAGATATGTGTAGATCCCCGATGCCGTCGCCAGCACCCCCAGCGCGGCGCCGGTGATCCCGTCCAGCCAGCGCACATGGCCCTCCAACTCGGCGGCATAGCGCACGCCCTGCGCCTCGGCGCGCGTGATCTGCGCGCGCTGCGCGGTCTCTTGCCGGTCTGTCATCCTGTGGTCCTCGCCCCTGTCATTCGTCCCAATATGGGGCTTTGCCCCCTGATGGCAAAGCGCCGCGTCACGCGCGAAACAGCAGCCCTGGACCCCAGCCCCCGGCACCCTCGCCCGCAAGTCTCAGCATGTGCCATAGCAGCGCCTGATTGGACGTGACCACCGGCAACCCGGTGATCGCCTCGACGTCGTCAATGATGTCGAAGGTCTGCAAATTCGTGCAACTGGCAAAAAGCGCATCGACCCCCGGCGCCTTCGCCGCCTCCAGCAGCGCCGCGCGGGTCGAGGCAGGATCGATCCGCGCGACGCGGCGATCATCCGGCTCGGCAAAGCTGGTCTGATGCGCGATCTCGATACCGCTTGCGCCCAACAGCGCGCATATGGGCGCGGTGACGCTGGGCAGATAGGGCGTGACCATGCCGATCCGCCGGGCGCCCAAATGCTGCAATGCGGCGCGCGCCGCGCTGATCGGATCGGTGACCTCTGCCGCGGGATGGATGCTGCGGATCTGCTCGCGCACGCGCTTTGGCCCGATCACGGTGGCCCCCGACGTGCAGGCATATCCGATCGCGTCCAGCCCGGCGGGCAGCAGCGCGGCGGCGGCGGGCATGGCCGCGTCCATCTGCGCCAGCGTCTCGGGGGTGATCGTGGTGGCCACCGGGATGCGCGTGTGCAACAGCACGGCGCCCCGCCGCGCCAGCATCCGCCGCGCCTCGAATTCCAGCGTCTCATCCGTCGCCAGCACGATCAGGCCCAGCCGCGCACCGGCCCCGGCGCCGTCGTTCAGCACATACTTCATCAGCCGCCCCCCGGCCGGCTGAGCGTGCCGCCCGACACCGCCGCGCGCACGCCCGTCGTGCTGGCGCAAGAGGTGGGCAGCCCCCGCGCCACGCGCACCGCCAGATAGCCGAATGCCTGCGCCTCCAGCATGTCGCCATCGAGGCCCACATCCTCGACCGGCGCCACCTCGCAATCGAGCGCGGCGCGCAGCATGTCCATCATCACCGGATTATGCCGCCCGCCGCCAGTCACCAGAAGGCGCGCGGGCGGGGCCGGACAATGCTCCATACCGCGCAACACACCGGCGGCGGACATGGCGGTAAGGGTTGCGGCGGCATCCGCATCGCTCAACTCCCCTACCAGCCCGATCATGTCGGCGAAGGCGTCGCGGTCCAGCGATTTCGGCGGCATCTTCAGAAAATAGGCCTCGTCCAGAAACATCTCAAGCGCGCCCTCGGCCACGGTGCCGCCGCGCGCCAGCCTGCCGCCCTCGTCATAGGGCACGCCCCGGCGCGCCATCATCAGATCATTGATCGGCGCATTGGCCGGGCCGGTGTCAAACGCGATCAGCGCCCCATCATCTTCGGGACGCCGCGCGCCGGGATCGACCCAGGTCAGATTGCCCACGCCGCCCAGATTGAGAAACGCGACAGGCACATCCGCCCCGATATATTTTGCGCAGGCAAAGTGAAAGAACGGCGCCAGCGGCGCGCCCTGCCCGCCCAGCCGCACATCGGCGCTGCGGAAATTCCAGACCACGGGCACACCCAGCGCCTCGGCCAAGGCCGCCCCATCGCCCAGCTGATGCGTGCCGCGCCCCTGCGGCTCATGCGCGAGGGTCTGGCCGTGAAAGCCGACCAGCTGCGCCGCGTCAAAACCGCTCAACGCCTCGATATGCGCCTGCATGACAACGCGCGCCGCCGCGTCCAGATCATCCCCCGGCCAGCGCCCCAGCGCGGCGGCCAGAACCGCCTGCTCCCCGGCCGAATAGGGCCGGTAGCGGCTGGCGCCAAAGCCGTAAATCGCCTCGCCGTCGGTGTCGATCATCGCCGCATCGACCCCGTCCAGTGACGTGCCCGACATCGCCCCCAAGGCCCATAACCGCCCTGCCTTCAACATGGCCTTTTCCTTTGCCTGATGCGCCCCTATACATGCCGCGCAAACCAGACCGGGACAAGCACCATGACCTATCATCCGAAATCCGAATTCCTGAACGTGATGATATCGCGCGGCTATCTGGCCGACTGCACCGACCTGCAGGGGCTGGACGATGCGATGATGGCGGGCGTGGTGCCCACCTATATCGGCTATGACGCGACCGCCAAATCGCTGCATATCGGCCATCTGCTGAACATCATGATGCTGCGCTGGCTGCAAAAGACCGGGCACAAGCCGATCACCCTGATGGGCGGCGGCACCACCAAGGTGGGCGATCCCAGCTTTCGCAGCGACGAGCGGCCCTTGCTGACGCCGCAGGTGATCGACGAGAATATCGACGGGATGCAGCAGGTCTTTGCGCAATACCTGACCTATGGCGATGGCGCGCGTGATGCGATGATGGTCAACAACGCCGAATGGCTGGACGGGCTGAACTACCTCGATTTCCTGCGCGACATCGGGCGGCATTTTTCGGTCAACCGGATGCTGTCGTTTGAATCGGTGAAATCGCGCCTCGACCGCGAGCAATCTCTGAGCTTCCTCGAATTCAACTACATGATCCTGCAAGCCTATGATTTTCTGGAGCTGAACCGCCGTTATGGCTGCGCATTGCAGATGGGCGGCTCGGACCAATGGGGCAATATCGTCAACGGCATCGACCTGACGCGCCGCGTGATCGACGGCCAGGTCTTTGGCCTGACTTCGCCGCTGCTGACCACCTCGGACGGGCGCAAGATGGGCAAATCCGCCGATGGTGCGATCTGGCTGAATGGCGAGATGTGCAGCCCCTACACGTTCTGGCAATTCTGGCGCAACACGACCGATGCCGATACCGGGCGTTTCCTCAAGCTCTATACCGAACTGCCGCTGGAGGAGTGCGAGCGGCTCGGCGCGCTTGGCGGCGCGGAAATCAACGAGGCCAAGATCATCCTGGCGAACGAGGTGACCAGCCTGCTGCACGGCGCTGAGGCGGCCGAGGCTGCCGAGGCCACCGCGCGAGAGGTGTTCGAGAAGGGCGGCGTCGGCGACGATCTGCCCACCCTGACGCTGGAGCCGTCCGAAGTGGCCGATGGCATCTCGATCGTGCAGCTCATCGTGCGCGCGGGCCTTGCCAAATCCGGCAAGGATGCCAAACGCCTGATCGCGGAGAACGGCGCGCGGCTCGACGATGCGCCGCTGTCCGATGCCGGCCTGATGATCGACGCCGCCGCCCTCGCCCAGCCGATCAAGCTGAGCGCGGGCAAGAAACGCCACGCGCTCATCCGTCTGGGATAAGCGCGGCACGCCGCTTCATCTTGGCAAAAATACTCCCGGCGCAACCTTCTGCGCCGGGCGCAGCAACAGATCAGGCGCGCCCGAACTCGATCACGTCGGCCTCGGTCACGATCATGTCCAGCGGCTGATCGGTCGGCTCCAGCGGCAGCTCCGCCGCCTCTTGCGCGCCGTAGGCAAAGCCGATGGCCAGCGCGCCGCCCGCCTTGCGCAGCCCCTCCAGCGTGCGGTCGTAAAAGCCCCCGCCGTAGCCCAGCCGCCCGCCCGCGCGATCGAACGCCACCAGCGGCACGATCAGGATTTCCGGCGTGATGAAATCATCAAGCTGCGGGATACGCGCGCCGAACGGGCCGTCCTTCATCGCGCCGCCCGGCCACCAGCGCGAGAATTTCAGCGCCTGCCCCTCGCCCACGATCACTGGCACGCAGACCGGGCCATTCGCCGCCGCCTCTTGCATCGCGGGCAGCGGATCGATCTCGGTCCGGATCGGCATGTAGCCCGCCAAAGGCGCGCCGCGATACCCGGCCAGAACCTCGCTCAGGCGCCCCGCCGCGGCGCCGCGGCACGCCTCATGCGCCGCCTTGCGCCGGGCAAACGCCGCCTTGCGGGCGGCGGCCTTGATCTGCGCCAGATCGCTCATAGCAGGAAGATCGTGGCAAGGCCCAGAAAGGACAGGAACCCGATCACGTCCGTCAGCGTGGTCACGAAGGTGCCCGAGGCCAGCGCCGGGTCGATCCCGAACCGGTCCAGCGTAAGTGGCACCAGCGTGCCGGCCAGCCCGGCCACCGTCAGGTTGATCACCATCGCCGCCGCGATCACATAGCCCAGCACCGGCGAGCCGAACCAGACATAGCCCATGCCCCCCATCAGCACGGCAAAGACACCGCCGTTCAGCAGCCCGACCAGCGCCTCGCGCCGCACGACGCGCACCGCGTTCGAGCCGGTCAGATCGCGCGCCGCCAGCGCCCGCACCGCCACGGTCAGCACCTGCGTGCCCGCGTTGCCGCCCATCGAGGCGACAATGGGCATGAGCACCGCCAGCGCGACGAATTGCGCGATCGTCGCCTCGAATCGCGAGATCACCAGCGCGGCGAGGTTCGCGGTGACAAGGTTCACCACCAGCCATGGCAGCCGCCGTCGCGCGGTCGCGCCGACCGAGTCCGACAGCGAGCTTTCCTCGTCCACACCCGCGAGGCGCAGCATGTCCTCCTCATGCTCGTCGTCCAGAACGGCCATGGCGTCATCGATGGTAATGACGCCGACAAGGCGCTCGTTCTCGTCCACGACGGGCGCCGAAATCAGATGATACTGGTTGAACGCATAGGCAACGTCGCCTTCGTCCTGCGTCACCGGTATGACGTGAAACGTGTCCTCCACCAGACTGCTCAGCATGACCTCGCGGCGCGATGACATCAGCTTGCCCAGCGTGACATTCCCCACGGGATGCAGTTTGGGATCGACCAGCATGATGTGATAGAATTGCTCGGGCAGCTCCTGCTGATTGCGCATGAAATCAATCGCTTCGCCGACGTTCCAATGCTCGGGCGCCATGACGAATTCGCGCTGCATCAGGCGCCCGGCCGAGTATTCGGGATATGTCAGCGACTGGCGCACCGCGATCCGGTCGCTGTCTTCCAACACTTCCAGAATGGCATCCTGCTCGTGATCTTCCAGATCCTCGATCAGGTCGACCACATCGTCGCTATCCAGCTCGCGCACCGCATCGGCCAGAACCTCGGGGTTGAGGTAGCGCAGCACCTCCTCGCGGATCGAATCCTCCAGCTCGGACAGGATATCGCCGTCGAATTCGTCGCCATAAAGCTCGATCAGGCGCCGCCGGTCGAAGGCGTCGATCTGCTCCAGCAAATCGGCGATGTCGGCGGGGTGCAGCGGCTCCAGCTCGGCGATCAGCGCGGCGCGGTCGTCATTGTCGACGGCATTGATGATCCGCGCCACCGCCTGGCGGCCCAGATCGTAGGCGCCCTCGCGCTCGTCCTCGGGGGCAGGAGCGTCCGGTGTCTGATCGTGATCGTTCATCTGTCGCTCCCGATGGCGTGTTGCGCAGCTTTACGCAATGAGCATGCGAAAAACAACGTGCGACCCTGCGCGCGGCGCTGAAAAAACGGTGAGCATCCCCGCCGCATCGGCGCCAGACTCGGAATCGGGGCCAAGCGCCTTAGGTTCCGGCAGGACGCCACATCAGGAGAATTGCCCTCATGTCCAACCAGACCCGCCCTGCAGCCGCCCGTCATCTGCGCGCCGCGATCGCCGCCATCGAGGCCGAGTTCGGGCCCGATTATGCCGCGCAAAACCCGCATCTTGTCGCCGCATTGGTGCAATCGGCCACCATCGAGGCGGCGGTCGCAACAGGATACGGCGCGCATCAGGAGGCGCTCGGTCTGGCGCAAGGGCTGACATCGCAGATCTGCGAGACGCTTTTGCGTCTCAAACCGAAATTTTTTGGCGGCTGATGCGGTTAGCTGGCCATATCGGACAGCACGCTCAGCAGCCCGGACGGCCCAGCATCATCACCCAGGTATCGCGCTCACGCACCAGCGCGAATTCGCGGGCGCCCTCGCTCAGGATATTGCGCCGGTGGCCGGTCGAGTTCATCCAGCCGCTCATCACCGCGTCAATGCCAGGCTGGCCTTGCGCAATGTTCTCGGCGATGAAGCAAAACCCGTAGCCCGCCGCGCGGGCGCGGTCCCCGATCCCCGACCCGTCCGAGCCGGTATGGCTGAAAAACCCGTTCTGAACCATGTCTTGCGCGTGGCCTGCCGCCGCGCGCGACAACGCGGCACTGGTCGAAAGCGGCCCCAGCCCCGCATCTGCGCGCAAGGTATTGACCTGCGCCTGCGCCGCGCCGCCCAAATCCTCGGCAAGGGCAGGTGCAGCCATCAGGCAAAGGCCAAGGCAAGAAGCGAGCAGTCGGCGCATGATCAGGTCTCCGTCATCGGCAGAAAAGCAGGCGAAGCGTAGCGGTCGGGCTGCCCAGCAGCCAGTGCAATCGCGGCTTGCGGCGCATTTGGCCGCGCACCGATGCACGGGCGCCTCAGCGCACTTGCGAGAGCACCTTCAGCGCGGCGTCATGCTGCACCCGCCCCGCGGCGGCCACCACGCGGCCGCCATCCACAGCGGGGCCGCCCTGCCAATTGGTGACGATGCCGCCCGCCGCCTCGATCACGGCGATGGGCGCGCAGATGTCATAGGCGTTCAGCCCCGCCTCGATCACCAGATCGACCTGCCCCAGCGCGAGAAGCGCGTAGGCATAGCAGTCACAGCCATATCTTACGATCCGCGCACGCGCCGCGATCTCGGCAAAGGCCGCGCCCTCCGCCGCCGTCCCGACCGCCGGAAAGGTCGTCATCACAGTTGCCGCGTCAAGCGCGCGGTCGCCGCAGGCGGCAAGGGCGCGCGTGCCATGCGGACCGGTCATGCAGGCGCGGCCCAGCCCGCCCTCGAACCGCTCGCCGATATAGGGCTGATCGATCAGGCCATAAACGGCGCCCTGCGCGTCCATCGCCGCGATCAACACCCCCCAGGTGGGCGTGCCCGCGATGAAACCGCGCGTGCCGTCGATGGGGTCCAGCACCCAGGTCAGACCGCTGGTGCCGTCGCTTTTGCCGAATTCCTCGCCCAGAATGGCGTCTTGCGGGCGTTCCTTGGCCAGAATGTCGCGCATCGCGCGCTCCGCGGCGTGGTCGGCGGCGGTGACGGGATCGAACTGCCCTTCGCTGGTGGCGCCCGCGGCGAACTTGTTCTCGGCGCTCAAGGTGCCGGTACGGAAATGTGGCAGAATCGCCACGCGCGCGGCATCGGCCAGACGATGTGCGATATGGATGATGCGCGCCGCCTCCGCCGGATCGGTCCGATCCTGCGAGCGCAGCGCGCTGCAAATGATGTCATCGGATGTCACGGCAATCTGCCCTCGCATGGCAGCCTCGCGCCGCGCCTGAATCGCTGTCAGGCGACGTCGCTCAGCACGCGGGCCAGATCGAACAGGCGGCGACGCTGATTCTCGGGAATCGCGTAGTAGGAGCGCACCAGATCCAGCGCCTCCTTGTCGCCCAGCAGATCGGCAGGGCTGCCCTTGGGTGCGGCAATCTGGTCGCCGCTGGAGGGCGCCGCCTGCATCCCTTCAAAGAAAAAGGCAACATCGACCCCCATCGCCGCCGCGATATCCCACAAGCGCGACGCGCTGACGCGGTTTGCGCCAGTCTCGTATTTCTGGATCTGCTGGAACTTGATCCCGACGCTTTCCGCAAGCTGTTGCTGCGTCATTCCCGCCAGCCACCGGCGGTGCCTGATGCGTTTCCCGACATGGACATCGACAGGGTGGGGCATGTTCAAATCCTTTTAACGGCGGCTGATGCGCCATGATACGCGGGGCACTATGCGTCCCGCGCAGACAAAGCGGCGTTCCCGCGATACATACACGCAAAAATATAGCGCAAACATTAACATCGGTCAGAAGTTATTCAACAAAAAATGCGCCCTTTGCGGCGCCCGGCCCGAATTTATTCAATCCTTGCGGGAAAAAGCCGGACAAATACCTGAGAATCGAGCGCGCCGCGGCAGTAAATTGACAAGTGCCGTGCCGCCTGCGCACTCTGCGCCGCATCCCGATCGCCCTCTCGCAAAGGCCCTGCCGACCCATGACGATGCAAGCCCTTCACCTGACCTCGCACAGTGCCGCGCCGGCCCTGACCGCGCTGCCGGTCCCGGCACCCGGACCCGGCCAGCTCAGGCTGCGAATCCATGCCTGCGGTCTGAACTTTGCCGATCTGCTGATGATCAAGGGCAGCTATCAGGACACGCCCGCCTTGCCCTTTACCCTCGGCATGGAGGTGGCGGGCATTGTCGATGCGCTGGGGCCGGGCCCCAGCGGCCCGGCGCCGGGCACGCGCGTTGCGGTCTATGGCGGCCATGGGGGCCTGGCCGAATACGGATGTTTCGATGCCGCGCGCGCCCTGCCCCTGCCGGACAGCATGGGCTTTGACGCCGCCGCCGCGTTTCAGATCGCCTACGGCACCTCGCACCTGGCGCTTGCCCATCGCGCGCGGCTGAGCGCGGGCGAGACGCTGCTCGTTCTGGGCGCGGCGGGCGGCGTGGGCCTGACGGCGGTCGAGATCGGCCATGCCATGGGCGCGCGCGTCATCGCCTGCGCCCGCGGCGCGGCCAGGCTGGAGGCCGCGCGCGCGGCGGGCGCAGATCACCTGATCGACGCCGAGACCGATGACATCCGCGCCGCCTGCAAGGATCTGGGCGGCGCCGATGTGGTCTATGATCCGGTCGGCGGCGCTCAATTCACCGCCGCCTTCCGCGCCTGCCGTCCCGAGGCGCGCATCCTGACCATCGGCTTTGCCAGTGGCGACGTGCCGCAGATCCCTGCCAATCACCTGCTGGTCAAGAACCTGACCGTCATGGGCCTTTACTGGGGCGGATACCTGAGCTTCGCGCCCGATGTGCTGACGGGATCGCTGGCGACCTTGCTGGACTGGGCCGCGCAGGGGCGCATCACGCCGCGCGCCCACCACAGCTATCCGCTGGAGCGCGCGACGGAGGGGCTGGATCTGCTGCGCACACGCCAATCCACCGGCAAGATCGTGGTGACGATGTAGGCGCGCGCCACAATCGGCGCGCACCGCACAGATCCATGACCGAAAAGCCTTGAAAACCGCCCCCGCGCGCCCGATATTGGTCGCAACGCTTCGCCATGGGGCATGGCACGATCAACCTGGAGGGATAAATGGCTGAATACAAAACGATCCGGACGGCGGGCGCGACCCGCTCCGCCCAGATTGACCAGGGCCTGCGCGCCCATATGAACAAGGTCTACGGCACCATGTCCGTGGGCATGCTGCTGACGTTCCTGACCGCTTGGGCCGTTGGCAACAACGCCTACATGATGCAGACGCTGTTCACCGGCTTCACCCGCTATATCGTGATGTTCGCGCCGCTGATCATGGTCTTTGCCTTCGGCGCCGTCATCAACAAGTTTTCGGCCGCGGCCGCGCAGCTGTTCTTTTACGCCTTCGCGGCGGTGATGGGCGTGTCGATCAGCTATATCTTCATCGTCTTCACCGATTTCTCGATCGCGCAGGTCTTCCTGACCACCTCGATCGCCTTCGCGGGCCTGTCGCTTTGGGGCTATACCACCAAAAAGGACATCTCCGGCTGGGGCAGTTTCCTGATCATGGGCGTGATCGGCCTGATCGTGGCGTCGATCATCAACATCTTCCTCGGCTCGCCCGCGATCATGTTCGCCATCTCGATCATCGGCGTGCTGATCTTCGCGGGCCTCACGGCCTACGACACGCAGTCGATCAAGAATGAATACCTGGCGCACGCACAGCACGGCGACAGCGAGTGGCTGGGCAAGTCGGCGATCATGGGCGCGCTGCGCCTCTATCTCGACTTCATCAACATGTTCATGTTCCTTCTGCAACTGCTGGGCAACCGCGAGTAACACTGCGAACCCGGACGTGATAAAGCCTGCCAAGCTCCATGCTTGGCAGGCTTTTTTCTTGGCGCGCCTTCGCGCCCTCAAGGACGCTCCAGCCCGCCCATCACGGCAGATGCGCAATGATCCGCAGCGGGCCGCCGGAGCCTCCCTCGATCTTCATCGGCATGGCAATTATCGTGCTGCCCGTCGCAGGCAGCGCGCTCATGTCGGCAACATTCTCGAAGGCCGCTATGTTATTCGTCATAAGCGCGACATGTGTTGCGAAATCCGCCGATTGCCCGTAATCGATCGATGGCGTATCCAGCCCGACCGCTCCGATCCCGCGCGCGACAAGCAGCTCGGCCCCATCGACACCCAGCCCCGGGAAATGCAGATCGGCGACGGCTTCCTGCCCCCGCGCTGCCGTTCCCATATAGGTTTCGCGATCCGGATAAAGCCCCGCGCGGCCGGTATTCAGCAGAACAATGGCGCCTTGCGGTATCTCTCCATGCTCGGCCTCGAAGGCCTCGATATCGGCCGCCGACACCAGATAATCGACATCCTCAGCCGACTGGCGGGTGACATCGATGACAAACCCCGGCCCGATCAATTGCTCGATGGGAATTTCATCGGATGAATGCCCGCCCTCGGCAAAGTGAACCGGCGCGTCCAGATGCGTCCCACCATGTTCGGACGAGGCAAAATCGTAGGATGAGTAGTAATAACCACCTTCGGTGTGGCCCGCAAAAATCTCGGTCTGCTCAAACATATTGGCGGTCGGCCAATAGACCGAGTCGGAATTGAACGCATGTGTCAGATCGATCCAGGTGCCTTTGGACAAGTCTTGCGCGCTGGCAGAACTCGCAAGCAAGGCAGCGAAAAGCGTGAGTACGGGTTTGGTCATGGGATCATTCCTCCGGGCGATCTATGAGACCATCCAGCGTATCCCCTTGCCCGAACCGTGCAACCTTTTCGCAAAAATCCGCTCATCACGGCGGATCATTGCCCAGCGATAACGCCCTTCAGAAACGATGCCGGTCCAAAGAAAAAGCCGCGCTCGAACGGCGCGGCCTCTGTCAACTCTTCAAATTCGGCAGATCGTTACTTGATCTTGCCTTCCTTGTACTCGACATGCTTGCGCACGACGGGATCGTATTTCTTGATCGCCATCTTCTCGGTCATGGTGCGTGCGTTCTTCTTGGTCACATAGAAGTGGCCGGTGCCCGCGGTCGAGTTCAGGCGGATCTTGATTGTGGTCGGCTTCGCCATTGGTCATCTCCTGCGCCGGGCAGCCGGGCTGCCGGTAAATTCATTTGTCTGCCTTTTAACGCCGCCACCCCCCGAGTCAACCGCCATTGCGACATATGAGCGGCGCGCGGCCCCGGTTTTTTCTTGGGCCAAATACCCAAAAGAGCGCGGCCAGATGCGACCGCGGACGTTCTTGTGACGCGGAACAGGAAAATTCGCAGAATTTTCCACACCGGTCCAGATATGCGCGGAGGGCCTGTAAGCCGGATTCTGTCCAGAGACGGGCCAAGACCCGCCCCCTGGATGACCATTCATCTGAAGACGATGTTGCCACCGCCCCTTTGGCTGCCAACCCGGACCGCCGGGCCAAGACGTGCCTGCGGGCGGTATCGGGAAACCCGACCTGCCCCGCGCGCGGTCCCTATTTGGCATTGCTCCCGGTGGGGCTTGCCGTGCCGGTGCTGTTGCCAGCCCCGCGGTGGGCTCTTACCCCACCGTTTCACCCTTACGCCCGATAAACGGGCACGGTCTGTTTTCTGTGGCGCTTTCCCTCGGATTGCTCCGGCCGGGCGTTACCCGGCACCGTTGCCTTGTGGAGTCCGGACTTTCCTCCCCGGCAGGGTTGCCCCTGCCAAAGCGGCCATCCAGCCCTCCGCGCAGATGTCAGTTAAGCGCCCGGCCCCGCCCGGTCAACGCCAAAGCGCGCGGCGATGTCGGCCACCACCGCCATATCCTCCGCCGCGAGCGGCTCCCGCGCCCATGGACGCCAGCGCAGGCGCAGCGCGGTCAGGACCTGCGCATCGGTGAATTCGGCGCCATAGCCGATTCGCTCGCTCAGGGCGCGAAACCGGGCCGGATCCGCGCCCGCCCCCGGCGCGGGCCAGACGGCCAGCCCCTGCAGCGCAAGGCGGCGCCAGTCGAAATGCGGGCCGGGATCATCCTTGCGATCCGGCGCCATGTCCGAATGGCCGATGACCCGCTCGGGCCGGATATGCCAGCGCGCCATGATACCGCCCATCAGCGCCTCCAGCACCCGCATCTGCGGCTCGGCAAAGGGGTGATTGCCGCGATTGGCCAGCTCGATCCCGATCGAGCGCGAGTTGACGTCCCCCGCGCCGTCCCAGCTGCCGCGCCCTGCGTGCCAGGCGCGCTGCGCCTCGTCCACAAGCTGCCACAGCGTGCCGTCCTCGCCGATCACGTAATGGCACGATACACCGGCCTGCGGATCGCACAATCGGTCAACCGCGGCCTCGGCCGTCGCCATCTTGGTGAAATGAAGGACCAGCATATCGGGCCGGAGCCCGCCGCGCCGCGCGCCGACATTGGGCGAGGCGCGCCAGATCGCCGATCCTGCCGCGCCCGGCGCCAAGGCGGGCACCGTCACCCGCCCGGCCTCAGCCGCCGGCGGCCTTGCGGAAGGGGCGCGGATCCCAGTCGCAGGCATAACCGTCGCCGTCCGGATCGAGGCCCAGGCGGTCCCGCTCCGGGCCGCCCTTTTCAAGGAACGCGATCTGCGCCAGATCCGGGCCGGGATAAGCCGCGCAATTACGCTCGAACTTGGCCTGCTTGTTCAGCCCGCCGCGGCGATAGACCTGCGTGCCGGGCGCATGTTTGCTGCTGAGCGCATAGGCCGCGATGTTGGGGCCCTCGCCGCCCGTGCGGCTGGGAAGCGACTGAACCTGCGCGACCTGATACTGCCTGCGCTGCTCGGCAACGCGGGCGGCGTCGTCCTCGATCGAGCGGCGCGAGCTGACGGCGTCAAAATTGTTCTCGACCGAGATGCCCGGCGCATCGGCGATCTGCGGCGCCGGGTTGCCCGGCCCGGCCTGCACGATGGGCCGACCGGAATTGGCGGCCAGATCCTCGGGATCGGTGCCCAGCGCGGCGCGCGTCTGCGCGGCCAGCTCGTCGGCTTCGCTGCGCGCCTGCCCGCCGCCGCCCAGCGGCTGGCCGGCGGCGGCGTTCGGCGCGGGCGACGCGTTGCCCGCCAGCTGCGCATCGCGCGCTGCCTGACGTTTCTCGTATTCGCTGTAGCTGCCGAACCCCACGCCGGCGCCGCTATCCGGCCCGCTGTCGGGGATGGACGTGCCGCAGGCGGCCAGCGCCAGGGGCAGTGCCAGAATGACCAGAGCAGTCTTCGGGAATCGCATGTTCGTCTTTGCCTCGTTCAGGTGGATCCTGCGCATTACCACCATTTCTCCGGCTTGGCCACAAATCCGGCGGCGCGTTCCAGGGTGTAGGCGCAATTCAGCAACTCGCCTTCTTCCCATGGCCGCCCGATCAGTTGCAGGCCCAGCGGCAGCCCCTGCGCGTCCTGCCCGGCGGGCACCGTAACCCCCGGCAGGCCCGCAAGATTGACCGTCACGGTAAAGACATCGTTTAGATACATCTGCACCGGATCGGCGCTGGCCATCTCGCCCAGACCGAAGGCCGCGCTGGGGGTCGCGGGCGTCAGGATCGCATCCACGCCATCTGCGAACACCTGTTCAAAATCGCGCTTGATCAGCGTGCGCACCTTGCGCGCGCGGTTGTAATAGGCGTCGTAAAAGCCCGCCGACAGGACATAGGTGCCAACCATGACGCGGCGCTGCACCTCCGGGCCAAACCCCTCGGCGCGGGTTTTTTCATACATCTCGGTGATGCCATCGCCCGGCGCCAGACTCGCGCGGTGGCCATAGCGCACCCCGTCATAACGCGCGAGGTTCGAGGACGCCTCGGCCGGGGCGATCACGTAATAGGCGGGCAGCGCGTATTTCGTATGTGGCAGAGAGATCCACCGAATTTCTGCCCCCGCATCTTTTAGCATCTCTGATCCATCTGCCCAAAGATCGCGGATTTCTTGAGGCATACCGTCGATTGAGTATTCCTCGGGAATACCGATCACCTTGCCGCGGATGTCGCCGGTGAGCGCCGCCTCGAAGTCCGGCACGGCCATGTCGGCGCTGGTGCTGTCCTTGGGATCATGGCCGCACATCGCGCCCAGCATGATCGCCGAGTCGCGCACCGTCTTGGTCATCGGCCCGGCCTGATCCAGGCTGGAGGCGAACGCCACCACGCCCCAGCGCGAGCAGCGGCCATAGGTCGGCTTGATCCCGGTGATGCCGGTGAAGGCGGCCGGCTGGCGGATGGAGCCGCCGGTATCGGTGCCGGTTGCGCCCAGGCACAGATCGGCGGCAACAGCGGCAGCCGAGCCACCCGACGAGCCGCCGGGCGTCAGCGCCGCATCATCGCCCTTGCGCCGCCATGGATTGACGGCATTGCCATAAACGCTGGTCTCGTTGCTGGAGCCCATGGCGAATTCGTCCATGTTGAGCTTGCCCAGCATGACCGCCCCGGCCTCGAACAGCTTGGAGGTGACGGTCGATTCGTATTCCGGCCTGAACCCGTCCAGAATGCCGCTGGCCGCCTGGCTGGGCACGCCCCGGGTGCAGAACAGATCCTTGATGCCAAGCGGAATGCCGCACATCGCAGGGGCATCCCCGGCCTTCAGCCGCGTATCGGCCGCGCTGGCCATCTCGCGCGCCAACTGGGACGTGTCGTGGACGAACGCGTTCAAAGCGCCGGCGCCGCTAATGGCGGTCAGGCAGCTTTCGGTCAGCTCGGCGCTGGTGATGTCGCCGCGGCGCAGGCTGTCGCGGGCCTCGGCAATGGTGAGTTTGTTCAGATCCGACATCATTCCACCACCTTAGGCACGGCAAAAAACCCTTCACGCGCATCGGGCGCGTTCGACAGAACCCTGGACTGCTGGCCGCCATCGGTGACCTCGTCGGCGCGGCGCGGCAGGCGCATCGGCGTGACCGACACCATCGGCTCGACCCCGTCTACATCCACCTCGCCCAATTGCTCGATAAAGCCGAGGATGGTGTTGAATTCCTCGGCAAGCGCGGGCAGCGCGTCCTCTTCGACGCGGATCCGGGCCAGCTTGGCCACGCGCGCGGCGGTGCTTGTGTCGATGGACATGGGGGCGATCCTTCGCAATTGGGCGTTGCCCCCGCGTTTAGCGCCGCGCCGCTGCCGGTGCAAGTCTGCGAAGGCGGGAACCGGGCCCGCCGCTCAAGCGCTGTCTGTGCAGCACATCCCACATCCGCAAAGGAGAATGACATGAAGATCACTTGGCTCGGACACAGCGCGTTCCGCATTGAATGGGGCGGGCAGATCCTGCTGATCGACCCGTGGCTGAACGGCAACCCGATGCTGGAAGAGGCCCGGCATGAGGACGCGACAAAAGGCGCGACGCACATCCTGCTGACCCACGCGCATTTCGATCACGCCAGCGACACGCTCGATCTGGCGCGCAGGCTGAAGATCCCGGTCGTCGGCCAGTTCGATCTGATGAACCACTGGGCCGAGAACGAAGGGATCGAGACCGTCGGCTTCAACAAGGGCGGCACCGTCGATCTGGGCGGCGTGCGCGTGACGATGGTTCACGCGACCCATTCCAGCAGCTTCCCCGGCAAGGACGGCCCGCAGGCGGCGGGCAGCGAATGCGGCTACATGATCGAGCATGACGGGCGCACGATCTATCTCAGCGGCGACACCGACGTGATGGCCGACATGGCCGTCTTCCAGGCGCTGCACGAACCCGAAATCGGCATCCTCTGCGCCGGCGGCCATTTCACCATGGACATGAAGCGCGCGGCCTATGCCGCCAAAACTTTCTTTTCGTTCAAGACCGTCATCCCCTGTCACTACCGGACCTTCGACGCGTTGGAGCAATCCGCCGACAGGCTTGCGGCCGACCTTCCCGGCGTCACGGTCATCGAGCCGGAGGTGATGACGCCGATCGAGCTCTGATATCGGCAGCGCGGGAACCGAGGTGACGCCCCCGCGCCTTCATCTTGGCGCAAATACTCCCGCCGGAGGCGGCGCGAGCCCTCAAAAGCGCTTGGACCGGAAAAACGCGCGAAGCAGCGCCTCGCAGGCTTCTGCCGAGATGCCGTCATAGATTTCGGGCGCGTGATGCGCCTGGCTGTGCGAAAAGACCCGCGCGCCGTGCAGGACGCCGCCCGATTTTGGATCGCTCGCGCCGAAATAGATCGCCTTCAGGCGCGCGGCGGCGATGGCCGCGGCGCACATCGCGCAAGGCTCAAGCGTGACATAGAGCGTATGGCCCGCCAGCCGCTCGGACCCGGCGGCGGCGCAGGCGGCGCGGATCGCGAGGATCTCGGCATGGGCCGTGGGATCGCTCAGCTCGCGGGTGCGGTTGCCCGCGCGCGCCGCGATCCGCCCCGCCGGATCCAGCAGCACGGCGCCCACCGGCACCTCGCCGCGCAAGGCGGCGGCGCGCGCCTCGGCCAGGGCGCTGTCCATATGGCTGGTAAAGCTCATGCAGGCCGTGATGCCCCGCGATAGACGCTTTCGCAAGGCCCGGCGATACGCTATGCCCGGCGGCATGAGCAAAACCCCGCCCTCCCCCGGATCCACCCCGCCCCCCGGCGAGCGTATCGCCAAGGTGATCGCGCGCGCGGGCGTCGCCAGCCGCCGCGAGGCCGAGCGCCTGATCGAGACCGGGCGCGTCACGGTAAACGGCGCCGTCATCGACCGCGCCGCGCTGAACGTGACGCCGCAGGACAGGATCGCCGTCAACGGCAAGCCGCTGAGCGCGCCCGAACCTGCGCGCCTGTGGCTTTATCACAAGCCCAGCGGTCTGGTGACGACCAACAGCGACGAACAGGGCCGGCGCACCATCTTTGACGAGCTGCCCGAGGATCTGCCGCGCGTGATGACGGTGGGGCGGCTCGACATCACCTCCGAAGGGCTGCTTTTGCTGACCAATGACGGCGGCATCAAGCGGCGGCTTGAGCTGCCCAGCACGGGCTGGCTGCGCAAGTATCGCGCGCGTGTCAACGGGCGGCCCACCGATGCCACCTTCGCGCCGCTGCGCGAGGGTCTGGTGCTGGACGGCGAGCGGTTTCAGCCGATGGTCGTCACGCTGGACCGCCAGCAGGGCGCGAACGCATGGGTAAGCGTCGCCATCCGCGAGGGGCGCAACCGCGAGGTGCGCCGCGCGATGGAGGCCGTGGGCCTGACCGTCAACCGCCTGATCCGCGTCAGCTATGGCCCCTTCCAGCTGAGCGATCTGAAGCCCGGCGCGGTGGAAGAGATCCGCCCCCGCGTGCTGCGCGACCAGCTGGGCCTCGAAGCCCCGGAGGAGGCCGAGGCCAAGCCGAAGCCAAGGCCGCGCAAGGGTCCGCCGCATCGCAAATCCTCGCTTGCAGGCAAGCCCGGCCCGGCGCAGCCCGCAGCAGGCAAGCCGGGTGCGAAACCCGGCAAGGCCGCGCCCCGAACGGGTTGCAAACCCGGCGCAAAGGCGGGCGGGAAACCGAGCGGCAAACCTGGTGGGAAACCCGGGGGAAAACCAGCCGCCAAATCCGGCACGCCTGCCCGCCCGGCGGTCCAGCGCCGCCGCCGCACGCCATAGCGCAGGCAGGCGCCGGAACGGGGCGCCCGAACGATGTCACGCAAGGTTCCCTCTGGTAACGGCGCACTTCATCCCCTACCTTTTCACCAACGCAACACGATCGAGCAAACGCAGGCAAGGGGCGACAAAAGCGGATGGCACGGCTACTTTTGCTGATATGTCTGGTTGTCGCGCTGCTGGCGCTGGCCGGGGCCGCGATCTCGGCGCTCAGCCGCGCGGCGCAGGACAGCCGCTCACTGGCCAGGGATCTGGCCGCACCGGGTAAGGGAATAACGATGCAACGCATAAGCTACGCCGCGCTGATCCTTTTGATGCTGGGCGTCACCAGCGGCCTTCTGGGGGGGCTCTGAGCGGCATGGCCCAGCGGTTTGGCGGCAAATACAGCCCCGATGGCAATGATCCCGCGCGCCCCGGCGCCTCGGCGCGGCCGCGCGTCGATCCGGTGGGCGCGCGCGCGAACCTGATGTTCGTGCCCGCCGCCGTGGTCCTTTTCGCGTCGCTGGCTTCGGGCGCGGCCGGGCTTGCCCTCGGCGCGGCGGCGGCGGCTGTTCTGGCGCTCTCGGCATGGCTGCTGCGCGGCGGGCTGCGGGCCGAGGCCGCCTATGACGAGCGCAAGGTCGCCCGCCGCCCCGCCATCCCGCGCAAGATATTCTCGTCAATCCTTGCAGGCGCCGGCATCGCGCTGGCCGCGCTTTCCGGCGACGGGAGCGTGGTTGCCGCGGTGCTTTATGGTGCCGTGACCGCCGGTCTGCACTTGGCCTCCTTCGGCATCGACCCCTTGCGCGACAAGGGCATGGAGGGGATCGACACGTTCCAGCAGGACCGCGCCCATCGCACCGTGCAGCAGGCCGAGACGCTGCTGGCGCAGATGTCGGACGCCATCCGCCGCGCGGGCGACCGCCGCGCCGAGGAGCGTGTCGCGCAGTTTCAGACCACCGTGCGCGACATGCTGCGCACGATCGAGGACGATCCGCGCGATCTGACCTCCGCGCGCCGCTATACCGGCGTCTACCTGATGGGCGCGCGCGATGCGACGATCAAGTTCGCCGATATCCACGCGCGCAGCCAAGACAGCGCCGCGCGTCGCGATTACATGGCGCTGCTTGACGATCTGGAGGCGAATTTCGCCGCCAAGACACAGAAATTGCTGCAGGACGATCAGGGCGATCTGGAGATCGAGATCTCTGTCCTGCGCGACCGGCTGGAGCGCGAAGGCGTCCACCTTTCCACATCATCCCCCACCCGAGAGGACCGATAATGCCCGAAACCGTGCGCCAGAAGGCCGAAGCCAGCCTTGCCGAAGTCACCGAAGTCAGCCAGCGCATCCTGCCGATGCCGCAGGACGCGAACGCCATCGTGCCGCTCAAGGACGCGGGCAAGCCCGAAAGCGCCGAGATCAAGAAACGCATGGCCGAGATCGACATGGACGACACGCAATCCATCGTGTCCTTCGGCTCCGCCGCGCAGGCCGAATTGCAGGAAATCTCGCAATCCATGCTGGCCGGCGTGCGCAACAAGGATGTCGGCCCGGCGGGCGATTCCCTGCGCGGGATCGTCACCACCATCCGCGGCTTCTCGGTCTCCGAACTGGACGTGCGGCGCGAGCGGTCATGGTGGGAAAAGCTCTTGGGCCGCGCCGCCCCCTTCGCCAAGTTCACCGCCCGTTTCGAGGAGGTGCAGGGCCAGATCGACAAGGTCACGGACGACCTGCTGCGCCACGAGCATGTGCTGCTGAAGGACATCAAATCGCTCGACATGCTCTATGACCGCACGCTGACCTTCTATGACGAGCTGGCGCTTTACATCGCGGCGGGCGAGGAAAAGATCCGCCTGCTGGACGCCGAGGATATCCCCGCCAAGGAAGCCGAGGTCAAAAAGGCGGCCGAGAGCGACAAGGTGATGGAGGCGCAGGAGCTGCGCGATCTGCGCGCCGCCCGCGACGATCTGGAACGCCGGGTGCATGATCTGAAACTGACGCGGCAGGTGACGATGCAATCGCTGCCGTCGATCCGCCTCGTGCAGGAAAACGACAAGAGCCTCGTGACGAAAATCAACTCCACCCTCGTCAACACCGTCCCCCTGTGGGAGACGCAGCTGGCGCAGGCCGTCACCATCCAGCGCTCGCGCGAGGCCGCCGAGGCGGTGCGCGGCGCCAATGATCTGACCAACGAGCTCTTGACCGCCAACGCCGCCAACCTGCGCCAGAGCAACAAGGTCATCCGCGAGGAGATGGAGCGCGGCGTCTTCGACATCGAAGCGGTCAAGAAGGCCAACGCGGACCTGATCGGCACCATTCAGGAAAGCCTGCAGATCGCCGACGAGGGCAAGGCCCGCCGCGCCGCGGCCGAAGAGGATCTGAAAAAGATGGAGGCCGAGCTGCGCGACACGCTCGCCTCCGCCAAGGCGCGCAAGACCGGCACGGGCGACACCATCGCCACCGCGACGAAGGGCTAAGACGATGCAGGCGGGCAGTATCCTCAAGACAGCGGCCAGTGCAGCCTTGCTTGCAGTGCTGGCCGCCTGCAGCGAAATGCCGCCCGCCAAGGCGCCGCCCGAGCCGCCGCGCCCCTCGGCCATGCGCCCGCCCTCCTCGGCCGCCCCTATCGAGCCGTCCGAGCGCAGCCGCGCCCTGGCCGCGCATTATACCCGCGTCGAGGCCAGCCTCGTGGGCCAGGGCCTTTTGCGCACCGATGGCGGCGGGCCGGACACGCCCTATACCGATACCGACATCCTGCGCAATTTCGAGCGGATCGCCTTTCATGACGAATACGCGCGCAACCGCGGACTGGCCCAATCGGACGGCCGCCCCGGCGGCCTGCGCAAATGGTCGGGCCCGGTGCGCATGTCGGTCGAATTCGGCGCCTCGGTCCCGCTGGAGCAGCGCGAGGCCGACAGGCGGGTCGTTGCGGGCTATGCCGCGCGGCTGGCGCGCGTGACCGGACACCCGATCAGCGCGGGCGCCGGAACGGACGCCAATTTCAACGTGCTTTTCATGGGCGAGGACGACCGCGCGCAGGCCGTCGCGCGCATCAAGGCGCTGGTTCCGAACATCAACCAATCCTCGATCGACCTGTTCGAGTCTCTTCCGCGCTCGATTCACTGCCTCGTGGTGGCGTTTTCGGGCACGAATGACGATCACACCTATCGCCGCGCCATCGCCCTCATCCGCACCGAGCATCCCAGCCTTCTGCGCAAATCCTGCGTTCACGAGGAACTGGCGCAGGGGCTGGGCCTGGCCAATGACAGCCCGCGCGCGCGCCCGTCCATCTTCAACGATGATGACGAATTCGCGCTGCTGACCACCCATGACGAGGAATTGCTGCGCCTGCTCTACTCCCCCCGCCTGAAGCCGGGGATGAGCTATGACGAGGCGCGCCCGATCCTGGTGCAGCTGATCGCCGAGGCCAGGGGCGGGTCCAGCTAGCGCTCGGCGCCGCAACCGCTTGGCACTGGCAGGCAAACATGGTTCTATCTTTCAGATAATATTTTGGTCAGGGAGGCCGCGCAGATGGGCATCTTCGATTTTCTGACGGGCGAATTCATCGACGTCATCCACTGGACCGATGACACCCGCGACACGATGGTCTGGCGCTTCCAGCGCGAGGGCCACGAGATCAAGTATGGCGCCAAGCTGACCGTGCGCGAGGGTCAGGCCGCCGTGTTCGTGCACGAGGGGCAGCTGGCGGACGTGTTCACCCCCGGCCTCTACCTGCTTGAGACGAACAACATGCCGGTGATGACGACGCTGCAGCACTGGGATCACGGCTTTCAAAGCCCGTTCAAATCCGAGGTCTATTTCGTCTCGACCACCCGGTTCAACGATCTGAAATGGGGCACCAAGAACCCGATCATGCTGCGCGATCCGGAATTCGGGCCGACGCGCATCCGCGCCTTCGGCACCTATACCGTCCGCGTCACCGATCCCGGCCGCTTCCTGCAGGAGATCGTGGGCACCGACGGCGAATTCACGATGGACGAGATCAGCTATCAGATCCGCAACATCATCGTGCAGGAATTCAGTCGCGCCATTGCCGCATCCGGCATCCCCGTGCTCGACATGGCCGCAAACACCGCCGATCTGGGCAAGCTGGTGGCAGGCGCGATCAGCAAGACCGTCGAAGGCTACGGTCTGACCATTCCCGAGCTCTATATCGAGAATATATCGCTGCCCCCTGCCGTCGAAAAGGCGCTGGACAAGCGCACCTCCATGGGCCTTGCCGGTGATCTGGGCGCCTACACGCAATATTCCGCCGCCGAGGCGATGACCGAGGCCGCTGCGAACCCTTCGGGCGGCGGCGGCATGGGCGCGGGGCTCGGCATGGGGATGGGCATGGCCATGGCGCAGCAGATGGTCGGCGGGCAGCAAGACGCGCAGCAGCCCGGCCCCTGGGGCGCGCAGCCGCCGCACGCCCAGACGCCGCCGCCGCCCCCCCAGCCCGAGAATGTCTGGCACATCGCCGAGGACGGCAAGACGCGCGGTCCCTACAGCCGCGCCGCGATGGGCCGGATGGCCACCGGGGGCGAGCTGACGCGCGACACGCTGGTCTGGACCGCAGGTCAGGACGGCTGGCTGCGCGCAGGCGACGTCGCCGAACTGGCGCAGCTCTTCACCGTCATGCCGCCCCCGCCGCCGCCCGCGGCCTGATCCCGCCCATTTTCCCAGATCCTCAGCCAACGGCGCCGCCTCATGCCCCTGCAATACCCTGACACCCCGGTGCAGCACAACTATCCGTGCGACACCTGCGGCGCCGAGATGCGCTATGCGCCGGGCGAAGGCGCGCTGATCTGCGATCATTGCGGCAACCGCGAGGAGGTTGCAGGGCCCGGTCCATGGAACAACTCGCTGAGGGAGCTGGATCTTGCCGCAGCGCTCGCCGCGCAGCTGCCCGCCGAGGAGACGGAAACCAGCGCGCATCTGAAATGCCCCAGTTGCGGCGCCGAAGTCACGCTGGAGGGGGACGCCCATGCAGGCGTCTGCCCGTTCTGCGCCACGCCGCTGGTGACCGGAACCGGCGCCGAGCGGCGCTACAAACCGCGCGGTGTGCTGCCCTTCGCACTGGACGAGCGCACGGCGCGCGCGGCGATGTCTGACTGGCTGGGGAGCCTGTGGTTCGCGCCATCAGGGCTGAAGCAATACGCCCGCAAGGGCCGCAAGCTGCAGGGCGTCTATGTGCCCTACTGGACCTATGATGCCGCCACGCGCTCGGCCTATCGCGGCGAGCGGGGCACCGTCTATTACGAGACGCAGACCGTCATGCGCGACGGCAAGCGCGAAACGGTCCAGGTGGCCAAGATCCGCTGGAGCCCGGTGTCGGGTCGCGTCGCGCGCGCCTTTGACGACATTCTCGTGCTCGCCTCGCACGCCTTGCCCAAGCGCTTTACCGATGCGCTGCAGCCCTGGGACCTGTCGGCGCTGCAACCCTACAGCCCCGCCTACCTGGCCGGTTTCGCCGCCGAGGCCTATACCGTTCCGCTCGATGAGGGGTATGTCGAGGCGCGCGCGCATATGGACGCGGTGATCGCGCGCGATGTGCGATTCGACATCGGCGGCGACCGCCAGCGCATCCACGCGGTCGAGACCGAAATCAGCGATGCCTCCTTCAAGCATGTGCTGCTGCCCGTCTGGATGGCCGCCTACAAGTACCGCGGCCGCAGCTTTCGCTTCGTCGTGAACGGCCGCACCGGCCGCGTGCAGGGCGAGCGGCCGTGGTCGGCGTGGAAGATCGGCTTTGCCGTCATTCTGGGCCTGCTGATCGCAGGCGCCCTCGGCTACGCCTACGCGGTCCAGCAGGGGGCCGTCTGATGCGCGCGCTCCTCCAGCGCGTCACGCAGGCTGCCGTGGCCGTGGACGGCGCCACCATCGGGCAGACCGGGCCGGGCCTTTTGATCCTTGTCTGTGCGATGCAGGGCGATGATGCGGCCCGGGCGGACGCGCTGGCCGCCAAGATCGCGAAACTGCGGATATTCCAGGACGGCGCGGGCAAGATGAACCTCAGCCTGCGCGACATCGGCGGCAGCGCGCTGGTGGTCAGCCAGTTCACGCTGGCCGCCGACACGCGCAGCGGCAACAGGCCGGGTTTCTCGGCCGCCGCGGCGCCCGCGGAGGGCGAGGCGCTCTACCGGCATTTCACGGACGCGCTGCGCCAGCAGGGCATCCCCTGCGAGACCGGCCGCTTCGGCGCGTCGATGCAGGTCTCGCTGGTCAATGACGGGCCGGTCACGATCTGGCTGGACGTCTGAGCCGACCAAGATTTTTCGCCGAAAAATCTGGCCGCCGATTTTCGCGAAAATCGACTTCATGGCTCGCGAACCGCCTCGCGCGATTTGTAGAGCGGTTTGAGCAGGTATTGCAGCACCGTCTTTTCGCCCGTGTGCAGCTCGACCTCGGCTGTGAGCTTGATCGTGGCCCTGCCCGTGGCGCAGCCCGGCGATGTTTTCGGGCGCGACGCACGCCTCGACGAACAGCTCGTCATCCAGCGGGGTGATCGACAGGATCTCTTCGCCGGGGGCGCCGTGCCGATCAGCACGCCCGGCCCCCCGAGCGTGGTCTGCATGTCATCCGGCTCGGTCACCCTGACGCTGACATCATGGCCGCCGTCGCAGGGAAAATCGCCAGTCCCGAACTCGACCTGCCAGCGGCCATTCTCATCCGCGAGCGTCTGCAGCGTCTTGTCACCGATCGTCACCTCGACGGCCGAGCCGCGCTGCGCGCCGCCGGAAATGCCGATGGGATCGGTCGTGCCGTCCACGCCGTCTCGGCCGATGACGATATCGTCCTTCTGGTCCACGCTGGGCAGGATGCGCGCGGGCCCGCCCGCGCCGCCGCCGCCGCCGATGATCTGCGCGCCGACCACGGCTGCCGCCCCTGCCGCACCAAGGCCCAGCAGGCTGCCGCCGCCAAGGATTCCCGTGCCCAGCATCGTCGCGATCTCGTTCTCACCGGTGGCGGCGCCGGCGACATCGGTTCCGTCCAGGAAGATCAACCCGTCCGACGGGCCTGGGTTTTGTCACGCGGCACTTGGCAGAATGGCGCGGGCGTGCCATGGATCGGGTTACGCAACGGCGCATCCTGTGCGCCTTTCGCACCCCCGCCACGCGCTCGCGCCATGCCAAAGGACAGACAGCCGCCGTGTCATTGCCAATCGACGATACGCTTTTCCTGATGCGGTCCCTCATCGGGTTTCCGACAGTCTCCCAGGACAGCAACCTGGACATGATCGCCTATCTTGCCACGCGGCTCGAAGCGTCCGGCGCGCGGGTCGAGATCATGCATGACGCAGGCGGCAACAAGGCCAATCTCTTTGCCACGCTCGGGCCCGAGGGCGATGGCGGCATCGTCCTGTCAGGCCACAGCGACGTGGTGCCGGTGGCCGATCAGGTCTGGGCGACGGACCCTTTCGCGATGCACGAGCAGGACGGCCGCCTTTACGGGCGCGGATCGTGTGACATGAAGGGTTTCATCGCCGCGACCATTGCCATGGCGCCCGCCTTTGCGCAGCGGATCGGCAATCGTCCGCTGCATTTCTCCTTTACCTATGACGAGGAGACCGGCTGCGTCGGGGCGCGCGATCTGGCGCAGGTGCTGACGGCGCGCGGGCTGAAGCCGTCGGTCGCGCTGATCGGCGAGCCGACGATGATGCGCGTAATCGAAGGGCACAAGGGCTGCTGCGAATACTCCACGCATTTCACCGGGCTGGCCGGGCATGGCTCGGGCCCAGATCGCGGCGTCAACGCGGTCGAATATGCCGCCCGGTTCGTCGCGCGTCTTCTGGCGCTCAAGGACACGCTGCGGGCGCGCGCCCCGCAGGGCAGCCGCTTTGATCCGCCCTGGACCACCATCAACACCGGCGCGCTGATCGGGGGCGTCGCGCATAACGTGATCCCCTCCACCGCCCAGGTGGATTGGGAAATGCGCCCCGTGCAGCATTCCGATTTCGCATTGGTCAAGGAGGATCTGCACCATTACTGCACCGACATCCTGCTGCCCGCGATGCGCGCGGTCTACCCCGAGGCGGGCATCCACACCGAAACCATCGGCGAGGTCGAGGGGCTGATCCCCGCCGAAGTCTCCGAGGCGCGCGACATCATGATGGAGCTGACCGGCGCGAATGGCGCGGATGTGGTCCCGTTCGGCACAGAGGCCGGCATCTTTCAGTCGATGGGCATGTCCGCCATCCTCTGCGGCCCCGGCTCGATCGAGCAGGCGCACAAGGCCGATGAGTTCGTCACCATGGACCAGATGGTGCAGTGCCTCGAAATGCTGGACCGGCTCAGCCTGAAACTGGCCGCAGCCTGATCAGAACCGCCTGATCAAACCCGCCTGAAGCGCAGGTAATGGGGCACGCGCCCCTCGCGCAGCGCCTTTTTCTCGTAGCGCGTCGAAATCCAGCCATCCCATGGTTGGCGCCAGTCGCCGGGTCGTTCGGCCAGCCATTCGAACCCGGCGCGCGGCACCTCCTCCAGTGTCTGGCGCACATAATCCTCGATATCGGTGGCAATGCGCAGCTCGGCGCCGGGGCGCATCGCGCGCGCCAGCGGCTCCAGATGCTCGGCCGTCACAAAGCGGCGCCGATGATGCCGCGCCTTGGGCCATGGATCGGGATAGAGCAGATAGGCCCGCCCGACCGACGCCTCCGGCAGCACATCGAACAGATCGCGCGCGTCGCCGGGATGCACCCGCACATGCGGCGCCTCGATCTTGCGCAGCTTGGTCAGCAGCATTGCAACGCCGTTGAGGTAAGGCTCGCAGCCGATGAACCCGACATCCGGCTCGGCCACGGCCATATGCGCCAGATGCTCGCCCCCGCCAAAGCCGATCTCAAGCCACAGATCGTGCGCGCCAAAAAGCGCCTGCAGGTCCAGCTCGGCCCGCTCGGGGTTCTCGTCCCAGCCCACCGGTCCGGGCGACAGCGCGTCCAGATCCTCGTCCAGCAGCGCCTCCTGCGACTTGCGCAGGGCCTTGCCCTTGAAACGGCCATAAAAATTGCGCCACGGCGCGCCGGATGGATGCCTGTCCCTGATCATGGCCGCAGGCTCTATCCCGCTTGCCAAAGGCGCGCAAGAGTGCACGCGGCGCGCGCCTGCGGCTTCATCTTGGCAAAAATACTCCCGCCGGAGGCAGACGTCGGCCCGGCGCATCGGCGCCGGGCCAGGTCGTCAGACGCAGGCCAGCAGCCGGTCCACCAGATCGGTCCGCTCCCAGCTGAAGCCGCCGTCGCTTTCGGGCGCGCGGCCGAAATGGCCGTAGGCCGCCGTGCGCTGATAGATGGAGCGGTTCAGCGACAGATGCTCGCGGATGCCGCGCGGGCTCAGATCCATGCACTCGCGGATCGCCTTTTCGATGGCCGCAGGATCCACCTGCCCGGTCCCGTGGGTGTCGGCAAAGATCGACAAGGGGTGCGACACGCCGATCGCATAGCTCAGCTGGATCGTGCAGCGTTCGGCCATGCCCGCCGCCACCACGTTCTTGGCCAGATAGCGCGCGGCATAGGCGGCCGAGCGGTCCACCTTGGTCGGATCCTTGCCCGAAAACGCGCCGCCGCCATGCGGCGCAGCCCCGCCATAGGTGTCAACGATGATCTTGCGTCCGGTCAGGCCGGCATCCCCGTCAGGACCGCCGATGACGAAGGTGCCGGTGGGGTTGACGTGCCAGACGGTGTCCTTGCGCAGCCACCCTTCGGGCAGAACCTCGCGGATATAGAGCTCGACGATATCACGCACGTCGCCGGGGGTCAGCTCGTGCTTGCCGTCCTGTTCGAACTGGTGATGCTGCGTGCTCAGCACGACCGAGCCGATATGCGACGGCTTGCCCTCCTCGTAGACCACCGAAAGCTGGCTTTTGGCATCGGGCAGCAGCAGCGGCTCGGTCCCGTCCTTGCGCACCTCGGCCAGCCGACGCAGGATCGCGTGGGAGAATTGAACCGGGGCCGGCATCAGCTCTTCGGTCTCGGTCGTGGCATAGCCGAACATGATGCCCTGATCGCCGGCGCCCTCTTCCTTGTCCTCGCGCGCGTCGACCCCTTGGGCGATATGCGCCGATTGCTCGTGCAGAAGGTTGGTGACCTCCAGCGTGCGCCAATGGAACTTGTCCTGCTCATAGCCGATATCGCGCACGCAGTCGCGCACGACGGTCGACATCTGGTCCTTGTACTCGGTCAGCTTCTCCTTGTCCGACAGCCCGACCTCGCCGCCGATCACGACACGGTTGGTGGTGGCAAAGGCTTCGGCGGCGACGCGCGCTTCGGATTCCTTGTCGAGAAAGAAATCAAGGATCGCGTCGGAAATCCGGTCGCACACCTTGTCGGGATGCCCCTCCGAGACGGACTCGGAGGTCAGTGTATAGTTCTGTCGTGCCATGAGGTCGCTCCATTATGAAATCCCGCCGCGCCAGGAAGCCGTTGCGACGGTATGCGCCTGCCTAGACCGGGCTGCCGGCCCGCGTCAATCGCTATCCCCGCGCGACGCGCGGCTTTCTGCGGCGGCGCAGCGCCGCGGGCACGAGGGCCAGAAACGCAAGGATCGCCAGCGCGGGCAGATCACCGCTGCGCGCATAGATCGTCGGCGGCGCGGGCGGCGGCAAGACCGCGTCCAGATACCCCGCCTCGCCCAGCGGAATTTCGGCGGTGATCCGGCCGCCCGCATCGATGATGGCGGAGATGCCGGTATTGGCGGCGCGGATCATCGGCAGCCCCTGCTCGGCGCTGCGCAGCCGCGCCTGCGCAAGATGCTGGAACGGGCCGGACACCTTCCCGAACCATGCATCGTTGGTGATGAGCAGCAGGTAGTCCGCCCGCCCCTCGGCGGCGGCCACGTCACGGGCGAAAACACCCTCGTAGCAGATCAGCGGCAGCGCCTTGCCCATCGCGCCCATGTCGATCACCTGCGCGCCCGGACCGGGCGAATAGCCAAAGCCGCCCTGCTGCGCGAGCCCCCGGATGCCGATCCGGCCCAGAAGATCGCCAAAGGGCACGTATTCCCCGAACGGGACCAGATGATGCTTGTCATAAAGCGCCGCCTCGCGCCCCTGCCCGTCCAGCAGCAGCAGCGAATTGTAATACCGCGCCCCTTCCGCGCGCTGCACGCCCAGCACCACGGGCGCGCCGCGCGCCGCATCCGCAATGGCGTCCAGCAACTCACCGGCATGATCGAGCAGCGTCGGCAGCGCCGTTTCGGGCCACACGATCAGATCGGGCGGCGCATCGGCGGACGTATAGCGCATCTGCCGGTCGAAATGCGCCTGCATATGGGCCGGATCCCACTTTTGCTGCTGCGGCACGTTCGGTTGAACCAGCCGGATGGTCGGCGCATCCGGCCCGGCGGCGGGCACCTCGCCCAGATGCGGCACGATGGCAAAGAGCGCGGCAAAAAGCGCCACTCCCGCGCCCCCGGCCACCCGGCGCCCCAGCGCCAGATGCCACAGCGAGGCGCCGGCCAGCAGCACCAGTAACGTCAGCGGCAACGCGCCGCCCACGGCCGCCCAGTGCAGCAGCGGCGTCGGGATCAGCACATGGCCCGGCTGCGCCCAGGGAAACCCGGTCCAGAGCCAGCCGCGCAGCGCCTCCGACAGCGTCAGCACCGCGGCCCATGTCACGGCGCCGCCGCCCAGCCTGCGCGCAAGGCCCATCGCCCCCGCCCAGAAAAGCGCAAAGCCAAAGGCCGAAAAGAGCAGCGCAAAGGGCGCCATCCAGCCGTGGCGCGCAACGTCGATCAGGAAGGGCTCGATGATCCAGCTGAGCGCGACGGCAAAATATCCCGCGCCGCCGCCAAGGCCCAGCCAAGTGGCGCGGCGCCAGCCGGGTGACGCGGCATAACAGCCATAAAGCCCCGCAAATGCCAGCAATGTCAGCGGCCACAGATCCAGCGGCGCCTGCCCCAGCGCCGCAAGCGCGCCCAGCGCGGCGGCGACGCACAGCTGCACCCACAACCGCCGCGAGGCAAGCCAGCGCCGCGCTGCGCTGTCAGGCATGGGCGCCCGCATAAGGCACGCGCACGCGCAGACGCTTGATCCGGCGCGGATCGGCGTCCATCACCTCGAACACCGTGCCGCCCGGATGCTCGACAACCTCGCCGCGCACCGGCACCCGGCCCAGCAGCATGAAGACCAGCCCGCCCAGCGTGTCGATCTCTTCCTCGTCCACATCATCATGGTCGGTCAGCGACTGGCCGATCTCGGCCTCGAACTCCTCCAGCGGGGTCTTGGCGAGTGCCACGTAGCAGCCCGGTTTTTCCTGCGTCCAGTGGGCATCCTCGCCGATGTCATGCTCGTCCTCGATCTCGCCCAGAACCTGCTCGATCAGATCCTCGATGGTGACAAGGCCATCGACACCGCCATATTCGTCGATCACCAGCGCCATGTGGCGCCGGTCGGTCTGCATCTTCTGAAGCAGCACACCGATGCGCATGGATGGCGGCACATAAAGCAGCGGGCGCAGCATGTCCTGAAGCACGAATGCGTCCTCCGCGTCGCCGTTGAAGCCGTGGCGCAGCGCGAAATCCTTGAGGTGAATAAGGCCGACGGGCGAATCCAGCGTGCCCTCGTACACCGGCAGGCGCGACATGCCGCTGTCGCGAAAGACATGGACCAGCTCGGCCTGCGTTATGGTGGCGGGCACGGACACGATATCGGCCTTGGGGATGGCCACATCCTCGACCACCATGTCGCGCAGGTTGATCAGGCCGCGGCCCTGCTGCGCGGCATTGGTGAGCGGGCCCTCGCCTGTCCCGCCCTCATCCTCGGAGGAGCCGAAGGCGCCGAATATGCGCCGGAAAAAACCGCCCGAGTCGTCATCGTCGCCATCTTGCCTCTCGGGCTGCGCGCCATGCGCTGCACTAGAGGAACTGTCGCTGCTGTCGTCCATTACTCTCGTTTCCAAAATACTATGCAAGGCCGGGACCGAAGGCACCGGGCGCCATGCTTCAATATGGGTCAGCTATGCCCAGTTTGCCAAGGATGGCAACCTCGCACGCCTCCATCAACGTGGCATCTTCGTCACGGACGTGGTCATATCCCAGAAGGTGCAGCACCGCATGCACGATCAGATGCGTGGCGTGATCGGCCAGCGGTTTGCCGCTTAGCCCGGCCTCGCGCGCGCAGGTGTCATAGGCGATGGCGATATCGCCCAGCTCGCTCTCGATGCCGGGCCGCGGCAGGTTCGGGGCGCCGCCCGCCTTGGGCGCGCCGCGCTCGTCGCTGGGCCAGCTCAGCACGTTGGTCGGCTGCGGCTTGCCGCGGAAATCCTCGTTCAGCGCGGCGATGCGAGCATCATTACAGGCCAGAACGCTGATTTCAAAGCGCCCCGGCTCCAGCGCCAGATGCTCCAGCGCGGCGCGCGCGGCACACTCGGCCAGCGCCTCCAGATCCAGCGCGCGCCAGCGGCGATCCTCGATCATCACATCGGTCAGCATGGGGCGCCCCGCCCGGCCAGAATGGCGTTATCCATCAGCCTCATATGCCTCGATGATGGCCGCCACCAGCGGATGGCGCACCACGTCCTTTGCTGTGAAATAGTTGAAGCCGATCTTGGGGATCGTCTTGAGCAGCCGCTCGGCATCGTGCAGGCCCGACGCCACGCCGCGCGGCAGGTCGATCTGGGTGCGGTCCCCGGTGACGACCATGCGGCTGCCCTCGCCCAGACGGGTCAGGAACATCTTCATCTGCATCGTCGTGGCATTCTGCGCCTCGTCCAGCACCACGAAGGCGCGGCTCAGCGTGCGGCCCCGCATGAAGGCCAGCGGCGCGATCTCGATCTTCTTGTCCTCGATCAGCTTGGCCAGTTGCTTGCCCGGCAGAAAATCGTTCAGCGCGTCATAGAGCGGCTGCATGTAGGGGTCGACCTTGTCCTTCATGTCGCCGGGCAGATAGCCCAGCTTCTCGCCCGCCTCGACGGCGGGGCGGGCCAGGATGATCTTGTCGACATGGCCCTCGATGAACATCGACACGCCCACGGCGACGGCCAGATAGGTCTTGCCGGTGCCGGCGGGGCCGATCCCGAAGACCAGCTCTTTCTCGAACAGGGAGCGCACGTAGGCCTTCTGCGCCTCCGTGCGCGGCTCGACCATCTTCTTGCGGGTCTTGATCTCGACACGGCCACCGCGGAACATCTCCATCTGGCCGCCATCTTCGGAGGCGGCGGCCGCGTCGCTGCCGCCCATGCGCAGCTCGCGGTCGATATCGCCGGGGGCCACGTCCTTGCCCGTCTCCAGCCGCTGATAGAGCGCCTGCAACACCTGCACCGCCTCGGCCACGTGGTCCGCATCCCCATGCACGGCCAGCTGATTGCCCCGGCGCAGGATCTGAACCTCCAGATTGCGCTCGATCTCGGCCAGGTTGCGATCATGCGCGCCGCACAGGTCGATCAGCAGGAAATTGTCGGGAAACTCGACGATCTGACTGTGCATTTCACCGGTGAGGGATGCGTCTTGCGTGGGGGATGTCGGCAATCAAGTCTCCGCTTCGTGAAATGCGTTCAGGATCCTTGGCATATAGGCCCGCGCGGCGATGGTGACAACCTGAACGGGCGGGCGCAAGGCGGTTTGCCGCAGGCGCGGCGGAACCGCAAAAAAAACCGCGCGCCAGCGGGCACGCGGCTTCATGTCGCGATGACACCATGGGCGGGTCAGATCGAGTCAGCCACGGTCGAGCCGCTCTTGAACGGTCCGACCGCCGTGTTCGGCGGCGCGGTGCCCGAGCAGACCGGCTTGCCGTAGGGGTCCAGACGGGCCGACAGATACCCTTCGGCGCCGTCATCGATGATCCAGTGGTCGCATCCGTTGGGATCGATCCAGACACCGGCCTTCAGCTGGCTCAGATGTTTGGCATCGACACCGCGGTCAACGGTCTTGTCCTGCTTGGGCGCATCGCACCCGGCGAGGGTGACAGCGACGCCAAGGCAAGCTGCCAGTTTAGCGAATTTCATGTCTCGTCCCCCTCAACGGATGCAAATGATTTCGACGCGGCGGTTTTGCTGCATGCCAGCCGCCGTGCTGTTGGACGCTTTCGGCACCCGCTCGCCATAGCCGCGCACATCGGCGATGCGCACACCGCTTTGCTGCGCGACGCGCGCCACCGCATTGGCCCGCCGCAGGGACAGGTCCATGTTGTATTCGTCCGAGGCGCGGCTGTCCGTGTGGCCGGTGATGATATAGGACACGGCGCCGGTCTGGCGGAAGAAATTGACCAGATGATTGCGGCCCGCCGCGTTGATATGGGCGCTGTCGGTGCGGAACAGTTGATCGGAATTCATCACGCCGCAGACATTGCCCCGGCGGCAGACCGGAATGCCCTGACGGTTCGTATGGGGCGACATGTAGCCCTCCCATCCGTCATCCATGACCCAATGCTCGCACCCGTCGGGATCGACCCAGATCGTTGGCACATAGCTTTCGCCGGTGATGGTGGCCTGCTGGGCGATCGCGGCCCCGCCGGACAAAGTGCCCGAAATTGCGACAGCCCCGCCCAAGGCAAGCGCGGCGCAAGCGCCCGCAGCCTTCCGGACCGACCTGGAAAGTCTTCCAGTCACACTGATAATCCTTCTACTGTTCCCCCATTTGAAACATGCGAAATATGCATGTCACAAACACTTGATTACCCCGTGATCTTAGCAGTTTTGCCATCCATGTGAAGCGCTGATGCAGCCCGGACAGGCGCGAGAACGCCAAGTATCGTGGGCTTGCGGCATGCAGCCCTTAGATGGAGCGTCGCAGAGCACGCGCGCACGGCACGGCGATTCGCGGCATTCAGGCGCCGATCAGCACACCGCCCAGCGAGTTGGCGCCCGATTCCTGCACCCGCACACGCGCCATGTCGCCCGGCGCCGCGTCCGGCGCGGTCACGTGGACGGCGTGCAGATATTGCGACTTGCCCACCATCTGGCCCGGCTGGCGCCCTGCCCGCTCAAGCAGAACATCCAGGTCGCGCCCGACCATCGCCTGCTGGATCTCGCGCTGCTGGCGCGTCAAAAGCGCCTGAAGCCGTTGCAACCGCTCGGTCGCCTCGGCGCCGTCCACCTGCACGCGCTCGGCGGCCGGGGTGCCGGGGCGGGTGGAATATTTGAACGAATAGGCCTGCCCATAGCGGACCTCTTCGATCAGATCGAGCGTCGCCTGAAAATCGGCCTCGGTCTCTTCGGGGAAGCCGACGATGAAATCGCCCGACAGCAGCAGATCGGGCCGCGCGGCGCGGATACGCTCGATCAGGCGGATATAGCTGTCCGCCGTATGGCTGCGGTTCATCCGCTTGAGGATGCGGTCGCTGCCCGATTGCACCGGCAGATGCAGGTAGGGCATCAGCTTGGCGCAGGTGCCATGCGCCTCGATCAGATCCTCGCCCATGTCGTTGGGGTGGCTGGTGGTAAAGCGGATGCGCTCCAGCCCGTCGATGTCATTGAGCGCCCAGATCAGTCGCGCCAGCGACCAGTCGTCGCCCTTGGGACCGGCGCCGTGATAGGCGTTGACGTTCTGGCCCAGCAGCGTGATCTCGCGCACGCCGCGCTCCACCAGATCCTTGGCCTCGTCGATGACGCGGGCAGCGGGGCGCGATGCCTCGGCGCCGCGGGTGTAGGGCACGACGCAGAAGGCGCAAAACTTGTCACAGCCCTCCTGCACGGTCAGGAATGCCGCCGGGCCGCGCGGCGCCTTGGGGCGGCGCTTCAGCTTCTCGAACTTGCTCTCTTCGGGGAAATCGGTGTCCAGCGCGGTGCCGCCCTGGCGCAGCTTGGCCTCCATCTGGGGCAGGCGATGATAGCTTTGCGGGCCCACCACCAGATCGACCAGCGGCTGGCGGCGCATGATCTCGGCCCCCTCGGCCTGCGCGACGCAGCCCGCAACGCCGATCTTCAGATCGGGTTTGGCGTCCTTCAGATCGCGAAAGCGGCCCAGCTCGGAATACACCTTTTCCGCCGCCTTCTCGCGGATGTGGCAGGTGTTCAGCAGGATCATGTCCGCCTCATCCGCGCTGGACACCTCGGTATAGCCCGCGCTGCCCATGGCCTCGGCCATGCGCTCGGAATCGTAGACGTTCATCTGACATCCATATGTCTTGATGTAGAGCTTCTTTGGCTCTGCCATGACGGGCCTCCGGACGATGCGCGGGTGATGAAAGGGGCGCGGCGCGCGGGCCACGGTATGATCGGTTAAGGTGAAACGCGGGCAACGCTCATGTGTTGCGCTGCGCTCCGCGAAGGCCCGGTGATTCAGGTTTTTCGCGAAACGCTTTATAACACAGCGGCGCCGTCTTGCAATGCGCGCCGAATTGGCCGAGTCTGCGCCCAAACACGAAGAAGAGCGGCATGCATTACACATCTTTGCAGGATTTCTGCACACGCGGCGCGGCCCACCTGGCCAAGGGGCCTGTCGCGCTGATCTTTGCCGAGGATGAGGTCGAGCTCGACACGACATGGCGCCATCATGCATCGCTGGGCTTCAAGGCGGTCGTCGCGCTGATGCCGCCCGGTTTCAGCCTGCCTGCCGATGTGGCCAAACGCGCGGTGCGCGTCGATCACGACGGATCGGGCGGCACCGGCCATATCGACGCGGTGAACCGCATCATCGCCGCCGCGCCGCCGGGAACATGGCTCTATTATTGCTTCAACGCCGAATATCTTTTCTATCCGTTCTGCGAGACGCGCAGCATCGGCGAAATGCTGAGCTTTCACACCGAAGAGCGGCGCGACGCGATGCTGACCTATGTCGTGGATGTCTATGCCGGCGATCTGGACACGCACCCCGGCGCCGTCGCGCTGGAGGATGTGTGGCTGGACAAGTCGGGCTATTACGCGCTCGCCCGGCCGGACCCGGCCAATTACGGCCACCCCAAGGACCGGCAGCTGGATTTCTTCGGCGGCCTGCGCTGGCGCTACGAGGAACACATCCCCGCCCCCCGCCGCACCATCGACCGGATTGCGATTTTCCGCACGAAACGAGGGCTGGAGCTGCGCCAGGGGAACGTGTTCTCAGACGAAGAGTACAACACCTATGCCTGCCCATGGCACAACAACCTGACGGCGGCCATTGCATCCTTCCGCACGGCCAAGGCGTTGAAACGAAACCCCGGATCGACCTTCGACATCCCCACATTCAAATGGCACAATTCGGTGCCGTTCGAGTGGCATTCCCGCCAGCTGCTGGACCTGGGCCTGATGGAGCCGGGCCAGTGGTTCTGACGCGTCAGCTCCAGTCGTCCGCCACCACATCGCCGGGATCGACCCCTAGCGCATCAAGCTCGGCCTGAACATCCATCATCGGCGGCGGTCCGCACAGGTAGCACAGCGTTCCAGGCTCGATGAACTGGCGCAGGTAATCGCGGTCCAGCTTGCGCTTTGGCACGGTGTCGCCCGGGCCGTCGGACACGACGAAGGCAACCGTCAGGCCCGGCATCGCGGAAAGCTGCTCGCGCAGGATGATGTCATCCTCGGTCTTGTTCGAAAAGACCAGCGTGGAGCCCTTCAAGGTTCCGTTATCGGCCAGCCTCTTGCGCAAAAGTGCGATCATCGGCGTGATCCCGGCGCCGCCGGCGATGAAAACGCCCGGCCCCTTGTCACGGATATCGCCGAAGGGGCCCTCGATGCTGACCTCGTCGCCGGGCTGCAACTTCGCGATCTGCTCGGTGACGCCGTCATGCGACGGATAGCTCTTGATCACGAATTCCAGCGTCTCCTCGTCCGGCTGGCTGATCGGCGTGAAGGGGCGGCCCTCGTCGCGCCAGCCGTCCTTTTGCAGCTTCATTTCGATCGCCTGCCCTGGCTCGAATGCGAAGCCTTCGGGACGCTCGAACACGAGGTGATGGGTGTCATGGGTGACAGGTTCGATCGCGCGCAGCGTGAGTGTATGGGCCATGGTCAAATCTCCTTTGACCGAACAACGCGCGGCGCCGCGCCCGCGTTCCCGCGTGCGGGCTGCATCCTTTCGTGCTTCATCTTGGCAAAAATACTCAAATCCGCCGCATCCCTGCGGGCGCGGCGGTCAGCGTCAGAGGTTCTCGGCCTGCGGCATGCCCAGCACGTGATAGCCGCCATCGACGCGGATGATCTCGCCCGTGGTGCAGGCTCCCGCGTCGGAGGCCAGATAAACCGCCGTGCCGCCGATCGCGTCCAGCGTGGCATTGGCGCGCAGCGGCGCGTTCATGTCGGTATGCTTGAACGTGCGCCGCGCCCCGCCGATGGCCGCGCCGGCCAGCGTCTTCATTGGACCGGGCGATATGGCGTTGACGCGGATCCCGTCGGGGCCCAGATCATTGGCCAGATAGCGCGTCGCCGACTCCAGCGCCGCCTTGGCGACGCCCATCACGTTATAGCTGGGAACCACGCGGTTGCTGCCCTGATAGGTCAGCGTCAGCAGCGTGCCGCCGTTTTCCTGCATCAGCGGATGCGCGCGCCGCGCCACATCGATAAAGCTGTAGCAAGATATCTCCAGCGAATGCTTGAAATTCGCGCGGCTGGTGTTCAAAAACCGGCCTGTCAGCTCGGATTTATCTGAAAAAGCAATGGCATGCACGACGAAGTCAATGGTCGTCCAACGCTTGGCCAGCGCCGCGAAACCGGCATCAAGCGACGCGTCATCGGTCACGTCCACATCGACCATGAAATCGGACCCGACGCTGGCCGCCAGCGGCTCCAGCCGTTTGCCGAACGCCTCGCCCTGATAGCTGAAGGCCAGCTCGGCGCCCGCCGAATGCATCGCCTTGGCAATGCCCCACGCGATCGAGCGGTCATTGGCGACGCCCATGATCAGCCCGCGCTTGCCCTGCATCGGCAGGGGGGCGGTCGGCAAGTCGGGTGTCTGTGTCATGCGCGTTTATCCATGAAATTTGCTCAGCAGCATCGAGCCGTTGGTGCCCCCGAAGCCAAAGGAATTGGTCATCACCGTATCAAGCCCGGCATCGTCGACGCGGGCGGTCGCCACCTCGGCCGGATCGAGTGCAGGATCGAGATTTTCGACGTTGATTGAAGGGATTATGAAGTCATGTTCAAGTGCCAGAAGGCAATAGATCGCCTCCTGCGCGCCGGTCGCGCCCTGGCTGTGGCCGGTCATCGACTTGGTCGAGCTGATCGGCGGGGTGGACCCTTGGCCGAAGACGCGGCGCACCGCCTCCACCTCGCCCACGTCGCCGACGGGCGTCGATGTGCCATGCGCGTTGATATAGCTGACCTTGCGATCCTCGCCCAGCGTGCGCAGCGCGCCGCGCATCGCCCGCTCGCCGCCCTCGCCCGAGGGCGCGACCATGTCGGCGCCGTCGGAAGTGGCAGCAAAACCAGTGACTTCGGCGTAGATCTTGGCGCCGCGCGCCTCTGCATGCTCCAGCGCTTCCAGCACCAGCATTGCGCCGCCGCCGGAAATCACGAAGCCGTCGCGGCCCGCGTCGAAGGCGCGCGACGCCTTTTCCGGCGTGTCGTTGTATTTCGACGACATCGCGCCCATCGCATCGAACAGGCAGGACAGCGTCCAGTCCAGCTCCTCGCCGCCGCCGCCGAACATCACGTCCTGCTGGCCCAGCGCGATCTGCTGCGCCGCCATGCCGATGCAATGCAGCGAGGTCGAGCAGGCCGAGGTGATGGAAAAATTCATGCCCTTGATCTGATACGCGGTCGCAAGATTCGCGCTGACCGTGGACGACATGCATTTGGGCACCGCAAAGGGACCGATGCGCTTGGTCGCGCCGGTCTTCAGCACGGTCTGGTGCGCCTGCAGCATCGCGCTGGTCGACGGGCCGCCCGATCCGGCGATGAGGCCGGTCATGGGGTTCACCACGTCCTTTTCCTCAAGCCCCGCATCGGCGATCGCCTGGCGCATCGCGATATAGGCATAGGCCGCGCCCGGCCCCATGAAGCGCAGCGTGCGCTTGTCGATCTGGTCGGCCGGATCCAGATCGATCGCGCCCGCAACCTGGCTGCGAAACCCGTGCTCGGCCATTTCGGCATTCGCGGTGATTCCCGACCGCCCGTCCTTGAGCGATGCCAGCACCTCATCCGCGCTGTTTCCGATGGATGAGACGATACCCAGCCCTGTTACGACCACGCGGCGCATGGCGCTCTCCCTCTTGTCGTGTGTCAGCCGTCAGCTTTCGCTGAGCGCGACTTTCATGTCCTTGACCTGGTAGATCACGTCGCCATCGGCCTCGACCCGGCCATCGGCGACGCCCATGGTCAGGCGGCGGCTCTGCACGGCCTTGGTGAAATCCACGTGATATGTCAACATCTTGCGATCCGGTCTTACCATGCCGGTCAGCTTGACCTCGCCCACGCCCAGCGCATAGCCGCGCCCCTGCCAGCCGCGCCAGCCGAGGTTGAAGCCGGTCAGCTGCCACAGCCCGTCAAGGCCAAGGCAGCCGGGCATGATCGGGTTGCCGGGAAAATGGCATTCGAAAAACCACAGGTCGGGCGTGATGTCGAATTCGGCGGTGATATGCCCCTTGCCATGCGCGCCGCCATCCGACGACACGTCGGTGATGCGGTCCATCATCAGCATGGGCGGCAGCGGAAGCTGCGCGTTGCCTGGGCCGAAAAGCTCGCCTCGGGCGCATTTCAGCAGGTCTTCTTTTCCGAACTGCGTGGGGTAGTCTGCCATTCGGGCGGTCCTTTTGAACTTGAAACTCTGGCGTGCTCTGGTCGTCTTTCGTGATCGCGCCATATCCTCTAGCACCCGCGCCCGCGCCCATGCAAGCCTGCGCGGGACGCGCTGCGGGTGCCATGCCGGGAAATCTGTTTGAAATTCCGCGCCCCCGCACCCTATATTGGCGCAAGACGGAAGGATGCCCGCAAGATGACATGCACAGCGACCCCTGAAGCGAGCCGGCGCGGCTCGGACTGGCTGACCGGCGCGGGATTGCGCCCGACCCGTCAGCGTGTGGCCTTGGCCGCGATGCTGATCGGCGACGGCCAGCACCGCCACGTCACCGCCGAGAGCCTTTTTGCCGATGTCCAGCGCTGCGGCGAGCAGGTGTCGCTGGCCACCGTCTACAACACCCTGCGCGCCTTTTGCGAGGCCGGGCTGATGCAGGAGGTTCTGGTGGACGGCACGAAATCCTATTTCGACACTAACACCCACGATCACCCCCATTTCTTCTGGGAGGACGAGAACCGTCTGACCGACGCGCCCGCCGACCAGCTGGAAATCACCCGTCTGCCCACCGCGCCCGAAGGGGCCGAGATCGCATCGGTCGACGTGGTCATCCGCCTGCGGCAGAAATCCTGATGCGGGCCGCGTTCTACAGCCGCTTCGGCGATGCCGCCGACGTCATCGAGCTGGGCGAGATCGAAACGCCCGCGCCGGGCCCCGGCGAGGTGCGCGTGAAACTCAGCCATTCCGGCGTGAATCCCTCGGATGCCAAGGCCCGCTCGGGCACGCGGCCGGGCGTGACGAAGCCGCCGTTTGAGCGGGTGATCCCCCATTCCGACGGCGTCGGCGTGATCGATGCGGTCGGCGCCGGCGTCGATGCCGCCCGCGTGGGCCAGCCGGTCTGGGTCTGGAACGGGCAATGGCAGCGCGCCTTCGGCACGGCGGCCGAATATATCTGCCTGCCGGCCGCGCAGGCGGTGGCGATGCCGGACGGCCTCGACCCGCAGATCGGCGCGGTGCTGGGCATTCCCGGCCTCACCGCGGCGCAGACGGTGCTGGGCGGCGACGACATAGCGGGCCAGACGGTGCTTGTCAGCGGCGGCGCCGGGGCCGTGGGCCACAACGCCGTGCAACTGGCGAAATGGGCCGGGGCGCGCGTGATCGCGACCTGCAGCGCGGGATCCATGGACCGGGTGCGCGCCGCGGGCGCCGATCTGGTGCTGGACTATTCGGACCCGGATCTGGCGGCCAAGATCACAGACGGCACTGCAGGTGCCGGGGTCGCCCGCGCCGTCGAGGTTGAATTCGGCGCCAACGCCGCCCTTTTGGCCGAGGTCATGTCCCCCCTGGGCACCATCGCCGCCTATGGATCGGGCAAGGACATGACCCCCACCCTGCCCTTCGGCCCGCTGCTGTTCAAGGCGCTCAAGATCGACATCACGTTGATCTACATCCTGCCCGACGCCCAGCGGCAAACCGCCATCCAGCACCTCCACCGGGCGCTGAGCGCGGGTGCTCTGACCCCCGCCATCGACCGGGTCTATCCGCTCAAGGATTGCGCCGAGGCGCATGATGCGGTGATGACGCCGGGCCGCGCGGGCGCGGTTCTGCTGGATCTCGGCTGAATGAAAGACCCGAACGGGCCCTGCAAAGAAAACCCGTGATTTTCGGCCGCCCGCTATTTGGTCAGGGATGCCTGTCGCCGCGTGAGCGCGGTCGCTGAGGGATTGCCCGAGCAGTAGCGCTGCTTGGGCGCGACCAGACTTGCCGCGCAACCTGAGCCTTTCCTAAGCGCCTATCCATGTCTCCACGATCCAGTCTCGCAGCGCTCTGTCGTCAAGCGAGGATATGAAGCGTGCATCGGCGGGATCTTCGAGATGATGGAAAAAGACGATGCGGCTGTTGCCCTCGTATTCCGCCCTGACATATTCGCCGTCCTCCGAACCGGAGCCGCCGATGGCGGGGCTGAAGCCTAGATCGCTCAAGGTTGAAACCAGCCGTTCCAACTGGGCCTCATAGGCCGACGAAAATCTCTCCCAGATCTGGACCGGCTCCGGACCGGACAGGCCCCAGGCGAAGGGCTCGTTATCCCGCGGACGGGGAAAGGTGATATCCATAGCGATTGTCCAAGCCTCATCAGATGTCGCATCGGGGCGTCTCCGTCCCATAGCAACGTTATCAACAAACGAAAAAGCCCCGGATCATCCGACCGGGGCTTTCCTCGTTCCATACGGGGGGGGGTGCGGCGCGCCCTTCAGGCGATCGCGACCAGCTCGATATCGAACTTCAGATCCTTGCCGGCCAGCGCGTGGTTGGCATCCAGCGTGACATGCTCCTCGGTGACTTCCAGAACGGTCACGGGCAGGACCTGACCGTTTTCGGTCTGCACCTGAAGCTGCGTGCCGGGATCCAGCGGGATGTCGGCGGGGATGCCCTCGCGCGGGACCTGCTGGCGCGCATTGGGGTCAACCTGGCCATAGGCCTGATCGGCGGGCACTTCGACGGTCTTCTTCTCGCCCACGTTCATGCCGGGCATGGCGGTGTCGAGGCCGGGAATGATCTGGCCCGAGCCAACCTCGAATTTCAGCGGATCGCGCCCTTCGCTGCTGTCAAAGACAGTGCCGTCGGTCAGCGTGCCGGTGTAATGGATATGGACGGTGTCGCCCGATTTCACTTCGGTCATCATGAGACTCCAGTTCTGATTTGGATATGGGATGGTGAATGAATGGCAAGGCCGCGCCGCGCGCGGGTGCTTGTGCGAATTGACGAATTACCTAGCAACGGGTGCGCCGGATTGCAAACCGCTGTGCCAGATTTGTCGGCAAACCACTGATAAGGGACGAATATTTTAATATACTCGCGGTGCCACAACGCGGCGGGCGTGAAAATGCCCCCTGCATTTCACCGCCGCCAAACCCCATTTGCACTCTTTCGCGGCACCTTTATCCGTGCCAGTCTGCCCCTGTCCCAGCCGGAGCGCGCCCTTGGCCATCACCACCTGCATCTTCGACGCCTATGGCACGCTTTTCGATGTCAGCGCCGCCGCGCGCATCGCGGCCGCCGAGCCGGGACAGGACAGGCTGGCCGAATGCTGGCCGCAGATCGCGCGGGACTGGCGCCTGCGCCAGCTGCATTACAGCTGGCTGCGCACGATCATGCAGGACCGCGCCGATTTCTGGCAGATCACCTGCGACGCGCTCGACTGGACGCTGGAGGCGCACGGGATCGAGGATGCCGCCCTGCGCGCCCGGCTGCTCGCGCTCTACCACGAGCTTGCGGCCTATCCCGAGGCGAAGGCCGTGCTGGCCGCGCTGAAAGAGGCCGGGCTGAACACCGCGATCCTGTCGAACGGGACGCCGGAGATGCTGAACGCCGCCGTCGCCTCGGCCGGGATCGGGCCCTTGCTGGACGACGTGCTCTCGGCCGAGATGTGCGGCATATTCAAGCCCGCGCGCGCCGTCTATGACATGGCGCCGCGCCGCTTTGCCTGCGCGCCGGGTCAGGTGCTGTTCGTCACCTCCAATGGCTGGGACGCGGCCGGTGCTGCGGCCTACGGGTTTACCGTCGCCTGGGTGAACCGCGATGGCGCCCCGGTCGAGCGGTTGCCGGGCCGCCCGGCGCATGTGCTGCGCGATCTGCGCGGCGTGCCCGATTGTGCGAGTCTCTAGATGCCCGATCTGACCACCTCCGGCGGCCTGCGCCTGCATTACCGCGACAGCGCCGGGGCCGAGGGCGGCGACGGGCCGCCGGTCCTGTGCCTTTCGGGGCTCACGCGCAACTCTGCGGATTTCGCGTTCGTGCTGCCGTTCCTCGCTGGGTATCGCGTGATCCGCATGGACTATCGCGGGCGCGGCCTGTCGGAGGCGGCGGACCCGGCCACCTATACCGTCGCGCAAGAGGCGCAGGATGCGCTTGAGCTGCTCGATCATCTGGGCCTTGAGCGTGTCACGATCCTTGGCACATCGCGCGGCGGGCTGATCGCCATGGCGTTGGCGATGGCGGCGCCGGAGCGTCTGCAGGGCGCGATCCTGAACGATATCGGCCCCGAACTGTCGCCGGGCGGTCTGGGCCGGATCATGGATTACGTCGGGCGGCGCCCGAAATACCGCAGCTATGACGAGGCGGCAGAGGGGCTGGCCGCGCTCAATGCAGTGCAGTTTCCGGGCGTCACCCTCGCGCGCTGGCGCGTGCATGCCGAGCATGTCTGGCGCGCCGTCCCCGGCGAGCGGCTGGCGCTGCGCTATGATGCCGGGCTGCGCGAGGCGCTGGCGCAGGCAGGCGTGCAGCCCGCGCCGGACCTCTGGCCGTTCTTCGATGCGCTGGCCGCGCTGCCGCTGACGGTGCTGCACGGCGCCAATTCCGATCTGCTGAGCGCGGATATCGTCGCGCGGATGCAGGCCCGCGCGCCGGGCATGCGCGCCGTCACCGTGCCGGACCGGGGCCACGTTCCGTTTCTCGACGAAGGTGCGGCGCTGGAGGGTATCCTGAGCCATCTGAAAGACCACATATGAGCGATATCGACATGATCCGCGCCGCCGCCGCGCGGCTAAAGGGGCACGCGCGGCGCACGCCGCTGCTGTCCTCGCCCTTTCTGGACCGCATCGCCGGACGGCGCGTCTGGGTCAAGCCCGAATGCCTGCAGCATACCGGCAGCTTCAAGTATCGCGGCGGATATGCCGCCGTCTCGGCGCTGGAGGACACCGCGCGCGCGCGCGGCGTGCTGGCCTACTCGTCCGGCAATCACGCGCAGGGCGTCGCGCTGGCGGCGGCGCAGCATGGCGTGCCCGCCGTCATCATCATGCCCGCCGATGCGCCCGCACTCAAGATCGCCAACACCCGCGCTCTGGGGGCCGAGGTGGTGCTCTATGACCGCGCCGCGGGCGAGAGCCGCGAAGAGCTGGGCGAGGCGCTGCGCGGCGAACGGGGCATGGCCCTCATCCGCCCCTATGACGAGCCGCAGGTCATCGCGGGCCAAGGCACCACCGGGCTGGAGATTGCCGAGGATGCGGCCGCCATGGGCATCGCGCGCGCCGAAGTGCTGGTCTGCTGCGGCGGCGGCGGGCTGACCGCCGGGATCGCGCTGGCGCTGGAGGCGCAGGCGCCCGGCCTGCGCGCACGCCCCTGCGAGCCGGAGGAGTTCGACGACACCGCCCGCTCGCTCGCCAGCGGGGAAATCCAGCGCAACGCGCGCCTGTCGGGCGGGCTGTGCGATGCGATCATCACGCCGCAGCCCGGCGAGATCACCTTTCCCATCCTGCAGCGTCTTTGCGGCCCCGGCCTGGTCGTCAGCGACGAGGAGGCGCTGCGTGCCATGGCGCTGGCATGGGGCCGGCTGAAACTGGTGGCCGAGCCGGGCGGCGCGGTCGCGCTGGCCGCGGCCCTCTTTCACGCGGGCCGGGTCGAGGGGGATGATGTGATCGTGACAATATCGGGCGGCAACGTGGATGCGGATATCTTCCAGCGCGCGCTGAGCCAGTACGGAGACCTTCACTGATGCGCACCGATCCCCCGATCCTGCGGCGCGAAAGGCCGCCCATGAGGAGCCAGACCATGCGCCTGTCCACGCTCGACATCATCGTCACCTCGCCGCCCGCGCCCGGCTGGGGCGGGCGCTACTGGATCCTGGTGAAGGTGACGACGGATACCGGCATCACCGGCTGGGGCGAATGCTATGCCGCCAGCGTGGGCCCGGAGGCGATGCGCGGCGTGATCGAGGACGTGTTCGAGCGGCACATGGCCGGCGAGAACCCCGAAAATATCGAGATGATGTTCCGCCGCGTCTATTCGTCCGGCTTCACGCAGCGCCCCGACCTGACCGTGATCGGCGCGTTTTCGGGGCTGGAGATCGCCTGCTGGGACATCGTCGGCAAGGCGCGGGGGCGGCCCGTCCATGCCCTTCTGGGCGGGCGCATGAACGACCGCATCCGCGCCTACAGCTATCTTTATCCCCTGCCCCACCACGATGAGGACGAATTCTGGTCCTCGCCCGACATGGCCGCCGAAAGCGCGGCCGATCTGGTGGACGAGGGCTATACCGCCGTCAAGTTCGACCCGGCCGGTCCCTACACCTTGCGCGGCGGACACATGCCGTCCCTGCAAGACATCGAGCAATCCGTTCAGTTCTGCGCCGCCATCCGCGAGGCGGTGGGCACCCGCGCCGACCTGCTTTTCGGCACGCATGGGCAGTTCAGCACCGCAGGCGCGATCCGGCTGGGCCGCGCCATCGCGCCTTACGATCCGCTATGGTTCGAGGAGCCGATTCCGCCCGACAACGTCGCGGCAATGGCGCGCGTCGCCGCTGCCACGGGCCTCAGCGTCGCCACCGGCGAGCGGCTTTGCACCAAGGCCGAATTCGCGCCGGTCCTGCGCGAGGGTGCGGCCAGCATCCTGCAACCGGCGCTGGGGCGCGCGGGCGGCATATGGGAGTGCAAGAAGATCGCGGCCATGGCCGAGGTCTATAATGCGCAAGTTGCGCCGCATCTTTACGCGGGCCCCATCGAATGGGCGGCCAATGTGCAACTGGCCGCGTCCCTGCCCAACCTGCTGATGGCCGAGACGATCGACACCGATTTCCACCGCGCCCTGATCCGCGGCTCATTGCGCGTCGAGAACGGGTATATCCCGGTGCCGGACGCGCCCGGCCTTGGCATCGAGGTGGACGAGGATCTGGCCCGCGCGCATCCCTGGCGCGGCGAGGCGCTGCATCTGGAAATGACTGAGGAGCCTTGCAGCTATCACGGCCCCAACGCGTTTCGCGGCGGCGCGCCGAGGGGTCAGGGCTGACGCGGGCTGGGCTGCGGCACCGGAAAGACGATATCGTAGATCCAGTTATAGACGAAGGCATAGACGAGGTAGAACAGCGCAAAGGCGATATCCATCCAGAACGCCGCGATCAGCGAAATGCCCAAGTACCACGCGATGAAGGGCATCAGGAACAGCAGCAGGCCGAACTCGAACAGGATGGAGTGGATCACGCGCAGGCCAAGGTCCTTGCGCGTATGGCCGACGCGGGCCTGCATGACCTTGTCGAAGATGAGGTTGTAGACATAGGTCCACAGCGTCGCCAGCGTCGCGCTGACCACGGCCACCACGCCCATGTCCTGCGCGGCAAGGCTGAACACCCAGCCGCCCACCGGCACCACGATGGCAAGGCCCAGCCCCTCGAACAAAAGCGCGTGGCGGATACGGTCTGCGGTGCTGCGCATCGGTCTTTCCTTCTGTTTCGGTTACGGCAGCAGGCCCAGCCACAGCCACGCCGTCAGGATCGACAGCGCCGTCCCGATCAGCACCGCCGAGGCCGCGACGCGGCGCGCCACGCCATACATGTTGGCGAAGATATAGGTGTTGATCCCCGGTGCCATGGCGCCGGTGATGACCGCGCTGCGCAGCGCATCCACGGGCAGCGCCTGCACCCGCGCCAGCGCCATCGTGATCGCGGGGTGCACCACCAGCGACACGGCCACGACCATCGCGATGACGCGCAGATCGCCCTCGGGGCGATATTGCACCAGCACGCCGCCCAGACCGAAAAGCGCCGCGGGCAGCGCCGCCCGCGCGATCAGCTCCAGCCCCTCGCCAAGCGTGTCCGGCACGGCGAGCCCCGTCAGGTTGACGATGAAGCCCAGCCCGATGCCGATGATCAGCGCGTTGGAGAACATCGCCTTGAGCACCTTGCCCAGCACGGCGCGGCGCGAGGTGCCGCCAGCGCGCGCGATCTCCATCGCGGTGATGCCGACCGCGTAGCAGACCGGCGAGTGCAGCGCGATGATGGCGAAATTCGCACTCAGCGCGCCGGCGCCATAGGCGCGCTCGGTGATGGGCAGGCCCAGAAGCACGGTGTTGGAGAACAGGCAGCAAAACCCGATGGCGATCGCCTCGGGCCAGTCGCGCCCGAAGACCAGCCGCGCGGCCATGGTGCCGATGCCAAAGCCCGCCAATGCGCCCGCGTAAAAGCTGATCAGCAGCGGCGCGTTGAAGCTCTGGCCAAGATCCAGTTGCGATATGGCGGTGAACAAAAGGCAGGGGATCGCGAAATTCTGGGTAAAGCGCAGCAGGCCCTCGACGCTTGCCGCGTTGAACCAGCCCAGCCAGACCACCGCATAGCCCGCCCCGATCACGACGAAAACGGGCAGGACCACATCCAGAAGCGCGCTCATCGCCCTAGATCTCGACTGTCAGCGTCATTCCGTCATAGGCAACATCCACGCCCTGCGGCACCTCGGCCACAAGGGTGCGGTAATCCATGTCGTTATGCATGTTTGTGATGACCCCCAGCCGCGGCGCGGCGCGGGCCAGCCATTCCAGACTGCGCGCAAGGTGGATATGCGTCGGATGCGGCGTGCGGCGCAGCGCATCCAGGATCCAGATATCCAGCCCCTGCACCACATCCCAGCAGCGCTCGTCCATATCCGCCACATCGGGCAGATAGGCCACATCGCCCACGCGGAACCCCAGCGCGTCGATGGCCCCGTGATTGACCAGAAATGGCGTCAGCGTGATCGCCCCGCCCTTGCCCGTGACGGTCACATCGCCGTCGATGATGTTCATGTCCAGGATCGGCGGATAGGACGACCCCTCGGGGCGGCGGAACGCATAGCCGAACCGCTCGAACAGCGCATCGCGCGTGGGCGGGTCGGCCCAGACCGGCAGGCGGCCGGGCATGTTGAACACCACCACGCGCAGATCGTCGAGGCCATGGCAATGATCGGCGTGGCTGTGGGTAAAGACCACCGCATCCAGCTTGCCTATCCCGTGGCGCAAGAGCTGCTCGCGCAGATCGGGGGACGCGTCGATCAGAACGCGGGTCAGGCCGCCATCCGCGCCCTCCTGCTCGATCAGGACCGAACAGCGCGTGCGCCGGTTGCGCGGCTCATCGGGATCGCACTCGCCCCACTCGCCGCCCGGCTTCTCGGCGATGCGCGGCACGCCCCCGGACGAGCTGCAGCCAAGGATGATGAAGCGCCGCGTCGCCATCAGCCCTGCCCCCCGCTGTCCGCGCTGCGCCCGTACGCTGCGACCTTGGTGAAGAGCCGGTCGAAATTGGCCTGCGTCTGCGCGGCGAATTCGGGCCAGTCCATGCCCATCGTCTCGGCGCCGCGCTGCGCGGTGTGGACCGTATAGGCAGGCTCGTTGCGCTTGCCGCGATAGGGCGGCGGCGCCAGATAGGGCGCGTCGGTTTCCACCAGGATGCGCTCGCGCGGGGCGGCGGCAAAGATATCGCGAATCTCCTGGCTTTTGGGAAAGGCGGCGATGCCCGACATGCTGAGATAAAAATCCAGATCGAGCGCCGCACGCGCAAGGGCCGCGCCGGAAGAAAAGCAATGCATCACGCAGGTATAGGCGCCGTTCCTGAACTCTTCGGTGAGGATGCGCGCCATGTCCGCGTCGGCATCGCGCGCATGCACGATCAGCGGCAGGCCCGTCTGGCGCGCCGCGGCGATATGGGTGCGCAAGGACGCCTGCTGCGCCCCGGCGCTTTCGGCGGTATAGTGATAATCCAGCCCCGTCTCGCCGATGCCGACAAACTTGGGATGCGCGGCCAGCCGGCCCAGGTCATCGACGCTTGCCATCGGCTCGCCCGCCACGCTCATCGGATGGGTGCCGGCCGCGTAAAAGACGGGCGCGTGCTCCTCGGCGATGGCGCGCACCTGCGGCTCAAGACGCAGCTTCGTGCAGATCGTGACCATGCGCGTGACCCCGGCCGCGACCGCGCGGGCGACGACCTCCGGCAATTCCTCGGCAAAGTCGGGGAAATCGAGGTGGCAGTGACTGTCGGTGATTTCAGCGTGCATCGAGGCCCTTCAGGCGGGCTGGCCCGCCGCCGTCTTTTGTATTCTGAACACGGTATCTAGGACGAGCGCGGCAGGGTCAAGGTTGACCGCCCGGCCATGGCGCATCCGCGCGCCCACGTCCTGCGCGCAATCGGCCCAGCGGCGCGCCGCGCTCAGGTCAGGCGCGGCGCGGGCCAGCATCTGCGCCTCTCCGGGCGCGCCCTCGGGGCTGGGGGCGGCGCCCGTGGCGCCGGTGCTGGTCATGCGGCCCAGCATCAGCTCGATCAGCCAGATCAGGAGGTTCAGCTTGTCCTCGGCGCCGCGCTGCGCCGCGGCATTTGCCAGCGAAAGGGCGCGGGGCCGGTCGATATTCGGAAGGTCCGCGAAAAGGCGCACCAGTTCGGCATAGATCTTGAGCCCGCCCAGGTTGATCAGCCGAACCGCCTCGCCCACCGAGCCACCCGAAAGCGCGGCCAGCGCCTGCGTCTCGCCCTCGGCGTCGATCCCGGCCTGTGCCAGCGCGGCGGCCATATCCTGTGCATCCAGCGGCGGCAGACGCAGCTCGCGGCAGCGCGAGCGGATGGTCGGCAAAAGGCCCGAGGGCTGGTGGCTGATGAGAAACAGCGTCGTGCGCGCGGGCGGCTCTTCGAGCATTTTCAGCAGCGCGTTGGCGGCCTGCACGTTCATCTCGTCAGCGGAATCGAGGATCACGGCGCGGCGCCCGCCATCGGCGCTGGACAGGGCCAGAAAGCCATGCAGGCTGCGCACGTCGCGCGCCACGATCATGTCGCGCATGCGCTTGGTATCCTCGTTGACCGAGCGCGTGATGTGGAAAAGCTGCGGCTCGGACCGCGCGAGGATGCGGCGCGCCACCGGATGATCGGGCGAGATGTCCAGATCCATCGGCGCGCCCAGCAGCCCGCCTTCGTCATGCGCCAGAAGAAAGCGCGCGGCGCGCCACGCGAAGGTCGCCTTGCCCACCCCGCGCGGCCCGGTGATCAGCCAGGCGTGATGCAGCCGGTCGCCGGTAAAGGCATCCAGAAACGCGGCCTCGGCGGCGCCCTGCCCGATCAGGCGCGGCGTCTCGCGCGGATGCGGCGCGCCCTCGATACGGTCGGGCTGAACGGCATCGTCGCTCATGCCAGCCGCTCCGCCACGATGGCGCGCACGTCCACTGCGACGTCCGCGATGTCGCGGGCGCCGTCGATGACGCGAAACCGCGACGGGAATTCATCCGCAAGCGCCAGAAACCCCTGCCGCATCGCCACTTGCAGATCCGCGCCGAACGCCTCGAACCGGCCCTCGCCGCCGCGCTGAACCGCGCGGGCAAGGCCGGCGCCCGCCTCCATGTCGATCAGCAGCGTCAGGTCCGGCTCCTGCCTGATCATCAGATCATGCAGCGCATCGACCTGCGCACGCAGACCATCGCCGCGCAGGCCCTGATACATGCGCGTGGAATCGGCAAAACGGTCACAGATGACGATGCGCCCGGCGGCCAGCGCGGGGCGGATCGTGCGCTCCAGATGATCGCGGCGCGCGGCGGTAAAAAGCAGCAGCTCGGTTTCGGGCGACCAGCGGTCTACCGCGCCGTTCAGCACCAGCGCGCGGATCTCCTCGGCGCCGGGGCTGCCGCCCGGCTCGCGCGTGAGCACGGGCTCATGACCGGCCTTTTGCAGATGCTCCTGCAACAGCCGGGCCTGCGTGGATTTGCCCGACCCGTCGATCCCCTCGAAGCTGATAAAAAGGCCCGGTTTCTTGCCCGGTCCCGCGCTCACAAGGCGCCCTCTGGCCCCTGCCGCAGACGGTTCAGCAAGATGCCGGAGACCGTTTTCAGCCGCACCGCAAACCCGCCGCGCGGCACGTCATTGGCCGCCAGAAGCGGCACGCGCGTCTCGGGCATGCCTTCGGGGGTGATGACCAGTTCGGCCATGCGGTCGCCCTGCGCGATGGGCGCCTGAAGCGGGCCGGTATAGATCACTTCGGCGGCGATCTTGTCATCGCCCAGAACGGGCAGCAGCATGGTCACATCCTCGGCGGTGACCAGCCCCACCTTGGGCACATCGCCCATCCAGACATCTGCGCGCGCCACATCCGCGCCCGCCTTGATCAGGGTGTTTTCCGAAAACTGGCGAAAGCCCCAGTTGACGATCGCTTCAGCCTCCTCGGCGCGCACCTGCGGGGTCTCAAGCCCCGACAGAACGAACACGATGCGCCGCTCGCCCTGCTTGGCAGACCCGACAAGGCCGTAACCCGCCGCCTGCGTGTGGCCGGTTTTCAGACCATCGGCCCCGATCCCGAGGTTCAGCAGCGGATTGCGGTTTTGCGTGTTCTGCGGCGCGCGGCCGTCAAAGGCAAACTCGGTTTCCGCGAACATCGGGTAGAAATCGGGAAAATCGGTGATGATCAGGCGCGCCAGCAGCGCCAGATCGCGCATGCTCATCTTGTGGCTGGGCGCGGGCCAGCCGTTGGAATTGGCAAAGGTCGAGTTGGTCATGCCCAGTTGCTGCGCGCGCTGTGTCATGAAGCGGGCAAATCCCGCCTCGGTCCCGTCGGGGCTGAGCGCCTCGGCGATGACGGCGCAGGCATCGTTGCCCGACAGCACGATGATGCCGCGCAGAAGATCGACAACCTTGACCCGGTCGGTCGTGTCCAGAAACATGGTCGAGCCGCCATAGCTCATCGCGTGTTGCGACACGGGCAGCTTTTCCTCCATCGACAGGCGCCCGTCGCGGATCGCCTCGAAGGCGACGTAGAGCGTCATCAGCTTGGACATCGACGCGGGCGGCAACGGCTGATCGGCGTTCTTGTTCAGCAGGACGGTGCCGGTCCCCAGGTCCACGACATACGCCGCCTTGGCCGCTGTATCGAAGGCCGCGGCCGGCAATGCGGCGCAGCCAAGGGCCAGGGCGGTCAGGGCGTTTCTGAAAAAAGTCAGCATGGCATGGATCCGGGGTTCAGTTCAGGTTGCTCTTTGGGTCGGGCCGCGTCAGTCGGACACGGCATAGGCGTCGTCAAACCCGACGCCCTTGATCTTTTTCAGCAGCGCGTCGCGCTCGGATGCGGTGGAGGCGGGGCCGACAATCACGCGCCAGAACGCCTTGCCCTGGCTTTCCTGTTTCACGACCTTCGGCACCATCCCCGCCTGCCGCATGGCGGTGGCGGTATTCTCGGCGTTCTGCTCCACACTGAAAATGCCGATCTGCAGATAGGGCCGGGCCAGCGAGGATGCGCGCGGCGCAGGGGCCGGCGCAGGCGTCGGTGTCAGCGCGGGCTGGGCCTCCGCCTCCGTGGCATCGATCGCGGCCGAGGCGACATCGGCCACCGGATCGAGGCTGCTCGTCTCGACGGCGTTCGGCGCCAGCGTCTCGGCGGCGCCCGGCGCGGGCGTCTCTTCGCGGCGCAGCGCCGTCACGTTCAACTCGGCCGGGGCGCCCGCCAGCATGCCAAGCGCCGCCGCGGCGTCCGAGGAGACCTGCAGGGACGGGCCCGGATTGGCCCGCTCGCGGCGAAACAGCGCGCCGATGACGAATTTGGAATTGGTCGTGTTGCGGATGATGACACGCTCGGGATCCTTCACGTCGGGATGCGCCACCCAGACACCCCCCAGCGACGGCCGCCCGTCCCAAAGCCCCTTGTCGGTGACCTGGAACACCTCCGGCGCCTCCACGTCCCGCTCGACCAGCCGGACCGAGGACGCATCACCCGTGACGGAAGCAGGCTCGTCCTTGGCCTTGGAGCCGAAAAGCCCGCCGCCCTCCGTGCCCTGACACCCGGCCAGCATCAAGAGCGCCACGCCCCCACATGCCGCCCTGCGCCATCCGGCGCTGCCACCCGCGTATGTCAATCCCATGCGTCGTCCCCTGCCCTTTTCCTGCCCCTGCCCGCCGCGCGGCCCTGCCGCGCCACGAGAGGGCGAGATAGCCTCTGTCACCGCGGTCTTTGCCACGTGCGCGCACCATATCCGTTCCCCGGCACCAAGAAAAGCAAACTGTGCCGGTTCGGCGGAATTCCCCTTGGCCCGCCCTGCTGCGGACTGCGGCGCAATGCCAAAAGATGCGCTTTCAGAATCGCGCATCACCCACTAGACAGATCCGCGTCGGAGGAGTGGCAGAGTGGTCGAATGCACCGGTCTTGAAAACCGACGAGGGTGTAAGTCCTCCGTGGGTTCGAATCCCACCTCCTCCGCCATCTGACCTGATTTGATTATTTCTTAACCACACATCGACTGCACTCAAAAGTCACCAAACCGACTCCGTGACATTTTGCCAGTCTCTGCCCTGCACAAGGGACAATGAGGCGGCGATGTAGCACGACCCATCAACGCGTTGATATATCGATTTTTTCTTGTATTGCCAAGGTCATTGGTAAGGATGATCTGGTGGAGATCGATGACAATGCCCAGTTGGATTGAGTGTGCAAAGGCAATGTATGCGTTGCTGGTCAAGCCTTCGACATAGGCGGAAACCAAGCCGGAGTTCGCATAACCGGAATGTGGAACAATTATCGGTCTGAAACTATATCTTCAGGTATCCCGCCCTCATGGCGGCGAGTCTTGCAGGGAAAGGACCGACATGGCACCGCGCGCACTCTGGAAAGGGCAGCTTCGGCTGTCGCTCGTCTCCATCCCGGTCGAGATATTTTCGGCCACGAAATCGGGCGCGCGGGTGTCGTTCCGCCAGATTCACAAACCGTCGGGCAAGCGCATACGGTATGAAAAATCCGTCCCCGGCATCGGTCCGGTCAAGACCGAGGACATCGTCAAGGGATATGAGGTGGATGACGGCGAATACCTCCTGCTGGATCCCGACGAGATCGACGCGATCAAGCTGGAGACGAAGAAGACCTTCGAACTGGTGCAGTTCGTCGACGCCTGCGAAATCTCGCCGCTCTATTTCGACAAGCCCTATTACATCAGCGCCTCGGACGAGCTGGCGCAGGATGCCTACCGCGTGGTGCGCGACGCGCTGCGGCAGGCGGGCAAGGTGGGCCTCGGGCAGGTCACGATGCGGGGCAAGGAATATCTGGCGGCCGTCAAGCCCTGCGGTGACGGGCTGCTGATGGAGACGCTGCATTACGAGGACGAGCTGCGCGAGGCCGATCAGATATTCACCGATATCGAGGATGAAAAGGTCGACAAGGACCTGCTGGAGGTCGCGACCTCCCTGATCGACCGCAAGAGCGCGCCCTTCGATGCCGGCGCCTATCACGACAAATATGCCGAGGCGATGCAGGATCTGCTGGATGCC
>NZ_QCYH01000001.1 GCF_003072125.1 Pelagivirga sediminicola | reverse complement strand
AGGTGGACGACTTTTACGCCGCCCGCAGCAGGCTCATCCCGCCGCTACCGCGGCCGACTTTCGCACCGCCGTTCTCATGTCGGTCAAGGCCGAAACGATGCGATCAAACGGCAACCTGCCGTCCGCAAGGGCCATGCGGCGCATGATGCCGACGACCTCGCCCTCCGGTGCCCAGGAGGCGATCGTGAGCGCCTCGGTGCCGCCGCGGCGCAGATACACCCTCTGGTATCCGAGCGCGCGCTGCGCTGCGGACACGGTCCCGTCGGGCGGCATGGCGGTTTCGAACACCGCTTCGACGCCGTCGAGCGCAGACAGCATTGCCGCAGCTTCCTGCATGCTTTGCCCGGGTGCGATCCCCAGAAGGTCGCGTTGCGCATCGCCGGTCGATTCGAGCGTGATTTTCGGCCAGTCTGCCGACGCTTCGGGCTGAGGCAGTGAAGGTTGCGGTGAAATCCTGGCCTGGGCCGCGGCGATCTGCTCATCGCGGGAGGGGGGCGCCTCGGCTTGCTGCGCGGCGTCAACGGATTGCTGTGTGTCGCCGGTCTCCGGCACCGCTGCAGGCGTCAGCAGAGGGCCGAGCGTGCCATCGCCCATCTCGATCCGGGTTCCTGTCGCCGCGCCCCTCAGCACCAGCCCAGGGACCTTGCCGGTCCCCTCCACGCGCTCGGCCGCGCCGAGGGTGAACGCGATCTGCGTGGCAACGGCACCGGCGCTCGGACGCCCCTCGTGAATCGCGTCCTCAAGCACGAGAATGACCATATCATTGGTGCAGCGATCCTGCTCGGCGTGCGGGCGGGTCCGCGTGATCGCGTATCGACGTGAAACCTTCATTGGGCCGTTTTCTTCGCGCAGACGTCGCGCAAGATCGCTCTGGTCCTCGCGCAGAGACGGCACCGCGGTCATGACCTGCTGGTCAAGATGACCGTAAGCCTCACGGAAGCTACCGCATGAGCGATCGTTGCCGCCCATGACCCGCACCGTGAAATCCTGACCGAGCGCCGCGGCCTTCGCCTGAAGCCAGGACAGGAGCATCTCGCGGTGCCGCGTGATCCACACCGGATCCGGCCGGGCCTGTCCGGCCTCGAAAACGGCCGGGCCGGGCAAGCCTGCATCGCGCGCTGCCCAGGCGGCAGCAACGATGTCCGGCAGCGTTTCGACTGACGGCTCGTAGCCATCACGCAGGGCGATCAGGTCGGTGATGTGGGGCGTCACCTCGACGCGGATCTCGTCCAGTCCGGCGAACTCTCCTGGCTCGAACCGGCGGGCGATCCGAGCTTCTGCCTCGGAATTTGCCTCGTCGAAGCGCCTTTCGCCGAGGACCTTGGGCAAGTTGTTCTCGTCCTGGGTGTAGAAGACGATCCGCTCGGGGCGGGCCAGAAGCGAGATATTCTGCGTTCGGGCATGTGTGCGTTCGGCAGTCTCGGGCGTCAGTTCGGCAAGCAGCATGATGTTGCGCGATCGCTGGTCGACGATGTAGCGCGCCGTCGCCTGATCCATTTCAAGCGGGGCAAAGGCATCAGGGCCGACGAGGCTGATCGTCACCTGCAGATCACCCTGTCTTGTTCGAAGGTTCAGCCCGTCCGCGCGAAAGCCGAAGGTTCCGTTCTCGAGGTCGTAGGTTCCGAGCGCAATGCCGCTGCGGATCACAAGCGACGTCTCGGCGCCCGCGCGCAGTTGCGCAGTCGCGGCCTGCATGGCGCCGGGCGCGTCGAATTCGTTGGCCTGCTTCACCTCGGGCATGAGTTTCGCGACGGTCTCGAACCCGCCTGCGCCAAGCAGCCGGGCGACATGGCCGGCGATCGCGACCCCGTCGGACGTCTCGGCCTCCGCGACCTCGCGCGCGAAATCGGATGCGACAGGCTCGGCCGGTTCGGTGGGCGTCTCGGGAGAGGGGATGAGAAGATCCTCGACCTGGAAGGACAGCACCTCTACGTCAAGCGCCGCACCCGCATAGATGCCGATGCGCTGCAACGTTCCTTGCCCGGTCCGCATCGTGTTGTTCCGGGAGCTGCCGAAGGCCTGCTCGATGGCGGAGGTATCCACGGAATAGTCGAAATCGGCCCACCAGACCAGTTGCACCAGACCGTCCTGCGCCATCTGGCGAAGCACCCGCGCCTGATCGGGCGGCACCTGGATTTCCGCGGGCAGGTTGCCGAACCGCTCCGCCGAGGCGAGGCCCTGGTTGCGGGCGTCGGCAGGCAGATCGACGACACGGAACTGCCCGTTCGACAGGTTGCCCTGCATTTGCTGGAGCGGAAAGCTCTCGGTGTCGAAATTGTAGGTGCCGAGCCTCAGCACGACACTGTGCCGGACCTGGACCGGCCAGCTTGGCGCATTCGTGAGAATGGAATCGTAATACCGCTCGAAGAAGACCCGCTTGGCATCGCGCCGGGCGAATTCGTCCTGAAACGGGTCGGAGCCGTAGCCCGCGGTCGTCACGCTCCGGACGATGTCCGTACTCGGGTAGCGCGGCTGCCCGAAGAAACTGCGATGATCCGCTTCCGACAACAATCCCCGGGCCACGCCGACGAAGGCGTTGCCTTCGCGCGGCGCATCGGGATGCTGCCCAAGCCAAGCGAAAGCCGTGAACTGCCCCCAGCCGGGCGCGTTGCGTTGTTGCGCAGGCAGCGGAACGTCCAGCGCCCCGTCCACGGTCGGCAGACCGAGCGACTGCGCCAGGGCAAGCGCGCTCTGCCTGCCGCTCGGGGCCTCCGCGCCACCCAGCGGCCAGCGATGCACCGGTTCGCTGCCGGGCTCAAGCGGCAGGATCGATCGGCGGCTGCTGTCCATTGCCACAAAATGCAACTCCGCGCGCAGCGGCTCAAACGTGGCGGGCGCTCCGCGCTGATTCACTTGCCGCGCAAAGCTCTCGACGCTGTCGTCCTGGCCGATGCGGGTGATCTGCCCCCAGATCACGGCTCGCGGCTGCCGACCGTTCGAGTGCTCTTCGGATACGCGGTCGATGAAGGCGGCCGCCTCGGACCGGCTTATCTGCAGCGGGCCCGAGATCTCGTCCGGCAATGTGACAACGATTGAGCCGATCGGATAGGGGCGCGCGTTGAGAACCATTTGAGGGGCACCGCCGACAAGCTCGAGGCCCGTGCCTTCGACAAATTCGCGCGGCCGCGAATGACTGTAGAGTGTCACTGCAAGCGGATCCTCGGGCGTGACAGGACGCACGGTCTCGGCTTCCTGCAGCAGGGCGGCACGCAGGGCAGCGCGGGAATCCTCTTTCTCGATTGCGTTCATCGCGTTGAAGGTGCGATCGGCCGGATCCGTCTCGGCGTTCTGAAGCCGCCGGATGGCATCCAGGACGCTCGTGTCGTCGAGCGCAGAAGGATCACGCTTGATCTCCAGTAGCGCGAGCCTGCGCGCGAGGCCGTCCGGTGCATCGATAAGGGTGCCCTGGTCGAAATGCGCACGCGGCCCCGAAGAGAGCGGAGCAGTTGCCACCGCTGCGGGAGCAGATGCAAGAGCGCCAAGCCCGGTCGCTGTTGACTGACCCGGCGCAACTTGACCGGAGGCCTGCGACTGTCCGGGAGAGCCGCCGAGAGCAAAGACGCGCGAGCGCATGCTGTGTTCAAGACACGCCACATCGGCCCCGCAGGCATCCCGGCTTCGAAGCCAGGCCGCCTGGTCGGCCCGGCGGCCACCTGCGTTCCATGCCGCGGCCAAAGCGCTGTCGAGCGCGGCGAGCGAGGGGTTCGCGCAGATCGCGATTTCGGTCGGTGTCCCGGCGCGACGGCAATCGAAGCTCGGCCCCGCAGAGGGCGCTCCGGCCGTCAGCATCGCCAGTTCGGACCGTGTAAGTACGCCGGTCGGTGCCGCGCCGATGCCGCGCTGAAAGGCGGCGATGGCCGATCGCGTACGCTGGCCCGGTTGCCCATCCACCGGCCCCGCATCGAACCCTCGCGCGTTCAAAGCCGACTGGATGCTGCGGGCGGATCGGGACAGTTCCGCCGGGCTCAATACCGGATCGGCGACGGCGGCCTGCCCAGCCGCCGCAAGGTCAACGGTCAGGTATGCCGGCGTAGTGCCTTGCCCCCAGATCTGTACCTCCAACCGGGCGGCGGCACCCGACCGGAGTGCCGCCTGTGCGGCTGGCGACATGCTGCCGCGCGCCAGAAGGGAAGGCATCCGCGCGCGCATCTCGCGGCTTTGAAATATGCCGTCGGATGTGTCCCCGGCCTGCCGATACCCGAACCGATGCACGTTCGCGCGATCCTGGGTCAGGATCGCAGCCGGGTCGGAAAGCTGCGCACCCGACGAATTGCGGCGGTCGATCTCGCCGATATCGGCGAGATAGGTTTCAATCAGGGATTGAGAATGCGCCGACGACGCGACTGTCGCCAGAGCCACCGCAAGCGCGGCCATCCATTCGCGAGCGGTCATTGCTCGGCTCCTTTCGTCAATCTGCTGTAGAGAATCAAGTCTGGCCGATATTCGAAGTGCATACCGTCGAAGTGATGCCACTTGCCGCCCCAGATGAAACCGCGGCGCTCCATCGTCTCGACCAGTTCCCACGGCACCCTGTTGCGATAGGCGCCTACCTTGCCCTCGGTCGCGCCGGTCCAGCGCCAGTAGCCGCCAATCGACGCGTTCACGTCGATGGCGATGCCATAGGAATGCGCGCTCAGCCGGTCCGTGCCGGCGATGCGCCTCCAGTTGTAGCTGCCGCCGACCTCGGCAAAGAGCGGCGCGATCCGGTCATCGTTCAGATCGATCTCCGCAAGGGCGGCGGCGAGTTGACAGGCGACCCCGTGCCGCCGGGTCGCGCGGTATAGCGCAGGTCCGGCGGCCACGGTTTCGAGGTTTTGCTCCACCACGCCCGGTTCTGCGCCGTAGAGAAGTTTCAGAAACCCGTCGTGCCGGGCGCGGCCGGGATCGTGATACGGGGTGGCACGCAGATCGAGCGTGCGCGACAGGGTATAAGCGATGGCGAACTGGTCACCCACCGTCGGCGCCGCAATCAATTCGGGCATCGCGCGGGCGCTGGGCGGATCCGCTGCGATGATCTCGCCGTCATAGGCGATCCGGAACTCGCGTGACCCGAGGATCTGCAGCTGCGGGAAGGCGAGCGCGATCGCCTGGACCCATACGGGATGACTGGACGCCGCAGACAACGGCTCGTTCATGAAATCACGCGGATCGCAATTTTGAGGTGCCGCAGGCCTGGCCGGAAGGGCCAGTGAAACGATCAGGGCAGCGGCCCCGAGAGTTTTTGTAACAGACGGCATCACTGTCCTGACTTGGCCGAATTTGTCTTTGATAAAATGCTGGCGCGCGCGCCAGGGAATGCAGAAACAAGCTGTGGTATCACCCAAAGCGTATCACAAAACGGGCCTCGAACGCTATAAACATTGGGCGTTGCAACCTTTTGGCGAAATCCTGATCTGGAATTCCTGAGAAACGGGCGGGTCCGAACCGAACGTCGGGAGTTTTCTGCTGACCGGCCGGATTGCACCGCCAGAACCGCCCGTCCAAGACGCCTCTTTCCGGCCGGTCGACAGCAATGATGTCACCGTCCCGGATGCTCTCTGGCCGAAGGGTGACGTTCCTGTCGGTCCGCTCCGCGCGTTTCCAGCACCTCATCAAGACCAATCCGACGCTGCTCTTCCATCGCGGCGCATTTTTTGGAATCGTCGATGCGAAGGCAGCGTGTTACCAAGGAAGTTCTGGCAGTCATCCGCGGCTCGGGACTTGCCTGTCGCAGCGAGGTGGCGGCCGTGGCTCTGAAGACAGACGGCTCACTCAGCGCGGTAGCGGACCAGCCGGAGGCCGAGATGGACACCATGACCCATGCGCAGGGTCTCGAAGGCAGCGGGGGTAGGCACCCGCCGAATGCAGCGCGGCGATAAAAGGACCGAAGGCAATCATGGAAGACATTCTCTTTTGGGCAGTCGTCGGCGCCTGCTGGCTTGTTGCCTGCGTCGTCGTCGTCGTCACCTTCTTGCCGATGGCGAACACGAACGTCTGGTGGATCAGGGCGATGGACTTTCCGCGGCCGCAGATCGCCGTCGTCGGCGGGGCGGTTCTGATTGCAGCGCTGTTCGTGCCCGGCGTGACGCGCGTCGTGGTGCCGGTGCTGATGGTGGTGGCCTGCGGTTATCAGCTGTGGCGGATCTATCCCTATACCGTTTTCGCGCCGGTCGAATTGAAGCTGGCGAGTGACGGCCCGGACGCGGTCAGGATGCTGTCCTCCAACGTGCTGATGGAAAACGAGCGCCACGACCTGCTGCTCGGAGAGATCGAAAAGTTCGACCCGGATATCCTGCTGCTGATGGAGACCGATCAGGCCTGGATCGACGCTGTCGAACCCGCATTGGCTGGCTACTCCACGATCATTCGCCAGCCGAAGGACGATCATTACGGGATGCTCTTTGCGACGCGCCTTCCGGCGCAGAAGGCCGAATTCGTCCGTCTGACCACCGACGAAACGCCGTCGGTCTTCGCCGAGCTGACGGCACCGAACGGGACAACGTTCCGTTTTGTCGGCCTCCATCCGCGCCCGCCGGTGCCGGGGCAGGACACCGAGAAGCGCGATGCGCAGATCTATTATGCCGCACGGTTCGCGCGCAAATCCGGTGTCCCGATTGTGGTGACGGGTGACTTCAACGATGTGGCGTGGTCGGACACGTCAAGGACGTTCAAGCATGCCGGGCAGTATCTCGATCCTCGGATCGGACGAGGGCTTTTTGCCAGCTTCGATGCCGAGAAGATCTATATGAGATTTCCGATCGACCAGCTTTACGTGACCGAGGATGCGGCGATCGTGTCGATCGAGCGGCTCGCCTATATCGGATCGGATCATTTCCCGATGGCCGCGACGATCCGCTTCGACGCCGATTTGGCCGCGCGTCTCAACGTATCGCCTGACCCGATCACTGAATCAGACCTCAAGCTGATCGAGGATTCTGTCGAGCAGACGCGTGAAACGCTGTCGGCTGCGAAATTTTGAACACGCTCCCTTGTAGAAAATCGCGAATGAGAGGTATTGGCTGCTCGGCGCGCGCCCTGGTCACCGGCCACGCCTACACGATGGCCTCTCTGGACGACGCTCGACCGACCGCTCTGGAACGCTCGCTCTACAACGCGCTGCGCGCCGCGGATGCGCGCACGTGCTGCGCCGGATGGCCGAACGGGCAGTGGCCGCAGATCGACAGACGCTCCGCGAGAAAGCCGCAGTCAGACAAGACGAAAACGTCGGCCTCACTGAGCGGATCATTCTGGAGGGACAAACTGCATGAGCACGCGTAGCGAACCCTCGCTTTGTCCGCGATCCGCTCGTTCGATCAACCAAAATGCTGCGCTGGCGATCAACATCCGTTTCGGGAAAGCTGCGCTGCAGCGCTCAGCTTGGTCGCGGAAGGCAGCTTTGGGCCGTTTCTCCAGCTGTGCCTATTCTGCCTTCGCTGCAAACCATTGAACAACCGCATGTTTCGCGGCACCGCGTTTCGCCTCCCGCTGGGTAAGCATGTAAAAGTGTTGGTCGCCCGTAATCGTTTGGGGAATGACCTGAATCAGATGACCTGCCGCAATGTCCCTTTGCGCGAGAAATCTGCTGACAAGGGCTACGCCCTGACCCGAGAGTGCGGCGTCCATGGTAAGGGCGGTCTGGCTCAATCTGAGCCCATGGCCGCCGTGATCATCCACTTTCAATTCCCTGAGAAACGCGGGCCACAGATCGTGCGCATCGTGCAACTTCGGCAGATGTGACAGGGTTTCCAGTGAAAGTGGCAAGCTGTGCGGTGCGACAAGCGAGGGGGCCGCCACGGCGATGATCTCTTGCCCGAACAGACGAGTCGCATCCAGCGCAGCGCCGAAGGGCGGCTTGCCTTGGCGGATGGCCACATCGATCCCGTCGCCATGAAAGCTCGAAACCTTTTCAGTGGCGAGGATTTGCAGGTCGATCTGCGGATGTGTCGCCGAAAAATCCGGCAGGTTCGGGATGAGCCACTTGGCCGCGAAGGTCGGCGTGACGCTAACCAAAACCCTGCCCGGTTCGGGGCGCAATGTCGCGGTGGCCGCGCGCAACTCCTCGAACGCCGTGACGACACGGGCATGATAGCCGCGCCCGACTGACGTGAACGCCAATCCCTTGGGCAACCGCTCGAACAGGGGAATCCCCAAATGTGCTTCGAGCTGCCGCACTTGCTGCGCAACCGCGCCTTGCGTCACGCCCATTTCCTCAGCCGCAGCGCGAAAGTTCAGATGACGGCCTGCGGCGTCGAAAGCGCGTAAGGAATTGAGGGGCGGGATTTGCGTCATGTGGTGATAGTATTCCTACTGTCAGACGACATCAATTCTTGCGCGCAATGATCGCCACATTTCCTTAGACTGGGGAGAGAAGCAATGATGGAGAGTTCAATGTCAGTAGAAAAAGTAGCGCTCATAACTGCTGGTGGCAGCGGCATGGGCGCCGATGCAGCCCGCAAACTGGCCGCAGACGGCTTTCGCGTCGGGATATTGTCGTCGTCCGGCAAGGGTGAGGCGCTTGGCGAGGAGTTGGGCGGCTTTGGTGTGACCGGGTCCAATCGCTCGACCGACGACATCGCCGCATTGGTGGACGGAGCCACTGAGCGGTGGGGCCGTGTCGATGTTTTGGTCAACTCGGCGGGACACGGCCCCAAGGGCCCGGTGCTGGATATCTCGGATGATGACTGGCACCTTGGCATGGAAGTCTATCTGCTGAACGTCGTTCGGCCGACGCGGCTGGTGACGCCGCTGATGCAGGCGCAGGGTGGCGGCGTGATCATCAACATCTCGACCTTCGCGGCCTTCGAGCCCGATCCGCTGTTCCCGACCTCGGGCGTGTTCCGCGCAGGCCTTGCCGCGTTCACCAAGCTTTATGCGGACAAGTACGCCCCCGATAATATCCGCGTGAACAATGTCCTTCCGGGCTTCATCGACAGCCTGCCTGAAACCGAAGACCGCCGTGCGCGCATCCCGATGGGGCGCTATGGGAAGGCAGACGAGGTGTCCTCGCTGATCTCATGGCTCGCGTCCGAGGGTGGCGGTTACATGACCGGCCAGAACCTGCGGATCGACGGGGGACTGACCCGTTCCGTCTGACATGGCGATGGCGCGCCCTTGAGCGGGGCGCGCTGCGTTTACGCTGAAATCCAGATCATGGGTTGCGGCGACAGCCATCGGCTGAACGTCTTGGAACCCTGTTTCTTGTGGGCGTTCCGGGCTGTTTCGCAATCGGCACCCGTCACGCTCTCGACATCGATTACCCGATGTTGACAGATCATTGGCTCATGGAAACGCTGCGGTGTATCCGCGGGGCATTTCCGAGCCCAGCTTGCGCATCGCGGCGCCAGGCGGCAAGGTCGGCCCTGCGCAGAAAGCGACTTTGCATGGTCCGGGCCCACTGCGCAGCGATCCTGTCCGGCTTACGTTCAATTGAGAAGTTAGGAAAATCATGTGCCGCGTATTTGCCTATATCGGGCCGGAAATACCGCTTGAGAGCCTGCTCTTGGAGCCGGAGAACAGCCTGATCAATCAGAGCCTGGACCCCGAGCTTCATCCGCACCTTCAGCTGGCGGGCTGGGGATTTGGAATGTGGAGCGAACACCTTCTGAAACCGGAGGATCCATTGCTCTATCATAGACCCAAGGCCGCTTTTTATGACGATAATGCCAAAGGTGTCATCCCGAGCCTTCAGGGCAGCACCCTGCTGGCGCATGTAAGGGCATCTGGCTATGATGCGGGCGTTGTCCAGGCGGATGAAAATTGTCATCCTTTCTCTTTTGACGGCACGCCCTGGATCATTGCCCAGAACGGTGCCTTGCCGAATTGGCGGCTACTGCAACGGGAATTGCTTCCGTATTGCGAGGACCGGTATCTCAAGCAGATGCGCGGCACCACCGATACGGAATTCCTTTACGTTCTGCTCCTGTCACTGCTTGAGAGCGACAGCGACGAGGAGGTTCGGAAAGGGTTCGAAAGACTGCTGGAAGTCATACTTCAAGCCATGAAGGCGCTCGATCTGTTTGCGCTGACCAAACTGAAGATCGCCCTGGTCGCGCCGAACCGGATCATTGGCGTCAATTATGGTTGCGGGCACGAGGGGGAGACTGACCCCGCGGGCGACTGGAAAAAGCTGAGGCCATCCGCGCCCGGCAAGGACGACATGGCGCTCTCCATGCTTCTGGAGCCGTTATACCTTTTGACGGGCAAGAATTTTCAGGACCATGCGAATTCATACAAGGTCGATGTCTGCCCGGAAGGCGAGGCCACGTCCGCAATTTTCGCGTCCGAGCCCCTGACCGAAGACGGCGACGAATGGCTCAATATCGAATTTGGAGAGATCATCGCCCTTGAGCGGAAAAACGGGAAAATCTCGAAAAAAGTGAGCAAGCTGAACGTCTAGACGCGCAAATCCGCGGACATATGCTGGCGAGCCCATGAACAGGAAAATGATCGATGGCTGATCGCTACCAAAAATTCGAAGATCTCGCCGCCGACATGAAGCTGGGAGACGACTACGACATCCGTTGCGCGGATCGCGGCACATCTGTGGTGATCCTCGCCCCGCACGGAGGGACCATTGAACCTGAAACAGCGGAAATCGCCGAGGCAATTGCGGGGACCGACCTTTCCTTCTACGCTTTCGAGGCGCTGAAGGTCGGCAGGCACGGCGACTTTCACATCACCTCGCACCGCTTCGACGAGCCTCATGCGCTCGACCTTGTCGGCAGGGCTTCCACTGCCGTCGCGATCCACGGCCGAAAGGATGACGGAACTGACACCGTATGGCTGGGAGGCCGCGCAATCGATTTACGCGATGCTATTGGCGCCGCGCTGCGCGACGCAGACTTCGGGGCGGAAATTAACAAGGCGTTGCCTGGCGTCCATGAAACCAACATCTGCAACCGGACCCGCTCGGGCGAAGGGGTGCAACTCGAACTTCCGCGATCGCTGCGTCGCAGGCTGGCGACGGAGCGGAAGCTCTTGGAAGATTTCTGCACGGCGATCCGAAGCGCCATCCGTTCGGTGTAGCAAAACTGATGCACAAATGACGAATGGCTGCCTTGGGGGCGCTGCTTCTGTCTGGATGTCATAGGCGCGCATCTCGCGCAGAATGTCTGGCAAAGTGACGGCAGAATGGGCAAGTCGCGCGCCCGGCTCCACCGTTTCCGACAGTCGCTTTCGAATAACGGCCGCGGCCGAAAGGATCGGAATGAATGAACCATGATCTTGCCGCGCGATAAGCGACCATCGCGATTGGATCGCGATCTCATCCGCGTCGATGGAGGCTTTACGATCTCAACGTCAATCACCTTCTTCCCGTCAAATCACACGGGGCAGATGTGCTTGGGCACGCAACGTGCACGGAAAGGACGTAGTCAACTGCAAAGCGCAACGAAATCCCGCATAGCTTCCCGCATAGCTTACTGTGTTCAGCTTGTTGCCGAAGGTTCGCTTCCGACCATTGAATGCTCGGCTAAACAGGTCTGCGACGTCGTGTTACGGGCGCCCGACATCGCGTGCCCAGGTCAGGATCGCTCGCGCGCGGATGGTGTCTCGACCGCCATCGGCCCGGCCAGGATCAGCGCGACGAGGTCGGTCTGGCGATTGGTGCCGGTTTTCTGAAACAGATTGCGCATGTGAAAGGAAATCGTTGTCTGCGAGACTCCAAGCTCGCCCGCGATGTCGGAAGGGCGCGCGCCGCGTGTCAGGCTGGCGGCGACGCGCGCTTCGGTGGGCGTCAGGCCGAAAAGGTCGATCAGGAGGGGCTCGGACACTTTCATGGCCTGCGCCCGCGGCGACAGGAACAGCGCCACGTGCGGCTGCTGCGCGGCGCCGGGTCCCTTCGGCGTCAACGTGCACACCAGCGCCGAGATGGATTGCCCGTCGCCGGGCCGGTGCAGCATGACCCCGGCTGTTGCCTCGGTGCCGTCCGCCGCGGCCTTCAGCGTCTCGCAGATCGCCCGGCGCAGGGACTTGTCGCAAAGCGGGTCCGCCGCGTTCAGCGCCGCGCGCCGGATTGAGATGAAGCCCGCTTCCTCGGTCATATCCCGCGCCGCGCGATTGGCATGGACAACCTCGCCCTTGCCGTCTAGCAGCACGATGCCGAGCGTGATCAGGTCCAGCACCCGCTGGGGCCCGCCATCGGGCAGCCGTTCGATGGCCTCGCGCATCTCATCCATCCGCAGATCAAGCTGGCCCCGGATGCGCCGGACCTGCCGCAGCCGCGCATCAACCGTCGCCAGAAGCAGATCGTAATCCACCGGCTTGACAAGGTAGTCATCCGCGCCCTGAAGCTTGCCTTCGATCACGTCGCGCGGCTCGGACATCGCGGTGAGAAAGACGAAGGGCGTCTCGGCAAGGTCGGGCCGCTCGCCGCGCAAGGTGGAAAGCAGGCCGTAGCCGTCCAGCTTCGGCATGGTGATGTCGCATAGCACGAGATCCGGCGTGATACCTGCCAGCAGGTCTTGCGCCTCTTGCCCGTCGGCTGCGGCCAGAATGCGATACCCGGCCTCCTGCAACTCCTCCACGATGTCGCGGCGCAGGGCGGGTTCGTCCTCGACCACGAGGATCAGCGGCGCGGGCAGGGTGCCGGTCATCGCGCCGCCCCTGCAAGCCGCGGCAGTGCCAGTCGGAATGTCGTGCCGGCGCCGCCCGGCAGCAGGCTGACTTCGCCGCCCTGCATGCGCGCAAGGCTTCGCGCGATGAAGAGCCCGACACCGGTGCCGGGCGTCGAGGCGCTGTTGGCGCCGCGAAACCCGGACTCGAAGACGCGCTCGCGGTCCGCCTCGTCGATCGCGGGGCCGGTATTGCTGAAATCGCACAGCACGCTGCGATCGTCGTTATGCAGACGCACCGTGATGGGCGTGTCCGGATCGGCGTATTTGACCGCATTCGACAGAAGGTTTTCCATCACCTGTTCGGCATGGGCCGGATCGCACAGGGCGGCGGCGTCCACCGCATCGGCGCGGCGCAGCTTGATCCGCGCGCCCGGCGATGCCGCACGCTGGCGCGCGCCGACCATGTCAAGCAGGGCGATCAGGTCACACGGGGCGCGCCGCGCGCCGACCTGTCCGGCCTGAAGGCGCGCGGCATCGAGCGTGCTTTCGACAAGGCGCGTCAGCCCCGCGATGGCATTGCGTGCCCCGGTGGCCCGCTCGATGATTTCGGCGGCATCGGCGCGCGGCCCCCGGCGGATCAGCCGTTGCAGCGCGGAATCGGCGACCGCCAGAGGCGTGCGAAACTGGTGCGAGATCATGCCGGCAAAGTTGCGGTAAAGGTCGGCGGCCGATCGTTCCCGCGTGAGCGCATCGTCCAGCTCGCGCGTGCGCTCGGCCACCAGCTGTTCCAGACGCGCGCGGCTCTCGGCCTCCTTTTCGCGCGCGGCGTAGCGATCGCTGGCGTCGTGCATGAAGACGATGGCGCCGATGACCCGCCCGTGATCGCGCATTGGCGAGACCTTCAGATCGACATGCAGCGGCGGCTCCTCCGCGTCGCGAAAATAGGGTTGCAGCGCAAGGTTGCTGTCCTTTCCATCCAGCGAGGCGGCGACCGCCCGGCGCATCGCCGTTATATCGAAGAAACCGGCGATTTCGGACATCTTCCGGCCAATCGCCTGCTGCGCCGTGCGCCCCGTCATGGCGGCCATCGCGGGGTTCCAGATGGTGCAGGTTCCTGCATCGTCGACGGCCATGATCCCTTCGCCGCTGGACGAGATCAAAAGCGCGGAGAAATCACGCTCGCGGCGCAGCATGTCGTTGCTGCGCCGTGAATGACGCAGCGCAAGAAACAGCGTAATGGTTAGAACGCCGCCGGTCAGCATGATGCCGAGGAGCGAGACGATGATCTGATGCAACTGCTCGCGCGATGTCTCCAGCCTGCCGCCCAGATCATCCCATTCGCGGATCATCGTCTTGTTCGCGGCGCGCGAAAAGAACGCCGCAAAGGGCGCCATCGCAAGGCGAAGCTGCTGAACCTCGGCGGTCGTGAAATCCTCGGGCGGCGGGCGCAGCGCTTGCAGCGCGACGCGCAGATCGGCCATCTGGGGCGCAAGCCCGATATCAGTGATGAAGCGCTGTTGCGGCCCGTCGCCAAGCAGCGCAAAGCGGCTGCGCAGCAGATCGAGGCGCAGCGCGATCTCGCTTGCGTCCGCCTCGCCCAGTTCGGCGCGCAGCGTGGCCTCGACCAGCCGCCGCGCCGCGCTTTCGCTTTGGTGCATGACCCACAGCATGTTGCGTTCCGCATCGACGCGAATGTCGGTGTCCACCTCGATCATGCGGATCAGCGAAAACGCCAGCAGGACCGCAAAGACCACGATGGCGACCAGCGGCAGGATCATGCTCAGACCTGACCGGCCGGGCGCCTTCATCGGACATCGATCTGCGACAGCTGCCAGACCCAGCGATAATCATAGCGGATATCCTGCAGCTCTGCATGCGCATCGCGCGGATATACGATCCAGAGCGGCCCCTTGTCCGCGCGGTCCAGCGCGGCGCCGTCCATGCTGTAGGCGACGATGACATCGAACCTGTCGAAATCGCTCAGGGGAATGTCGACGGCATAATCATTGAGGGCCGTCGCCGTCACCATCTGCCCCTCGGCGCCCAGCTGTGCCAGAAAATCGCGCATCAGAAAGCCGGTGAACCGATGCGCGCCGTCCGTCACCACCGTCGATGTCTCAAGCGTGGCGCGGGGCAGGTCGCGCAGCTGCGGCATATCGAAGACGGCCGGACCGTCGGCGATCTGGCCGGTGACCTGCAGCACCGGCGCGCTGCCCGCCGCCGTCACGCAGGGCACCCAGAGCGACAGGCAAAGCAGGCCGATTGCGGCTGAAAGGCGCATATGCATCTCCTATGGATTGTCGCGGGCCAGTTCAGCAGGCCGCCGCCTGCCTTGCAATTGAAATCCGAAACTTTTCCGCTGTCCCCCTCCAAACGGAGGGGGCGGGCGCATTTGCGACATGCTAGCAGCGAGCGATGTACCAAAAAGCCATTGCCGCCGTGTTTTCCTTTCGCCCCGCCCTGTTTCTTGCCGCGCTGTTTGTCCTGCAATCCTGCGGCACCCCCGAATACCGCGCCGAGCGCACCCATTGCGAGGCCGAGTGGCTGCTGAAGATACCGCCCGTCTATCGCAACGAGGCGGTCATCAAATACCGCAGCGTCGAGCGTCCCAGCGGCGAGACGGTCTGCAACACGCAAGGCTCGGTGACGACATGCACGCCGGTTATGAAGACGTTTTCCGAGCCCTATTCCACGGTGGAGCGGGTCGATATCCGCAAGGCGCAGCGCGATCCGCAGATCGCCTCCTGCGCGGCGCGGGCCTGCGCCGCGAAATACGGCAATTCCAAATGCGAGATCTGAACGGGCCCCCTGCGGGCCGCTGAAACAGGAGAAACGTCATGTGGGATTTCAGTCTTGGCCGCGCGCTTGGCCTGATGGGGCGCACGTTCCCCTTCATCCTGTTGCGCATGGCGGTCTATTTCGGGATCACGCTGGGCTATATCCTGGTGACGGGTGTTGGCGCCGGGGTCGGCTGGGGCATCGGCGGCTTTGGCGATGCCGATTTCCGCGCCTCGACCACCGCCTGGGGCGGGTTCGCCGGTTTCGGCATTTTCGGCATCATCATGTATTGGGCGCGCGAATACATCCTCTACATCGTCAAGGCGGGCCATATCGCCGTGCTGGTCGAGCTGCTGGACGGCAAATCCATGCCGCAGGGGCGCAGCCAGATCGCCCACGCCAGCGCCGTGGTGAAGGAGCGTTTCCCGCAAGCCAGCATCCTGTTTGCCATGGACCAGCTGATCAAGGGCGTGATCCGCGCGATCAGCGGGCTGGTCCGCGGCATCCTGACCATCCTGCCGATCCCCGGCGCGCAGCAGCTGGCGGGCGTCATCTCGGCCTTCTTGCGGGTGGCGGTCGGTTTCGTCGACGAGGTGATCCTCGCCTACGCGATCCGCACGCGGTCAGACAATGCGTGGATGTCCGCGCGCGAGGCGCTGGTGCTTTACGGCCAGAACTACAAGCCGATGCTCAAGAACGCCTTCTGGCTGGCGATCATCGTCTATGGTCTCAGCTTTGTCGTGTTCATCGTCATGCTCGCCCCGGCGGCGCTGGTGGTCTACCTGATGCCGGGCGCCTGGGCGGCGGGCGGCGTTGTGTTCGCGCTGCTCTTTGCATGGAGCGTCAAGGCCGCGCTGCTTGAACCGCTGGCGATTACCTGCATGATGCAGGTGTACTTCAAGGTGATCGAAGGGCAGGAGCCGAACCCCGAATGGGACGCCAAGCTGGAGCAGATGTCCGCCAAGTTCCGCAAGCTGAAGGAGCGCGCCTTCGGCGCAGAGCCCGCGCAATCGCCATCCACGCCGATGACGGATCCGGCCTGACCCGCAGACGCGCCCCGAAAACACCCGCGCCGCGCAAGCGCATGTGACACAAACCCAAGGAGAACCCAACGATGAAACGAAGCATCGCAAGAGTGGTCGGATGGACCGCCGCGGGCGGTATCGCCTGCGCAACATCGGCCATGGCCGCCGATGACGTGGTGATCGTCTATGATGCCTCGGGATCCATGTGGGGGCAGATCGACGGCGTCTCGAAGATGGAGATCGCCCGCGACGTGCTGGCCGATCTGGTCGATGGGTGGGACGCGGGCACCAATCTGGGCCTTGTGGCCTATGGCCATCGCAGCCAGGGCGACTGCAGCGATATCGAAACGCTGATCGCCCCCGGCCCGCTGGACAAGGCGGCCTTTACAGGCCACGTGCGCGCGATCAAGCCGGTCGGCAAGACGCCGATTTCGGGCGCGGTGCAACATGCCGCCGATCTGCTGTCCTACCGCGACAACCCGGCCACCGTGGTGCTGATCTCCGACGGGGTCGAGACCTGCAACGCGGACCCGTGCGCATTGTCGGCCGAGCTGGCCCGGCAGGGGGTCAGGTTCACGGCCCATGTCGTGGGCTTCGATCTGGAGGACGAGGCCCATGCCGGGCTGTCCTGCATCGCCGAGAATACCGGCGGCGTCTTTGTCCCCGCGGGCAATGCCGCCGAACTGAAAGACGCGCTCACGCAGGTCCAAAGCGCGATGGTCGAGCCCGAGCCGCCCGCACCCGAGGCGCCGCCGGAACCCGCACTTCCCGAAGTCACCCTGACAGGCCCCGACCAGGTGACGACGGGCGCCGCTTTCGACTTCAGCTGGAGCGGCGCGATCAACGGCAGCGACTTCATCACCATCACCGCCGCAGGTGCGGACGAGGGGAAGGTAAACAGCCACATTCGCGTCAAGGATGCCAGCGAAGGCCGCCTGACGGCCCCGGGCACCCCCGGTCTTTACGAGCTGCGCTATGTGCTGGAGGAGGGCCGCCGCACGCTGGCCAGCGTGCCCTTCGAGGCGGTTGAGGGCGAGGTCACACTGACAGGCCCTGACAAGGTGACCACGGGCGCCGCTTTCGACTTCAGCTGGAGCGGCACGATCAACGGCAGCGATTTCATCACGATCACCGCCGCAGGTGCAGATGAAGGAAAGGTAAACAGCCACATCCGCGTCAAGGATGCCAGCGAAGGCCGCCTGACCGCTCCCGGCACCCCCGGCCTTTACGAGCTGCGCTATGTGCTGGAGGAAGGGCGCCGCACGCTGGCCAGCGTGCCGTTCGAGGCGGTGGAGGGCGAGGTCACCCTGACCGGTCCTGCTAAGGTGACCACGGGCGCCGCTTTCGACTTCAGCTGGAGCGGCGCGATCAACGGCAGCGATTTCATCACCATCACAGCTGCGGGCGCGGACGAGGGGAAGGTAAACAGCCACATTCGCGTCAAGGATGCCAGCGAAGGCCGCCTGACGGCCCCGGGCACCCCCGGTCTTTACGAGCTGCGCTATGTGCTGGAGGAGGGCCGCCGCACGCTGGCCAGCGTGCCCTTCGAGGCGGTTGAGGGCGAGGTCACACTGACAGGCCCTGACAAGGTGACCACGGGCGCCGCTTTCGACTTCAGCTGGAGCGGCGCGATCAACGGCAGCGATTTCATCACGATCACCGCCGCAGGTGCGGACGAGGGGAAGGTAAACAGCCACATTCGCGTAAAGGATGCCAGCGAAGGCCGCCTGACCGCTCCCGGCACCCCCGGCCTTTACGAGCTGCGCTATGTGCTGGAGGAAGGGCGCCGCACGCTGGCCAGCGTCCAGTTCGAGGCGGTGGAGGCCGAGGTCGGGATTTCTGGGCCCGGGACGGTGCGCGCCGGGACCGATCTCGATGTCTCCTGGTCCAGCACGATCAATGCCAGCGATTTTGTCACGATCGTTCCCATGGGCACCGATGAGGGCAAGGTGTCGGCCCATATTCGCGCGGGTTCCGCCACCGAGGGGCGGCTGAAGGCCCCCGGCACTCCGGGGCTGTATGAGCTGCGCTATGTGCTGGAGAACGGGCGGCGGACTCTGGCCAGTGCCCCGCTGGAGGTGGTCGCGGCGGATGCGCCGCTGGATGACGGCGCGGGACTGACAGTGCCGGAAACGGCCGCGCCGGGCGAGACGATCACGGTGACATGGACGGGCGGCGGCGAGGGCGCGGATCAGCGCATTGCGCTGGCGCGCAAGGATCAGCCTGATTTCGGCTGGATCACCGCCAACAAGATCGGGCCGGAACAGACGATGGAGCTGACACTGCCGGACCAGCCGGGCCTGTACGAGGTGCGCTATCTGGATATTTCGGGCCAGAAACTGCTGGGCCGCTCCGTCGTGGTGGTGAAGTGATGCGCCGCGCGATCCGCACTCTGCTGACCGGGCTGGCCTGGGCGCTGGCCGCTTCGGCGGCGCAGGCTGAAATCGACGGTCACGGGCCCGATGCGTGGCGCGTCACCGGGGTGGCGGCGGATGATGTGCTGAACATGCGGATGGGGCCCGGCACAGACTATCTGGTAGTCGATCACCTTGCGCCCGATGCGCGCGGCCTGTCGCTGGTGACCTGCGTGCCGCTGCTGATCCCGTCGATCTATCACCGGCTGAGCGATGCGCAGCGCGCGGGCCTGCCGCAGCGCTGGTGCCTGATGCGCAGCGCGGACCTGCAAAAGGCCGGCTGGGTCGCGCAGCGCTTCCTGATGGAGGATGTCGCCCAGGCCGGGATGCCCAGCGTCCTGCCGGGCGGCGACATCGTGCTGGAGCAGATCGGCGATCCGCTGATCGATGGCGCCGCGGCCCTGGTGCGCGATCTGTATGTCGCGTTCGAGGGCGCTGGCGGGCAAGGCGGCAACCCTTTCGCGGCCGGAAATGCGCGGCGCTACTTTTTCGCGGACATCGTGGAGGAACTGCGCGGGCGCGGCGCCGATGTGCTCTATGACGCGCAGGATTTCCAGGGCGCCGTCACCCGGATCGCCCCTGACCCGGACCGGCCGATGCTGCGCGGCATGATCACGGTCAATGTCGATTTCCACAATTTCGGCCGCACGCAGCGCGCAATCTACAGCCTGCGCGCCGACACGTCCCAGCCCGGCGCGCCCATACGCATCTTTCGGATCGAGCACGGCGATCACAGCATTCCGTGAGGCCGCAGAAGAGTCGTTGCCAGATCAATCCTTGAACGCGCCAAAGCGATCCTGAAGCGCGCGCAGATGCTCCAGCCGCGATGACACTGCATCGCCCAGATGCGCCGTCACATCGTCCAGCAGCAAGGTGCTGAGGCATGAATACGGCACGTGCGAATCCCAGAACAGCCGCGATTGCGTGCGCAGGGGCAGCACCATGTCGGTATGATCGCGCGCCCAGGTGCAATGGGTGTCGCAGATCACGATCAGCGGAATTCCGGCCTGTGCGGCCGCGGCCGCAAGCGAAATGCTGGCTTGCGTATAGCGGCGCATCTCGAACAGGACGACGCAATGGCTGCTTGCCTGATTGCCGAAGATGCTGCCGAATATACCGTCGCTGTTATCCTCCAGGCGCACGTCATTGCGCAGATAGGCCAGCCGCGTGGCAAAGCCGGACGCGATGCCGGCGATGGTCTGAAACCCTGCGACATGCAGCTTGTCCGCCGCGCAGATGGCGCGGATCGCGGCCGTCCAGACCGGCGTGCCGCGCAGGTCATAGGCGCTTTGCAGCGCCAGCACGTCCAGCTCGAAATTGTCCCAGGCGTCCTCGTCACTGCCCGCCCGGATCCGTCTGAGCCGGTCCGACACCATCACCGGCGGCGCCTCGATCTGGTTCAGCAGGTCGGATTTCAGATCGGGCAGGCCATTATATCCCATGGTGCGCAGGAAGCGGCCCACGGTCATCTGGCTGACGCCGACAGTCTCGGCGATGGACGCGGCGGTCTCGAAGGACAGGCGCTCGAAATGGGTGAGCATGTAGTTTGCCACGGATTTCTCGGCGCGGGTCAGCTCCGGATATTTCTGGCGCAGCCTGTCCTGTAGCGATGTCTGGGTCATCGGCGCTATTTCCCTTGGTTGGCCATGCGCGCGCGGCGGTGAAACCACGGGCGCGCCGTCTCCAACTGCCCGGCGAGCCGGAACAGGATGTCCTCGCGCCCGAAATCCGCCGACAGCATGACGCCGATCGGCAATTCGCCCCCCGGCGCGTCAGGGACCGTCCAGTACAGCGGCATCGTCATGCTGGGCGCGCCGGTCATGTTGAACAACTGCGTGTAGGGCGTGAACGCGGTCAGGGCGCTGCGATAGGCCTTGATGTCGTCCGTATCGGTGCGCTGGATCCCCAGCTTTGGCGGCGGGGTCGCCAGTGTCGGGCTGAGGATCAGGTCATACCGCGCGTGCAGCTCGGCCATGCGGCGGCTTTGGGCGTGAATCTGATAGAGTGCCTCGGCATAGTCTTGCGCGTCCATCTCGCGCGCATCGGTGAGCGCGCTCCAGGTAACCGCGTCAACCTCGTCGCGCGTGACCTTGCGCCCGCGCTGGTCCCCGATGGAGCGGATGCTGCGCGCCACGTTGCTGGCAACCAGCACCCAGATGGCCTGCTGTATGTGCCCGGACTGGCCGGGCAGGGTGATCTCGTCCACGTCATGGCCCAGCGAGGCCAGCAGATGCGCGGCATCCTGCGCCGCCTCGCGGCAGGGCGCGGCGACGTCCGCGCCGCTCATCGGGGCGATGTGCCAGCCGACGCGCAGGCGGCCGGGATCGGTGCGGACCTCGTCGACATAGGGACGCGCGCGGGGCGGCGCGCAATAGGGATCGCCCGGCGCCATGCCTTGGGTCGCGTCCAGCATCGCGGCGCTGTCGCGCACGGAGCGCGTCAGCACATGCGCGACCGACAGGCTCCCCCATCCCTCGCCGACCAGCGGGCCGGAGGGGTTGCGCGCGCGCGACGGCTTCATCCCGAAAAGCCCGCAGCAAGACGCCGGGATCCGGATCGAGCCGCCGCCGTCGCTGCCATGCGCAGCGGGCACGATGCCCGCGGCAACCGCCGCCGCCGCGCCGCCCGACGAGCCGCCGGCGCTGCGCGAGATGTCCCAAGGGTTGCGCGTGGCGCCAGTCAGGCTGGTTTCGGTGGAGGCGGCAAGCGAAAACTCGGGCGTCGTTGTCTTGCCGAAGATCACCAGCCCCGCCGCCTTGTAGCGCGCCACGAGCGTCGAATCGGCGGTGGCCGGTGTCCCGTCTTTCAACAGGCGCGCGCCATTGGCCGTCACGTAGCCCTTCAGGTCGGCCGACGCGTCCTTGAGCAGGAAGGGCACGCCGCGAAACGGCCCGTCTGGCAGGCCGCCCGCAATGGCGCCGCGGCCATGATCATACAGCTTTTGCGACAGCGCATTGACGGCCGGATCACGCGCCTCGGCGCGGTCGATGGCGCATTGCAGCAAGTCCAGCGGCGATACCTCGCCGTGCGCGATCAGGGCGGCGAGGGCAGTGGCGTCATGGCTCTCGTAGTCGTTCATCCGGGCGCTCGATTTCCAATGTTGCAGGAATAACCATTATTGACAGAATGTGATTTTTATAACAGCCTCGTCAACAGGTTCGTGGAAAACCACGGGAAGAGCCAAACCACCTGGGAGGAGACAGGACATGAAACGACGCAACCTGATGGGCACCGCCGCGCTGCTGGCGCTGGCCCCGCTGGCCGTGATGGCGCAGGACACAACGCTGACCTGGGGCAAGCCCGCCGAGATCACCGGCTTTGACGTGCATGTCGCGGGCACGGTCGCGTCGTGGGAGATGTACCAGATGGTCTATGAGACCTTGCTGACCACGGACGCCGATCTGGGCCTCGCCGCCGGTCTTGCCGAAAGCTGGGAACAGACATCGCCCACCACCTACACGCTGACGCTGCGCGAGGGGGCCAAGTTCTCCAACGGTCGAGCGGTGACGCCCGACGATGTGATCGGCAGCCTTGAGCGGATCAAGAACCCCGAAACGGCCAGCTACTGGTCGCCGCAGCTGGGCGATATCGCCAGCATGGAGGCCGATGGCGAGCGCGGAATCAAGGTCGAGCTGGCCAGCCCGCAGGCCACCTTCCTGCCCGCGCTGGCGCATATCACTGCCGCCATCCTGCCGATGCAGGAGCTGAAGGACGGCAGCTTTGATCCGGCCGCGCAGATGCTGGGGTCCGGCCCCTTCATGGTCGAAAGCCACAAGCAGGACGAAAGCTGGACGCTGGCGCGCAACCCGCATTACTGGCGCGAGGGTTATCCGCTGGCGGACATGCTGGAAGTGCCGATCATCCCCGACGAATCGGCGCGCATCGCCGCGCTGCGCGACGGGCGCATCGACTTTACCTCGTTCGAGAATCCCGATGCGCAGGGCATGCTGGCCAATGCCGGTAACATCAAGGTCGAGGCGCAGCAGACCACCAATTACTACCGCTTCGACGTCAACGCGCTGGACGAGGCGTCGCCCTTCCATTACAAGCGCGTGCGCCAGGCGATGAACCTTGCGCTGGACCGCGACGCGATCAACGATTTCGTATTCGGCGGCACCACCGCGCCCGATTATCCGGTGCCCGGCGCCTTCGGCAAGGAGGCCTGCCGCGATCTGGATACCTACGCGATGCCGCGCGACCAGCGGCTGGAAAAAGCGCGCGGCCTGCTGGAAGAGGCCGGCAACACGTCGCCCGAAGTGGCGCTGACGCTCAGCTCGGCCAACCCGGTGCTGGGCCGCATCGGACAGGTCGTGCAGCAAAGCCTGGGCGAGGCGGGATTCGATGTCTCGCTCGATCAGGTGCCGACGGCGGAATATCTGCAAAAGGTGTTCACCGATGGCGATTTCGATTTCTCCGCATCCTGGTTGGCCGGCTACACCGATCCCGGCATGGTCATCAAATGGTGGAACCCCGAATTCGCCGTCTGGAACGGCGTGTTCCAGGAAAACGTGCCCGAGCTGTCGCAGGCGCTCGACGATGTCGGCGCGATGCAGGACGGCGCCGAACGCGACGCCAAGCTGACCGAGATCTGCCGGATGATCGACGATGGCGCCAACCTTCTGGCGCTGGTGGGCAAGTCCGACTACCTCGCTTACCGCGACGATCAGGTGGACGTGGTTCTGGCCGAGCGGTCCGGATCGGCGAACACCTATCAGTTCATCGCCGAGTTCGAGCCCAAGTAAGACGCGTGCGGCGGGCGGCCCCCTGGCCCCCGCCGCCGCGCTGCCATCTGCTGCCATCTGCGGAGATCTGATGCGCCTTTTTCTCTACCTGCTGCCGCGCCTTGCGGCCATGATCGTGACGCTTCTGGGCGTCTCGATCCTTGTCTTCTTGTCGCTCAGAATGATCCCCGGCGGCTATGCCGACATCCTTCTGGGCCCCTTCGTCACCCCCGCCGCGCGCGAGGCGATCAGCCAGCGCTATGGGCTGGATCAGCCGATGGCGCTGCAATATCTGCGCTGGCTTGGCGCGTTGCTGCAGGGCGATTTCGGCGTGTCGATGGTCACGCGCCAGCCGGTGATTGACGAATTCATCCGCCGCGCGCCCGTCACGCTGGAGCTGGCGCTGATCGCGCTGGGGCTGGCACTGTCCGTCGGGCTGCCGCTGGGGGTGTGGTCGGGCATCCGCCAGGGCGGACGGCGCGGCGTCGACATGGCGCGGCTGGTCGGGGCGCTGGGCGCGAGCGTGCCGGATTTCGTGCTGGGCAGCGTGCTGATCTTCGTCTTTTCGGTCTGGTCGCTGTGGTTTCGCGTGGGCGGCTATGTGCCGTTCGGGCAGGATCCCGTCGGCAACCTGCAGACCATGCTTCTGCCCGCGCTGACGCTGTCGCTGTTCGGCATCGCGCTGGTGCTGCGCACCACGCGCGATGCGGTGCTGCGGGTGATGACCGAAGGCTACATCACCGCCGCCGTCGCGCGGGGCGAGCGGCCGCGCGATATCGTGCGGCTGCATATCCTGCGCAACGCGGCGATCCCGGTGGTCACGGTCGTGACGACGTATTTCGGGTTTCTTCTGGGCGGCGCCGTCGTGGTCGAGGTGCTGTTCTCGGTGCCGGGCTTCGGGCTTTATATCTTCAATGGTCTGCTGAACCGTGATTATGCGATTGTGCAGGCGGGCGTGCTGCTTGCCGCGACCGCCTTCGTCGCGATCAACATGCTGGCCGATTTCCTTTATGCGGTGATCGACCCGCGCGTGGGGGCCAGCGAATGAGAACGCTGTTAGACTGGCTGGCGCGTATCTGGCGCACCGATTTCCTGTCGGCCTTCGGGCTGGCGATGCTGGGCCTGCTGATCTTTCTCGGCATCTTCGGCCAATGGCTGCCGCTGGGGGATCCGACGCGTATCGCGGCGGGGCCGCGGCTGGGCGCGCCATCGCTGGCCTTTCCGTTCGGCACGGACGAGCTGGGCCGGTCCTTCCTGCCGCGCGTCGTGCAGGGGATCCGCGCGACATTCCTTCTGTCGGCCATCGCGGTTCTGATCTCGGCCTGCATCGGCACGGTGCTGGGCATGGCGGCTGGATATTTCGGCAAGTTCACCGATATCGCCGTGGCGCGGGGCGCTGACATCCTCTTTGCGTTTCCGGCGCTCCTGGTGGGTCTTCTGGTGGCCGCCGTGGCGGGGCCGGGGCAGTTTTCCGCCATATCGGTCATCTCGATCGCCACCTTGCCGCTGCTGATCCGCGTCGTGCGGTCCGTGACGCTGAGTGTGGCGGGGCGCGGCTTTGTCATCGCGGCGCGTGTGGCGGGGGCCTCGTGGCTGCGTATCCTGGCGGTGCATATCCTGCCCAACGTGATGGGCGCGGTCGTGGTGCAGCTGACCTATGCGCTGTCCATCGGCATGATCATCGAAAGCGCGCTCAGCTTTCTGGGGCTGGGGGTTCAACTGCCTGACGCGTCGCTCGGCTCGCTGTTGCGGCAGGGCAGCGCCTATCTGACGATCGCGCCGTGGATGGTGCTGTCGTCGGGGGCGGTGCTGTCGCTGGCGATCATGTCGGTCAACCTCGTGGGCGACGCGGTGCGCGACATGCTGGAGCCGCTGAAGGGCAGGGCGCTGACATGAGCGATATTGCAAAAGCCTCGGGCGTCGTCGTCTCCTACCGCACGTCCAGGGGCGCGCTGCGCGCGCTCGACGGTGCCGATCTGGCGGTCCGCGCGGGCGAGACATTGGCCGTCGTCGGCGAAAGCGGATCGGGCAAATCCACGCTGGGCATGGCGATGGGCCGCGTCCTGCCCGCCGAGGCCGAGCACGAGGCGGGCCGGATCGAGGTGGACGGAACCGACGTGTTCGCCGCCGGGGCCGAGACGCTGCGCGCGCTGCGCCGTGACAAGCTGGGCTTCGTGTTCCAGAACCCGATGACGGCGCTTGACCCGACCATGCGGGTGGGTCGGCAGGTGGCGCGTGCCATGCCGGGCCGCCCCGGCGACGGCGAGATCGCCGCGCAACTGACGCGCGCCGAGCTGCCGGACCCGGCGCGCGTGATGCGCGCCTATCCGCACGAACTGTCCGGCGGCATGGCGCAGCGGGTGGTGATCGCCATCGCGATCGCCCGCTCGCCCAGATTGCTGATCGCGGACGAGCCGACGGCATCGCTGGATGCGTCGATCCGCGAAAAGGTGATGGCCACGCTGCGCCGCCTGCGGGATGAATCCGGTGCAAGCCTGCTGGTGCTGAGCCATGATCTGCGCCTGATGGCGCGCCATGCGGATCGCGTGGCGGTCATGTATGGCGGCCGCGTTGTCGAGATCGGCCCCAGCGCGCAGGTGCTGGAGCACCCCGCGCACCCCTACACCCGCGCGCTGCTGGCCGCGGCGTCGGGCAGCGAGCAACCGGGCGAACGGCTGGAGCCGATTGCCGGCACGCCGCCCACGTTGATGGGCCGGTGCGAGGCGTGCTCCTTTGCGCCGCGCTGCGCCTTTTCGCGCGACAAATGCAGCAAAGTCCGGCCCGAGCCGCGCAAGGTGGCGGGCCGCGAGGTGATCTGCCATTTCGCCGAAGAGGTGCTGGAGAGCAGCAAGGAGGCGCCGCAATGAGTGCTGTCATATCCCTCGACAATGTCGGCGTCACGTTCCGCAGCCGCCTGATCGGCGGCGATACGGTCGAGGCGGTGCGGGGCGTCACGCTGGATATCGCGCCGGGCGAGACGCTGGGCCTTGTCGGGGAAAGCGGATCGGGCAAGACGACGCTGGGGCGCGTGTGCCTTGGCCTTTTGCGGCCCACCAGCGGCGAGATGCGGATGCAGGGCGCGCCCTTCGGCAAGCTGCGCCAGCGGCGCGGCCAGTTGTCGGTGGTCCTGCAGCATCCCGAATGGGCGCTGAACCCGCGCCTGCGCTGCGTCGCGTCGGTGGCCGAGCCTTTGCGCGTTCTGGGCGAGGGGCGCAGCACGCGCAACGATGCGGTCGCGCGCATGCTGGAGCAGGTCGGGCTGAGCGCGGATTTCGCCAGCCGCTATCCTGGCCAGCTGTCGGGCGGGCAGCGCCAGAGGGTCGCCATCGCCCGCGCGCTGATCACCGAGCCGCGCTTCATCCTGTTTGACGAGGCCGTCAGCGCGCTGGACGTCTCGGTGCAGACGCAAGTGCTGAACCTGATCCGCGATCTGCAACAGGATCACGGGTTTGCCGCGCTCTTCATCTCGCATGACATGGCCGCGACGCGCTATGTGTCGAACCGGATCGCGGTGATGCTGAAAGGCGAGATTGTCGAGCTGTCGCCCGCGCGCGATTTCTACGGCACGCCGTCCCATCCCTATAGCCGCGCACTGATGGAGGCGGTGGCATGAGGGCTGCGATCGTCGCCCTCTTTCTGGCGCTCCTTGCGCCCGCCGCGCGGGCCGATAATGCCGAGCTGGCGCGCACGTGGCAGGGCGCGCGGGTCTGGCTGCCCGGAACGGTTCAGGATACGCGCGTTGCGGCGCTGCCGGACAGTCCGGCGCCGCGCGCCGTGGTGCTCTATGCGCATGGCTGCAATGGCCTGAGCCGGATCACCACCGTCACGGCCCGGTTTCTGGCGGGCGCGGGGTATCTCGTGGTGGCGCCCGACAGCTTTGCGCGCGCGGACAAACCCGTCAGTTGCGACGCGTCACAGGCCCGCGGCGGGCTGCACCGCGCGGTGCTGGGCTGGCGGCAGGCCGAGATGCGCCACGCCTTGAGCCAGCTGCGCGGGATCGAGGCGCTAAAGGATGCGCCGATCATCCTGATGGGCCATTCCGAAGGCGCGATCACCGCTGCCACGCTGATGGCGCCGGACATCGCCATGCGCATCATCGAAGGCTGGACCTGTCATTCCGGCTGGCCGGAATACTGGGGCCTCAAGGCGCCCGAGGGTCAGCCCGTGCTGGCGCTGGTCGGCGAGAATGATCCGTGGTTCCGCCTGCCGGTGCTGCGCGGCGATTGCGGCGCGTTCATGCAAGGCGGCGCACAGGTCTCGCAGGTCTACCGGGCGCCGGATTATCTGGCGGGCAAACACTGGCTGAGCACGGACAAGGACGTGCAGGCGCTCATTCTGGATTTCATCGCCAGTCACCTGCCGCCGCGCGAGCAGCGCTGAGCATCGGCGGGCGCCGTCCGATCACGCGGCGTCCGCCCGCGACAGCAGGCTCCGGCCCGATTTCAGCACGCCGTCCTGAATGTCATCAGTGATGGCCGCGCACAGCGCCGCCGCGTCGCGGCGCGTCAGGGCGGTCAGAATCTCCTTGTGGCGGTCCACGTGATAATGCTCGGCCAGCTTGGTGATGACCTGCCGCTGGAACGGGCCGAGTTGCAGCCAGATGCTCTCGACTATCGGCATCGACACCTGCGCCGGATTGACGGTGTAGAGCATTCGGTGAAACGTCTGGTTCAGCAATGTGAGTTGATCCAGATCGCGGCCCGGCACAAGCGCATCCATCCGGCCGTCGATCTCGGCCAGCTTGTCGATGATGATGTCGGACATGTAGGGCAGGGCGCGAGCGGCGGTGTGTGTCTCGACCGCGCAGCGCAGCGCGACCAGCTCCTCGAACCTGTCCGGCGTCATCAGCGGCACCGTCATGCGCCGGTTGTCCTTGATCTGTATCGCGTGCTCGGAACTCAGCCGCCTCACCGCCTCGCGCACGGGCGTCGGGCTGAGGTTCAGACGCTCCGCAAGGCCGCGCATGGTCAGGGACGTGCCCGGCTCGATCGCGCCCAGCATGATCGCGTTGCGCAAGCGTTCATAGACATATTCCTGCGTTGTCGCCGCAGGCGCGTGGGCGATATCGGGAATGGTGAGCGCGCTGCTGGTCATGGCGTTGCTTCCGCTGGGATTTGCCGCGATCATACCCGGAGCCGTGATTGACTCCAAGCCTCAAATGGTATTACGTTCGCGGAAATGGTATCACATTAACCCCAAAAGTATCAAAGGTGGCGCATGTCTGACAACAAGGCCGAAGCCTGGCTCGCGCAGCGCCCGGAGATCGATTCCATCTTTGCCTGCGTGTGCGATCTGAACGGCACGATGCGGGGCAAGCGTGTGCCGGTCGATCAGGTGTCGAAGGTGGTCGAGGGTGGGCTGCGCATGCCGCTGTCCATTGTGGGCATGGATATCTGGGGCGAGGATGTCGAGAACAGCGAGCTGGTTTTCGAGACGGGCGATTCCGATGGTCTGTGCGATTTCACCGGCCGCCCGCTCATGCCGATCACCTGGACCAGCCGCCCCACCGCGCTGGCGATGCTGTGGATGCGGCAGGAGGACGGCACGCCCTTTCCGGGCGATCCGCGCCGCGCCCTCGCGCGGGTGGCCGAGCAATACAAGAAGCGCGGTCTGACGCCGGTGGTGGCGACCGAACTGGAATTCTACCTTGTCGATCCCTCGGAGGATCATCCGCAGGCGCCATGCTCGCCCGTGACCGGCAAGCGGCTGGATTCCGACGGGGCGCTGTCGCTGGACGAGCTGCAGCATTTCGATGAATTCCTGAACGAGGTCTATGATGCCTGCGAATTGCAGGGCATCCCCGCCGACGCCGCGATTTCGGAAAACGGCGCGGGCCAGTTCGAGATTAACATGCGCCATGTCGCCGATCCGCTGCGCGCCGCCGACGATGCGGTGCTGTTCAAACGGCTGGTGCGCGGCATCGCGCGCAAGCACGGGTTCGCCGCGACGTTCATGGCCAAGCCCTACGGCGATCTGTCCGGCAGCGGCTTTCACGTGCATTTCTCGCTGGTCGATGAGGATGGCGTCAACGTCTTCGACAATGGCGGCGACGAGGGCACGCCGCTGATGCTGAACGCCGTGGCCGGATTGCTGGCAACGATGCAGCAGAACACGCTGACCTTCGCGCCGCATGAGAATTCCTATCGGCGCCTGCTGCCTGGCGCCCATGCGCCGACCAATGTCGCCTGGGGCTATGAGAACCGCACCGCGGCCATCCGCATCCCCGGCGGCGCGCCCAAGGCGCGGCGGATCGAGCACCGCGTCGCGGGCGCCGATGCCAACCCCTATCTGGTGCTGGCCAGCATCCTCGGCGGCGCGCTTCTGGGGATCGAACGCGACATGCAGCCCGCCGCGCCCATCACCGGCGACGCCTATTCGATGAAGCTGGACAACCTGCCGCTGGACTGGGCGACCGCCATCGACGCGTTCCGCAAGGGGCCGGACGTGCCCGAGATCTTTTCGCGGCGCCTGCAGACGATGCTGGTCGAATGCAAGATGCAGGAGTTGCGCAAATTCGCGCGGCATGTGACCAATTTCGAATATGACAGCTATCTGGAGGTCGTGTGATGACCACGCCGAAGAATTCCTATGCCGGCGACGGCAGCCACACCGGCAGCTATTACGCGGCCTCCGCCAACCCCGCGCCCGAGCGTCCGGCGCTGAGCGGCGACCATGACATCGACATCTGCATCGTCGGCGCCGGGTATAGCGGGCTGTCCACTGGCCTGCATCTGGCCGAGAAGGGCTACAAGGTCGCCATCATCGAGGGCGCGCAGGTGGGCTGGGGCGCGTCGGGGCGCAATGGCGGTCAGATCGTCAACGGGCTCAATGCCAGCCTGCAGACGATCAGGAAACGCTATGGTCAGGATACCGCCACCTTCGTCGCGGGTCTCGTGCAGGAGGGCGGCGAGATCATCCGCGAGCGCATCAAGACCTATGACATCCAGTGCGATCTGAAGGATGGCAACGTCTTTGCCGGCCTCACCAGCGCCCATATGCGCGAGCTGGAAGAGCGGATGCAGCTTTGGGCGAGCTACGGCATCACGAACCAGCAGATGCTGACCAAGGCCGAGCTGCGCGAGCACGTCAATTCCGACCTTTATTCAGGCGGCCTGATCGACCATTCGGGCGGGCACATGCACCCGCTGAACCTCGCCCTTGGCGAGGCGGCGGCGTTCGAACAGAACGGCGGCACCATCTACGAGATGTCGCCGGTCACAAGCGTTGATCACAAGGCCGCGCGCCCCGTCGTGCACACGGCGAACGGCTCGATAACCTGCAAGACGCTGGTGCTGTGTGGCAACGCCTATCTGGGCCATGTCGTGCCGGCACTGGCCGCGCGGGTGATGCCCGTCTCGACGCAGGTGATGGCGACCGAGCCCTTGGGCGAGGCGCGCGCGCGGGATCTGATCCCGACCGATGTCTGCGTCGAGGATATCCGCTATATCCTGGATTATTACCGCCTGTCCGGCGACAACCGGATGCTGTTCGGCGGCGGCACCGTCTATGGCGGCGCCGATCCCAGCGACATCAAGGCCAAGCTGCAGCGCAACATGGACAAGGTGTTCCCGCAACTGAAGGGCGTGAAGATCGACTATGCCTGGAGCGGCAACTTCGCCCTGTCGTTCAGCCGCGTGCCGCAGATGGGCCGGATCGGCGACAACACCTATTTCGCGCATGGCTACAGCGGCCACGGCGTCACCGGATCGCACACCTTCGGGCGGATCCTGTCCGAGGCGATAGACGGCGATCTGACCCGCTTTGACGTGTTCGAGAACGTGCCATGGTTCCCGTTCCCCGGCGGCCGCACGTTCCGCGTGCCCTATTCGGTCATGGGATCCTGGTGGTACGGCCTGCGCGACAGGCTGGGCGTCTAGCGCCCCCGCGCATTCCTGTTCACCGCTTCACATACTGAAACTCTGTCGTCAGGCAGGCGGCATGGCTGGCCCATGCCCGCCCTGCGCGTGCGCTTGACGTAACGTCGCGCAGGTAAAACGGCGCATTTGTCTTGCGCCGCGCTGTGTGGACTCCATATACCATCCACATGGATGGAGAAACAGCATGAGCAATGTCAGACAATTGCGCGACAAGGCGCCCGATAGCGAAAAGATAACAATCAACCTGGGATATGTGGACCTCGGCCGTATCGATCTGCTGGTGCAGGAGGGGTTCTATTCGAACCGCAGCGATTTCATTCGCACCGCGATCCGCAGCCAGTTGAACGGCCATGTCGATCATGTCGCGCGCACGATCGAGCGGCACACGATGGAACTGGGGCTGCGCGACTATACCAGCGCCGATCTGGAGGCGCTGCGCGCGGCCGGTGAGGTGCTGCATGTCAAGGTGGTGGGCCTTGCGCGGATCGCGTCGGACGTCATGCCGGAACTGGCGCGCGAGACCATCGGCTCCATCACCGTGCTGGGCGCATTGCAGGCCAGCGCCGAGATCAAGGCGGCACTCGCCGACCGTATCCACTGAAGCGTTTCGCCTTTGACCTGAGACATCAGATCAGGGCGACCCGCTTTAGGACACACGACTTAGGACCCACGGCGCTCGAATGTCTTGAGCGTTTCACAAGGATTGAAAACAATGATGAACTTCAACGTCGGCGCACCGCGCCGGGCGAATGATGACGCACGCCAATCGCGCATCGACGCCGCAAACGATCTGGTCCAGCGCACGCTGGCGCAGCACGGGCTGACCGCGCCCGCAATGGACAGGCTGCCGGGGGGGATGCCCAGCGGTCTGCCCAGCGGTCTGCCGGGCGGCTTGACCGCGCCGCCGCGTCGGCCTGCTGCCAACGTGCCGGTCCCGAAAGGGGCGCAGTTTCTGCAAGGCACGCACAGCTCCGCCGCGGGCGCGCGCAGCTTTCGCACCTATGTGCCGGCCTCGGCCGCGCAGGGCGTGCAGGGCGCGGTGACGATGCTGCATGGCTGCACCCAGACGGCCGAGGATTTCGCCATCGGCACCGGCATGAACGCGCTGGCCGAGGCGCATCGCCTGATCGTGATCTACCCGCAGCAATCGCGCGGCGACAACGCGCAATCGTGCTGGAACTGGTTCAGCGCGGGCGATCAGCGACGCGGACGCGGCGAGCCTGAAATCCTTGCCGGTCTGACCCAAAGCGTTCTGGACGAGCATGCCATCGCTCCAGAGTGCAGCTTCGTGGCCGGGCTGTCGGCGGGTGCGGCGATGGCGGTGATCCTTGGCGCGGCCTATGGCGACACCTTCGCCGCCGTGGGCGCCCATTCGGGCCTGCCGCTGGGCGCCGCGCGCGATGTGCCCTCGGCCTTTGCCGCGATGGCCGGAAACGGGCCCGAGCCGGGCAGCGCAGGCGCGGCCGCGCGCACCATTATCTTTCACGGCGCCGCCGACAGCACCGTGCATCCGATGAACGGCGTGCGCATCGCGCAGCAGGCGCTGGCATCCGGCGCGCGCCAGACCATCGACGAAGAGGCGCGCGGCACCCGTGCCGGGCGCGGCTATACCCGCCGGATCGTCACCGCGGGCGGCGCGCCGCAGCTGGAACACTGGACCATCGATGGCCTTGGCCACGCGTGGTCGGGCGGCCAGCCCGGCGGCAGCTATACCGATGCGCGCGGCCCCGATGCCAGCGCCGAGATGATCCGCTTTTTCCTCAATCACAAGGACCTGTGACATGACCAATCTGACACTCACCTTCGACGCCGTGAACGAGGCCGCGCCCGGCCCGAAATGGGCGGCGCGCTGGCGCCGCTGCTGGCCCGATTACGAGGCGTGGTTCATCGCCAATGGCGGCGATGCCGGTCCCTCCCTGGCCGAATGCAAGGCGGCGCTGCGCCGTTACATGCCGGAACTCGCGCCGGTCCATGCCCGCCTGAGCGTGCTGGCCGGCGGATCGGACCGCGCGGCGCGCTTTCTCAGCACATGGTGCCCGCCGACCTATCTGGGCGGCTGCTCGCTGGCCGCGGCGGCGCAGGGCGGCGATGTGCGGCTGGTGCGCAACTATGATCTTGCGCCGGAGCTGAACGAGGGGCTGCTGCTGCGCAGCGAATGGTCCGGGCGCGCGGTGATGGGCATGTCCGAATTCCTTTGGGGCCTGTCGGACGGCATCAATGACGCAGGGCTAGCCGTCGCGCTGGCCTATGGCGGGCGCGCCGAGACGGGCCAGGGCTTTGGCATCACCACCGTCCTGCGTTACGTGCTGGAGACCTGCGAGACCGTGGACGAGGCGCTGAAAGCGCTGCACCGCGTGCCGTCGCACATGGCCTATAACCTGGTGCTGGCCGACGCGTCAGGCCGCACCGAAGGGGTCGAGATCCTGCCCGGCGGCGGCGCCCGCGTAACGCCGCGCGCCATCGCCACCAATCATCAAAGCGGCCCCGAGAAGGCGGCACTTCCCGCCTTCACCCGCACCCACGAGCGGCACGCGCACCTGTCGCGGCTGAAGGTCGCGCCGGATGCGCTGAACGCGCAATTCCTCAAGGCGCCGCTGCTGCAGGACCGCTATGCGCAGGGCTTCGGCACGCTCTTCACGGCCGAATACGATCCTGTCGCGCTGACGCTTGGCCTCACGATCAACGGCGCGCGCTGGGATCAGACGCTGCATGACTTCGCCGAAGGGCAAAGGGTTGCCGATTACGCCGGTGCGCAGACCGTGCAGATCGCGGCGCAGCCCTGGGCGGCCGGTGCAGACGCCGTGCCTGCCGCGGAGGTTCACTGGGCCGCCTGGGCCGCGGTGGATTGGGCCGCCGTCGGGCGCGACTATGCTGCCGGGCGGGGCCGCGCAATCCACAGCTACCTTCCCGGGCCGGGGGCGCAGGACGCCATCCCGGCGTGGCAGATAGCGGCCACATCGGCACGTCAATGCGGCTGCCCCCGCAGGTAATGCACCCGCCCGCCCGGAATATGCTGGGCGGGCGCCCCCGCGCGCTCAGCCGCCGCTCAGCAACACCGCCTCGACCCGGCGGTTCGTCTCGCGGCCCGGCTCGGTCGTGTTGGGCGCGATGGGCGACAGGTAGGCGATGCCGTCCGCCTCAAGCTGCGCCGCGGGCACGCCATGCGCGCCCATCAGGCGCTGCATCACCGCCTCGGCCCGGCGCCGCGACAGCGCCAGGTTGGCATCCAGCCCGCCCACCGTATCGGTATGTCCGACCAGCGCGATCCGGCGCGTCTTGTCCGCCTTCAGGAACGCCGCCAGCGCGGTGAGCGACGCATAGGGGCCGGGGCCGAGCGTATCGGCGGCGGTGGCGAAATCCAGATCGCGCAGCACCGCATGGCCCCGCTGCGTCAGCGATTGCACGATCGGCGCGCCGGACGGGGCCGGCGCGCCGGCCACACCGCCCGGCGCCGCGTTTGCGCCGGTCGCAAGAGGCGGCGCCGCCGCGCGGCTTGCGGGCGTGATGCGCGTGATCTGGACATAGGCATCGCGGCCCGACCGGCTGACCAGAAGGGAGATGTAGTCATCGCCGCTCTGCGCGCCCTCTGCCGGTCGGTGCGCGGACAGGAAGCGGTAGTCGAAGAGGTCGACGAACATCTCCGGCGGCGGCAGCACCTTCAGCGCAAAGCGGAAATCGAAGCCGCCGCACGCCTCTGACGCGCAGCGAAAGAGCGGGGCAAAGCCCGCCGATTCCAGCTGCGTCTCCAGCATGTCCATGATCTGAAGCGTGGATTGCGATGCGCTGTCGATGCGCCATGCCTGCCGGGTGATGCGTCCCTCGACATCGCGGGCATCCAGACTGCCGCCCGACCACGGGCCGACGGGCAGGGCATGGCTGGCGGCCTCCTCAACCGTCTCGCGCGACATCACGGCGTTGCCGGGCAGCGCCAGATCCGCCGCCGTGACGGGGCCCGCCAGCAGCGCGGCCACCAGCGCCAGCGCGCGGCGCAGGGCGTGCGCGCCGCTCATGGCGTGGCCGCGCCGGAGGGGTGCTGGCGGTAATGATAGCGCCCGGCGGTCTGCAGCCCCAGCGAGGCGTAAAGGCCGCGCGCGCCGATATTGCCCTCGGTGCAGACCACCGCAAGATGCCGTGCGCCGCGCCCCATGGCCCAGCGGGCGGCCTCCAGCATCAGCGCGCGGGCGACGCCCTGACGGCGGAAATCCGGCCTTACCTCCAGCGCGTGCACCATCGCGGTATTTCCCTCGATCGCGGCAAACCCGGCGGCAGCAGCGCGTCCCGCCTTGCGACCGAAAAGCGCGGTCTTGTCGCCCTGCACCCGCTCCATGACCGCGACGCGTGCGGGTCCGATGCCGCCCTCGGCCCAGATCTCGCGCTGGATCGCCAGCGGCTCCCAGATGTGAAAGCTCGCCGTGGGCGAGGGGGCGTCCATTGCCAGCGCCTGCAAGGGAGCGGCATAGATCACGACCGGGTCGATCACCTCATATCCCGCGCCCGCCAGAAGCGCATCCAGCGCCTCCGCCCCCTCGTGGATCATGAAAAGGGGCGCTGCGCCGCCTGTGCGCATCGCGGCCTCGGCGTCCGGCAGATCGGCCGCGCAGACCGGCGCGGCCGCCGTCGCCGCCGAGGCCCGCTTGCCGCCGCCGCGCCCGTCGCGCAGCGTCCACGGGCCCTGCCTGCGCCGCGCGTGGGCAGGCCATGTCGCCTCCAGCACGGCCAAAAGCGTGGACGCGTCCGGCGCTGTCATTCGAACCGCTCCGCCAGATCGGCCATCGCGGCGTCCAGCGCCTCGGCGTCATGGCCGCGCGCGACGACGTTGGCGCCATGCAGGCCGCCCCGCTGAAACGGGTAGGAGCCGAAGCTCAGCTGCGGATACCGCTCCGCCAGCTCGGCCAGGGGGCCGGCGATGTCGCCCTCGCCGCGGTGCACGTCCATGCTGCGCGACAAAAGCGGCGCGCCGCCCGTCAGCGTCGGCAGGACCGAGGCGACCATCGCCTCGAAGATCGCGGGCACGCCGGCCATCACATGCACGTTGCCAAGGATGAACCCGGGCGCGGCGCTGACGGGGTTTTCGATCAGCGCGGCGCCTTCGGGAATGCGCGCCATGCGCAGCCGCGCGGCGTTCAGATCCGTGCCCGACCGCTCGTAATGCGCCGCCAGAACGGCGCGCGCATCCTCGCGCACGTCGATCGCCGCGCCCATCGCCTCCGCCACGGCATCGGCGGTGATGTCGTCATGCGTCGGCCCGATCCCGCCGCTGGTGAAGACATAGTCATAGGCCACGCTCAGCGCCTTGACCGCCCCGGCAATCGCGCCTGCATCGTCGCGCACGATGCGCACCTCGGCCAGCCCGATCCCGGCGGCGGTCAGCGCTGTGGCCAGATGGTTCGTGTTGCTGTCGCGCGTGCGCCCTGACAGGATCTCGTCGCCGATCACCAGCATGGCGGCGGTTGGGTTCGGCATGGGTGTCTCCTTGATCGGGCCTCTGCTTGGGTATAGGGCGCGTCCCATGCGGTTTCAAACCCCTCTTGAGCGCGGCGAGCTGATCTGCCGCTACAAACGCTTTCTTGCCGATATCCGCCTGCCGGACGGGCGCGAGGTGACGGCCCATTGCGCCAATCCCGGCCGCATGACCGGCCTTGCCGAGCCGGGCATGTCCGTCTGGGTCGAGCCGAACGACGATCCGCGCCGAAAGCTGGACCATGCGTGGCGCCTGGTGGAGCTGCCGGGCGGGAATCTGACCTGCGTCGATACCTCTGCTGCCAACCGCGTGGTGGGCGCGGCGTTGCGCGCCGGAAAGGTGCCGCAGCTTGCGGGATATGACACCGTCCTGGCCGAGCAGAAATACGGCGAGCGCAGCCGCGTTGATTTCCTGTTGCGCGCGCAGGATCGCCCGGAGGCCTATGTCGAGGTGAAATCGGTCACGCTCAGCCGCCGCGCCGGGCTGGCCGAATTTCCGGACACAAGGACCGAGCGCGGCGCGCGCCACCTTGCGGATCTGGCCGATATCGCGCGCAGCGGTCGACGCGCGGTTCTTTTCTATCTGGTCCAGCGCAGCGATTGCGATCGCGTCACCACCGCAGCCGATATCGACCCGGCCTATGCCGCCGCCCTTGCGGCGGCGCGGGCTGCCGGGGTCGAGGTGCTGGCACATGCGGCCGCGATCAGCACGGCGCAGATCACGCTCGGCCCCGCGCTGCCATATGAGTGATGCCGCCATTCGCTCCTTTGTCATTTTGTGCGATCCCAAAATCGCGCCCGCCGCACTGCGCGCGCCCTCTGGCCCTTTGCGCCCGTGCGCCCTAAGTAGGCCCCGAATACACCAGACAAGAGGCCACACGTGACACAAGAGCATCGCGGACGCACCACACGGGACGGAATTCGGATCCACGAGGCCGCCGATTTCGCAGGCATGCACAAGGCCGGCGCGCTGGCGGCGAAGATCCTGGACGAAATCGCGCCGCATGTGACCGTGGGCCAGACGACCGCCGCGCTCGACGCGATGATCGAAGGCATGGTGCGCGATGCGGGCGCGACCTCGGCCACGATCGGCTACAAGGGCTACCAGCACGCCAGTTGCATCAGCGTCAACCATGTCGTCTGTCACGGCATCCCCGGCGGCAAGATCCCGAAATGGAAGAACGACAGCAACGCGCGCCCCGATGACAGCCTCAAGGATGGCGATATCCTGAACGTGGATGTCACCGTCATCGTCGATGGCTGGTTCGGCGACACCAGCCGCATGTATGTCGCGGGCAAGCCCAAGGCCTATGCCGAGCGGCTGATCCAGGTCACGCATGACGCGCTGATGGTGGGGATCGAGGCGGTGCGTCCGGGCAACACTTTTGGCGATATCGGCCATGCGATTCAGGCCTATGCGGAGGCGCATCAGACCTCCGTCGTGCGCGATTTCTGCGGCCACGGCCTTGGCCGGGTGTTTCATGCGCCGCCCAATGTGCTGCATTTCGGGCGCGCGGGCTCGGGCGCGGTGCTGGAGGAGGGGATGTTCTTTACCATCGAGCCGATGATCAACCTCGGCCGCCCGGAGACCAAGGTTCTGTCCGATGACTGGACCGCCGTGACGCGCGACAAGTCCCTGTCGGCGCAGTTCGAGCATTCCATCGGCGTGACGGCGACCGGCGCCGAGATCTTCACCCTGTCACCCGGCGGGCTGTTTCACCCCACATACGGCTGACAGCGCGCGGGTTTCGATTTTTCGCGGAAAAATCTTCTGTGGAATGGGTATTTGGGCCAAGAAAAAACCATGGGCCGTGGTCAGGTGGCGGGGGCCGTTTTTTCCCGGATCGCGCGGCCTGCGGCAGCGCCCGACGCCCAGGCCCACTGGAAGTTGTAGCCGCCCAGCCAGCCGGTGACGTCCAGCGCCTCGCCGATGACGTAAAGGCCGGGCAGGGCGCGCGCCTCCATCGTCCTGGAGCTGACGCCGTCCGTGTCGATGCCGCCCAGCGTGACCTCTGCCGTGCGGTAGCCTTCGGTGCCGCCGGGGGTCAGTTGCCAGTTGGCCAGCGTATCGCAAAGCCGCGTGAGCGCGGCGTCGCCCTGATCGGCGAGGTTGCCCGTCAGGGCCAGCCCGGTCTGGGCGGACAGGGCCGCGACCAGACGGGCGGGCAGGTGGCGCGCAAGCTCGGTCGTCAGTTTGTGGCGCCCCGATTGGGCGCGCTGCGCGCGCAGGCTGTCCAGCAGGGTGCCGGCCGGATCGAGATTGACGCTGATCGGCGCGCCCTCCTGCCAATAGGAGGAGATCTGCAGCATTGCCGGACCGGACAGGCCCCGATGCGTGAACAGCATCGCCTCGTCGAAACGGGCGCCGCCCGCGCCCGCCCGTACCGGCAACGCGACGCCGGCCAGATCGGCAAAGCGGCCTTCGGGAAAGGTGAAGGGCACCAGCCCCGCGCGCGTGTCCGTGACCGCCAGCCCGAACCGGCGCGCGATGTCATAGGCAAGGCCCGTCGCGCCCATCTTGGGGATGGATTTGCCCCCCGTGGCCAGCACCACGTTTCGGGCGGTGACGGTCCGGCGCGCGCCTTCGACCTCCAGCACGGCGTGGAAGGCGCCGCCGTCATGGCCGAGCTCCGCCAGCCGGGTCTGCAACCACAGATCGGCGCCCGCGCGCGCCATTTCGCTGCGCAGCATGGCGACGACATCCTTGGCGGAATGGTCGCAAAAGAGCTGTCCCAGCGTCTTTTCATGCCAGGCGATGCCATGCGCCTCGACCAGGGCGATGAAATCCCACTGGGTATAGCGTCCCAGCGCGGACTTGCAGAAATGCGGGTTGGCCGAGATGAAGTTCTCCGGCGCCGTGTAGAGGTTGGTGAAGTTGCAGCGCCCGCCGCCCGATATGCGGATTTTCTCGCCGGGCGCGCGGGCGTGATCGATCACCAGCGTACGGCCCGCGCAATGGGCCGCGCACATCATGCCGGCGGCCCCGGCGCCAAGGATCAGCGTGTCGATCTGCATGATGCGTGCCCTGCCTGATGCGCGGCGCAGGGTCAAGCGGGCATGCCGGTGCGTCAGAACGCTTTCCTCGCGGCGCATCTGCTGCTAGAGTGGGCGGATAGACCCCGAAAAGGGGCGATGTTCGAGGCGGAAATCGGCGGATAGAATGACAGAAATGGTCTATGGATCGGCTCCCATCCGGGATGTCGAGCCGGTCCTTCCCAAATGGTGGCGGACGATCGACAAATGGTCGATCTCTTGCGTGCTGATCCTCTTCGGGATCGGGCTGCTTCTGGGCTTTGCGGCGTCGCCGCCCCTGGCCGAGAAGAACGGGTTTGCACCCTTCCACTATGTTCAGCGGCAAACATTCTTTGGCGGGATGGCGATGATCGCCATGTTCGCCACATCGATGATGGGGCCGATGCTGGTGCGGCGCCTCGCCGTGATCGGGTTCCTGATCGCGCTGGTCGCGCTGATGCTGCTGCCATTCCTTGGCACCGATTTCGGCAAGGGCGCGGTGCGCTGGTACAGCCTTGGCTTTGCCTCGGTGCAGCCCAGCGAATTTCTCAAGCCCGGCTTTGTCGTCGCCGCCGCCTGGATGATGGCCGCCAGCCGCGAGATCGGCGGGCCGCCGGGCCTCAGCTGGTCCTTCATCCTGACGATGATCATCGTCGCGTTCCTCGCGCTTCAGCCCGATTTCGGGCAGGCCGCGCTGATCATGTTTGCCTGGGGCGTGATGTATTTCGTCGCCGGTGCGCCCATCCTGCTGCTGGCCGCGATGGCCGCGCTGGTGGTGCTGGGCGGCTCCTTCGCCTATTCCAATTCGCAGCATTTCGCGCGCCGCATCGACGGGTTCCTGTCGCCGGACGTGGACCCCACGACGCAGCTTGGCTTTGCCACCAACGCCATTCAGGAGGGCGGTTTTTTCGGTGTCGGCGTGGGCGAGGGGACGGTCAAGTGGTCGCTGCCTGACGCGCATACCGATTTCATCATCGCCGTGGCGGCCGAGGAATACGGGCTGGTTCTGGTGCTGATCGTGATCGCGCTTTACGCCACCGTTGTCGTGCGCTCGCTGATGCGGCTGATGCGCGAGCGTGATCCCTTCATCCGGCTGGCCGGCACGGGGCTGGCCTGCATCTTTGGCGTGCAGGCGATGATCAACATGGGCGTCGCGGTGCGCCTGCTGCCCGCCAAGGGCATGACGCTGCCCTTTGTCAGCTATGGCGGCTCGTCTCTGATCGCGGGGGGAATCGCGGTGGGGATGCTGTTTGCCTTCACCCGCTCGCGCCCGCAGGGCGAGATCGGCGATATCCTGCGCGGGAGGGCAAGATGAGCCGCCGCGCGCCCCTTTTGCTGATGGCCGCGGGCGGCACCGGCGGGCATATGTTCCCCGCGCAGGCCCTGGCCGAGCAGATGCTGGCGCAAGGCTGGCGCGTGCAACTGAGCACCGATGCGCGCGGCGCGCGATACACTGGCGGCTTTCCCGAGGGGGTGCAGATCCGCCAGATCTCCAGCGCGACCTTTGCGCGGGGCGGCGCGGCGGCCAAGGCGATGGCGCCGCTGCGCATCGCCGCGGGCACAGTGGCCGCAACATGGCGCATGCTGCGCGAGAAGCCCGATGTCGTGATCGGCTTTGGCGGCTATCCCAGCATTCCGGCGCTGTCGGCCGCGTGGCTCTTGCGGCGCCCGCGCATGGTGCATGAACAGAACGGCGTTCTGGGCCGGGTCAACCGCCTCTTTGCGAAGCGCGTCGATGCCATCGCCTGCGGCACCTGGCCCACCGACCTGCCCGAGGGCGTTCAGGGCTATCACATCGGCAATCCGGTGCGCGCGGCGGTGCGCGAGCGGGCGGGCGCGGGCTATATCCCGCCCGGCGATTACCCGATGTCGATCCTCGTCATCGGCGGCAGCCAGGGCGCGCGCATCCTCAGCGACGTGGTGCCGCCCGCGATTGCCAGCCTGCCGATGGACCTGCTGCGCAACATCCGCGTGGCCCATCAGGCGCGCGGCGAGGATCTGCAGCGCGTGGCCGAGTATTACGCCGAGCAGGGCATCGATGCCGAGGTCGAGGAATTCTTTGCCGATGTGCCGCGCCGGATGAGCGAGGCGCAGCTGGTGATCAGCCGCGCCGGCGCGTCCTCGGTCGCCGATATCGCCGTCATCGGACGCCCTTCCATCGTGATCCCCTACGCCGCCGCGACCGGCGATCACCAGACCTCCAATGCGCAGGCCCTCAAGGTGGCGGGCGCGACCATCCTCGTGCCCGAAAGCCGCCTGAACCACGAGGCGCTGGCCGAGCAGATCGAGACGATTATCGGCAATCCCAAGGGCGCCGCGCAGATGTCGCAGGCCGCGTTGCGCAGCGCGGTCCCCGACGCCGCCGAACGGCTGGCCGAGATGGTGGAGTGGCTGGCGCAGAAATCCGAGCACAAAGGAACGACATAGATGAATTCAGCGGCCACCAAACTGCCCGGCGATGTCGGACCCATCCATTTTGTCGGGATCGGCGGCATCGGCATGTCGGGCATCGCGGAGGTTTTGCTGAACCATGGTTATGTCGTTCAGGGCTCGGATCTGAAGCGCTCGCCGCTGACCGACCGGCTGGAGGAAAAGGGCGCGCTGATCTTCGAGGGCCAGCGGGCGGACAATCTTGAGGCGGCCGAGGTCGTGGTGATCTCCTCCGCGATCAAGCCCGGCAACCCCGAACTGGACGAGGCACGCCGCCGCGGCCTGCCGGTGGTGCGCCGCGCCGAGATGCTGGCCGAGCTGATGCGCCTGAAGTCCAACATCGCCGTCGCCGGCACGCATGGCAAGACGACGACGACGACGATGGTCGCGGCGCTTCTCGATCATGGCAAGTTCGATCCCACGGTCGTCAATGGCGGCATCATCCACGCTTATGGCAGCAACGCGCGCGTCGGCGGCGGCGAATGGATGGTGGTGGAGGCCGACGAGAGCGACGGCACCTTCAACCGCCTGCCCGCGACCATCGCCATCGTCACCAATATCGACCCCGAGCATATGGAGCATTGGGGCACCGTTGCAGCGCTGCACAAGGGGTTCGAGGATTTCGTCAGCAACATTCCCTTCTACGGGCTGGCGATCTGCTGCACCGACGATGCCGATGTGCAGACGCTGCTGGCCAAGATCACCGACCGGCGCGTTGTCACCTATGGCTTCAACGCGCAGGCCGATGTGCGGGCGGTCAACCTGCGCTATGCGCAAGGCGTCGCGCATTTCGACATCGAGCTGCAGGCCGAGGGCAGGATGATCGAGGGCTGCACGCTGCCCATGCCCGGCGATCACAATGTCAGCAATGCGCTGAGCGCGGTCGCCGTCGCGCTTCATCTTGGCATGAAGACCGGCGAGATCCGCGAGGCGCTGGCCAGCTTCCGGGGCGTCAACCGCCGCTTTACCCGTGTGGGCGAGGTGGACGGCATGACCATCATCGACGATTACGGCCACCACCCGACCGAGATTTCCGCCGTGCTGAAGGCCGCGCGCCACGCAACCGAGGGGCGCGTGATCGCCGTGCATCAGCCGCATCGCTATACCCGCCTGCATCACCATTTCGAGGAATTCTGCGCCTGCTTCAACGAGGCCGACGTCGTGGCCATCGCCCCGGTCTATGCCGCGGGCGAGGACCCGATCGAGGGCGCCAGCCGCGATGATCTGGTCGCCGGGCTGATCGACCGGGGGCACCGCGACGCGCACGCCATCGACGGCGAGGAGGGGCTGGCCGATCTGGTGCGCGCCCACGCCCGTCCGGGCGACATGGTGGTTTGCCTTGGCGCCGGCACGATCAGCGGCTGGGCGAACCGGCTGCCGGAGGCGCTGAAGACACCGCAACTGCAGGAAGGATAGCCCATGCCGACATCCCTCATCCTCGCCTGTCTCTGGGCACTGGCCGCCAACCTGCTGGCGATGACGCCCAGCCGCGACAATCACTGGCGCGCGGCCTATGCGCTGATCGCGGTGGGCATTCCCATCCTCGGCTATGTCACGTGGCAGAACGGTCCCTGGATCGGGCTTTTCTGCCTCGTTGCGGCGGCATCGATGTTGCGCTGGCCGGTGGTCTACCTGTGGCGCTGGCTGCGCGGCGCGCCCGATGGCCTGACCGAGGATTGAGCGGCGCGCGATGTCCGGTCTGACCCTTCTTTTTGCCTTCATGGCGGCGGCGTTCTGCGTCGGCACGGCCGTGTTCTATGGCATTGTCGCGCGTCGCACGCTGCGGGGCGCGGCACGTGGCTGGCTGCTGTGTGCCACGCTCGTCGTGGTGCTGGGCTGGAGCGGCTACATGCTGAACGTCGCGCCGAACGCGGCCATCCTGACCGGGCTCATCCTGCCGCTGTGGCTGATGGGCGGGTTGCTGGGTCTGCTCATCGGCGCGATCCGCAATCGCAGGCGGGGGCCATGAGCGCGCCCATGCCCGCCGTGCGCGGCAAGCTGACGCCGCAGAGGCCGCTTGCGGACCTGACATGGCTGCGCGTGGGCGGGCCTGCCGACTGGCTGTTTCAGCCCGCGGACGAGGCGGATCTGGCGCAGTTCCTTGCCGCGCTGGACCCGCAGGTAAGGGTGTTTCCGATGGGCGTCGGCAGCAACCTGATCGTGCGGGATGGTGGCTTGCGCGCGGTGGTGATCCGCCTTGGGCGCGGCTTCAACGGCATCGAGGTGGCGGGAGGCCGCGTCACCGCAGGCGCCGCCGCGCTGGATGCGCATGTGGCGCGGCGCGCGGCAGAGGCGGGCATCGATCTGACCTTCCTGCGCACCATTCCGGGCGCCATCGGCGGCGCCGTGCGCATGAACGCGGGCTGCTATGGCACCTATACCGCCGATGCGTTCGTCTCGGCCCGCGCGGTGACGCGGGCGGGCGAGGTGGTGACGCTGGACGCGGGCGATCTGAATTTCCATTACCGCCAGACGGATCTGCCGGATGGCTGGGTGCTGACCTCGGCGGTGCTGCAAGGGCCCGAGGGCGATCCCGCCGCGCTGGCCGCGCGGATGGAGGCGCAACTGCAAAAGCGGGACGAGACGCAGCCCACCAAGGAGCGCACCGCCGGCAGCACCTTTCGCAACCCTGCCGGGTTCTCCAGCACGGGGCGCGCCGATGACACGCACGAGTTGAAGGCGTGGAAGGTGATCGACGACGCCGGAATGCGCGGCGCGCGGCGCGGCGGCGCGCAGATGAGCCCGAAACATTCCAACTTTCTGGTCAATACCGGGAGCGCCACGGCCGCCGATCTGGAGGGACTGGGCGAAGAGGTGCGAAAAAAGGTTTTTCAAACCAGCGCAATACAGTTAGAGTGGGAAATCATGAGGGTCGGCGAACCGGCCCCGGCGGGGAATGACCCCGTACAGGACACTTTGAAAGACCAATAAAAACAGGACCGAAAACGGTCCGGGACATTGAGGCAGATCGGTGGTTCGTTCGAGCAGGACAAACCCCAAGGTTGCGGTGATAATGGGCGGCCCGTCGGCAGAGCGCGACGTGTCGCTGTCTTCGGGGCGCGAATGCGCCGCCGCGCTGAGGGATGAAGGCTACAACGTGGTCAAGGTCGATGCAGGCCCGGACCTTGCGCATCAATTGTCGGATATTGCACCTGACGTCGTCTTCAACGCCCTGCACGGGCGCTGGGGCGAGGATGGCTGCGTTCAGGGCATGCTGGAATGGCTGCGCCTCCCCTATACTCATTCGGGCGTCCTGTCCTCGGCACTGGCGATGGACAAGGAGGCCACGAAATCGGTCTACCGCGCCGCCGGGCTGCCGGTGGTGCCCAGCATCCTTGCGCGCAAGGCCGATGTTTGCGCCGCCCACCCGATGCAGCCCCCCTATGTGGTCAAACCCTACAACGAGGGCTCCTCCGTCGGCGTCTATATCGTGCAGGAGGCCGCGAACGGCCCGGCGCAGCTGGGCGATGACATGCCCGACCGCGTGATGGTCGAAGCCTACGCGCCCGGCCGCGAGTTGACCGTGACGGTCGTCGGGGACCGGGCGCTGACCGTCACTGACATCATCACCGAGGGCTGGTACGACTATTCCGCGAAATACGAGGTCGGCGGCTCGCGCCATGTGGTGCCCGCCGACATACCGCAGGACATTTTCGATCTGTGCATGGATTACGCCCTGCGCGCCCATGTCGCGCTGGGCTGCCGCGGCGTCAGCCGCACCGATTTCCGCTGGGACGAGGCGCAGGGGCAGGCCGGTCTGATCCTGCTGGAGACGAATACGCAGCCGGGGATGACGCCCACCTCGCTCAGCCCCGAACAGGCGCGCGCGACCGGGATGAGCTTTGGCGCGCTGTGCCGCTGGATGGTGGAGGATGCATCATGGGGCAGGTAGGCACCAAGAACGATCCGGCGCCGTCGCGCTGGTCCTACCGGATGCAGCGGGTGCTGCTGACGCCGATGTATCGGCGGCTGTTGCGCTTTGGCGTGCCGTTCTGCCTGACCTTCGGCGTGGCCAGCTGGTACCTGTCCGATCCGGCGGTGCAGCAGCGCATGGTGCAGGCCTATATCGACATCCGCGAGCAGATCCAGACGCGCCCCGAATTCATGGTCAAGCTGCTGTCGGTCGAGGGCGCCAGCCCCCGCACCGCCGCCGATGTGCGCGAGGGCTTCAGCTATTCCTTGCCGCTCAGCTCCTTCGATATGGATCTGGAGGCGGTGCGCGCCGCGGTCGAGGATATTCCCGCCGTCGCCAGCGCCGCCGTCCGCGTGCGCCAGGGCGGCGTGCTGGAGGTGCGCGTGCACGAACGCCAGCCCGCGGCGCTGATGCGCGTGCCCAAGGGGCTGATCGTGATCGACGCCGAGGGCGTCGCGCTGGACGTGGTGGCGCACCGCGCCGAGCGCGCGCGCCTGCCGGTTCTGACCGGGGACGGCGCGCAGGACGCGGTGCCCGAGGCGCTGGCGATCCGCGCGGCTGCCGGCCCGCTCGGGCCGCGCCTGCGGGGGCTGGTGCGGATGGGCGCGCGGCGCTGGGACGTGGTTCTGGATCGCGGCCAGCGCATCATGCTGCCCGAGGACGATCCGGTGCGCGCGCTGGAGCGCGTGATCGTGCTGAACGAGGCGCAGAACATGCTGGAGCGCGATATCGCGGCCGTGGACATGCGGCTGGCCGACCGGCCGACGCTGAGAATGAATGAACCCGCCAGCCAGCAATGGTGGCGCGTGCGGAACTTGAGTGCAGGGGCAAGTGCAGAATGATCGAACTTTATGAATCGCAGCGCGCAATGCGCAACATGCGCCGCGCGGCCATGCAGCGGGGTGTGGTGGCTGTTCTGGATGTCGGCACGTCCAAGATCGCGTGCCTCGTGCTGCGTTTCGACGGCACCGAGCGGCGCGAGGGCGAGGGCGGCATCGGCGCGATGGCCGGGCAGGCGGGGTTCCGCGTGATCGGCGCCGCGACCACCCGGTCGCGCGGCGTGCGCTTTGGCGAGATCGAGGCGATGGGCGAGACCGAGCGCGCCATCCGCACCTCCGTTCAGGCCGCGCAGAAGATGGCCAACATGCGCGTCGATCACGTCATCGCCTGTTTCTCGGGCGCCGGGCCGCGCAGCTACGGGCTGGCCGGGCAGGTCGAGCTTGAAGGGCATATGGTGTCCGAGCAGGATGTCAGCCGCGTCCTCTCGGCCTGCGAAGTGCCCGATTTCGGCGACGGGCGCGAGGTGCTGCACGCGCAGCCCGTCAACTTTGCGCTGGATCACCGCTCGGGGCTGATCGATCCGCGCGGGCAGATGGGCAACGCGCTCAGCACCGATCTGCACATGCTGACCGTCGACAGCGCGCCGATCCAGAACCTGGCCCATTGCGTCAAGCGCTGCGATCTGGAACTGGCCGGCATCGCCAGCTCGGCCTATGTGGCGGGCATCTCGTCGCTGGTCGAGGACGAGCAGGAACTGGGCGCGGCCTGCATCGATCTGGGCGGCGGCAGCGCCGGCATCTCGATCTTCATCAAGAAGCACATGATCTATTGCGACAGCGTCCGCATGGGCGGCGAGCATGTGACATCGGACATCTCCATGGGCCTGCAGGTGCCCACCGCCACGGCGGAGCGGATCAAGACATTCTATGGCGGCGTCGTCGCCACCGGGATGGACGACCGCGAGATGATCGAGATCAACAGCGATACCGGCGACTGGGGCCATGACCGCCGCAGCGTCAGCCGGGCCGAGCTGATCGGCATCATGCGCCCCCGCGTCGAGGAAATCCTCGAGGAGGTGCGCGCGCGGCTCGATGCCGCCGGCTTTGACTGCCTGCCCAGCCAGCAGATCGTTCTGACCGGCGGCGGCAGCCAGATCCCCGGCCTTGACGGCCTTGCGACGCGCATCCTGGGCCAGCAGGTGCGCCTTGGCCGGCCTCTGCGCGTGCATGGTCTGCCGCAGGCGGCCACGGGCGCCGGGTTTGCCAGCGCGGTGGGCATGTGCCTCTTTGCGGCGAACCCTCAGGACGAATGGTGGGACTTCGAATTGCCGGTGGATCGCTATCCGGCACGGTCGCTGAAGCGGGCAGTGAAATGGTTCAAGGACAACTGGTAGCCGCTAAATAGGGTGTCGTCGGCGAAATCCCGCGAAAACCTGTCAAAAAGGGTCTATATTTTGTGTTGAACTTGTGTTTTTTAGGTGACGATCCGGGCATATCTCGGTAATAATGCGAATTAAGGCAGAAAAATGGCCCGCGAATGTGGGCGCAAGCACAGGCGGACAGAGCAATGACATTGAACCTCACCATGCCCGGACGCGAAGACCTCAAGCCCCGGATCACCGTTTTCGGTGTTGGCGGCGCCGGCGGTAACGCGGTCAACAACATGATCGAAAAGCAGCTGGATGGGGTCGAGTTCGTCGTTGCGAATACCGACGCGCAGGCGCTGCAGCAGTCGAATTCCGAAAATCGCATTCAGCTGGGCGTGAAAGTGACCGAAGGGCTGGGTGCGGGCGCCCGTGCCTCGGTCGGCGCCGCCGCCGCCGAGGAGTCGATCGAACAGATCGTCGATCATCTGGCCGGCGCGCATATGTGCTTCATCACTGCCGGCATGGGGGGCGGCACCGGAACCGGCGCCGCGCCGATCATCGCGCAGGCCGCGCGCGAGCTGGGCGTTCTGACCGTCGGCGTCGTGACCAAGCCCTTCCAGTTCGAGGGCGGCAAGCGGATGAAGCAGGCCGAGGACGGCGTCGAGGCGCTGCAAAAGGTCGTCGATACGCTGATCATCATTCCTAACCAGAACCTGTTCCGCCTGGCGAATGAGAAGACCACGTTTACCGAAGCCTTCAGCATGGCCGACGACGTTCTCTATCAGGGCGTCAAGGGCGTGACCGATCTGATGGTGCGCCCCGGCCTGATCAACCTCGACTTTGCCGACGTGCGCGCGGTGATGGACGAGATGGGCAAGGCAATGATGGGCACCGGCGAGGCCGAGGGCGAGGATCGCGCGATCCAGGCCGCCGAAAAGGCCATCGCCAACCCGCTGCTGGACGAAATCAGCCTCAAGGGCGCCAAGGGCGTGCTGATCAACATCACCGGCGGCACCGATCTGACCCTGTTCGAGCTGGACGAGGCCGCGAACCGCATCCGCGAGGAAGTGGACGCCGAGGCGAACATTATCGTCGGCTCGACCATGGATCCCGCGATGGAAGGCATGATGCGCGTCAGCGTTGTCGCCACCGGCATCGACGCCGCCCCGGCCACGACCGAAGTGCCGGTGCCGCGCCGCTCGCTGGCCGAGCCGCTGCGCCAGAATGTGTCGAGCGAGCAGCCCGCGCCGCAGGAGGAAGCGCCGCGTCCCGCAGTCGCCGCATCGCAGCCGCAATCGCAGCCCGCGCGCCAGCCCGAGCCGCAGCAGCCTGCCGCCCGCCGCGAAGAGGCGCCCGAGCCGTCGCTGTTCTCGTCCATGGATGACGAGCGCGCCGCCGCCGAGGAGCAGATGGAGGACATTTTCGAGCCGCGCGAAGAGCGCCGCGCCGAGCAGGGCCGCCCCGCCGCGCGCAGCGACAATGACGTGCCGCCCCCCGCCTACGCCCCGCGCCCCACGGCCGCCGAGGAAGAATACGAGGAAGAGCTTCAGGCCTATGTCGCACCGCGCGCCCCGGCGCCCGGCACGCCCTCGCCCGAAACGCTTGCGCGTCTGCAGACCGCTGTCGGCAACGCGGCCTCGCGCCGGCCCGAGGGCGCGCAGACCCCGCAGGTGCGCCAGGCACAACAGCAGGCACGCACGGCCGAGCAGCCTGCCGAGCGTCCGCGCTTTGGCATCAATTCCTTGCTCAACCGGATGACCGGCCACGGTCAGGAAGCCGAAGCGCCGCGCCAGCCCCGCCAGCAGCCCAGCGTCCAGGCCCATCAGCCCGCGCCGGTCGAGCCTGACGAAGAGCGCGACGAGCAGATCGAAATCCCGGCCTTCCTGCGACGTCAGGCCAACTGATCCGCGCCGCGCTGGCGGCGTAGGTAACAATGTATGCAATACAGTGATGAAAGGCCGCCTCAAAGGCGGCCTTTTTTCGTGAACGGGCGTGTAAAGATCGCGGCGGAACCGACTGATTATAAGCGGTTATTTCGAATTCGGCGGGATATTGCCGCTTGGCTGCGCGCCATGTTTCAATCCGTTGCAAAGATTGAGTTGAGCGCACGGCGCACAGGCCTTAAATCCTGTTTAACCAATTCGCGGCACCCGTCCGCGAACCCATGAAAACCGACTTCACGAGGGCATTGTGCAAACCACGGTTATCAGACCCATCACGTTCGACGGTGTCGGCCTGCATTCGGGCAGCGCCGCGCGTCTGGTGATCCGTCCGGCGCCCGTGGATCACGGCATCGTCTTTCGCCGCGTGGATTGTGCGGCCGGAACCGGCGATATTCCGGCGCTGTGGACAAACGTGAACCAGACGCCGCTGTGCACGCGGCTTGAGAATGCCCACGGCGTGCAGATCTCGACGGTCGAGCATGTGATGGCCGCCCTCATGGGCTGCGGCATTCATAACGCGCTGGTCACGGTCGACGGCCCCGAGGTCCCGATCCTCGATGGCAGCTCGGCCGAGTTCGTCGAAGGCATCCTGCGCTGCGGCATGCGTCGCCAGAGCCGCCCCGTCCGTGCGCTGCGCGTCCTGCGCGAGGTTGCGGTGCGCCGCGGCGAGGCATGGGCGCGGCTGACGCCGCACGATACGCTGACGATCGAATTCGACATCGCCTTCGATGATGCCGCGATCGGCGTGCAGAAAAAGACGCTGAACATGGCCAATGGCAGCTTCGTCCGCGAATTGGCCAACAGCCGCACATTCTGCCGCAAGGCGGATGTGGACGCGATGCATGCCAGCGGCCTTGCGCTGGGCGGCACGCTGGAAAACGCGGTCGTGGTCGATGGTGCCAACGTGCTCAGCCCCGGCGGCCTGCGCCACCGCGACGAGGCCGTGCGCCACAAGATGCTGGATGCGCTCGGCGATCTGGCACTGGCCGGTGCGCCGCTTTTGGCGCATTATCAAGGGCATCTGGCAGGGCATGCGCTGACCAATGATCTGCTTCATGCGCTGTTCGACCGGCCCGGCTGTGTCGAATGGGTGACCTGCGATGCGGCCCTCGCGGCGCGTTTGCCCGGTGCGGGCGTGCATTGGGGCGAAGTGCCGCAGGTCGCGTGATCGCGGCGGAGACGAAAACCGTGCGGCCGGGGCGTGAGTGCCGCCCCCGCAGGAATACGCCAACCCCTTGGGCGGCGCCGGATTTCTGTGCTGGCACAGGCCCGATGATTGGGCTACAACCCGATCAACGGGGAATAAGGGCAGAGCAGGCATGATGTTTGGCAGACAGGGCGCAACACGGCGCGCAAAACTGGCGGCAAAACAGGCGGCGAACCTGACCGGCGCGCTTCTTTTGACAGCTGCGCTTGCGTCTTGTGGCGGCATCACCGGCAAGGTGGAGCGCGGCGATGTGGACTATGAGCAGTTCACCGCCCAGCAAATCTTTGAGCGCGGCGAATACGATCTGGCCGCCAACAAGCCGGCCCTCGCCGCCCAGAGCTTTTCCGAGGTCGAGCGGCTTTATCCCTATTCGGACCTGACCAAACGCGCGGTCATCATGCAGGCGTTCTCGTATCATCTCGACGAGAGCTACGAGGAAAGCCGCAGCGCCGCGCAGCGCTATATCGACTTTTACCCGACGGACGAGGATGCCGCCTATGCGCAGTATCTTCTGGCGCTCAGCTATTATGACCAGATCGACGAGGTCGGGCGCGATCAGGGGCTGACATTCCAGGCCCTGCAAGCGCTGCGCAAGGTGATCGAGATCTATCCCGACAGCGAATATGCGCGCTCGGCGATGTTGAAATTCGATCTGGCCTTCGACCATCTGGCGGCCAAGGAGATGGAGGTGGGCCGCTTTTACCTGAAGCGGGATCACTTCACCGCGTCGATCAACCGCTTCCGCGTGGTGGTGGAGGATTTCCAGACCACGTCGCACACCGCCGAGGCATTGCACCGTCTGGTCGAGGCGTATCTGTCGCTGGGCCTCACGGACGAGGCGCAGACCGCCGGCGCGATCCTGGGTCACAACTTCCGTTCAACGCCATGGTATCAGGACAGCTATCGCCTGCTGACGAGCCGCGGCCTCAAGATGGAAGCGCGCGGCGACAACTGGCTGGCGCAGGTCTATCGCCAGATGATCAAGGGCCAGTGGTTGTAACTGGAAGAGGCGGGCAGATGCCCGCCTGTGCAACGGGGCCCGGAAATGCTGCGCAGTCTTGATATACGCGACATGCTGATCATTGACCGGCTGGATCTGACGTTCCAGCCCGGCCTCAATGCCCTGACCGGCGAGACGGGTGCCGGCAAATCCATCCTTCTGGACAGTCTGGGTTTCGTGCTGGGCTGGCGCGGGCGCGCCGAGCTGGTGCGCAGCGGCGCCGATCAGGGCGAGGTGACGGCGGTGTTCGATCTGCCAGCGGGTCACGCGGCCCATGCCGTGCTGGCGGAGGCCGGGATCCCAGCCTCGGACGAGCTGATCCTGCGCCGCATCAATACGGCGGACGGGCGCAAGACGGCGTGGATCAATGACCGGCGCTGCTCGGGCGAGGTATTGCGCAGCCTCAGCGATACGCTTGTGGAGCTGCACGGCCAGCACGATGACCGGGGCCTTCTGAACGCGCGCGGTCACCGCGCGCTGCTGGATGAATACGGCCAGTTGGGCGCGCTGCGCGCCGATGTGCGCGCGGCCTGGGGCGCCCGTCAGGCGGCGGCCAAGGCGCTGGCATCCGCCGAAACGGCGCTGGAGGCGATCCGCAGCGAGGAGGAATTCCTGCGCCATGCGGTGGGTGAAATGCGCGCGCTGGCGCCCGAGCCCGGCGAGGATGCCGAGCTGGACGCCCGCCGCCGCCTGATGCAGGCCGCCGAGCGCGTGCGCAGCGATATCGCCAAGGCCGCCGAGGCGCTGGGCGGGCAGGGCGCCGAGGGCGCGGCCGGCGACGCGCTGCGCTGGCTGGAGGATGCGGCCGCGCAGGTCAAGGGGCAGCTGGACGCGCCGATTGCCGCGCTGGGGCGCGCTCTGGTCGAGCTGGACGAGGCCGCGCGCGGCGTCGACGAATGTGTCGAGGCGCTGGCCTTCAACCCCGCAGAGCTGGAGGACACCGAAGAGCGGCTGTTCGCGATCCGCGCATTGGCGCGCAAACACGGCGTCGGCCCCGATGAGCTAGGGGATTTCGCCACGAATCTGGAGCGCCGCCTTGCCGCGCTCGATGCCGGCGATGCCCAGATCGAAGCGTTGCGCGGCGAGCTGAAGCGCGCGGGCAAAGCCTATGACGATGCCGCCGCCGCCCTCGGCGCCGCCCGCGCAGAAGCGGCCGGGCGCCTTGACGCGGCCGTCATGGCCGAGCTTGCCCCGCTCAAGATGGAGCGCGCTGTGTTCGAAACGACCATGACCGAAACGGCCCCCGGCCCCGACGGCATCGACGAGGTCGCCTTTCGCGTTGCCACCAACCCCGGCGCGCCCTCCGGGCCACTGGCCAAGATCGCCTCGGGCGGCGAGCTCAGCCGCTTCTTGCTGGCGCTCAAGGTCTGCCTGACGGGCGCGCAGCCGGGACTGACCATGATCTTTGACGAGATCGACCGCGGCGTCGGTGGCGCCACCGCGGACGCGGTGGGGCGGCGCCTTGCGGATCTTGCAAGGGGCGGCCAGGTTCTGGTGGTCACGCACAGCCCGCAGGTGGCCGCGTTGGCGGCGCATCACTGGCGCGTGGAAAAGCGGGTGGAAGATGGCATGACCCTGTCGACGGTGACGCCGCTCGGCGCGCCGGACCGCGTGGACGAGATCGCGCGCATGCTGTCGGGCGACACGATCACGCCTGCCGCCCGCGCCGCCGCCGAGGCGTTGATGGCCGGTTGACGCCGCACGCATCGGCCTGCCACGGGCCGGAAAACAAAAGCAGAAGAAGAGAGACAGCCATGCACAAAGCCATTTTCGCCGCCCTTGCCATACTGCCTTTCGCGCTATCGGCCTGCGCGCCGATGGGCGGCCCCATGGGCTATTACGAGGTCTTTGGCGTCGAGGAGGGTGACATGCTGAAGCTGCGCGCGGGGCCCGGCACCGGCTTTGACGTCATTGCCGGGCTGCCGAACGGCACCGTCCTGCGCCTGAACGGATGCGAGCGGACCGGCGGCACCCGCTGGTGCGAGGCGGCGATGAAGGACGGGCCCGCGCTGAACGGCTATGTCTCCTGGGCCTATCTGCGCAAGCGCTGATCCCGCGCCCGGCATAGTCACGGACAGGGTGAATGCGGGGCCGGGCGCCCTGCTTCATCCTGTTGGCATATCCGCCACCCTGCCCATGCGCATCGTCTCAGACGAGGCGCGATGTCTCGACCGCAGCGCGCACGAAATCGTCAAAAAGCGGGTGAGGCGCGAAAGGCTTGGATTTCAGCTCGGGGTGGAACTGCACCCCGATGAACCACGGATGATCGGCCCATTCCACGATCTCGGGCAGGCGACCGTCGGGCGACATGCCCGAAAAGCGCAGCCCGTGCTCCTCCAGCTTTTCGCGGTACTTGGTGTCTACCTCATAACGGTGCCGGTGACGCTCCTCGATGGCGGTGGTGCCATAGATCTCGGCGACGCGGCTGCCCTCGGCGAGGACGGCGTCATAGGCGCCAAGGCGCATCGTGCCGCCCTTGTCGTCCGTCACCTTGCGCTTGACCTTCTCGTTGCCCTGCACCCATTCCTTGAGGTGATAGACCACCGGCTCGAACCGGCGCACGTCCGCCTCATGATCGAATTCCTCCGATCCGGCGGTGGCGATGCCCGCGACGTTGCGCGCGGCCTCGATCACGGCCAGTTGCATGCCCAGGCAGATGCCCATGTAGGGGATCTTGCGTTCGCGGGCGAACTGCGCGGCCTTGATCTTGCCCTCGGTGCCGCGCTCGCCAAAGCCGCCGGGCACGAGGATGGCATGAAACCCTTCAAGGTGGCGCGCGGGGTCTTCGGTGTCGAAAACCTCCGCATCCACCCACTGGACATTCACCTTGACGCGGTTGGCCATGCCGCCATGGGTCAGCGCCTCCTTGATGGATTTATAGGCATCCTCAAGCTGCACGTATTTGCCGACGATGGCGACGTTCACCTCGCCGTCGGTGTTGTGGATCCGGTCGGCCACGTCTTGCCAGACCGCAAGGTCGGGGCGCGGCGCGGGCGAGATCTGGAACGCGTCCAGCACCGCCTGATCCAGCCCCTCGTGGTGATAGGCCAGCGGCGCCTCGTAGATGGATTTCAGATCATAGGCGGCAACGACCGCTTCCTTGCGCACGTTGCAGAAAAGGGCGATCTTCTCGCGCTCCTTTTCGGGGATCGGATGCTCGGACCGGCAGACAAGGATGTCAGGCGCGATGCCGATCGACTGAAGCTCCTTGACGCTGTGCTGGGTGGGCTTGGTCTTCAGCTCGCCCGAGGCGGCCAGATAGGGCAGCAAGGTCAGATGCATGAAGATGCACTGCCCGCGCGGCTGGTCATGGCTGAACTGGCGGATCGCCTCGAAAAACGGCAGCCCTTCGATGTCGCCCACCGTGCCGCCGATCTCGCACAGCATGAAGTCGACCTCATCGGCGCCGACGGCGAGGAACTCCTTGATCTCGTTGGTGACGTGCGGAACCACCTGTATCGTCTTGCCAAGGTAATCGCCGCGGCGTTCCTTCTCCAGCACGTTGGAATAGATGCGCCCCGAACTGACGCTGTCGGTCATGCGGGCCGGAACGCCCGTGAAGCGCTCGTAATGGCCAAGGTCCAGATCGGTTTCGGCGCCGTCATCGGTGACGAAGACCTCGCCATGCTCGAACGGGGACATCGTGCCGGGATCGACGTTGAGGTAGGGATCCAGCTTGCGCAGCCGCACCGAAAAGCCGCGCGCCTGCAAAAGCGCGCCGAGCGCCGCCGAGGCAAGCCCCTTGCCGAGGGAGGAGACGACGCCGCCGGTGATAAAGATATAACGAGCCATTGGCAGGCGGTCCCCCGTGATGATGGGCCTCGAAAACGGGCCTGATTCTGTGCGTTTGCGGCATCAAGAAACCGCAGCATCACGGGACTTGAGCCATAGAGGATTCGGGCGGCGCGCGCAACAGCGCCGCGGGCTTTCAAAAAAGGGCCGCACAAGGGCGGCCCGGATCATGAAATGGATTACTCGGCCGTGGGCAGCAGGGGGGCGTCGGCGTCGTCCTCGCCGGGGGCCTGCAGGGTGCCGCTGGCGGCGTCCGTCTCGTCCGGGGCCTCGGTGCGGGCGGGCGCGTCGACCAGCCGGTCCAGAACCGATCCGCCTGCCGAATTGCTGGCCGCGATGATGGTCAGCGCCATCGAGGTGCAGATGAAGGCAGCGGCCAGCAGCCATGTCAGCTTGCCCATGGCCGTGCCCGCCGAGCGGCCCGCGACGCGGCCGCCGCCACCTCCGCCGCCGCCCATGCCAAGCCCGCCGCCTTCGGAGCGTTGCAGCAGCACCGCGCCGATCAGCGACAGTGCCAGAAGAAGGTGGATGATGAGAACGACGTTTTCCATTGAGCGGCCTGCCGGGTAGGGGAAGTCTGATGACCTGTTGGGGGCTATCTATGGAATTTCGCCGCGCCCCGCAACCCGGCATGCGCGGGCGCGGCGGGGCGTTGCCGGACGGGCACGGGCAATTTGCGCCAAATCGGGCGGCGATGAATCGGGCGCGCTGCTTTAGAGGTTTCGCCCCCCGCCCGGCATCGCTACAAGGGCGCGGGTTTTACCGGAATGATATGAGGTCCGTCATGGCAAACGTCGTCGTCGTGGGCGCCCAGTGGGGCGACGAGGGAAAAGGCAAGATCGTCGATTGGCTCAGCGAGCGGTCCGATGTCATCGCGCGCTTTCAGGGCGGGCATAATGCCGGTCATACGCTGGTTGTGGATGGCGAGGTCTACAAGCTGAACGCGCTGCCCTCGGGCGTGGTGCGCGGCGGCAAGCTGTCGGTGATCGGCAACGGCGTTGTGCTGGATCCATGGCACCTTGTGGCCGAGATCGCCAAGATCCGCGAGCAGGGGGTCGAGATCACGCCCGAGACGCTGATGATCGCCGAGAACACGCCGCTGATCCTGCCCATCCATGGCGAGTTGGACCGCGCCCGCGAAGAGGCCGCCAGCAAGGGCACCAAGATCGGCACCACCGGGCGCGGCATCGGCCCCGCCTACGAGGACAAGGTCGGCCGCCGGTCCGTCCGGGTGGCCGACCTCGGCGATCTGGCCACGCTGGAGGCGCGGGTGGACCGCGCGCTGCAGCATCACGATCCGCTGCGCCGGGGACTGGGGATCGAGCCGGTGGACCGCGACGCGCTGGTTCAGCAGCTGCGCGATATCGCGCCCGAGATCCTGCAATACGCGGCGCCCGTCTGGAAGGTGCTGAACGACAAGCGCAAGGCCGGCAAGCGGATCCTTTTCGAGGGCGCGCAAGGCGCGTTGCTGGACATCGATTTCGGCACCTATCCCTTTGTCACGTCCTCCAACGTGATCGCGGGGCAGGCCGCGACCGGCGTCGGCCTCGGCCCCGGCGCGATCAACTATGTGCTGGGCATCGTCAAGGCCTACACCACCCGCGTGGGCGAGGGGCCGTTCCCGACCGAGCTGGACGACGACAACGGCCAGCGGCTGGGCGAGCGGGGGCGCGAGTTTGGCACCGTGACGGGGCGCCAGCGGCGCTGTGGCTGGTTCGACGCGGCGCTGGTGCGCCAGACCTGCGCGACCTCGGGCGTCAAGGGCATCGCGCTGACCAAACTCGACGTGCTCGACGGGTTCGAGACCTTGCGCATCTGCACCGGCTACGAGCTGGACGGCGAGGTGCTGGAATATCTGCCCACCGCCTCTGACCTGCAATGGCGCTGCAAGCCGATCTACGAGGAGATGCCCGGCTGGAGCGAATCGACCGAGGGCGCGCGCAGCTGGGCCGACCTGCCTGCCGGCGCGATCAAATACGTGCGCCGCGTCGAGGAGTTGATCGAATGCCCCGTCGCGCTATTGTCCACATCGCCGGAACGCGAAGACACGATATTGGTCACGGACCCCTTCGCCGACTGACGCCGGGGCCGCGCAGGCAAGCCCCGCAGCAAAGGAGACGCCCATGCCCCTCAGCTATACCGCGCGGCGGCGCTGGTCGCTGGTGATCCTTCTGATCGGGCTGCCGGCCTATGTCGTGGCCGCGGTCAGCCTGATCGCGGTCCTGCCCGCGCTGCCGGGATGGGCGACGCTTCTGGTCTATGTCTTCGTCGGGTTCGCCTGGATGTTGCCGCTGAAATTCGTCTTTCTCGGCATTGGGCAGGCGGACCCCGATGCGCCCCGCACGCAGGACGATCCGCGCGGATAGGGCCGGGCCTTGGGTATTTGTCCCAAGAAAAGCGCAGCAGGTGTATAGAGCGCGCGTTCCGCCCGAAAAACAGCGTATCAGGGGCGTGCCGAACGCATTGGCATGAACAAGAGAGCGGCTCGCAGGTGGGCGGCCCGCCGATCCCTTGGAGGCTGTTCTGATGAGTGTCTCTCCTTCGTCATGTGCGCTGATGGCGCGCTACAATATGTGGCAAAACGCCGGGCAGGTTGCGGCGGCCGATATGCTGAGCGATGCGGCGCGCAGGCAGGATCGGGCCGCGTTCTTCGGCTCGATCGCGGGAACGCTCAACCATTTGCTATGGGCCGACCTGACATGGATGGCGCGGTTTGACGGCGGGGCGCCGCCCGGTGGCGGGATTCAGGACAGCGCGGATATGATGTCGACATGGGCCGGTTACAAATCGGCGCGGGTGCAGGCCGACCAGCGCATTCTGGAATGGTCGGGGAGGGTGGCGCCCGAGCGGCTGGCCGGTGATCTGTCATGGCACTCGGGCGCGCTGGGGCAGGTCCTGCCGATGGGTCTGTGCGTGCAGCATTTTTTCAACCACCAGACCCATCATCGCGGACAGGTTCACGCGATGCTGACCGCCGCAGGCGCGCGGCCGGGACCGACGGACCTGATTTTCATGCCGAACGATATCGGGATGTAATCCGCGCGCGGTCTCCATGGGAAATCATGGGATGAAGTGCGCGCCGCGACCTGTCCGGAGGCTGCACCAGGCGACTCGGCAGCGCGAAAAGCGTGGGTTTCGCCGGGTTGCTGGCCGAATCGGTGGGCGAATCTGCGATTCGGCGCGTCCAGACGTCGGGAAGATGGCGGGAAACGCACCCTCTCCATATTATTTCGGGAAATTATGGGAAAAATATGGGTCATCTTTGATGCCACTAAATATGGCGAGAGAACGCGTTCTTCACGCTAGGTTATGCGTATCTTCACAAATCCGTGTCACATGATCTTGTTTTGTACTCCTGTGGATAACTATATGCTGTGGTCGGACGGATCATTTTTTAGTTGCGTGCCATGAATTCCCATGGCATCCCTATAAGCGTGATGAGGACGGGACGACAAACAAAGGGACACCAAACGATCCCGAAATAATAACCAAAGTCAGGTTTCATACAGGCATCCGCCTTCATCGCAACAAAGAGATCCGGCGCGCGAGCGAGCAGACATCCCCCCAGGTGGCGCGCGCAGTCGGACACCCCGCTAGACGCGGGACGAGGGCGGCGGATTGGGCAGTGGCAGCAGCTCAATCCGTCGTTTTCGTTTGAGGGCACGAATTCGACCAAACGAGGCAGGGCAAGGGGCCGCATAAGTGGCACGCAGGTTCAGAGGTGAAAGCCACCACAAGGTGGACAGCAAGGGCAGGGTCTCGATCCCGGCCCTTTTTCGCCGTGTGATCGAGGCGTCCGACCCGAACTGGACCGATGGTCTGCCGCCCGAATTGATCATCGTCTATGGCGACCATCGCCGCAATTACCTGGAATGCTACACCGTCGACGCCATCAGCGAGGTCGACGACAAGATCGACGCGCTGCCGCGCGGCTCGATGGAGCGCAAGATGCTGCAGCGCCTCTTTCACGGGCAGTCCTTTCCGACCACCGTGGACGAGACCGGCCGCCTTGTGCTGCCGGCCAAGCTGCGCGCCAAGATCGGGCTGGAGAATGAGGCATTCTTCATCGCCGCGGGCGATACGTTCCAGATCTGGAAGCCCGAAACATACGAATCCGAGGAAGCCGCGCGAACCGAAGAGTGGCTGGACGATCTGCCCGAGGATTTCGATCCGCTGGTTTTCCTGGATGGACCGAAGGGGGAATAGGCGATGTCCGCTGCCGCGCCCTCCGATGATGCTCCGCATATTCCCGTATTGATCGCCCCGCTGATCGAGGCGGCGTCGCCCGTGTCCGGCACGTGGCTTGACGGCACGCTGGGCGCGGGCGGCTATGCGCGCGCGCTGCTGGCCGCGGGGGCGGGCAAGGTGATCGGCGTTGACCGCGATCCCGCAGCGCTGGAGATGGCGGCAGAGTGGGCCGCGCCGTTCGGGGACCGGGTGGAGCTGGTCGAGGGGGTCTTCTCCAGGCTGGATGACTATGCGCAAGGGCTGGACGGTATCGTTCTGGATCTTGGGGTCAGTTCCATGCAGCTCGATCAGGCGCAGCGCGGCTTTTCCTTCATGCGCGACGGCCCGCTCGACATGCGGATGAGCCAGAATGGTCCGACGGCGGCCGATCTGGTCAACACTGCGGACGAAGGCGCGCTGGCCGACATCCTGTATCTTTATGGCGAGGAGCGCGCCAGCCGCCGGATTGCGCGCGCCATCGTGAAAAAACGCGCGGAGGTGCCGATTGTCAGCACGCTTCAGCTGGCCGAGATCGTCGAGAAATGCCTGCCGCGCTCCAAGCCGGGGCAGGCCCATCCGGCGACGCGCAGCTTTCAGGCGATCCGCATCGCCGTGAACGACGAATATGGCGAGCTGATCGGCGGGCTGGAGGCGGCGGAGCGCGCGCTCAAACCCGGCGGTATTCTGGCTGTCGTGACATTTCATTCGATCGAGGACCGCATGGTGAAACGTTTCCTGCAGGATCGCAGCGATGGCGGCGGCGGCGGCAGCCGCCACGCGCCGGCAGAGGCCGCGCAGCCGCGCCAGTTCACGCTGAAAAGCCGCAAGGCGATCACCGCGGATGAGGCCGAGCTGGCCGCGAACCCGCGCAGCCGCAGCGCCAAGCTGCGCGTCGCGGTGCGCACCGCCGAGGCGCCCGGCGTGACGGATCGCAAGGCATTGGGGATGCCGCTGCTGAAAGGGGATAGATAATGCGCAGTTTGTTTTACGTTCTCAGTGCCTTGGCCGTGATCGGGCTGGCCTACTGGGCCTACCATGAAAACTATCGCACGCAGGCCGCCATCAGCCATGCGGAGCGGCTGGAGACGCGGATTTCGACGGCGCGCCAGCGGCTGCGCGTGTTGAACGCCGAATGGGCCTATCTGAACCGGCCCGCGCGGCTGCGCGAGCTGGCCGACATCAACTTTGACCGGCTTGAGCTGATGCCGCTGGAGGCGGGGCAGTTCGGGCGCATCGATCAGGTGGATTTCCCGCCGGAGGTGGATTTGCGCATAGATTTCTCCGCCTCGGTCGAGGTATCGAGCGGCACCGAGGAGGTGGCAGAATGATCCGCACACCGCTGCGCCCGCTGGCGCGTATCCTGCCCGCCCGCGAAAAGGGCGAAAACCCCGACGCGATCGAGCGCGAGAACATCCGCCTGCGCCACGAGGCGATGCGCGACAAGGCGCGCCGCCGCGCCGAGGGGCGGCTTCTGGTGCTGGGCACGATGTTCTTCTGCGCGTTCGGCGTCATCGGCCTGCGCATGGGCATCCTTGCGCAGACCGAACCGGCCGAGCCGCGCACCAGCGCGGCGGGGGCGGGCATCCTCGCGCAGCGCGCCGATATCGTCGATCGCAAGGGGCGGATTCTGGCGACGAATTTCGACACCCACAGCCTTTATGCCCAGCCCCAGCAGATGATCGAGCCGGAAAAGACCGCCCAGAGGCTGGTCAAGATCTTTCCGGATCTGAAAGAGGACCGTCTGGTCCGCGATTTCACCGGCAAGCGCAAGTTCCTGTGGATCAAGAAGAAAATCAGCCCCGAGCAGATGCAGGCCGTGCATGACATCGGCGAGCCGGGGCTGCTGTTCGGCCCGCGCGAGATGCGTCTTTATCCCAACGGCACGCTGGCCGCGCATGTTCTGGGCGGCGCCGGGTTCGGCCGCGAAGGCGTGCATGCTGCCGAGGTGATCGGCGTCGCGGGCATCGAGAAATACTATGACGAGCGGCTGCGCGATCCGGCCCAGAACCACGAGCCCTTGACGCTGTCGCTGGATCTGTCGGTGCAGGCGGCGGTCGAGCGGGTGCTGGCCGGCGGCATGAGCATCATGAACGCCAAGGGTGCCGCGGCGATCCTGATGGATGTGCATACCGGCGAGATCGTCTCGATCGCGTCCCTGCCGGATTTCGACCCCAACGACCGCCCCCGCCCTCTGGTGCAGGGCAAAGCGGCCGACAGCCCGCTGTTCAACCGCGCGGTGCAGGGGGTGTACGAGCTGGGCTCGACCTTCAAGATCTTCGCGGCGGCGCAGGCGATGCAGCTGGGCTTGGTCAATTCCGAAACGATCATCGACACCGCCGGCCCGATGCGCGTGGGCGGTCACCGGATCGGCGAATTCAACGGCAAGAACTTTGGCAAGCTCAGCGTGTCGGATATCATCGTGGAAAGCTCCAACCGGGGCACCGGACGCCTTGCGCTGCAGATCGGGCCCGAGCGACAGCAGGAGTTTCTGAAAACGCTGGGCTTCTTCAAGCCGGTCGATTTCGAGATGATCGAAGCGTCGGGCGGCCAGCCCCTGATGCCCAAGCGTTGGACGGATCTGTCCACTGTCACCATTTCCTACGGGCACGGCCTGTCCTCGACACCGCTGCATCTGGCGGCCGGGTATGCGGCCATTGCCAATGGCGGGCGCTATGTCAAACCGACGCTGCTGAAGCAGGATTTGCCGCAACAGGGCGAGCGGGTGATGACAGCCGCCGTCGCCCGCGCCTCGCGCGACATGCTGCGCCGCGTCGTGACCAGCGGAACCGCCAGCATGGGCGAGGTTCCGGGCTATGCCGTGGGCGGCAAGACGGGCACGGCGGACAAGCCCAAAGAAAACGGCGGCGGCTATTACGAGGACAAGGTAATCGCGACATTCGCCTCCATGTTCCCGGCGGATGATCCCAAATATGTGCTGGTCGTCACCCTGGACGAGCCGGTCGAGACATCGGGCGACAAGCCGCGCCGCACCGCGGGCTGGACGGCGGTGCCGGTCTCGTCCGAGATCGTCGCCCGCGTTGCGCCGCTTTTGGGCCTGCGTCCCGCGATTGAACCTGCCGTGCTGCCTGATATAACGCTGACATCTTTTTCGGACGGCGATTGAGCGGGGCAGGTCATGGCGGCGGGGCAGGAACGGACACTGGCGGATCTGGGCCTTAGCGCCAAGGGCGGCGCGCAGGCGCGCATCACCGGGCTGGCCGTGGACAGCCGCAAGGTGAAGGACGGCACGCTCTTTGCCGCCTTGCCGGGCAGCCGGGTGCATGGCGGCGAGTTCATTCAATACGCGCTGCGCATGGGCGCCAGCGCCATTCTGACGGACGCGCAGGGCGCGCGCATCGCCGCCGATGTGCTGAAGGGCGCGGATGCCGCGCTGGTCGTGACCGAGGATCCGCGCGCCGCGCTCGCCTTTGCCGCCGCGCTCTGGTTCGGCGCGCAGCCCGAGGTGATGGTTGCCGTGACCGGCACCAATGGCAAGACCTCGGTCGCCAGCTTTACCCGGCAGATCTGGCAGGCGCTGGGGCTGGAGGCGATCAACGTCGGCACCACGGGCGTCGAGGGCAGCTATGCCGCGCCGCTGGCCCACACCACGCCCGATCCCATCACCCTGATGCGCGTTCTGGCCGAGGCCGAGGCCGCGGGCGTGACCCATGCCGCGATGGAGGCGTCCAGCCACGGGCTGGAGCAGCGCCGCCTTGACGGGGTGCAGCTGATGGCGGCGGCGTTCACCAATTTCAGCCAGGACCATCTGGATTACCACCACACATTCGATGCCTATTTCGACGCGAAGGCCGCGCTTTTCACCCGCGTTCTGCCCGAAGGCGGCGTCGCCGTCATCAACATGGACGATGCGCGCGGCCCGGCCATGGCCGATCTGGCCGAGGCGCGCGGGCAGGACGTGCTGCGCGTGGGCCGCGGGCCCGGCGCGCATCTGCGGCTGAAGGGCCAGCGGTTCAACCCGACCGGGCAAAGCCTGCGGTTCGAGTGGATGGGCGACGCGCATCAGGTGGATCTGCCGCTGATCGGCGGCTTTCAGGGCGAGAACCTGCTTTTGGCGGCCGGTCTTGCCATCGGGGCCGGGGCGGACGCGGCACGCGTCTTTGCGGTCCTGCCGGAAATGCGCACCGTGCGCGGCCGGATGGAGCTGGCGGCGACGCGCGCCAGCGGCGCGGCGGTGTTCGTGGATTTCGCCCATACGCCCGATGCCGTGGCGACCGCCATTCAGGCGCTGCGCCCGCATGTCATGGGGCGGCTCATCGCCATCATCGGCGCGGGCGGCGACCGTGATCCGGGCAAGCGCCCGCTGATGGGGCAGGCCGCCGCGGCGCATGCCGATCTGGTGATCGTGACCGATGACAACCCGCGCAGCGAGGATCCCGCCAGCATCCGCGCCGCCGTGATGGCCGGCTGCCCGGAGGCGTCCAACGTGGGCGACCGGGCCGAGGCGATTCTGCGCGGCGTCGATGCGCTGGGGCCGGGGGACGCGCTGCTGATCCTTGGCAAGGGGCATGAGACGGGGCAAACCGTGGGCACCGATGTGCTGCCCTTCGATGATGCCGAGCAGGCCAGCGTGGCGGTCATGGCGCTCGATTCCGCCGAGGCGGGGGAGGGCGCATGAGCCTGTGGACCGCCGTCGATGCCGCCGCCGCCACGGGCGGGCGGGCGCAGGGCGATTGGGCGGCGCAGGGCGTGTCGATCGACACCCGCACGATCCGGCCCGGCGATCTTTTCGTCGCACTCAAGGCCGCGCGCGATGGTCATGATTTCGTCGCCGACGCCTTGCAGGCAGGCGCCGCCGCCGCGCTGGTCAGCCGCATACCGAACGGCGTGGCGCCAGATGCGCCGCTGCTGATCGTGCCGGACGTTCTGGCCGCGCTGGAGGCGCTGGGCCGTGCGGGACGCGCGCGAAGCGACGCGCGCGTCGTGGCCGTGACCGGCTCGGTCGGCAAGACCTCGACCAAGGAGATGCTGCGCGAGGTTCTGTCCGCGCAAGGGCGAACCCATGCCGCCGAGGCCAGCTATAACAACCATTGGGGCGTGCCGCTGACGCTGGCACGGATGCCGCAGGATACCGAATTTGCCGTGCTCGAGATCGGGATGAACCATCCCGGCGAAATCGCGCCGCTGTCGCGCATGGCGCGCCCGCATGTGGCGATGATCACCACCGTGGCGGCCGCCCATCTGGAAGCGTTCGAGGATATCGGCGGGATCGCCCGCGAAAAGGCGGCGATCTTCGACGGGCTGGAGCCGGGCGGCACGGCCATCGTCAATGCCGATCTGGAGACGACGCCGATCCTTCTGGAGGCCGCCCGGCGCGTCGGGGCGCGAATTGTCACCTTCGGCGCGCAGAGCGAGATGTACCGCCTGCACAGCGCCGCGATCAGCGATGACCGCACCATCGTGCGCGCCGATCTGGCCGGGCAGGAGGTGCTGTTCAAGCTGCACTGCGCGGGGCGGCATTTTGCGATGAACGGGCTTGCGGTGCTGGCCGCCGCCGATGCGCTGGGCGCCGATGCGGGCCTTGCCGCGCCCGATCTGGCGCGCTGGCAGCCGCCAAGGGGGCGCGGCACGCGCGAGGTGATCGTGCTGGACGGCGCCGCGGCGGAGTGGACGCTGGAGCTGATCGACGATGCGTTCAACGCCAACCCCACCTCCATGGCCGCCGCGCTGGAGGTTCTGGCCGCCAGCACCCCGCGCGACAATGTCGGGCGCGTCGCCAAGGGGCGCCGCATCGCGATCCTCGGGGACATGCTGGAGCTGGGCCCGGATGAGGCGGACATGCACCGCGCGCTGGCCGGTCTGCCGCATATCGCGGCGCTGAGCACGGTGCATTGCGTCGGCCCGCGCATGCGCGTGCTGTGGGAGGCGCTGCCGCGGGCGCAGCGCGGCCAGTGGTTTGAGGGCGCCGATGATCTGGCGCTCAAGGTGCATGACATGATAGACGCGGGCGATGTGCTGCTGGTCAAGGGATCCAAAAGCAGCAATGTCAGCCGGATCGTTGACAGCTTGCGCAGAACGGGGCGGCGCGCCCGCCCGCAGATAAGGGATGATTGAATGTTCTATTGGCTCACCGCCTTGTCCGACGGCGGCGATTTCTTCAATCTTTTCCGCTATATCACGTTTCGCACAGGCGGCGCGTTCCTGACGGCGCTGATCTTCGGCTTCCTCTTCGGGCCGCCCCTGATCAACGTGCTGCGCAAACGCCAGGGCAAGGGTCAGCCCATCCGCACCGACGGCCCCGAGGGCCATTTCGTCAAGGCCGGCACGCCCACGATGGGCGGTCTGCTGATCGTCGGCGCGCTGCTTACGTCGACGCTGCTTTGGGCGCGGCTGGACAATGCCTTTATCTGGATCGTGCTTTTCGTGACCATGGGCTTTGCCGCGATCGGATTTGCCGATGATTATGCGAAGGTCTCCAAGCAGAACCATGCCGGCGTTCCGGGCAAGCTGCGCCTTGCGCTGGGCTTTGCCATCGCGGCCGTCGCGGCCTATTGGTCGGCGGCCTATCACCCGGCCGATCTGCAATATCAGCTGGCGATGCCGGTGTTCAAGAACACGCTGATAAACCTTGGATATTTCTTCATCCCCTTCGCGATGATCGTGATCGTCGGCGCGGCCAATGCGGTCAACCTGACCGACGGGCTGGACGGGCTGGCGATCATGCCGGTGATGATTGCCGCCGCCACGCTGGGCGTGATCGCCTATGTCGTCGGCCGCGTCGATTTCACCGAATATCTGGAGGTCCATTACGTCGACGGCACCGGCGAGATCCTGATCTTTGTCGCGGGCCTTGTCGGCGGGGGCCTGGGGTTCCTGTGGTACAACGCGCCCCCCGCCGCCGTCTTCATGGGCGACACCGGATCACTGGCGCTGGGCGGCGCGCTGGGCGCCATCGCTGTGGCCACCAAGCACGAGATCGTGCTGGCCATCGTCGGCGGCCTCTTCGTGGTCGAGGCGCTGTCGGTCATCATCCAGGTGCTTTATTTCAAGCGCACCGGCAAGCGGGTGTTCCTGATGGCGCCCATCCACCACCATTACGAGAAAAAGGGCTGGGCCGAGCCGCAGATCGTCATCCGCTTCTGGATCATCGCTCTGATCCTGGCGATGATCGGGCTGGCGACGCTGAAGGTAAGGTGATGGGCGCGCTTTGTTGGGCCATTCCTGGCGCACTATGTCATCGCGGCGGCGTTGCCCTGACCGTGCAACTGTACTAGGGCTGCGGACACGTATCCCATCCTGACAAGAGGTTCCGGGCCATGATGATCACCCGCCTGTCCAAAGCTTCGATGGTTCTGGCCATCGCCCTTTTCGCTTCTCTCGTGGCGTTCGGGAACATCACCGATTATGGATCCAATTTTGCCTTTGTGAAGCATGTCTTCATGATGGACACGATTTTTCCCGACGCGACGATCAAGTATCGCGCGATCGAAACACCATGGATCCACCACGCCGGCTACATCTTCATCATCGCGCTTGAGACAGTTACGGCAGCGTTGTGCTGGATTGGCGGATTCCGGCTACTGGCGGCGCGATCGCTGCCTGCGCCCGCATTTCAGACCGCCAAAACCTTGGCCATCGCGGGTCTGACCCTCGGCTTTCTGACATGGCAGGTCAGCTTCATGTCGGTCGGCGGGGAATGGTTCGGCATGTGGATGTCGGAGACGTGGAACGGCGTGCCTGACGCTTTCCGATTCTTCATCACGATCCTCGGCGTGCTGATCTACGTCGTGATGCCGGACACCGACCTAAACTGAACATCAGCCAGCGGGGCCGTCCATGATACCAGCACGCGGATATGAGGGCGCGCGCGTCGCGATTCTGGGGCTTGGCCGCTCGGGCCTGTCGGCGGCGCGCAGCCTTGAGGCGGGCGGAGCCGAGCCGGTGTGCTGGGACGACAACCCCGAAGCGCGCGCACGCGCCGAGGAATACGGCTTCGAGATCGTCGATCTGGCCCGCGAGGGGGCGTTTCACGGCATCGCCTGCCTCGTCGTCAGCCCCGGCATCCCGCATCTCTACCCCGCGCCCAACCGCATCGTGGCTGCCGCGCAGGCAGCGGGGGTGCCGGTGGACAATGACATCGGGCTGTTCTTCCGGTCCTTCGCGGGCGCCGAATGGCAGGATTTCGACCAGCCGCCGCGCGTGATCGCCGTCACCGGATCGAACGGCAAATCGACCACATCGGCGCTGATCCACCACATCCTGACCGAGGCGGGTCGTGCCAGCCAGCTGGCCGGCAATATCGGGCGCGGCGTGCTGGATATCGACGCGCCCGCCGATGGCGGCGCCGTGGTGCTGGAGTTGTCCAGCTACCAGACCGAGCTGGCCCGCGCCCTGACGCCCGACATCGCGGTTTTCACCAATCTCAGCCCCGATCATCTGGACCGCCATGGCGGGCCTGGCGGCTATTTCGCGGCTAAGCGCCGCCTTTTCGCCGAGGGCGGCCCGGACCGCGCCATCATCGGCGTGGACGAGCCGGAGGGGCGGTTCCTGGCCGGACAACTCAGCGAAAGCGCGGGCGATGATCGCGTGATCCGCATTTCCGTCACCGAAAAGCTGACCGGGCCGGGCTGGAACGTCTTTGCGCGCAAGGGGTTCCTGAGCGAGTATCGCAAGGGGCGGCAGGCGGGCAGCATCGATCTGCGCCCCATCAAGGGGCTGCCGGGCGCGCATAACCATCAGAACACCTGCGCCGCCTACGCGGTGTGCCGCAGCATGGGCCTTGCCCCGCGCGTGATCGAGGACGCGATGCAGACCTATCCGGGCCTGCCCCATCGCAGCCAGATTATCGCCGAGGCGGGCGGCGTCACCTATGTCAACGACAGCAAGGCCACCAACGTGGACAGCGCGCTGCAGGCATTGCAGGCGTTCGACAGCGTCCGCTGGATCTGCGGCGGGCTGGAGAAGGAGGGCGGGCTGGCCGCGCTGGCGCCCGCGCTGGACCGCGTTGCGCGCGCCTATGTCATCGGGCGCGAGGCGCCGCAGTTCGCCCTGCAGCTTGAGGGCTGCGAGACCGAGATCTGCACCACCATGGCCGAGGCCGTGCGCCGTGCCCATGCTGATGCGCAGCCGGGCGAGACGGTGCTGCTGGCGCCCGCCGCGGCCAGTTTCGACCAGTATGACAGCTTCGAGCGGCGCGGCGAGGATTTCGCCGCCTGCGTGGCGCGGGCACTCGGCTCTGGTCAATAGGGCCGCCCCGCGCTATCTGGGCGGCAAATGACGTCAAGGGGACACCATGCCTGAAACGACAGCCTACAGCACACCCGGACCGGTCGAAGCCGACCTGAGCGGCGCCATCGCCCCGACCGAGGAGATCATCGCCGAGGCGCGCGCCGGGCGGATATTCATCCTCGTCGATCACGAGGACCGCGAGAACGAGGGCGATCTGGTGATCGCCGCCGAATTCGCCACGCCCGAGGCGATCAACTTCATGGCCACGCACGGGCGCGGCCTGATCTGCCTGCCGATGACCGCCGAACGGGTCGACCGGCTGGGCCTGCCGATGATGGCGGTCAACAATTCCTCGCGCCACGAGACGCCCTTTACCGTGTCGATCGAGGCGCGCGAGGGGGTCAGCACCGGCATCTCCGCCGCCGATCGCGCGCTGACCGTCGCCACCGCCATCAACGAGCAGAACACGATGGCCGCGCTGGCCACCCCCGGCCACATCTTTCCGCTGCGCGCCCGCACGGGCGGGGTTCTGGTCCGCGCAGGCCATACCGAGGCGGCCGTCGATATCGCGCGGCTGGCAGGGCTGAACCCCGCGGGCGTCATCTGCGAGATCATGAACGAGGACGGCACCATGGCGCGCCTGCCCGACATGGTCCCCTTCGCGCAAAAGCATGGGCTGAAGATCGGCACGATCAGCGATCTGATCGCCTACCGGCACAAGCACGACAATCTTGTGCGCGAGGTCCGGCGCGAGGCGGTCACCGCCCATATCGGCGGCGATTGGGACATGCGCATCTTTGCCGACCAGATCAGCGGAACCGAGCATGTCGTGCTGACCAAGGGCGATATCTATGACGGCGCGCCGGTGCTGGCGCGTGCGCACGCGCTGAACGCGCTGGAGGATGTGCTGGGCATCGGCGGCGCCCCTGCGGGCAAGCTGCGCAGCGCGATGCAGATCATCGCGGACGAGGGGCGCGGCGCGATCTTCCTCTTTCGCCAGCCCCGGCCGGAGCTGGCCGAGGAGCTGGACGAGGACGGCCCGCGCACGATCAAGCATACCGGCCTTGGCGCGCAGATCATGTCGACGATGGGCCTGCACGAGCTGATATTGCTGACCGACAATCCCGATACTCGCTATCTGGGCCTTGATGCCTACGGGATCTCGATCACCGGCACGCACCCCTTGAGCAAAGGATAGACCATGGCAGGCACCGAATACACCATGCCGCGCGCCAAGCTGGACAAGCCTGCAAAGCTGCTGATCGCGGTCGCGCCCTTCTATCGCGACATCGCCGACAACCTGATCGCCGGCGCCAGGGCCGAGATCGACGCGACCGGCGCGACCCATGATCTGGTCGAGGTGCCCGGCGCGCTGGAGCTGCCCACCGCCATCGGCATTGCCGAGCGGCTGAGCAATTTCGACGGCTATGTCGCATTGGGCTGCGTCATCCGCGGCGAGACGACCCATTACGAGACGGTCTGCAACGACAGCAGCCGGGGGATCACGCTGCTGGGGCTGCAGGGCATCTGCATCGGCAACGGTATCCTGACGGTCGAGAACCGCGAGCAGGCCGAAGTGCGGGCCGACCCTGCGCGCATGAACAAGGGCGCGGGCGCGGCGGCTGCGGCCTTGCATCTGATTGCGCTGACCCGTAAATGGGGCGCTCCGCGCAAGGGCGTGGGGTTCATTCCCGACGCGGACGAGATCCAGATCGCGGGCGCATCCCCCGACCCATCCAAGGATAAACCGACGGCATGACTGGCACCGCTGCACCCATCTCCGGCAACCGCAAGCGCAAGATGCGCTCGGCCTCGCGGCTCTATGCGGTGCAGGCGCTGTTCCAGATGGAGCATTCCGATCAGGCCGTGAATGCGGTCTATCTGGAATTCCTCGACCATCGCTTTGGCGCGGAATTCGACGAGGACAGCGACATGATCGAGGGGGACGAGGATCTTTTCCGCGTCATCCTGGATCGCGCGGTCGACGATCAGCGCCTGATTGACCAGATGACGGACCGCGCATTGGTGGCCAAATGGCCCATCGCGCGCATCGATCCGACGCTGCGCGCGCTGTTTCGCGCGGCCGGGGCGGAGCTGCTCGACGATCAGACGCCGCCGCGTGTGGTGATCTCCGAATATGTCGATGTCGCCAGCAGCTTTTTCCCCGACGGCCGCGAGCCGAAATTCGTCAACGCGGTGCTTGACCACATTGCGCGCGAGGCCCGGCCCGAGGCGTTCTGAGACATCGGCCATTTTTGGCCGAGCCCCTTGAGATGGGCGAAGTTCAGCATATAGTTAAAGTGCAGCGACATGAAAAGGAGCCGCACCATGCCCGATCTCATCCGCCTTTATATCAAGCATTGTCTGATCGGTTTCGCCATTGCGGCAGGGTTTGTCGCCATGCTGCTTTATTTCGACATCGCCAACATGTGGCATCTGGTCAGTCATTCTGACAAGGGCTGGCTGGCGGTTCTGGTGCTGTGGCTGGCCAATGGCGTGGTCTTTGCCGGGGTGCAGTTCGGCATCGCGGTGATGAACATGAAGGACGATGACGACGACGAGCCGCGCGGCGGCAAGCGTCAGCATGTGCAGCGCCCCACCGGCCAGATGATCCCCGTCCGCGTCGCCGCAGGCGGCCCGGATACGCGTCAACAGCGCCGCTAGGGCGTTTCGCCTTTAACCTGAGACATCAGATAAAGGCGAAACACGCACAACGCTGATATGTCGCGTGCATTTCGCGAAAATCAGGGATTCAGGTTTTTCGCGAAACGCTTTAAGGCGCTGTTTCATTTTTCGGTTTTGGGCAAAGTGGCGGGCCCGCACGCAACCGTTTGGTTATCTCATTCCCGAGGACCTGTATATACAGGTGGGCACCGGGTAACCTGACCAGGGCCAGGACAGAGCCAGCTCCCTCGGAGTTGCTTAAGGCCACCGGAATGCAACCGTTCACGAGAAGGGCAGAACCCGCCACTGCCTTAGGTAGGGCGGCGCGCGCGCCTCTGCAAGGGGTTGCATGCGTTCCCATTTTGTTCAAGATAACCCCATGCAGGATCATTCGCCCCTCGCGCGCTCAACCCACCTCATCCAGCCGGGCCAGCTGCTGGCGCGCGGCGTGTGCCGTCATCTGGCCGAGTTGAACTTTGCCGCGCTGGAGGAATACGTGCCCGAGCGCGGCCGCCGCGTGGATGTGATGGCGCTGGGCCCCAGGGGCGAGCTGTGGGTGATCGAATGCAAATCCAGCCGCGCGGATTTCATGGCCGACAGCAAATGGCAGGGCTATCTGGACTGGGCGGACCGGTTTTTCTGGGCGGTCGATGCGGATTTTCCGGCTGATATCCTGCCGGAGGATACCGGCCTGATCCTGGCCGATGGCTACGGCGCCGAGATTGTGCGCATGGCGCCCGAGACGCGTCTGCCGGGCGCGCGGCGCAGCGCGGTCACGCGCAAATTCGCCCGCGACGCCGCGCGGCGGCTGCTGGGCTGGCGCGATCCGCAGGTGGGCGTCTAGGGATCAGCCGATCTTGGCGGCGCTGCGCGCGGCGGCAACGATCTCCGAGGCGATCTCCTCGGCCTCTTCGGGCGAGAAATCCATCGGGATCTCGACGCCTTGCGATTCGATATAGATGCGCACCATGCCCTGATCGGTCGGGCCGATCTGCATGTTGGCCTCGACGTCGCGCTCGCTGTTGATGCCCATGATGTCGCTCCTTGTGATCAGGGCGATTGGATAGCCCGGCCCGGATGCGATGGCAACCCGGATCGCGCCGCGCCGCCTGTGCGCGGGGCTGCGAAACTGCGCGAAATCGGGGCTGTTATGGGTTGCAATCGCAAACGCGCGGGGCTAAATCGCATCCAGTGCCGCCTTAGCTCAGTTGGTTAGAGCGCTTGATTGTGGATCAAGAGGTCCCCCGTTCGAGCCGGGGAGGTGGTACCACCCTATTCCAGATCAATCCGGATCGTCTGGCGCAATGCGCCGCTGGTCCTGTCGAAGATCAGGATATTGTCATCCCCTGTCACCACCGCATACCAGTCACCGCCCTGGGTAAAGGCAGCGGCGTCGGTGCCGTCCGGCAGCGTGATCGAGACCGGCAAGGTCACGTCCGCGTCCACCGGGCCGGACCCTGCGAAGCGGGTGACAAAGAGCGCGGTGATGATTATGAACCCGATGATCATGGTCGCCGTCAGCGCCGTGACCAGCACGCGCAGATATTTCACCATCGCCGGATCGACCGGCTGCATCTGGGGATCATCATTCATGGGCTCGACCCTTCTTACGGTGCGGATCGGTATGGACCCGCCGCCGCGGCTTGACAAGGCATTGGCGCGCGACGTGCCGCTGGATGCCGCGCTGTCGCGCACGCGGCTTGCGCGCCTGATCGAGGGCGGGCAGGTGGCCGTCAACGGCGCCGCCGTCACCGATGCCAAGGCGCGCGTGACCGAGGGCGACGAGATATCCATCACCGTGCCGGTGGCCGAGGAAAGCCATATCGCGGCCGAGGATATCGCGCTGGACATTGTGCATGAGGACGCAGATCTGATCGTGGTGAACAAGCCTGCCGGCATGGTGGTGCATCCTGCGCCCGGCACGCCGACCGGAACGCTGGTCAACGCGCTCTTGTATCATTTCGGCGGCGATTTGTCGGGCGTGGGCGGCGCAAAGCGCCCCGGTATCGTGCACCGGATCGACAAGGATACCAGCGGCCTCCTGGTGGTTGCCAAATCCGACGCTGCGCATCACGGCCTTGCCGCGCAGTTTGAAAGACACACGGCGCAGCGGCGCTATCTGGCGCTGTGCAACGGTGTGCCGGAGGCGTCGGATCCGCGCCTGCGCGGGCTGCGCGGCATCAGTTTCGAGCCGGGCAACATCCTGCGCATCGCCACCCATCTTGGCCGCCACCGGACCGACCGCCAGAAACAGGCCGTCGGCTGGGCGGGCGGGCGCCACGCCGTCACCCGCGCGCGCGCGATCCAAAGGTTCGGCGCCCCCGCCGCCAGCGCGCTGCTGGAATGCTGGCTGGAGACGGGGCGCACGCACCAGATCCGCGTGCATATGGCCTATGCCGGGCACGGGCTGATCGGGGATCCGGTCTATGGCGGCAAGCGCAAGCTGCCGCACAAGGCGCTGCCGCCCGCCGGGCTGGCCATGGCGCAGGCGTTTCCCCGGCAGGCGCTGCATGCCGCAAGCCTTGGCTTCGTGCACCCGGTCAGCGGCGCCCAGATGGCCTTTGAGGCCCCGCTGCCGGAGGATATGGCGCAGCTGATCGCGGCGCTCACGCCCGCGCCACCGGATAGCACATCCGCGTGATTGCGCCGTCACATGGCTGGCGCAGGGAACAGCGCCGGTTCATGATAGTTTAACTAAGGAATGCTAGACGCATTGAAAACGGGCGTTGGAGCGCCCAAATAGATGTTAAAGCCGTAAACATTGCGGCATTCGAGGGGGCAATACCATGGCAAATTATGCAAATCTGCCGGCACCGACGCCGGAAGGCGGTCTGAACCGCTACATGCAGGAAATTCGCAAATTCCCGCTGCTTGAGCCGGAAGAGGAATACATGCTGGCCAAACGCTGGGTCGAGCAGGAAGACACCGAGGCGGCGCACCGCATGGTGACGTCGCATCTTCGCCTGGCGGCCAAGATCGCGATGGGCTATCGCGGCTATGGCCTGCCGCAGGCCGAGGTGATTTCCGAGGCGAATGTCGGCCTCATGCAGGCGGTCAAACGCTTTGATCCCGAGAGGGGCTTTCGCCTTGCGACCTATGCGATGTGGTGGATCCGCGCCAGCATTCAGGAATACATCCTACGCAGCTGGTCACTGGTCAAGATGGGCACGACATCTGCGCAGAAGAAACTGTTCTTCAACCTGCGCAAGGCCAAGAACAAGATCGGCGCGTTGGAAGAGGGCGATCTGCGCCCCGAAAACGTCAAGACGATCGCAACCCAGCTGGGCGTGACCGAGGACGAGGTCATTTCGATGAACCGGCGCATGTCGGGGGGCGATGCGTCGCTCAACGCCACTGTCGGCTCAGAAGGCGAGGGGACGATGCAATGGCAGGACTGGCTGGAGGATGAGGACGCCGATCAGGCAACCGATTACGAAGAGCTGGACGAGCTGACCGCGCGCCGCGAGATGCTGGCCGAGGCGATGGACGTGCTGAACGAGCGCGAGAGGGATATTCTCAAACAGCGCAGGCTCAGCGATCAGACCGTGACGCTGGAGGAGCTTAGCGGCCAGTATGATGTCAGCCGCGAGCGCATTCGTCAGATCGAGGTGCGCGCGTTCGAAAAGCTGCAGGCGCGGATGCGCGCGCTGGCCGAGCAGAAGGGCATGCTCGAAGACGCTTGAGGACGCTTGGCGGCGGCGGCGGGGCAGGGTATGGAATGACAACCTTGCCCCGTTAGACCGGATGACCCGCCATGCCGTTCCTGCTCCGATCGTCGCGCCATGTCGTCCTTTGCGCGGCGCTCTTGCTGACCGTGTCCTGCGCGCCGCGCCTGGTTGCCAGGAACGCCCTTCCGCACCCCGCCGCCAGTATCGAGCCGGTCTATGTGGCGACCAGCCGCAAGCTGGACCGCACCGGCCCCGATTTCGGCGGCGCGCGCAGTTTCACGCTTCAGCATTTCCGCGCCGACATCTCCATCCCTCCAACGCACGAGACCGGACAGATCGAATGGTCCGAGGGCGCGCCCGACACGGCGCGCGAATTCGCGGTGGTCGGCACGCGTATCTTCGCGAACGCGGAAGAGATGCGGCGCGCGGTCCGCGCGCAGCATGCAAATTCCGAGGCGACGGTGTTCGTGCATGGCTATAACAACACCCTGTCCGAGGCGATGTATCGCTTTGCCCAGATGCGCGCGGATTTCCGGTTTCCCGGTCCGGGGGTGCTGTTCTCGTGGCAGTCGGCGGGCGATCCGCGCGGTTATATCTACGACCGCGACAGCGTTCTGTTCGCGCGCGACGATCTGGTGCGCACGCTGCGCCTTTTGACGCAAGGGCGGGGCGACACGGTGCTGCTGGTGGGGCACTCCATGGGCGCGCAACTGACGATGGAGGCGCTGCGCCAGATCGCCATCGGCGAGGACCGGCATCTGCTGGACCGCGTTTCGGGCGTCGTGCTGATCAGCCCCGACATTGGTCCGGACCTTTTTCGCAGGCAGGTGCAGACGATCGGCAAGCTGCGCGATCCCATCGTCGTGGTGGTGTCGCAGCAAGATCGCGTGCTGGGCCTCGCGTCACTGCTTTTCGGCTCGAAAAAGCGGCTGGGCGTGATCGATTCGCCTGATCAGGTCGAGGGGCTGGACGTGCGCGTTGTCGACGTGACGGCGCTGGATGACGGCAACGGACCGAGCCATTTCACCCCCGTAACATCCGCCAAGGCGGTGGATGCAATTCGCGAACTGGCGGCCTCCGGCGGCCGGCAGCAATCGCTTTTGCCCTGGACGACGCTCGGCGCGCCGGGCTGAGCCGCCGCTCAGCCTTCCATCGCTTCCAATTCGTCAATCATGCCCGAGATCATGGTCAGCCCCTTGTCCCAGAATTTGGGGTCCGTCGCGTCAAGACCGAAGGGCTTCAGAAGCTCCGAGTGATGCTTGGACCCGCCCGCCTTCAGCATGTCGAAATACTTGTCCTGAAACCCCTCCGGCTGCTCCTGGTAGACGGCATAAAGCGCGTTCACCAGCCCGTCACCGAACGCATAGGCATAGACGTAGAAGGGCGAATGCACGAAGTGCGGGATATAGGCCCAGAAGGTTTCATATCCGTCCATGAAATCAAACGCCGGTCCCAGCGATTCACCCTGAACGGACATCCACAGCGCGTTGATGTCGTCCGGCGTCAGCTCGCCCTTGCGGCGCGCCGCGTGCAGCTTGCACTCGAAATCGTAAAAGGCGATCTGGCGCACGACGGTGTTGATCATGTCCTCCACCTTGCCCGCCAGCAGGATCTTGCGCTCGGCATCCGATTGGGCACCGTCCAGCATGCGCCGGAACGTCAGCATCTCGCCAAAGACCGACGCGGTTTCGGCCAGCGTCAGCGGCGTCGATGACAAAAGCTCGCCCTGACCCGCGGCCAGCACCTGGTGCACGCCGTGGCCCAGCTCATGCGCCAGCGTCATCACGTCGCGCGGTTTGCCAAGGTAGTTGAGCATCACGTAAGGATGCACGTTCGTCACCGTCGGATGGGCAAACGCGCCGGGCGCCTTGCCCTGTTTCACGCCCGCGTCGATCCAGCCACGCTCGAAGAACGGCTCGGCGATCTCGCCCATGCGCGGATCGAAGGCGTTGTAGGCGTTCATCACCGTCTGGCGCGCATCGTCCCAGCCGACGATCTTGGTGTCCTCCATCGGCAGCGGCGCGTTGCGGTCCCAGACCTGCATCCGGTCCAGCCCCAGCCATTTGCGCTTGAGCTCATAATACCGGTGGCTGAGCTTGGGGTAGGCGGCCACGACGGCATCGCGCAGCGCCTCGACCACCTCCGGCTCCACATCGTTCGACAGGTGCCGCCCGGTCTGCGCCGTGGGCATCCCGCGCCAGCGGTCGATGACCTCCTTCTCCTTTGCGGCCGTGTTGTGCACGCGGGAAAAGGTGCGGATATTGGCGCCGAAGACGCGCGCCAACTCGCGGCTGGCCGCCTCGCGCTTGGCGCGGTCCTGTTCGGTCAGCAGGTTGAGCGTGCCCTCGATGTTCAGCTCTTCGCCGTCCACGGTAAAGGTCAGGCCCGCGATCGTCTCGTCAAACAGCCGCTCCCACGCGTCGCCCACGACGCCGAGATCGTGGAGGAATTTCTCCATCTCGTCCGAGAGCTGATAGGGCTTCATCTTGCGGATGCGGTCGAGGACCGGCTTGTAACGGGCCAGATCCTTGTTGTCCTTCAGCAGCTTGGCAAGGTGGTCATCCTCCAGCCGGTTCAGCTCCAGAGTGAAAAACACCAGCGGCGTTGTGAAATTGGTAATCTTTTCCTGGCAGTCTGACAGAAACTTCGTGCGCGCGGGGTCCGTCGTCAGCTGCTGATACCGCAGGCCCGCATAGGACATGATGCGCCCGGCGATGTTGCTGATCGCCTCGTCGCGGTTGATGCAGTCCAGCATCCCGGCCGCATCAAGGCTGGCCAGCTTGCCCTCGTAATCGGCGGCGAAGGCGGCGCATTCCCGCTCCAGCCAGTCCAGATCGCGTGCCAGTTCCGGTGCATCGGGCGCGGTATAAAGATCGCTCAGATCCCATTCCGGAAGCTGGCCCAGATCCTTTCCCTTGGCATCGGCATTGGCGTCACGAACGGGTTGGGGCAGGTGGATCATGGGATATTTCCTTTGTGGCTTTGCCCCAGACATAGGCGGCGTGCAGCGAACGCTCAAGGGCGGCGCGCAGATCAGCCGAATTGGCGCAGCATTTCGTGCAGATCGTCGAGGCTGGCCGCCTCCTGCAGCGGCTTGTCATGGCGCCAGCGTTTCATGCGCGGAAAGCGCAGCGCGACGCCGGATTTGTGGCGGGGCGAGGGGGCGATCCCCTCGAACGCGATCTCGAAGACATGCTCGGGCTTGACCTGCCGGACCGGGCCGAACCGCTCCTGCGTGTTGCGGCGCACCCATGCGGTGATCTGGCGGAATTCAGCGTCGGTCAGGCCGGAATAGGCCTTGGCGAAGGGGACCAGATAGTTCCCGTTCCAGACGGCAAAGGTGAAATCGGTAAAGAGGTTCGCACGCCGTCCCGACCCCTGCTGCGCATAGATCATCACCGCATCGATCGTCAGCGGATCCAGCTTCCATTTCCACCAATCGCCCTTTTTGCGGCCCGCATGATAGGGGCTGGCGGCGGATTTCAGCATGACACCCTCGGCGCGCATATCCCGCGCCGTGCTGCGGATCTCGGCCAGCGCCTCCCACTCGTCAAAGCCAATCAGCGGCGAGGGGCGAATAGGCGCGTCCTTGGGCAGCGCGCCCATCAGCGCATCCATGCGCGCGCGCCGCTCGGCGAAGGGCAGCGCGCGCAGATCCTCGCCGTTTTCCTCAAGCAGATCATAGGCCAGCAGGATGACCGGCGCGCTTTTCAGCAGCGTTTTCGGCACGCTCTTGCGTCCGATCCGCTTTTGCAGATCGTTGAAGGGCAGGGGCGCGGCGCCGTCCCATGCGACGATCTCGCCGTCCAGAACGGTGCCGCCGGGCAGGAAATCCGCCGCGTGGGCGAATTCTGGGAAGCGATCGGTCATCAGCTCCTCGCCGCGCGACCAGACGAAATGCGCGCCGCCACGGGCGATGACCTGCGCGCGGATGCCGTCCCATTTCCACTCCGCCCGCCAGTTTTCGGGCGCGCCCAGCGTCGCCGGACCCTCCTCAATTCCGTAGGCGAGGCAAAAGGGATAGGGCCGCGACTGCGCCGCCTCGGCATCGGGCGCCTCGATCAGTTGACGGTAGGTGGTGCTGTCCGGCGTCCAGTCACCCATCAGGCGATGGGCCAGCGCCGCCTCGTCCTGCCCGGTGGCGAGGCCGAGGGCACGGGTCATCAGCTTGCGGCTGATCCCGACGCGAAAGCCGCCTGTGAGCAGCTTGTTGAAGACCAGCCTTTCGGCCGCGTCCATCTGGTCCCATGCGTCCAGAACGGCGGCGCGGCGCGCCTCCTCCTCGGCGCCATCGAGGGCGCGCAAGTAGGCGATCCAGCCCGTCAGGCTGCGCTCGTGGCTGCGGCCGGGCGGGGGCAGAACCAGCGCGATGGTTTCGGCCAGATCGCCGACGATGGGATAGCTTTCCTCGAAAAGCCACAGAGGGATGCCCGCGCGCTCGGCCGCCCAGACGCGCAGCTTGGTCGTGGTGATCGCGCGGCGCGGGCGGCGGCCGGAAAACAGCGCGATGGTCCACAGGCGGTCCGCCTCGGGCGCGGCCTCGAAATAGGCGGCGAGGGCGGCGACCTTGGCGCTGGTCTTGGTGGTCTGGTCAATCGCCGCATAAAGCGCGGTAAAGCGTTTCATTCCGCGCCCTCCGCGTCCAGCGCCTCGCCCGTGAATTCGGTTTTCAGCGCCTCGGCATTATAGCCCTCACTCCTGAGCCATCGCGCGAAGATATCGGTGTAACCATGCGTGGCATATATGTTTTCCGCGCCAGTCGCCTTGATCGCGACGTTCAGCCCGGCCCAGTCCGCATGGTCCGACACGACAAACCCGCGATCCACGCTGCGCCGTCTGCGCACGCCCCGCATCCGCATCCAGCCGCTGGCAAATCCCGTCGAGGCGGGGCGAAACCGGCGCGCCCATTCGCTCCCCAGCGCGCCGGGCGGGGCGATGACCATGGCGCCGGGATGGTCCTTGGGCTTCAGATCGGGGGTGACGTGCAGCGTTCGGGGCAGATCGAACCCTTGGGCGCGCAGGATGTCATTGGTGTTCTCGACCGCGCCATGCGTCAGGATCGGCGCAATATCCGCGTCGAGCAGCGACATCACCCGCTGCGCCTTGCCCAGCGAATAGGCGCCAAGCAGGCTGAAGCGTCCGGCGGCGGCATTGGCCGCCCACCACGCGTTGATCTCGCGCGCCGCATCCGTTTCGGACGGCCAGGTGAAGACCGGCAGGCCAAAGGTGCATTCGGTGATGAAGGAATGGCACTTCACGGGCTCGAACGGCGTCGAGAGCGCGTCGGGCACCGTTTTGTAATCGCCGGACACCACCCAGATTTCGCCCCCCACCTCGACCCGGACCTGCGCCGAGCCCGGAATGTGTCCGGCGGGATGAAACGACACCGTGGCGCCGCCGATCCGGCGTTCTTCACCATATCTTATCGAATCGAGGTCAATCTCGCCCAGGCGGTGGCGCATGACCGGCCCCGCGATATCGGTGGCAAGGTAGCGCCGGTGGCCGGGCCGCGCGTGATCGGCATGGCCGTGGGTGATCAGCGCGCGGTCCACCGGGCGCCACGGATCGATATGGAAATCGCCTGCGGGGCAATAAATGCCCTGGGGTTTGAACTGGAGGACCATGATGCAAGGATAGATCGCGAGTGATGCTTGACCAGCCTCTTGCGCGAGGGGCCGATGTGGATAGTCTGCGGGCGATGTCAAAAGGAGCGTGCGATGCGGTTTGTAAGATATGGCGAGGCCGGAGCGGAAAAACCCGGCGTTCTGGACGGCGACGGGCGGCTGCGCGATCTGTCGGGCGAAGTGGCTGATATTGCGGGCGATGTGCTGACGGCGCTGCCGCAGGTGGATCCCGCAACCTTGCCCGAGGTGCCGGGCGCGCCGCGGCTCGGCCCGCCGGTGGGCCGCGTGGGCAAGCTGATCGGGATCGGGCTGAATTATTCCGACCATGCCGCCGAGGCGGGGCTGACCCCGCCGCCCGAACCCATCGTCTTCATGAAGGCGACATCGTCCATCATCGGGCCGAACGATCCGGTCTATCTGCCGCGCGGGTCCGAGAAATCCGATTGGGAGGTCGAGCTGGGCGTCGTCATCGGACGCCCCGCGAAATACGTGACCGAGGCCGAGGCGCTGGATCACGTGGCGGGCTATACCATCGTCAACGACGTGTCCGAGCGCCATTTGCAGACCGAGCGCAAGGGCCAGTGGACCAAGGGCAAGAGCTGCGACAGTTTCGGTCCCATCGGTCCCTGGCTGGTCACGCCGGACGAGACGGGCGATCCGCAGACGCTGGACCTTGTGCTGGATCTGAATGGCAAGCCCGCGCAGCGCGGCAATACCGCCTCGATGGTGTTCAGCGCGGCGTTCATCATCTCCTATCTCAGCCAGATGATGACGCTGCATCCGGGCGACGTCATCGCCACCGGCACGCCGCCGGGCGTGGGCATGGGGATGAAACCGCCGCGCTTCCTGCGCGAGGGCGATGTGATGTCGCTGGCAATCAGCGGTCTGGGCACCCAGCGGCAGGAGGTGCGGCGCGACGCCTGAACGCTCAGGCCCCGTTCCAGAACGCGGCCAGCATGTCGGTGACATCCTGCCGCGTCTGCGGGGTGTCCATCAACACCTCGTGCCGGGCGCCCTCCAACACCTTCAGCCGGGCGCCCGGCCAGCGCGCGATGCGGTCCTCGATCTGCGCGATGCTGACGATATCCTCGTCGCTGCCGACGATCGTCAGGCAAGGCAGTTCCGGCGACGGCGCGCGGGCAAGGGCGCGGCATTCCCGCAACGCCTCGAACAGCCAGCGCAGGCTGGGCCCGCCAATGGCCAGTTCGGGATGTGCGCGAAGCTGGGCGATCATATGCGCGTGCATGTCCGCGTCGCGCGTCAGCGCATTGGTCTCGAACGGCTCGGACAGCAGGTAGTTGCCGCGCACGGTGCCGGGTGCATAGACGTGGCCCAGCCCGACATGACGGCTCGCCCAGCTGAGCGACCAGGCGACGGGGCGCAGCAACGCCTTCATCTCGATGCCCCACATCGGCGCGGTAAAGGCGCAACTGGCCACCGGCAGCCCCTCCATCGCGCCGCGCAGCCCGATGCATCCGCCCATGGAATGGGCCAGAAGATGCCAGGGACGCGGCAGATCGAGCGCCTGCGCCGCGGCCATCAACGCCGCCAGATCGTCCTGATAATCGCCAAAACGGTCCACATGGCCCGACATCGCGTCATCCGACATGCGATCAGACAGGCCCTGACCGCGCCAGTCGATGGTCAGCGTCCCATAGGCGCGCGCGCCAAGATCGGCGGCCGTATGGCCGTATTTCTCGATGAATTCTGTCCGTCCGGGCAGCAGGATCACCGTGCCCTTCGCGCCCTTCAGCGGCCAGTGCCCGATCCTGACGCGCAGATCGTCGCCGGCCTGCCGCCAGTAGGCGCGCCCGCCGGGCGGGCCGCGCGCAATGTCCGAGAAAAACGGCGCGTCCATCATCCGCCGAGCGCACCGGCCAGTTCGATCGCAAGCGCCATGTCGCCGTCGATCTCCAGCTTGCCGGACATGAAGGCGGCCGACGGGTCCATGGAGCCGTCGACGAGCGCTTGGAACGTCTCGGCGCTGGCGGTCAGCACGACATCGGCCGAATCGTCGCCGGGCCGCGCGCCGGTGCTGTCGACCATCACCGCGCCCTCGCCGGGGACCACGAATTTCGCCGTCCCGCCCAAAACCGCGCCCTTCAACCGCGCGGTCAGGGCTGAGGCGGCCTCGTTCAATTTGTCGCTCATGGGCGGGCCTTTCAAATTTGATCCCGGCTGGGGCTGTGCTTTCCTGCGCGGGGCGCTAGACTTGGTCTGTTATGGGCGCTCAACGATCCAATCTCAATCCATTGCTTGTGGCCTGCGCGGCGGCGTTGGCGTGGGCTGCGCCCGTGTTTGCGCAGGATGCAAAGCTCGACGAGATGTTCGAGGCGCTGCGCAATGCCCCCGCGCCCGATGCGACGCGGCTGGGCGAGGATATCATGCTGCGCCTGTCCAATTCCGGCTCGCCCGCGATGAACCTGCTGCTCAAGCGCGGCCGCGATGCCATGATGCAGGGCGACACGGCGCTGGCGCTGGAGCTGTTGGGCGCGCTGACCGATCATGCGCCGGACTTTGCCGAAGGCTGGCACGCGCGGTCGGTCGCCTATGCGCGCGCCGGGCTGATGGGCCCCGCGATGGACGATCTGGAGCGCAGTCTGGCGCTGGATCCGCGCAATTTCGCCGCGATCTACAGCCTCGGCGCGCTGCTGGAGGAAGTCGGCCAGCCTGATCTGGCGGCCGAAGCCTATGCGCAGGTTGCCGCTATCCATCCGCATTTTGATGACGTGACCCTTGCGCTGGAGCGTCTGAAGGCCGAGGTCCGCGGAACGGATCTCTGACGCGCAACCAACCGATTTCAGGAGACTTGGCTTATGGCCGATCAGCCACGGATCCTTGGGGTTCTGGGCCCTACCAACACCGGCAAGACGCATTTTGCGATCGAGAGGATGCTGGGCTACCGGACCGGAATCATCGGCCTTCCGCTGCGTCTGCTGGCGCGCGAGGTCTATGACAAGATCGTGCGCGCGCGCGGCCCGTCGGTGGTGGCGCTGGTCACGGGCGAGGAGCGCATCGTGCCGCCGCGCGTCAAATACTGGGTCTGCACCGTCGAGGCGATGCCCGAAGGCATCGGCGCCGATTTCGTGGCCATTGATGAGATTCAGCTTTGCGCCGATCCCGAGCGCGGTCATGTCTTTACCGACCGTCTTTTGCGGATGCGTGGCCTGCGCGAGACGCAGTTTCTGGGCGCGGCGACAATGAAGGGCCCGATCGCGGCGCTGGTGCCGGGCGTGGAGTTCGTTCCGCGGCAAAGAATGTCTCAGCTTATCTATTCAGGTCCGAAAAAGATAAGCAAGATGCCCGCGCGCAGCGCCATTGTCGGGTTTTCGGTTGATAATGTATATGCCATCGCCGAGGTGCTCCGGCGGCAGAAGGGCGGCGCGGCGGTCGTCATGGGTGCGCTTTCCCCGCGCACCCGCAATGCGCAGGTCGATCTCTATCAGAACGGCGACGTGGATTACCTGGTGGCGACGGACGCCATCGGCATGGGGCTCAACCTCGATATCGACCATGTCGCGTTCTCGTCGCTGACCAAGTTCGACGGCCGCCGCATGCGCCAGTTGATGCCCAACGAGCTGGCCCAGATCGCCGGGCGCGCGGGGCGGGGGATGAGCCACGGCACGTTCGGCGTCACCGGCGAGGCGCCCGAGCTGTCGCCCGACGTGGCCGAGGCGATCATGGAGCATCGCTTTGCCCCCATCCGCAAGTTGGAATGGCGCAATCCCGCGCTTCAGATGGGCACGACGGGCGCCTTGATCGCATCATTGGAGCAAAAACCGACCCATGATTTGCTGGTCCGCGCCGGGGATGCCGACGATCTGACGGCCCTGCGCACGCTTGCCGCGGCGCCCGACGTGCGCGCCCGCGCCACCGGCGGCGCGGCGGTCAAACTGCTCTGGGATGTGTGCCGCATCCCCGATTTTCGCGGGATCAGCCATGCCGAGCACGCGAACCTTCTCGAGACGATATTTTGCGACCTGCACGAGCTGGGCCGCATCCCCGACGATTGGCTGGCGCGACAAATCAAGCGCATCGATCGAACCGATGGCGACATTGATACGTTGTCCAAACGTCTGGCGTTTATCCGCACATGGACATATGTCGCCCAGCGAAATGGCTGGGTGGATGACGAAACGCATTGGCGCGGGGCGACGCGCGCTGTAGAAGACCGGTTGTCGGACGCGCTGCATGGGGCGCTGACGCAGAGATTTGTGGATCGGCGCACATCCGTGCTCCTGCGCCGGCTCAAGCAGAAGGAAGCCATCGTGGCAGAGGTTAACGACACAGGTGAAGTGACGGTAGACGGCGAATTCGTCGGCCGTCTTGACGGGTTCCGCTTTGTTCAGGACAAGGCCGCGAGCGGGCAGGAGGCCAAGACGCTGTCACAGGCCAGCGTGTCGGCCCTGGCTCCGCATTTCAACCTGCGCGCGGACCGTTTCTACAACGCGCCCGACACCGAGATCGATTTTACCGAACAAGGCGGCCTCATGTGGGGCAAGGACGCGGTGGGCAAGCTGGTGGCGGGCTCCGATCCGCTCAAGCCCGGCGTCAAGGCCTTCGTCGATGACGAGGCGGGCGCCGATGTGGCCCAGAAGGTCGAGCGGCGTTTGCAGCATTTCATCGACCGCAAGATCGCGACCCTGTTCGAGCCGCTGCTCAACATCGGCCGGGACGAAACGCTGACCGGCCTTGCGCGCGGCTTCGGTTTTCGTCTGGTCGAGACGATGGGCATCATCCCCCGCGGCGATGTCGCCGATGAGGTCAAATCGCTGGAGCAGGACGCGCGCGGCGCGCTGCGCAAACATGGCGTGCGCTTTGGACAGTTCACCATCTTCATGCCGCTTCTGCTGAAGCCTGCCGCGACGCGGCTGCGCCTTGTTTTGTGGGCGCTGGCGAACGGCATGGACGATTTCCCCGAGGCACCGCCGCCCGGTCTGGTCACGGTGCCCGCCGCGCGGATGCCGCAGGGTTATTACACGATGGCAGGCTACCGCGCCGCCGGTGCGCGCGCGATCCGCATCGACATGCTGGAGCGTCTGGCCGACATGCTGCGCGCCGAGGACAGCCGCAGCGGATTCGAGGCCAAGGCAGACATGCTGTCGATCACCGGCATGACGCTGGAGCAGTTCGCGGATCTGATGACGGGCCTTGGCTACAAGGCCGAGCGCGGCGAGCGGGTCAAGATCAAGCCCACCGATCAGATCATGGATGAGGCGCCCGGTCAGGAGACCCCGCCGGAGACCGTCGAAGATGTGGTTGACCAGATCGAGGCCGAAGGCATGGCGCCGATCGCCGAGACACCCGAGCCTGAGGCGGAGATCCCCGCTGAAATCCCGGAAATGAGCGAAACCGAGGTTGCGCCCGGCACGCCCGCCGATCCGATCGCCCCCTCGACCGAGCCGGAGGTCTATTATGTCTTCACCTGGGCCGGTCGCGCGCGCCGGTCCCCTGCGGCCGATGGACGCGGCGGCGAGGGGCAGGGCCGTGGCAAGCCCGCTGAAGGGCGCGGCAAGCCGCGGGCCAAGGGCAAGGGCAAACCCCAGGGCGAGCGCGGCGGCAAGGATCGCGGAGCCAAGCAGGCCGGGGCAAAAAGCCACAGCGCCGGGCCCGCGCCCAAAAAGGACAGGATCGATCCGGACAATCCGTTCGCCGCGGCCCTCATGGGCCTCAAGAACGACAAGTGAAGACCGCGCCCCAAGTCGTTGACGAGGTGGAGAAAATCCGCCTAGACAAGTGGCTTTGGCAGGCGCGGTTCTTCAAGACACGCGGGCTGGCCGCTGCCGTGGTCAAGGGCGGGCACCTGCGTGTGAACAGCAACCGCGCGGGCAAGGCATCGCAACTGGTGCGGCCGGGGGATGTGCTGACATTCCCGCAATCGCGCGTGGTTCGGGTGGTGCGCATCGTCGCCATCGGCACGCGGCGCGGCCCCGCGCCCGAGGCGCAGGCGCTTTATGACGATCTGACGCCGCCGCCGGAGCCGCAGGACACGACGTTCGTTGCGCAGGCTCCGCGGTTCGAGGGCAAAGGCAGGCCGACGAAGCGCGACCGCCGCAAACTGGACCGCAATGTGGCCGATGCGCTTGAATGATCCGGGGGGGTGGATTAAGTCTCGCGCAACCATTCGAGAGGCTGACATGACCTATATCGTCACCGATAACTGCATCGCCTGCAAATACACCGACTGCGTCGAGGTATGTCCGGTCGATTGTTTTTACGAGGGCGAAAACATGCTGGTCATCCATCCCGACGAGTGCATTGATTGCGGCGTCTGCGAGCCGGAATGCCCCGCCGACGCGATCCGCCCCGACACCGAGCCGGACATGGAAGGCTGGGTCGAGTTCAACCGCAAATACTCGGAAATGTGGCCTGTGATCGTCGCCAAGATCGACGAGTTGCCAGAGGCGCAGGAACGTGATGGTGAGCCCGGCAAGCTTGAGAAATACTTTTCCGAGGCGCCCGGCAAGGGCAGCTGACGGCGCTGATTCGGGGGTGACGCCGCCGCCCGATGGGGCGCGGCGCGCCAAATTGCTCATGTAACATTGGCAAAGGCGAGCGATTTGCGCCCTTGTGCGAGCGGCCTTCCAGAAGGGCCTGTTTTATGGTATGCTGCGCAGGAATGTAACGCCATGCCCGCTGCCCATTTTCCCCTGCCACCGCTTGGGAATGGGTGGTTTTGTGTCACGACACCGCGACAGATCGCCACCGGCCTTGAGCCGGGGCAATGCCGCGTTGTTTCAGGCATTCGGGCCGGGGAAAGGAAAAGCAATGAGCAAGTCCAGAAAAGCCGAATTCAGCCCCAATGATTTCGTTGTCTATCCCGCGCATGGGGTGGGCCGGATCGTGTCGATCGAAAGCCAGGAAATCGCCGGGATCGAGCTGGAGCTGTTCGTCATCTCCTTCGAGAAGGACAAGATGACGCTGCGCGTGCCCACCCACAAGGCGACGGAGATCGGCATGCGCTCGCTGTCCAGCCCGGACACCGTGACCAAGGCGATGACCACGCTCAAGGGCAAGGCCAAGGCGAAAAAGGCCATGTGGTCGCGCCGCGCGCAGGAATACGAGCAAAAGATCAACTCGGGCGATCTGATCGCCATCGCCGAGGTCGTGCGCGATCTGCACCGCACCGACGACCAGCGCGAGCAGAGCTATTCGGAGCGCCAGCTTTACGAGGCCGCGCTGGAGCGTCTGACGCGCGAAGTGGCCGCTGTCAGCGGCGACGACGAGGTGCAGGCCGCCAAGCAGGTTGGCGATGTGCTGATCTCGCGCGCGGCCTGATCGCGTGGCAATTTAACCGGGGGCCGTATCCTGTTGAGGGTGCGGCCTTTTTCTCGGGCTTCAGGCGATGATGGACAGCAGCACTGCAATCTCGGCCACTTGCTGCGCGGCGCCCAGGATATCACCCGTCTGACCGCCGATCTTCGCCTGCGCGATCCAGCCGACGGCGATGGTGGCGATCAGCGCCCAGAGGATAGCGCCGATCCCCGACCAGCCCAGCAGGACCACCGCGGCGATCGCGGCCACGCCTACCGCCCAGCCGACGATCCGCCAGGCCGGACGGCCCACCCCGTGCGACAGGCCCGCGCCGCGCGCATGGGGCAGTGCCCGCATCAGCGCGGGCAAGGCGGCGCGCGACAATGCCGCCGCGACGATGATCGCGGCCAGCGCATTCCCATGCTGGAACAGCAGCCACAGCGCCGCCCAGCGGGCCGAGAGCGACAGGATCAATGCGATCACGCCGAACGCGCCGATATGGCTGTCCTTCATGATCTCCAGCCGCCGCGCGCGGGTCCAGCCGCCCCAAAGCCCGTCGACACTGTCCGCCAGACCATCCTCATGCATGGCGCCGGTCAGCGCGATCTGTGTGGTCAGCGTGACCAGCGCCGCCAGGGGCGCGGGCAGGCCCGCCCAGAGCGTGATCAACCCGGCACAGCCCGCGATCAGGCCGATGACCATTCCGGCCAGCGGATAGGCCCATGCCGCCACAGCGCCGCGCGGCGCGGCGCCGAAGGCGGGCAGGCGGGTCAGCAATCCCAGCGCGGCAGGGATGTCGCCAAGGGCGGGAGCGTCGTTTTTTCGCATGGAAACTGGCCTTTTGGGGATGCGGCGGCGGTGTCTTGAGGGCATATACCCCCATGACGCTCATTTGCAAACGGGGGATGACGTGCCGGGTGAGTTTGAAACGCTGGACGATGTCGCGGCCCTTCTGCAAGACCTTCCCGCGCCCGATCCTGCCACGCTGGCGGCGGCAGAGGCGCGCGATCTGGATCTGACGAAACCGCCCGGCGCTCTGGGCCGCCTGGAGCAGATCGCGCGCTGGTATTGCGGCTGGCGCGGGGATCCGCGCGCGCGGGTGACGGCCCCGCAGGTCATCGTGTTCGCGGGCAATCACGGCGTCACGGCGCAGGGCGTTTCGGCCTTTCCACCCGAAGTGACGGCGCAGATGGTGGCCAATTTCCGCGCAGGCGGGGCGGCTGTGAACCAGCTTGCCGAGCAATTTGGCGCGCGAATGGACGTGCATGCGCTGGATCTGGACCATCCGACGGCCGATTTCACCGAGGCGCCCGCGATGGACCGCGCGGCGTTTCTGGCGGCGCTGCGCGCGGGCTGGGACGCGGTCGATCCCGGCGCGGATCTGCTCGTGACCGGCGAGATGGGCATCGGCAACACGACCGCCGCCTCGGCCATCGCCCACGCGCTATGGGGCGGGCAGGCGGGCGACTGGACCGGCACGGGAACGGGCATCGATGCCACGGGGCTGGCGGTCAAGGCGCGGGTGGTGGCCGACGGGGCGCGCTGCCACGCGGGCATCCTCGACCAGCCGCTTGAGGTTCTGCGCTGTCTGGGCGGGCGCGAGCTGGCGGCGATTGCGGGCGCGATCCTGCGGGCGCGGCACCTGCGCGTTCCGGTCATCCTGGACGGGTTCATCTGCACCGCGGCGGCGGCCTGCCTTGAGGCGCATCAGCCCGGCGCGCTCGATCATTGCATCGCGGGGCATGTCAGCGCCGAGCCGGGGCATGTCCTGGCGCTGGCAAGGCTGGACAAGGCGCCGCTGCTGGACCTCGGGATGCGCCTTGGCGAAGGGTCAGGCGCGGCGCTGGCGATCCCGATCGTGCAGGGGGCGCTGGCCTGCCATAGCGGCATGGCAACCTTTGCCGAGGCCGGCGTGACGGGCGGCTGAGCGGGCCTCAGGCGCTCTGGCGGTCGTCGTCGCCGGATTCCTCAAGCTGGGACAGCAGCATCGTCTCAAGCTCTTCCTCCAGCTCGCGGGCGCGCGCGATGTAGGCCGCATTTTCGACCGTCGGGATATCGGGATCCCACAGCGCCGCCAATTCGCGCACGGAATGGCGGTCATGACGATAGAAGGTCTGCTGCAGCTCGGCGGCCTCGAACTCGCCAACGCCCATGTTTTCCAGCACGTAGCGCCCGGCGCGCAGGGACGAATCGAACATCTCGCGCACGATATCGTTGGCGCCGGCCTGAAACAGGCGAAAGACCTGCGTGCGGTCGCGCGCCCGCGCGATGATGTGCAGATCGGGCTGCTCGCGCCGGGCGAATGTCACAAGGCGCACGGCTGCGTCCGGATCGTCCAGCGCCGCAACCAGAATCTTGGCATCCTTGAGGCCCGCCGCATGCAGCATTTCGGGGCGGGTCGGATCGCCGAAGAACCCCTTGACGCCGAACCGGCGCATCCGCTGGATCGCCGCCAGATCGTGATCCAGCACCACCGTTTCATAGCCCGAGGACCGCACCAGCCGGTTCACCACTTGGCCGAACCGGCCGATGCCGACGATGATGATGCGGGCCTGCTCGTCCACGTCGTCATGCTCCAGAGCCTCGCCCGCCTCTTCCATCCGGTTCGACAACCAGTCGTAGAAGATGAACAACAGCGGCGTGATCATCATCGACATCGCGACGATCAGCAGCAGCATTTCGGTCATGTCGCCCGGCACCACGTTCTGTTGGCCCGAAAACGAGATCAGCACGAAGCCGAATTCCCCGGCCTGCGCCAGCGACAGCGTGAACAGCCACAGATCGCGCCCGCGCAGCTCGAACATGCGGCCCAGAAGGTAAAGCACCGCGCCCTTGGCCACGATGATCGCCAGCGCGAGGCCCAGCACGAGGAAGGGCGAGCCGAAAAGCAGGTTGAAATTGATGCCGGCGCCGACGGTGATGAAAAACAGGCCCAGAAGCAGGCCCTTGAACGGCTCGATATCGCTTTCCAGCTCGTGGCGGAATTCGCTGTTGGCCAGAACCACCCCGGCAAGGAATGCGCCAAGGGCGGGCGACAGCCCCACCAGATACATCACGAAGCTGATGCCGCAGACGATAAGCAGCGCCAGCGCGGTATACATCTCGCGCAGGCGCGCCACGTGGATATAGCGAAAGACCGGGCGCGTGAGGTAGATGCCGGTCAGGATGATTGCGCCGACCGCGGCCAGCGTGACCAGCGTGACGCCCCAGCCCGGCAGGCCCGCGACCAGCGACATGCCCGCCTCGCCATGGCTGCCGGGGGTGTCGATCAGCCCCGGCTCGGCCGGGTCCGTCGCCTCCAGCACGCGCGAGCGCCCGCCCGACATCGCCAGGAGCGGCAAGAGCGCCAGCATCGGAATGACCGCGATGTCCTGCGTCAGCAGCACCGAAAACGCCGATCTGCCGCCCTTGGTCTGCATCAGGCCCTTTTCCGAAAGCGTTTGCAGCACGATGGCGGTCGAAGACAGCGCAAAGATCAGGCCCACGGCGAGCCCCACGCTCCATGTATGGCCCAGCAGCATCACCCCGGCCATGATGACCAGCGTGGTCAGCACCACCTGCAGGCCCCCCAGACCCAGCAGGCGATGACGCATGTCCCACAGCGCCCGCGGCTCCAGTTCGAGGCCGATGAGGAACAGCATCATCACGACGCCGAATTCGGCGAAATGCTGAAGCTCGGCGGTTTCCTGGCCGACAAGGCCAAGCGCCGGCCCGATCAGGATACCCGCCATCAGGTATCCCAGCACCGATCCCAGCCCCAGCCGGGCGGCGATGGGCACGGCGATCACGGCAGCGGCAAGGTAGATCGAGGCCTGGTAGAGAAAGCCTTGCATCTATGGGTGATCCTTCAAATCGGCGGGCGGCAGGGCGGGGGCGGGCGGACGCAAGGCCCGAAATCTGGAATGACAAGCATAGTGGCAGATCTGAATGTATCAACGGATGATCATGCCGGCAGCGCAGACGATTTGCGCGCGCTGCGCCCTCGCATCAGCCCTGCGGTATGCGCAACACCACGTTCTTGCCGCGCTTGATATAGCGCAGCTCGCTGTCGCCGATGGCCGCCACCTGTCCGCCGTCCAGCGCATCGCCGACCTTGACCTTCTGGTAGCGGCCATTGCCCAGACGCACCAGCGCCCGCCGGCTGGCCGAGCTGCCATAGACGCCGATCAGATTGACTTGCCGCAGCTTGATGGCGTTTTTCTGGGTCGCCTGTTGGGCGACCGACGCGCTGGAGGGGATCGCGGGTTGCATACGCTGCGCCGTTGGAACGGGCTGCGCTGCAGCGCGTTCGCGGGTGCGCTGGACACGCTCGCCGAAATCGCCGGGCCTGCGCAGCGGCGTCAGCGATGCGGTCACGGCCTGCTCGGTCGCGTCCGCAAAATCGCCGCCGCCTCCGTCGGCCTCCTCTTCGGGGTCGGTCGCGGCGGCGGTGGTCGCTACGGTCAGCGCACGGGTCAGCGACGCGCCATCGACAAGCGGTGCGGCGGCCTCGCCCTGCGCGCTTTGCAGCGTGGCCGCGGCGGCGCTCATCCGGGCCGGGCGCAGTTGCGGGCGCAGCGCGGCCAGGGACGCGGCGCCTGCCGCCTCGGTGATGCGCGTCTCCTCGGCGCCGTCCGTCGCGGTATTCTCGCCGTCCTCGCGGGTTTCGGGCGCCGGTTGGGATGGCTCGACACCATCTGCGACAATGCTCTGCGGGCGCAGGCGCGGGCGGATATCGGCAAGCGCCGGATCGCCGACAAAGCTGGCACCGGCGGGCAGTTCAGGCTCGGCGGTGGAGGGGGTGGTGGTGACGGTGACCGATTGCGCCATCTCCTTGGGCGGCGTCATCGGCGGGCGGCCCGCGACGATGCGCACGCCCTGCGGCGTCACCGTGCCCTGCGGCGAGGCACGCACGAAGCCGCGATCGTCGAATTCGTATCGGGTGCCGGCCGGGGGCGGATCGATCGGCGTTTCGGGGCGGGTGTCGCGGGCGTCGGGTGTGCGGCGGGGCAAATCCTCCGGATCGCCAAGGCTGAGGCCGGGATCGACGGAGACTGCATAAAGATCGTCCAGCGGCGCGCCGGCGCTGGGAATTTCGGGGGATGTGGGCGCCATCTGCCAGATGCCGGTCGCAGCATAGCGCGCCAATGCCTCGCTGGGGGCCAGCGGCGCCGGCAGATCCGGCAGCGCCTCGACATCAGGCCGCGCGCCCTGCCGCTCGGCGGGCTGCTGCAGATCGCCGGGCAGGGCGGCGATGGCGTCCCCTTCGACCGGGTCTTCGGTGCCGGGCAGGGGCGCGACGCCTGCATCCTCCTGCCCGGTTTCCTCTGGCGCGGCCTCGTCCGAGACGGGCACATCGGCCAGCCTGATCTCATCGCCGCTGCCAAAGAACCGCGCCAGCCCGTCCTCCAGGAAAATCGACGCCCAGGCCGCGACACCGACAAGGAAAAGCAGCAGCAGCGCCGTCAGGATCAGGCCCAGAAAGCGCGGCTTGCCGCGCACTTCGCTCTGGCGCGCGCCAAACACCGTCATGCGCTGGCGCTCATCCTCGCGCGGCGAGGGGGCGCCGCGTGGCCGTTTCGGCGCGTCCTTGGGCGGGCGCGGCGCGGTGAGGCGGCCCAGCAAGCCGGGGCTTTTCTCGGCAGGGGCCGGATCGGCGCGCGCCTCTTCGGCGGCGTCGCGGTCCAGCCGCTCCTCGGGATCGGGCATCAGGCTGGCGGCAAGCTCGGCCAGACGGGCGGGGTCGGCGACTTCATCGCTGCCGGGGCTGGGCAGCGAGGGCGCGGCGCCCGTGGCGGCGGTGTCGGCGCCGCCAAGACGGCTGAGGCGCGGCTCGCCCACCAAGGGCGGTGTGGCGCGGCCGGTATCGCCGCCGCGCGTCGCCCGGATCGAGCTGAAGGACATGCCGGTCCCGGCGGTTTCTGCCTTTGGCTTGTCCTTGGGCGTCTTCGGATCCGCCGTGTGTGCTGCTGCCGCAGGCGCCTTGGGCTCAGCGGGCGCAGGCGGCGCGCCTTTGGTCGGCGCGGGGGGGCTGGCGGATGCGGTGCTGGCGGGTGCAGGTTTGGCGGGCGCGGGCTTGACGGGGTCCGGCGCGGCAGGGCTGCTTTTCCTGGGCGCGGGCGGCGCGTCGGCAACGGCCTGAGTGGCGGCGCCGGCCACCGGCGCGTCAGGGGCATCTGCCGAACCCTTGGCGGGCGCGCTTTTGCCGGCCGCCGGCTCCTCGGGCACCTTGGCGCGCTCGGACGCGGCAGGCTTGGGCGCAGGCGCAGGCTTCGCCGGGGGGATCTCTGCGTCGCCAGTGACGCGAATCGGCTTGTCGTCCCGCGCGACCATGGCGCCGTCCGGCAGGATCTCGGCGGCGCGGCGTGTCACGCCGAAAAACGGCTCGCCTCGGAAAGCGCCTTTCTCCGGGATCGCGGCAAAGCTGACGCCGTCAAAGCCGTGCTCGGTCGCGAATGTCTCGGCCTCGGACAGCGTTTCCAGCGCAACGGCGGCAATCTGGATCACGCCATCCGACGCGGTCCAGTCATATTCCAGCTCGTCCACGGAATAGGGCGTCGCGCCGTCCAGCGCGGCGCGCACCGCCGCTTCGGGATCGCCCTCGGCCTCGATCGACAGGTATTTGATCTGATCGTTCGGGATCACCAGCTTGCAGGCGGGATCGCCGGGCAGACGGCGCGCGCGGCTCTGAAGGGTGGCAAAGGCCGCGGCCAGATCGGCCGAATCGAACGGAACGCGCCCTACACGCGTCCAGCCCTGCTCGCCGCGATAGAGCAGGCTGGCGCCGTCTTCGGATAAAGTCAGTGCAAAATTCGGTTTCATCAGATGTCTTTAGCACCCAAATATCTACTGCGGGAGTCATCGCCGCGCATTGGCCAATCCTATAGCAGGTTCATGCCGAGGAAAAGCCAAAGCCCACTGGCGGGGCTGGATGCTGGCAAACGCACAAGGGCGGCGCGTGGCGGCGCCGCCCTGTCTGGCAAGGGTGTTGGCGATGTCCTAAAGCGCCTCGCCTTTAACCCGAGCCATCAGCTAGAGGCGAAACGCGCGCCACCCTTACATGTCGAGAAACTCCTTAGCCCGCTTTCTTCAGCGCCTGATCGAGATCGGCGATCAGGTCATCGGCCGTCTCGATCCCGATCGAGATGCGCACGACTTCGGGGCCCGACCCCGCGGCCTTCTGCTGCTCTTCGGTCAGCTGCCGGTGGGTGGTGGAGGCGGGGTGGATCACCAGGCTGCGCGTGTCGCCAAGGTTGGCCACGTGGCTGAACAGCTCCAGCGCATCGACGAACTTGACGCAGGCATCATAGCCGCCCTTCAGCGAGACGGTGAACAGCCCGCTGGCGCCCTTGGGGCAGACCTTGGCCATGCGCGCGTTATAGGGCGAGCTTTCGAGGCCGGCATAGGTCACGGCGGACACGGCGTCATGACGCTCCAGCCATTCGGCGATCTTCTGGGCGTTCCCGCAATGACGCTCCATGCGCAGCGACAGCGTCTCGATCCCCATCAGCGTGTAATGCGCCGCCTGCGGGTTCAGCGTCATGCCCAGATCGCGCAGGCCGATGGCGATGCCGTGGAAGGTAAAGGCCAGCGGGCCGAAGGTCTCGTGAAACTTCGTGCCGTGATAGGCCGGCTCGGGCTGGGACAGCGACGGGAACTTGTCTGAGGCGGACCAGTCGAACTTGCCCGAATCGACCACGGCGCCGCCCATGACCGTGCCGTTGCCGGTCAGGTATTTCGTCATCGAATGAACCACCAGCGTCGCCCCATGCTCGATCGGGCGGCACAGATAGGGGGTGGCGGTGGTGTTGTCGACGATCAGCGGCAGACCGGCCTTGTCCGTCACATCCGCGATGGCGCGCAGATCGGCGATATGCCCGCCGGGGTTGGCGATGGATTCGCAGAACACCGCGCGCGTGTCGTCATCGATGGCATTCGCGATGGCGTCCATATCGTCGATATCGACGAATTTCGCGGACCAGCCAAAGCGCTTGATCGTCTGGCTGAACTGCGTGATCGATCCACCATAAAGCCGGGTCGAGACGACCACGTTCTGCCCCGGACCCATCAGCGGGAACAGCGCCATGATCTGCGCCGCATGCCCCGTCGAGCAGCAGACGGCGCCCGCGCCGCCCTCCAGCGCCGCGATCCGGTCCTGAAGCGCGGCAACCGTCGGATTGGTCAGGCGCGAATAGATGAAGCCGACCTCCTCCAGGTTGAAGAGCTTGGCCGCGTGGTCCGCATCGCGAAAGCAATAGGCGGTGGTCTGATAGATCGGGATCTGGCGCGCGCCGGTGGCCGGATCAGGCTTGGCGCCCGCGTGGACCTGCAATGTGTCAAAGCCGAGTGTCATGGAATGTCCCTCCAGGATGTGCATTTGCGCGAATGTGTAGGGGATGATGCCGGTTTCGGCAACGATCATGCGGTGCAGGATGATTATGAGGGGCGCGCCGGGCTGGCACGCTACCGCATCCAGAACCCGTTGCGTTTGATGGTGTTGCGGATCGCCTGCTCGCGGCGCGGCAGATCGGATTGGTCGAACAGCGCGCGCACCTTCATGCCGCGCCCCTGATAGACCATCCGCTTGATCGGCTCGTATTCCTTCAGCACCTTCTTTACCCGGTTGTTTGCCGTGATATGGTGCAGCGCCTCGACCACGTGATCGTCCTCGCGGGCGTAAAGCAGCGGCAGCAGGCGGTAGTGGCAGCTCACGGCGCCGTCCAGATATCCCGCGGGCAAGGTATCCCGCCCGCCGCCGAGCGCATGGATGACCAGCGGCAAGGCGACCTGGTCCAGCCACGGATCAAGCTCCTGACAGATCAGCGCATCGGGCGGGTCATCGCGAATGGCAAGCGCAGTCTCCAGAAACCGCGCGCCAAAGACGTGCGGGCACTGGTAATAGAAAAAACCGGCGTTGAAATAGAGATGCCGCTTCCAGTATTCGGCAGGCTGCGACGGATCGAGCGACGTATCGTAATCCAGTCCGAACTTGTCATAAAGCGACTTCCAGATGTCGCCATAGCCCGGCCCGTAAAGCTCGGGCCGCGGCCAGGTCCCCTCGCGCCGCAGCGACGCGGAGGGGCGCGCGAAATCGAAGGGCACCGCGGCCAGATCGCCGGTGATCAGCGTGTCGGTATCGAAAAAGACAAAGGGCTGATCCGCGGGCAGGGCGGCCAGCGCCTCGATCTTGTTGCCGTAGGGATAGCTATGGCCGAAATGGCGGCTCTCGAAGGGCAGGATCTCGGCGCCCAGCTCTTCCAGCATGGCGCGCGTGTCGGCCCCTTGGATGCGCGGATCATTCGGCCACAGGGGGCCGGGCTGCGGCTCGGCCACGAAGAGGCGGCCGCCGAAATCCGGGCTATAGGTGCGCAGGCTGAGGCAGAACAGCAGCGCCTCGTATTGCAGGCGCCCGCCCTGAGCGACGATCATCACGTTGAAATCGGGGCGCTGTGCGGCTTGGGTGGCCATGATGTTCCTGCTTTGACGGGCGTTTTTTGGGGGTACTATAGGCCGCCGGGCGTCCGGGCAGAAGGGAAAGATGCCGCCAATTCGGTCGGATCTGCGCGCCACTTAGCAAGGGGGGATGCGAAGTGGTGGGCGACCCAGGAATCGAACCTGGCGTGCGTCTCCGCGAGGGAGTTACAGTCCCCTGCCACACCTTGCGGCCTGTCGCCCACTTCGCCGGGCGCGTGAGCGCCGGACGTGCGCCGCTGATTACTAGCGCGCCCGCCAAGCGTCAACCGCAAAAAACCCTGCCCTGAAATCGGCTTGCGCGCGGGCGGCTTGCGGCGCATCTTGCACGGCCAAAGCCACGGGATGGACGCAGCATGAAGAAACCGAAATGGGTGGTGGAAAAGGAGCAGGCCAAGAAGGTGGCGGCGGCTGAAACCGTGTGGCTGTTCGGGCTGCATGCGGTGCGCGATGCGCTGATGAACCCCGCCCGCGAAAAGCTGCGCCTGATCGTGACGCTCAATGCGCGCAACAAGCTGGAGGAGGCGATCGCGGCCTCCGGCATGACGCCCGAAGAGGTCGATCCGCGCAAGTTTACCGCGCCGCTCGATCCCGGATCGGTGCATCAGGGCGCCGCGCTGGAGGTCCGTCCGCTCGATTGGGGCGATCTGGAGACGCTGGCGATGGGCGGCGGGGACCGTGCGCCGCGCCTGATCTTGCTGGACCGCGTGACCGATCCGCACAACGTGGGCGCGATCCTGCGCTCGGCCGAGGTGTTCGGCGCCTCGGCGGTGATCGCCCCGCGCCACCATTCCGCGCCCGAAACCGGCGCACTGGCGAAAACCGCCAGCGGCGCGCTGGAGCGGCAACCCTACAAGCAGGTGCGTAACCTGTCCGACGCGATCCGCGATCTGCAGAAGATGGGTTATATCGTGTTGGGCCTTGATGGCGAGGCGGATCAGACCATCGCCGAGGCCCTGGAGGGGCGACGCGACCGTCCGGTCGCGCTGGTGCTGGGGGCCGAGGGGCCGGGCCTGCGCGCGAAAACCCGCGAGACCTGCGACAAATTGGTGAAAATTCCGTATTTCGGCGCATTCGGGTCGCTCAACGTCTCAAATGCGGCGGCGGTGGCCCTATATGCCTCTCAGACGCCGGAGTGATCGGCGGGGCAAAGAGGTTTGATGCACAAGATCGCCACATGCTGTTATTGCGGAACGCGCGCGGCGCTGGTCCTGCGCGGGCAGGGGCGGCACGAGCTGTCCTGCGCTGCCTGCGGCGCGCCCCTGCACGAGATGAAGGCGATCCCCCAGCCGCGCGCGAAAAGCGCGCCGCGCCCGTCCTGCGCCGGAGTGGCGCGGCCGGGGCGCCCGGCGCGCAAGTCCAAACCACCGGCGCCCAAGCCATCGCGGGCGCGCCATGCCGAACCCGAGTACGGGGACCGGCGCCGCCGCAAACCGCGCAAACCCCTGCTGCGCAAGGCGCTTGAGGAAATCTGGGACGTGGTCGAGGATATTTTCGACTGACCCGCCGCGCCGCCCCAATCACAGCGCGATCACAGCTCTATTACCGCCCTTTCAAACCGGAAAATGGCACCTATCTTGTATGACAGAGGCGCCGATGCGGAACTTCGGTGTCTTCTTTCACTGTCCCTCGTTCCGTGACTGGCGCCCAGGGTTTTCTCCTTGGGCGCTTTTTTCTTTGGGCGGCACTGCGCGCCGTGCTTGCACCCGCTGCGCAATGCCGCGATGGTGGCGCCATGACACAAGATAGCAAGATCAAAGAGATCCTCACGCGCACGCGCCGCATCGCGCTGGTCGGCGCATCGGCCAACCCGTCGCGACCCAGCCATCGGGTGATGAATTTCCTGCTGAAGGCGGGGTATGAGGTGGTGCCGGTCAATCCGGGCCTTGCAGGGCAGACGCTGCTGGGCCAGCCGGTCGTCGCCAAGCTGGGTGACATCGCGGGCGATATCGACATGATTGACATTTTCCGCCAGTCCGACCATGTGCCCGAAATCGTGGACGAGGCACTGGCCCGTTTCCCGCAGCTCGGCACCATCTGGATGCAGATCGGCGTGGTCCATGAGGAGGCCGCCGAAACCGCACGGGCGCGCGGCGTCGATGTGGTGATGAACCGCTGCCCCGCGATCGAGTATCCGAGGCTGATCTCCTGACATCGCGGCTGGGCGGCCATTGAAAATTCGCGAATTTTCTTCGCGGCCTCAGCCGGCGTGGAAATCCGCGGCGATGCGCATCTCGCGCATGGGGCGCACATGGGCCGTGCAGGCGGCATAGGTCGGATGCGCCTTGAAGGCGGCCAGCGCAGCCTCGTCCCTGAACTCGGCATAGACCACCAGATCGGGCGCCTCGGCGCTGATCGTGTCGGTCTGCAGGTTGCGGCCCACCTCGAAATGATCGGCGTGCGGGATCTGCGCCAGCATCATCAGACCCTCGCGCACCGTGTCGACGGACTGGCCCTCGGCGGCCGAAAAGAAAACCACGTGACGGATCATACCTGCCTCTCAATCGCGGCCGCGCTGATCGCGCGCGGCCTTTTCCGCAAGGCCCGACCGGCCCTGCCGCTCGTCCAGCACCGCCATGACATCGGCCAGCGCCACGCCGCGCGAGTGCAGCATGACCAGAAGGTGAAAGAGCACATCCGCCGCCTCGCGGGTCAGCGCCGCGCGGTCGTCCCTGACCGCCTCGATGATCGCCTCGATGGCCTCTTCGCCGAACTTCTCGGCGCATTTTTCGGGGCCTTTCGCCAGCAGTTTCGCGGTCCAACTGCCCTCGGGGTCCGCGCCTGCGCGCTGTGCAATAATGGCGGCCAGATCGTCCAGCGTCATCGTCCCATCCTCATAGGAATGCCGGCCCCCTGCATATGGGCCTTGGCCTCGCCGATCGTGAACTCGCCAAAGTGAAAGATCGACGCGGCCAGCACCGCGCTTGCGCCGCCCTCGCGCACGCCTTCCACCAGATGATCCAGCGTGCCGACGCCGCCCGACGCGATGACGGGGATATCCACCGCATCGCTGATCGCGCGCGTTAGCGGCAGGTTGAAGCCTGCGCGCGTGCCGTCCCGGTCCATCGAGGTCAGCAGGATCTCGCCCGCGCCCTTCGCCGCTACCACCCGTGCAAATTCAACCGCGTCGATGCCCGTCGCCTTGCGTCCGCCATGGGTGAAAATCTCCCACTTGCCGGGGGAGACCGTCTTGGCGTCGATGGCGACGACAATGCACTGGCTGCCGAACTGGTCGGATGCGGCGCGCACCACGTCCGGATCGGCGACGGCGGCGGAGTTGAAGCTGACCTTGTCCGCACCCGCGAGCAGCAGGGCGCGGACATCGGCGGGCGTGCGCACGCCCCCGCCCACGGTCAGCGGGATGTAGCATTGCTCGGCGGTGCGGCGCACGACGTCGAACATGGTGCCGCGATTCTCATGCGTGGCGTGGATATCCAGAAAGCACAGCTCGTCCGCGCCCGCCGCGTCATAGGCGCGCGCGGCATCCACCGGATCGCCCGCATCGCGCAGATCGACAAAGTTGACGCCCTTGACCACGCGGCCATCGGCCACGTCAAGGCAGGGGATGATACGGGTTTTCAGCATCAGAATGGCCTTTTACTTGCAATTTCACGGCCAACAGCTACCGGTAGATACCCGCTACTTTTATCGGCTTCGAATTCAACAGCGATAAAGTTAAGACCCTTGCAGCTATCTTGTATTGTTTTAGAAACCTGCTGGCTGGTAGCGTTCGTGTCGACAAGCAGCGTGTTCGGGAACAATGTCATCCAATTCTTCAAAATGAGTTTATCATCAAGAATTTTTGCCATTTGCAAGGAATCAATCACACTTGCGTCAAACGAAACTAATATAAAGTCACTCATCTTGGTTGCCTCCTCTAGCTAGCTGAGGAGAGTCTATGTCCATCATTTTGAGATCATTTGGGTCGGTAATTTCGCCACTCTGCTTCGACATTAGATGTAGTTGCTGTGATCTGATAAGGTATTCTTCAGATTGGAGTCTGTTAGGGTCACAGAGAGCAAAATAAGCATAGCTGACTAATGCGAAGAATAGTGGCAGTATCATCAGCACAGCGAAAACAATTTGGACAATTGAACTCGGCGCAAAGAGAAGTCCGGTTGCACCAGTTGGGACCATTATTGCGCAAAGCCAAAGCAAAGGACTCAGAATGTTCTGGACGCGAATGGTCCCGGCGCGATCTTGGATACTCAGTAGATGTTTCACTGCTTCTTTCACAGTTATGCTAGTAAAGTGTTTTTAGAGCTGAGGCCAGATCCAGCGCCCCGTCATAAAGCGCGCGACCCGAAATGGCCCCGTTCAGCGGCGCGCCACAATCGCGCAGGGCAATCAGATCGGCCAGCGAACTGACACCGCCGGACGCAATCACGGGGATGCTGACGGCATTGGCCAGCGCCGCTGTCGCCTCGATATTCGGGCCCTGCATGGCGCCGTCCCGCTCGATATCGGTGTAGATGATCGCGGCAACGCCCGCGTCCTCGAAACTGCGGGCAAGGTCGGTGGCGTCAACGTCCGTCTCCTCGGCCCAGCCTTTGGTGGCGACGCGGCCCGCCCTCGCGTCAATGCCGACCGCGACCTGTCCGGGAAAGGCGCGCGCCGCCTCGCGCACCAGCGCGGGGTTCTCGACCGCCACGGTGCCGAGGATGACGCGGGCCAGCCCCTTGGACAGCCAGCCCTCGATCGTGGCCATGTCGCGGATGCCGCCGCCCAGCTGGGCAGGCACGCGGCAGCGCTTCAGGATCTCCTCGACGGGGGCCGCGTTGACCGGCGCGCCGGCGAAAGCGCCGTTCAGATCCACCAGATGAAGCCATTCGCAGCCCGCCGCGACAAACGCTTCGGCCTGCGCCGCCGGGTCATCGTTGAAGACGGTGGCGGCATCCATCTCGCCGCGCAGAAGGCGCACGGCCTGGCCGTCCTTGAGGTCGATGGCGGGGTAGAGGATCATGGCGTAACCTATTGGTAAAAGGATCAGGGCATCCAGCGCAGGAAATTGGCGATCATGGCAAGCCCCGTGGCCTGGCTTTTCTCGGGGTGGAACTGCGTGCCGATCAGGTTGTCGCGCCCCACCACGGCGGTGACGCGCCCGCCATACTCGGCATGCGCCAGCAGGTGCGCGGGATCGTCCACATGAAACTGGTAGGAATGGACGAAATAGGCGTGATGGCCCGTCTCGACCCCCTCGAATACCGGGTGCGGTCGGTCCAGCACCAGATCGTTCCAGCCCATATGCGGCACCTTGAGGCTACTATCCGAAGGCTCGATCAGGCCCACCGTGCCGTCGATCCAGTCGAAACCGGCCGTCTCGCCATGCTCCAGCCCGCGGGTGGCCAGCATCTGCATGCCGATGCAGATGCCCATGAAGGGGCGGGCGCGGTCCAGCACCGCCTCGCGCATCGCCTCGAACAGGCCGCGATGATCGTAAAGCTGCGCGCGGCAGGCGGCGAAGGCCCCGTCGCCGGGCAGAACGACGCGGTCGGCGCGGCGCACCGTGTCGGGGTCGGAGGTGACGATCACCTCGCCCGCGCCGCCCTCGCGCGCCATGCGCTGAAACGCCTTCTCGGCGGAGTGCAAATTGCCGCTTTCATAATCGACGATGACGGTGCGCATCGGCCTAGAGCGTTCCCTTGGTGGACGGGATCGCGTCACCCTTGCGCGGGTCCGTCTCGACCGCGTCGCGCAGGGCGCGCGCCACGGATTTGAACGCGGCCTCGGCCATGTGGTGGCTGTTGATCCCGTGCAGCGCATCGACATGAAGTGTCATGCCTGAATGCGTTGAAAAGGCTTGGAAAAACTCGCGCACCAGTTCGGTGTCGAACGTGCCGATCTTCGCGGTGGGAAGCTCCATGTTCCACACCAGAAACGGGCGGCCCGACAAGTCCAGCGCGGCGCGCACCAGCGCGTCGTCCATCGGCAGAAGACAGGCGCCATAGCGGCGGATGCCGCGCTTGTCACCCAGGGCTTGCGCCAAAGCCTGACCCAGCGCGATGCCCACATCCTCGACCGTGTGGTGATCATCGATATGCAGATCGCCCTCGCAGGCAATCTTCATGTCGATCAGCGCATGGCGCGCCAGCTGGTCCAGCATGTGATCGAAAAACCCCACGCCGGTCTGGTTGTCATAGCTGCCGGTGCCGTCCAGTGCGATGGTCACGCTGATATCGGTCTCGGCGGTCTTGCGGGTGATGGTGGCGCTGCGCATGTCGCTCTCCGGGGTGCAATCTGAGGCGCTTATAGGCAGATCGCGCCGCGCCGCCAAGGGGGCGAGGGTCAGTTTGCGCCGCCTGGTGCGATCCCGTGCCGCGCGGCCAACCCGGCCTGCGCCTCGGATCGGGGGCGGTGGGAAATGAACTCGGCCGCGGTGCAGGCCCGCAGCCCCAGTGCGGCGATCAGGGCCGCGTCATACTGGCCCGACAGCAGCAGGATCCCCTCGCGCGCCAGATGATCGCGGGTGCCGCGCCCGTTATCGGCGCGGATGCGGCGCATGAAATCGCGCTGCTGCGCCACCGCCTCGACCACGTCGCGCCCGATCGGGCGGCCCTGCACCTCGCGGAAGAGCGCGGCCATGCGCGCGTTGCCCGACCCCGCCCCGAAGATGCGCGCCACGGCGTCCGCAGGCACCGTGCGCCAGAAATTGCGCGCATATGGCTCCTGCGCCAGCAGCCACAGGATATCGGCAAAGCCTGCGGCGGAAATGTTGCGCTTGGCATCCTTGTTTTGCCCCTCGGTCAGGTATTCGGCGCGCGCCACGATCAGCCCCAGATGGCAGACCGCGCGCGCCTCGTCCGCGGCGACAAGGATGCAAGGATGCCCGACCGCCTCGGTCGGGATCATCCAGTTGCCGCCCATCGTGTGCTTGATATCAACGTCATGGCCGAGGATCACGGTATCGAGCCGCCCCTTCGGCAGCCCCAGAAGCGCGCGCAGCTCGATCTCGACGCGGGTGCCGATATAGGTCTTTTCGGTCTTTTCAAGCTCGTCATAGCTGCGCCGCCCGGTCTTGGCGGTCATCAGAACATCATCGACACAGCCGCGCAGCATGGCGCCGATCGCGGCGGCCAGCGTATCGGCGCCGCCCGCCCGCGCGGTGATATCGGCGGCAATCGCGCTCAGCAGGGCGTGATCGGGATGGCCCGGCGCGATGCGGCTATCGGGCAGGGTGCGCTTCATGCGCGGGCGCTAACCGGCGACGGCGTGCAGCATCCGCTTGCGCAGCGCGGCGGATATCTGCGCCGATACGGCCTGCGCGACGGGCGGGGGGAAGGCATTGCCGACCTGGCGATAGGCGTTGGTCTTGGCCCCGGTGAAGTGCCAGTCATCGGGGAACCCCTGGATGCGCGCGACCATGGGCACGGTCAGGCGCGGCATGCCGTTATGGCCGGGCAAAGGCGCCTCTGGCGCGATGGTGCGCCCCTCGACGCCCAGCGTGGCCCAGGCGGCGCGCGCGCGCGTTGGGCCCAGATCCGGCCCGCCATGCTTTTTCGAGCCGCCGACGATGGTCGGCGCGATCTCGTCCGCCCTGGCGGCCCAGTCATCGGCGCCGCGCCAGCCATTCGCGCCCATCAGGTCGCGCAGCGTCTCGCCCACGGTGGGCGGATTGTGCGGGTTCGGCTCGGGCCAGCCGAAAAGATCGGCGCGCGCCTTTTCCACCGCCACGATCACCACGCGGGGGCGCAGCTGCGGCACGCCGAAATCGGAGGCGTTCAGCAGGCGCCAGTCTGTCTCATAGCCCAGCCGGGCCAGCTGGGTCTTCAGCTTCTCGCGGTAGTCGTGAAAGACGGCATCGAGAAAGCCGCGCACATTCTCGATCATCACCGCGCGCGGGCGCGCCGCGTCGACGATATCGAGCGCGTCGTTGAAAAGATTGCGCTCGTCGCGCTCGCCCAGTTGCTTGCCCGCGACTGAAAAGGGCGGGCAGGGCAGCCCGCCGGCCAGAAGGTCGATGCCGCGATAATCGCCTGCGCGCTCCTTGAACAGGCGCATGTCCTCCTCCAGCACGTTCCAGCCGGGGCGATTATGGCGCAACGTGGCGCAGCAATGCTTGTCGATTTCCACAAGGGCGGTATGCGCGAATCCCGCAGCCTCAAGGCCCAGTGCCTGACCGCCGGCACCGGCGCATAATTCTACGGATGTCAGCATCTGGCGCGCCCCTTTTTCCCTATAGAACCCAGTCCGCGGGGCAAGATCAAGGCGCGCGCGCCAGGTTCGCCCCGTTCTCATTTCGTTCTATCAAGGCAAAGTGCATTGGGCAACCCGCCCCGGCGTTTGCCGCGCGGCCCCGAAAAGCAGAAAGGCCGCCCGAAGGCGGCCTTGTCTATCAGAACCGTGGGTGGCGGTCCGAAGCAAGTCAGCCTTGCTTCAATTGGAGCGGGCGAGGCGATTCGAACGCCCGACCCTAACCTTGGCAAGGTTATGCTCTACCCCTGAGCTACGCCCGCACCGATTGAGGCGGATGTACAAATTCCGCACCGGGGCTGCAAGGGCAAATTTCCCCAAATGATGAAAAAGATGCGCCTTTGCAGAAACCGTGTGCCTTGCCGCGCGGAAACTGCGCAGCTAGCGGCGCCGGTGGGGTCCGGCGCGCGCTCTTTCATCTTTCCCGAAATAGCCGGCCAAGGCAGGCGCCGCCGCGCACCGGGCCTACTCCAATTCGATCAGCAGATCCTTTGCGTCGATCTGGCCGCCGGGGACGACGTGCACGGCTTTGACCACCGTGTCGCGCTCGGCATACAGCCCGGTTTCCATCTTCATCGCCTCGACGGTCATCAGCAGATCGTTGGCTTTCACCTCGGTCCCGACGCTGACGGCCACGCTGGCCACGACGCCGGGCATCGGCGCGCCGATATGGCACGGATTGCCCGGCTCGGCCTTGGGGCGGGCCGCCGTCGCGGCGGTGACGGCGCGGTTGGGCACGCGGATCACGCGGGGCTGGCCGTTCAGCTCGAAAAAGACGCGCACCTGCCCGTCGTCGCCGGTCTCGCCCACGGCCTGCAGGCGGATCTCCAGCGTCTTGCCGGGGTCGATTTCGGCGGTGATCTCTTCGCGCGGCTCCATCCCGTAGAAGAACGTGCGTGTCGGCAACACCCGGACCGGGCCATAGATTCGATGGCGGCCCATGTAGTCCAGAAAGACCTTGGGATACATCAGATACCCGTTCAGATCCTCGTCATCGACGGGTTTGCCCTCCATCAGCGCCACCAGTTCGGCGCGCGTGGCCTCCAGATCGACCGGGGCCAGATGCGCGCCCGGCCGGTCGGTGATCGGCGCCTCGCCCTTCAGCGCCTTTTTCACCAGCTTCGCAGGAAAACCGCCCGGCGGCTGGCCGAGGTTGCCGCGCAGCATATCGATCACCGAATCGGGGAAGGAGATGTCGCGGTCCGGGTCCTCGACCTCGGCGCGGCTGAGGCCCTGGCTGACCATCATCAGCGCCATGTCGCCCACCACCTTGGAGGACGGCGTGACCTTGACGATATCGCCGAACATCTGGTTCACGTCGGCATAGGTCTGCGCCACCTCCGGCCAGCGATCCTCCAGCCCCATCGAACGCGCCTGCGCCTTGAGGTTGGTGAACTGCCCGCCCGGCATCTCGTGCAGATAAACCTCCGAGGAGGGGGCCTGCATCGACGATTCGAACGCGGCATAATGCGCGCGCACCGCATCCCAGTAGTCCGAGATCTCGCGCACGGCGCCGATGTCGATGCCGGTGTCGCGGTCCGTATGCGCCAGCGCCTCGACGACCGAGCCGAGCGTCGCCTGCGAGGTGTTGCCCGACAGCGCGTCCATCGCGCAATCGACGGCGTCGACGCCTGCATCGGCGGCGGCAAGGATGGTGGCGCAGGCGATGCCGGCGGTGTCATGGGTGTGGAAGTGGATGGGCAGGCCGACCTCTTCCTTCAGCGCGCGGATCAGGACGCGGGCGGCGGCGGGTTTCAGCAGCCCGGCCATGTCCTTGAGGCCCAGCACATGCGCGCCTGCGGCCTCCAGATCGCGGGCCATGCCGACATAATATTTCAGGTCATACTTGGCGCGGTCGGGGTTCAGGATGTCCCCGGTGTAGCAGATCGAGCCTTCGCAGACCTTGTTCGCCTCGACGACCGCATCCATGGCGACGCGCATGTTCTCAACCCAGTTGAGCGAATCGAACACGCGGAAGACATCAACGCCGGTCTTGGCGGCCTGGCGCACGAATTCCTGCACCACGTTGTCGGGATAGTTGGTATAGCCCACCCCGTTCGAGGCGCGCAGCAGCATCTGCGTCATCACGTTCGGCATATGGCTGCGCAGATCGCGCAGGCGCTGCCACGGACATTCCTGCAAGAAGCGGTAGGCGACATCGAAGGTCGCGCCGCCCCAGCATTCGACGCTGAAAAGCTGTGGCAGATGCGCGGCATAGGCGGGCGCGACGCGTATCATGTCGCGGCTGCGCATGCGCGTGGCCAGAAGGGACTGGTGCCCGTCGCGCATGGTGGTGTCGGTGATCAGCAGCCGCTTTTGCTTTTTCATCCAGTCGGCGACGGCCTCGGGACCCTTTTGCTCCAGCAGGTTGCGGGTGCCCATCTGCGCCTCGCGCCGGGGTTTGGGCGGGCGGGGATCCTTGAGATCCGCGCGCGGCAGCGGGCGGTCCTTGACCTCGGGATGCCCGTTCACGGTGATGTCCGCGATATAGGTCAGCACCTTGGTCCCGCGGTCGCGTCGGCTGCGGAAGGTGAAGAGCTCGGGCGTCTCGTCGATGAACTTGGTGGTGTATTTGTTGTTCAGAAACGTGGGGTGCTTCAGCAGGTTCTCGACGAAGGCGATATTGGTGGAAACGCCGCGGATGCGGAACTCTCGCAGGGCGCGGTCCATGCGGGCGATGGCGGCTTCGGGCGTCTGCGCGTGTGCCGTCACCTTGACCAGCAGGCTGTCATAGAACCGCGTGATGACGCCGCCCGAATAGGCGGTGCCGCCGTCAAGGCGGATGCCCATGCCGGTGGCCTCGCGGAACGCGGTGATGCGGCCGTAATCGGGGATGAAGTTGTTCTGCGGATCCTCTGTCGTGATCCGGGTCTGGAGCGCGTGGCCGTGCAGCTGGATCTCGTCCTGCGACGCCTTGCGCGTCGCCTCGGCCAGCGTCTTGCCCTCGGCGATCTTGATCTGCGCCTGCACGATGTCGATGCCGGTGACTTCCTCGGTCACGGTATGTTCGACCTGCACCCGGGGGTTCACCTCGATGAAGTGGAATTTCTGCGTGTCCATGTCCATCAGGAACTCGACCGTGCCGGCGCATTCGTAATTGACGTGCTTGCAGATCTTGTAGCCCAGCTCGCACACCTCGGCGCGCTGCTCCTCGGTCAGGTAGGGGGCCGGAGCGCGTTCGACGACCTTCTGGTTACGGCGCTGGACGCTGCAATCGCGCTCGTAGAGGTGATACATGTTGCCATGCTTGTCGCCGAGGATCTGCACCTCGACGTGCCGGGCGCGCAGGATCATCTTTTCCAGATACCCCTCGCCACTGCCGAAGGCCGCCTGCGCCTCGCGGCGGCCCTCCAGCACCTTTTCCTCCAGCTCTTCGGGCTTGTTGATGGGGCGCATCCCGCGCCCGCCGCCGCCCCAGGACGCCTTGAGCATCAGGGGATAGCCGATCGCCTCGGCCTCGGCGCGGATCTTGTCCATGTCGGTGCCCAGCACCTCGGTCGCGGGGATGACGGGAACGCCCGCCTCGATGGCGACGCGGCGCGCGCTGGCCTTGTCGCCCAGCTCGCGCATGGTTTTTGCCTGCGGGCCGATGAAGGTGATGTTGTTCGCGGCGCAGGCATCGACGAAATCGGGATTCTCCGACAGCAGGCCATAGCCGGGGTGGATCGCGTCGGCGCCCGATTCGCGCGCGACGCGGATGATCTCGTCAATGCTCAGGTAAGCCGCTACGGGGCCCAGCCCCTCGCCGATGCGATACGCCTCATCGGCCTTGAAGCGGTGCAGGCCCAGCTTGTCCTCTTCGGCAAAGACGGCGACGGTTTTCTTGCCCATTTCGTTGGCGGCGCGCATGATGCGGATGGCGATCTCGCCGCGGTTGGCGATCAGGATCTTCTTGAATTCGGTCATGGCGCTGTGTCCCTGTTGATCCGTGGCAAGCTGCCTTGCCTTGCTTGGTGTCGTTTCGTGCCGCGCGAGAGTGCGGATTGCCGCGGTGCAGCGCAACCTGTCTGGGGACTTTGTAAGATTCGCGGCGCGCTTACGCAACGAATACGCCGCCAAACCCACCCCTTTGCGACATTTCCTACCCGGTAGGGGCCGCGCCATGCGGGCGCGAGGGAAGATCGCTCAGGCGGCGCGCGCCCAGCTGTCCCATGTTGGCGATCATGTCGGCGCGCAGGATATGCGCCAGATGCGCAGGGCCCCCGGCGCCGAGCGCGGCCAGCGCATAATGCCAAGGCCGCGCCATCATCACGAAATCCGCGCCAAGCGCGATGGCGCGCAGCACGTCCAGCCCGCCGGTCACGCCGCCATCGAAGATCAGCGGCAGGTCCGTTGCCGCCCTGACCTGCGGCAGCTGGCGGATGCTGGCCGGGGCCGCGTCAAACTGGCGCCCGCCATGGTTCGACACCCAGAGCGCATCGACGCCCTCGGCCTGCAGCATCTTCGCATCATCGGGGTTCAGCACGCCCTTGACCACCAGCGGGCCGTCCCAGTGATCGCGCAGCCAGCGCAGGTAGTCCCGGTCCGGCGAGGTGCGCAGCAGATAGCCCGCATGCGCCGTCGAGGGCAGGCCGGACGTGTCCCCGGCATAGCTGTCGATCAGCCGCATCCGCGGCAGGCCCATCCGCGCCATCCCCAGCGCCCAGGCGGGCCTGATCGCCACCTGCGCCATCAGCCGCGGCGTCAGGCGCGGCGGCTGCGTCAGGCCGGACCGCGCCAGCCGTTCGCGGCGCGAGGCGACGGGCACGTCGGCGGTCAGCACCAGCACGCTGAATCCGGCGGCGCGGGCGCGAGCCAGCATGTCAAGGCGGATCGCCTCGTCGCGCGGCGGATACATCTGGAACCATGCATGGTTGCCCGCCAGCGGCCCGATCTCTTCGGGCGTCTGGGCGGCGACGGTGGACAGGGTATAGGGCAGCCCCTCGGCGGCGGCGGCGCGGGCCAGATGACGCTCGGCATCCGGCCAGACGAGGCCGGACATGCCGACAGGCCCGATGCCGACCGGCATGGGCAGCGTCCGGCCCAGCAGAGTGCAGCTCAGATCCGGGGCGAACTCGCCGTGCAGGATCGAGGGCATCAGGGTGATGCCTTGCAGCGCGGCGGGACCGGCGAGGCGTGCGCGCTCGGCCCCGGTGCCGCTGTCCAGATATTCCCAGACGAAACGCGGCAGGCGGCGGCGCGCGCGCTCTTTCAGGTCCGCCACCGAGGGATATCGGGCATCAAGGTTCATCGCCAAGGATGTGCCGCGCGGGCGCGCCATTGTCCAGCGCGGGCAGGGCCGGGCGAGGGCAGAAAAAATAAATCCGCTTTTGCGCGACGGAGCGCGCGCGCTGCCGCGTATCACCCATGTCACACCGTAAACATGAGCAAGAAACAGGATACATCATGACTTCTTACACCAGGATCGCCCTTGTCGCCGCTTTCGCAATCACCGCCGCCGCGCCCGCGCTTCACGCGCAGCATATGAGCGGCAAGGGCGGCCACATGATGCGCATGGATCTGGACGGCGACGGCCAGATCACCCGCGCCGAGGCCGAGGGTGCGCATGAGGCGCATTTCAAGCAGATCGACACCGATGGCGACGGCGCGATTTCGCTGGAGGAGATGCAGGAGGCCGCGCGTGCCCGCGCCGCCGAGCGTGCCGCCGCCCGCTTTGAGAAGATGGACACCAATGGCGATGGCAAGCTGACAGCCGATGAGATGCCCGCGCCCAAGGCCAAGCGCATCGACAAGATGTTCGAGCGGTATGATGCGGACGGCGACGGCATCCTGTCGGCCGAAGAGCTTGCCAAGGCGATGGAAGATCGTCATTCCGGCAAGCGCGGCAAGGATGGCAAGCGTGGCAAGGACGCCAAGAAGGACTGAAGCGATTGAAGGCAGCCGGGCGCGGCGGATCGAGTTGCGCCCGGCATGGCCCGGCGGAGCGGCCTGATGGATGGATCGACCCAGACCGACGACGCGCTGATCGCCGCCTATGCGGGCGGCGATCTGTCCGCCGCGGCGCCCCTTGCGCAGCGGCACGCGCCGCGTGTTCTGTCGCTGGCGCTGCGCATGCTGGGCGATGCGGCCGAGGCCGAGGATGTCGCGCAGGATGCAATGCTGCGCCTGTGGCGCATCGCGCCCGAGTGGCAGCCCGGGCGCGCGCGCGCCTCGACATGGCTCTACCGCGTGGCGGCAAACCTGTGCACCGACCGGCTGCGCCGCCGGGCGCGGCTGGCGCCGCTCGATGCCGCCGCCGAGCCGGTGGATGCGCGCCCCAGCGCCCATGAGCGGATGCAAGAGGGGCAGCGGCAGGGCGCGCTGGAGGCCGCGCTGCTGGAGTTGCCCGAACGTCAGCGGCTGGCGGTGATCCTGCGCCATATCGAGGAACTGCCGAACCCCGATATCGCCGCCATGATGGGGATCAGCGTGGACGCGGTCGAAAGCCTGACCGCACGCGGGCGCGCCGGATTGGCCCGCGCGCTGGCGGATCGCAAGGAGGCATTGGGATATGAGTGACATGCGCCCCGAAGATGATGCAGTGGCCCGCGCGTTGCGCGCGCTGCGCCACGATGGCGCGGCGGAGCCAAGCGGCGCGCTGATGACCCGTATCGCGGGCGATGCGGCGGCGATGCGCGCGCTTGCGGCCGCGCGGGCGGCGCCCCCCGCGCCATCGGACCTGTTGATGGCGCGCGTTGCGCGCGATGCGGCGCGCAATCGCCCGCGGCGCTGGCGCGAGCGCGGCGCATGGGCCGGGCTGGCCGCGGCCGGGATCGCCGGGCTGACGCTGGGGCTGGCGGGGCCGGGATGGCTGTTGCCGGATGGCGCGGCGGGTGCGGTGCAGGCGGGCGGCGAAGTGCTGATCGCGGATCTCGCCCCGACCTATGATTTTCAATATCTGGACAGTGAGTGAGCCCATGCCGTTTTCCACGCTCCCCCGCCGCTGGCGCCTGATCTGCCTGGCCTCTCTTGCGCTGAACCTCGCGCTGGCGGGGCTGATCGCGGGCGCGGTGCTGACGCGGCTGCCACACATGGGCGGCATGGATCACCAGGCGGGCCATCACGCGCGCGGCGGGCCGCTGATTGCCGCACTGCCCGAAGATGTGCGCGCCCGGATCGAGGCGCAGCTTCCGCCCCGCGCCCATGGCCAGCGCCGCGCCCGGTTCGAAGCGTTGACGGCGGCCCTGCGCGCCGAGCCCTTCGACGCGGGCGAGGTGCGCGCCCTGCTGCGCGGCCAGCGCGACATGGGAACTCGCCGCGCCGAGGCGGCCGAGGCGGCCTTGCTGGACGCGCTGGCGGGCATGTCCGCGGCCGAGCGCGCGGCCTATGCCGATCGCCTTGGCGCGGGCCTGCGCGGGCGCCGCGGGCGGCACTGATCGCGATTTGCCAGATCGTGGCTCGACATTCGCGGCGCGATCGACTTTGAATGCCGCCATGGATACCGAATTGAACGCACGGCCCGGCTGGGGCATCTTCTGGATGATCATCACGGGCATTCTGTTCGTCGGGGTCACTGCGCTGGTCAAGACGATCGGCACGCGCATTCCGGCGGCGGAGGCCGCGTTCCTGCGCTATGCGCTGGGCCTTGCGCTGCTGGTTCCGGCGCTGCCGGTGATCCTGCGCACGCGGCTGACCGGGCGGCTCTGGACGGTGTTCGGCATTCGCGGCGCGGTGCATACCGTCGGCGTCGCGCTGTGGTTCTTCGCGATGGCGCGCATCCCGCTTGCGGATGTCACGGCGATGAATTTCCTCGCGCCGATCTATGTCACCATCGGCGCCGCGCTGTTTCTGGGCGAGCGTCTGGCGCTGCGCCGCCTGATCGCGGTTCTTCTGGCGCTGGGCGGCGCGGTGATCATCCTGCGCCCCGGCCTGCGCGAGGTCGGCCCCGGCCATATGGCGATGGTGCTGACGGCGATCTGTTTCGGCGCATCCTATCTTCTGGCCAAGCTGGCCTCGAACGAGGTGTCGCCGGTGGCGGTGGTGGCCATGCTGTCGGTGACGGTGACGATCGGGCTGGCGCCGCTGGCCGCGCTGGACTGGGTCACGCCGACGCTGCTGGAGCTGGCGACGCTATTCGGCGTCGCCGCATTGGCGACCGGGGGGCATTACACCATGACGCTGGCCTTCAAGGCCGCGCCGCTGGCGGTGACGCAGCCGATGACGTTCCTGCAACTGGTGTGGGCGGTGTTGCTGGGGGCGCTGGTCTTTGGCGAAGGGGTGGACCCCTTCGTGCTGCTCGGCGGGACGGTGATCGTGGGATCGGTCAGCTTCATCACCTGGCGCGAGGCGATGCTGAAGCGGCGCGCGATCACCCCGCTCAGCAACGCGACGAAGTTCTGACGCGTCTCACGCGCCCGGCCTTGCGCGTCGCGGCGCCGTCAGCTTCATCCCCGGCGCGCCCAGCCGCGCGGCCGGCCCGGTCCACGCATAGGCCAGAAGGCACGGATCGCGGTCGCCCGTGGTGATGCGGTGCTCATCGCCCGAGCGGTTGAAGATCAGCGATCCGGGCGCATAGACCGCCGCGTTGTTTTCGGACCACGCGCCGGCGATGGAGATATAGCTCTCCTCGATCTCGGTATGGCTGTGCTGCGGATAGGTGGTGTTCGGCGCAAACAGCACGAACCCAAGGATCAGCCGGTCCGACGGCACCGGACCGTGCGGGCCCAGCACCTCGCAATAGGCGTACTTGCGCGCCAGCGCCTTGGGCATCTGCGCGTACCCGTATTCCCATGTCAGATCGGCGCGCACCTCGCGCAGGGCGCGGGCCATGCCTTGCATTGCCGCCCGCTCGCCCAGATCCAGCGCGCGGGGCAGGTGGGCCGTCACCGGCTTGGCCTGCGGCGCGCGGAGGGTCAGCGCGGGATCGGCCGCGATCGTGGCCGAGAGCGCATCGCGCACCCGCTTGCGATGGCTGCGGATCGGCGCGCTGCCCCCGTCCGAGCCGTGGCGGTAAAGCGCATCGAATTCGCGCAGCAGATACAGCCAGTCAGGACTGTCTTTCAGCCGCGGTGGCGTCGCCGGGGGTAAAGAGGGCTCGCTGTCATGGGTCATCTGGTTCAAGCGTTCCTTGTCGGATGGGGGGCGCCCGAATACCAGACAAGGAGCGCGCGCCCCGCGCAAGCCACCCGGCACAAAAAAACTGCCGGAGCGCGTGCGCCCCGGCAGTTCTGGTCAGTCAATGCACGGCGCGCGGCCGGTGCCCGTGCGTGCCGGTCAGACGAACCACCAACGCTCGGCCCAACGCTCGCCGTCCATGTCCCAGTTGGATGCGGCCTTTTCGGGCATGCCGATCTTCTTTTTCGTGGCATAGACGTAGTTGGCGAACATCGGGATGACGATGGAGCCTTCGGTGCTGACGATTTCCTGCAGCTCGAAATACTGCTGCTTGCGCTTCTCCTGATCCAGCTCGGCGCGGGCCGTTTTCAGCAACTCGTCGAAATGCTCGTTGCACCAGAAGCCGTCATTCCATTCCGCCCCGCAGGTGAACGCGACGGAAAACGCCTGGTCCTGCACTGGGCGGCCGCCCCAATAGACTGCCGTGAACGGCTTTTTCATCCAGACGTCCGACCAGTACCCGTCATTGGGCTCGCGCGAGACCTTGATGTTGATATTCGCGGCCTTGGCCGAGTTCTGATAGAGCGTCGCGGCATCGACCGCGCCGGAAAAGGCGGCGTCGGAGGCCGACAGTTCGACATCGACCGAATCGAGGCCCGCTTCCTTGAGATAGAACTTGGCCTTGTCGGGATCGTAGGTCTTCTGCTCCATCTCGGTGTTGTAATAGAGTTGGTTCTGGCCGATCGGAATGTCATTCCCGACCGAGCCGTAGCCGAAGAGGATCTTCTCGACCAGCTCCTCGCGGTTGACGCCGTATTTCATCGCAAGACGCACGTTGTTGTCATTGAAGGGCGCCTGGCGCGAATCCATCGCGAAGGTGAAATGCTGCGTGCCCGCGATCGAGCTGATGACGAGGTCGGGATTGCGCGACAGAAGGCCGATGGTCTTGAGGTCCAGCTTGTCCACGGTGTCCACATCGCCCGAAACCAGCGCGGTGGTGCGCGCGTTCTGGTCGGTCAGCACCAGCATTTCGATGCTGTCGAACCACGCGACATCATCGCGCCAGTGGTTCTCGTTACGCTCGAACGATGTCGAGACGCCCGGCTTGAAAGACTGGACCTTGTAGCTGCCGCAGCCGGTGCCGGATTTCCAGTCGATGCCGTCATCGGTCTTGGGCAGGATCGCGAGGTGATAATCGCTCAGGATGAACGGGAAGTCGGCATCGCCGCCGTTCAGTTCGAACACGACGGTATCGTCCCCGTCGATCTTGATATCCTGAATTCCCGCAATCACCGGACCGGCCGCCGAGGTCGAGCCCTCGCCGCGGTGGAAGTTGATCGACGCGACCACGTCCTCCGGCGTCACTTCGCCGCCCGAATGATAGCTCACGCCCTTGCGGATCTTGAACCGCCACGTCTTGGCATCCTCGGACGCCTCCCAGCTTTCGGCGACTTCCGGCCCGATCGAGCCGTCGGCCAGCACCTCGGTCAGACGGCCATCCTTGGCGAAGGTGAACGCGATCATGTAGCCGTTCTCGAACGTGCCGGGGTTCAGCGTATCGGTGGTCTGGCCGTGGCCCTTGCCGACGCGCAGATGCCCGCCGCGCTTGGGCGTGGCCGCCCTGGCGCTGCCCAGGGGCAGCGAGGCCGCGAGCGCACCGGCAGCCGTGGTTTTCAGAAATCCGCGTCTGTCGAAGCGGCCATTGGTGATGAGCGACATGTATACGTTCCCTTTTATCGTTTCTCTCGTCGACGCATGCGTTGTATCTGCGCACGCTGCCAGATGGGCAGCTGCCCCTTTGCCGATGGGCCGGTTCCGATGAGCGGGCCCAGGGGCCAGCGGCGCAATCGGCGCCGTCGCGCACGGGCTGTCACGTCGTTGCGGGGCCGGGACGAAAAGCGTCCCATTGCCAAAGCCTATTATGAGCGCGCGTCAAGTTGCAACCGCTATATCCCGCGGGCGGGGCCGCCGCCGGAGCGGGCAAAGCTGCGCGATTGACCGGCGCGCCGTTTGTCCATAGCTCTGATCTGGCCACATCCCCCGCAATAGGAGCCCCGCATGCGCCGCCCGAACATCCTGATCTTGATGGTCGACCAGTTGAACGGCACGCTGTTTCCCGATGGCCCCGCCGAATGGCTGCACGCGCCGAACCTGAAGCGCCTTGCCGCGCGCTCGACCCGGTTTGCCAATTGCTACACCGCCAGCCCGCTCTGCGCGCCGGGGCGGGCCAGCTTCATGTCGGGCCTTCTGCCATCGCGCAGCCGGGTCTATGACAACGCCGCCGAATTCGCCGCCGATATCCCGACCTATGCGCACCATTTGCGCCGCGCGGGCTATCAGACAGCCCTCTCGGGCAAGATGCATTTCGTCGGCCCCGATCAGCTGCACGGGTTCGAGGAGCGTCTGACAACCGATATCTACCCCGCCGATTTCGGCTGGACGCCGGACTACCGCAAGCCCGGCGAGCGGATCGACTGGTGGTATCACAACATGGGATCCGTCACCGGCGCGGGCGTGGCCGAGATCACCAACCAGATGGAATATGACGACGAAGTCGCTTATGAGGCGACCCGAAGGGTCTATGATCTGGCGCGGGGCAAGGACGCGCGGCCATGGTGTCTGACGGTCAGCTTCACGCATCCGCATGATCCCTATGTGGCGCGGCGCAAATACTGGGATCTTTACGAGGATTGCGAACATCTGCTGCCGCATGTGCCGGCATTCGCCTATGAGGAACACGATCCGCATTCGCAGCGCATATTCGATGCCAATGACTGGCGCAGCTATGACATTACCGAGGATCACATATCCCGCGCCCGCCGCGCCTATTTTGCCAATATCAGCTATCTGGACGACAAGATCGGCGAGGTGATGGAGGCGCTCGATGGCACGCGCCAGACCGAGGATACGATCATCCTTTTTGTCTCCGATCACGGTGACATGCTGGGCGAGCGGGGGCTGTGGTTCAAGATGTCGTTCTACGAGGGCTCGGCCCGCGTGCCGATGATGATCGCCGCGCCCGGCATGGCGCCGGGACTGGTGACCGCGCCCGTCAGCAATATCGACGTCTGCCCGACGCTGTGCGATCTGGCCGGTGCGCCGATGGACGAGGTCGCGCCGTGGACCGCGGGCCAGAGCCTTGTGCCGCTGGGGCAGGGCGGCGCCCGCACCGCTCCCGTGGCGATGGAATACGCGGCCGAGGCGTCCTATGCCCCCCTGATCGCGCTGCGCGAGGGGCGCTGGAAATTTACCCGCTGCGCGCTGGATCCCGATCAGCTGTTCGATCTGGAGGCCGACCCGCACGAGCTGAGCAATCTGGCCGGCGATCCGGCCCATGCCGAAACGCTGAAACATTTCAGCGACATGGCCGCGGCCCGCTGGGATCTGGAAGCGTTCGACGCGGCCGTGCGCGAAAGCCAGGCGCGCCGCTGGGTGGTCTATGAGGCGCTGCGCGAGGGGGGCTATTACCCGTGGGATTACCAGCCGCTGAAACTGGCGTCCGAGCGGTACATGCGCAACCACATGGACCTGAACGAGGTCGAGGAAAATGCACGGTTCCCGCGCGGGGAATGACGGCGTTTGATCGGGGTCAATGCGCGCCGCGCGGCTGCGGGCCAAGGTGGGGGCAACAGGTTTTCATGAAAGGCAAGGATATGACCCACGTTCCGCATCAACTGGCCGCAGAATTTCCCGACAAGGCCGAGCAGATCAGCAAGATGGAGCAGACGAGCGCCCATTTCGCCCGACTGACCGAGCAATATGACGAGGTGAACCGCATCGTCCACAAGGCGGAAACCAATGTCGAGCCGATGGACGACATGGCCGAAAGCGAGATGCGCAAGAAACGCGCCGCGCTGAAGGACGAGATTTACCAGATGTTGACGAAAACCGCCTAACCCACCTCGTAGGGAAGCACGCCGCGCGCATCGGGCCGCACGCGCAGCCGCCGCTCCAACGGGGGGACGGACCGCTGGTGGCAGTCCGTCCGCTCGCAGATGCGGCAGGAAATGCCGATCGGCTCGTAGGCCGCCGGGCTGCTGAGGTCGAGTGTGTCGGCGTAGACAAGCGCGGCGGCGTGCTTGACCTCGCATCCCAGCGCGATGGCGAAACGGCGCACCGGCGCGCCGAAATGGCCGCCGGGTTTGGATACGTCGCGCGCAAGGTTGATATAACGCACGCCGTCCGGCGTTTCGGCCAGCTGGCGCAGGAAACGGCCCGGCGTCTCGAATGCGCGGTGCACGTTCCACAAGGGGCAGGCGCCGCCATAGCGGGCGAACTGCATCCGCGTGGCCGAGTGGCGCTTGGTAATCGTGCCGGCCTGATCGACGCGCACGAAGAAGAACGGGATGCCCTTGGCGCCGGGGCGCTGCAGGGTGGACAGGCGATGGCACACCTGCTCGATCGATGCGCCGAAACGGTGGGCGAGGATCTCCAGATCGTGCCGGCAGTCGCGCGCCGCCTGCAGGAACGCCGTGTAGGGCATCATCGCGGCGCCGGCATAGTAATTCGCCAGCCCGATCTTGGCGATGCTGCGCGCCTCCTCGGACTGGAACCGCGCAAGGTCCAGCGTCGCCTCCAGCAGCTTGTCCTGCGTCAGCAGCGCCAGTTGCAACAACATCTGGAAGCTGCGTGTTTCTGGCGCGGCGCGGGCACTGAGATAGAGGATGCCGCTGCTGCGATCCAGCCGCCGCAACGGGCCGTCATCGGTGTTGACCACCGTGATCCCGATCCGTCCCAGCGCCTCGACCGCGCCCGAGGCACCGCCAAACCGCTCGGCGGCGCGATCGACGGCGTCGAGGTAATTGTCGCAATAATGGAAGAAATCGCGCACCTCGGTCCACGGGCTTTGCTGCGTCTGCGCATCGTCGCGTCCCAGCGCCTCGTCCAGCGAGGCAAGGCGCTCGTGCGTCTGGCGATACGCGCCGTGCAGTTCCAGAAACGCGCGCGCGACGCTGGGCGCGCTGGAGGCGACCAGCCGCAGATCGGCCATGTCGGGCGGCGCGGCAAAGACCGGATCGGCCAGCGCCTCGCGCATGTCATGGGCCAGCCGGTCGGCGTCGTTCGTGCCCAGCTCGGTCACGTCAAAGCCGAACTCCTGCGCCAGCGCCAGCACGACGGTTGTGCTGACGGGGCGGTTGTTGTTCTCCATCTGGTTTAGATAGGGCAGGGACACGCCCAGCCTTGTGGCGAAATCCTTTTGCGTCAGGCCGATGCGCTGGCGCGTCTCGCGCAGCTTGGCCCCGGCATAGAGTTTGCGTGCGCGCATGGCGGCCCCGATTTGCAAGTTAGCTCGGCCCGGAGTGTAGGTTTGCAAAGCGTTCGGCGCAAGCGGCTCAGACGAGGCCCAGCCGCGCCTCGCGCCGCATGACCAGACGGATGGTGACGATGCCGGTGGCGGCCGTCACCAGCATGATCCACAGCAGCGGGAAGGCACCCGATTCCGGCGTCAGCCACGCGCCTGCCAGCGCCGACAGCACAGCGCCCCCGCCGATCATCAGCGCGCCCGACAGGCCGCTCGCCGTTCCCGCAAGATCCGGGCGCACCGAAAGCGCACCGGCGGTGGCGTTGGGGATGGTCATGCCGTTGCCGAGGCCCATCAGGATCATCAGGCCAAAGAAACTGGCCGCGCTGCCCAGCCCCGCGTAGAACAGCCCAAGGTTCAGCGCGATGCCCGCCGTCACGATCAGCGAGCCCCAGTAGACCATGCGGTTCACTCCGATGCGGACCGAAAAGCGGCCCGAGATGAAATTGCCCGCGAAATAGCCGACCGCAGGCGCGCCGAAATAGAACCCCACCTGCGTCGGCTCCAGCCCGAAAACGTGATCGCCGATATAGGGCGCGCCGCCGAGATAGGCAAAGAACGCGCCCGACGACAGCGCCGCCGCCATCGCATAGCCCCAAAAGCGCAATGAGCGGCAAAGCACCGGATATTCGCGAAATTGCTGCGTCAGGGTCAGGCCGGACTTGCCCGCCGTCTCGCCCAGATCGGCCCAGCCGATCCAGAAGATCAGCGCGCCCACGACCAGCAATGCCCAGAAATTCGCCTGCCAGCCAAAGGCCTGGTCCAGGATCCCGCCGAAGACCGGGCCGATCATCGGCACTACGGCCATGCCCATCGTGACATAGCCGATCATGCTGGCCGCCTGATTTTCCGGCACCATGTCCCGCACGATCGCGCGGCTCAGCACCATGGCCGACACGATCGCCGCCTGCATCATGCGAAACAGCAGGAACATGCCCACGCTCTGCGACAGCGCGCAGCCGATGGTCGCCAGCAGGAATGCCGCCAGCCCCCACAGGATCACCGGCCGGCGCCCCACCTTGTCCGAGATCGGGCCGATGAGGATCTGAAGCACCGCGTTGACCGCCAGATACAGCGCCACCGACAATTGCATCAGGCGGTAGGGCGCGTCGAAATACTCGGCCATGCCAGGCAGGGACGGCAGGAATATGTTCATCGCCAGCGCCGACACGCCCGCCATCAGGATCAGCGTTGCGATATGCGGCGGCGTGCTGCGATCCAGAAATTTTGCGCGGGTCCGGTTGGTCATGGTCCAAGGGCTAGGCCGGGGTTTGCGCAAAGTCCATCTGGCGCCGCAGTTATATTCAAGTTTGCATAACGGGTGCGCTGCCTATGCAAATCTTTGCAAATTTGCCGAAATTCGCTGTTGCAGCGTGGCGGATCGGGTATAGCCTGCCGAAAACCTCAATGGGGGAGGCCCGCCCGTGAAAGATATCCTGCAGGAACTCGAAGATCGCCGCGCCGAGGCGCGCATGGGCGGCGGCGAGCGCCGTGTTGCGGCCCAGCACGAAAAAGGCAAGCTGACCGCGCGCGAGCGGATCGAGCTTTTGCTCGACGAGGGCAGCTTTGAGGAATTCGACATGTTCGTCGCCCATCGCTGCACCGATTTCGGGATGCAGAAGGAGCGGCCCTATGGCGACGGTGTCGTCACCGGATGGGGCACGATCAACGGGCGGCTGGTGTACGTGTTCAGCCAGGATTTCACCGTCCTCGGCGGCTCGGTTTCGGAAACGCACGCGAAAAAGATCTGCAAGATCATGGATATGGCCGTGCAGAACGGCGCGCCCGTCATCGGCATCAACGATTCCGGCGGCGCGCGTATTCAGGAAGGCGTCGACAGCCTGGCGGGCTATGGCGAGGTCTTCCAGCGCAATATCACCGCGTCCGGCGTGGTGCCGCAGATCAGCGTCATCATGGGGCCATGCGCGGGCGGCGCGGTCTATTCCCCCGCGATGACCGATTTCATCTTCATGGTCAAAGACAGCAGCTATATGTTCGTGACCGGCCCCGACGTGGTGAAAACGGTCACGAACGAGCAGGTGACCGCCGAGGAGCTGGGCGGCGCGACCACGCACACGCGCAAATCCAGCGTCGCGGACGCGGCGTTCGAGAACGATGTCGAGGCGCTGGCCGAAGTGCGCCGTCTGGTCGATTTCCTGCCCTCCTCCAACCGCGAAAAGCCGCCCGTGCGCCCCTTCTTTGACGAGCCGGGGCGGATCGAGGAGAGCCTCGACACGCTGGTGCCGGACAATCCCAACATGCCGTATGACATGAAGGAATTGATCACGAAACTGGCCGACGAAGGCGATTTTTACGAGATTCAGGAAGAATTCGCCAAGAACATGATCACCGGTTTCATCCGGATCGAGGGGCAGACCGTGGGCGTCGTCGCCAACCAGCCGATGGTGCTGGCCGGATGCCTGGATATCGACAGCAGCCGCAAGGCGGCGCGCTTTGTGCGGTTCTGCGATTGCTTCGAGATCCCGCTTCTGACGCTGGTGGATGTGCCCGGCTTCCTGCCCGGTGTGACGCAGGAATATAACGGCGTGATCAAACATGGCGCCAAGCTGCTGTTTGCCTACGGCGAGGCGACGGTGCCGAAGGTCACGGTGATCACCCGCAAGGCCTATGGCGGGGCGTATGTGGTGATGGCGTCGAAACATCTGAGCGCCGATTTCAACTATGCCTGGCCCACCTCGGAGATTGCGGTGATGGGCGCCAAGGGCGCTACCGAGATCATTCACCGCGCCGATCGCGGCAATGCCGAGAAGCTGGCCGCGCACGCCAAGGATTACGAGGACCGCTTTGCCAGTCCTTTCGTAGCCGCCGAGCGCGGGTTCGTGGACGAGGTGATCATGCCCCACTCCACCCGCAAGCGCGTGGCGCGCGCCTTTGCGTCGCTGCGAGGCAAGAAGGCGCAGATGCCGTGGAAAAAGCACGACAATATCCCGCTGTGACGCCGTGTGATGCGTCCGCGCGGGCAGGAGCCGTAACATGACATCTTGCGCCCCCTTCGACGCCCGTCCCGCGCTTGCGGGAACCGCCCATGCGGCGGCGGCGTTGGCGTGCCAAAAGGAGGTGCACCATGGCCAAGACGAACGATCCCAGCATCAAGGATGCCGATACTTACGAGGCGCTGCGCGATCAGGGCGCGTCCAAGGAAAAAGCGGCCCGCATCGCCAACGCGAAGGCGAACAAGGACATGCATCCCTCGAAAAAGGGCGGCAAGGCTTCCCCCTACGAGAAGTGGACGAAGGAAGAGCTCTACGAGCGCGCGCAGGAGATCGGAATCGACGGGCGCTCGGACATGAGCAAGGATCAGCTTATCAAGGCGCTGCGCGAACACTGATCGCGGCACTTGGATGCGCCTTGATCGGCGCATCGCCCGCCTTTGCGTCTGCGCAGGTGCTTCCCTCGGGGCTGCAGGCAGATCTGTTCGAGACGATCACCGAGGACGAGGGCGGCGCGCCCGTCATCCGTCTGCGATATCTTGCCGAGGATCTTGATCCGGGGCGCATGACGCCGCAGACCGCCTTGGAGGACATGAAGTTTCTTTGCGAGAACAACGCCTTGGCGGGTATGCCCTCCGCTCGCGAAGGGACAACCATCATCGTTTCGCTGGCCGATCGTGCCACGCCGTTCGGCGTGATCGACAGCAGCGTGGTGCAGGTGTTCGAGGTCTTCACGCTCAACGGCGGGGCCTGTATGTGGGAGGCATTCTGATGCATACACAATATCTTGCGCGCCTATGCTCACGCTCACGGGCTTGTGAGGCTTTGCAGCCACAATGGCCGGTCATTCGTCGATCGGCATATCGCTTTTCGCAAAACTGCTTTATTCTGCCCGGTGATTGCACCCAAGCAATCCATACCTCGAAGTATGGGTGGGGGACGGGCGTGTGCCCAATTCCGCCCTCAAAAAGTGACAGGAGAATTCAATGTCGAATGCTATCAAGGGTCTTATGGCTCTCGGCCTGCTCGTTGCCGTTTCGGCGTGCCAGCAGGCGCCCCAGGATGATTACGTTGTTGTCGAGCCGATCACGACCGAGCCCGTCTCGACCGGCAAGTACGGCGGCAAGTACTAATCCGCCCCGCCGGATTGTGAAAACGGGGCAGGCCTTTCGGCCTGCTTCGGTTCCCCGTTCGGGGCAGATGCTCCAGCGCCCCGTATTGGAGGGCGCCGCATGATCAAGCATCGCGGATTTCCCGGCAGATTGCCGAGCACCGATTTCCAATTCACCATTCGCCGCGCCAATCCGAAGGGGGCCACCCCCCTGATCCGGCGCGAGCGCTATGCCGACCGGCGCCCGCCTGACCGGCGCGCCGATATCGGATTTGTCGCGGCCTTGTGGAAAAATTTCGGCGACCAGCCGTTCGAGCGCGGCAATCTGGATGCGGGGCGGCTGTCCTGGCTTCTGGGCCGCGAGGTGCTGCCCGTCTCCGATCCGTTCGATCCGACCGATTACGAGGCACTGCTGGTCCTCGACGTGGACGCCGCGCGGCGCGCGTTTCCCGCCGCCTTCGACGGCAGCGAAGATATATGAGCGGCGCAGCGCAGCCCCGAATGCGCGAATCCCGCGCAAGCATGAATTTGCCAACACCGCGCCGATCTGCGCGGAATGCAGCCGATAATTGTATTCTATCCACAAGCCGCTTGGCGGGGCGTGCGATGAATGACACCTTCCTGCGTGTAGTGGCGGGCCTTCCCCAAGGGTCCGGGACACCTCGTCCACACCGTTACCCTTCCCCTGATGGGCGGCGTTGCGTTGCCAAGCGCGCGTCGCCCCTTTTTTCATTCATGGCAGATGGTTGCGCCAATCGGCGGGACATCGCGCATCGCTGCGCGCCGGGCCTTCGCGCCTTTGACGCGGAGGCGAATTTGCCGTCTTATCGCAGAGCGATTTCCGCTCACGATAAAAGAGGCAGTTCACCATGCGCAAAGCATTCAAGAAACAACCCAGAGCTGTATACGCCATCCTCGTTCTGTCGGCACTTGCGGCCTGCGGTGACACGCTGGGCAAGCAGGCCCTCATCGGAGGGGGCGCCGGTCTGGGCACTGCGGCTGTTCTGGACGGCAACCTTGCGGCCGGTGCGCTGGTCGGCGCGGCGGGCAACGTCGCTTATTGCCAGTCCTTCCCCGAGCGCTGCAAGTAACAGCCGCCGCCAGGGCGCGCACATCATTCATTCTGGGACCATCCGCGCCGGTCGGTGCGGGTGGTCCTTGTCGTTTTCGGCCCCGGTGCTGCGGCGCCGGGCACGCACTTAAAAGGGGCTGCCCATGTTCAAGAAGATCCTGATCGCCAACCGCGGCGAGATTGCCTGCCGCGTCATCAAGACCGCGCGCGCCATGGGCATTCAGACCGTTGCCATCTATTCCGACGCGGACCGCAACGCGCTGCATGTGCGCATGGCGGACGAGGCGGTGCATATCGGCCCGCCGCCTGCCAGCGAGTCCTATATCGTCATCGACAAGGTGATGGAGGCCATCCGCCAGACCGGCGCCGAGGCGGTGCATCCCGGCTATGGCTTCCTGTCCGAGAACGCCAAATTCGCCGAGGCGCTGGAGGCCGCGGGCGTCGCCTTCATCGGCCCGCCCAAGGGCGCGATCGAGGCGATGGGCGACAAGATCACGTCGAAAAAGCTGGCGCAGGAGGCGGGCGTGTCCACCGTGCCCGGCTATATGGGCCTGATCGAGGATGCCGAGGACGCGGTCAAGATCTCGAACGAGGTCGGCTATCCGGTGATGATCAAGGCCAGCGCCGGCGGCGGCGGCAAGGGCATGCGCATCGCCTGGAACGATGACGAGGCGCGCGAGGGTTTCCAAAGCTCCAAGAACGAGGCGGCCAGCAGTTTCGGCGATGACCGGATCTTCATCGAGAAATTCGTGACGCAGCCGCGTCATATCGAAATTCAGGTGCTGTGCGACAGTCACGGCAACGGGATTTATCTGGGCGAGCGGGAATGTTCGATCCAGCGCCGCAACCAGAAGGTCATCGAGGAGGCGCCCAGCCCGTTCCTTGACGAAGAAACGCGCAAGGCGATGGGCGAGCAGGCCGTCGCACTGGCGCAGGCCGTGGATTACACCAGCGCAGGCACGGTGGAATTCATCGTCGATGGCGACCGGAATTTCTATTTCCTTGAGATGAACACCCGCCTTCAGGTCGAACATCCGGTGACCGAGCTGATCACCGGCGTCGATCTGGTGGAGCAGATGATCCGCGTGGCCAATGGCGAGACGCTGAGCATGACGCAAGAGGACGTCAAGCTGAACGGCTGGGCGATGGAATGTCGGCTGTATGCCGAGGATCCGTATCGCAATTTCCTGCCTTCCATCGGGCGACTGACTCGCTACCGCCCGCCCGAGGAGGTCAGCGTCGAGGGCGCCATCGTGCGCAACGATACCGGCGTCTACGAGGGCGGCGAGATCAGCATGTATTATGACCCCATGATCGCCAAGCTCTGCACATGGGCGCCGGACCGCGGCGCTGCGATCGAGGGGATGCGCGTTGCGCTCGACAGTTTTGAGGTCGAGGGGATCGGGCACAACCTGCCGTTCCTGTCGGCGGTGATGGATCATCCCAAGTTCGTGTCGGGCGACATCACCACCGCCTTCATCGCCGAGGAATATCCCGAAGGTTTCGAGGGGGCCAAGCTGGACGAGGCGTCGCTGCGCCGCATCGCGGCGTCCTGCGCGGCGATGCACCGGGTGGCCGAAATCCGGCGGACGCGCATTTCTGGTCGCATGGACAACCACGAGCGCAAGATCGGCGACGATTGGAACGTGGCGCTCGAAGGGCGCAGCTATGACGTCACCATCGCCGCGCGGCGCGGCGGGGCGACCGTGACATTCGCCGATGGCGGCAGTGTCGAGGTTGTGTCGGACTGGACGCCGGGCGATCATCTGGCGCGGCTGGATGTGGACGGAACGCTGCTGGTTCTGAAGGTCGGCAAGGTGTCGGGCGGCTTTCGCATCCGCAGCCGCGGCGCGGATCTGAAAGTGCATGTGCGCACGCCGCGTCAGGCCGAGCTGGCCCAACGGATGCCCGAAAAGCAGCCGCCCGATACATCGAAGATGCTGCTTTGCCCGATGCCCGGCCTGATCGTGAAGATCAATGTCGAGGTCGGTGACGAGGTGCAGGAGGGCCAGGCGCTCTGCACGGTCGAGGCGATGAAGATGGAGAATATCCTGCGCGCCGAGAGGCGCGCGGTCGTCAGCGCCGTCAATGCCGGGCCGGGCGACAGTCTGGCCGTGGACGAAGTGATCATGGAATTCGAGTGATCTCATGAGCCGCGCGCGTCGCATCCCCGCGGGCGCCCGCCCGCCTGTCAAGCGCGCCCGGCTGCGCCCCGCGGGGCTGTGCGCGGGCGCTTTGTGCCTGGCCGCGCTGGCGCTGGCCGGGTGCAAGCGGACGGACGAGGCGACGCTGCGCGCGCAACTGGCCGACTGGGTGCCGCTGGGCGAGACGGTGTCGTTCACCGCGACGCGCGACTGCGCCGCCGGGGTGTTCCAGCTGGTCGGCCCGCGCCTCGCCTCGCGGCTCCGCAGCGCCGGATCGGTGCGCGAGGCGGTGATGATCCTGAAGTCGCGCAGTCAGGTGGCCATCGATTCGCGCCGCCTGTCGCCCGATGCGGCCCTGCTGGAGCTGGTCGAGGTCGCGCGCGCGCCCGGAATGCGGATGCGCATGGCCGGGCTGGAGGGGCGCGCCTGCATGGACCGCGCCGCCGAGGCGGCCTTTGGCGCGGCGCTGGTCAATCCGCGCGCGGTGGTGATCATGGACGTGGAGCGAGGAATTCTGGCGCTGCTGGATGCGGACGATGCGCTGCTGGTCGCGGCGATGGGCGCGCAATGAGCTGCGCCGCGCCCTATGACGGACCGGTCGTCTTGTCGGCGCCGGGCGCGGCCCGCCGCTCCCTGATCTCTTGCTGGCGCATCGGCAGCTTGTCGATGGTGCGGCTGATCTCGCGCACGTCCCATGGCAGCGGCTTGCGCAGGTATATCGTGCCGTCCTTGACCATCAGCACCAGCATGAAGCCGCGCGGATGCAGCCGCTGGCGCAACGGGCCGCGCGCGTCGGGGTCCGTATCGGTCAGAACCACGACATCGCGCTGCGCCAGCTCGTCCGCGCGCTTGGTCAGCAATTCCATCTGCTGCACGAAGCGCGGATCATCCGGGCTGTCGGCGAACACGATGAGGGGCCGGTTTTTCCATAGAAATTGTTTCAATTCCACATCGGTCCCGTCGATGAAGATCGATGGGCCGGGCACTGTGGCAATGGTGTCCGCCGCCTCCTGCGCGGTCAGAGGAAGGGCGAAAAGGCCAGCAAAAACAGCGGTAAGGATAGGTTTCATATGCGCTCCTGTCGAACAGGATATAGGCATATTCCGCCAGATTGCGATTCAAAAGATCGTCTTTGAGCCGCCGCTGCGTTTGCGGACGCGACGGGCGATATTGCCGGCGCGGTTAATCGCATCGTCAACACTGTGCTTTACGCATGACGCTGAACCCCGACATGGCAGCTCAGGCCAGATCGGCACAGCGAAAGGCGGAAGAGCACATGGAAATCACCCTGCATCTTGGGGCGCATCGCAGCGCCTCGACCAGCTTTCAGTATTACATGCGCAAGAACGGGACGCGTCTGATGACCTGCGGTATCGGTATGTGGGGCCCCCGGCAGCTTCGCAAGGGGCTGCTCGACGGTGTGGTGCCGCGTCCGGGTCCGGTGCCCGCGGGCAAGCAGTTCCAGCGCGCGCGCGGGCGGATCGCGCTGCAACTGGCCAGGGCCGAGGAGGCGGGCACGCGGCATCTAGTGGTCTCGGACGAGAATCTGATCGGCTCCTGCCGGAGTTGCCTGCGCGATATGCGCCTTTACCCCGGCATCGGCGAGCGGATGGCCCGCCATGGCGCCGCGTTCGGCGATCAGGTGACGCGCGCCGTGCTGTCGGTCCGGTCGCAGGACGCCTGGTGGGCCTCGGTCGTCGCCTTTGCGGTGGGGCGCGGGGCGCGCGTGCCGACGGCCGATCAACTGGCGCATATCGCGGCCGGAATGCGTGGCTGGCGCGATGTGATCACCGATCTGGCCTGTGCATTGCCGCATGCCGAACTGCTGGTGCTGACGCACGAAAGCTATGCGGCCTTGCCCGAACGCCGCCTTGCCGCGATGCTGGGGCTGGACGCGGTGCCGCAGGCGCATGCGCGCGAATGGCTCAACCGTGCGCCCGATCTGGCCGCGCTGCGCCTGCTGCTGCACGAGCGCGGCACCGGCAGCGGCGCGCTGCCGCCGGGAGATGGCGCATGGCAGCCGTTTTCCATCGCCCAGCGGGCCGAAATGCGCGAGGCATATGCCGACGATCTGTTCTGGCTGCGCGCCGGTGCGGGCGGGCTGGCGACATTGATAGAGGAACCGGGGCAGGACCATGCGGGACGAACATCGCAGGTTCACGCTCAGACAAGAGGACAAGAACATGACCAAGAAGGCCCAGGACGATTGGCGCAAGCTGGCGGAGGGTGAGCTGCGCGGCCGCCCGCTGGACGATCTGACCTGGCGCACGATCGAAGGCATCGACGTGAAGCCGCTCTATACCGAAGACGACGTGGCCGGGCTGGACCATATGGGCAGCATTCCGGGCGCCGCGCCCTTCACCCGCGGCGTCAAGGCGACGATGTATGCCGGGCGCCCCTGGACGATCCGGCAATATGCCGGCTTTTCGACGGCCGAGGAATCCAACGCCTTCTATCGCCGCAACCTGGCGGCGGGGCAGCAGGGTGTGTCAGTGGCCTTCGATCTGGCCACGCATCGCGGCTATGACAGCGATCATCCGCGCGTCGAGGGCGATGTCGGCAAGGCTGGGGTCGCCATCGATTCGGTCGAGGACATGAAGATCCTCTTTGACCAGATCCCGCTGGACCAAGTCAGCGTTTCGATGACGATGAACGGCGCGGTGATCCCGATCCTGGCCAGTTTCATCGTCGCGGGCGAGGAGCAGGGGCATGACAAATCGGTCCTGTCGGGCACCATTCAGAATGACATTCTGAAGGAATTCATGGTGCGCAACACCTATGTCTATCCGCCCCAGCCCAGCATGCGCATCATCAGCGACATCATCGAATACACCTCGAACGGGATGCCGAAATTCAACTCGATTTCGATCTCCGGCTATCACATGCAGGAGGCCGGCGCGAACCTGGTGCAGGAGCTGGCCTATACGCTCGCCGACGGGCGCGAATATGTCCGCGCCGCGATCGAGGCGGGGATGGATGTGGATAAATTCGCCGGGCGGCTGAGCTTCTTTTTCGCCATCGGCATGAATTTCTTCATGGAGGCGGCCAAACTGCGCGCGGCGCGGTTCTTGTGGCACCGGATCATGACCGAATTCGGCGCGAAGAGCGACCGCTCGAAAATGCTGCGCACGCATTGCCAGACCTCGGGCGTCAGCCTGCAGGAACAAGACCCTTACAACAACGTCATCCGCACCGCGTATGAGGCGATGAGCGCGGTTCTGGGCGGCACGCAATCGCTGCACACCAACGCGCTGGACGAGGCGATGGCGCTGCCCACCGATTTCAGCGCGCGGATCGCCCGCAACACGCAGCTGATCCTGCAGGAGGAAACCGGCGTCACCGCCGTCGTCGATCCGCTGGCGGGCAGCTATTACGTTGAGAGCCTGACCGCCGAGCTGGCCGAAAAGGCGTGGGAGCTGATCGAGGAGGTCGAGGAGATGGGCGGCATGACCAAGGCGGTCGCCAGCGGCATGCCCAAGCTGCGGATCGAGGAATCGGCGGCGACGCGGCAGGCGATGATCGACCGCGGCACCGAGGTGATCGTCGGCGTCAACAAGTATCGCCGCGACAGCGAGGATCCGATCGATCTGCTGGATATCGACAATTCGGCAGTGCGCGACAGCCAGATCGCGCGGCTGGAGAAGATCCGCGCCAGCCGCGATGAGGCGGCCTGCACCAAGGCCCTGGACGAATTGGAGCGCCGCGCGCGCGACGGCGGCAATCTGCTGGAAGCGGCCGTCGAGGCGGCGCGCGCCCGCGCCACGGTAGGAGAGATTTCGATGGCTATGGAAAAAGTGTTCGGCCGCCACCGCGCCGAGGTCAAGACATTGGCCGGTGTCTATGGCGCCGCCTACGAGGGCGACGAGGGGTTTGCCGCGATCCAGAAATCGGTCGAGGATTTCGCCGAGGAAGAGGGGCGCCGCCCCCGGATGCTGGTGGTCAAGATGGGGCAGGACGGCCATGACCGCGGCGCCAAGGTGATCGCGACCGCCTTTGCCGATATCGGGTTTGACGTCGATGTGGGCCCCTTGTTCCAGACCCCCGAAGAGGCGGCGCAGGACGCGGTGGACAACGATGTGCATGTCATCGGCATCTCCAGTCAGGCGGCGGGGCACAAGACGCTGGCGCCCAAGCTGGTCGAGGCGCTGCGCGCCAAGGGCGCGGATGATATCCTGGTGATCTGCGGCGGGGTGATACCGCAAAACGATTACGAGTTCCTGAAAAAGGCCGGGGTCAAGGCGATCTTCGGTCCGGGAACGAATATTCCCGACGCGGCGCAGGACATCCTGAAGATGATCCGCGAGGCGCGGGGGTAAGGCTTGGGCTCGGTGCAGGCGCCGGATGGAGGTTCGGCGCCTGTGGATCGCGCGTGTTGAATCGCTCTCGGCATTTTGCGGCGCGAAATGCCTATTGCTACCATGCGCGTTTGTGGAGGGTGCGGTGTCACTTTGCCTTGCAAAGTGACTTGGTGGCGTGAGGTGGATTTGAACCACCGACCTAACGATTATGAGTCGTTCGCTCTAACCCCTGAGCTACCACGCCTTGGGCGCGTGGCTATGGCAGCAGCGCCCGCCCGTCAAGGCGGAAAACGGCATCGCCCGGCGGAAAATGTCATTCACCGCACCGGCGTGAATTCCCGCGCGCGGGGTGGCGCAGAAATTGCGCGGCGCGGCCGCACCCGCTATGCCATGGGGGCCGTCATTTCGCTGCAGGGGAGCATGCACATGTTGAAGCTGGATCACATCGCCGTCGCCGCGACCAATCTGGAGGAGGGCGCCGATTGGGTGCACCGGGCGCTGGACGCGGCGCCGGGGCCGGGCGGTCAGCATGCGCATTTCGGCACGCATAATCGTCTGCTGGGGCTGGAGGACGGGCTCTATCTGGAGGTGATCGCGGTCGATCCCGCCGCGCCGCCGCTGCCCTATGCCCGCTGGTTCGATCTGGACCGCTTCAGCGGCCCGCCGCGCATCGGCAACTGGATCTGCCGCACCGATGATCTGGAGGGCGCGCAGGCGGCCTTGCCGGGCATCGGCGCGCAGGTGCCGCTGGAGCGCGGCGATCTGCGCTGGCGCATGGCGGTGCCGGAAAACGGGCAGCTGCCGTTCGACGATTGCCACCCGGCGGTGATCCAGTGGGATTGCGCGCGCCATCCGGCGGCGTCGCTCGCGCGCAGCGGTATCGCGCTGCGGCGGCTGATCGTCAGTCATCCGCAGGCGGAGGATCTGCGCGCGAGACTGGCGCCGCTGCTGACCGATGATCGGGTGGTTTACGTCACCGGACCGGCCGCATTGCGCGCTGAATTCGATACGCCGGACGGGCCACGCGATCTGGGCTGACGCGCCGCGCTTTTTTGTTGCCGTGATCCGCCAGATCGCGCTGACAGCGCTGGCGAAAGGCTCTAGGATCGCGCCATGTCGCTCTGGACCCGCATAACCGAGGCCGTGTCGGCCCTTGCCAATGGCGAGGGGCTGAGCGCCGTGTTCGACCGTCTGCGCACCCCGCCCGAGCGCAGCGTGGCCTTCGCGATCGCGGTCATCGCCCTCGGCGCGAAGATGGCCAAGGCCGACGGGCAGGTCACGCGCGGCGAGGTGACGGCGTTCCGCGAGGTGTTCCAGATCGCGCATGAGGACGAGGCGGGCGCGGCGCGGGTGTTCAACCTGGCGCGGCAGGACGTGGCCGGATTCGAGGAATATGCCGCCCGCATCAAAACCATGTTCCGGGGCGACACGGACGCGCTGTGCGATCTGATGGAAGGGCTGTTTCACATCGCCATGGCCGACGGGAACTATCATCCGGACGAGGACCGCTTTCTGGAGCGGGTGGCCGAGATTTTCGGCCTGAGCGGCGGGCAGTTCCAGCGCATGCGCTGCCGTTTCGTGCCCGGCGCGGCGCCCGACCCCTATCAGGTGCTGGGCGCGCAGCCCGGCGATCCGCTGGAGGCGGTGCGCAAACGCTATCGCGCGCTGGTGCGCGAGACGCATCCCGACCGGATGATGGCGCGCGGTGTTCCCGTCGAGGCGATGCGCCTTGCCGAAAAGCGGATGACCGCCATCAACCGCGCATGGGAGCAGATCGAAGCCGCGCATGCGCAATGAGGCTGGCGACGTGGAATATCGAGTGGTTCAATAGCCTCTTCGACGATGATGGCGCGCTTCTGGACGATATGGAGTGGTCCTCGCGCAAGGGGGTGACGCGCGGCGCGCAACTGGCTGCAATCGGCACCGTCATGCGGGCGATGGACGTCGATGCGCTGATGATCAACGAGGCGCCCGATCACAATGGCCGGCGCAGCACCGCCGTCGCGCTGGAGCGCTTTGCGGCCGCCTACGGTCTGCGAACCAGCCGCGCGCTGGTGGGGTTTACCAACGACACCCAGCAGGAAATCGCGCTGCTGTATGATCCTCGCGTCATGGACGTGGTTCACGATCCGCAGGGCGAGACCACCGGCAAACGCGGAAGCAGCGACGCGCCGCGGTTCGACGGGGTGTTCCGCATCGATCTGGATATCGACGCGGCAGAGGATCTGGTGCGCTTTTCCAAGCCGCCGCTGGAGGTTCTGTTGACCACCCGCGCTGGCGCGCGCCTGCGCCTGATCGGAGTGCATCTGAAATCCAAAGCGCCGCACGGGGCCAGCACACCCGCCGACATCATGCGCGTCGCCATCGCGAGCCGGCGCAAGCAACTGGCGCAGGCGGTCTGGCTGCGTGCGCGGGTGCTGGCGCATCTGGAGGCGGGCGATGCGCTGATCGTGATGGGCGATTTCAATGACGGTCCGGGGCTGGACGAATACGAAGGGCTGTTCGGGCGCTCCTCGGTCGAGGTGGTGCTGGGCGAGTGCGAGGCGCTGCGCCTGTTCGATCCGCATGCGCGCAGCGCGCTTGGGCAGAAGATCGGCGCGATGCACAGCACGTCGCGCTTCTATCTCGGCCATGAGGGCCGGTACATGCAGGCGCTTCTGGATTACATCATGGTATCGCCCGATTTGCTGGCGCTTGGTCCGAAATGGTGTATCTGGCACCCGTTCGACGATCCGGACTGTTATGGCGACGATACGCTGCGCGGTGCATTGCTGACCGCGTCGGACCATTTCCCGGTGACGCTTGATATCCAAATGCCATCTTAAACCTCCGGCAATTCGTGCTATGTTGCAACGTATGAAACAGATCCTGATCGCCGCTTCCGCCGCCATTCTGCTGGCCTCGCCCCCCGCCTTTGCCGAGCAGGACCCGCCGCCGCGCGATGGTCCCTCGCTGATCGAGGAGGGCGCGCGCATGTTTTTCGAGGGCCTGATGCAAGAGGCGCGCCCGGCCATGGAAGGCATGAAAGAGATGGCCGAGCGGCTGGGCCCGCAACTGCGCGAATTCGCACAGGAGATGGGTCCGGCGCTGGCGGAGATCCTTAAGGATGTCGAGGATCTGAGCGTTTACGAGGCGCCCGAAAAGCTGCCCAACGGCGATATCATCATCCGCCGCAAGCCCGAGAGCGAGACGGCGCCCGAGCTTGGCACGCCCGGTGAGGACGAGATCGACATTTAAGGCGCGCGTCAGGGCCGCCTGACCACCGGCTCGGCCTCGAGCGAGGCGGCGAGGGAGGCAAAGCGCGCCTGCGCCACTTCGCCGAAAAGCGCGGCGGCGGCAGGGGCCAGCGCGAATTCCAGCACGCGTTTTTTCGGATAGAAATGCAGCTTGCCGGGCTCTGCGTCCTTTTGCAGCCACAGCATCGCGCCGAACCGCATCGCCTTGCCCAGAATTTCGGCATCGCGGCGCATCGGCGTGTCGATCAGCTGGCTGACCTGATCGATGCGTTTCTCGCCGCGTGAATTGGTATAGCGGTGCAGCAAGGCCAGACCCAGAAACACCCGCTCGGCGTGGTTGAGCCCGGCCAGATTGGCGCGCGTTGCGGTGTCGAAACAGATATCGGCGCGGTAATCGGGATGCGCGCGCCAGTTCACGTCATGCAAAAGGCAGGCGGCCTTGACCAGGCGCACGCGTTCGGGGCGGGCGGATTTGAAGATCGGCATGATGAAGTGATACAGCACCTTGCCAAAGCCCGGCACGCGCGCGTCCTTGGTCTCGGTAAAGCGGCACGCCTCGATCAGGGGGTCGCGGTCGCGCAGCTGCTGGGGCATCTGCTCATAAAGCATCCCCTCGCGGATGCCATAGCTGGAGATGGCGATATCGTGCGGCTTGAAACTGCGCACGATCTCGCGCAGCACTTCGGCGGCCTGCGGGACCAGCGCCATGCGCGCCGTTGATACCCCCGCGCGCTGGCGCAGCGCGTTCAGGTCCTGCGCGTCGTGGATGTGGCGCAGCGTGTCGCGCACCGAGCTGGCGCGCATGCGGTATTCGTGCAGCACATGCAGGGGATAACCGCGCCGCTCCATGTCGATGCGGGCAATCGCACGCCACGAGCCGCCGACCAGAAACAGGCGGTTCCGCTGCTCGCCCAGCTCCGAGATCATCCCCGCAACCGCATCGCGGATATAGGCGCGGCGGGCCTTCTTGCCGCCCTTGAGATCGCGCAGTTTCAGCGGCCCCAGTTGCGAGGTGACGCAGCGGCCGACGGTGCCGCCGTCGATCTCGGCCAGCTCCATGGAGGAGCCACCGATGTCGCAGACCAGCCCGTAAGCCCCCGGCCAGCCCAGCAGCACCCCCTGCGCCGACAGCCGCGCCTCCTCGCGCCCGTCGATGACCCACAGATCAAGGCCGGTCAGTGCCTTGACGTCGGCCCGAAAGTCGGCGCCGTCGGCCGCATCGCGCACGGCGGCGGTGGCCACGCAGGTCAGCGGGCCGGTATCCATCGCCTCGGCCAGCTTCGCAAACCGGTGCAGCGCGCTGAGCGCGCGCGCCCGGCCATCGGGGTTGAGCCGTCCTGTCTCCAGCATGCCGGCGCCAAGGCCGCACATGATCTTTTCGTTGAAGAAATACGCCGGGCTGCGCGCCGCGCCGTCAAAGACGACCATGCGGACCGAGTTCGACCCCACATCGACCACGCCGACCCGGCGCAGCGCCCGCGCAGACGGTTTGTCAAACAGCGCGCGGCCAAACGGGCTGGCGGCAGAGCGCCCGGACGTGCCGCGGTCGGTTTGGGGTGCATTCATGTTTTCACCAGCCGTCATTTCGCAGCCCTCGTTATGGGCCGGTGCCCGCGCTGCGTCAACGCGCGGGCGCGCTCAATCCTCGGTATGGGTCAGTTGCGGCACATCCGCCGCACCGGCCGAGCCGCGCCCGGAAAGTGACGGGTTTTCCATGAAGAACCGATGGCAGCTGAAGGCGAACCCGCCTTCGGGCAGTGCGGCGCGGGTGAAGCTGCCATTGGGCGCCATCACCCAGCTTTGGGCGATGTCGGCCATGTTGGCGGCCATGATCTGGGATGTGATCTGTGCCTTGACGGTGGGGTTTTCGATCTCGATCAGCGCCTCGACACGGCGGCTGAGATTGCGGCCCATCCAGTCCGCCGAGGAAATGAAAACACGCGCCTTTTTATGCGGCAGCCCGTGGCCATTGCCAAAGCAGACGATGCGGCTGTGCTCCAGAAACCGCCCGACGATGGATTTGACGCGGATATTCTCGGACAGGCCCCGGATGCCGGGGCGCAGCCCGCAGATGCCGCGCACGACAAGGCTGATGCGCACACCCGCCGCGCTGGCGGCATAGAGCGCGTCGATGATGTCGGGCTCGATCAGGGCGTTCATCTTGGCCCAGATCTCGGCGGGGCGCCCGGCGGCGGCATGCTCGATTTCGGCGGCGATCATCTCCAGAAGGCGGGTTTTCATCGTCAACGGCGAGATGGCGAGGTTTTCCAGCTTTTCGGGCTGCGCATAGCCGGACAGGAAGTTGAAAACCTTGGTGGCGTCGCGCCCCAGCACGGTGTCGCAGGTGAAAAACGACAGGTCCGTATAGATGCGCGCGGTGATGGGGTGATAATTGCCGGTGCCGTAATGGGTGTAGGTGACAAGGTTGTCGCCCTCGCGGCGCACGACGGTGCTGATCTTCGCGTGGGTCTTCAGATCGAGAAAGCCGTAGACCACATGCGCGCCCGCGCGCTCCAGCCTGCGGGACTGGCGGATATTCGCGGCCTCGTCAAAGCGGGCCTTGAGCTCGACCAGCGCAGTGACGGATTTGCCGTTCTCGGCGGCCTCGCACAGTGCCTCGACGATGGGGGACTGGTTGGAGGTGCGGTAGAGCGTCTGCTTGATGGCGACCACGTCGGGATCGTTGGCCGCCTGTTTGAGAAACCGCACGACCATGTCGAACGTCTCATAAGGGTGGTGCAGCAGCATATCCTTCTGGCGGATCGCGGCGAACATGTCGCCCTCGAAATCCTGCACGCGTTCGGGCACGCGGGGCGAGAAGCTGGGCCACAGAAGGTCGGGGCGGGCGTCCAGCACCAGCTCTTTCAGGTCGGCAAGGCCGATCATACCGTCGACCTCGACGACCTCCTCGGCGGTGACATGCAGTTCGTGCATGACCAGCGCGCGCAGCGCCTCGGGCGCGTTGCGGGTGATGTTCATGCGCACCACTTCGCCGCGGCGGCGCCGTTTCAGCGCGACCTCGAATTCGCGCACCAGATCCTCGGCCTCCTCCTCGACCTCCAGATCGCTGTCGCGCAGCACGCGAAAGGCGCAGTGCCCTTCGTATCGGTAGCCGGGAAAAAGGCTGTGCAGGTGCAGGATCAGCAATTCCTCAAGCGGCAGGAACCGATGCGCGCCGTCCGGGCCCGGCAACGCCACGAAGCGGTCGATCTGCTGGGGGATCGGCAAAAGCGCCTGAAGCGGGCGCTTGTCGCGGATGCGCGTGAGGTTCAGCGCCAGCGAATAGCCAAGGTTCGGGATGAAGGGAAAGGGATGCGCGGGGTCGATGGCCAGCGGCGACAGGACGGGGAAAACCCTGTTCAGGAAAAGCTCGGCCAGATAGCTGCGGTCGGCCTCATCCAGATCGTCGCCGGTCATGATGGTGATGCTTTGCGTCTCCAGCTCGTCGCGCAGGGCCTGATAGGTTTCCTGCTGCGATCCCAGAAGCTTGCGCGCATCTTCGTTGATCAGGACCAGCTGTTCGGCGGGTGTCAGGCCATCAGCGGCGGGCGTGGTGTTGCCCGCGCGCGCCAACTCGCGCAGGCCGGCGACGCGGACGTTGTAGAATTCATCAAGGTTTGTGGCAGAGATCGACAGGAACCGCAGGCGTTCCAGCAACGGAACCCGCGGGTTCTGCGCCTCCTCCAGCACGCGCCAGTTGAAGCCCAGCCAGCTAAGCTCGCGGTTGTAGAAGCGGCCCGGCCCCGACAGGTCCAGATCCGGCAGATCCTGCGCCGGAGGAAAGGGGGAGGTCAGGAAATCGGCGGTGCTCATGGGCAGTATAACGGCCTGAAGTGGTGTGAAAAAAAGGAGGCGCCGTGCAAGTGTGGCGCTAGAGGCCCATCTTGTCCAGCACCTCGGCGGCAAGCGCGCGGGTGACGGGGCGCCGCCGCTCCAGCGCGAGCTTGTCCAGCGCGGCGACGACGCGGCCCGCATCTCCGAAGGCGCGCGGCATGCGGCGCACCAGATAGGGAATGGTGCCGGGCGTCGGCAGGATCTGCCGGTCGCCCATCTGTTTCATCAGCACCGCAGCGAGCAATTCGTCATCCGGCTCTTTCAGGGTGCAGGTCGGGGTGGCCTGCATGCGGCTGGCCAGATCTGGCAGGACCAGAGGCCAGTGGTTGGGCGCGGCGCGGGCGGTGATCAGCAGCGAATGACCCTCGGCCAGCGCAAGGTTGTGCAGGTGGAAAAGCGCCTCTTCGGCATCGGGATCACCGGCGATGGTATCGGCGGCCTCGATGGCAATATGACCGCTCGCGAGGGCGGGAATATCGGCCTGCGCCAGATCACCTGCCTGCACGATGGCGCCGCCGCTGAGATCGGACCAGACATGCGCCAGATGCGTCTTGCCCGCGCCGGCAGGCCCGTTCAGCACCAGCTTGCGCGCGGGCCAGTCCTGCCAGCCGTCGATCAGCGCGACGGCCGTGGCGTTGGCGGAGGAGACATAGAAATCCTCGCGCCCGACGGCCGGCAACGTCTGCAGATCAAGGCTGAGCTGGCGGGGCCGCTTGCGTCGCATGGCCATCAGCGGCGGTCTGCGTCCGGGGTTCCGCGATAAAGCTGGCTTTCCTTGTAGCGCTCGGTCGCGAAGCGCGTGATCACGCCGATGGCGGCGGCCACCGGCACCGCGACCAACATGCCCACGAAGCCAAAGAGCGCGCCGAAGACAGACAGCGCGAAGATCAGCCAGACGGGATGCAGTCCGACGGAGTTGCCCACCAGTTTCGGTGTCAGGAAATTGCCCTCGATCACCTGGCCCAGCACGAAGATGCCGGCCACGACCGCCACCGAGAACCATTCGCCCCAGAACTGAAAGAGCGCGAGGCCGATGGCCAGAACCCCGCCGACCAGCGCGCCGACATAGGGGATGAAGGTCAAAAGACCCGCCGCCGCGCCGACGACAAGGCCAAATTGCAACCCCGCCAGCATAAGCGCCACGGCGTAGTATGTCCCCAGGATCAGGCAGACGGTGCCCATGCCGCGAATGAAGCCCGACATCGTCTTGTCGATCTCGCGGCCCAGATGACGGATCACCGGCGCATGTTCGCGCGGCAGCAAATCGTCGATGCGCGCCACCATACGGTCCCAGTCATAGAGCAGGTAGACCGCGACGACCGGCACGATCACGAAGAGCAGCAGCACATTGATGAGCGACGAGACGGACCCCAGAAGCGTCTCCAGCATCTCGCCGCCGCGTTCCTTGATCGTCTCGCCGATGGCCGTGAGCGATTGGCGCAGCGTGCTGTCGGCATCCGCGATCTGGGGGAAATGCTCGGTCACGAAAACCTGCAGCTTGCGCGACAGCTCAGGCGCCGTTTCCACCAGCGAGGCGGTTTGCGCGCTGAGCGTCGGGATCACCAGCAGCGCCATGAGCGCGAAGATCACGATGGCCAGCACGGTAATCACCGCAACGGACAACCCGCGCCCAAGGCCCCACCGTTGCAGCCTGTCGGCGAACGGATCGAGGAAATAGGCGATGGCGGCGCCGACGATGAAAGGCAGGATCACGTCGCCCAGCACCCAAAGCACGCCGAGGAATATCGCCGCGGCGATCCCCCAGTATTTCAGTTGCGTCGCGACGGGCAGGGACATGGCATCCTTTTCGTGTGGATCCGCTACACTTGGCGCAAGCGCCGCGCGCTTTCAAGGGCGGGTTTGCGGCGCCCGCACCCAATGCCGCGCTTGCCCGGCGCCGCGCAAAGCCATAAACGGGGTCGCAAATGCCTTAACCCTCCGAGAGGACCCTCCATGCGCCTGTCCCGCTATTTCCTGCCCGTACTGAAGGAAACACCCGCCGAGGCACAGATCGCCTCGCACCGCCTGATGCTGCGCGCGGGCATGATCAAGCAGGCCGGCGCCGGCATCTATTCGTGGCTGCCGCTTGGCTTCAAGGTGCTGCGCAAGCTGGAGAATATCGTGCATGAAGAGCAGATGCGCGTGGGCCATATCCCGATGCTGATGCCCACCTTGCAGCCTGCGGACCTTTGGCGAGAGAGCGGCCGCTATGACGATTACGGCGAGGAAATGCTGCGTATCAAGGACCGGCAGGGGCGCGATCTGCTGTATGGGCCGACCAATGAGGAGATGATCACCGACATTTTCCGCGCCCATGTGGGCAGCTACAAGGATCTGCCGCTGACGCTCTATCATATCCAGTGGAAATTCCGCGACGAGATGCGCCCGCGCTTTGGCGTGATGCGGGGTCGCGAGTTTTACATGAAGGACGGCTATAATTTCGACCTGACGCAAGAGGATGCGCTGCATTCCTACAACCGCCATCTGGTCAGCTATCTGCGCACGTATGAGCGGATGGGCCTTCAGGCGATCCCGATGCGCGCGGATTCCGGCCCCATCGGCGGCGATGACACGCATGAGTTCCTGGTGTTGGCGGAGACGGGCGAGTCCGAGGTGTTCTATGATTCGCAGATCACCGATCTGAAATTCGGCGATCGCGAGGTGAATTACGATTCGCACGAGGCATGCCGCGCGGTGCTGGAGGAGTTCACCAGCCGTTACGCCCGCACGGACGAGACGCATGACGAGGCGCTGTTCAATGAGATCCCCGAAGAGCGCCGCCGCACGGCGCGCGGGATCGAGGTGGGGCAGATCTTCTACTTCGGCACCAAGTATTCCGAGGCGATGGGCGCGACCGTGCAGGGGCCTGACGGCAAATCGGTGCCGGTCCACATGGGCAGCCACGGTATCGGCGTCAGCCGTCTGGTGGGCGCGATCATCGAGGCCAGCCATGACGACAAGGGCATCATCTGGCCCGAGGGCGTCACGCCGTTTCATGCCGGGATCGTCAACCTGAAACAAGGTGATGCCGAGGCGGACGCGGCCTGCGAGGCGCTTTATGCCGGGATCACGGCGCTGGGCCTCGATCCGCTGTATGACGACCGGGACGAGCGGGCGGGCGGCAAGTTTGCCACGATGGACCTGATCGGCCTGCCGTGGCGGATCACCGTCGGGCCGCGCGGTTTGAAAAACGGGGTGGTCGAGCTGACCAGCCGCCGAACGGGCGAGAGTGAGGAAATGGCGCCAGAGGACGCGATCAGGCGGCTGGCCGAGATCTATGCGCCCCATCGCGGCGCGCCGGTCTTTTAGCGGATGCTGGGCCGCGCGCTGATGTTGGCGGGGGGCCTTGCGGGGGCTGCGGGACTGTCGCAGTTCCCCGAATTCTCGCAACAATATGTGCAGCGGCTGGGCGGCGCGGTGGACGAGCTGCGCGGTTTTGTCGAGGGGTTCGATGCGGATGCCGCCGATGTCGGCCTGACGCGGCAGGCCGCGCTGGCCGATCTGGGCCGTGGCGGCGCGATGGGCGCGCAGCGGGCGGACACCATGGCGGGTGTCATCGTGCGATACGAGCGTTTGTCGGCGGATCTGGCCGCGCTGCGCCGGGCGAGCCCCTTTACCCGCGCCTACCGCGCGCGCAGCCTCGGCGATGCCGAGATCGCCGCCGCGGCCTGGGCCGAGTTCAAACCGGCGCTGCCGCTGACCTTCGAAGGCGCGGTGTTTGCCGGAACCGGCTTTCTGGGCGGTCTGGGCGTGACGGGCGCATTGCTGATGCTGCTGAAACTGCCCTTTCGGCGGCGCCGCGCCCGCCCGGCTTGACGGCAGGCAGCCCCCGGCGCAAGTTGCGCGCAATTTACCAGGAGTATCGCCAAGTGGCAGGAAAATCCGCCCCCTTCGCCCCGTTCGAGTGGATGATCGCCTGGCGCTATCTGCGGGCCAAGCGCGCCGAGGGCGGCGTCAGCGTGATGACGTGGATCAGCCTGATCGGCATCACGCTGGCGGTGCTCGCTCTGATCGCGACACTGGCCGTAAGGTCGGGATTTCGCGCGGAATTCGTTGATACGATCCTTGGCTCCAACGCGCATGTCACCGTCTATAATGCGGGCGAGGTTGACGCAGGCACGGGCCGCATCGAGCGCATGATCGAGGATTACGAGGCGATGGCCGAACGCGTGCGCCAGGTGCCGGGCGTGACGCGCGTCGCCCCCCTGATCAAGGGGCAGGTCATGGCCAATGCACGCGACCGCAACGCGGGCGTCGAGGTGTTCGGCATCACGCTGGAGGATCTGAAGGGCATCCCGCGCATCGCCGATCCCGAAACCGGCATCGGCGATATCGGCCAGTTCGGAACGGGCATCGCCATCGGCTCGGGCGTGGCGCGCGAGCTGGGGGTGGGCGTGGGCGACCGGGTCAAGATCATCTCGCCCGGCGGGGTCAAGACGGCCTTTGGCACGACGCCGCGGGTCAATGCCTATGATGTGGCCTACATCTTTACCGCCGGGCGCTGGGATATCGACCGCACGCGCATCTACATGCCCTTTGCCGAGGCGCAGGCGTTTTTCAACCGCGAGGGCATGGCGGACGAGTTGGAGGTGATGGTGAGCGATCCCGAGCATGTCACCGATCTGGCCGTGCCGCTGATGCAGGCGGCGGGGGACCGCACGCTGCTGTGGACATGGCAGGACCAGAGCGGGGGCTTCCTGCGTGCGCTGGAGGTGGAGGACAATGTGATGTTCATCATCCTGTCGATCCTTGTGCTGATTGCGGCGATGAACATCACCAGCGGGCTGATCATGCTGGTGAAAAACAAGGGGCGCGATATCGGCATCCTGCGCACGATGGGCCTGACCGAAGGGTCGGTCCTGCGCGTGTTCTTCATCTGCGGCGCCTTTACCGGGATCATCGGCACGGCAATGGGCGTCATTCTGGGCTGCCTTTTCGCGATCTATATCGATCCGCTGTTCGGCTTCGTGAACTGGACGATGGGGGGCGAGATCTGGGATCCCTCGGTGCGCGGCATCTATTACCTGCCCGCCAAGCTGCAATTTGGCGATGTGATGTCGGCGGTGGCGCTGTCGCTGTCGCTGTCCTTCATCGTCACGATCTTTCCCGCGCGCCGGGCGGCGCGGATGAACCCGGTGGAGGCACTGCGCTATGAGTGATGCGGTGCTGAGCCTGCGCGGGATCGAGAAGATCTATAATCGCGGCAGGCAGAACGAGATCGCCGTTCTGAAGGGCGCGGATCTGGCCCTCGCGCGGGGCGAGATCGTCGCGTTGGTCGCGCCCTCGGGCGCGGGCAAATCGACCTTGCTGCATATCGCGGGGCTGCTGGATACGGCGGACGCGGGCGAGGTGGCCTTTGGCGACACGGTGATGACCGGCCTTGGCGACCGGCGGCGCACCATCGCGCGGCGGCGCGATGTGGGATTTGTCTATCAGTTTCATCACCTTCTGCCTGAGTTCACCGCGCTGGAAAACGTGGTTCTGCCGCAGCTGGCCGACGGGGTAAATCGGCGCGATGCGGATGCGCGCGCGCAGGAATTGCTGGACCATGTCGGTATCGGGCCGCGGGCAGGGCATCGCCCCTCGGCCATGTCGGGCGGCGAGCAGCAGCGCGTTGCGTTTTGCCGCGCGCTGGCCAACGGGCCGCGGATATTGCTGGCGGACGAGCCGACGGGAAATCTGGACCCGGCGACGTCGGATCAGGTGTTTGCCACGCTGATGGGACTGGTGCGCGATACCGGGCTGTCGGCGCTGATCGCGACGCACAACCTTGAACTGGCGGCGCGGATGGACCGGGTGGTCAAGCTGGATCAGGGGTTGATCGTGCCGGGGTGATTGACGGCGGCGGCTGCGGCGGCGAAGGTCGGGGCCCGAATTCAAGGAGCGGCCATGCCCCGTATCGAGATTGCCGAGATCGAACAGCTGTCGAAAGCCGCGCTGATGCGCCACGGCGCCGAGGAATGGATCGCCGCCAGCGTCGCGGATGCGATCGGCGAGGCGGAGGCGACGGGCAACCGGATCTGCGGGCTTTATTATCTGGAAAGCTACTGCCAGCAGTTGCAGACCGGCCGCGTTGCCGGCGATGCGGTGCCGGAGGTGACGCGCCCGCGCCCCGGCTCGGTGCGCGTCGATGCGAAATTCGGCTTTGCGCAGGCCGCGTTTCAGCGCGCATTGCCCGAGGCGATCGCGGCGACAAGGGAGTGCGGCACGGCCTCGCTTGCGGTGTGTCACGCGCATACCTGCACATCGCTGGGCTATTTCACCGGACAAATCGCGCAGGCCGGGCTGATCGGGCTGGGGCTGACCAATGCCACGCCAATCGTCGCGCCGCCGGGCGGCAAGGGCCGGGTGATCGGCACCAACCCGATCGCGTTTTCGGTGCCGGACGGGCAGGGCGGGATTGCCATGCAGTTCGACCAGTCCACCACCACGGTCGCGCTGGGCAAGATCACCATGGCCAGGGCGGCAGGCGAGGCGATTCCCGAAGGCTGGGCCGTGGATGCGGCTGGACATCCGACGACGGACCCCGAGGCGGCGCTGGGCGGATCGCTGGTCAGCCTTGGGGGCGCGCAGGCGGGGTACAAGGGCTGGGGCTTTGGCCTCATGGCCGAGTTGCTGGCGGCGGGGATGACCGGCAGTCTGGCCAGCCAGGACGTTGCGCCCCTGAAGGCGCCTGACGGCGCGCCGCATGATCTGGGCCAGTTCTATCTGCTTGTCGATCCGGGCCTGTCCAAGCATTTCTCCGCCCGCCTTGCGCGCGTGGCCGAGGGCGTTGCCGCCGACGAGGGCGCGCGGATGCCGGGGCAGGGCCGCGTGCCGGCCGAGGCGGTCGAGGTGCCGGAGGCGCTCTGGGCGCAGGTGAGGGGCCTTGCTGGCGCGCAATGAGGCGCCGCGTTTGATTTGATCCGCGCGCGCGATATCTTTCCCTGAGGGAGGATATCACGATGAAACGCATTGTTTTCACGCTGGGCCTCACGGCTGCGCTGGCCTTCGCGCCGCAATTGCGCGCGCAGGAGGCACCCATCCGCGCCGTCATCGCCGCGCAGATCAAGGCCTTCGAGGCTGATGATTTCGAGGCGGCCTTTGCCGATGCCAGCCCGACGATACAGCGCATGTTCGTCACGCCGCAGAATTTCGGCGCGATGGTCAAGGGCGGCTATCCGATGGTCTGGCGGCCCGATGATCTGAAGTTTCTGGCACTGGAAAAACGCGGTGGGCTTTTGTGGCAGGACGTGCTGGTGCGCGATCTGAAGGGTGCGCTGCATATTTTGGAATACCAGATGCAACAGGACGGCGGCGGCTGGAAGATCAACGGCGTCCGGATCCGCAAGGCCACCGGAGGCACGGCGTGAGCCGCGCGGCGCGCGCGGGGCACCGTCACGGTGCTGCCAGCGGCGGTTAACCTTCGCTCTGTAATTCCCTTCGCCATCCGGGAGCGCCCCGGGCTGGCGTCAATTGTGACATCCACGCGCGCCCTCAAGGGGGCCGCGCAAGTGATGCGAAAGGGAAAATGATGAACAAGGCAGTGACTGACGGGATCCTCTTCATGCCGTCCGCCTTTGCGAGCGGCTTGCAGGTCTGGTCCAGCGGCAACGGCACCCCGGGATCGGATACGTATCAGAACGCGAGCAATGCGGCGTTTGTGCCGGCCGATCAGGATTTCGGTGGCGCGCTGGAGCTGCAGAAGATCACGGCGACGCAAAAGCTGCGCCATATGGGGCAAACGCCGATCCTGCCGGGCTGTTACCTGCGCATCAGCGCGCGCATCAAGGCCCTGTCGGGCAACCTGCCGACGGTGCGCATCGCCGGCTGGGCCGGTGCGCCGGGCGGCGGGCAGGTCAGCGGCGTGGTCCAGACGGGGCCGCAGACCACGTTGCAACGATATGGCGAGGTGGTCGAGATCAGCGCCATCGTCGGCACGGGGAACCGCGCGGGGGTGGATATGGTCTGGGGACCGGGCGCCAGCTATGGCCATTTCGGGCTGGACCTGACCGGCGCCAATGGCGGTGTCGTGCGCATCGACGATATCGTGATCGAGGATGTCACCCGCGTCTTCCTGCGCGATATGCTGGGCATGGTGGATGTGCGCGATTATGGCGCCATCGGCGACGGCGTGCATGACGACGCGCCCGCTTTCGAGGCGGCGGATGCGGCGGCGAACGGGCGCGATGTGCTGGTGCCCTACGGCACCTACCGGATGGGCGGCAGCGTGACGATGCAGTCCTTCGTGCGTTTTGACGGCACGGTAACGATGGCGCGCCAGCACGTGTTCACACTGGCCAAGAACTACAACCTGCCCGCCTATATCGATGCCTTCGGCGACGAGGAAGAAGCGTTTCGCAAGGCGTTTCAGGCGCTGTTGAACAATTCGGGGCATGATTCGCTGGACATGCAGGGGCGCATCATCTCGCTGAGCGGGCCGATCGACATGAGCGCCGCGGTGCCCGACAAGATCAGCTATTCCCAGCGCCGCCTGATCAAGAACGGCCAGTTCTATGCGCTGGAGCGCGCGGCCTGGGATACCGAGGTGGTCACGTCGCAGGCCACCTATTCGCCGCGCAACAGCCTGGTGCTGACGAATGTGGACAATGTCGCCAACATTCCGCTGGGTGCCGTGGTCGAGGGCAACGGCGTGGGCCGCGAGGTATATGTCAGTGCCGTCGATATCGCCGCGCAGGAGGTGCGGCTGAGCCAGCAGCTTTATGATGCGGCGGGCAGTCAGGTGTTCACCTTTCGGCGCTTCAAATACATGCTGGATTTCAGCGGCTTCGAGAAGCTCAGCAAGTTCTCGATCTCCAACGTCGAATTCCAGACCGGCGGAGAATGCAGCTGCGTGATGCTGCCGCGTGCGGGCACCGGGTTTCATTTCCGCGACTGTTTCTTTACCGCGCCGAAGGATCGAGGGATCTCCAGCCTCGCGGTGGGCGATCAGGGCATGATCGTGGACCGCTGCCAGTTCCTGTCCAACGAGGGGAGTCTGAAGGTCGAGGACCGCAAGACGATCGCGCTGAATGCCAATGCCAATGACGTCAAGCTGCGCGACAACCGCATCGTGCGCTTCCGGCATTTCGCGCTGCTGGGCGGCTCCAGCAATATCGTGTCGGGCAACCATTGGTTTCAGGGCGACAACTCCAACGCCGGCACGCGCAGTGCGGGGTTGATCCTGACGCGGACCAATTGCCGCACGACGATCAGTGCCAACTATATCGACAATTGTTTCGTCGAATGGAGCAACGAGCATGACAGCGCGCCGGGATATTCCAGCGAGTTCTCCTTCAGCGCGCTCAACCTCGTGGACAACGTGTTTCTGGCGGGCAACGTGGCGCCGTGGTTTACCTTCCTTGTGGTCAAGCCGCATGGCGCGGGCCATTATCTGAACGGCATGAATGTCAGCGGCAATTCGTTCCGCATCATCGACAATCCCATCGACCGGATCGAGCGGATCGACACCAGCTTTGCCGATCTGGATTACAACCGGATCAAGAACATCGCCTTTTCGGACAACACGTTCGGCAACATCTATAACCCGGTCAGCAGCCCGCTTTTGCTGGAATACGAGCAGGTGACGCCGCAGGCGACATGGACGATCGATCCGGCAGCGAGCCTGCCGTTCGGGGCCTACGCGCAGACGGTGACATCGGTCCTGCCGGCCGGGCCGCTGCGCGATGGCAGCAACGCGGTGACATATGTCGCGCCCTATTACGAGGCCAAGCAGGGACCGGACCGCAACCAGATTCGGTTGCAATTCGGCCAGCCGGTCAAGGGCACGGTGACGGTGGTCGTGCGGATCGACGATCCGTTCTGAGCGTCGCAGGTGAATGTAGCGGAAAGCGGGCCTTCGGGTCCGTTTTTTGCATTTGGCGCGTGGCGGCCTAGAATGTGGGTGGCGTGCAGGCGCTGACGATGCGGCAGGGCTCCGGCCCGACCTGGCGGAAGCGGTGGGGCATGCGGCTGTCGAAGTAATAGGCGTCGCCGGGGCCCAGCACCTTGCGCTGATCGCCCACCGTCACCTCGATCCGGCCCTCCACGACGATGCCGCCTTCCTCGGCCTCGTGGCCAAGCATGGTGCGGCCGGTATCGGCGCCGATGTCGTAGGTTTCCGACAGTATCATCATTGCGCGGCCGAAGAGGGTGGTGCCTACCTGGCGCAGCGACACGCCGTTCTTGCCGATCTCGGTCAGTTCCTCGGCGGCATAGAACATCTTGCGCTCGGCCTCGGGCTGATAGGCGAAGAATTCCGACAGCGCGATGGGGATGCCCTCAAGGATGCGCTTCAGCGCCGAGACGGACGGGTTCACTTTTCCCGCCTCGATCAATGAGATGGTCGAGTTCGGCACGCCCGTCCGCTTGGCCAGCGCGCGTTGCGACAGCCCCGCCTTGGCACGCACGACGCGCAGGCGCGGGCCCAGATCCAGATCGGCGGCGGTGTCGGGCATGTTCATGTCCTTGAACGTCTGAAAACCATGCCTAGATAAATCAAAGGCTTGCCAGAGACAATAAACAGACTTTTTGTGCCTGACAAAACAGCGTACAGCAGGCCCGAAACCATGGCGGCGGGGCCGCCGGGATTCTTTTCATTTTTCTCGAAAGGATGCGTCATGTTGAACGCCGAGATCGCAGAACGCCGTACAAGCGCCATTTCGCAGGGTGTGGGCATGATGACCCAGGTCTATGCCGAGCGCGCCAAGAACGCCGAAGTGTGGGATGTCGAGGGCAACCGCTATATCGATTTTGCCGCCGGGATCGCGGTGGTCAATACCGGCCATTGCCACCCCAAGGTGATGCAGGCCGTGACCGATCAGCTGTCGAAATTCACCCATACCTGCCATCAGGTCATGCCCTATGAGAACTACATCCGCCTGGCCGAGCGCCTGAACGAAAAGGTGCCGGGCAATTTCGACAAGAAGACCGTGTTCGTCACCACAGGCGCCGAAGCGGTCGAGAACGCGATCAAGGTCGCGCGCATCCACACCGGCCGTTCGGCCGTCATCGCCTTTGGCGGCGCGTTCCATGGCCGGACCTTCATGACCATGTCGATGACCGGCAAGGTCGCGCCCTACAAGAAAGGCTTCGGCGCGATGATGCCGGACGTCTATCACGTGCCGTTCCCGATCGACCTGCACGGCGTGAGCGTCGAAGATTCGATGCGCGCGCTGACGCAGCTGTTCAAATCCGACCTGGACCCCGCGCGCGTTGCCGCCATGATCATCGAGCCGGTGCAGGGCGAGGGTGGCTTCTATTCCGCCCCGGCCGAGCTGATGCGCGAGATCCGCAAGCTGTGCGACGAGCATGGCATCGTGATGATCGCCGACGAGGTGCAGACCGGCTTTGCCCGCACCGGCCACCTCTTCGCGATGGAGGCCTATGACGTCGCCGCCGACATTACCACCATGGCCAAGGGTCTGGCCGGCGGTCTGCCGCTGGCGGCGCTGACGGGCCGGGCCGAGATGATGGATGCGGCGCATCCCGGCGGTCTGGGTGGCACCTATGCGGGCAACCCGCTGGGCGTTGCGGCCTCGAATGCCGTGCTCGACGTGATCGAAGAAAAAGACCTGTGCAACCGCGCGAACGAGCTGGGATCGCGGCTGAAGCAGCGCCTCGAATCGATCCGTTCGAACACGCCGGAAATGGTCGATGTGCGCGGCCCCGGCTTCATGGTCGCGGCCGAGTTCAACACCACCGACGGCAGCGCGCCGAATCCGGACATGACCAACCGCATCCGCATGGAAGCGCTCAAGCGCGGCCTGATCCTGCTGACCTGCGGTGTCTATGGCAACGTGATCCGCTTCCTCGCGCCGATCACCATCGAGGACGAGATCTTCTCCGAGGCTATGGACATCCTGGAGGAATCGGTCGCGGCGGCACGCGCGGCGTAACTCCCCCGATTGAGAATTGAGCGAAGAGCGCGCCGTCTGGCGCGCTCTTTGTCGTTTTCATAGGTCCGTCCGCGCGGCGCACGTGCCGCCTCTTGCGAGATCGGCGGTGAGAACATATAAAGAACAAATGACCCGTCAAACGCTGGACCAGAAGCTTGCGATTCTCAGCGATGCCGCCAAATACGATGCATCCTGCGCATCGTCCGGCGGCACCAAGCGCGATTCGCGCGGTGGCGGTCTGGGCTCGAATACCGGCAGCGGGATCTGTCACAGCTATGCACCCGACGGGCGCTGCATCAGCCTGTTGAAAATCCTGATGACCAATTTCTGCATCTACGATTGCAGCTATTGCATCAACCGCGTGTCATCGAACGTGCCGCGCGCGCGGTTCTCGGTGGACGAGGTCGTGAAGCTGACCATCGAGTTTTACCGTCGCAACTATATCGAGGGACTGTTCCTGTCGTCGGGCGTCATCCGCTCGCCCGATGCCACGATGTCGGACATGGTGCAGATCGCCCGCAAATTGCGCCATGAGGAGAATTTTCGCGGCTATATTCACCTGAAAACCATTCCCGACGCCGCGCCCGAACTGATCGCCGAGGCGGGGATTTTGTCCGACCGCCTGTCGATCAATGTCGAGCTGCCGACGGACGCCGCCGTCCAGACCTACGCGCCCGAGAAGAATCCCGGCCAGATCCGCCGCGCGATGGCCGATGTGCGCCAGCGCCGCGAGGCTGCCAAGGACCGCAGCCATTCCGGAAAACGCCCGCCGAAATTCGCACCCGCGGGTCAATCGACCCAAGTCATCATCGGCGCAGATGCTTCAACCGATGCCACGATCCTGGGCCAGTCCACGCGGCTTTACGCGGGCTATGGGCTTCGCCGCGTCTATTATTCCGCCTTTTCGCCGATCCCCGACAGCTCGGCCAAGCTGCCGCTGATCAGCCCGCCCTTGCAGCGCGAGCATCGGCTTTACCAGGCCGATTGGCTGCTGCGCTTTTACGGCTTCGGTGTGGAGGAGATTACCTCGGTCACGCCGGACGGCAATCTCGACCTTGATATCGACCCCAAGCTGGCCTGGGCGCTGGCGCATCGGGGTCTTTTTCCGCTGGACGTGAACCGCGCCAGCCGGGATCTGTTGCTGCGTGTGCCGGGCTTTGGCGTGAAAACGGTGAACCGCATCCTGACCACCCGCCGCCACCGGCATCTGCGCTATGAGGATATCGCGCGCATGGGCGCCTCGATGAAAAAGGCGGGCGCCTTCGTGACGGCGGGCGGCTGGACGCCGGGCGGGCTGACCGACAGCGCGCATCTGCGCGCGCGGTTTGCGCCGCCGCCCCAGCAGATGAGCCTTTTTTGATGCAACGCGTCACGGTGCCTCTGATCGGCGCCGCGCCCGCGTGGCGCGCGGCGGCGCGCGGCCTGTTGGCGGCGGGGGTGCAACCGCAGGACGTGCTGTGGAACAGCGAGGGGCAGGAGGGTGCCGATCTGTTCGGTCAAGATGCCGCCATGCCTGCGGCGGGCGCCGCCACCACGGTGCCGCGCAGTTTCATCGCTCTGGCCACGTCCGTCGCCTATCACCGCGATCCGCAGCGTTTCGCGCGGCTTTATGCGCTGCTCTGGCGGCTGCGGGAAGCGCCGCAGCTGATGGCCGACCGCGCCGATCCCGATGTGGCGAAACTGCGCGCGATGGAAAAGGCCGTGCATCGCTGCCGCCACAAGATGCGCGCCTTCGTCCGCTTTCGCGAAATCGGCGCGCCGGATGCCGCGCGGCGCAGCTTTGCCGCCTGGTTCGAGCCGGAGCATTACACGCTGGAGATGAACGCGCCCTTTTTCGCGGGCCGCTTCGCCGATATGGACTGGCGCATCGCAACGCCGGACGTGACGGCGGTGTTCGAGCGCGGCCAGATGCGCCTTGAGCCGGGGCAGCCGGCCCCGGCTTTGCCGCCCGATGCCAGCGAGGAATTGTGGCTGACCTATTTTCGCAACATCTTCAATCCTGCGCGGTTGAAAGTGACGGCCATGACGTCCGAGATGCCGCGCAAATACTGGAAGAACCTGCCGGAGGCCGCCGCCATCCCCGATCTGATCGCGACCGCGCCGGAGCGCGCGCGCGCCATGGCGGCCGCTGCGCCCACGCTGCCGCCGCCGCGCGCGGCTGCGGCGCAGGCGGGGCTGGCGCGGCAGGTCTCGGCATGGCGCGATACGGGCGAGGGGCTGGAGGCCGCGATCCGCGCCTGCACGCGCTGCCCGCTGCATTGCCACGCAACGCAGGCCGTCTGCGGCGAGGGGCCGCAGCGAGCCGCGCTGATGGTGGTGGGCGAGCAACCGGGCGATCAGGAGGATCTGGCCGGGCGCCCCTTTGTCGGCCCCGCCGGACAGCTTTTCGACAAGATCGCGGCAGAGGCCGGGCTTGACCGCAGCCGCGCTTACATCACCAACGCGGTCAAGCATTTCAAGCATATCCCGCGCGGCCGCCGCCGGATTCATCAGCGCCCCGATGCGGGCGAGGTGGCGCATTGCCGCTGGTGGCTGGACGCCGAGATCGAGCGCGCAAGACCCGATCTGATCGTCGCCATGGGCGCCACCGCGGCGCTGGCGCTGACCGGATCGGGGGCGCGAATCACGGCACGGCGCGGCACGGTCGAACGCGGGCGGCTGGGCCACAACGTGCTGATCACGCTGCATCCGTCCTATCTGCTGCGGCTGCCGGAGGCAGAGGCGCGGGCCAGCGCCACGGCCGATTTCCGCGCCGATCTGGCCCGCGCCGCAGCCATCTAGCGTGTCGTCTTTAACCCGCGCTGTCGGCCAAAGGCGAGACGCTCTAACGCTTTGGCCGGCCCATCTGCCACGCCTCGGTGACGGTGGCGTAATCGGCATATCCCATCCGCGCGATGGGCCGCGCGCGCACCGTGTCAAAGCGTCCGTCCGTGATGTAATCGTCGCGGATATGCGTCTGCACTACTTCGCCGATCACCATGAACCGGTCCAGAAGCGTGCCGTGACGATCGCTCAACTGGCGCACATCCAGCGTGACACATTCAAAGGCGGCGGGGCTGGCGGCGACAAAGGGTGTCTGGATGACGCTCGGTGTGCCTTGCTCCAGCCCGGCGAGCTCGAATTCGTTCACGCCCGACGGCTCGGGCGCGGAGGAGGTGTTCATCTGCTCGGCCAGCGCCGCGGTGGCCAGCGAAAACGTGAACTCGCCGCGCTCGCGCGCATAGGTGGCCGAGTGTTTTGCGCCCTCGCTTGAGAACATCACCATGTCGGGGTCGGATCCGATCGCGTTGAAAAACGAATAGGGCGCCAAGTTGGCCAGTCCGCCGGGGTCGAGCGTGCCGATCCAGCCGATGGGGCGCGGCGTGACAATCGCCTTGAAGGGGTTGTGGGGCAAGCTGTCTGGCCGTGTGTCGCCGTATTGCATCTGTCTCTCCTGCGGGTGGTCCGGTTGCGGCGCACTCTAACCGGCGCAGCGCGGGTGTCGAGCGGCGCAGGCCGGGTATCTGGCGCGGGAGGGGCGGCAGCCCTCTATTTCGGCCCCGCCAGATCGCGCAGCGTATCGCCGAGCGCCATGATGCCCACCGCGCTGAGCGTAATCAGCGCACCGGGCCAGAGCGCGCGGCCGGGATACTGGCCCAGCTGCGGCGTGCCCTCGAAGATCAGGCGCCCCCATGTGGGCAGGTCGGGCGGAAAGCCAAGGCCAAGAAAGCTGAGCGCGCTTTCGGTCAGGATCGCCGATGCGGCGGCAAGCGATGCCGAGACCGACAGGGACGCGGCGACATTGGGCAGCACGTGATGCGCGATCATGCCCGCGGGGCGCCGCCCGGCAAGGCGCGCGGCGGCGATGAAATCGCGCTGCATGACGCTGCGCACCTCGGCGCGCAGGATCCGCGCAGTGCCCATCCAGCTGCTCGCGCCGATGGCCACGGTGACCAGCGCGAAAACGCCCATTTGCGGGCCAAGCGCCGCAGCCAGCGGCGCGCGAAACAGCGTCGCCGCGATCAGGAGAAGCGGCAGCAGCGGCACGCACAGGAAGATATCGGTCAGCCACATCAGCGGCGCGTCCAGCCGCCGGGACATGCCCGCCGCCGCGCCCACCGCGGCGCCGATCACGGTGCCCATCAGCGCCGCCGCCGCCGCCACCGCGAGCGAGATGCGCCCCCCGGTCAGAAGCCGCGCCAGAAAATCGCGGCCCAGTTGATCGCGGCCCAGCGGGTGCGCCCAATCGGGCGCCGCGTTGCGCGCGCCGAGATCCATCGCGCCGGGCGCCGCGCTCCAGACAGCGGGACCGATCAGCACCGCCGCCAGAATGAGGGCGAGCAGCATCGCGCCGAGGGCAGGGCGCCGCGCGCTACGCATGCGCGGTTCGCGGATCTATGCGCGCGATCAACACGTCCGCGCCAAGATTTGCCAGCACGATCAGCACGGCGATCAGCATCGTCACCGTCTGAACCGTCGGCAGATCGCCTGCCTGCAATGACTGGATCAGCAACTGGCCGATGCCGTTGACGCCGAAAATCTGCTCGGTCACGATGGCACCCGCAAAGACCTGCGGCGCGCCGAGCGCGGCGACCGTCAGCACCGGCACCCACGAGTTGCGCAGCGCATGGCCCAACAGCACGCGCCGCGCGCCCAGCCCCTTGGCGCGCGCGGTGAGGATGTAATCCTGCGCCAGCGCGTCCAGCATCGCCGCGCGGCTATAGCGCACGGTCTGCGCGAGGGTCTGCAGGCTCAGCACCGCGACTGGCAGGATCATCTGGCGGATCTGGACCGCCGCGCTGTCCCATCCGGTGACGGCCAGCGTCGTGTCATAGGTTGTCGGCAGCCACTCCAGCCGGATCGCAAAGACATAGATCAGCACCGCCGCCGTGAAAAAGGGGGGCAGCGCATGGCCCATCGCGGCCAGCCCCGTTCCAGCCCGGTCAAGCGTGCGCCCGCGCCGCGCCGCCGAGCCGATGCTCAGCGCGATGGCGCCGAACGTGCCCAGCAGATAGGCCAGCCCGACCACGACCAGCGTCTGGGGCAGGCGCTGCGCGATCAGGCTCATCACCGGCGCGCGCGTCTGCCAGCTGAGGATGCGCGGCGCGCCTGCCGCAAGATCGGTGTCCAAAAGCGCGTCGGCCGCGATGGCAGGCTCGACCACCAGCATCTGCCACAGCCAGCGTGCATATCGCTCGGGCGCGGGCTGATCGAGGCCGAGGGCGGACCGCATCTCCGCGCGCACGTCTTCGGGGATGGATGGCGGCAGTTGCGACATCGGATCGCCCGGCGCCAGATCCAGCAGCAGGAACACCAGCCCCGACACCACCAGCAGCGTCGACACGACCATCAAGAGGCGGCGAAGGAAGGGCGGGCGCATGGGCGGGGCCTGTGGCAGAGCGGCAAGGCAGGGCGGGGCGGGGCAGGCGCCGCCGGACGGCAGCGGCGCGCAAGCGGGTGCGCGGCGGCACCATCGGGCGCGGCGCACCCGCCGTCAAGGGCGCGACGCGATCACTGCGCCATGCGATGCCATTCGGCGACGTTCCACAATTCGCTGTCCCATGCATTCATGCGCACACCTTCCAGCGCGGCCGAATGGGCCGAGATGCGCGCCCGGTCCACCAGCGGGACGACGACATGGTTCTGCACCAGCATATCGTTCAGCGTGCGCGCCAGTTCCGCGCGCTCCTCCAGCCCGGCGGTGACGGCCAGCTTGTCCAGCAGCCTGTCATAGGCCGGATCGCACCACGCGCCCACGTTCTGGCCCTGCCAGCCATTATCGCGGTCCGGGATGTTCTTGCAGGCCCAGCCGGACAGGTAGGCTTCGGGATCGGGGCCATCGGACGCGCCGGCATACATCTGGATATGGGCGCCGAATCTCTGCAGCGTATCGGGGCTGCTTGCATCGCTGCTGAAAAAGACCGACGCGTCGATGTTGCGCAGCTCGGTCTGCACGCCGATCTGGCGCCACCATTCCTTGGCCAGAAGCTGAAAGTCCTGGCGCACCGCATTGGTGGAGGTCTGAAACACGAAGCGCAGCTGCTTGCCCTGGCGTTCGCGCACGCCGTCGCCATTGTCATCGGTCCAGCCGGCATTTTGCAGGATCGCCTGCGCGCGGGCAATGTCCTGCGCCGCGCAGCCGTCGTTTTCGCGCGAGGCATAGATGCGCGGCCCCGGCAGGATGTTGCAGGTGACACGCCCAGCCGCGCCATAGCCGATCTCAACCATCAGTTCCCGGTCCAGCGCCATGGCCAGCGCGCGCCTCACGTCCGGATCGGACATTGCCGGATGCGGCAGCGGCGCGGCCTGCCGGAGCGTCGAGGGGGTCGGCGCCGGCTCGCGCAGGTTGAAGGCAAGACGCTCGACCAGCGTCGAGAAGGCCGTGACGACACGGCCCTTGCCGCTCGCGGCCATCGCGGCCAGCACGTCGGGGCTTAGCTGAAGGTTCCAGGCATAGTCGAATTCGCCGGTCTCCAGCACCGTCCGCGCGGCGGAGTTGGCATTGCCGCCGCCCTTCAGCAGGACCGATGCAAAGGCGGGCTGATCGTCCACACGGTAATGGGGGTTCATCTCGAAAAGGGCCGCATCGCCGGGACGGAACTGGACCGCGCGAAAGGGGCCGGTGCCGATGGGGGCGAAATTGGCGGCCGTGCAACTGGCGGCGCGCGGCCCGATACACTCGGCGAATTGCGCCGCCTGCAAAAGCGGCGTCTGCGGGCCGACGAACGGGCCATAGGGATGGGGCTTGGGGCTGTCGAAGCGCAGCACGGCGGTCAGCGGCCCCGGCGTGTCGACCGCGGCGACATCGCGAAACTTGGCCTGCTGCGCACAGCCGCTGCCCGGCGCGGTGCAATATTCCAGCGTGAAGCGGATATCGGCGGAGGTCACGGGGCTGCCATCGGACCAAGTCAGCCCCGGCTTGAGCCGCCAGGTGATGCTGCGCAGATCGGGCGCAACGCCGCCGTTCTCCAGCGTCGGAATGGACTGGACCAGCCACGGCACCATCTGTCCGTCGGGGTCCAGCCGCGCCAAAGGCTCGACGATGAGGCTGGCGGCCTCGACATCCTTCACGCCGCCGGACAGATAGGGGTTCAGCGTCGAGGGCGCCTGCCAGTAATACAGCCGAAGCTGGCCGTCCCGGCCGCGCGCGCCGGACGTCTCGGACGCGTCGGCGGCGGGCGCGGTAAAGGACAGGCACAGCGCAAGGGCTGCGGCAATTGGTCTGACGGGCATGTCATTCTCCGCGATCAATCGGGGCCGGGCCGTAAAAAACGGTAAACAAAATACCTGCACGCGCATTTCACTGACATGAAACGACGCCGTATTTCTAGAGGGTTCAGGCGATTTTGAGGATATAGTTCGAGAAAATTCGATTTGCATCCACCCGGTCGCGTCCGTTTTGGCCGCGCGCCGCGATCATGCCGCCCAATGCCCTTTACGCGGCCCCCGCGCGGCGTCATCCTGCGGGTCAGGTGACCTCTGCCGCAGGAGTCGATTGATGCCCATCAAGAACCGCTTTGCCGAAACGCATGATGCGATCACCTCATGGCGCCGCGATATCCACGCCCATCCCGAACTGATGTTCGACACGCACCGCACCAGCGCGCTGGTCGCCGACAAACTGCGCGCGTTCGGCTGCGACGAGGTGGTGACTGGCGTCGGTCGCACCGGGGTTGTGGGCGTCATCAAGGGGCGCAAGGACAGCTCGGGCAAGGTGATCGGCCTGCGCGCCGACATGGATGCGCTTCCCATGCAGGAGGCGACGGGCGCGCCCCATGCCAGCACCGTGCCGGGCGCGATGCATGCATGCGGCCATGACGGCCACACCGCGATGCTGCTGGGCGCCGCCGAATACATCGCCCAGACGCGCAATTTCGACGGCACCGCCGTGGTGATCTTTCAGCCCGCAGAAGAGGGCGGCGCGGGCGGTCTGGTGATGTGCCAGGACGGCCTGATGGAGCGTTTCGGCATTCAGGAGGTCTATGGGCTGCACAACTGGCCGGGCATGCCTGCGGGCAGCTTTGCCATACGGCCGGGTCCGTTCTTTGCCTCGACCGATGAGTTCGAGATACAGGTGCGCGGCTGCGGCAGCCACGCGGCCAAGCCGCATGAGGGGGTCGATCCGGTGGTGATGGCGGCGCAGCTGGTGACGATGATCCAGACCATCTCCAGCCGCAATGCCGATCCGACCGAACAGCTGGTGGTGACGGTCACGTCCATCGAATCCTCGTCCAAGGCATGGAACGTCATCCCGGACGCCGTGCACCTCAAGGGGACCATCCGCTCGCTGACCGAGCGCATGCGCGATCTTGCCGAGACCCGCCTGCGCGCCATCTGCGCCAATCTGGGCGCGGCGATGGGCGGCCGGATCGAGCTGCGGCATGACCGCAATTATCCGGTCATGGTCAACCACCCTGAGCAGACCGAATTTGTCGCCGATGTCGCCCGCAGCGTGGCCGGCGCATGCAGCGAGGCGCCGCTGGTCATGGGCGGCGAGGATTTCGCCTATATGCTGCAGGAACGGCCCGGCGCGTATATCCTGCTGGGCAACGGCGACACGGCGCCGGTTCACAACGTCGAATATGATTTCGACGATGCGATCATCCCCATGGGGTGCAGCTGGTGGGCCGAACTGGTCGAGAGGCGCATGCCTGTCTGAGCGCCTCGCGGCCCCGCGAAGGCGGTGTTCAGCCGCCCGACCAGAGCGCATCGTAGACCGCGCCGATACCGTCCGCCTCGGCCTCGACGCTGAAACGGGTGGTCGCGGCCTGCCGCGCGGCCCGCGCCATGGCGCCGTGCCGCGCCGGATCGCCCAAAAGCGCGGCCAGCGCGGCCGCCGCCTCACCTGCGGTCTGGGCGATGATGCCGCAGGTGCCGTCTTGGCTGAACTCGCGGTAGTATCCGGCATCGGTGGCGACGAATGGCACGCCGCTCGCCATGCCTTCGAGCGGGGCCATCCCGTAGCCCTCGTAGCGCGGCAACTGCACCACCGCCGACAGGCTGCGCACCAGCGCGGGGAGCGCCTCGGGCGCGATTTCACCGGGAAAGAGAATCTGCCGGGTGAGGCCCGCGGCGGCGACCCGGTCCTTAAGCCCTTGCAGGAAGGCCGCGTCGCCTTGGCTTGCGCGGCCCAGCACCAATGCGGTCAGATCGGGGCGCTCGGGCAACAGCTGCAGCATTGCCTCGATAAATCGGTCGGTCCCTTTTTCGGGGCGGATACGCCCGATTGTGGCGATGCCGCGCGCGCCGGGATGGCCGGTTGCGGCCCATGCCTGCGCGCGGTCGGTGGCGGGCACGAAGGCCGCGCAATCCACACCATGCGGCACCACGGCGCGCAGATTAGGCACGAAGCTGCCCGCGCGCTCGGTCGTGGCGATGACCGCATCCATGCGCGAGATCAGCCAGCGCGGCAGCGCCGAATGGCGCCGCTGGGCCGCCGAGGTAAAGACGATGCGGATCGGCAGGCGCAGCACGTCGCGCGCCCAGAGCGCCGCGCGCATTTCGGTGTTGCGCCTGACATGCCAGATCACGAAGGGCTTGCCCGGCGGCGCGTTTCGCGACAGGCGGCGCGCCTCGGCCCGGCTCACCGGCGCGGGGCAGCCGGGCAGGGGCCGGCCCGCCAGCACCAGATCATAGCGCGGCGCCTGCGCGCGCAGAACGCCGGCCGCGGTCGCCGACACGCCGGTAAAGTTGCGGTTGAAATTCGTGACGACAAGATCGGTCAAGGGACGGCTTTCCGGCTGCATGCCGCCTTGGTCTATCCCAGCTTGAGCGCCGCGCAAAGGGTCGCGGCAAGATCCTCCAGCGCGTCGTCCTGCGCCGCGGCGAATTGGCGCGCGGCGTCCTGCATCGCGCCCAGATCGGCAGGCGTGGCCAGAAGATGCCGCACGGCGCGGCCCAAATCCTGCGCATCCGCGACCTGCCGCGCCGCGCCCGCCGCGTCCATCTGCGCATAGCTTTCGGCAAAATTGGCGTAAAGCGGGCCGTGCAGCACCGCCGCGCCCGCATGGGCCGCCTCGAACGGGTTGTGCCCGCCGACGGGGGTAAAGGATCCGGCGACGCAGGCAACCGGCGCCAGCGCATACCACAGGCCCAATTCGCCCAGCGTGTCGGCCAGATAGACCTGCGCGCCCGCCTCAGGCCCCGCGCCCGCGCTGCGGCGCGTATAGGTCAGCCCGGCGTGCCCGATCATCTGCGCGATGGCGCCCGCGCGGTCGGGGTGGCGCGGCACGAGGATCATCAGCGCGCGGGGCAGCTCGGCCAGCACCGCCTTGTGCGCGCTCAGCGCGATCTCTTCCTCGCCCGGATGGGTCGATGCGGCGGTCCAGACCGGGCGATCCGCGACATCCGCGCGCAAATCCGCCAGCGCGGGGGCGTCGCAGGGCAGGGGGCCAGACATCGCCTTGAGATTGGCGCCCTGCCGCGCGTCCGGCGCGCCCAGATCCGCCAGATGCGCCGCCGTGCGCGCATCCTGCGTGTGGATCATGGCGAACAGGCCCAGCAGATGCCGCGCCGTGCCGCCCAGCCGCGCCCAGCCGCGCGCCGAGCGGTCCGAGATGCGCGCATTCAGCAGCGCCAGCGGCACGCCCCGCGCCGCCGCGAGGCGCAGCATGTTCGGCCACATCTCGGATTCGATGAAGACGCCGCCATCGGGGCGCCAGTGGTCCAGAAAGCGCCCCACGCAGGCCGGGCTGTCCAGCGGCGCGAACTGGTGAACGCAGCGCGGCGGCAGGCGCGTGGCCAGCATCTGCGCGGATGTGGCGGTGCCGGAGGTCAGCAGGAAGTTGAGACCGGGATGCATCTGGCCCAGCTGCGCGATCAGGCGCAGGACCGACAGGCTCTCGCCGACGCTGGCGGCATGGAGCCACAAAAGCGGGCCGTCCGCCCGTTCCTGCGTTGGATGCCCCAGCCGCTCGACGATGCGCGCAGGGTCGGTGCCATGCGCCGCCAGCTTGCGCGCAACGCGCCTGTAGGCCAGCGGCAGCGCCGCGCGCGATGCCAGCGCATAGACCTTCAGCAGCGCCGTCGGCCGCCCGGATGGCCCGCCGCCGTCCTGCAGCGTCACGCGCCTAGCCGCCCGTGTGGCTCATGTGGCGGGGCATCTTGCCGTCCACCGTCTGGCGCGAATAGTCGAAATCATGGCCCTTGGGCTTGCGCGAGATAGCCGCGCGGATCGCGCTTTGCAACGGCGCGATGTCGCCCGGATTGTTGCGCAGCGCAGGGCGCAGATCGGCCATGTCCTCCTGCCCGAGGCACATGTAGAGCTCGCCGGTGCAGGTCAGGCGCACGCGATTGCAGCTTTCGCAGAAGTTATGCGTGAGCGGCGTGATGAAGCCGATCTTCTGGCCCGTCTCCTCCAGTCGCACGTAGCGTGCGGGCCCGCCCGTGCGTTCGGGAATGTCGGTGACGGTGTAATGCTCGGCCAGCCGGGAGCGCAGGTCCTTGAGCGGCCAGTATTGGCCCAGCCGGTCCTCGTTGCCGATATCGCCCATCGGCATGACCTCGATCCATGTCAGGTCCATGTCACGGCTGGCGCACCATTCGGTCAAGCTCAGAAGCTCGTCCTCGTTGAAGCCCTTCAGCGCCACCGCGTTGATCTTGACCCTAAGTCCCGCGCGCTGCGCCGCGTCGATGCCGCGCAGAACCTGCGGCAGGCGGCCCCAGCGGGTGATGGCGGCGAATTTTTCCTCGTCCGCGGTATCGAGCGAGATGTTGATCCGCCGCACCCCCGCGGCATGAAGATCGTCCGCGAACCGCTCCAGCTGCGAGCCGTTGGTGGTCAGCGTCAGCTCCTTCAGGGCGCCGCTGTCCAGATGGCGGCGCATCGCGTCAAAGAACGTCATGATGCCGCGCCGCACAAGCGGCTCGCCGCCGGTGATGCGCAGCTTGCGCACGCCCATGCCGATGAAGGTGCTGCACATGCGGTCCAGCTCTTCCAGCGTCAGAAGCTCTTTCTTGGGCAGGAAGGTCATGTTCTCGGACATGCAATAGACGCAGCGGAAATCGCAGCGATCCGTCACCGAGACGCGCAGGTAATCGATGGCACGCTGAAAGGGGTCAATCAAAGGTTCGGTCATACCCCATAGGTAGGCCGCAGGCGCCCGCGGGGCAAGGGGCATCCCGCCCGCCGGGTGCGCCGGATGGCCGCTACGCGCCGGGCGCGGCAGGGCGGCAAAGCAAGGGATTGAACGGGATGCGCGGGCGCCGTAGGCTGCGAGCATGAGATACGTGATCCTTTTGTCGTTGGCCGCGCTGGTGGCTGGTTGCGCGAACGCGCCGGACTGGTTGTCGCCTGCGCCGCGCCCTGATTCGGCCGCTGAAAGCCCCGGGGACGAGGCGCCGGACGCGGTGCGCACCGCCAGCGCAACGCCCCCGCCCAGAACGGCGCGCACGGTGGAGGAGTTCGACACCACCACCGACGAGGCCAAGGCGGCGGCGGTCAAGCCGAGCGCCGGGGGCAAGGATCTGGGCCTGACCATCGCCAGCCTCGGGGCGGCGGGTGAGCCGGGCTTCTGGCTCAAGACGCCGCTGGTCTCCGCGCCGGGGCCGGGCCGCGTGGTCTATCCGGCCAATGGCAAGACGGTGCAGGTCGATCTGATTCCACTGGGCGGCGAGCCGGGCGCGGGCAGCCGCATGTCGCTTGCCGCGCTGCGCCTGCTGGAGGCGCCGCTGACCGGCCTGCTGGAGGTGCGCGTCTTTTCCTTGCCTTGAGGCATCGCATTAACAGGTGCAATCAACGATTTGTTAACAAATGTAATTTTCAGGGGCGCACCCCGGCAATCGGCAATGCGAGGCGCAGCCAGTTGCGGATCGTGCCGATAGAACTTGGGGCGCAGCGGCGGGTGCCTGTCAGGCGGGCTGATGTCTTGCTTTCCTGCCAAACCGATACACTTGAAACAGCCATGAGGCCGCGCGCAGATACGCGGCGGCCGCAACATCCGGAGGGCGCAGATGCGCAGCATCGTTTTCGATCTTGACGGAACGCTGGCCGATACCAGCGGCGATCTGGTCGCGGCGGCGAATGTGTGCTTTCGCCAGATGGGCGCGGGCGATCTGCTGAGCGCGGGCAGCGATGCCGGCACCGCGCTGCAGGGCGGGCGCGCCATGCTGGCCCTGGGACTGGAGCGGATGGGGCGGCTGCCGGACGCCGCGGTGCTGGACGAATACTACCCGATCCTGCTGGACGCCTACGCCGAGGCCATCGACACGCATACGGTGTTCTATCCGGGCGCGCTGGACGCGGTCGAGGCGCTGAGAAGCGCGGATTTCAAGGTGGCGATCTGCACCAACAAGCCTGAATACCTGGCGCGTCTGCTGCTGGCCAATATGGGCGCGCTGGACCTTTTCGGCGCGCTGATCGGCGCCGATACGCTGGCGGTGCGCAAGCCCGATCCCGAGCCGCTGCGCGAGGCCGCGCGCCGCGCCGGGGGCGATCCGGCGCGCTGCCTGCTGGTGGGCGATACGATCACCGACCACACCACGGCCCGCGCGGCCGGTGTGCCATCGGTTTTGGTCACATTCGGGCCGAACGGTGCGGACATGGCCGGACTGATGCCCGACGCGCTGCTGGATGATTTTGCCGACCTGCCGGCGGCCGCGCTGCGTCTTTTGCCATGACAGCGCCGCGCGCCTCCGAGCGGTTCACCGGCAGCTTCACCCAGCAAGAGCCGATCCCCGAGGACGCCATCGAGGCGGCGGTCGCCGTCATGCGCTCGGGGCGGCTGCATCGCTACAATACCGAGGGCGCCGAGATCGGCGAGGTGCCCGCGCTGGAGCGTGAGTTTGCCGCCTATACGGGCGCTAAATACGCGCTGGCGGTGGCCTCGGGCGGCTATGCGATGGGCGCGGCGCTGCGCGCGGTGGGGGTCCGGCCCGGCGACAAGGTGCTGACGAATGCCTTCACGCTGGCGCCGGTGCCCGGCGCGATCGCGGGCGTCGGCGCCGTGCCGGTTTTCGTCGGCGTGACCGAAGCGCTGACCATCGATCTGGCGGATCTGGAGGCAAAGGCGGATCAGGCCCGCGTTCTGATGCTGAGCCATATGCGCGGACATCTGGCGGACATGGACCGGCTGATGGAGATCTGCGACGCCGCGGGCATCACCGTCATCGAGGATTGCGCGCATACGATGGGCGCCGCATGGCGCGGGCGCAAATCAGGGCGCGACGGGCTGATCGGCTGCTATTCGGTGCAGACCTACAAGCATCTGAACGCGGGCGAGGGCGGATTTCTGATCACCGACGATGACGAGGTCATGGCGCGCGCGATCCTGCTGTCGGGGTCCTACATGCTCTATGGGCGCCATGGCACGGTTCCGCCGGAAGAGGCGTTCGCGCGGATAAAATACGCCACGCCCAACGTGTCGGGCCGGATGGACAACCTGCGCGCTGCGATCCTGCGCCCGCAACTGGCGCGGCTGGAGGCGCAATGCGCCGCCTGGAGCGCGCGCTATCGCGAGGTCGAGGCGGGGCTGCGCGGCACGCCGGGGCTGACGGTGATCGAACGGCCCGAGGAGGAGAGCTTTGTCGGCTCGTCCATCCAGTTCCTGTTGCTCGACTGGCCCGCGCCCCAGGTGGACGAGGTGCTGGCGCGCTGCGCCGCGCGGGGGGTGCAGCTCAAATGGTTCGGCGGCGCCGAGCCTGCGGGCTATACCAGCCGCTATGACAGCTGGCACTATGCGCCGAGTGCGCCGATGCCCGCCAGCGACCGGGTGCTGCGCGGCATCATAGACATGCGGCTGCCGCTGACCTTCACGCTGGACGATTGCGCCATGATCGCCCGCATCATCCGCGCCGAGGTGGGCGCGGTCTGGCAGACGGGCGCGCGCGTCACGGGGTGACTTGCAGGCCCACGGGCACCGTCGAGATCGACACCTTGGCCGACCCTTGGGTCAACTCGCGACCATGCGCGACATAGACCAGCGAATTGTTGGCCTTGTCATAGATCCGCTTGACCCGCAGCGATTTGAAGATGATCGAGCGGCTGGCGCGAAACACGTCCTCGCCGCCCTTGGAGCGGTCGATATCGCCCAGCGTGATCGGGCCTGTCTGCTGGCACTCGATGGCGCTGTTCGACGGATCCTCGAACCAGTTGCCATTGGCCAGTCGGTCGATCAGGCCGCGCTTGAAATACGCCAGATGGCAGGTGACGCCGGTGACGTCCGGATCGTTTATCGCCTCGATCACGATGTCGTTGCCGGCCCAGTCCACCCCGATCTCGCCCACCTTCTCGGCGGCGGCCGGGACAGCAAGAAGGGCCGCCAAAAGGACGGCCCCCGTTGCGCGTGCTGCGTGCAGCCCCATCAGAACGTGATCTTTCCGTGGGTGCCGGGGCTTGCCGTATCGCCGCCCATGGCAGAGGTCGCCATATCGTAAAGCGCCTTGGCCGTGCCATCGCTGGCCCAGACCTCGGCGGTCTTCGGGGTGAAGCGCACAAGGCGCACGTCCGGGTCATCCTTGCCGTCCTCGAACCATGCGGCGTCCATCGGCGACCAGATTTCTTCGAGCTTGGCGCGGTCCGTCTCGACCGAAAGTGTGCCATCGACGAAGGCATAGATCTTGGCGTCACCGCTGGCGATCTGGTAGCGGGCGGACTTGCCTGCCGCCGCGTCCTTGCCGATATCGGTGTGGTCCGCGGTCAGGAACCACAGCGCGCCGTCATCGCGATGGGCGTGATGCGCCATGGGGCGCGGATTGGTGCCATCTGCGGACAGCATCCCCACGTTGACGTTTTCGACGCGGTCCCAGAAGGTGGCTTTGAGGTCTGTATCGGTCATGTCGGTCCTCTTGTCTGATTGTGTTTCACCCGCTCAACGATGCAGCAGGGCGCGCGGTTCCCGCCTGCTGCGGCGGTCAGGCAGGGGCCGGGCGGAAAGGGGGAGCGATCGGGGATCGGCACGATACCGCGGCAGGGCGGCGCGGCGCGCGCTGGCTGTTTTACGTCCCCGTAATCGCGCTGGTCGCGGCCAGCGCCGTGATCGGCCTGTCTCTGGGCCGCAAGGCCGCGCGCACGGATGAGACGGACATGATCAGCCAGATCGCCGCGCGCTATGTCGCCGAAGCAGGAGGCGCGGCGCGCGTCACGGACTGCACCGCGCGTCCGGCCACATCGCAGGTCTTGTGGCTTGTTGTGACTTGCATGGCGCCGGGGCGCGAGGGGCGCGAGTATTTCATCGACAGGTTCGGAGCGGTTCGGCATGTCGCGCATCTGCCTGCAGCCGGAGCAGCACGGATCAGATAAGCTTGGACGCGTGATGAAATCGCAAGTGAGCTGGATGACTGGCCAGCGACATTGACATCAGGATCGCGGCGCATTTTAGACTGAGGACTCGCCCATGCAAAAGGCCGCCCCGCAGTCGGGGCGGCCCGAATTCCCGGCCTTGCCCGCAAGGGGCAAGCCATGGGATCAGAAGCGGTGGACGTAGGCCACGCCGACCACGAAGGGGTCGATGTCGACGGTGCCGATCTTGGTGCCGTTCACCTTCGCATCCGTGGCGATATCGATGTAGCGCATATCAAGGCGCAGCGAGCCCGCATCGGAGATCTTGAAATCGACGCCCGCGTGCGCCGCAAGGCCCCAGCTGTCGTCAAGGCTCAGGCCCGCGCCGCTGTTCAGCTTGTCGTCGAAGAAGGTCGTGTAGTTGACACCGATGCCGACGAAAGGCGTGATGTTGCTGTCATTCACGAAATGATACTGCAGCGAGATGACGGGGGGCAGATGCTTGGTCTTGCCGGCCTTGGCGCCGTTGATCTTGATGTCATGCTCGAACGGCCACGCGGCCAGCACCTCGATGCCGACCCGGTCCGCGACGAAATATTCGAATGTCAGCGTCGGGCGCACGTTGTCGCCGACCGAGATACCGCCCGCCGCGGTGGTCGAGGTGCCGCCCTGCGGCAACACGCCGTGAACGCCGAGGCCAAGGGTCATGTCGCCCTTTTGCTGGGCAAATGCGGGGGCGGCGCCTCCGATGGCAGCGACGGCACATGCGACGGCTGCGGCTTTGATGTAGGTGGTCATGTCTTTCGTTCCCTTCCAAGTTCACGCATCCCGTATGCCGCGCTGCGGCGGCGGACTTTGACGTGAATCAAATGGGCAGATTTGCGGGCGCGTTGTCGTGCGCTGTGGCGTAAATGACACGGGCGCCGCCCGCGCCGGATGTCGGCGCGTTTTCTGGCGGGCGCGCAACCCTTTGTGCTTTGCGGGGTTATACGGCCATGCGGCATGATTTATGCTGCGCGCGCCGCGCCCCCGGAACCGACAGGAGACAATGATGATCACGCTCTATCACGTGCCCCAAAGCCGCTCGATGCGGGTTCTGTGGCTGCTGAACGAGCTGGAGGTGGAGTACCGGCTGGTCGAAATGCCATTCGACGGCTCGCTGGGAACCGAGGAGTTCCTCACCCGCTCGCCCGCGGGCCGCGTTCCCGCGCTGGAGATCGAGGGCGAGCGCATGTTCGAGAGCGGCGCGATGGTCGAATATCTGTGCGAGCGGTTTCCCGAACGCGGCATCGGCCGTCTGCCGGGCGCGATGGACCGCATGGCCTGGCTGGTCTGGGTGCATTTCGCCGAAACGCTCAGCCAGCATGTCGCGGCGCTGACCCAGCAGCATATCGTGCTGGCACCCGAGGACCGCAGCGCCGCGGTGATGCGGATCGAGGTGGCCCATCTGCATCAATGCTATGCCGCGATCGAGGCGCGGCTGAGCACGCCGGTGGAGAATCGCGATTATCTGCTGACGGGAGGGTATTCGGCGGCCGACATCTGCGTGGGGCAGGCGGTCTACATGGCGCGGCATTTCGCCCCGCTGGACGACTATCCCGAGGCGACCGCGTGGTTCGAGCGCATCGCCGAGCGGCAAAGCTATCAGGACGCGCTGCCGGGGGATGCAGCGAATTGCATGTTCGCGCAGCCCTTCTATCCCGCGCCGGGTGAGTGAGGCGCCGCGCGCGCCGCGATTGCGGGCCGTCCGTTTTCATGCGGTCCCGGTTGACCCCACCCATGGGCAGGGATAGATACATCGGCAGTCAACCTTGCCACTTTATCGGCCGCGCAGGCCGCGCCGCGCGCCGTGCCCGGCAGAAAAGGAGCCGCTCTTGGAAGAGATGTTGAGGGAATACCTCCCCATTCTGGTCTTTCTTGCCGTCGCCATCGGGCTTGGGGTCGTCCTGATCCTTGCGTCGCTGGTCCTGAAGGGGCGCGATCCCGACCCCGAAAAGGTCAGCGCCTACGAATGCGGATTCAACGCCTTCGACGATGCGCGGATGAAATTCGACGTGCGTTTTTATCTGGTGTCGATCCTGTTCATCATCTTCGATCTGGAAATCGCGATGCTGTTCCCCTGGGCCGTGGCCTTTCAGCACATCAGCATGACGGCCTTCTGGGCGATGATCGTGTTCCTTGGCGTGCTGACCGTCGGCTTTGCCTATGAGTGGAAAAAAGGAGCGCTGGAATGGGAGTAGTGACCGGAGCCAACACGGCCGGCCCCGACCGCGAGGTCGCCACGCAGGACCTGAACCGCGAGCTTCAGGACAAGGGTTTCCTGCTGGCCGCGTCCGAGGATATCGTCAACTGGGCGCGCACCGGCAGCCTGCACTGGATGACCTTCGGTCTGGCCTGCTGCGCGGTCGAGATGATGCACACTTCCATGCCGCGCTATGACGCCGAACGCTTTGGCGTGGCGCCGCGCGCCAGCCCGCGCCAGTCCGACGTGATGATCGTCGCCGGCACGCTGACCAACAAGATGGCCCCGGCCCTGCGCAAGGTTTACGACCAGATGCCCGAGCCGCGTTATGTGATCTCGATGGGCAGCTGCGCAAATGGCGGCGGGTATTATCACTACAGCTATTCCGTGGTGCGCGGCTGCGACCGGATCGTGCCGGTGGACATCTACGTGCCCGGCTGCCCGCCGACCGCCGAGGCGCTGCTTTATGGTATCATGCAGTTGCAGCGCAAGATCCGCCGCACAGGAACGATCGTCCGCTGATCGCGGGCGGCGTTTTCAGGCAAGGGGAAGAACATGACCGAAGCGCTCAAGGAACTGGGCAGCCACATCGAAATGAAGCGCGCCGATTGCGTGCTGGGATGGTCCGTCACGGGTGGCGAGCTGACCGTTGATGTGGCGCTGAGCAACATCAAGGGGCTGGTGGAGTTTCTGAAGACCGACAGCACCTGCCGGTTCTCGACGCTGGTGGACATCACCGCCGTGGATTACCCCGAGCGGGCCAAGCGGTTCGACGTGGTCTATCATTTCCTGTCGATGTACCAGAACCACCGCATCCGCCTGCGCGCGGCGGCGCGCGCCGATGACATGGTGCCCTCGATCACCGAGGTCCACCCCTCGGCCAACTGGTTCGAGCGCGAAGTGTTCGACATGTTCGGGCTGCTCTTCAGCGGCCATCCCGACCTGCGCCGCATCCTGACCGATTACGGCTTTCGCGGCCATCCGCTGCGCAAGGATTTCCCGACCACGGGCTATACCGAGGTCCGCTATGACGAAGCCGAAAAGCGCGTCGTGTATGAGCCGGTTTCGCTGGTGCAGGAATACCGCCAGTTCGATTTCATGTCGCCATGGGAAGGAGCCGAATACATCCTGCCCGGTGACGAGAAGACGGACAAGAAAGAGGGGGCGAAGTGATGTGGTATGAGCCTCTAAGTGAAATTGGCGGGTTCTTGGCTGGCTTGGGAGCTTTTTTGACGTCATTAGGCGTTTTAAAAAAAACCTGCGGTGACACCTACAGCAACACTGTTCAGGAGATCAGCTGATGGACGGCGATATCCGCAACAATACATATGACGACGGAACGCGCGACTACGAGTCGGGCGAGCAGCAGATCCGCAACTTCAACATCAACTTCGGCCCGCAACACCCTGCCGCGCATGGTGTTTTGCGCCTTGTGCTGGAGTTGGACGGCGAGATTGTCGAGCGCTGTGATCCCCATATCGGTCTGCTGCATCGCGGCACCGAAAAGCTGATGGAATCGCGCACCTATCTGCAGAACCTGCCCTATTTCGACCGGCTGGACTATGTCGCGCCGATGAATCAGGAGCATGCCTGGTGCCTCGCCATCGAGCGGCTGTGCGACATCGAGGTGCCGCGCCGCGCCAGCCTGATCCGCGTGCTCTATTCCGAGATCGGCCGCATCCTGAACCACCTGATGAACGTCACCACGCAGGCGATGGACGTCGGCGCGCTGACGCCGCCGGTCTGGGGCTTCGAGGAACGCGAAAAGCTGATGATCTTCTACGAGCGGGCCTGCGGCGCGCGCCTGCATGCGGCCTATTTCCGGCCCGGCGGCGTGCATCAGGACCTGCCCAGCGATCTGCTGGACGATATCGAGACGTGGGCCAAGGGATTCCCGGCGTTTCTGGATGATCTCAGCGGGCTTCTGACGGAAAACCGCGTCTTCAAGCAGCGCAACGTCGATATCGGCAAGGTCAGCGAACAGGACGCGCTGGACTGGGGATTCTCGGGCGTGATGGTGCGCGGCTGCGGCATGGCGTGGGATTTGCGCCGGGCGCAACCTTATGAATGCTATGACGAATTCGAGTTCCAGATCCCCGTCGGCACCAATGGCGATTGCTATGACCGCTACCTGATCCGCATGGAAGAGATGCGCCAGTCGGCCCATATCATGCTGCAGGCGATCGAGAAATTGCGCGCACCCGAAGGGCAGGGCGACATCCTTGCGCGCGGCAAGATCGCACCGCCCAGCCGCGGCGACATGAAGACGTCGATGGAGGCGCTGATCCATCACTTCAAGCTGTATACCGAAGGCTTCCACGTGCCCGAGGGCGAGATTTACGCCGCCGTCGAGGCGCCCAAGGGCGAATTCGGCGTCTATCTGGTCAGCGACGGCACCAACAAGCCGTATCGCGCCAAGCTGCGCGCGCCCGGCTACCTGCACCTGCAGGCGATGGATTACGTCGCGGGCGGGCACCAGCTGGCCGATATCGCCGCGATCATCGGCACGATGGACGTGGTGTTCGGGGAGATCGACAGGTGAGAACCTCTTTTGCAGCTGGCGCTTGTGCGCCCGCATCGACAACGACACGCACAGGAGACTGCGCCTAATGCTACGCCGCCTGCACCCCGAACAGCCCGACAGCTTCGCCTTCACACCTGAAAATCAGGCTTGGGCAGAGGCGCAGATTGCCAAATTCCCCGAGGGCCGGCAGGCGTCGGCGATCATTCCGCTGATGTGGCGCGCCCACGAGCAGGAAGGCTGGCTGACCCGCCCCGCGATCGAGGGGATCGCGGACATGTTGGACATGGCCTATATGCGCGCGCTGGAGGTGGCATCGTTCTACTTTCAGTTCCAGCTGCAACCCACTGGCAGCATTGCGAATATCCAGATCTGCGGCACCACGTCCTGCATGATCTGCGGCGCCGAGGACCTGATCGGCGTGTGCCGCGAGAAGATCGCGGACGCGCCGCATACGCTGAGCGCGGATGGCAAGTTCTCCTGGGAAGAGGTGGAGTGCCAGGGCGCCTGCGCCAACGCGCCGATGGCGATGATCGGCAAGGATTACTACGAGGATCTGACTGCCGAGCGCCTGCGCGAGATCATCGACGAGCTGGCAGCGGGCGGCGTGCCGGTGCCCGGTCCGCAGAACGGGCGCTTTGCCTCCGAGCCGAAATCGGGGCTGACCAGCCTCAAGGAATTCGACAGCGGGCATCGCAAATACAACGCCTCGGTGCAGCTTGCCACCGATCTGGGCGAGACGGTCAAGCGCATCGACGGCACCGAAGTGCCGCTGCTGGCGCCCTGGCGCGAGCATGGTGCGAACCATCAGCCCGATCCGTCCAAGGTTGTCGTGCGCGATGCGCCGCTCGATATCGTGACCGAAACGGACCGGATCGATCCGGCCAAGGCCGCGCAGGGCGATGCCGCGACATCCAAGGCAAAACCCAGGCAGGACAACACCAAGGGCCCGGCAGGAGAGCCGGGGCCGAAAGACCCCAAGAGCGTTGCCAAAACCTCGGGCGCGACCGCCAAGGCGCCGCAGATGGAAGAGGACCCGTCCGGGACGCCGGATGGCGATTCTCGCCCTGCCAAGACCGCGGCCAACGGCGCGCCGGTTGCGCGGGGTGCTGCGGGCAAGACGCCGTTGCCGGGCACCGCCGACAAATCTGCGGGCAAGCCTGATGAGGGCGCCGCGGGTCCGGGCGCCAAGCCCGCGACGTTGAAGGCCGCGCGTGCGGGCGGGCCAGATGATCTGAAGATGATCAAGGGCGTCGGTCCCAAGCTGGAATCGCTGCTGAACGATATGGGATTTTACCATTTCGATCAGATCGCCGCATGGTCGCCCGATGAGGTGGCGTGGGTCGATCAGAATATCATCGGGTTCAAGGGCCGCGTGACGCGCGACGATTGGGTCCGGCAGGCCGGCGTTCTGGCGTCGGGCGGCGAAACCGAGTTTGCCAAACGTGTCAAGAAGGGCGACGTTTACGAATAATCCTGTTCGCGCGCGCCCCTGAACCGGGAGGAAGATGACCATGATGACCAATTCATCCGCTAGGAAATGCGCCTCGGCCTGTTGGTACGTGGCTGTCGGCATCGGTCTGCTTCTGGCCGTGGTCCTGATCGCGGCGGCCGGATGGTCGCTGCTTTGGGGCGGCCTCCTCGGCGTGGTGGTGTTTCTGGTGCTGGGCTTCGTGCTGCCGCAGCTGATCTGCACGGGCGGCAGCGCCAACCGGCCGCTTGCGGCGACCAGCACACCGTCCAGCCTGGTTGCCGGCGATCCGCCCGCGCCGGATGCGGCGGCCCCGGCTGCGGCTGCGGTGACCAGCGCGGCAACCGCGCGCCCGCCGGTAAAGGACGCGCCCGCGGAGGACGCGCCGGAAACGGCAGTGCGGGACACGCCCGACCGGCCCGCGCCGCAGGCCCATCCCATTGCCGAGCAGGCGCGGCGACCCAAGCCCGAAGATGCGCCTCTTGCGTCCGAGGATCTGCAGAAGCCGAAAACGCTCGATGCGCCACGTGCGGGCGGTGCGGACGATCTGAAGCGCATCAAGGGCATCGGTCCCAAGCTGGAGACGATGCTGAACGGCATGGGGTTCTATCACTATGACCAGATCGCCAACTGGACCGAGGCCGAGATCGCCTGGGTCGACCGTAATCTGACCGGGTTCAAGGGCCGGGCCAGCCGGGACGAGTGGGTCCGGCAGGCAGTGACCCTCGCGCGCGGCGAATAGCAGGGCGCGCGAGGGACATGACCGGCCGCGACCACAAACAGGCTCAGGCAGGGCGGCGCGCCGCCCTCGTGATCGCGGGCACGGCGATCCTGTGGGTGGCCGCCACGTTCATCGGCGCAAGGCTGGGGCTGAGCCAGCGGGTGCTGGCACTGTTCGATCTGGTCGCTCTCGGGGGGTTCCTGTGGGCGATCTGGATGATCTACAATATCTGGCGTTCGCGCCAGGACAATCAGGGGTAACGGCGCTATGCTGAAAGACCAGGACCGTATCTTTACCAATCTCTACGGCATGCATGACCGCACCTTGAAGGGCGCTCAGGCGCGCGGCCATTGGGATGGCACCGCCAAGATCCTGCAGAACGGGCGTGACTGGATCATCGACCAGATGAAGGCCAGCGGCCTGCGCGGGCGCGGCGGCGCGGGCTTTCCGACCGGCCTGAAATGGTCGTTCATGCCGAAAGAGAGCGATGGGCGCCCCAGCTATCTGGTGGTCAACGCCGACGAATCCGAGCCGGGCACCTGCAAGGACCGCGAGATCATGCGCCACGATCCGCATACGCTGATCGAGGGGTGCCTGATCGCCAGCTACGCGATGCAGGCGCAGGCGTGCTATATCTACATCCGCGGCGAATATATCCGCGAACGCGAGGCGCTTCAGGCGGCCATCGACGAATGCTATGCCGCCGGGCTGATCGGACGCAACGCGTGCAAGTCCGGTTATGATTTCGACCTCTACCTGACCCACGGCGCCGGCGCCTATATCTGCGGCGAGGAAACCGCGCTGCTGGAATCGCTGGAGGGCAAGAAGGGCATGCCGCGCATGAAGCCGCCGTTTCCGGCGGGCGCGGGTCTTTACGGCTGCCCGACCACGGTGAACAACGTCGAGTCTATCGCCGTCGTGCCCACCATCCTGCGGCGCGGGCCGGACTGGTTCTCCAGCTTTGGGCGCCCCAACAATGCGGGTACCAAGCTGTTTGCGATCTCGGGCCATGTCAACAACCCCTGCGTGGTCGAGGAGGCGATGAGCATCGGCTTCGAGGAGCTGATCGAGAAGCATTGCGGCGGTATTCGGGGCGGCTGGGACAATCTCAAGGCGGTGATTCCGGGCGGCAGCTCCGTGCCGCTGATCCGGGGCGAGAACATGCGCGAGGCGATCATGGATTTCGACTATCTGCGCGACCAGCGCAGCGGTCTGGGCACCGCCGCCGTGATTGTGATGGACCAGTCGACGGACATCATCAAGGCGATCTGGCGCCTGTCGAAATTCTACAAGCACGAATCCTGCGGTCAGTGTACGCCGTGCCGCGAGGGCACCGGCTGGATGATGCGCGTGATGGACCGCCTGGTGCGCGGCGACGCCGAAGTGGACGAGATCGACATGCTGCTCGATGTGACCAAGCAGGTCGAGGGGCACACGATCTGCGCGCTCGGCGATGCGGCGGCATGGCCGATCCAGGGCCTGATCCGCAACTTCCGCGACGAGATCGAGGACCGCATCAAGCACAAGCGCGGCACCACCGCGCGTCCCGTGGCGGCGGAGTGAGCGGGGTGCGGCCTGCAGACCGGAGTACGACGATGAACGCAAGATCCATGATCGCCGCCCTTTGCGCCGCCCTTGCCCTGACCGCCTGCGGCAAGGCGGGCGAGCGGGTGCGGTTCGATGGCAATTACTATCCCGCCAAGCTGTCCCAATCGGGCGAGCGGCGCGAGGATTTTGTCGTGACCGTCAGCGACGCCGCGCAAGGGATCAACGGCGCCCGCGAGGCCGGGCGTTTCGAGGGCACGACCTATTGCGTCGAGACATATGGCGACAGCAGCATCAACTGGCAGCCGGGCTATGGCCCCGAGGACGGCCGCGCTCTGACGGGCAATGGCAGTCTTCTTTTGCGGGGAAGCTGTGTGATATGGTAGGGCGGGGCCCGATATCGGCAGCAATCTGCCAGTGTTATTGCATAACAGGCGCCGCGCGCTCCATCTCATGTGACATGCGGGGCGCAGATGCGCGCCGCACCACATGTATTGAAGGAGACGCATCATGCGCCTGATACTGACTACACTGCTCGCGCTGTCCATTGCCGGATCGGCCAGTGCCGCCCGCGCCGATCTGGCCGCCGAGGCGGATATCAACGCGGGCCTTCTGGCCGTTGCCGCCGCTGACAAGATCCGGCGCGAATGCGGCGATCTGTCGGGCCGTTTCTGGGCCGCGCGCTCTTATGTGAACCAGTTGAAGGGCATGGCCACGCAGCGGGGCTATACCGATGCGCAGATCGACGCCTATGTGAATGACAGCGCCGAACAGGCGAAGATGCGCGAGCGTCGCAACGCCTATTTCAAGTCGAAAGGCGCCAGCAATCTGGACGCCGCCAGCCTGTGCCGCCTGGGACGGGAAGAGATCAAGAACCGCAGCCGCATCGGCTCATTCCTGAAAGCAAAGTGAACACCATGACCGACCTTCGCAAAGTGAACATCGACGGAACCGAGATCGAGGTGGACGGGGCGATGACCCTGATCCAGGCGTGCGAGCAGGCGGGCGTGGAAATCCCGCGCTTTTGCTATCACGAGCGCCTGTCGATCGCCGGGAACTGCCGGATGTGCCTTGTGGAGGTCGTCGGCGGCCCGCCGAAGCCGGCCGCTAGCTGCGCCATGCAGGTGCGCGACCTGCGCCCCGGCAAGGATGGCGAGGCGCCGATGGTCAAGACGAACTCGCCCATGGTCAAGAAGGCCCGCGAGGGCGTGATGGAATTCCTGCTGATCAACCACCCGCTGGATTGCCCGATCTGCGATCAGGGCGGCGAGTGCGACCTGCAGGATCAGGCGATGGCCTACGGCGTCGATTTCAGCCGCTTCCGCGAGCCCAAGCGCGCGACCGAGGATCTGGATCTGGGTCCGCTGGTGGAAACGCACATGACGCGCTGCATTTCCTGCACCCGCTGCGTGCGTTTCACCACCGAGGTGGCGGGCATCAGCCAGATGGGCCAGACCGGGCGCGGCGAGGATGCCGAGATCACGTCCTATCTGGGCGAGACGCTGGACAGCAATTTGCAAGGCAACATCATCGATCTGTGCCCCGTCGGCGCGCTGGTCTCGAAGCCCTATGCGTTCACCGCGCGCCCCTGGGAGCTGACCAAGACCGAGACGATCGACGTGATGGACGCGCTCGGCTCGAACATCCGGGTCGATACCAAGGGCCGCGAAGTCATGCGGATGCTGCCGCGCAACCATGACGGCGTGAACGAGGAATGGATCGCGGACAAGACGCGCTTTGTCTGGGACGGACTGCGCCGCCAGCGTCTGGACCGCCCCTATATCCGCGAGAACGGCAAGCTGCGCCCGGCGACATGGCCCGAGGCGCTGAGCGCCGCGGCGACCGCCATGAAGGGCAAGAAGGTCGCCGGCCTTGTCGGTGATCTGGTCCCGGTCGAGGCCGCCTTCGCGCTCAAGCAGCTGGTCGAAGGGCAGGGCGGCACGGTGGAGTGCCGCGTGGACGGCGCGAAGCTGCCCGCGGGCAATCGCTCGGGCTATGTCGGGACGGCGCGGATCGAGGATCTGGACCATGCCGAGCGGGTGATCATCATCGGCTCGAACCCCGCGATCGAGGCGCCGGTTCTGAATGCGCGCATCCGCAAGGCGTGGCTGGCCGGTGCGTCGGTCGAGCTGATCGGCGAGGCGGGCAACCTGACCTACGATTACACGCATCTGGGCACCGACCGCGCCGCGCTGGAAAAGCTGGCGTCGCAGGACGCGGATGACGATGCGAAGGCCAGGAAAACCATCGTTCTGATCGGGCAGGGCGCAATCATGGAGGCAGACGGCGCCGCCGTTCTGGGCCACGCGATGAAGCTGGCCGATGGGCTGGGCGCGCTTTTCATGGTGCTGCACACGGCTGCGGGCCGGGTCGGCGCGATGGATGCGGGCTGCACCACCGAGGGCGGCGTCGAGGCGGCGGTCGAGGGGGCCGAGGTGATCTATAACCTCGGCGCCGACGAGGGCGAGATCAAGGACGGCCCCTTCGTGATCTATCAGGGCAGCCATGGCGATCGCGGCGCGCACCGCGCGGACGTGATTCTGCCCGCCGCGTGCTATACCGAGGAGTCCGCGCTGTTCGTGAACACCGAAGGGCGCCCGCAACTGGCGCTGCGCGCCAATTTCGCGCCCGGCGAGGCCAAGGAGAACTGGGCGATCCTGCGCGCCCTGTCGGGCGAGATGGGCGATGCGCTGGCCTATGACAGCCTGCCGCAACTGCGCCAGGCGCTGGTTGCCGCCGTGCCGCATCTGGCCGGGATCGACCAGGTGCCGGAGAACGAGTGGCAGCCGACCGGGATCGCCGATCTGGGCAAGGCCGATTTCCGCGGCGCGATCAAGGATCACTACCTGACGAACCCCATCGCCCGCGCCAGCCAGCTGATGGCGGAACTCAGCGCCAACGCCAAGGCGCGCCGCGCGCCCAAACTGGCGGCGGAGTAGGCGCGGTGGCCCGCGCGCGCCATATCCTGACCGGCCTTCTGGCGGCGGCGTGGCTTGCGGGCTGCGCCCCTCCGGTGCTGGACAAGTATATGGGTCGGCCCATCTTGGACCCGATGCTGGATTTCGGCAAACCGGACGAGGTGTTCGATCTGCCCGACGGGCGCCGGGCCTTTCAGTGGAAGGTCGAGAAGAACGCGACGCGCCCGTCGCCAAAGCCGGTGATCGGCGTGGGCGTCGGGATCGGGCGCGGCCGCTGGGGCGGTGGCTGGAGCCAGGTCACGACCGTTGGCACGTCCTACGAATCCTACACGAAAACATGCGTCTACACGCTGATCGGCAACCGCCGGGGCGACACCTGGATCGTCACCGGCCAGCGCAGGCCGGCGCCGGGATGTGCCTGATGCGCATGTCGGCGATCCTGATGCCCCTGGCGGTCGCGGCCTGCGCGCCGGAGAATGCAAGTGCGCCATTCACCCCCGAATATCGCGGGATCCAGACCGATCTTCTGGACGGGGATCTGGTGAATTTCCGGGTTGCCATGACGGGCGCACGTGACACCGGCGACGTGGCGCGCTATGCGGAATGCGCCGCTGCCAAATATGCCCTGATCCGCGGTTACGGGTTTGCGCGCCACGTGCGCACGAATATCGCCGATGAGGGTGGCATCTGGCGCGGCGATGCGGTTTATACGATCTCGCCCGCCCTGCCGCGCGGGCTGAAGACAATCGACGCCGAAGTCGTCGCCGCCGACTGCGCGGAAAATGGAATACCGATGGTGTGAGGACCTGATGGCTGAATTCTTTACAACCCCGCTCGGGACCCTTGTGATCATCTTTGCGCAGTGCCTCGCGATGCTTGGCTTCGTGATGGTCAGCCTGCTTTTCCTGGTCTATGGCGACCGCAAGATCTGGGCCGCCGTCCAGATGCGCCGCGGCCCCAACGTGGTGGGCGCGTTCGGCCTGCTGCAATCGGTGGCCGATGCGCTGAAATACGTGCTGAAGGAAGTCATCATCCCGGCGGGCGCCGACAAGGCGGTCTTCATCCTCGCGCCGATCATCAGCTTCGTTCTGGCCGTCATCGCCTGGGCGGTGATCCCGCTGGCCGACGGCTGGGTGATCTCGAACCTGAACGTGGCCGTGCTGTATGTCTTCGCCGTCTCCTCGCTGGAGGTCTACGGCGTGATCATGGGCGGCTGGGCGTCGAACTCCAAATATCCGTTTCTCGGCTCGCTGCGCTCCGCGGCGCAGATGATTTCATATGAGGTCAGCCTGGGCCTGATCATCATCGGTGTCATCATCTCCACCGGGAGCCTGAATTTCGGCGACATCGTCGGCGCGCAGGATACGAAATACGGCCTCTTCGGCTGGTACTGGCTGCCGCACCTGCCGATGGTGTTCCTGTTCTTCATCTCGTGCCTTGCCGAGACGAACCGCCCGCCCTTCGACCTGCCCGAGGCCGAATCCGAGCTGGTGGCAGGCTATCAGGTGGAATATTCCGCCACTCTGTTCCTTTTGTTCATGGCGGGCGAATATATCGCGATCTTCCTGATGTGCGCGCTGACCTCGCTGCTGTTCTTCGGCGGCTGGCTGTCGCCCATTCCGGGGCTGCCGGACGGCGTGCTGTGGATGATCGGCAAGATGGCGTTCTTCTTCTTCCTCTTCGCCTTGGTCAAGGCGTTCACGCCGCGCTACCGCTATGACCAGTTGATGCGCATCGGCTGGAAGGTGTTCCTGCCACTGTCGCTGGGCTGGGTCGTCATCATCGCCTTCCTTGCCAAGTTCGAAGTGCTGGGCGCGTTCTGGGCCCGGTTCGCGATGGGGGGCTGAGCCGGTGACGCGCGCGGCAATGACGCAGGCGGGCATGCCGCCATGGCGCGCGATGCGCTGGAACCGCGCCGCCAATGAGGGTATGACGCGGGCATGGAGCGAGACTCGGGCCACCACGATTGCGAGGAGCTGAAGAAATGGCGAATATCGATTATGGACGCGCGGCCTGGTACTTCCTGCTGGGTGACCAGTGGCTGGGCGTCAAGCTGGCGCTCAAGTATTTCTTCGCGCCCAAGGTCACGATCAACTATCCGCATGAAAAGGGCCCGCTTTCGCCGCGCTTCCGCGGCGAGCACGCACTGCGCCGCTATCCCAACGGCGAGGAACGCTGTATTGCCTGCAAGCTGTGCGAGGCGATCTGCCCCGCGCAGGCCATCACCATCGATGCCGAGCCGCGCGATGACGGCAGCCGCCGCACCACGCGTTATGACATCGACATGACCAAATGCATCTATTGCGGCTTCTGCCAGGAGGCATGCCCCGTGGATGCCATCGTCGAGGGGCCGAATTTCGAGTTCTCGACCGAGACCCGCGAAGAGCTGTATTACGACAAGACCAAGCTTCTGGAGAACGGCGATCGCTGGGAGGCCGAGATCGCGCGCAATCTGGAACTGGACGCACCCTACAGATGAGCGATCCCGTGAACCCATTCGAACAGATGATGCGGCAGGCGCAGGACATGATGAAGTCCATGAACCCTGCGATGGACGCGTTTTCGCCCAAAGCATTCGAGGCGATGTGGCAGACGATGCCCAAGGACATCATGGAGATGATGTTCGGCAAGGGCTTGAACCCCGATGGGCTTGATGCCAAGACGCGGCTGCTGCTGACGCTGGCGGGGCTGACGATGCAGGGCGCACAGGCCGACACCGCCGTGCGCCTGACCGTGCGCCACCTGCTGGAGGCAGGCGCCACCAAGGCCGAGATCGCCGAGACGATCGCGACCATGGCGATGTTCGCCGGCGCACCGGCCATGACCCGCGCGATGGATCTGGCCCAAGGGGTGATGGACGGGCAAACCGAGGAAGGAAAAGACACATGACCGCGATGGCCTTTGCGTTCTATCTGTTTGCGATATCGGCGCTTGTCGGCGGGCTGTTCACCGTCGTCAGCCGCAACCCGGTTCATTCGGTTCTGTGGCTGATCCTCAGCTTCATCAGCGCGGCGGGGCTTTTCGTGCTGCTGGGGGCCGAGTTCGTGGCGATGCTGCTGGTGATCGTCTATGTCGGCGCGGTGGCGGTCCTGTTCCTCTTCGTGGTGATGATGCTGGATGTCGATTTCGCCGAGCTGAAGGCCGAAACGGCCAGATACATGCCGCTGGCGCTGCTGATCGGGCTGATCCTGCTGATGCAGTTCGGCATCGCCTTTGGCGCGTGGGAAGTGTCGGCCGGGGCCGAGGCGGCGCGCGTCGCGCCCGCACCGGTGGACGTGCACAACACCGCCGCACTGGGCCTGCTGCTCTATGACAAGTATTTCCTTCTGTTCCAGCTGGCGGGCCTGATCCTGCTGGTTGCCATGATCGGGGCCATCGTGCTGACGCTGCGCCACCGTGTCGACGTCAAGCGGCAGAACGTGCTGCAGCAGATGTGGCGCGATCCGGCCAAGGCGATGGAGCTGAAGGACGTCAAGCCGGGGCAGGGCCTCTAGGCCCCGCCGATCGTTAACATATGAATGCGGCACCATTGGTGTCGCGCCACGCCAAGGAACCAAGCGCATGTCCAGAAATACAATCGTTGTTCTCGTCGTCGTGCTGATCGTCGTCTTTGGCGGCTATACGCTGATCGGCTGAACCGCCAGCAAGGGCGCCGCAAAAGGCGCCCGAGCCAGAGAGCCGGGCCAGACAAGAAAGACTGAGGGACAGAAATGATCGGAATTGAACATTACCTGACGGTGGCGGCGACGCTGTTCGTCATCGGCATCTTCGGGCTATTCCTGAACCGCAAGAACGTGATCATCCTGCTCATGTCGATCGAGCTGATGCTGCTGGCGGTCAATATCAACCTTGTCGCATTTTCCAGTTTCGCCGGCGATCTGGCCGGCCAGGTCTTTACCCTGCTGGTCCTGACCGTCGCCGCCGCCGAGGCCGCCATCGGCCTTGCGATCCTTGTCTGCTTCTTCCGCAACCGCGGCACGATCGCGGTCGAAGACGTCAACGTGATGAAGGGCTGACGCCATGGAAAAGATCATCCTCTTCGCCCCCCTCGTGGGCGCCATCATCGCGGGCTTCGGCTGGCGCATCATCGGGGACAAGGGCGCACAGGTTCTGACCACGGCGCTGTTGTTCCTGTCCTGCGCGCTGTCGTGGATCGTGTTCATCGGCCATGACGGCACGCTGCAGCAGATCCACATCCTTGACTGGGTGCAGTCGGGCGCGCTGGATACGACGTGGTCGATTCGTCTGGACCGGCTGACGGCGATCATGCTGATCGTGGTGACCTCCGTTTCGGCGCTGGTTCACCTTTATTCCATTGGCTACATGGCCCATGACCACAATTTCGAGGAGGGGGTCTCCTATCGCCCCCGCTTCTTCGCCTACCTGTCGCTTTTTACCTTCGCGATGCTGATGCTGGTGACGGCCGACAACCTGCTGCAGATGTTCTTCGGCTGGGAGGGTGTGGGCCTCGCCTCATACCTTCTGATCGGGTTCTACTACCGCAAGCCTTCGGCCAACGCGGCCGCGATCAAGGCGTTTGTGGTCAACCGGGTCGGCGATTTCGGTTTCCTGCTGGGCATCCTCGCGATCTTCTTCCTGACGGACTCGATCAATTTTCAGGACATTTTCGCCGCCGGCCCCGCGCTGGCGGAAACGCAGCTGCGCTTCCTGTGGACTGACTGGAACGCGGCCAACCTGATCGCTTTCCTGCTTTTCGTCGGCGCGATGGGCAAATCGGCGCAGCTTGGTCTGCACACATGGCTGCCCGACGCGATGGAAGGCCCGACGCCGGTGTCGGCCCTGATTCATGCCGCGACGATGGTCACGGCGGGCGTGTTCCTTGTCTGCCGCATGTCGCCGCTGATGGAATACGCGCCCGAGGCGCTGATGTTCGTGACCTTCATCGGCGCGACCACCGCCTTTGTCGCCGCGACGATCGGCCTTGTGCAGAACGACATCAAGCGCGTCATCGCCTATTCGACCATGAGCCAGCTGGGTTACATGTTTGTCGCCGCAGGCGTCGGCGCCTATTCGGTGGCGATGTTCCATCTGCTGACGCACGCGTTCTTCAAGGCGATGCTGTTTTTAGGCGCGGGCTCGGTCATTCACGGGATGCATCACGAGCAGGACATGCGCAACTATGGCGGCTTGCGCCACAAGCTGCCCTATACGTTCTGGGCGATGATGATCGGCACGCTGGCCATTACCGGCGTCGGCATCCCGCTGACCCATATCGGTTTCGCCGGCTTCCTGTCCAAGGATGCCGTGATCGAGAGCGCATGGGCCGGTTCGGCGGGCGGCTATGCCTTCTGGATGCTGGTGATTGCCGCCGCGCTGACCAGTTTCTACAGCTGGCGCCTGATGTTCCTGACCTTCTTCGGCACCGCGCGCGGCGACAAGCAGACGCATCAGAACGCGCATGAATCGCCCATGGTGATGCTTGTGCCGCTGGGCGTGCTGGCCGTGGGGTCGGTCCTGGCCGGGATGGTCTGGTATGGCAGCTTCTTTGGCGATCATGACAAGGTGAACAGGTTCTTCGGAATTCCCGCCCACCACGCCGAGGCGAGCGCACCTGCCGAGGGCGTTGTCGCCGCGGGCGAGGCGCTGGCCGAGGGCGATCTTGAAGGTGCGGCGGATGCCGTTACCAAGGATATCGAGGGCGCGGATGCCACCGCGGCGGGCGAGGCCCATGCCGAGGCGATGGCGCCGGAAACGGAACCGGGCATCGCCCCCCAAGGCGCGATCTACATGGGCGCCGGGAACACCGTGATCGACGACGCGCACCATGCGCCCGTCTGGGTCAAGGTCAGCCCCTTCGTCGCGATGATTCTCGGCCTGCTGACCGCGCTGTGGTTCTATGTCTGGAGCCCGTCCACCCCCCGCAAGTTCATGGAGGCGCAGCGCCCGCTCTATGCGTTCTTGCTGAACAAGTGGTATTTCGACGAGATTTACGATGCGCTGATCGTCGGCCCGGCGAAAAAGTTCGGCGGCTTCCTGTGGAAGCGCGGTGACGGCAACATCATCGACGGCGCGATCAACGGCGTGGCGATGGGCATCGTGCCCTTCTTCACCCGCCTCGCGGGACGCGCGCAGTCCGGCTATATCTTTACCTATGCCTTCGCCATGGTGATCGGGATCGTGATCCTCGTCACATGGATGACGATCTCCGGAGGGGCAAACTGATGGAAAACGTTCTGTCGATCACCACGTTCATCCCCCTCATCGCGGCCGCGATCCTGGCCATTTTCCTGCGGGGCGAGGACGCCGCGGCGCAGCGCAATGCCAAATGGGTGGCGCTGGCGGCAACGGTGGTGACGTTCCTCGTCTCGCTGTTCATCCTGTTCGATTTCGACCCCGGCAACACCGGCTTTCAGTTCGTGGAAGAGCGTGAATGGTTGATGGGCCTGAAATACAAGATGGGCGTGGACGGGATCAGCGTGCTCTTCGTGCTGCTGACCACCTTCATGATGCCGCTGTCCATCGCCGCATCCTGGGGAATCAAGAGCCGCGTCAAGGAATACATGATCGCGTTCCTGATTTTGGAAACGCTGATGCTGGGCGTTTTCATGGCGCTGGATCTGGTGCTGTTCTACCTCTTCTTCGAGGCGGGGCTGATTCCGATGTTCCTGATCATCGGCATCTGGGGCGGCAAGGAGCGGATTTACGCATCCTTCAAGTTCTTCCTCTATACGTTCCTCGGATCGGTGCTGATGCTGGTCGCGATGGTCGCGATGTTCTCGGACGCGGGCACCACCGATATCCCGTCGCTGATGCGCCATGCCTTTGACAGCGAGACGTTCAGCGTGCTGGGCTTCAGCGTGGTTGGCGGCATGCAGACGCTGCTGTTCCTGGCGTTCTTTGCCAGCTTCGCGGTCAAGATGCCGATGTGGCCGGTGCATACCTGGCTGCCCGACGCCCACGTTCAGGCGCCGACCGCCGGATCGGTCGTGCTGGCCGCGATCCTTTTGAAGATGGGCGGCTATGGCTTCCTGCGGTTCAGCCTGCCGATGTTCCCCATCGGGGCCGAGTTGCTGACGCCGCTGGTGCTGTGGATGTCGGCGATTGCCATCGTCTATACCTCGCTGGTGGCGCTGGCGCAGGCGGACATGAAAAAGCTGATTGCCTATTCGTCGGTGGCTCATATGGGATATGTCACCATGGGCATTTTCGCGGCGAACCAGCAGGGCGTGGACGGGGCGATCTTCCAGATGATCAGCCACGGCTTCATCTCGGGCGCGCTCTTTCTCTGTGTGGGGGTGATCTATGACCGGATGCACACGCGCGAGATCGACGCATATGGCGGCCTCGTGAACCGGATGCCGAGCTATGCGCTGATCTTCCTGTTCTTCACCATGGCCAATGTCGGCCTGCCGGGCACGTCGGGCTTCATCGGGGAATTCCTGACGCTGATCGGCGTCTTTCAGGTCAACACCTGGGTTGCCGCCGTGGCCGCGACCGGCGTGATCCTGTCGGCGGCCTATGCGCTGTGGCTTTACCGCCGGGTGGTGCTGGGCGATCTGATCAAGGAAAGCCTGAAATCCATCGCCGACATGACCGGGCGCGAGCGGGCGATCTTTGCGCCGCTGGTGGCAATGACCTTGTTGCTCGGGGTCTATCCGGCGCTGGTGCTGGACATCATCGGCCCCTCGACCGAGGCGCTGATTTCGCAATACGACACCGCGCTGGCGCAGGGGGGCACGGAAAGTGCCGTCCAGACCGCCGCAGCCGCGAATTGAGGAGGCCCAGATGATCCAGGCTGATCTGAACATTATCCTGCCCGAGATCGTCATCGCGGTTTATGCGATGCTGGCCCTTCTGGGCGCGGTCTTTACCGTCAAGGACAAGGCGGCGGGCATGCTGATCTGGCTGACGGCGGCGCTGTTCGTGGCGCTGGCCTTCTGGATCGGGACAACCGGTTCGGGTGCGCGCACGGCGTTTTCGGGCATGTTCATCGATGACGGGTTCTCGCGGTTCGCCAAGGTGATGATCCTGATCAGCGCCGCTGCCGTGATGGTGATGGGGCAGGATTACATGGCGCGGCGCGGGATGCTGCGGTTCGAGTATCCGATCCTGATTGCGCTTAGCGTCGTCGGCATGATGATGATGGTCAGCGCCGGGGACCTCATGTCGCTCTACATGGGGCTGGAGCTGCAGTCGCTGGCGCTCTACGTGGTGGCGGCGATGCGCCGCGACAGCGTGAAATCCACCGAGGCGGGGCTGAAATATTTCGTGCTGGGCGCGCTCAGCTCGGGCTTGCTGCTGTACGGCGCCTCGCTGGTCTATGGTTTTGTCGGCACGACAGGCTTTGCCGGGATCATCGCGGCGGCCGAAGGGCAGGCGCCTCTGGGGCTGCTGTTCGGACTGGTCTTCGTGATGTCCGGGATCGCCTTCAAGATGTCGGTCGTTCCGTTCCACATGTGGGCGCCCGACGTCTACGAAGGCGCGCCGACCCCGGTGACGGCGTTTTTCATCACCGCGCCCAAGGTGGCGGCGGCGGGATTGTTTGCCCGCGTGATGTTTGACGCCTTTGGCGGGGTCGTGTCCGACTGGCAGCAGATCGTCGCGTTGATGAGTGTTCTGTCGATCTTCTGGGGAAGCGTCGCCGCCATCGGCCAGACCGATTTCAAGCGCCTGATGGGCTATTCGACCATCGCGCATATGGGCTTTGCGCTGATGGGGCTGGCGTCGGGCACGGCATTCGGCGTGCAGGCGATGCTGATCTATCTTGCGATCTATGTGACGATGAACGTTGGCACCTTTGCCTTCATCCTGTCGATGCAGAAGGATGGCGTGCCGATCACCGATATCCGCAGTCTGAACCTTTACTCCAAATCGCATCCCGGCCGCGCGCTGGCGATGCTGGTGCTGCTGTTCAGCCTTGCCGGCGTGCCGCCGCTGCTGGGCTTTTTCGGCAAGTTCTACGTGCTGCGCGCCGCCTATGAGGGCGGGCTGACATGGCTGGCCGTTCTGGGTGTCGTCGGCTCGGTCATCGGCGCGTTCTATTATCTGCGGATTGTCTTCTACATGTATTTCGGCGACGAGGGCGAGGCGCTGGACCCGCCGGGATCGGCTGTTCTGTGGGGGGTCCTGATGGTGTCTGCCGCGCTGATCGGGCTGGGCTGGCTGCCGGGTATCAACCTCTTCGGGATCGAGGGCGCGGCGCAGGCAGCAGCGTCAACACTGGTCAAATAAGACCGCTCCGCTATGTCCGTTAAAAGGTGACGCGCCCCGGCGCGTCACTTTGTTTTTTGCAGCCCTGAAGGCTGCGCATGAGAGAGTATTTTTGCCAAGATGAATGACCCGGTTTGGCCAGAAGGATATGGGCGGCGCATGTTGGCGCAGGTGGACAGCACCAATGCCGAGGCCATGCGCCAGGCCGGCGGGCTGTCCGGGCCGACCTGGATCTTCGCCGCGCGCCAGCTGAGCGGGCGCGGACGGCGCGGCCGCGCGTGGCGTGATCCGGCCGGCAATTTCGCCGCGTCGCTGGTCCTGCGCCCGGCCGAGCCGCCGGGGCAGGCGGCGCTGCGGTCCTTCGCGGCGTCGCTGGCGTTGCATGATGCGCTGAGCGCGCTGGTGCCCGGCGCGGAGCTTGCGCTGAAATGGCCCAATGACGTGCTCTTGTCGGGCGGCAAGCTGGCCGGGATATTGCTGGAGGGCAGCAGCGCGGGCGGGCGCATGATGCATCTGGTGATCGGCATCGGCGTGAACCTGACCGGCGTGCCGGAGCCGGGCGAGGCGGGGGCCTTGCCCGCGGTTTCACTGCTGTCGGAGACCGGCGCGCGGATCGCGCCCGAGGTCCTGCTGGACCATCTGGCCGCCTGCTATGCCGCGCGCGAGGCCGAGTTTCAGGCCGAGGGGTTTGCCCCCATTCGCGCGGCGTGGCTGGCCCGGGCGGCGCGGCTGGGGCAGGAGGTGACCGCGCGCACCATGCGGGGCGAGACGTCGGGCCGGTTCGAGACGGTGGACGCGGGCGGCAATCTCGTTCTATCTACCGCCGATGGGCGCCGCGCCATCCCTGCGGCGGATGTTTATTTCTAGACGAGGCGAATGATGCTGCTGGCGATCGACTGCGGGAATACCAACACCGTCTTTTCCATCTGGAACGGATCGGAATTCCTGTGCACGCTGCGCACCTCGACCCATCACGCGCGCACGGCGGATGCGTATTTCACGTGGTATTCCACGCTGGTCAAACACTACGGGATCGAGGTGGACATCACCGATGTCATCATCTCGTCCACGGTGCCGCGTGTCGTGTTCAACCTGCGCGTTTTCGCGGACCGGTTCTTTGGCTGTCGGCCGATGGTGGTGGGCAAGCCTGATTGCGCGCTTCCTGTGCCGCCGCGCGTTGATCCGGGCACCTTGGTGGGGCCGGACCGCCTGGTGAATACGGCCGGAGCATGGTCGCGCCATGGGGGCGATCTGATCGTCGTGGATTTCGGAACGGCCACCACCTGCGACGTGGTGGCGACCGATGGCGCCTATGTGGGCGGGGTGATCGCGCCCGGCGTGAATCTCAGCCTTGAGGCGTTGCACACCGCCGCCGCCGCGCTGCCGCATGTGGACGTGACGACGCCGCCGCGCGTGATCGGCACGAACACGGTCGACTGCATGCAGTCGGGGGTCTACTGGGGGTATATCGGGCTGGTCCAGGGGCTGTGCGCGAAAATCCGGGACGAATATGCGCGCCCGATGAAGGTGATCGGCACCGGCGGGCTGGCGCCGCTCTTTGCCCAAGGGGCCGACCTTTTCGATGAAATTGAAGATGATCTGACGATGCACGGGCTGACCGTGATACATGACTATAACAAGAAAGGCTGACGCCGCATGATTAATGAACGAGTGATCTATCTGCCCCTCGGGGGGGCGGGCGAAGTCGGCATGAACGCCTATGTCTATGGATACGGAAAACCCGGCAAGGAAAAGCTGATCCTTGTCGATCTGGGCGTGGCCTTTCCCGATATGGATACCAGCCCCGGCGTGGATCTGATCCTGCCCGACATCTCGTGGCTGGAGGCCCGCAAGGCGGATCTGGAGGCGGTTTTCGTCACCCACGCGCATGAGGACCATGTCGGCGCCGTCGCGCATTATTACGGGCGCCTCGGCGCGCCGGTCTATACCCGCGCCTTTACCGCCAATATCGCGCGCCGCAAGATGGCCGAGCATGGCCACCCCGAAAAGGCGGTCAAGGTGGTGTCGCCCTGGCCCAAGATGACGCAGGCGGGCCCCTTCAAGGTGGGGTTCGTGCCGATCTCGCACTCCATCCCCGAAAGCTCGGCCTTGGTGATCGACACGCCCAAGGGGCGGCTGTTGCACAGCGGCGATTTCAAGATCGACACCGATCCCGGCGTCGGCGAGCCCTTCGATCACGCGCTGTTCGAGGATATCGCGAAGGACGGCGTTCTGGCGCTGATGTGCGATTCGACCAACGTGTTTTCCGCCCATGAAGGCCGCTCGGAGGCGACCGTCGGCCCCGAGATCGAAAAGCTGGTCGCCTCGGCCAAGGGGATGGTCGCCGCGACGACCTTCGCCAGCAACGTGGCGCGCGTGCTGACGCTGGCCGAGGCCGGCGCGCGGGCCGGGCGCAGCGTGTGCCTGATGGGCCGCGCGATGCGGCGCATGGTCGAAGCGTCGGTCGAGACCGGCGTGCTCAAGAAATTTCCGCCCACCGTCAGCCCCGAAGAGGCCAAGACGCTGCCGCGCGAGAGCGTGATGCTGATCGTGACCGGATCGCAGGGTGAACGGCGCGCGGCCTCGGCGCAGCTGGCCAATGGCAAGTATCAGGGGATCAAGCTGAAGGAGGGTGACACCTTCCTGTTCTCGTCCAAGACGATCCCGGGCAACGAGCGCGGCGTCATTCGCATCATCAACCAGTTCTCCGAGCTGGGCGTCGACGTGGTCGATGACACGAGCGGGCGCTATCACGTGTCCGGCCATGCCAACCGCCCCGATATCGAGATGATGCATGATCTGATCAAGCCGCAGATGGTGGTGCCCATGCATGGCGAGCACCGGCATTTGCGCGAGCATGTAAAGATATGCAATGCCAAGGGGATACGCGGCGTTCTTGCAGTGAACGGAATGCTGATGGACCTGACCGCGCAGACGCCGGTCGTGGCCGAGCATGTCGAGACGGGGCGCACCTATCTGGACGGCTCGGTTCAGGTCGGCGCGCTGGATGGGGTCGTGCGCGATCGGATCCGCATGGCGCTGAACGGGCATGTGGCGGTCAACATCATTCTCGACGAGGATGACGAGAGCCTTGGCGATCCCTGGTGCGAAATCAAGGGACTGGCCGAGACGGGCAGTTCCGGCGCGCCGCTGCTGGATGTGCTGGAGGAGGATCTGAGCCAGTTCATCGGCCGCTCGGCCCGCAAGCTGCGCGCCGATGACGACAAGCTGGAGGACGAGCTGCGCCGCATCACGCGCCAGTCGGCCCTCGGCGAGATCGGCAAGAAGCCCGAAGTGACCGTCATCATCAGCCGGATGAGCTGACGCATGCGCTCCGGATCTTGATCGGGGCGCGCCACGCAAAGCAAAACGCCCCGGTCCAAAAGGGCCGGGGCGTCATGCGTTTTGAAAGCGGGGGAAGGGCTGGCGTCAGCCGGTGCGCCGCTCGTCAAAGCTGAGGGCGATGAAGCTGGGCATGTGATCGCCCATGCCGACGACCTTGTCGCCGCCGCCGTTGCCATTGCCGGAGCGACCACGCCCGCCACGACTGCGCGAGCGGCTGGATTTGCTGTCCTGCTGGGGCTGATCGGCGGGCTGGGGCTCGGGCCGCGCTTCGGGCTGCGCGTGCTGCTGTTGCGGCGCCGCGTCAGCGCTGCTTTTTCTGGGCGTGTCCTGCTGCGGTTCGGCCTGTTGCGGCGCGGCGGCAGATTCGTCGGCGCTGTCGGGTTTGCGGCGGCTGCGCGAGCGGCGGGGCTTGGGCGCCTCGCTGGGGGCCGTCTCTGCCGTCGGCTGCTCTTGGGGCGCGTCTGCTGTGCCGCCCAGCGGATTGTCCAAACGCGGGATGTCCTTCTGGATCAACGCCTCGATCGCGGCCATGTTCTTTTCGTCTTTCGGCACGCAGATCATCATCGCCTTGCCATCGCGGCCCGCGCGGCCGGTGCGGCCGATGCGGTGCACGTAATCCTCGGGATGGGACGGCACGTCGAAATTGAACACATGGCTGACGGCCGGAACATCCAGCCCGCGCGCGGCCACGTCCGAGGCCACGAGAATGCGCAGATCGCCCGCGCGAAAGCCGTCAAGCGTGCGGGTTCGCTGGCTCTGGTCCAGGTCGCCATGGATGGGCGCGGCGTCATATCCGTGCTTTTTCAAGGATTTGGAGACCGTATCGACATCAAGCTTGCGATTGCAAAAGACGATGGCGTTGGTCAGTTTTTCGCCCTCGCCGTCGATCATCATGCGCAGCACCTTGCGCTTTTCGCTGGCCTCGCGGTCGCGGCGCGAGCCTTTGAACATGACGACGCCCTGCTCGATCGTCTCGCTGGCGGTGGCCTGACGGGCGACCTCGACGCGCTCGGGCGAGCTGAGGAAGGTGTTGGTGATCCGCTCGATCTCGGGCGCCATGGTGGCCGAGAAGAACAGCGTCTGGCGAGTGAACGGGGTGAGCGCGAAGATCCGCTCGATATCTGGAATGAAGCCCATGTCCAGCATGCGGTCGGCCTCGTCCACGACCATGATCTGCACGCCGGTCAAAAGCAGCTTGCCGCGCTCGAAATGATCCAGAAGGCGGCCGGGTGTGGCGATCAGGACGTCAACGCCCTTGTCGATCAGCTTGTCCTGCTCCTTGAAGCTGACGCCGCCGATAAGAAGGGCCTTGGTCAGCTTGAGGTGCTTGGAATAGGTGTCGAAATTCTCGGCCACCTGCGCGGCCAGCTCGCGCGTGGGACACAGCACGAGGCTTCGTGGCATGCGCGCGCGGGCGCGACCGCGGGCCAGAAGCGACAGCATCGGCAGGACGAAGCCCGCCGTCTTGCCGGTGCCGGTCTGCGCGATGCCCAGAACGTCGCGGCCCTCCAGCGCGGGGGGAATCGCCCCCGCCTGAATGGGGGTGGGGCTGGTATAGCCTGCCTCTTCGACAGCCTTGAGAACCTTGGGGTTCAGATTCAAATCGGAAAATTTGGTCATGTGTATCCGTAGCTTACGGACACGACTTGGCCCGTACGTCTGATCGGGTCCGGACCCGTATGGCCCTGCGGTTCTCCGCATGAAGGGACCCCTCCGGCGCGTTTACCCCAAATCGGGGTGAATGGTCAATCAAATGGCGCCATGCGGCGATTGTTGCCGCCGCAGGACGCCGTGGGCGGATCAGGCGGCATCCGGGAAATGGCGGGCCCGCTTGGCGTCCAGATCCAGATCGGCCCGGTGCAGAAGGCCATGCGCATCCAGCCGTGCGCGAAAGGCGGGCGTGGCGGTGCAGACCTCGTCGAAGAACGCACGCAACGCCGGCTCGCCGCCGTCGGCCTCGATCGCGCGGAAAAGGGCGTTCATCGTCATCGGCAGGCTAGCGGCGCCCTTCAACCCCTCGCGATACGATCCGCTTTGCAGCCGGTAGCGATAGCTCTGCTGCCAATCCTGCCAACCGGGCGCGTGGAAATGGCAGAGCCGCGTCTGCGTGAGCTCATGCTCATTCTCGATCTTGCCGCCATCGTCAAAGGCGTTGTGGATGCGCAGGCTGACCCCCTCCTGCCCGGTGCGCACGAAGATCTTGCCGGCGACATGGCTCAGGAAACCGCCGTTCAGAAGGGCGCCGTAGGTCGGGTATATCTCCTGCGTTTGCGCGTTGCGCGGGGACTGGCGCGGATGACAGGCCTTGAACCATGTGCCGCCATCATTCTCATCGCCCGGCAGTGGGGCCAGCGCCTCGATCGGGCGGATGCGGGCGGTGCGCGCGGCTGCGGGCAGGGCGCCCAGCTGCTCCGCCAGGGGCACGGACGGGTCGAGGAATTCGTCCACGTCGATATGGCCCAGCCACTCCACGCCGGGCCTGCGGCGATAGGCGCGCGTTGCGTTGACCGTCTGGCGCGCTTGGTGCGCATCGGGGCGCTTGCGCCGCTTCGCCCGATAGGCGTCATCGGTCACCGTGACGCTGCAGCGCGGATGCGCGGCCAGCGCATGGCGGGCCGGCGGGCAATCCTCGTCCAGAAAGACGTGGATCCGGTGCGCGCCGATATCCAGATGATGCGCGGCAAAGTTCAGTATCGCCTGTGCCGGCGCCTTGATGGTGGAGACAAGGCCCCAGGTGGTCGCGTGGTTCATGTGGCCTGCCCGTATGGGTTGCGCGGCCATAATGATGCCGCGGCGCGGTGCGTGCAAGGCGGCACAGATCGGGATGTTTTGGGTAAAATTTTACACAAGCTGTTGGGAATCGCACGCGCTCAATGGCAGGGTCCGCGCGAAGGCATGCATCTGAACGGGGGGTGAGGAGGCGTGATGCGTAGTATTTTCGTGCTGGCGATCTGGGCGGCGCTGGTATTTCCGGGGGCGCCGGTGCACGCGGCGACAGCCGAGCGCGCGGCAGGCGAGGCGGGCGCAATCATGCGGCCCATGACCGCGGAACGGCTGAGCAGGATCGTCGCGGCGCTCGATCCGGACGCGACGCGTCACGGCAAGGGCTGGCGGCTGATTGTCGGCGGGCAGATCGTCCTGCTGACGGCGGATGCCGAGGCCGGCAGGCTGCGCGCGATGGTGCCGATCCGCAGCACCGACGGGCTGGAGGCGGCTGATCTGACGCGCCTGATGCAGGCCAATTTCGACGCGGCGCTGGATGGCCGCTATGCGATCGCGCGCGGTATCCTGTGGTCCGTTTTCGTGCATCCATTACCCACGCTGGACAAGGACCACCTGATTGCCGGGCTGGCGCAGGTGGCGACATTGGCGCAAACCTACGGCACGCTCTATTCCGGCGGCGCTCTGCAGTTCGGCGGCGGTGACAGCGGCGATCTGCAGCGCAGTCTGATCGACGAATTGACGCGGCGGGGCGACGATATCTGACTGCGTCGGCGCGTGGCCTGCCTGCGCGTCTGGCCAGCGGCGCGGTTTGGGGCGCAGGCATCTTGCACTCGGCCCGGTGGCGCTCTACATCAAGGGGGACTTGCTGCACAGGAGGGCGCCGATGGCCATTCTCGCCACCGATATCGAAGCGATGATCCGCGAGGCATTTCCCGAGGCGCGCGTGAGCGTGCAGGGCAATGACGGCGCGCATTTCGCGGCCGAGGTGATCGATCCGTCCTTCAAGGGGATGAACCGCGTCCAGCAGCAACGCGCCGTCTATGCCGCGCTCAAGGGCAAGATGGACGGCCCGGCGGGCGAATTGCACGCGCTGGCCCTGACGACGCGGGCGCCCGATTGATCGATGACATCCTGCGAAATCGCGGCATCCGGGTGGATGCGCGGATTTGGCAGGGTTGCTGAAACATGGCCTGCATGATCTGCGGGCCGCGCGGCCAAGGATGCCGCGATTGGAAACGGAGACGGAAATGACAGATGCAAAGACCCGGATCGACGAGACCGTCAAATCCAAGGACGTGGTTCTGTTCATGAAAGGCACCAAGGAAATGCCGCAATGCGGCTTCTCCAGCCGCGTGGCCGGTGTGCTGAACTTCATGGGCATCGATTACAGCGATGTGAACGTTCTGGAAGACGAAGGGATCCGCCAGGGGATCAAGGAATATTCCGACTGGCCGACCATCCCCCAGCTTTACGTCAAGGGCGAGTTCGTCGGCGGCTGCGACATCATCACCGAGATGACCCTGTCGGGCGAACTGGACACCCTGCTGGAGCAAAACGGCGTCACCTATGACAAGGCGGCGGCGGACAAGATCCGCGAAGCCAACGCCTGAGGCCGCCCAGAAACCGCTGGCCGCGCGCGTGTCGCAGCGGCGGTATTTGAGTATTTTTCCCAAGATGAAGCATGGGCGCGCTGCGTGAGCGGCGCGCCTAACGCGTTTCGCCGCCCGGTTTCGGCACCGCCGCGAGGGCCGTCTTCAGATCGCCATAGCCGGTGAAGCGATACTCGTATTCAAGGCCGAGGCGGCGCGCGCAATCTTCGGCCTTGGCGCGCAGGGCCGGGTCTTCGGTCTGGGCCTGATAGACCAGTTTGGTGTAGTTGCCGAAGATCATGTCCCGCAATTCGGGATGACGGTCGAGGCCCATCGGCTTCCATACGAAGGCATCGAATTGCTTGACGAGGAAATCGGTGAGGTAGAAGGCCGTGATCTCATCCTCGTGCTGCCCGAAACTGTCGTTGCCCTCGAAAAAGCTGTAGCAATGCGGACCCTCGATCATCTCGACGCCCAGTGCATCGCAGCGCGCCTTGAGCAGCCCGCCGGTGCCGCAATCGGCATAGGCGACAAAGATCCGCGCAAAATGGTCGCGGTTTTTCAGCACCGCCTCTTCGACCGCGTCGGCGATGCGGTCGGGATAAAGGTGGAGCTTGGCGGGCAGGCACACCAGCGTCATGTGATCCCACCCGTTCAGACGTATCAGCGCGAGGATCTCGCGCGCGAGCGCACCGCAGGCGATCAGCAGGACGCGCGAGGCGCTGCTGCGCGGGGCGTCCATGCCGATTTCCGTCAGCACGTCATCGGCTGGCAGATCGAGGCGCGGTGCGGGGGGCTGATCGGTCATGGCATATCGCGGTGGTGTTTCATGGGGCGAGTGTAGCGCGGGCCCCCGGCCGATGTCATGCGTCAATGCGGCAGGATCGGGCCATTTGCGCCAGTGCGCCGGGCGTTGGCGCCGGGCCGGATGCGAAAACGGCCCGCCGAAAGGGGAGGGCCGCTTTGAGCTGTTGAGGGCGCTGCCGGTCTCAGGCCGTGGCGCCCTGGTTGTGCTTGCGGCCCACCCATTCCTTGGCGGTCTCCACCGCCACGGCCGCGTCGCGGCAATAGGCGTCGGCGCCGATGGCCTTGCCGAATTCCTCGTTGAGGGGGGCGCCGCCGACCAGAACGATGTAATCGTCGCGGATGCCCTGTTCGATCATCGTGTCGATGACGACCTTCATGTAGGGCATCGTGGTGGTCAGCAGGGCGGACATGCCCAGGATGTCGGGGCCTTCGGTTTCCAGCGCGTTCAGGTAATTCTCGACCGGGTTGTTGATGCCCAGATCGACCACCTCGAAGCCGGCGCCCTCCATCATCATCGCCACCAGGTTCTTGCCGATGTCGTGGATGTCGCCCTTGACGGTACCGATGACCATCTTGCCGACGCGCGGCGCGCCGGTTTCGACCAGCAGCGGCTTGAGGATGAACATGCCGCCCTTCATCGCGTTGGCAGCCAGCAGCACCTCGGGCACGAACAGGATCCCGTCGCGGAAATCCTTGCCGACGATGGTCATGCCGCCGACCAGCGCCTTGGTCAGGACGTCATATGGCGCCCAGCCCCGCTCCAGCAGGATGTTCACGCCTTCCTCGATCTCCTCTTTGAGGCCATCGTAGAGATCGTCGAACATCTGCTGGACCAGCTCATCATCGTCCAGTTCGGAAAGGATGATGTCGTCTTGGTCTTCCGACATGGTGCAAACCCCCGGCTATCGCAGGGCCCGCAGGCCCGCTGTGTTTCATACGCTCCATTTCGTCAATTCGCGCGTCAAGCACTAGGCGAATTGCGACACTGGCCGCGCTTGAACCGACTTACACCGGGCAATTCGGCGCGGGAAGGTTCGAAATATGCATATTCATTATGGTGTTCTTGCATATGTTCCTAGTTTGTTCTATAAGCGGCTGCATGGCGCAGCACCAGACCTTTCCGTTCGGCATGCAGCGACCCGCACGCGGGGCGCGCAGCAATGCGGCGGGCCGGTTCGAGGCGCGCGAGACCGCGTATGAGACAGACGGATGGGACCTGCAGGAGGCGCCGCCGCTGCGCACGCAGGTATCGCTGGAGGTGCCGCGCCGGATCATCACCTATAACCGCTCGCCCGATCTGCCGTTTGACCGCTCGATCAATCCCTACCGCGGGTGCGAGCATGGCTGCATCTATTGCTTTGCGCGGCCCACGCATGCGTGGCTGGGCATGTCCGCGGGGCTGGATTTCGAGACGCGGCTGATCGCGCGGCCCGAGGCGCCCGAGGTGCTGGCGCGCGAGTTGCGGCACCGCGCCTATACGCCGCGCACCATCGCGATCGGCACCAATACGGACCCTTACCAGCCGATCGAGAAAAAGCATGGCATCCTGCGGGACTGCCTGAAGGTGCTGCGCGATTTCGGCCATCCCGTCGCCATCGTGACCAAGGGCACGCTGATCGAGCGCGACATCGACATCCTGTCGGACATGGCGCGCCGGGGCCTTGTGCGTGTCGGCATTTCGGTCACGACGCTGGACGCGGACCTGTCGCGCCGGCTGGAGCCGCGCGCGCCCACGCCGCAGCGGCGGCTCGCCACGATCCGCAGCCTCAGCGAGGCGGGGATCGAGACGCGCATCATGACGTCGCCGATCATTCCGGGGCTGACCGATCACGAGATCGAGGGGCTGCTCAGGGCCGGGCGCGATGCGGGCGCCATCGCGGCCAGCTGGGTCATGCTGCGGCTGCCGCTGGAGGTGGCGCCGCTGTTCGTGGAATGGCTGGAGGATCATTTTCCCGATCGCGCGGCACGCGTGATGGGCCATGTGCGCGCCATGCAGGGCGGCAAGGATTATGACAGCCAGTTCGGCACGCGCATGCGCGGCACCGGTCCTTATGCCGATATGATCGCACAGAGGTTTGCCGCGGCCCTGCGCCGCTATGGATACGCGCGCAAGCTGCCCGATCTGCGCACGGATCTGTTCGGCCCGCCTGCGCAGGCGGGCGATCAGCTGTCGCTGTTCTAGCGCTCAGCCGCCCCGGCGGCGGGTGCGGCGCGGGGCAGGGGCATTGTCGCCGGTGCCGTCCACATCGGAGGAAAACCCGCCCAGCGTCTCGGTGATCTGGTCCAGCGTCGGGCGCGGCCCGCGCGGGCGCGTCTCCAGCGCCTCGCGCATCTTGGTCAGATGCTCGGCCATGGTGCCGCAGCAGCCGCCGATGATCGTGGCGCCCGCATCGCGCGCAAGGCAGGCATACTCGGCCATCAGGTCCGGCGTGCCGTCATAATGGATATGCCCGTCCACGAATTTGGGGATGCCGGCATTGCCCTTGGCCACGATGGGCCGCTCGGAGCCTTGGGCGACAAAGCCCAGCACGGTGCGCAGAAGGTCCGACGCGCCGACGCCGCAATTGGCGCCGTAGGCCAGCGGCTTGTGATCCAGCGTCTCCACCATGTCGGCCATCCCGGACGAGGTCATGCCCATCATCGTGCGCCCGGCGGTATCGAAACTCATCGTGCCGACCCATGGCATGCCCGCCAGCATGAACGCCTCGGCGGCGGCCTTGTATTCCTCGGGCGCGGAGATCGTCTCGAGCCACAACACATCGGCGCCGCCCTCTTTCAGGCCCTCGGCCTGCTCGTGGAACATCTCGACCGCCAGCTCATGCGTGAGCGTGCCCATCGGCGCCATGATGTCGCCCGTCGGGCCGACCGATCCGGCCACGATCACCGGGCGGTCATAGCGGTCGGCCACCTCGCGCCCGATCTCGGCGGACATGCGCGACAGCTCGCGCGCGCGTTTCTGCGCACCGTGCAGCTTCAGGCGCGAGGCGTTGCCGCCAAAGCTGTTGGTCAGGAACAGATCGCTGCCCGCATCCACCGCCATCTTGTACAGCGTGGTGATCCGGTCGGGGTGCTTTTCGTTCCAGAATTCCGGCGCGTCGCCCGATTCAAGACCCATGTTGAACAGGTTCGTGCCTGTCGCGCCATCGGCGAGGATCCAGTCGCGCTGCGACATCATGCGGGAAAGTGCGTTGCTCATGGGGCCATCCGTTTGATTGATGCGCGCGTTGTGTCATGCGGCGGCGCGGCCCGCAAATGCATATCCTGCAGGCCGCGCCGGGGCGCTTCAGTTCTCGGCGACAAGCTGCGCCTTGGCGGCGGCCATCAGTTCCGCCCGCTTGGCGCGGATCGTGTCGGGATCGGCCTTGTCGCCCAGATCGCCCGCGACCTTGCGGATGACATCCTCGAACCCGGCTTCCTCGAAATCGGCCTTGATGACCTCGCGCGCATAGGCGTCGGCCTCGTCTCCGGTCTTGCCCATCAGGTCGGCGGCCCACAGGCCCAGCAGCTTGTTGCAGCGTGCCTCGGCCTTGAATTTCATCTCTTCGTCATGGGCATACTTGTTCTCGAAGGCGGTTTCGCGGTCTTTGAATGTATTCATCTGTGGGTGTCCCTTCGCTGGATCGTTCTGAGTGGATCTTCCTCCAGATATGGCGCCGCGCGCGCGTGATCGCAAGAGGCGCAGTGTGCTTGCGGCAGGGCGGGCCATGATCTACATACCCCAGTAACGCAGATCGGGGCCGACTCCCCATAGGCAAGGGCAGATTCAGCATGGCACGTCGCAAGAAGATTTACGAAGGCAAGGCCAAGACCCTTTACGAGGGCCCCGAGCCGGGCACCATTGTCCAGTATTTCAAGGATGACGCCACCGCCTTCAACGCCGAGAAAAAGGCCGTGATCGAGGGCAAGGGCGTTCTGAACAACATCCTCAGCGAATATTTCATGGTCGGTCTGGCCAATATCGGCGTGCCGACGCATTTCCTGAAGCGTCTGAACATGCGCGAACAGCTGGTGCGCCAGGTCGAGATCATTCCGCTGGAAGTGATCGTGCGCAACTATGCCGCCGGCACCATGGCCAAGCGTCTGGGGCTGGAGGAGGGCACGCAGCTGCCGCGTCCCATCGTCGAATACTGCCTGAAGGACGACAAGCTGGGCGATCCGCTGGTCACAGAGGAACATATCGCCGCGTTTGGCTGGGCGTCCCAGCAGGATCTGGACGACATGCTGTCGCTCGCTCTGCGGGTGAACGATTTCCTCGCGGGCGTCATGTACGGCGTCGGGATCAAGCTGATCGACTTCAAGATCGAGATCGGCCGCGTCTATGACGGCGATTTCCAGCGCCTGATCGTCGCCGATGAAATCAGCCCCGACAGCTGCCGCCTGTGGGATATCGAGACCGGCCAGAAGCTGGACAAGGACGTGTTCCGCCGCGATCTGGGCAGCCTGACGGATGCCTATACCGAGGTGGCCAAGCGTCTTGGCGTATTGCCCAAAGGGGCCACTCCGATGGCGCGGCCCACGCTGATCAACTGATTTTTCACGTCTCTACCCAAGGATACAGCCAATGAAAGCGCGCGTTTACATCATGCTCAAGACCGGCGTTCTGGACCCGCAGGGCGAGGCGGTGCGCCACGCGCTGGGATCGCTCGGGTTTGACGGCGTCAATTCCGTGCGCCAGGGCAAGGTGATCGAGCTGGACTTGAAGGACGGCACTACCGAGGCCACTATAAATGATATGTGCGAGCGTCTGCTGGCCAATACCGTGATTGAAAGCTACCGGGTGGAGATCCTCTGATGCATGCCGCTGTCGTCGTCTTTCCCGGATCGAACTGCGATCGCGATCTTGCCGTGGCGCTCAGCCGCGCGGGGGCGCGCGTCACGATGGTCTGGCACAAGGATACCGCGATGCCGCAGGGCGTCGATCTGATCGCGGTGCCGGGCGGGTTTTCCTTTGGCGATTACCTGCGCTGCGGCGCGATTGCCGCCAACTCGCCGATTTGCCAATCGGTCAAGGCCCATGCCGAGCGGGGCGGATATGTGCTGGGCATCTGCAACGGGTTTCAGATCCTGACCGAAACGCGCGTTCTGCCCGGCACCTTGCTGCGCAACGCGGCGCTGAAATACATCTGCCGCCCCGTGCCGTTGACGGTGACGACCGCCGATAGCGCGTTCACCTGCCGTTACGAGGCGGGCCAGACGATCACGGTGCCGATCGCGCATCACGACGGCAACTATCACGCCGATGCCGAAACGCTGGCCGCGCTCAAGGATGAGGACCGCATCGCGTTCCGCTACGCGCGCAACCCGAATGGCTCGGCCGACGATATCGCCGGCATCCTGTCGCAGAACCGCCGCGTGCTGGGCATGATGCCCCATCCCGAGCGGATGGCCGAGCCCGCCCATGGCGGCACGGACGGCGCGGCGATGTTCGCGGGGCTGGTCGATCAACTGGCACACGCCTAGACGGGGCCAAGAGCCTTGAGACAGGCGCGTCCCCGCCGTAACCTCGATACATGAGCACGCCGCCCCCCATTGCACAGCGACCGACGACCACGCCGGAGCGGCGTGAGAAGCTGAAGCGCGTCGTGCGCTCCAACAGCTGGTGGGTGCGGCTGGCGCTGATCGTGATGACGGCGCTGGCGGTGGGGACGGTCTATGTCACCAACCGGCTGCTGACGGACCGCTTTACCGAGAACACGCGCAACCGGGCCGAGCTGCGCCTCGTGCTCTATTCCGGCAACCTTTTGAGCGAGTTGCGCCAGAACGCCATCGTCCCGCAGCTTCTGGCGCGCGATCCGGCGCTGATCGCGGCGCTGAATTCGGGCAACTATTCGCAATCGACGCAGCGCCTGATTTCCTTCGTTGACGAGATCGGCGCCGCATCGCTGACCTTGCTGGACAAGGACGGGCGCACGGTGGCCGCCACGGACCGCAACACGCTGGGCGAATCGCACCGCACATCGCCCTATTACGTCGATGCACTGCGCGCCAAGGACACGATCTTTACGCTGCTCCAGAATGACACGGGGCGGTTCGAGTTCATCTATTCGCGCCGCGTGGAAAGCCAGGGCGCGCTGATCGGCGTCATCCTCGTGGCCGTGGACCTGCACAAATACGAGCGCGCCTGGGCGGGCATCTCCGACGCCGTCATCGTGTCCGACAGCGAGGGCCGGATCATCCTGTCGACCGAGCCGCGCTGGCGCGGCCTGACCGAGGCCGAGGCGCTGGCACGCCAGCCCGTCAGCAGCGCGATCGAGCGCGCGCTGCAGGCCACCGCCGACTGGACGACAATCCCGCCCGATGCCTATCTGGGCGGCGAGGCGGTGATGCGGGTGTCGGGCCGCGTGGCGTTTCGCGGCTGGCGCATCGCCAACTTCACCACCTATGACAGCGTGCGCGAAAAGGTGAACGGGTTCCTTGCGCTCGAAATCATGGGGTTCGCGATTCTGCTGGCGCTGGCGTTCTATTTCCTCAACCGCAAGACCGCCGTGCGCATGGCCCTGTTTCAGCGCGAGTCGGCAGAGCTTCGCGCATTGAACCTGCGCTTGCAGCGGGAAATCGCCGAGCGCGAGCGCGTGCAGGAAAACCTTGCCGTGGCCGAACAGACGCTGGCCCAAAGCTCCAAACTGGCCGCGTTGGGCGAGATGTCGGCGGCCGTCAGTCACGAGCTGAACCAGCCGCTGGCGGCGATGAAGACCTACCTGGCCGGCGCGCGCCTTTTGCTGACGCGCAACCGCCCGGACGAGACGCTCTCGTCCTTCCAGCGGATCGACGATCTGATCGAGCGTATGGGCGCGATCACCAAGCAGCTCAAATCCTACGCGCGCCGCACCGGGGACACGTTCGAGCCTGTAAATATAGGCGATGCGCTGGCCTCGTCGCTGGCGATGATGGAGCCGCAGCTGCGCCAGCGGCGCGTCACCATCAACCGCAGCCTGCCGGACGAGCCGGTGATGGTGATGGGCGACCGGGTGCGCATCGAGCAGGTGATGATCAACCTTCTGCGCAACGCGCTCGATGCCACGCAGACCGTCGACGAGGCGCAGATCGACATCGTTCTGGCCGCGGGCTCCATGGCCGTGCTGACGGTGCGCGACAACGGGCATGGCCTGAAGGATATCGACAACCTGTTCGAGCCCTTTCACACCACCAAGGAGCCGGGCGAGGGCGTGGGTCTGGGGCTTGCCATTTCGTCGGGGATCGTGAACGACCTTGGCGGACGGCTGACCGCGCGCGACGCGGCGGCGGGAGGGGCTGTATTTGAGATGCGCCTGCCTATCTTGGATGAAGAAACCCGTGCAGCGGAGTAAAGCGGATGGCCAATGCGATGAAGATTGCGATTGTCGATGACGAAAAGGACATGCGCCAGTCGATCAGCCAATGGCTGGCCTTGTCTGGCTATGACACCGAAACCTTTCCCAGCGCCGAGGATGCGCTGAAGGCTCTGGGCCCCGATTATCCGGGCATCGTGGTCACCGACATCCGCATGCCCGGCATGGATGGGATGCAGTTCCTCAAAAAGCTGATGGGCACTGACAGCACCTTGCCGGTCATCATGATCACCGGCCATGGCGATGTGCCCATGGCGGTCGAGGCGATGCGCGTCGGCGCCTATGATTTTCTGGAAAAGCCCTTCAACCCCGACCGCATGACCGAACTGGCCAAGAAGGCCACCCATGCCCGCCGCCTGACGCTGGACAACCGCGCGCTGCGGCGGGAACTTTCGGATGGCGGCCAACTGATGAAAAAGCTCATCGGCTCCAGCCCCGTGATGGAGCGGCTGAAGGAGGACATTCTCGATCTGGGGCAGGCTGATGGCCATGTCCTGATCGACGGCGAGACGGGCACCGGCAAGACGCTGGTCGCCCATGCGCTGCATGCCGTCGGCGCGCGCGCGGGCAAGAAATTCGTGCTGGTCTCCTGCGCCGCCTACGAGCAGGAGCAGCTGTCAAAACGCCTCTTCGGCCCGATGAACCCCGAGGACAGCCGCCTTCCGGCCGTCGAGGAGGCGCGCGGCGGCACGCTGGTGCTGGAGGATATCGAGGCGCTGAGCGACGGTTTGCAGGCGCGCCTGCTGACATGGCTGAACGAGGAGGGAACGCCGCCCGAGACGCGGCTGGTCGCGATCAGCAACCTGCAGGACGAGGGCAAGACATCCGAGGACGCACTGCGCTCCGATCTGTTCTATCGTCTGGCGAGCTTGCGGATCACCGTGCCGCCGCTGCGCCAGCGCGGCGAGGATATCCTGACGCTCTTCACCCGGTTCTCCGACCAGTTCGCCGATGATTACGGCTGTGATGCGCCGCAGGTCAGCGCGCAGGAGGCGGCCCAGCTGCTTCAGGCGCCGTGGCCTGGCAATGTGCGCCAGCTGTTCAACGTGGCCGAGCGGGCGGTGCTTCAATCGCGGCGCGGGTCGGGCACCATCGTGTCGCTCCTCATGTCCGATCATCAGGACATGCAGCCGGTAATGACGACCGAAGGCAAGCCGCTCAAGGAATATGTCGAGGCGTTCGAACGGATGCTGATCGACAACACCATGCGCCGCCACAAGGGCAGCATCGCCGCCGTCATGGACGAGCTGTGCCTGCCGCGCCGGACCCTGAATGAGAAGATGGCGAAATACGCGCTGCAACGCTCCGATTACCTTTGAAATCAGGCGATGCGCCGGGCCGGACCGGGCCCGGCGTCCTGCGGCGCCGGGCAGCGCCTGCACTTGGCGCGCGCTCTTCGGGTATTTTGCCCATTGTCATTGGGGGCCATGGCGCATTACTGTGCCAATGTGGATAAACGCCCGAAAATGCGTCTTGCCACATGAGTTTCGCTGTTTCGGACAGAGTGTAGGCGCAAAGGCCGGCACGTTCGGGCAGACCGATCAGGCCACCCGCAAGGGGGCCGCCTTAACGCCGGGCCGCCCCACGGGAGCGCTTCGGATATATCATGGGCGCCGCACGCGGCGCCGGAGACCAAACGCGATGACGCGCGCAACACAGGAAAACACTCCGCCGGGGGGCCGACATGGCGCCCCCGCATGCGTGCGCAGCCTCGCCACAATCAGACATCCCCTGCACGACGCCGCCCCACCGGGGCGGCTGCGCGTGCCCGGATGCGAACGGACAACATGGCCAAGAAAATGCTTATCGATGCCACCCACGCGGAGGAAACCCGCGTCGTGGTGGTGGACGGAAACAAGGTCGAGGAATTCGACTTCGAGTCCGAAAACAAACGGCAGCTTGCCGGAAATATCTATCTCGCCAAGGTAACCCGCGTCGAGCCGTCGCTTCAGGCGGCCTTTATCGACTATGGCGGAAACCGTCACGGGTTCCTTGCGTTTTCGGAAATCCACCCCGATTACTACCAGATCCCCATCGCCGACCGCGAGGCGCTGATGGAAGAAGAGCGCGCCTATGCCGAGGCCCAGGAGGCCGAGGAAGAGAATGGCGACAAGTCCAAGCGCCGCTCGCGCGGCGGGCGCAGCCGCTCCAAGGCCGAAAAGACCAGCTCGGACGAGGATGCGGTAACGCAGTCCGACGTTTCGGGAATGGAGACGATCGATTTCGACGTCGACGAAGGCACCTCGCCCATGGACCGCGTCGCCGAAACGCCCGTGGAAGAGCCCAATGGCGGCCCGGACACATCCAATGGCGATAACGGCGACAGCGATGATGACGACAGCGACAGCGACGACGATGCCCCGCGCAAGCCGCGCCGCACATCGCGCACCCGCCGCTCGCGCCGCGATGACGACACCGACGACAGCATCGACGATGCTGCCGACAAGGATGAGGATATCGAGGTCGTCGCCGACGAGGACAGCCACGACGATATCCGCCCGCCCCGCAAGCCCCGCGCGCGCAAGTACAAGATCCAGGAGGTCGTCAAGGTCCGCCAGATCCTGCTGGTCCAGGTCGTCAAGGAAGAGCGCGGCAACAAGGGCGCGGCGCTGACCACCTATCTGTCGCTGGCGGGTCGCTATTGCGTCCTGATGCCCAACACCGCCCGCGGCGGCGGCATCAGCCGCAAGATCACCAACGCGCCCGACCGCAAGAAGCTGAAGGAAATCGCCAACGAGATCGACGTGCCCAAGGGCGCGGGCCTGATCGTGCGCACGGCAGGCGCCAAGCGCACCAAGCCGGAAATCAAGCGCGATTACGAGTATCTTCAACGCATGTGGGAGCAGATCCGCGAACTAACGCTGAAATCCATCGCGCCCGCCAAGATCTACGAAGAGGGCGATCTGATCAAGCGCTCGATCCGCGACCTCTATAATCGCGAGATCGACGAGGTTCTAGTGGAGGGCGAGCGCGGCTATCGCATCGCCAAGGACTTCATGAAGATGATCATGCCGTCCCACGCGAAGAACGTGAAGCATTACGTCGACACGATGCCGCTTTTCGCGCGCTTCCAGGTGGAATCCTACCTCAACTCGATGTTCAACCCGACGGTTCAGCTGAAATCCGGCGGCTATATCGTGATCGGCGTGACCGAGGCGCTTGTCGCCGTCGACGTCAACTCCGGCCGCGCCACCAAGGAAGGCTCGATCGAGGAAACCGCGCTCAAGACCAACCTTGAGGCCGCCGAGGAGGTCGCCCGCCAGCTGCGCCTGCGCGATCTTGCCGGCCTCATCGTCATCGACTTCATCGACATGGACGAGCGCAAGAACAACGCCGCCGTCGAAAAGCGCATGAAGGACAAGCTCAAGACCGACCGCGCGCGCATCCAGGTCAGCCGCATTTCCGGCTTTGGCCTGATGGAGATGAGCCGCCAGCGCCTGCGCCCCGGCATGATCGAGGCGACGACGCAGCCTTGCCCGTCCTGCCACGGCACCGGCCTGATCCGCTCGGACGACAACCTTGCGCTGAACATCCTGCGCCAGGTCGAGGAAGAGGGCACCAAGGGCCGCTCGCTTGAGGTCTTGGTGCGCGCGCCGGTTGCCATCGCCAACTTCATGATGAACCAAAAGCGCGAGCGCGTCGGCCAGATCGAGGTCCGCTATGGCATGTCGGTGCGCATCGAGGGCGATCCCAGCCTCATCAGCCCCGACTTCTCGCTGGAGAAGTTCAAGACAGCCACCCGCGCCGTGCCCGAGCAGGTCGTGCGCGTGGTATCGGCCGACAGCACGCTGATGGAGGATATCGACAGCGAGACCGAGGCCGATCCCGACGAACTGCCCGCCGATGATGACGCCGACAGCGACGAGGGCAGCCAGACGCGAAACGAATCGAACGGCAATGGCGGCAATGGCGAGGATGACGGCGACAAGCCCAAGAAGCGCCGCCGCCGCCGCCGCCGCAAATCGTCCTCCAGATCGCAGAACGGCGACGACAACGGCGGCGATAGCGACGATTCCGATGACGCCTCCGATGACTCCGATGATGATCAGGAGGAGGATCGCACCCGGCGCGGCAACGGTGCGGATGCGCCTGCCCAGAACGGCGATGACGCGCCCCAGCCGGTCGCCGCCGCAGCCGACGCGAACGGCGCCGCGACCGACGAAGAAGAGGCGCCCAAGCCCAAGCGCACACGCAAACCCCGCGCCAAGAAGGCGGACGCGGATACAGCGCCCGAAGCCGTCCCGGCGGCCGAGGATGCGCCCAAACCCAAACCCGCGCGCAAGCCGCGGACCCGCAAGGCAGACAGCGCCCCGGCAGTGACCACCGAAGCCCCGGCAACCGAGGCCGAGCCTCAGCCCATGCCGATGCCCGAGGCCGCCGATCAGCCGCAGGCCGCGCCTGTCGCCGACGTCGCGCCAGAGACCGCCGCGCCCCCCGCGTCGGCGCCTTCGGACGCGCAACCGGCGCAAGAGCCTGAAGCGGCCTCCACCGCAGAGGCCACGCCTCAGCCCGAGGCCGAGCCGGAAAAGCCCAAGCGCAAGGGCTGGTGGTCGCTCGGCCGCTAAAGCATTTCGCTTTTAACCTGAGCGATCAGCGAGAGGCGAAACGCTTTAACCCACCGCAGCCCCCGGCGCCGCCGCGCGCCGGGCCTGCCGCGCGCCGGTCTTCATCTTGGCGAAAATACTCAAAAAAACGGCGTGATCCTCGCGGATCGCGCCGTTTTCCAATGCTGCCCGGTGCAGGCGCAGGACCGTCAGCCGCCCTTGCGCACCCGATAGCGCGAATGCGCACCGGCCTCGTCCACCGAGACCAGCGTATGACCGGCCTCATTGCAAAAATGCGGCACGTCGATCATCGCCGCCGGATCGTCGGCGCAAAGCTCGACTTCGGCGCCGGGCGCGAGCGGCGCCATGCGCTTGCGCAGCTTTAGGACGGGCAGGGGGCACAAAAGCCCGATCGCATCGATTTTTTCCATATATTTCCAGATAATCGGCCCCCTCGCATCTGTCCACAGCCTTGTGACATTGCGCCGCGTGACGCCGTGCGATCAATGCGCTAAGCCTCGCTCATGTTCGGAATCGAAATCATGGATGCGGGCCTCATTCCCGCGATGGTCGTGGCGCTTCTGGCGGGCACGCTCTCGTTTCTCAGCCCTTGCGTGCTGCCCATCGTGCCGCCCTATCTGGCCTATATGAGCGGCGTGACGCTGCAGGATCTGTCCCAGCAGGGGGGCGCGTCGCGGCGCCGCGCGGTCCTTCAGGCGGTGTTTTTCGTCCTGGGGCTTTCGACAATCTTCCTTCTGCTCGGCGCGGCCGCGTCCGCGCTTGGGCTGGCCTTTTTGCAATACCAATCGACGCTCAGCGCAATCGCGGGGGTGCTGGTCATGGTGTTCGGCCTGCATTTCCTGGGTATCCTGCGCATCGGTTTCCTGGACCGCGAGATGCGCATGGACGCGGGCGATCGCGGCGGCAGTGCCTTTGGCGCCTATATCCTCGGCCTTGCCTTCGCGTTCGGCTGGACGCCCTGCATCGGTCCGCAACTGGGCGCCATTCTGAGCCTTGCGGCAAGCGAGGCGTCGGTCACGCGCGGCACCATGTTGCTGGCGGTCTACGCCATCGGCCTTGGCGTGCCTTTCATCCTCGTCGCCGCGTTCCTGCCGCGCCTGACCGGCTTCATGGGCTGGATGAAGCGGCACATGGACCGGATCGAGAAGATCATGGGCCTTTTGCTGTGGACGATCGGGCTGATGATGCTGACGGGCGGCTTTTCGGCCTTCGCCTTCTGGCTGCTGGAGACATTCCCGGCGCTGGCCGTGCTGGGCTGATTGCGGGGCGGACATACTCTTGCCCTGATCATCCCGCAGCATGTGCGCCCGACAGGCAGCCCCGGATATCCGCGCATGACGACCAGCCCCGCCCGCAATAGTGATGCCAGCGCCCCGCGCGCGGCGCGGCGGCGCGTGTTCTACATACCCGGCTACGATCCCATTCATCCGCGCCGCTACCGCGAGCTTTACCGCAAGGAAGGCGCGGCGCAGGCGGCCATTTCGGGCTATGAGCTGAGCCTTGCCGCGCGCGGCGGTGGCGGGCGCTATGGCTGGCACGTGACGGCGCGCATGGACGGCGCCGAGGCGCGGGCCGAGGTCGACGTGCTGGTCTGGTCCGACATCGTGCGCGCGTCGATGAGCCACACGATTCCCGCCACCTATCTGCAACTGCTGCAGACCGCATGTATCTATATCGCAAGCGGCGCGCTCTTCCGGCTCATGCGGCTGCGCAAGGGGCCGGTGATCGCCGCGCTTTACCCGGTAGGGATGTTGTTAGTTCAGCTTGCCGTCGCACTGGGGCTGGGTCACGGCGCAGGCCGTGCGCTGGCGCTGGTTCCGGCCCATCTGCCGCTGTCGAGCGGCGGAGCGGCGCTGGTGGCCTTCGTTCTTTATGCAAGCGCGCTGTTCTTCGTGGCGCGAACGGTGCTGCGCTGGTTCAAACGCAAGGACGGCAGATTCTATGCGTATTACCTGATGCACGACTACGCCTTTTCCGCGCGCCACAGCGGCGCCAATCCGCCAGCGCTTGAGGCGCGGATGGCCGAGTTTGCAGACGATATCGCTACCGCGCTCGAAGGCGACGTGGACGAGGTTCTGATCGTCGGCCATTCCTCGGGCGCGCATCTGGCAGTGTCCATTCTCGCCGATCTGATCCGCGCTGGCCGCGTGCCCGAAGACGGCCCGGCGTTGTCGCTGCTCACGCTGGGGCAGGTGGTGCCGATGGTGTCCTTCCTGCGGGGCGCCCATCGGCTGCGCGCGGATCTGGCCTATCTGGCGGCGTCGGAGGCGCTGGCATGGGTCGATGTGACCGCGCCGGGCGACGGCTGCGCCTTTGCGCTGTGCGATCCGGTAAGCGTCAGCGGCGTTGCGCCGCCGGGCAAACGCTGGCCGCTGGTGATCTCGGCGGCGTTTACGCAAACGCTGAGCGCCGCGCGCTGGCGCGAATTGCGGTGGAAGTTCTTTCGCCTGCATTTCCAATATCTGTGCGCCTTCGACCGGCCCGGAGACTATGACTATTTCCGCATCACCGCAGGCCCGATGACGCTGGGCCAGCGGTTCGCGGGCCGTGCGCCCTCGGCCAGCCGGATCGAGAAGCCGGTCAATGAATTCACGGACATCGCGACATGATCCAGCCGCCCAAGCCCCCGTCACGGCCCGGCCGGGTGTCGATGTGGCGCTATCTGCGCCTTTTCCGCGCCGATATCCTGTCGGCGCAGCCTGCGCGGCTTTACCGCGCGTGGATGGCCGAATTCCGCACCCCGTTCTTCCGCTCTTACTTGTGCAACCAGCCGGATCTGGTGAACCTCGTGCTGAAGGAGCGGCCCGATGATTTCCCCAAATCCATGCGCGTGCGCGAGGGGCTGACGCCGCTTCTGGGCAATTCGGTCTTCGTCACCAATGGCGAGACGTGGAAGCGTCAGCGCCGCATCATCGATCCCGCCTTCGAGGGCGGGCGCCTGCGCCATGTGTTTCCGGCCATGCGCGATGCGGGGCAGGGCGCGGTCGCGCGGCTGGGCGCCATCGCGGACGGCACGCCGCAGGATATCGAGGGCGAGGCCAGCCACGCCGCCGCCGACGTGATCTTTCGCACGCTGTTTTCAATCCCGATCCAGAACGAGATCGCCGCGCGCGTCTTCAACGAATTCCGTGCCCATCAGCGCAGCCAGCCGGTGGTCAATCTGGCGGCGCTTGTGCCGCTGCCGCGCTGCCTGCCGCGCCCGCACAGCCGCGCCACGCGCCGGACCGCGCATGTGATCCGCAGCCTGATCCGGCAACTGACGACCGAACGCATGGCGCAGATCGTGGCGGGCGGCGCGCCCGATGATCTGGCGACCAAGATCATGACAACGCCCGATCCGGCGACGAACCAGCGCTTTGACACCGAGGAGATGGTCGATCAGGTCGCCATCTTCTTTCTCGCCGGCCACGAGACGAGCGCATCGGCGCTGGCATGGGCGCTCTATCTGGTGGCGCTTTATCCCGACTGGCAGGACCGGCTGGCGGACGAGGCGCAGGCGGCATTCGGTGGCGGCGCGCCGGAATTTTCGCATATGGGCAAGCTGCCGCTGACGCGCGATGTCTTTCGCGAAACCCTGCGACTTTATCCGCCCGTGCCGATGATGGTGCGGCAGGCCCGCTGCCCCGAGGCGTTTCGGGGCCGGGCCATCGCGCCGGGCAGTCAGGTGGTTCTCAGCCCGTGGCACCTGCACCGGCACGAGCGGATCTGGGACAATCCCGACGGGTTCGATCCCGCGCGCTATGGCACCGAGGCGGGGCGCAAATGCCTGCGCGAGGCGTTCATTCCCTTTTCGGCCGGGCAGCGCGTCTGCCCCGGTGCGGGCTTTGCGATGATCGAGGGGCCGCTGATACTGGCCATGCTGCTGCGCGCCTTTCGCTTTGAGACGGCGCCGGACCGCCCGGCGATGCCGGTGGCGCATCTGACAGTGCGCGGCAAGGACGGGATCTGGCTCAGGATCCGGCCGCGATATACGGGCGACACGCGCTAGCCGCGCATCCGCGCGCCGTCCGCATCGAAAAGCGGCGCGGTGATCAGCACCGCGTCGCGCATCTGGCCCAGTATCTCGATCTGCGCGGTCTTGCCCGGCTCGGCCATGTCGCGCGGGATCAGCCCCAGCGCGATGGATTTGCCCGCATGGTGCGAATAGCCGCCCGAGGTGACGAAACCCATCACGCTGCCGTCCAGCCAGATCGGCTCGTAGCCGTGGGCGTCGGCGTCATCCGCATCCACCTCGAACGCCACCAGCTTGCGCGCGGCGCCCTTGGCGCGCTCGGCCTCGGCGGCAGCGCGGCCGATGAAATCGCTGTTCTTGGACCACGCGATAAAGCGGTCCATGCCCGTCTCGCCCGGTGTGTAATCGGGCGAGAATTCGGACAGCCACGAGCCAAAGAACTTGTCCAGACGCAGCGACATCATCGCGCGCATCCCGAATGGGCGCATCCCGCGGCTTTGGCCCGCGTCCCAAAGCGTCTGCCACAGCGCGCGCTGCGCCATCGGATCGCAATAGATCTCGTATCCCAGATCGCCGGTATAGCTGACGCGCTGAACCAGGCATTCGGCCATGCCGATGGCCGCATGGCGCAGGTCCATGAAGCGCATGTCTGATACAGCATCGCGGGTGCAGGCCATCAGCACCTCGCGCGCCTTCGGCCCCGCGATCTGGAAGCCGGTCAGCCGGTCGCTGACATTCTCCACATGCACGCCCGGCGCCTCGTGGCCCTGGAACCAGCGCATGTGGTTGGCTTGCGCGCCGTAGCTGGCGGTCAGCTGAAACGCCGTGTCCGAAAGGCACGATATGGTGAAATCGCCCATCAGCCGCCCTCGCGGCGACAGCATCGGCGTCAGCGACAGGCGCCCCGGCTGCGGCACGCGGCCCGCCATCAGCCGGTCCAGCCACGCGCGCGCCCCCGGCCCCGTCACCAGGTATTTGCCGAAATTCTGCACCTCGTTGATGCCGACGCCCTCGCGCACGGCGCGGACCTCGCGCGCGGTCGCCTCGAACGCGTTCGAGCGGCGGAAACTGGGCGTCTCGTAGCGCGGCTCATCGCCTTGGGCGAAATAGTTGGCCACCTCCAGCCCGTATTGCTGGCCCCAGACCGCGCCAAGATCGTTCAGCACGTCATACATCGGCGTGGTCAGGAACGGGCGCGCGGCGGGCAGTTCCTCGTTCGGGTAGCTGACGGAAAACCGTTTCTGGTAGTTCTCGACCACCTTGGGCCGCGTATAGCCCGGCGTGATCCAGTCGCCGAAGCGGGCCACGTCCATCGCGGTGACGTCGCGCTCGCATTCGCCCTGGGTCATCCATTGCGCCAGCATCAGGCCAACGCCGCCCCCCTGGCTGAACCCCGCCATGACGCCGCAGGCGGACCAATAGCCGCGCAGCCCCGGCACCGGCCCGACCAGAGGGTTGCCATCGGGGGCAAAGGTGAACGGGCCATGAATGACCGATTTGACACCCGCCCGCCCCAGCGCCGGGAACCGGCGATAGGCAAATTCGATGCTGTCCTCGATCTTGTCGAGGTTGTCGGGCAGCAGTTCGTGGCCGAAATCCCACGGCGTTCCGTCGACGGCCCAGGGGCGGGCCTTCTGCTCGTAAAACCCGATGCAAAGGCCGCGGCCCTCCTGGCGCAGGTAGGATTCGCCCGCCAGGTCCATGACATGCGGATGTTCGGCCTCCCGCGCGACGATTTCGGGCACGTCATCCGTCACGATATACTGATGCTCCATCGGGTGCAGCGGCAGGTAGACGCCGGCCATCGCGCCCACCTCGCGCGCCCAGAGGCCGCCGGCGTTGACCACATGCTCGGCATGCACCGTGCCCTTGTCGGTGACCACGTCCCATGTGCCGTCGGGCCTTTGCCGCGTCTCGCGCACCATGCAATGGGTGTGGATCGCCGCGCCGCCCATGCGCGCGGCCCTGGCATAGGCGTGGGTGGTGCCCGACGGGTCCAGATGCCCGTCTAGCGGGTCGTAAAGGCCGCCGATGATGCCGTCCGTGTTCGTCACCGGCGCGATCTGCGCGATCTCCTCGGGCGTGACGATATGGGTGTCGAGGCCCATGTAGCGATGCTTGGCCCGCTCGGCCAGCAGCATGTCGAAACGGTCGGCATTGTCGGCCAGCGTCACGCCGCCCACGTGATGCAACCCGCAGGACATGCCGGTGATCTGCTCCAGCTCCTTGTAAAGGCGGATGGTGTAGCCCTGAAGCGCGGCCATGTTGGTATCGCCGTTCAGCGTGTGAAACCCGCCCGCCGCGTGCCAGGTGGAGCCCGAGGTCAGATCGGAGCGCTCCAGCAGCATGACGTCGGACCAGCCCAGCTTGGTCAGGTGATAAAGGACGCTGCATCCGACGACGCCGCCGCCGATCACGACGGCCTGTGCGGTGGTTTTCATGGGGCTTCCCTTGTTGCTGGCCATGCGGGCAAGGTGCGGGGGCTGCCCGGCCTTGGCATGCGCGCCTGCGACAGATCCTGTCGTTTTTGGGGTCATCGGCGGGCAGGCCGCGGGAAAACGATGGAACCTGCCCCCGGCACATGCAATTGATAAGCGATGAAGAACATCCTGCTGATCCCCTCGACCCTGTGGCGCAAGGCGCGCAATTATTCGCGCAAGCTGTGGGTGCGCGTGCTGTTGATGGGGATGCTTTCGCTGTTTGCGCTTGGCCTGACGCAGCTGATCGAGCTGTTCGTTCCCGAGCAACTGGCCGGGCGCCTGTCGGGGACGTCGGCGGACCGGCTGCTGGATATCATCGCCAGCGCGATGCTGTCGGTCACGATCTTTTCGATGACGGTGATGGTCTCGACCTATCGCAGCTCGGCCTCGCAATGGACGCCGCGGGTGCATCAGCTGATCATGCAGGACAGCACGACGCAAAAGACGCTGGCGGCCTTTATCGGCGCGTGGGTCTATGCGCTGATCGCGATCATCCTGCGCGAGACGAGCGTTTTCGGGGACGAGCATGCGCTGGTGATCTTCTGGCTGACGGTGCTGGTGCTGGCCTATGTCGTGTGGTCGCTGGTGCGCTGGGTGCTGCATCTGCAGACCTTCGGCAGCCTGCTGCACACCACGCGGCAGGTCGAGGACATCACCAAGCGGCGCTTCAAGGAGCGTCTGAAGACGCCCTGTCTTGGCGCCAACCCGCTGCGCGGGGACGTGCCGCGCGATGCAACCTCGGTCGCGTCCGACGAAAGCGGCTATATCCAGCATATCTATCCCGAAGGGCTTCAGGCGGTCGCCGAGCGCTATGAGGTGCGCGTCTATCTGCCCAAGCCGATCGGCGAGTTCGTCTTTCTGCACGAGCCGCTGCTGTGGTACGAGGGCCGCGTCAAGGAGGACGACCGCGAGGAATTCCTGTCGCTTCTGCGCGGGCATGTCAGCGTCGAGGATCTGCGCAGCTACGATCAGGATCCCCGGTTCGGTCTGACCGTGATGGGCGAGATCGCCTCCAAGGCGCTGTCGCCGGGCATCAACGATCCGGGCACGGCGATTGACGTCATCACCCGCGTCGGGCGCATCCTGTCCAGCTATTCGGACGAGAACGTCAACGAGGAGGAGCAGGAAGAGGGCGGCGAGGGCCCCGATCTGGACCGGCTCTGGGTGCCGCCGCTCAGCCCGGGCAATCTGCTGGACGATGGCTTTGGCGCGCTGTCGCGCGATGGCGCGCAGCTCTACGAGGTGCAGCACCGCCTTCAGGCAACGCTGGCCGGACTGATGCAACATCCCGATGCGGGGCTGCGCAACGCGGCCGAGAAATTTGCCGAACTTGCGCTGCGGCGCGCGCTGGATCATATGGATTTCGCCCCCGACCGGGACCGTCTGCTGGCCGCCGTCAGCGAGCGGTTGCGCCTGCGCGTGACCGAGGCGTAGGGCCGCGCAGTGACTTGTCCCGCCGCGACGCCGTTTGTCGCTGCGAGGCAATCGCGCCACCCGCCGCGCGTTAAAGCTGCGGCAGAAATATGAGCCGAGGACCCTGCCCATGAAAACCCACGCACAGGCTGTCGTCATCGGGGGCGGCGTCATCGGATGTTCGATCCTTTACCATCTGACGAAACTGGGCTGGACCGATGTGATCCTGCTGGAGCGGGACGAGCTGACGTCGGGCTCTACATGGCATGCGGCGGCCAACATCCACGGGCTGCACGACAGCGCCAATATCAGCCGCCTGCAGCACTACACCATGACGCTTTACAACCGGCTGGAGGCCGAGACGGGCCAAAGCTGCGGCGTGTTCCAGCCCGGCTCGCTTTACCTCGCGCAGACCGAGGCGCGCGAGCATCAGCTGCGCCTGCAGGCGGCCAAGGCCCGGCTTTATGGCATGAATTTCAGCGAGATAGATCGCGCCGAGGCCGAGGCGCTGCATCCGCTGGTCAATTTCGACGGCATTCGCTGCATCATGTGGGAGCCGGACGGCGGCAACGTGGACCCGTCGGGCGTGACCGCCGCCTACGCGGCCGGCGCGCGGGCGGCGGGGGCCGAAATCCACCGCTTCACGCCGGTCACCGCCACCCGGCACCAGCCCGATGGCAGCTGGATCGTCGAGACGCCCAAGGGCAATATCAGCACCCCCTGGATCGTCAATGCCGCCGGCCTCTGGGGCCGGGAGGTGGCGGCGCTGGCGGGGATCACCCTGCCGCTGCAACCGACCGAGCACCAGTATTTCGTGACCGAAACGATTGCCGAGATCGCCGCGCTGGACCGCCGCCTGCCGTCGGTCGCCGACCGGGACGGCGAATACTATTTGCGGCAAGAGGGCAAAGGCCTGCTGATCGGCGCCTATGAAAAGGATATGCGTTTCTGGGCGGAGGAGGGCACACCGCTGGATTTCGCGCATGAGCTTTTCGCCGATGATCTGGACCGGATCGAGTACAACATGATGCGCGCCATCGACCGCGTGCCGGCCGCGGGCGCGGCGGGGATCAAGCGGGTCATCAACGGCCCGATGATCTGGACGCCCGACGCCAACGTGATCCTTGGCCCCGTGCCCGAAAAGAAGGGCTATTTTTGCTGCAACGGCATCATCCCCGGATTTTCGCAATCGGCCGGGATGGGCCTCATGGTGGCCGACTGGATCGTCGAGGGCGAGATGCGCCATGACATGTTCGCATGGGACATGGCGCGCTTCGGCGACTGGGCGGACAAGGCATTCACCAAGGCGAAGGTGGGCGATCAATACGCCAACCGCTTTGCCATCCACTTCCCGTATGAAGAGCGCAGCGCAGGCCGCCCCTGCCGCGTGCGCCCGGCCTATGAAATGCAAAAGGACATGGGTGCGGTGTTCGGCCTGAACTATGGCTGGGAGCATCCGCTGTGGTTTGCGGGCACGCCCGGCGTCGAGGAGACCAAGGGCTTCACGCGCCAGAACTGGTGGGCGCCCGTGGGCGAGGAATGCCGCATGCTGCGCGAGCGGGCGGGGATCATCGACATATCGAACTTTGCCAAATACCGCTGCGCCGGGCCGGGCGCCGAGGCATGGCTGAACGCCGTCTTCGCCAACCGCATGCCGGGCGCGGTAGGCCGGTCCTGTCTGACGCCGCTGATCTCTGTGCGCGGCGGAATTGCGGGGGATTTCACCGTCACGCGCACCGCAGAAGACGAATTCTGGATCATCGGGTCGGGCATGGCCGAGCGGTATCACAAGCGGTTCTTCAACATGGTCCCGTTGCCCGAAGGGACCATTTTCGAAAGCCGGACAGAGGCGATCTGCGGCTTCAACGTCGCGGGCCCCGGATCGCGCGAGCTGCTTCAGGGGCTGACCGACGCATCGCTTGCGACCGCGGATTTCCCGTTCATGCGCTCCGCCAGCATCCGGGTGGCGGGCGTCGAGTGCCTCGCGCTGCGCGTCAGCTTCACCGGCGATCTGGGATGGGAGCTGCATTGCGCGACCGGCGATCAGGTCGCGCTCTACACGGCGCTTCTGGAGGCCGGGCGCGCGCTGGGCGCAGGCCCCGTGGGCAGCCGCGCGCTGATGAGCCTGCGCATCGAGAAGGGCTATGGCAGCTGGGGGCGCGAATACAGTCCCGAATACTGGCCGCAGGAGGTGGGGCTGGCGCCGCTGGTCAAGCTGGACAAGGATTTCCTGCATCGGGATGCCGCCGCCGCCGCGATGCGCGAGCCCGCGCGCGAGACGCTGGTCCTGCTGCATCTGGACGAGGCGGACACGCAGGCATCGGGCGCCGATGCCACCGGCGGCGAGCCGATCTTCAAGGACGGCGCGGGCATCGGGCGCGTGACGTCGGGCAGCTACGGCTACTGGGTGGGGATGAGCCTGGCGCTGGGCTATGTCAAAGGCGCGCAGCCGGGCGACCGCGTCGAGGTGATGGTGCTGGGCCGGCCGCATGGCGCCACGATCCTGCCCGCGCCGCCCTTCGATCCCGATGGAGCACGGCTGCGCGGTTGAAGCGGCGGGGCTAAAGGCCGGGTCAAAGCTTGCTGATCTTCAGCCGCGTGATGCGGTTTGCCTTGCGCGCCATCACCTCGAAGCGGAAGCCGTGGAAGTTGAACACCTGGTTCACCTTCGGGATCATCTGCGCCTCGTGGATGACCAGCCCGGCGATGGTGTTGGCCTCGTCATCGGGCAGCGACCAGTCGGTCGCGCGGTTCAGGTCGCGGATCGTCATGGCGCCATCGACCAGAAACTGGTTGTCGTCGCTGCGCCGGATCGGATGCTCGGCGTCGGTGTCGAATTCGTCTGTGATCTCGCCGACGATCTCTTCCAGAATGTCCTCCAGCGTGATGAGCCCCTGAAGCGAGCCGTATTCGTCCACCACCAGCGCGAAATGCGTGCGCATGCGCAGGAATTGCCGCATCTGATCGTCCAGCGTCGTGGTTTCGGGCACGAAATAGGGCTTTCTCACCACCGACTTGATGTCGAAGCGGCGCCATGCGCTGGCGCTGCCGCCCTCGCCAAGGGCGAGCCTGTGCATCGCGCGCAGCAGATCCTTGGCGTGGACGATGCCGATGATATTGTCGGGATCGCCCTCGTAGACGGGCAGGCGGGTATGGGGCGATTTCAGACATTGATCGAGGATCGCCACCGGCTCCAGCCCCGCGTCGATCATCTCGATCTGGCTGCGGTGGCGCATGATTTCCTCGACCGCCCGCTCGCCCAGATCAAGCGCGCCGAGGATGCGATCGCGGTCCTCCTTTTCGACGACGCCTTCGGAATGGCCAAGGTAAAGCGCGCCTGCGATCTCCTCGCGCACGGCGAGGATCTGGCCGTCGGGATCGGTCTTGACGCCGAAGATCCTCAGGACCAGCCGCACGAAGACGCGCACCGCCGACACGACCGGCGAAAACAGGCGGATCACGATGGTGATGACGGGGGCGACGCGGCTGGCCGCGACCTCGGCATTGGTGATGGCATAGGTCTTGGGCAGGACCTCGGCAAAGACCAGCACCAGCAGCGTCATCACCAGCGTGGCCAGCGCCACGCCCGAATCGCCGAACATCCGCGTGAAGAGCGCGGTGGCCAGCGACGTGGCCAGGATGTTGACCAGGTTGTTGCCCAGCAGGACCGAACCGATCAGCCGCTCGTTGTCTTCGGTGATCGCCAGCGCACGCTCGGCGCCGGTATCGCCCTTGTCGGCGCGCGCGCGCAGCTTGCCGCGCGATGCCGCCGTCAGTGCGGTTTCACTGCCCGAAAACAGCCCCGACAGCACCAACAGCAGCAGGATGGCGCCCGCGGTCAACCAGAAGGCCAGATCGAAAATCGCGAATGTCGCGTCCATGGGGGTGCAAGTCCTTTTGTGCCGCTATGGCGTTCTGTGCCGTGTTCGGCAGGCAGGTACCCTTCAAAAATTCCCGCCGCCGGATGGTGTCGCCCGCCCGCCTTGCGCGGTGTGCGAAACGTCATGGCTTTATGGGCCGCGCGGCGCCCGCGATCAAGGGAGCCTTGGCGATTGCGCGTGCCAAAGGGCGGATGGACGGGAGAGGCGCGCGCAGCTAGGGCGTTTCGGATTTGCGCGGCGCCTGCTCCGAGAGGGGGTGATGCTCCAGCACCAGCGCCTGCAGGCGGGCGTCCAGAACATGGGTGTAAATCTCGGTCGTGGCGACATCGGCATGGCCCAGAAGCGCCTGAATGGCCATCAGATCCGCGCCATTGGCCAGAAGATGCGTGGCAAAGGCGTGGCGCAGCGTGTGCGGCGTGACCTTGGCCGGGCTGACGCCCGCGCAGGCGGCGATCTCCTTGATCAGCACGTAAAAGCGGTGGCGCGTCAGGTGGCCGGCCTTGCCCGATGAGGCGAAGAGATACGCAGGCGGCGCGGCGCCGCGCGCGCGGTCGGCTTCGGCCTGCGCGTCCAGCATCGCCAGCCAGGCCTGAAGCGCGGCGCGGGCCGGGGGGGACAGCGGCACCATCCGCTCCTTGCCGCCCTTGCCGCGAATCATCAGCATCTGGGGGTTGCCGCGGGCCGAGGCGACAGGCAGCGAGACCAGCTCGCTCACGCGCATCCCGGTGGCGTATAGCAACTCCATCAGGCAGGTGTTGCGACACCGGTCGCGGGCGCTGCGCCCGGTGGTGCGCGCGGCCTCCAGCAGGCGGTCGACCTCGTCCTCGGTCAGGGTCTTGGGCAGGCGGGCATCACGGCCGGGCCCCTTGATCTGGACCGCCGGATTGTCGGCGCGCAAGCGATCCTCGAACGCGAAGCGATAGAGCTGCTTGATCGCCGAGAGCCGCCGCGCGCGGGTGGATTTGGCCAGCCCCTGCGCCTCCAGCCCGACAAGGTAGCGCTCCACATCGGCGCGCTGGGCGCTGGCCGGGCCCAGCCCCGCATGCGCCAGCCAGCCGGTGAAATCGGCCAGATCGCGCGCATAGGCGTCCAGCGTGTTGCGCGCGGCCCCCTGCTCGGCGGCCTGCGCCTCAAGGAATGCGGCGATCCAGTGCGCATCGCTCATTGGGCCTGCTCCAGGATCAGCGCCTGAAGCGCGGCGCGGCGCGCGGTATCCTCCAGGCCGACGGCGCGCAGCGTGCCAAGGGCATCCGCCATCTGGCGCGGGTCGCCGTCCGCGCGGTCAAATTGCAGCGCGGCGGACAGGATCGCCTCGCCCAGCTTGCCTCGCCGGATCAGCTCTGCATGCTCTGGCGGGGCCTGCGGCGGGGCCGCGAACGCACCGGCAATCACTTGTTCCGCGGCGCCATCGGCGAGCGCGGCATCCGCGCGCCCCTGCGCCAGGGCGGCAAGCGCCCGCGCGGCAGGCCCCGGCGGCGGGGAGGCGGCCACAGCCTCGTATTCGGAGGTCAGCAGCGCGATGCGGAATGCCAGCACCTGCGCGTCGCCGGTCAGCTCGGCCTCGTCCAGCCGCGCCGCGAACATCTCGGCAAACGGCAGCTCCAGTCCGACCTCGCGCATCAGATCCCACGCGGCGGTCAACGCGGCGCCGATGGCACCGGGCGCGCCGTCCTCAAGCGCGGCGTCCAGATCCTGCACCGCCTGCGCGCGGTCCCACACCCCGCCCGACGCGGACGGGCTTTGCCGTGTGTAAAGCCCCATCAGGCGGTTCGCCCCCAGCGCGCCCAGCCGGGTCAGCCGCTCGGCCGCCTCGATCTCGGCCTTCCAGCCGACGGTGCCGCGCAGGTCCGCCATCGCGAAGGCCGCAGGCAAATCGCGCGTCGCCAGCGGCGTGCCGATCGCCTCGAACAGGCGGAAATCCAGTGCAGTGGGCTGCGTCATCGGCGCAGGCGGCGCTGCGCCATCCGACATCTCGGGATCGAGGAAATGATCCAGCAGCGCCGCCCGCTCGGCGCCCAGCGATCCCAGCGCAAGGCGTGTGTCATAGAGCAGCAGCGCGGTGCGCCAGTCGCCGGTCAGCGCGGTGCAATAGATCTGCGCCGCGTCGTCATTCAGAAGCGTCGGCGCATCGCGCAGGGCGGTGCAGGCCTCGACCTCGTTGCCGATCAGCAGCGAAAGATCGAACCATTCGCCGAAAAGCGCGGCCCGTTCCGGCCCGGCGCGCGTCATCAGCTCCAGCGCAGGCTCCACGGCGCCGAAGCGGCGCAGGATGGCGACGCGGGTCCGCAGATAAGCGCCCGAATCCCCCTGCGGCGGGTCGGCCTCGGCCAGAAGAAGCGTGTGATAAAGCGCCTGGATCGCCGGCGGCGGCTGCGTGCTGACCCGGCGCCAGAGCGCGGTCAGATCGGCCGCATCGCTGCTGCGCCACAAATCCGCCGGCAATCCCGTCACCGAGGGGGGCAGCAGCCCGACGGCGCCCGCCGTGGCCGCATCCAGCGGCGTCACCTCGACGCTGGGGATCGTAACCTGGCCCGCGACGGGGGGCTCGTCCGCGCGCGGGGCGGGCGCGGCCTGCTCCAGCCAGTCGATCGCCGACAGCGGATCGGGCACCGCGGGCCGGGCAGTTTGCTGCGCATCCAGCGCGGCGGGCAGGGCAAACAGTGTCGCCAGCGCTGCGGTGGCTAAGGCATCATTCCACGTCAAGAATGATTTCCTGACGAATCTCGCTGGAAGGCGGGGCGAAATCGGCGCCGAAAAACGGGCCCAGATACGCGTATCCGACCAGCCCGATGAACGCGAGAATGGCCAGATAAAACAACCATTTGATAAGTCTGAACACGATATGCCTGCCTGCCTTGCGGTCTGTTTTGCCCAACTTATAACTGGCCTTTTGCACAAGATCACGTCATTCAATGCGGCGATGCGATATTTGGGCGGGGGAGTGCCGAGCGTGGCCAATGCAGGCACCGGCAAACTGAAGAAGACGGTGGTTCTGGTGGGCATGATGGGCGCCGGCAAAACCGCGGTAGGCCGCGCCCTGGCAAGCCGTCTGTCCGTGCCCTTTCTCGATTCCGACGCCGAGATCGAATCCGCCGCCGCCATGACCATAGCCGAGATTTTCGCCCGCGACGGCGAGGCGTTCTTTCGCAGCCGCGAAAGCGAAATCATCGACCGTTTGCTGCGCGGCCCTTGCTGTATCCTGTCCACCGGGGGCGGCGCGTTCCTGTCCGCGCGCAACCGTGATCTGATCTCGGCCAAGGGGGTTTCGGTCTGGCTGAACGCGGATCTCAGGCTGCTGTGGAGCCGGGTAAAGAACAAGGATACCAGGCCCTTATTGCGCACTCCTGATCCATATCGCACGTTGCGGGATCTGTTCGAGGCGCGCACCCCGATCTATGCCAAGGCCGATCTGGCCGTCGTCTCGGATGCCAGCTATACGATCGACATGATGGCCAGCCAGGTGATCGCGGCCCTCGCCACGCGCCCCGATGTTCTGGAGGTTTCATGACACAAGCGTACCGGACGATCCATGTTCCGCTGGACGGGCGCGCCTATGACGTGCTTGTCGGTCCCGGCCTTCTGGCCCGGTCGGGCGCGCTGATCGCGCCGCTTTTGCGCCGCAAGCGCGTGGCCGTCGTGACTGACGAGACAGTCGGCGCGCTTCATCTGGACGCGCTGCGCGAAGGGCTGGCGGCCGAGGGCATCGACATGACCGCGCTGGCGCTTGCGCCGGGCGAGGGCACCAAATGCTGGTCCGCGCTGGAGCGCAGCACCGAATGGCTGCTGGAGCAGCAGATCGAGCGGGGCGATATCGTCATCGCGTTCGGCGGCGGCGTGATCGGCGATCTGGTCGGCTTTGCCGCGGCGATCCTGCGGCGCGGCGTGCGCTTCGTGCAGATCCCCACCAGCCTGCTGGCGCAGGTCGACAGCTCGGTCGGGGGCAAGACCGGCATCAACTCGCCCAAGGGCAAGAACCTGATCGGCGCCTTCCATCAGCCCAGCCTTGTTCTGGCCGATACCCACATGCTGCGAACGCTGAAAACCCGTGACTTTCTGGCCGGTTACGGCGAGGTCGTAAAGTATGGCCTTCTGGGCGACGCGGGCTTTTTCGAGTGGCTGGAAGCCCACGCGCCCGACATGGCCGCCGGGAGCGAGGAGGCGCGCGTTCACGCCGTCGCGCGCGCGGTCCAGATGAAGGCCGACATCGTCGCGCGCGATGAGACCGAACAGGGCGAGCGCGCGCTCTTGAACCTTGGCCACACCTTCGGCCACGCGCTGGAGGCCGCCACCGGCTATGGCGATCGGCTGCTGCATGGCGAGGGCGTGGCCATCGGCTGCGCGCTGGCGTTCGAGCTGTCGGCGCGTCTGGGCCTCTGCGCTCAAGAGACGCCAAGCCGCGTGCGCGCCCATCTGAGCGACATGAAGATGAAGGTGGATCTGTCTGACATCAAAGGTGATCTTCCGGATGCCGCAGGGCTGATGGCGCTCATGGCGCAGGACAAGAAGGTGCAGGACGGCAAGCTGCGCTTCATCCTGGCGCGCGGCATCGGTTCGGCCTTCATCACATCGGATGTCCCCCAAAGCGCCGTGATGGCGGTGCTTGAGGACGCGCTGGCGCAGCGCTGACGCGGCGCGCTTTCGTCGTTCCCGCAGGCGCCGGGCCATGCGCCCGCGCTGCACGCTCGCGCCGGTTTTGTCCCCTTGCGCCTGTCTTTGCCGCGTCCTAACACTTTGCGCATGAAACTACTTTTTCTTGGCGATGTCATGGGGCGCGGCGGTCGGCGCGCGGTTGCAGAGCGGCTGCCGGGTCTGCGCAGCGAATGGGGGCTCGATTTCGTCGTGGTGAACGGCGAGAACGCGACCGGCGGAATGGGGCTGAGCGGTGAGCACGCGCAGGGCCTGCTGGAGGCGGGCGCCGATTGCGTCACGCTGGGCGATCACGCGTTTGACCAAAAGGACATGCTGCGCGCCATCGAGGGCGAGCCGCGCATCCTGCGCCCGCTGAACTTTGCCAAGGGCGCGCCGGGGCGCGGGCATCGCGTATTCTCGGATGCGCGCGGGCGCAAGGTGCTGGTCGCGCAGGTGCTGGGCCAGGTGTTCATGAAGCGCGCCTTTGACGATCCCTTCTCGGCGCTGGATGCCACGCTGCGGGCCCATGTTCTGGGCGGTGCGGTGCAGGCGGCGATCGTGGATATCCACTGCGAGGCGACCAGCGAGAAAATGGGCGTCGGCCATTTCTGCGACGGGCGCGCATCGCTGGTGGTGGGCACGCATACCCATATTCCCACCGCCGACGCGCAAATCCTGCCCGGTGGCACCGCCTATCTGTCGGATGCGGGCATGTGCGGCGATTATGACAGCGTCATCGGCATGGAAAAGGAAGAGCCCTTGCGCCGCTTCGTCACCGGCATGGCCAAGGGCCGCTTTTCCCCCGCTATGGCCGATGTCACCCTGTCGGGCGTCTATGTAGAGACCGACGACCGCACCGGGCACGCGACCCGGATCGAGATGGTCCGGCAGGGCGGCCGCCTTGCGCAGGCCGGTCCGTGACCGATCGCCGCCTTGGGCTTTATGGTGTGCTCTTTGTCATGGGGGCAGGGTGGGGCCTGTCGGTGCCGCTGGCCAAGATCGCGGTCAGCACCGGGCACCAGCCGCTGGGCCTGATCTTCTGGCAGCTGGTCGTGATTGTCGCGCTCTTGGGCACGATCAACGCGCTGCGCGGCAAGACGTTGAAACTCGGGCGCGAATACTGGCGGCTTTACCTGATGATCGCGCTGTGCGGCGCGGTTCTGCCCGATATCTTCTTCTACCTTGCGGCGATGAGGCTGCCCGGCGGCATCATGTCGATCGTGCTGGCCAGCGTGCCGATCTTTTCGCTGCCCATCGCCCTTGCGCTCGGAAACGAGCGGTTTGCCTGGCGGCGCCTCATCGGGCTGTCCTTTGGCCTTCTGGGCATCGTGCTGCTGATCGGCCCCGATGCCAGCCTGCCGGACCGCGCGATGGCCGCCTTTGTGCCGATCGCCCTGCTGGCGCCCGCGCTCTACGCGACCGAGGGCAACCTGGTGGCGAAATGGGGCACCCAGGGGCTGGATCCGATCCAGACCATCCTTGGCGCGTCGCTCTTGGGCATGGTGATCACGGCGCCGCTTGCGGCGGCCTCGGGGCAGTGGGTCAATCCGCTGAGCAGCTTTGGCGCGCCCGAGCTGGCGCTGGCGGCCTCGGCGGCGCTGCACGGGATCGTCTATGCCGTTTACGTGTGGCTGGTCGGGCGGGCCGGGTCCGTCTTTGCGGCGCAGTCCAGCTATCTGGTGACGGGCTTTGGCGTGCTTTGGTCCATGCTGCTGCTGAGCGAGCGCTACGCGCTGCTGGTGTGGCTGGCGCTGGCGATCATGATGGTGGGAACCGCGATGGTTCAGCCGCGCGCGCGCAATCAACCTGTTGCGCCGCACCCGGCCATCGGCGATCATGCGGATGGCGCATAAGGCGTCTGTCGGCAATATCTCGGGTGCAGCATTCTTGTGAAACGCAGTAAGACACGCCAGCGTTGCGCGCGTCCGGTCCGCGCCGGGCGCCTCGGGATCGGGGCGAAACGCTTCTGGGGGCGGAACCGGCCGTGATCGCATATCTCGACTTGTCGCAGACGGCGCAGGCACTGATGACGCTGGGCGTTGTCGTGATCATGTTCGTCATGTTCGTGCGCGAGAATTATCCCACCGAAGTGGTGGCGCTGGCCGGCGCGGGGGCGATGCTGGCGCTGGGCCTCTTGCCCTATGATGCGGCGCTGGAGGTGCTGTCCAACCCGGCGCCCTGGACCATTGCGGTGATGTTCATCCTCATGGGCGCGCTGGTACGCACCGGCGCGCTGGAGGCGTTCACCTCGATCGCGGACCGGCGCGCGCGCACCAGTCCCAAGATGGCGGTGGCGATGATGATGCTGCTGGTCGTCTTCGGGTCGGCCTTCATGAACAACACGCCCGTCGTCGTGGTGATGATCCCGGTTTTCGTGCAACTGGCGCGCACGATGAAGATACCGGCCTCGCGCCTGCTGATCCCGCTGAGCTATGCGGCGATCCTGGGCGGCACGCTGACGCTGATCGGCACATCGACGAACCTTCTGGTGGACGGCGTCGCCCGCGCGCGGGGGATGGAGCCGTTCGGCATTTTCGAGATCACGCCGCTGGCAGCGGTGCTGGTTGCTTGGGGCATGATCTATCTGCGGTTTTTCGGGCCGTTCCTGCTGCCCGACCGCGATTCGATGGCTGACATGCTGTCTGACCGCAGCCGCATGAAGTTCTTTACCGAGGCGGTGATCCCGCCCGACAGCAACCTGATCGGGCGCGAGGTCACCGGCGTGCAGCTGTTCAAACGCGAGGGCGTGCGCCTGATCGACGTGGTGCGCGGCGACCGTTCGCTGCGGAACGATCTGACGGGCGTGACGCTGGAAGTGGGCGATCTAGTCGTTCTGCGCACCCAGATGACCGAACTTCTGAGCCTTCAGAACGACAAGAGCCTGCGCCGGGTGGATCAGCTTTCGGCGGTCGAGACGACGACCGTCGAGGTGCTGATCACACCGGGCTGCAAGATGGTGGGGCGCAGCCTCGGCTCGCTCCGGCTGCGGCGGCGCTATGGGGTCTATCCGCTGGCGGTGCACCGGCGGAACCAGAATATCGGCCGACAGCTGGACACGCTGATCGTCAAGATCGGCGACACGCTGCTGCTGGAGGGTGCGCCCGAGGACATCCGGCGCCTGTCCAGCGAAATGGACATGGTCGATGTCTCCGAGCCGTCGGCGCGCGCGTTCCGGCGCGGCCACGCACCGATTGCGCTGGGGGCGCTGGCGGGGATCGTGGTGCTGTCGGCGCTGGGCGTCGCGCCGATCCTGTTCCTGTCGATCCTCGCGGTCGCGGTGGTTCTGCTGACCCGCTGCATCGACGCGGACGAGGCGTTCAGCTTTATCGACGGGCGGCTTCTGGCGCTGATCTTTGCGATGCTGGCGATCGGCGCGGCGCTGGATCATTCGGGCGCGGTGCAACTGATCGCCAACACGCTGGCGCCCTGGATGATGCAGTTGCCGCCCTTCGCGGTCGTGCTGGCGGTCTACTTGCTGGCCACGACGCTGACGGAAGTGGTGTCGAACAACGCGGTTGCGGTGGTGATGAGCCCCATCGCCATTGGCCTCGCGGATGTCATGGGGGTGGATCCGCGCCCGCTGGTCGTGGCGGTGATGTTCGCGGCCTCGGCCAGTTTCGCCACGCCCATCGGCTATCAGACCAACACGCTGGTCTACGGGCCCGGCGGTTACCGGTTTACCGATTTTCTGCGCGTCGGCGTGCCGCTCAATCTCAGCATCGCGCTGCTGTCATCGGCACTGATCCCGCTGATCTGGCCGCTTTGAGGCAGGCGCGCCGGCCCTCTTGCCCCGGCCCCTGCGCCTGTTTTATAGAAAGCCCATAATCAACATCCGCGATCTCAGAAGGAACCTTCATGGCCGGCCATTCCAAATGGGCAAACATCCAGCACCGCAAGGGGCGCCAGGACGCTGTCCGCGCCAAGCTGTTTTCGAAGATCAGCAAGGAGATCACCGTCGCCGCCAAGATGGGCGATCCCGATCCCGAAAAGAACCCGCGCCTGCGCATGGCCGTCAAGGAAGCGAAGAGCCAGTCGGTGCCCAAGGACGTGATCGACCGCGCGATCAAGAAATCCCAGGTGGGCGAAGGCGACGATTACGAGGAGATCCGCTATGAGGGCTATGGCCCGAACGGCGTGGCCGTGATCGTCGAGGCGATGACCGACAACCGCAACCGCACCGCCAGCACCGTGCGCAGCACCTTCACCAAGAACGGCGGCAACCTGGGCGAGACCGGCAGCGTCGGCTTCATGTTCGAGCGCAAGGGCGAAATCGTCTATGGCACCGACGCGGGCGACGCCGACACCGTGATGATGGCCGCGATCGAGGCCGGCGCCGAGGATGTGGAATCGGGCGAAGAGGGCCACACCATATGGTGCGCCGACACGGACCTGAACGAGGTGTCCACCGCGCTTGAGGCCTCCTTGGGCGAGAGCGAGACAACGCGCCTGTCCTGGCGCCCGACCACCACGACCGAGATGGACCTCGAGGCGATGCAGAAGCTGATGAAGCTGATCGACGCGCTGGAGGATGACGACGACGTGCAGCGCGTCACCACGAATTTCGACGCCTCGGACGAGGTCATGGCGCAGCTTTAACGCGCGCCGTCCGTCCATCTTGTCACCTTTCCGGCGCCCCGCCTCGCGTGGCCCGGCGCGCCGATGCCGTGGTTTTTCCAGAAATCACGGTATGGTGCGGCCTGCGCAATCAAAAATGTTGCCAGCGCTTGAGCGCCATATATAGTCATTCCCAGACTGGCAGGCGCAAGCGGAGGTCACCGAAACAGGATGGACGCAGATTTCAGGACGGATTTCGTGCGCGCCCCCGGCGCCCTGAAACAGCATCCTGCGCTGGTCCTGAATGCGGATTATCGCCCGCTGAGTTATTATCCCCTGTCGCTCTGGACATGGCAGGACGCGATCAAGGCGGTTTGGCTGAACCGCGTCGATATCGTGGCCGAATACGATCACTTCGTGCATTCGCCCAGCATGCAGATCCGCATCCCGTCTGTCATCGTGCTCAAGGATTTCGTGCAGCCCCGCAAACGCGTGGCCTTCACCCGGTTCAACCTGTTCCTGCGCGATGAATTCCGCTGCCAGTATTGCGGCGCGCGCGGTGATCTGACCTTCGATCATGTGGTGCCGCGCGCGCGGGGCGGCAGGACCAGCTGGACCAATGTCGTTGCCGCCTGCAGCCGCTGCAACCTGCGCAAGGGCTCGACCAGCCTCGCGCGCTCCGGCCTGACGCTGCGCCGACCGCCGCGCGCCCCCGAGGCCGAGCAGCTGCGCAACCTGGGGCGCAAATTCCCGCCGGGCCACCTGCACGCCAGTTGGCTGGATTTCCTCTATTGGGACGCCGAGCTGGAGGCGTGACGGCGCGGCATAGCCTTGCGCCTGCCGCGTTGGCGTCAGGTGCAGATGCGCGCCGCCTGCGTGCCGTATTCGGAATAGGATTTCCAGAATCGCTTGTCACTTTCGCGGCTGGATTGGCGGATATCCTGCGCCGATTGCGGATCGCGATAGAACTTGACCGCGCGCGCCTGATCGCCGCGCGACAGGTGCTGATCGGCGACCGCCTGAATGCAGCCGCAAAGCCGGTCGGAACGCGCCTTGCGATCCGACGCGAGGCAGGCAGAGCGTAGCGGGCCGCTGGCGCTGGGCGCATAGAAGGGCGTCGCAGCCGACACCCCGCGCTGCGGCCGGTCCTTGAACCTGTTGGCGCCGCCGCATCCGGCGAGCGCCACGATCATGCCCAGAATCACGATATGCTTCATCTTTACTGCCTCATTCTTGTGCGGGTCGTTGCTCCGCAGGGCCGGGGTGGAACCGCCTTGACCCGCCTGTTGCTGGTCGCCTTTCTGCCTGATGCGCACAGATTTTTCAATTCACAAGATGCTCCCGCCCAATCGCGCCCGCGCAATGCGATCCAGCTTGACCAGACCCTTGATACACACCATATCGGACGCCATGACAGACCTCGCACATATACGCAATTTCTCGATCGTGGCGCATATCGACCACGGTAAATCCACGCTGGCCGATCGCCTGATCCAGCAGACGAACACCGTCGCCGAGCGGGACATGAAAGAGCAGATGCTCGACAGCATGGATATCGAGCGCGAGCGCGGCATCACGATCAAGGCGCAGACGGTGCGCATCAACTATACCGCGCTGAACGGCGAGGAATATGTCCTTAACCTGATCGACACGCCCGGCCATGTCGATTTCGCCTATGAGGTCAGCCGCTCCATGCGCGCGGTCGAGGGCTCGCTTCTGGTGGTGGACAGCACCCAAGGGGTCGAGGCGCAGACGCTGGCCAATGTCTATACCGCCATCGACGCCAACCACGAGATCATTCCGGTTCTGAACAAGATCGACCTGCCCGCCACCGATTGCGAGCGCGTGGCCGAGCAGATCGAGGACGTGATCGGCATCGACGCATCTAACGCGATCCGCGTCAGCGCCAAGACCGGGCAGGGCATCATCGAGACGCTTGAGGCGATCATCACCCATCTGCCGCCGCCCAAGGGCGACGCATCCGCGCCGCTCAAGGCGATGCTGGTGGACAGCTGGTATGACGCCTATCTGGGCGTCATCGTCCTGGTGCGGATCATGGATGGCGTTCTGAAAAAGGGCGACCGTGTGCGCATGATGCAGAATGGATCGGTCCATCAGGTCGAGCGGATCGGTGTTTTCCGCCCCGCGATGACGGTGGTGGATCAGCTGGGGCCGGGCGAGATCGGCTTTATCACTGCATCGATCAAGCAGGTGCGCGACACCAAGGTGGGCGATACGATCACCCACGACAAGGCGCCCTGTGCCGCGCCGCTGCCGGGGTTCAAGCCATCGGTGCCGGTGGTCTTCTGCGGCCTATTCCCCGTCGATTCGGCCGAGTTCGAGGATTTGCGCGACGCGATCGAGAAGCTGGCCCTGAACGACGCGAGCTTCAGCTCCGAGATGGAGACGTCGGCGGCGCTCGGCTTCGGTTTTCGCTGCGGGTTCCTGGGGCTTTTGCATCTTGAGGTGATCCGCGACCGGATCGAGCGCGAGTATGACATCGAGCTGATCACGACCGCGCCCTCGGTCATCTACAATGTATTTATGAAGGACGGCACCTTGCTGCCGCTGCACAACCCGGCGGACATGCCGGACCTGTCCACCGTTGACCATGTCGAAGAGCCGCGCATCAAGGCGACGATCCTGGTGCCGGACGAGTATCTGGGCGATGTGCTGAAGCTGTGCCAGGACCGGCGCGGCATCCAGCAGGATTTGACCTATGCGGGCAGCCGCGCGATGGTGGTCTATGATCTGCCGCTCAACGAGGTGGTGTTCGATTTCTACGACCGGCTGAAATCGGTGACCAAGGGGTATGCCAGCTTCGACTATCACATGACCGGCTATCGCACTGATAACCTTGTGAAAATGTCGATCCTGGTGAATGACGAGCCGGTGGATGCGCTGTCGATGATGGTGCACCGCGACCGTGCGGAAATGCGCGGGCGCGCGATGGTTGAAAAGCTGAAGGATCTGATCCCGCGGCACATGTTCAAGATCCCCATCCAGGCGGCCATCGGGGGCAAGGTGATCGCGCGCGAGACGCTCTCGGCGATGCGCAAGGACGTGACCGCCAAATGCTATGGCGGCGATGCGACGCGCAAAAAGAAGCTGCTGGAAAAGCAGAAGGCCGGCAAGAAGAAGATGCGCCAGTTCGGCAAGGTGGACATTCCGCAAGAGGCATTCATCTCCGCGTTGAAGATGGACGGTTAAGGCCAGGCGCCCAAAGCGTTTCGCCTTTAACCTGAGCCATCCGCGAGAGGCGAAACGCGCGCCACGCCTACATGTCGCGAGCGTTTCGCGAAAATTTGTGATCCAGTTTTTTCGCGAAACGCTTTAGCCGCTCAGGTCAGGATCATGTCCGATGGCGCCATATGGTGAATCGTGGAGTGCGGCCAATCCTCGGGCTCTCGCGTCCAGCCGTGCCGGACCGGCGCGAAATGGCAGGTGTCGACATGGCGCTGGAGGTCCGCCTTGCCGCGAATATGCCGCGCCCTGAGCTTGGTCTTGCAGCGCGGATCGAGCGCTTCCAAGACCTTCAGCTCAGCCGTAAAAGCGGCTTCCAAGCTGCGCTGGCGTTCCCTGAGCGCGGCGCCATCCGCCGATGTCCAGATCGCATCGATGCGGTCCGGCAATATGACAACGGCAAGACACTCCGCCGATTGTTCCCGGCAAACAGCGTCATGAGCCTGGCTGAGCAAGGCCGCACGCTCGGCCGCTGATGCGTTGCCGGAACAGGGAGCGTTCAAGGTGAACGCGAAGGTGCTCCCGGAGCAGTGTGTTTGAAAAAATCGCCGCATGCCTCAACATCGCGCAACCGTGTTAAACAAAGATTGATGCGGCACCGATATTTCATCCGGGCGCAAAAAAACGGCCCCACCGGAGGCCGCCTTTTCACTCCGCACATCAATGATGGCGCTTATTCGGCTTCGTTTTCGATCGCTTCGCCGGCATTCTGAACGTCGCGCCCGAATCCTTCGGTCGTCTCGCAGGCGGCGATGCCCAGGATTGCAACCATGGCCAGTGTAAGTCTCAACATTGTAACTCTCCCTTCGCTTTTGTTGCAATTGAACGCGCCGAATGGCAATGGGTTCCGGCCGAAGGGCGCGAAAACCGAAGAAAAGCCGCTTTGGGATGCCGTGGGGGCAAGATGCTCTGACATGGATCAAGGCAGCAAGGCAGGTTGCGCGTCAATCTGCGCAAAACATATCCAGCGACGGAGCGCGACCATGTGGCGATTGGCCGGAATATTGCATCTTTTCATAGGCTCGACCTTGGCAGGCAGCGCGATCATCGCCGCGCTGGTCATGGGCTATGACGACACGAACGGCATTCTGATTGCCGCCGCTTTGGGATTTGTCATCAGCTTCCCGGTGACGTGGCTGGTGGCCCGGCAGTTGTGGCAGGAGTGAAACAGCGGCCTTCTTGCGGTGGGCGACTGAGTTGACAGGGGCAGGGGCCTGCGTACCATGTTTAAAGCGTTTCACGAAAAATCTGGATCACAGTTTTTCGCGAAATGCCCGCGACATGTAGGTGTGGTGCGCGTTTCGCCTCCAGCTGATGGCTCAGGTTAAAGGCGAAACGCTTTGGTGGTGAGTTGACGCCGCACATCCATATGCGGAGTTTTTAGATAACGAGGGACATTATGAAGAACTTGGTAAACGCCGCGCGTGGAATTTTGACAGGCGCGGCGCTGGGGCTGTTTGCTGCGCCGGCAATTGCGCAGCAGCAGGTCATCGTCATCATCGCGACGGTAGATCACGCCCCGGCGCGCGCGGCGTCTGTGGGGCAGGAAAAACTGTTCCGCTATGGCACCCGCGAGAATAACTGCCCCGCCGGATTGCAGCCTGTGACAGGCGACGGAACGGTCAGCTGCGGCGTGCCGAACCAGTACCGCACATACCAGCGTGTGATGAAGCATCCCGCACAGCGCGCCCGAAGCCACCAGCCGCGCCGCTACAGCGCGCGTCCCGATTGACGCGAAGGCGTCAATGGCTGCTCCTGACGCGCGCCGCAGGCGTTGCAAGCGGCATAGAGCGGCTGAAATCATGCAATGAGTTGCAGGCGGGCGGTCCCAAGGGGCCGCCCGTTGCGTTGGTGGCCATGGGGGCAACACGCGAAACGAAAACCGCCCCAGACCTTTCGGCGGGGCGGCGGGATGTGTCCACAGCAGGGCGATGCCTTGCTTCAGGCTGCGCTCAGCCCGACTTGGGCTCGGAGCGGGCTTCGGCATGGCCTGCCGCGTCGGGCGCCTTGCCCTTGGGGTTCAGCGGGTCGTCCTGGCGCTGCACGGAACCTTCGAAATGGGCGCCGGATTCGATCGCGATGGTCTTGTGAATGATGTCGCCCTCGACGCGTGCGGTCGATGTCAGGCGCACCTTCAGGCCGCGAACGCGCCCCACGATGCGGCCGTTGATCACGACATCATCGGCAATGACCTCGCCCTTGATCGTGGCGGTTTCACCGATGGTCAGCAGATGCGCGCGGATGTCGCCCTCGACCGTGCCCTCGACCTGGATGTCGCCGGTGGTCTTCATGTTGCCGGTCACGTGCAGATCCGAGGACAGCACCGATGCCGGGGGCTTCGCCTTGGGCGCGGACGGCTTGAAGTCGCCTCCCGACGAGGCCGCAGGCTTGGGCGCGTCCAGAGGCTTGTCATGGCCGACCGGCTTGGGCGCGTCGCCCTTCTGCGGGCCAGGTTCGTTGATTTTGCTCTTAGAAAACATTTCTACCAGCCTTGATGAATGTCATTGCGTTGATGGCCTTGCCGTCCACCCTGATTTCATAGTGTAGATGGGTGCCGGTGGATCGTCCAGAGTTTCCCATATCACCGATATGATCCCCACGCGAGACCCTTTGCCCCTTCTTCACGCGGATTTTGGATTGATGCGCATAGCGCGTCTCGATCCCGAAGGCGTGTTCGATCTTGACCAGGCGGCCATAGCCGGACTGCCAGCCCGCATGCGTGACGACGCCGTCGGCGGGGGCATAGATGGGCGAGCCGTGATCGCCGGCCATGTCCGTGCCGCTGTGCATGCGGCCCCAACGAGGGCCATAGCCCGAGGTGTAGCGGAACGCGTTCTTGAGCGGCAGCGCAAAGGGCGCCTTTTCGGCGGCGATGCGATAAAGATTCAGCCGGTCCAGTTGGTTGAGAAGGCGATTGGCCCGCGCCGCATCGGGCGAGGGGGCCTCGCCGCGGGTGGACAGGCTCAGCGGCATGAGCGGGCCGCCCTGGCCCGAATAGCCCTTGCGCACGGTGTTCAGGATCTTGTCCGTGCTCATCCCGGCGGCGGCGAACATCTTGTCCAGCGGCTCGACCGATATCGTCATCGCGTCTTCGAGCTGGCGGAAGATCTGGTCGTTCTGGTCCTGCATCAGGCGGATCTGCTGCTGCATCTCGTCGGCCTGAAGCAGCGCATCCTGGGCGTCGGCGATGATCTGGTCGCGCTCGGCGGCCGTGTCGGCCAGCGCCTGGGTCAGGAAATCGACGGCATTGCCGCCGTTGCCATCATCGGAGGCCAGCGCGTCGCCCGTGCCCGATGTCTCCAGCTCGGCGGTGAGCGTTTCGGCCTTGCCGCGCGCCTCTTCGCGCTCGCGCATTGTACGGCGCAGGGTGGACTGGATCACACCGATGCCCGTCTCCATCTCGCGGCGGCGCGTCTCTGACGCCAGAAGTTCGGACTGCATGACCGAAATCTGTTCGAGCGCGGAGTTGAACCGCTCCTGCGCCTCGCGCGCCTCGACGGCGCGCTTGTCGCGCTCGCTGCTCAGATCGTTCAGGCGGCTTTCATAGCTGCGCTGATCGCGCTTGGCCTGCTCGCGGAAATTGCCGGACCCGATGCTGTCCATCAGCAGGATCGCCGTGGCGATGATGGACCAGGCGACGATCAGGGACGCGCCGCCAAAGGCGATCAGCTGTGTCGCAGGGCGCAGCCGGATGAAGCGGGTATCCGATTCCGAGCGCAGGAAAACCCGGCGTTCCGGGAAATGGCGCTCAAGAAATGAGCGAATTCTTATGGCGATGCGTGTCCGCAAGTATCCCGTCCTCGATTGTCCCGATTGTACCGTCCCGAAATGGCGCGCATCCTTTTGGTCCCGTCGCGCCTTGGCGTTTTGCTTAGCCAGACTGCGTCCGGGGGGCAACAGTTTTGGCCCCGGCGCGCCCGCGAATCGCGGTCTGGCGCCGATAAACGGCAGATTATTGCCGATCTGCATCGGCTTGAGCGGCCATTCGCGCGCTCGCGCTGCGCCCGTTTGTCGCAAAACGGGGCGCGCGCCCGCGCCGGCGCCGCGTCAGAGCGCGCGGGCGGCGTCCAGAACGTCCTGCGCGTGGCCGGGCACCTTCACCTTGCGCCAGACCTGCGCGATGCGCCCATCGGCGCCGATCAGGAACGTGCTGCGCTCGATCCCCATGAAGGTCTTGCCGTACATCTTCTTTTCCGCCCAGACGCCGTAATCCTCGCAGACCGTGCCATCCGCGTCCGAGAGAAGGGGAACGGTCAGATCGTGTTTCGTGCGAAACTTGTCATGCTTGGCGATTGTGTCCTTCGAAATGCCCATGATCTTGACGCCCGCCTTGGCGAACTCGGGCTGAAGGGCGGTGAAATCCAGCGCTTCGCGGGTGCATCCGGAGGTGTCGTCGCGCGGATAGAAAAACAGCACGACCGGCGCGCCGCGCAGATCGCTAAGCCGAATTTCGCCGCCTCCCGCGGCGGGAAGTGTGAAATCGGGTGCATTATCGGAAATTTCAGGCATGTGGTGTCCTTGGTGCGATGGCGCCCGTCGCAGTGGCGATGGCGCCTGTTCATGATATATTAGCCTTGCGGGCGCCCGATGGAAGAGAGGCGCCCGCAGCGCAGGACAAAGGGGCGCGCAGACGCACCCGGGGAGCAGATGAGCGAGACAGGATCCCAGCCGCCCGGTGCGGACAGCCCCGCGCGTGACGCGCAGGCCCGCCGCGCCCGCAAACGGCGCAGGCGCCGCAAGGCGGGGCTCTGGTCGCTGCTGAGCATCGCCGCGCTGGCGGTCGCGCTGTCGGTCTTCGTGCTTGCCCATCTGGGCACGCCGGTGGTGGTGCCCGACTGGCTGCGCGCGCGCATCACCGAGCGGATCAATGCGCAGGTTGGCGGCCTTGAGGTGGAGCTGGGCCAGATGGTCGTCGTGGTCGACACGGGCTGGACGCCGCGCTTGGCGCTGCGCGATGTCACGCTGCGCGGCTGGGACGGGCGCGTCATCGCCACGCTGGCCGAACTTGGCGGCACGCTGGCGCCGCGCCCGCTGCTGCAAGGGCAGGTCCGGCCGGGCAGCATCCGGCTGGCCGGTTTGCAGCTGCATCTGCGGCGCGACGATTCGGGCGCTGTCGGGGTCGAGCTGGGCAATGATCTGGGCGTGCAGGCAGGCGCCCGGCGCGCGCCGCGCGATGTGCCGTCGCTGATCAGCATGGTTGACGAGGCGCTGGGGCGTCCCGGCCTTGCCTCGCTCACCGGGGTGCATGCCGACAATCTGACCCTGCGCTACGAGGATGCGCGCAGCGGCCGCGCCTGGACGGTCAACGGCGGCAAGCTGGCCGCGACGCGAGAGGACGGGTTTCTGCGCGCGCGCGGCGATTTCACCGTGCTGGGCGCGCAGGATTATCCCAGCACGCTGGAGTTCAATTTCTCCAGCCGCATCGGCAGCACGGCGGCGCAGCTGGGCGTGAATTTCTCGGACCTGCCCGCGGGCGAGCTGGCGCTCCAGTCGCCGGCGCTGGCGGTTCTGGGGGCGCTGGATGCGCCGATCTCGGGCGCGCTGCGCGTGCGGCTGGACGGCGCCGGACGGCTTGGCCCGCTCAACGCGACGCTGCAGATCGGCAAGGGCGCGCTGCAGCCCACACCGGCGACCAAGCCCATCGCGTTCGACTCGGCACGCACCTATTTCACCTATGATCCGGCCGCCCAGAAGATCGAGATCGCGGCGCTTTCGATCGACAGCAAATGGGTCACGGCCAGCGCCGAAGGCACCGCGCATCTGATCGGCGGCACCAGCGGCTGGCCCGACGAGCTGATCGCGCAGCTGCGCGTCACCGACATCACCGCCGATCCGGCAGATCTTTATGCCGAGCCGGTCCATGTGGACAGTGCCGCGCTGGACATGCGCCTTGTGCTGGAGCCCTTTCATCTGAGCCTTGGGCAGCTGAGCCTGTCGGATCAGGGCCGGCATCTGGTGCTGCAGGGCGATCTGCGCGCCGGACGTGCGGGCTGGGATCTTGCGCTGGACGGGCGGCTGGACGGCATCACGCGCACCCGCCTGATGCAGCTATGGCCCGAAGCGGCGGTTTCCAAGACCCGAAAATGGGTGGCCGAGAATGTCGGCCAGGGCGATCTGCGCAATATCGACCTGGCCTTCAGGCTGCGCCCCAAGGCGCGGCCGGATGTCGCGCTGGCCTTCGACTTTGCGCAGCTCGACACCCGCTTCATGAAGCAGATGCCACGGATCGAGGAGATGTCGGGCAAGGCCATGCTGGTCGGCGGGCGCTTTGCCATCGAGGCCGAAACCGGCCGGATCGAGGCGCCGCAGGGCGGGGCGATCGACATTGCGGGCACCGCGTTCGTCGTGCCCGACACGACCATTCCGGGCGGCCCCGCCGAGGCCGCCGTGCGCACCCAGAGCAGCGTCACCGCCGCGCTGGCGCTGATCGACGAAGAACCCTTCCGCTTCCTGTCCAAGCAGGGCCGCCCGGTGGATCTGGCCGATGGGCAGGCGCGCGTTGCGGCCGATCTGCGCTTTCCGCTGGTCAAGAACCTCAAGACCGAGGATGTGCAGGTCGAAGTGACCGGCCGCCTTGCGGATCTGAGCAGCGATGTGCTGGTGCCGGGGCGCGTGCTGACGGCGCAGGCGCTGGATTTGCGGCTGGCCGATAATCAGCTGCGCATCGGCGGCGATGGCCAGTTGGACGGCGTGCCCTTCAACGGCCACTGGACCGCCACGCTGGGCCCGGACGCGGCGGGCAGCCGCGTGGAGGGCACATTGACGCTGAGCCAGCAGTTCTCGGACGCGTTCGGTATCGGTCTGCCGCCCGGCAGCCTGACCGGCAGCGCGCCCGCGCAGGTGGTGGTCGACCTGGCCAAGGAAGGCGCCGGCGCCTTTTCGCTGTCCTCGGATCTGGCGGGGCTGGGCCTGTCGCTGCCGCAATTGAACTGGAGTCTGCCGCGCAGCGCCCGCGGCGCGCTGGAGGTGCGCGGCCGTCTGGGCGAGCCGCCGCAGATCGATCGGTTGTCGCTCGACGCGCCGGGGCTGGGTGCGCTGGGCAGCGTCACGCTGAAGCCCGGCGGTCTGCTGGACCGCGCGCTGTTCAGCCAGGTCCGGGTCGGCGGGTGGCTGAACGCGCCCGTGACGCTGGTCGGGCGGGGCAGGGGCGCGGCGCCCGCCGTGGTCCTCAATGGCGGCAGCATCGATCTGCGCAAGGCGGATCTGGGCGGCGGTGGCGGCGGGGCCGGCGGTCCGATAACGCTGGCGCTGGACCGGCTGGTGGTCTCGGACGGGCTCTCTCTGACGGGGTTTCGCGCCAAGCTGGACACGGCGCGCGGCGTCGATGGCAGCTTTACGGGTCTCGTCAATGGCGGCGCCGCGATCCGCGGCCAGATCGTGCCGCAATCCGGGCGCAGCGCCTACCGCATCACCACCACGGATGCGGGCGGCGTGCTGGGCTCGGCAGGGGTGCTGAAACAGGCGCGGGGCGGCGAGATGGAGCTGATCCTGTCGCCCGCGGGCGCGGCCGGCACCTATGAAGGGCAGCTGACCGGGGGCGATATCTGGCTGACCGATGCGCCCGCCCTCGCCGCGCTGCTGAGCGCGCTCAGCGTGGTCGGCCTGCTGGAGCAGATGTCGGGCAGTGGTATCCATTTCAGCGATGTCAACGCGCGGTTCCGGCTGGCGCCGGAGCGCCTGACGCTTTATTCAAGCAGCGCGGTGGGCGCGTCCATGGGGATCTCGATGGACGGCTATTACCACCTCGGCACCAAGCAGATGGACATGCAGGGCGTCGTGTCGCCGCTTTACGTGGTGAACGCGATCGGCGCCATGTTCACCCGCGCGGGCGAGGGGCTGGTCGGCGTGAATTACACACTGAGGGGACCGGCCGCATCGCCCTCGGTCGGGGTCAACCCGCTGTCGCTGCTGACGCCCGGCATGTTCCGCGAGATTTTCCGCCGCCCGCCCCCGGCGCCCCCCGCGGCGCAGCGCCCCGCCGAAGGCACCGCCGCGCCCGCGCCGCAAGCGGGCACAGCGCCGCCGCAGGTGCGCAAGCCGGTGGATCGCGGGCGCAGCAACCGACCTTGACGCGCGCCGCGATGCCCGGCAAGACCCGCGCCGATGCCGCAGCCAGACGGGGCCACCATGAAGCTGAGCGATTTCGACTATGACCTGCCAGAGACGCTGATCGCCACGCGGCCCGCCCGCCCGCGCAGCGCCGCCCGGCTGCTGGTGGCGGAGGGCAGCCGCATCACCGATGCCCATGTCGGCGATCTGCCGGATTGGCTGCGCCCCGGCGACCGCCTCGTGCTGAACGACACGCGCGTCATTCCCGCGCGCCTGTCGGGAACGCGCCGTCGCAGCGGTGCGCAGGGCGAAACGGAGGCGCGCATCGAGGTCACGCTGCTGGAGCCGCGTGCGGATGGCGCATGGGCCGCGATGGTCAAGCCGCTGAAAAAGCTCGCGATGGGCGAGACGGTGGTTTTCTCCGCGGCGCTTTCGGCCACACTGGAGGGCAAGGCGGACGGGCAGGCGCATCTGCGGTTCAACCTTGCGGGCGATGATTTCGACGCGGCGCTGGAGCAGGCGGGCGCCATGCCGCTGCCGCCCTATATCGCCGCGCGGCGCCCGGCAGATGCGGCCGACAGGGACGATTATCAAACCGTCTGGGCGCGCCATTCCGGCGCTGTCGCGGCGCCGACCGCATCGCTGCATTTCGATGACGCCCTGCTGGCCGCGCTGACGGCAAAGGGCGTGGCGCTCACCCATGTGACGCTGCATGTCGGCGCGGGCACGTTCCTGCCCGTCAAGGTGGATGACGTCACAACCCACAAGATGCACGCCGAGTGGGGCGAGGTGACGCCCCAGGCCGCCGCCGAGATTGCAGCCACCCGCGCCGCAGGCGGGCGCGTCATCCCCGTCGGCACCACCGCGCTGCGCCTGATCGAGAGCGCGGCGCGCGCAAGCGGCGCGATCGCGCCATGGCAGGGCGAGACGGACATCTTCATCTATCCCGGCTTCGATTTCCGCGTGACCGATGCGCTGATGACCAACTTCCATCTGCCGAAATCGACGCTGATGATGCTGGTCTCCGCGCTCATGGGGCATGAGACTGTCCGGCAGATTTACGCCCATGCGGTGACACATGAATACAGGTTTTTTTCGTACGGTGACGCATCCCTGTTGATCCCGCGCCCAAAGACTGCCAAGGCCGACTGAAACGGCCGCAAGGCGACACCGCCGGGGCGGGCGGGACAACGGGGAAAGACGCGCGATGATCAAGGTTCTGTCAGGCGCCTGGGCGCTGCTGTTCGGCATGATGCTGCTGCAGGTTGGCAATGGCATGCAAGGCACGCTTCTGGGTATCCGCGGCGAGATCGAGGGGTTTTCCACCTTCGAGATGTCGCTGATCATGTCGGGTTACTTCATCGGCTTCCTTTTCGGCTCGCGCATGGCGCCCGAGATGATCCGCCGGGTGGGGCATGTGCGCGTCTTCGCCGCGCTCGGCTCGATGATTTCGTCGGTGATGCTGCTCTATCCGACATGGACCGACCCCTGGGCCTGGGGCGCGGCGCGGATCCTGATCGGGTTCTGCTTTTCGGGCGTCTATGTGACGGCCGAATCCTGGCTCAACAACTCGGCCAGCAACGAGAACCGGGGCAAGGCGCTGTCGCTCTACATGATCGTGCAGATGATCGGCATCGTCTCGGCGCAGGCGCTGCTGATCGTGGCCGATCCCGGCGGGTTCATCCTGTTCATCATTCCCTCGGTGCTGATCTCGATCTCCTTCGCGCCGATCCTTCTGTCGGTCAGCCCGACACCCGCCTTCGAGGCGACCAAACCGATGACCCTGATGCAGATCTACCACACGTCGCCCTTGGGCTGCGTGGGCATGTTCCTGCTGGGCGGTGTCTTCTCGGCGCAGTTCGGCATGGGCGCGGTCTATGGCGGCAAGGCAGGGCTGAGCGTGGGCGAGATTTCGGCCTTCGTGTCGTCCTTCTACGTGGGCGCGATGATCGTGCAATATCCGCTGGGGTGGCTGTCGGACAAGATGGACCGCCGCCTGCTGATCCTTGTCGCGTCGGCCGGCGTCGCCCTGGGCGCGTTCGTGGCCATGCTCTTTGGCGAGGTGTTCGCGGTGCTGCTGGCTGCGGCCTTCGTGGTGGGCGGGCTGTCCAACCCGCTTTATTCGCTGCTGATCGCCTATACCAACGACTTCCTGACGCATGAGGACATGCCGGCCGCCGCAAGCGGCCTGGTGTTCATCAACGGTCTCGGCGCGGTGGCCGGCCCGCTGATCACCGGCTGGATGATGGGGGTGATGGGGCCCAGCGGCTTTTTCCTCTATATCGCCATTCTGGGCGCGGCTATGGCCATCTATGCGGGCTACCGCATGACGCAGCGCAAGCGGCATGTCGTGATCGACGCGGTCGAGGGATATGCGCCGGTCATGCCGTCCTCGTCCCCGATGGCTGCTACCTTCGCGCAGGAATACGTCATCGACGTGGCCCAGGAAGAGGCCGCAGAGGAGGCGGACGCGCGCGCGGCGGAGTTCTGATGGGCGATACTGGCCACATTCTGCCGACGTGAGTGGAATGTCGCATTTGAAGTAATACTTTACTGTTCAATGGGCGCCCTAAGCCATTACCCTGAACATATCGGCATTGGTCACAAAAGGAGCAGACCCGTGGTGAATCCGGACGACGTCTTGAATTTCTGGCTCGACGAGGTGGGCGAGAAGGGGTGGTACATCCAATCGAAGAAACTGGATACCACCATCCGCGACCGGTTCGAGCCGGTCTGGCGCAAGGCGCGCGAAGGGAATTACGGCCTGTGGCTGACCTATCCCAGCGGGACATTGGCCTATATCATCCTGATGGACCAGTTCCCACGCAACATGTTCCGCGGCAGCGGCGAGAGTTTTGCCACCGACCGCCATTCCATTGCTGCCGCCAAGGCCGCGATCGGGCGCAAGTGGGATCTGGCAATAGACGAGCCCGCGCGCCAGTTCTTCTATCTGCCGCTCATGCATTCGGAGAACCTGTGCGATCAGGAACGCTGCATCCGCCTGATTTGCGAGCGGATGCCGGAAACCGGCGACGGCACGTTGCTCCATGCGCAGGCGCATCGCGAGGTGATCCGCCAGTTCGGCCGCTTTCCCTACCGCAACGAGGCGCTGGGCCGCAAATCGACGCTGGCCGAAATCGCCTATCTCAAGGCGGGCGCATACGCCCACACCCTGCGCCAGCTTCAGCAAAAATCCGTCGCCTGACGCGGCTGCGTTCGTGCGGCGCGCGCCATCGTGCAGATGCGTTGTGACTTGGCCGGATGTGGTTTAGCATCCGGCGACACACCTCATCCCGGAGACGCACATGGCCCCCAAATCCTTTGACATGATCGTGATCGGCGCCGGTCCCGGCGGCTATGTCGCCGCCATCCGCGCCGCACAGCTGGGCCTGTCGGTCGCCATTGTCGAGCGCGAGAATATGGGGGGCATCTGCCTCAACTGGGGTTGCATCCCGACCAAGGCGATGCTGCGCTCGTCCGAGGTGTTTCACCTGATGCACCGGGCCAAGGAATTCGGACTGACGGCGGACAAGATCGGCTATGATCTGGACGCGGTCGTCAAACGCTCGCGCGGGGTGGCCAAGCAGCTGTCCGATGGAATCGGCCATCTGATGAAAAAGAACAAGATCAATGTGTTCCGCGGCGAAGCTCATCTGCCCGCCAAGGGGAGGGTCGCCGTCAAGATGGACAAGGGCGACGATGAAGAGCTGACATCCAAGAATATCGTCCTCGCCACCGGCGCGCGTGCCCGCGAATTGCCGGGGCTGGAGGCCGACGGCGATCTGGTCTGGACCTACCGCCATGCGCTGGTCCCGCCGCGCATGCCCAAGAAGCTGCTGGTGATCGGATCGGGCGCCATCGGGATCGAGTTTGCCAGCTTCTACAACACGCTCGGCGCGCAGACGACCGTGGTGGAGGTGATGGACCGGATCCTGCCGGTCGAGGATGCGGAGATCTCGAAATTCGCCAAGAAGCAGTTTGAAAAGCAGGGCATGACCATTCTGCAGAAGGCGGCCGTCAAGCAGCTGGACCGCGGCAAGGGCAAGGTCACGGCCCATATCGAAACCGGTGGCAAGGTCGAGAAACAGGAATTCGACACGGTCATTTCCGCTGTCGGCATCGTCGGAAATGTCGAGGATCTGGGTCTTGAGGATCTGGGGGTGAAGATCGACCGCGCCCATGTTGTGACGGACGAATACTGCCGCACCGGCGTGGACGGCCTCTATGCCATCGGCGATATCGCGGGCGCGCCGTGGCTGGCGCACAAGGCCAGCCATGAGGGCGTGATGGTGGCCGAGCTGATCGCCGGAAAGGATCCGCACCCCGTCAAACCGAACAGCATCGCCGGCTGCACCTATTCAAACCCGCAAGTCGCCTCGGTCGGCTATACCGAGGCCAAGGCCAAGGAGCTGGGATACGACATCAAGGTCGGCCGCTTCCCGTTCATCGGCAACGGCAAGGCCATCGCGCTGGGCGAGGCCGAAGGCATGATCAAGACCATCTTCGACGCCAAGACCGGCGAGCTTCTGGGCGCGCATATGATCGGCGCCGAAGTGACGGAACTGATCCAGGGCTACATCGTCGGCCGCCAGCTTGAGACGACCGAAGAGGATCTGATGAACACCGTCTTCCCGCATCCCACGCTGAGCGAGATGATGCACGAAAGCGTGCTGGACGCATACGGGCGCGTCATTCACATGTAGGGGCCGCGGTCAGCCCAGCTTTTCCTTCAGCCAGTCGCGCAAGGCGACGGCGTTGTTGTGATTCTCGTCCTTGGCGGCGTAGATCAACGTCACGCGGCCATCCTTGGCGCGCTTGGCCAGATCGTCGGCGGCATCGCAATCGTCCAGCTCCCGCGCATAGCGGCGACGGAACTCGTCCCATTTTTCGGTGTCGTGATCATACCACTTGCGCAAGTCGTCGCTGGGCGCGACCTCCTTGCCCCATTCGTCCAGTTCCAGATCCTCCTTCGCCACGCCGCGTGGCCAGAGGCGATCCGCCAATACCCGATAGCCATCGTTTTCGGCCATCTCATCATAGGCGCGCCGTGTTCTGATATCCATGATAAGCCTCCTTTCAAAACAAACGGTAAACGGCGCAAAAGGTTTCTCACAGAAACGTTCCGCTTCTGTTCGCAATTACGGGTTGGAAGGCCGACCGGCATACACTATCTGTTAATCCTCACTCCCCGGAGGCATCATGGCTGAGCTGAAGAACATCGAAGTGCGCGGTGCGCGCGAGCATAACCTCAAGAATATCGACGTGGATATCCCGCGCGATCAGCTGGTTGTCATCACCGGCCTGTCCGGGTCCGGCAAATCCAGCCTCGCCTTCGACACGATCTATGCCGAGGGACAGCGCCGATATGTCGAATCGCTGTCGGCCTACGCGCGCCAGTTTCTGGACATGATGCAAAAGCCCGATGTGGACCATATCAGCGGCCTGTCCCCCGCGATCAGCATCGAGCAGAAGACGACGAGCAAGAACCCGCGCTCGACGGTCGGCACCGTGACGGAAATCTACGACTATCTGCGCCTGTTGTTCGCCCGCGCGGGCACGCCCTATTCCCCCGCCACCGGCAAGCCGATCGAGGCGCAGCAGGTGCAGGACATGGTCGACCGAATCATGGCGATGGAGGAGGGCACGCGCGCTTATCTGCTGGCCCCCATCGTGCGCGACCGAAAGGGCGAATACCGCAAGGAATTCATGGAGCTGCGCAAAAATGGATTTCAGCGCGTCAAGGTAAATGGCGAATTCTACGAGCTGGACGAGCCGCCCACTCTGGACAAGAAATTCCGCCATGACATCGACGTCGTCGTTGACCGGCTGGTGGTCCGGGAAGGACTGGAGACGCGGCTGGCCGACAGCTTGCGCACCGCGCTGGACCTTGCCGACGGTATCGCCATTCTGGAAACCGCGCCCAGCGAAGGCGAGCCGGAGCGCCTCACCTTTTCCGAGAAATTCGCCTGTCCCGTGTCCGGCTTCACCATCCCCGAGATCGAACCGCGCCTGTTTTCCTTCAACGCGCCCTTTGGCGCCTGCCCGGTCTGCGACGGTCTGGGGGTCGAGCTGTTCTTTGACGAGCGGTTGGTCGTGCCCGATCAGAATCTGAAGATCTATGACGGCGCGCTGGCCCCGTGGCGCAAGGGCAAGAGCCCGTATTTCAAGCAGACGATCGAGGCGATCGCGCGGCATTACGAATTCGACATGAAGACCAAATGGAAGGATCTGCCTGCCCACGTGCAGCAGGTGTTCCTGCACGGCTCCGGCGAGGAGGAAATCGCCTTTCGCTATGACGAGGGCGGACGCGTCTACAACGTCAGCCGCGTGTTCGAGGGCGTGATCCCCAACATGGAGCGCCGCTATCGCGAGACGGATTCTGCCTGGATCCGCGAAGAATTCGAGCGCTATCAGAACAACCGCCCCTGCGGCGCCTGCGAGGGTTACCGCCTGCGCGACGAGGCGCTGGCGGTCAAGATTGCCGGTCTGCATGTCGGGCAGGTGGTCCAGATGTCGATCCGCGAGGCGGCGGAATGGGTGACTGAGGCGCCCAAAAGCCTGAGCAACCAGAAGAACGAGATCGCGCGCGCCATTTTCAAGGAAATCCGCGAGCGGCTGGGGTTTCTGAACAATGTCGGGCTTGAGTACCTCACGCTCAGCCGCAATGCCGGCACCCTGTCGGGCGGAGAATCCCAGCGGATCCGGCTGGCCAGCCAGATCGGCAGCGGGCTGACCGGCGTGCTTTACGTGCTGGACGAGCCCAGCATCGGCTTGCATCAGCGCGACAATGATCGCCTGCTGCAAACGCTGAAAAACCTGCGTGATCAGGGCAATACGGTGATCGTTGTCGAGCATGACGAAGAGGCGATCCGCGAGGCTGATTATGTCTTTGACATCGGGCCGGGCGCGGGGGTGCATGGCGGGCAGGTGGTCAGCCATGGCATCCCGTCGGCGGTGGCGGCCGATCCGAACTCGATCACCGGGCAATATCTGTCCGGCACGCGCGAGATTTCGGTGCCCGCCAAACGGCGCAAGGGGAACGGGAAAAAGCTGAAGGTGGTCAAGGCGACCGGCAACAACCTGAAGAACGTGACGGCGGAATTTCCGCTGGGCAAATTCGTCTGCGTGTCGGGCGTGTCGGGCGGCGGCAAATCGACCCTGACGATCGAAACGCTGTTCAAGACGGCGTCGATGCATCTGAACGGCGCGCGCCAGACGCCTGCGCCCTGCGAGACGATCAAGGGGCTGGAGCATCTGGACAAGGTCATCGACATCGACCAGCGGCCCATCGGGCGCACGCCGCGCTCGAACCCGGCGACCTATACGGGCGCCTTCACGCCGATCCGCGACTGGTTTGCCGGGCTGCCGGAAGCCAAGGCGCGCGGCTACAAGCCGGGGCGCTTCAGCTTCAACGTCAAGGGCGGGCGCTGCGAGGCGTGTCAGGGGGACGGCGTCATCAAGATCGAGATGCATTTCCTGCCCGATGTTTATGTCACTTGCGAGACATGCCAAGGCGCGCGCTATAACCGCGAGACTTTGGAAATCCGCTTCAAGGGCAAGAGCATAGCGGACGTTCTTGATATGACGGTGGAAGACGCGCAGGAGTTCTTCAAGGCGGTGCCCAGCATCCGCGAGAAGATGGATGCGCTGGTGCGTGTCGGGCTTGGCTATATCAAGGTCGGCCAGCAGGCGACGACGCTGTCAGGCGGCGAGGCGCAGCGCGTCAAACTGTCCAAGGAACTGGCCAAGCGCAGCACCGGGCGGACCTTGTATATCTTGGACGAGCCAACGACGGGTCTGCATTTCGAGGACGTGAAAAAGCTGCTCGAGGTGCTGCACGAACTGGTGGACAGCGGCAATACGGTGATCGTGATCGAACACAATCTCGACGTCATCAAGACGGCGGACTGGATCATCGATATTGGCCCCGAGGGCGGCGATGGCGGCGGCGAGGTGGTGGCCACCGGCACCCCCGAAAAGGTGGCGGAAGAGCCGCGCAGCCATACCGGCCATTACCTCAAGCCGATGCTGTCGCCGCGCAGAATGGCCGCCGAGTAGGGCCGCCGTTCCTTAGCCCGCCGCGCCCTGTGCGGGGCGGGCATGTTGAAACCACGCGCGGGCGCGATCCAGATCGGCGAATTTGCCAAGATAGTATCCTTGCGCGAGCGGCACGCCCAGCTCGTGTAGGGTGATCAGCTCGTTTTCCGTCTCGATGCCTTCGGCAACGATGGCCGCGTCGATTTCCACGGCAAACCGGACCAGCGCCGCGGCGAGCGAGCGGCGCACGATGTCGGTGTCGATTTGGCTGGTGAGGGAGATGTCCAGCTTGATGATGTCCGGATGCAGGCGGACGATATGCTGCAAGCCGGAATACCCCGCGCCCGCATCGTCAATGGCCAGCCGGATGCCGCGAAACCGCAGCGCGTCCAGCTCGCGCAGCAGCCCGTCATAATCCTCCACCATCGCGTGTTCGGTCACTTCCAGCACGATCCGCTCTGTCGGCCAGTCCTTGAACACGCCGCCGAGCCGCCCCGAGGCCACCGTTTCAGGGGAGGCGTTCACCGAGACGTAGATATGCGGGGGCAGGTCATCCAGCGCCGCCAGCGCCTTTTCGATCACGCATATCTCCAGATCGGTTTGCAGACCGACCGCCTTTGCGTCATCAAACCACAGGTTCGGTGGGCGATAAGGTTGCGGGCGAAATCGGCACAGCGCCTCGAACCCCTTCGGGCGCCGGGCGGCAGCGTCCATGATGGGTTGATAGGCAATGTCGAAATCGCGCCTGTCCAGAACGTCGCCAATGACGCTGCGCGCCGCGTCGAATGCCACGCGGGCGGATATCTTGTCGTTCACCTGCTCGGCGGAGAGGTCGGCGAAGGCGCGCATCACCGCAAGGTCGCGCTGGGTCAGATCGGGCCGGGCGCTGCGGCTGAGGCAGCAAAACATGCCGTAGGCGCTGCCGTCGCGCCGCCGGATCGGCACGCTGACATGGCTGCGGATCGGGATCGCGTGGGTCAGATCGAGCGCCTGGCAGATCTGGTGGCTGGCCGTGTCGACGATCAACTCGGGCAGGCGCCCGGCAAGGATATGGCGGCAGTAGACCTGATCGAGCGGCACTGCGCGCCCGACATGCGCCAGATCCTCGAAGCCCGGCGCGCTGACCGCGCGGAAGACAAGATCATCGGCGACGAATTCGGACAGATAGGCCACCTCCATATCCAGATGGGTGCGGACAAACTCCAGCGCAGCGGTGACGGTGTCGCTCGTACCATCCAGTTTCAGATCGGCGACCATGGGCAAAACGGGATCCGGTGCGGGCGTGACTTTGGACATGCGAGACCTCTGCAATCTGAGCGTTGCAGGCAGCTTACCGGTCGAACATGACCAATTTCTTGACGGCGTCTGGCCGATATCAGTTTTTCAATCAGATTGTAGAGAGGCGCGTCAGGGGTCGGTTGCCTTCGGCTCGGTCGGCCCAGGTTTTGCCTTGCGCAACGCCGAGGGGCCCGAGCTGTCGCCCAGAAAATGACCCAGCGCTTGCAGCCCTTCGATTTCATCGCAAACGATCTTGACCACGATCAGGACCGGAACGGCGACGACCATCCCGACGACGGACCAGATATAGGCGAAAAAGGCGACGATCAGGAACAGGATCGGCGTGTTCAGCTGCATCCGCCGCGAGATCAGCAAAGGCGTCACGATCTGTCCCTCGATCGAGGTGAGCGCCATGTAGGTCATGAACACGCCGAACGCCTCCCAAGCCTGTTCGAACGACACGAAGGCCACGAGCGCGGCCACCCCCGCGCCGACGACGGCGCCGAGGAAGGGGATGAAATTCAGCGTGAAGGCCATGACACCGATGGCGATGGCGTTGGGCAGCTCCCACAGATACATTGCCGCGCCGATGCTCAGCCCCAACCCGGCATTGATCAGCGCAATCCCGCCCAGATAGCGGCCCAGCCGGTCCTCGATCGTCTTGATGATCTCGACCGCGCGGCGCTTGTCCCGCAGCTTGGGCAGGCTCTCGACGGTGCGAAGCGCAAAGAAATCGCCCGACCCGATCAGGAAGAACGTCAGGAAGATCGCGAAGATGACCTGGCTCAGCACCTTGGGCGCCATGGTCAGGATCGTGACGGAGGTGCTGGTTTCGGAGACGACCTCCACCTCCATCGCGGTCTTTTCCTTGCCGCTGCCCACGGCGTCGTCGATGGCCTTGGCGGCCTCGTTGACCTTGGCAAGGGCGCTGTTGCTCTCGCCCAGCTTGCCTTGCATGTCGCGCATGAGGCTGGGCATGTCGTCGATCAGGGTGGCGACCGGCTCGGCGAACCAGAAGATCCCGATGGCAGTGATGATGAAGAGGATCGAGGTGAAGAATGTCGCGATCAGCATGCTGGGCATACCCAGGCGTTCCAGCGCCCGGCGCGGCCTGCTGAACACGAAATAGGACAGGATCGCGGCGGTGACGGGGATCAGGAAATTCGCCGCAGACACCAGCGCGGCCACCAAGGCAATAATGAATATGCCGATCAACGGCACGTAAATGCGTTTTGGCGCGCTCATGCGTCTATTGTCCCCCTGATCGCCTAATAAGCGATGAAGGGCAAACGCGGCTGCGGGCCGGGCGGTTCCGGTGCGGGCCGCTTATTCGCGGCCCCGTGCGGCCAGGCGCGGCAGCATGGCGCTGAAATCGCGGCCGCGGCCATCCTCCTTCTCGACGAACTGCGCATAGAGCGCGCGCGCCGCGGCGCCCAGCGGCGTATCCGCATCCGCCGCTTCGGCGGCCTGCTGGGCCAGCGTCAGATCCTTCAGCATCAGCTCGGCGGCAAAACCGGGTTTATAGTCATTGTCAGCGGGGCTTTTGGGACCGATGCCGGGGGCGGGGCAGTAGGCGTTCATCGACCAGCTGTAGCCCGAGGAGGTGCTGACCACGTCGAACATCGCCTGCCGGTCCAGCCCCAACTTGTCGGCCAGCGCGAAGGCCTCGCAGGTGACGATCATGGTCGCGCCAAGGATCATGTTGTTGCAGATCTTCGCAGCCTGCCCATTGCCCGAGGGGCCGCAATGTACGGCCTTCGCGCCCATGATGTCAAAGAGCGGCTTCGCGGTGGCAAAGCCCGCGTCGTCGCCGCCCACCATGAAGGTCAGCGTGCCGCCCGAGGCGCCGCCGATGCCGCCCGATACCGGCGCGTCGAGCGCCGACAGCCCGGCCTTTTGCGCCTGCGCGGCCACGTCCCGCGCGCTGTCCACATCAACGGTCGAGCAGTCGAGGAAGACGGCGCCGGGTGCCATGGCCGGGATGATCTGATCGGCCACGCTGCGCAGGATATCGCCATTGGGCAGCATGGTGATGACCACGTCGGCACCCGTTGCGGCCTCCTCGGCGCTGGCGGCGCTGGCGACACCTTCGGCGCTGACACCGGCGGGATCAAAGCCTGTCACCTCATGCCCGGCAGCGGCCAGGTTTGCGGCCATCGGCCCGCCCATGTTGCCCAGTCCAACGAATCCGATCTTCATGTCATAGCCTTCCCGCGTCTGAAATCGCGGCAGAGTATCGTGATCTGCGGGCCATAGGCAATGGCCCGGCGGCGCTGAATTCGCGGAAGTTTTCCAGCCCAAACCAAGCGGGCACCGATGCTCTCAAAGGTCGGCGTGAAACTCGTCGATCAGATGCGCAACGACCGCTGCAAGCGCGCCCTCGCGGTCCTTTCCGGCCTGCGTTGCCGCGTCAAAGACCTGCCTCTGGCGGTCGGCGCTGTTGCCGCCGCCTGCAATCTGGCGCGCGCGCGCCACCTCCTGCGCCGAGCCGAAGTGGATCGCATCCTCGGCGATGATGTCCAGCATCTCGCCGATGAGCTCGTCCATGGGAATGATCTGGCCCATGCCGAAATCGATCAGCCCCTCGCGCACGCCATAGCGCTGCGCGCGCCAGCGGTTTTCGGAGATCAGGAATGTCTCGTAAATGCGCCAGCGCTGATTTTTCACCGCCAGCCGCCATAGCATCCGCGCCAGCCCCTGGGTCAGCGCCGCCAGTGTCAGCGCATCCTCCAGCCGGGGCTGCACGTCGCATATGCGCGATTCCAGCGTCGGATATTTCGATGAGGGGCGCAGATCCCACCAGATCTTGGACGCGTCCTTGATCGCGCCCAGATCGATCAGCACCTGCACCGCGCGCTCATACTCGCCATGGCTGCTCATGCGCGGGGGCAGGCCGGTGCGGGGCAGGTTGTCGAACACGGTCAGCCGGTAGCTGTCCAGCCCGGTATCATGCCCCTGCCAGAAGGGCGACGAACAGCTCAGCGCCAGAAGATGCGGCAGGAAATAGCTGAGCTGGTTCATCATGTCGATGCGCCGGTCCGGGCCATCGATGCCCACATGCACATGCATCCCGCAGATCAGCATCCGGCGCACGACCCCGGCCAGATCGGTGGACAGATCGTTATAGCGCTCCTTGTCGGTATGGGTCTGCTCGCGCCAGCGCGAAAAGGGATGGCATGACGCCGCGATGGGGGTGAGGCCGAACTTCGCGGCCTCATGCGAGACGCAGGCGCGCAGGCGCCGGAGATCCTCGCGCACCTCGGCGATGGTGCCGCACACCTTCGTGCCCACCTCGATCTGACAGGTCAGGTATTCCGGGCTGACCTGGGCATTGAGGGCACTGCGGCAGGCATCCATCAACGCCTCGGGCGCGGCGGCCAGCGCCATCGTCTGGCTGTCGACGAGCAGATATTCCTCTTCGATGCCGATGGTGAAATCCGGATGGGCCTGGGCCATGGCGCGCCTTTCGCTGGGGCATGTCCAGCAAAGCGCAGCCGCGCCGCCCTGCCAAGGAAATTCTGCGAATTTCCGGGCGCAGACGTAAAACGCCCGGCTGCGGGAGCCGGGCGTTTCGCGCCTCGTGTCAGTCGGCCAGTTTGAAGTGGAACTCGCCGCCTTCCTTGATTCCGCTCGGCCAGCGCGAGGTCACGGTCTTGGTCTTGGTGTAGAACTTGAACGCGTCGGGGCCGTACTGGTTGAGATCGCCGAAGGCCGATTTCTTCCAGCCGCCGAAGGTGTAATGCGCCAGCGGCACCGGGATCGGGAAGTTGACGCCGACCATGCCCACATTGACGCGGGACGCGAAATCGCGCGCCGCATCGCCATCGCGGGTAAAGATCGCCGTGCCGTTGCCCATCTCGTGATCCGAGGCCAGTTTCAGCGCTTCCTCATAGCTGCCTGCGCGCACCGTGCACAGGACCGGGCCGAAAATCTCCTGCTGGTAGATGTCCATCTCCGGCGTCACCTTGTCGAACAGATGCGGGCCGACAAAGAAGCCGTCCTCATAGCCTTGCAGACTGAACCCGCGCCCGTCGACGACCAGCTCGGCGCCCTGATCGATGCCGGACTGCACCAGACCTTCGATCCGCTTTTTCGCTTCGGCGGTCACGACGGGGCCGTAATCCATCTCGGTGTCCGAGGTGTAGGGGCCGACCTTCAGCTTTTCGATGCGCGGCACCAGCTTTTCGATCAGCTTGTCCGCGGTCTCGTCGCCCACGGGAACGGCGACCGAGATCGCCATGCAGCGCTCGCCCGCGGCGCCGTAGCCTGCGCCGATCAGCGCGTCGGCGGCCTGATCCATGTCCGCGTCGGGCATGATGATCATGTGGTTCTTGGCACCGCCAAAGCACTGCGCTCGCTTGCCGTTGCTGCAGGCGCGGCCATAGATATACTGCGCGATGGGCGTCGAGCCGACAAAGCCGACGGCCATGATCGTCTCGTTGTCGAGGATCGCGTCGACCGATTCCTTGTCGCCGTTGACGACCTGGCAGATGCCATCGGGCAGACCCGCCTCGGTCCAGAGTTCAGCCAGCATCAGCGGGCAGGAGGGGTCGCGCTCGGACGGCTTGATGATGACGGCGTTGCCCGCCGCGATCGCCGGGCCCATTTTCCACATCGGGATCATGGCCGGGAAGTTGAAGGGCGTGATGCCCGCAACGACACCCAAGGGCTGGCGCATCGAATAGATGTCGATGCCGGTCGAGGCGTTGCCGGAATATTCGCCCTTCAGGAAATGGGGCGCGCCGATGCAGAATTCGATCACTTCCATGCCGCGCTGCACGTCGCCGCGCGCGTCGGGGATGGTCTTGCCATGCTCGCGGCTGATCGCCTCGGCCAGCTTGTCCATGTCGCGGTTGATGAGGCGCACGTATTCCATCATCACGCGGGCGCGTTTCTGCGGGTTGACCGCGGCCCATTCTTCCTGCGCCTTCGCCGCATCCGCGACGGCCTGGTTCAGCTCGTCCACGGAGGCAAGCGGCGTCTTGGCCTGCACTTCGCCGGTGGCGGGGTTGAAGACATCCGCAAAGCGGCCGGATGTGCCTTTGACATGCTTGCCATTGATGTAATGCGTCAGTTCGGTCGTCATGGAACCCTCCATTTTCATTTGCGCCCAGCATAGGCTTGCAAAAATAGGCTGAACAGAGGCAATATCTCAAACGGAGTTTGCATTTTTGCAAAATGGAGGCGGGATGCAGCCACAATGGGACGATCTGAGGATATTTCTGGCGGTGTCGCGCCACGAAAGCCTGTCGGCGGCCGGCCGCGTTCTGAAGATCGACCCGGCCACCGTCGGCCGACGCATCGCCCGGCTGGAGGAGGCGCTGAAGGCGCCGCTTTTCGCGAAATCGCCGCAGGGATACGCGCTGACCGGCGAGGGCCAGCGTCTGGCCGAGCGCGCGGCCCGTGCCGAGCAGGAAATGACCGCCGCGTTCGAGGATCTGCCGGGGCGGGGCGGGCGCCTGAGCGGCCAGATCCGGCTGGGCTCGCCCGATGGATCGGCGAATTTCCTGCTGCCGCAGGTCTGCGCCCAGATCGTCGAGCGCAACCCGGATCTGGAGGTGCAGATCGTCGCGCTGCCGCGCGTGTTCAACCTGTCGCGCCGCGAGGCGGACATGGCCATCGCCGTCAGCGCGCCGGTTGCCGGGCGGCTGAGCGTGCAAAAAGTGACCGACTACAGGCTGAGCCTTGTGGCCTCGAAGGAATATCTGCGTCTCAAGGGCCCGATCCGCCGGCGGCAGGATCTGCGCGATCACCGCATCGTCGGCTATATCCAGGACATGATTTTCGACAAGGAGCTGGATTACATGGCCGAGGCCGGGCTGCCGCGCGTCGATCTGGCCAGCAATTCGGTGTCGGTGCAATTCAGCTGGATCCGGCAGGGCGCGGGCATCGGCATCGTGCATGATTTCTCGATCCCGTTCGGCCATGACATGGTGCGTATCCTGCCGGGCGACATCAACCTTTTGCGCAGTTTCTACCTGATCCGCCACGTGGATGACCGCCGCCTTGACCGGCTCAACCGCTTTGCCGAGGAACTGGCCAGCGGAATGCGCCGCGAGGTCGCGCGGCTGGAATCGCTGTGCCGGGATGACCCGCGTGCTTGACAGAAGGCGGTCAATCTTTACGCTGATTTGTGAATGATAGCGATAACGGGGTGCGATATGCTGGTTCAACAAATCCTCAAGACCAAAGCCAACACCGATGTGTTCACCATCGCGCCGGGTTTGGCGGTATCCGACGCGGCGGCCAAGCTGTCGGAAAATCGCATCGGCGCGCTGATCGTCGCGGACGAGAGCGGCCATGTTGTCGGCGTTCTGTCCGAGCGCGACATCGTGCGCACGCTGGGACAGCGCGGGGCCGGGTGCCTGAACGACAAGGTCGATGAGATGATGACGACCGATCTGGTCTGCGCGACGCGGCAGGACACCGGCGAAAGCGTCCTGCAGCGCATGACGGACGGCCGTTTTCGCCACATGCCCGTGCTGGAGGACGGCAAGCTGATCGGCGTCATCACACTGGGCGACGTGGTCAAGGCGCGTCTGGCCGAACTGGCGATGGAGAACGAATCCATGCAAGGCATGATCATGGGCCGATAGGCCGGAACGCCCCCGGCAGATGGCACCGACCGTTGCACGCGCGAAACGGCTCGGCCCGCTCGCGCGCGCGGTGCCACATGCGGGCTTGCGCTCGATGGTATTGCCGTGCTGTCTGTCGGGAGCGAAACTTGGAGGGATGCGATGCGCATTGGCCTTTACCCCGGCACGTTCGATCCCATCACGTTGGGCCACATCGACATCATCCGCCGCGCCGCGACGCTGGTCGACAGGCTTGTCGTGGGGGTTGCGATCAATCGCGACAAGGGTCCGCTTTTCTCGCTGGAAGAGCGCGTCGCGATGATCGAGGCCGAGGCCGCGTGCCTTGCGCAGGCGGGCGGGGTCGAGATTACCGTGCATCCTTTCGAAAACCTGCTGATCGACTGCGCCCGTGACGTGGGCGCGCAGATCATCGTGCGCGGCCTGCGCGCCGTGGCCGATTTCGAGTATGAGTTCCAGATGGTCGGCATGAACCGCGCGCTCGACAGCAATATCGAAACGGTGTTCCTGATGGCCGATACCGGGCATCAGGCGATCGCGTCCAAGCTGGTCAAGGAGATCGCGCGGCTGGGCGGCGACGTGTCCACCTTCGTCACGCCCAATGTCAATACCGCGTTGCTGGACAAATTCGCCTGAACCGGGCGCGGCGGCTCACCGCCAGAAGGCCATCCACTCGATCAATTCGCCCAGTTTCGCCCCGACGAAGATCAGCCCGTCCCAGTCCTGCAGCCAGTAATCCAGACCCAGCGCCAGAACGATCAGCACGAACAGCCACAGCGCGATCCGGTCGGTCATGTGCAGTGCCTTTTTCTGCGCCCATAGCGGCCGTTGATGCGGCCCCGAACCGTGTGACATTCCGGGGCCGCATTGTGCAACATGGCGTGCAGGATCAGCCCAGCCGGCCCATCAGCGCGGCCACATCGGCCATGCGGCACGAAAAGCCCCACTCGTTGTCATACCATGCCAGAACCCGCACCAGCGTGCCGCCGATCACCTTGGTCTGATCGGGCGCGAAGATGCTGCTTTCCTCGGTATGGTTGAAATCGATGCTGACCTTGGGCGCGGGGTCATAGGCAAGGATGCCCTTCATCGGACCGGCGGCCGCTTCGGCCACGATGGCGTTGACGTCCTCTTCGGTCACGGATTTCGAGGCGACGAAAGTCAGGTCCACCGCCGATACGTTCGGCGTGGGCACGCGGATGGCCGAGCCGTCCAGCTTGCCCTTGAGCGCGGGCATCACCTCGGCCAGCGCCTTGGCCGCGCCGGTGGAGGTCGGGATCATCGACATGGCGGCAGCGCGCGCGCGATACAGGTCCTTGTGACGGCGGTCCAGCGTCGGCTGATCGCCCGTGTAGGCGTGGATCGTGGTCATGATGCCGCTCTCGATACCGATGCCGTCATGCAGCACCTTGGCCAGCGGGGCGAGGCAGTTGGTGGTGCAGGATCCGTTCGAGATCATCCGCTCGCCGGGCTGAAGATCGCCGTCATTGACGCCCATGACAACGGTGCGGTCCACGTTCTTGCCGGGCGCCGACAGCAGAACCTTGCCCGCGCCGCGCTCCAGATGCTTTTTCGCCTTCTCGCCGTCGTTGAAATTGCCGGTGCATTCCAGCACGACATCGACGCCGTCCCAGTCCAGCTCGTCCATGTCATAGGTCGAAAACATCTGGATCGCGCCCCGCCCCAAATCCATCGTCCCGTCGCCGGTGGTGACAGTGCCGGGAAACCGGCCATGCACGCTGTCATAGCGGATCAAATGCGCGGCGGTTTCCAGCGGGCCGGTCGCGTTCAGCTTGACGACCTTGATATCCTCGCGGCCCGTCTCGCTGATATGGGCGAGCGTGGCGCGGCCGATGCGGCCAAATCCGTTGATGCCGACAGTGATGGTCATGGGGAAGGCTCCTGACGATTGATGGCGTTGGGCCGGATATACGGTGCGCCGCGCGATGCCGAAAGATCAAAAACCCCTGATTTTCGGCTGTTAGCGCTATATGTCACGGATGCCCTTGTGCGCGGCGCGCGTTTCTCTACCTTTCCGGGGCCAAATACGGAGCGATCATATGAGCGGACTACTGGCCCTTCTGGACGATGTGGCGGCCATCGCCAAGGTGGCAGCGGCGTCGATCGACGATGTGGCCGCGCAGGCGACCAAGGCAGGGGCCAAGGCGGCCGGCGCCGCGATTGACGATGCGGCCGTCACGCCGAAATACATGCAGGGCTTTGATGCGGACCGCGAATTGCCGATCATCTGGCGTATTGCGCGCGGCTCGCTCTTCAACAAGCTGGTCTTCTTGCTGCCTGCCGGGCTGGCGCTGCGCGAATTCGCGCCGGGCGCGGTGACGCCGCTGCTGATGCTGGGGGGCTGCTATCTGTGCTTCGAGGGGGCTGAGAAAGTGGTCCATGCGCTGAAAGGCGACCATGAAGTCAAGAAAAAGGAGGTGGCCGCACAGAGCGGGCCCGCCCATCTGGAAGAGCAAAGGATCGCCGGCGCGATCAAGACCGATTTCATCCTGTCCGCCGAGATCATGACCATCGCACTGGCCGCGATTCCCGACGGTTCGATCTGGATGGAGGGGGCGACGCTGGCTGCGGTCGCGGTGATGATCACGGTCGCCGTTTATGGCGCGGTTGCGCTGATCGTGAAGGCGGATGATCTGGGCCTGCTGATGGCCGCCAAGGGGCGCCTGTCGGCGACGCGCGGCATCGGCCGGGCGCTGATCAAGGCGATGCCCAAGGTATTGGCCGCGTTGATGATTATCGGCACCGCCGCGATGCTGTGGGTCGGTGGCAACATCATTCTGCACGGGTTGGCGAATCTCGGCGTCGCGTGGCCCTACGATCAGATACACCATATTGCGGATGCAGCCACCCAGGCGCTGGACAGCGGTCGTGCGGCGGCGCAATGGACGCTGGTTGCGACGATGGACGGCGTTTTCGGTCTGGCGCTGGGGCTGGTTCTGATCCCGATCGGGACGCGAATCATCACGCCGATCTGGCAGCGCCTGAAGCGGCTCAATCCGGTGGTGTGACACGCCGATTTTCGCGAAAAATCACCGGGAGAAAATTCGCGAATTTTCATGTCCGGTGAGCGGCGGGAAGGCTGAAAATTCAGCCTTCCCGGGACGCTTACAGCAGGGACTTCACCTTGGCGGCGACGGCCTCGGCGGTGATGCCGAACTTCTCGTACAGCTCTTCGGCAGGGGCCGATGCGCCGAAGCCTTCCATGCCGACAAAGCCCGATTTCGCCTCGCGTCCGCGCTCGCCGCACAGCCAGCGGTCCCAACCCTGACGCGCGGCGGCCTCAACCGCGACGCGCACCGGACCGGCGGGCAGAACCTTGCGGCGGGCCGCCTCGTCCTGCGCCTCGAACAGCTCCCAGCAGGGCATGGAGACGACGCGCGTGCCGATGTCCTCGGCCTGAAGCAGATCGCGCGCCTGCATGGCGATTTCCACCTCCGAGCCGGTGGCCATGATGATCGCGCGGCGCTTGCCTTCGGCCTCGGCCAGAACATAGGCGCCTTGGGCCGTCAGGTTCTTGTTGCGATGCTCGACACGCAGCGTCGGCACGTTCTGGCGCGTCAGCGACAGGACCGAAGGCGTTTCTTTGGATGTCAGCGCCAGCTCCCACGCCTCGGCCGTCTCCACCGTATCACAGGGGCGGAAGACCCAGGTGTTGGGCGTTGCGCGGCTGATCGCCAGATGCTCGACCGGCTGGTGTGTCGGGCCATCCTCACCCAGTCCGATGCTGTCATGCGTCATCACGAACACGGTCGGAATCCGCATCAACGCGGCAAGGCGCATGGCGGGGCGGGCGTAGTCGGTAAAGCACATGAAGGTGCCGCCATAGGGCCGGATGCCGCCATGCAGCGCCATGCCGTTCATCGCGGCGGCCATGCCATGCTCGCGGATGCCCCAATAGACATACCGACCCTTGCGATTGTCGGTGTCAAACACGCCCAGATCGCCGGTTTTGGTATTGTTCGAGCCGGTGAGATCGGCTGAGCCGCCCACGGTTTCGGGCATGATCGGGTTGACGATTTCCAGCACCATCTCGCTGGATTTACGCGTGGCAACCTTGGGCGCCTCTTCGCTGATCTGCTTTTTCAGCGCCTTGATGCGCGCGCTCAGCGTTTTGGGTGCCTCGCGGTCAAAAATGCGGGTGAATTCCTTTTGCCGACGCTCGGACGCCTCGGCGAAACGGGACTCCCACGCCTCGCGCTCGGATTTGCCTTTAGCGCCAATTGCTTCCCACGCCTTCTTGATGTCACCGGGCACCTCGAACGGGCCGGTTGTCCAGCCATAGGCCGCTTTGGCGGCGGCCATCTGATCGGCGTCGGTCAGCGCGCCATGGCCCTTGGAGGTGTCCTGCGCCGCATGACCCAGCGCGATATGCGTCTTGCAGGCGATCATGGTGGGTTTCTTGGACGTTTTGGCCTTGGTGATCGCCTCGTCGATCTGCGCCGGGTCGTGCCCGTCGATCTCGATCACCTGCCAGTTTGCGGCGCGGAAGCGTTTCACCTGATCGGTACGGTCCGACAGCGACACCTTGCCGTCGATGGTGATGTCGTTGTTGTCCCAGAACACGATCAGCTTGCCCAGGGCGTGGCGCCCCGCCAACGTGATCGCCTCCTGGCTGATGCCTTCCATCAGGCAGCCGTCACCGGCGATGACATAGGTGTGGTGATCGACCAGCTTGCGGCCATAACGCGCGCGCAGCATTTCCTCGGCCATGGCAAAGCCGACCGAATTGGCGATGCCCTGGCCCAGCGGGCCGGTGGTGGTCTCGATCCCCTTGGCGTGGCCGTATTCGGGATGGCCCGCCGTGATCGCGCCCCATTGGCGGAAATTCTTGATCTGCTCCAGTGTCATGTCGGCATAGCCGGTCAGATGCAGCAGCGAATAAAGCAGCATCGAGCCGTGGCCTGCGCTGAGGATGAACCGGTCGCGATCCGGCCAATCGGGCGCGGAGGCATCGAATTTCAGGTGTTTTTCATAAAGGACCGTCGCAACATCGGCCATGCCCATCGGCATTCCCGAATGGCCCGAATTGGCCGCGTGGACAGCGTCCAGCGTCAGGGCGCGAATGGCGGTCGCTTTGGACCAGTGATCGGGGTTGGCGCGGGCGAGGGCAGCGAGATCCACGGGCAGGGGTATCCTTATGGCAGGGACGGATTGCCGTGGTTAAATACCAGCCCGCGCCCAAAGATCAAGCGCTGCCATGGCGGCCACTTGCCCGGACGTGGCAGGGGGCAGCCAATGCGCGCCATGAGGGGAAGCCTTTTTGCCAGCCATTCGTTACACTTGGGCGCACAAGGCAGGGAGCGCGATTCGCAGGCACGCCGCGCGCGCCCCGGAACCACAGATGAGGACATGCAAGGGATGAGCGATATCGACGCGATGCAGGGCCGGATCATGGCCGCGCTGGACCGGATCGGTCAAGGTCTGGACGGGCTGACCGTAGACACCGGCGATACCGAGATCGAGGGTCTGCGCCAGCAACTCGAGGACGAGGCGCTGGCCAATGCCCAACTGGAGGAGCGCGTCAAGAAGCTGAACGAGCGCGCCCGCGCCGCCGAGGAGGCAATGCGCGCCGCCGAGGAGGCCCGCACCGCCGAGACGTCGGGGCAGGCCGGCCGCGAGCAGGAGCGTGTGGCTGCGCTGAAGCGACTGGACGGCGAGCTTCAGTCGCTACGCGCGGCCAACCAGCAGTTGCGCGACAACAACAAGGCGCTGCGCGAGGCCAATGCCGAGGGCGTGGCCGAGCCGCACCTGATAAACAAGGCGATGATGGCCGAACTGGACGGCTTGCGCGCCGCCCGCGCCGCCGACCGCGCGGAAATGGACGTGCTGCTGGTCGAACTGGGCCAGATCACCAACGGTGCGGACGCCGCCGATGCCGCCGCGATGGAGGACAAGTGATGCCGGAAGTCGATATCGAAATCGGAGGTCGCACGTTCCAGGTCTCCTGCCAGCAGGGCGAGGAGCATTACCTGCATTCCGCCGCACGGATGCTGGACGACGAAGCCGCCGTTCTGGCCGCCCAGATCGGCCGCATCCCCGAGGCGCGCATGCTGCTGATGGCCGGGCTCATGCTGGCCGACAAGACCGCCGGGCTTCAGGACAAGCTGCGCGAGGCCGAGGACCAGATGGCCGAAAAGGATGCCGAGCTTGCGCGTCTGCGCGATGCCCCGGCGCCCGCGCCCGAGCGCGTCGAGGTGCCGGTGGTGCCCTCGTCGGTGACCGACACGCTTGCCGAAATCGCCGCCCGCGCCGAGGCGCTGGCCGAGACGATCGACGGAAAGAAGGCCGGATAGGGCGCCGCCCCGCTGGGCGAGGCGCTGTTTCGCGTCGGCATGAGGCAGCGGGCCTGCCTCATGCCGGGCGGAACTTCGGGCGGAACATAGACCGAACATCACTTTATCTTCGGCGGCGGTGCCGCTAAGGTCGCGCGCATGAGCAGTTTTGACGAATCCGACGCCTTCGAAGGCGCCTCGCTGTCCGCCCGCGCGATGGCCGCGCGTCCCGTGCCTTATCTGGACGGGCTGAACCCCGAACAGCGTCTTGCGGTCGAGACGATGGACGGCCCGGTTCTGATGCTCGCCGGGGCAGGGACGGGCAAGACCAAGGCGCTGACGACGCGCATCGTGCATCTGCTGAATACCGGCCGCGCCCAGCCGAACGAGGTGCTGGCCGTGACCTTCACCAACAAGGCCGCCCGCGAGATGAAGAACCGCGTCGGCGCGCTGCTGGGCCAATCCATCGAGGGGATGCCGTGGCTCGGCACGTTTCACTCGATCTGCGTCAAGCTCTTGCGCCGCCACGCCGAATTGATCGGGGTGGAGGGCAGCGACGTAACGCTGAAATCCAACTTCACCATCCTCGACACCGACGATCAGCTGCGCCTGCTGAAGCAACTGGTGCAGGCCGCCGGGATCGACGACAAACGCTGGCCCGCGCGCCAACTGGCCGGTGTGATCGACCATTGGAAAAACCGCGCCTGGACACCTTCCCGCGTGCCCGCGGGCGAGGCGGGGGCGTATAATGGCAAGGCGGTCGCGCTCTACAAGCAATACCAGCGCCGCCTGATCGAGCTGAATGCCGTCGATTTCGGCGATCTGCTGCTGCATGTGGTCAGTATCTTTCAGACCCATGACGACATCCTGCAAAGATACCAGCGCTGGTTCCGCTACATTCTGGTGGACGAGTATCAGGATACGAACGTCGCCCAGTATCTGTGGCTGCGCCTGCTTGCGGGCGGGCACCGGAACATCTGCTGCGTCGGCGATGACGACCAGTCCATCTATGGCTGGCGCGGCGCCGAAGTGGGCAACATCCTGCGGTTTGAGAAGGATTTTCCGGGCGCGCATGTCGTGCGGCTGGAGCAGAACTACCGCTCGACCCCGCATATCCTGGCCGCCGCATCCAGCGTGATCGCGGGCAATCAGGGGCGTCTGGGCAAGGAGCTGTGGACCGATGTGGAGGAAGGCGAAAAGGTTCGCCTGATCGGCCATTGGGACGGCGACGAGGAGGCCCGCTGGATCGGCGAGGAGATCGAGGCGATGCAGCGCGGCACGCGCAATCTGCGCCCCTACAGCCTTGATGAGATGGCGATTCTCGTGCGCGCCTCGCACCAGATGCGCGCCTTCGAGGATCGGTTTCTGACCATTGGCCTGCCATACCGCGTCATCGGCGGCCCGCGCTTCTACGAGCGGATGGAGATCCGCGATGCCATGGCCTATTTCCGCTGCGTCACGTCGCCCAGCGACGATCTGGCCTTCGAGCGGATCGTCAACACGCCCAAGCGCGGCCTTGGAGACAAGGCGCAGCAAAAGATCCAAGTGACGGCGCGCGAACACGGCGTGCCGCTGATCGAGGGCGCGCGGATCCTGCTGGAGCAGGGCGGGCTTGGCGGCAAGGGCGCCAAGGAGCTGGCGACGTTGCTGGACGGGCTTGCCCGCTGGGGCCGGATGACCGGCGACAAGGATGTCAGCCATGTGGAACTGGCCGGGATCATACTCGACGAATCCGGCTACACCGGGATGTGGCAGGACGACAAGACGCCGGAGGCGCCGGGGCGGCTGGAAAACCTCAAGGAACTGGTCAAGGCGCTGGAAAACTTCGAGAACCTCACAGGGTTTCTGGAGCATGTCAGCCTGATCATGGACAACGAGAGCGACAATGAAGGCGAGAAGGTGTCCATCATGACGCTGCACGCCGCCAAGGGGCTGGAATTTCCCGCGGTGTTCCTGCCGGGATGGGAGGATGGTCTTTTCCCCTCGCAGCGCTCGATGGACGAGAGCGGTCTCAAGGGCGTCGAGGAGGAGCGTCGCCTTGCCTATGTCGGCATCACCCGCGCCGAGGAGGTGTGCACCATCTCCTTCGCCGGCAATCGCCGCGTCTTTGGCCAGTGGCAATCCTCGCTGCCATCCCGTTTTATCGACGAATTGCCCGAGGCGCATGTCGAGGTGCTGACGCCGCCGGGCCTTTATGGCGGCGGCTATGGCGCCGCGGCGGGCGTGCCGAACAGCATCGACGCCAAGGTGGCCGAGGCGAATGTCTACAACTCGCCGGGCTGGAAGCGCATGCAGGCCCGCGCGGGCCAGCGCCCCACCGCGCAGCCGCGCGAATCGACGTCGCCGGTGATCGACATGGCCGCCGCCTCCTCGCATGTGGTGGGGGAAAGGGTGTTTCATCAAAAGTTCGGCTATGGCGAGATCATGGGCGTCGAGGGGGACAAGCTGGAGGTCGCCTTCGACAAGGCCGGCACGAAGAAGGTCGTCGCGCGTTTTGTCAGCGGCGCGGATGATGTGCCGTTCTGACGCGCGGGCGCCTGCGTTTCCTGCCGCAACATCCCCCGCGGAGCGCCGCGAGATTTCTTGCCGCAGCGCCGCGATGAATCATTGCGCGCCCCGCCGCGTTGCGCCAATCTGAACGTCCATGGTGCCGCCCCGCTTGGTGGAGAATTGGGAAGCCGGTGCAAATCCGGCACTGCCCCCGCAACGGTAAGGGTGGGCGATACGGCATGATGCCACTGGGCCGATGGCCTGGGAAGGATGCCGGATCACGGGCCGCCGCGCCCAGCCCCTCAAGTCCGGAAACCAGCCCTGGACAAACGTCAAGCCGCGGGGGGCGGTGCGGGCGCTGTTGGCGGCTCTTGCACCACGGCCTTGCGCATCCCTTCGCCCCATCCGGCCCGGGGTGCGGCCGGGGAGTGAAGATGAATGACTGCCATACAGATCCTGATGGGACTGGAGCGAAGCGATGCCGCCGGGCGCGAGGCCGATGCCGCGGCGCGCATGGGTTTTCTGGAATGGGCCTTTGCTCTTCCGGGCGAGGCAACCCCCGAAGCGGCGCGCGCCGCGCATGGCTCCTGCACGGCCTGCCGCCCGGCCAGCGCTGCCGCGCAAGCCTTTGTTGCCTATCTGCAGCAGGCCGGATGCAGGATGCACCGCCCCGTGCGGCGGGGGCGGGCGGCACGGCTGCATTGAGCGGGTGACGAGAGGGATGGTAGGCCCGGCAGGACTTGAACCCGCAACCAAAGCGTTATGAGCGCTCTGCTCTAACCAGTTGAGCTACAGGCCCTCCCATGCCTCGCGTCCTACGCTGAGCGACGCGGGCGCGTCAAGGCTTTGAGATTGCGAAACCCGCGATGATCGGCTAACCCGCGCAGGATATTCAGGGAGTGCCGCGATGACCGAGTCCAAGAATGGTGTGAGCTATGCCGATGCCGGCGTTGATATCGACGCGGGCAATGCGCTGGTCGAGCGGATCAAGCCCGCGGCCAAACGCACGGCGCGCCCCGGCGTGATGTCGGGTCTCGGCGGCTTTGGCGCGCTGTTCGATCTGAAGGCGGCGGGCTATCACGATCCGGTTCTGGTGGCCGCGACCGACGGTGTCGGCACCAAGCTGCGCATCGCGATCGACACGGGTAACGTGGACGGCGTGGGCATCGACCTTGTGGCGATGTGCGTCAACGACCTGGTTTGCCAAGGCGCGGAGCCGTTGTTTTTCCTGGATTATTTCGCTACCGGCAAGCTGGACACCGATCAGGCGGCGCGCATCATCGAGGGGATCGCGACGGGCTGCGAGCGCTCCGGCGCGGCGCTGATCGGCGGCGAGACGGCGGAGATGCCGGGCATGTATCCTGCGGGCGATTTCGATCTGGCGGGCTTTGCCGTCGGCGCGATGGAGCGTGGCAGCGCGCTTCCCGAAGGTGTGGCCGAGGGCGATGTGCTGCTGGGCCTTGCCAGCGACGGGGTGCATTCCAACGGCTACAGCCTCGTGCGCAAGCTGGTCGATATGTCCGGTCTGGGTTGGGACGCCGATTGCCCGTGGGCAGAGGGCACGCTGGGCGAGGTTCTGTTGGCGCCGACGCGGCTCTATGTCAGGCCCGCCTTGGCGGCGATCCGCGCGGGCGGGGTACATGCGCTGGCCCATATCACCGGCGGCGGCCTGACCGAGAACCTGCCGCGCGTGCTGCCCGAGGGGCTTGGCGCCGACATCGATCTGGGCGCGTGGGATTTGCCCGGTGTCTTCGACTGGCTGCAAAAAACCGGCGGTATGGAACAGTCCGAGCTGCTCAAGACCTTCAACTGCGGCATCGGCATGATCGTGAGCGTGGATAGCGCCCGGGCCGATGCGCTGGCCGATCTGTTCGCCGAGCAGGGCGAGACGGTGCACCGCATCGGCCGCGTGACCAAGGGCGCCGGTGTCCGCTATGGCGGCGCGCTGGCGTGAGCAGGCGGGTCGCCATCCTGCTGTCCGGCAGCGGCTCCAACATGGTCGCGCTTCTGGACAGCATGACCGGCGATCACCCGGCGCGCCCGGCACTGGTGCTGTCGAACCGGGCGGACGCGGGCGGGCTGCAAAAGGCCGCGGCGCGCGGCGTTCCGACCGAGGTGGTCGATCACCGCCCGCACGGCCCGGACCGCGCCGCGTTCGAGGAGACGCTGCACGCGCGCCTCATGGATTACCGGCCCGACATCATCTGCCTTGCGGGATTCATGCGCGTTCTGACCGAAGGTTTCGTCGCGCGCTGGCAGGGGCGGATGATCAATATCCACCCCTCGCTTTTGCCCAGGTATCGCGGGCTCGATACGCATGCCCGCGCGCTCGCCGCAGGCGATGCCGAGGCCGGCTGCACCGTACACGAGGTCACGGCCGCGCTGGATGACGGTCCGATCCTCGGCCAGGCGCGCGTGCCTGTCGTTGACGGCGATACGCCTGAAACGCTGGCCGCGCGCGTGTTGCAGATGGAGCATCGCCTCTATCCTGCCGTCCTGCGCCGGTTCGCGTCCGGTGACCGCAGCCCGGTGTGGCTGCCGTGAGCGCGCGGCGCATCCAAACCCGTTTCAATCTCCGCCGCATTGCCGTATAGCGGCGCAGCCGACATCAGCGAAAGAAGCATTTCCCTTGATCCAGACCATCACCACCACGGACGCCCTGATCGAATTCTGCACCCGCGCCGCCCAGCATCCCTATGTCACCGTCGACACCGAGTTCCTGCGCGAGCGCACCTATTATTCCAAGCTGTGCCTCGTGCAACTGGCCTATCCGGGCGAGGGCGACGAAACCGCGGTTCTGGTCGATCCCCTGGCCGATGGTCTGTCGCTGGAGCCGCTCTATGCGCTCTTCCGCAACGAGGATGTGGTCAAGGTTTTCCACGCCGCGCGGCAGGATCTGGAGATCTTCTATGTCGATGCGGGGCTGATCCCCACGCCGCTTTTCGACACGCAGGTCGCCGCGATGGTCTGCGGCTTTGGCGAGCAGGCGGGATATGAAACGCTGGTCAAGCGCATCGCCAAGGCGCAGGTCGACAAATCCTCGCGCTTCACCGACTGGTCGCGCCGCCCCCTGAGCGATGCGCAGAAGAAATACGCGCTGGCGGATGTGACCCATCTGCGCAAGGTCTACGAGTATCTTGCGCGCGAGCTGGCCAAGAGCGGGCGCGACAAATGGGTGGCCGAGGAATTGGCCGTGCTGACCAGCCCCGAGACCTACATCACCCGTCCCGAAGACGCATGGCAGCGCATCAAGACGCGCAACAATTCCGGCAGGTATCTTGCCATATTGCGCGAATTGGCCAGCTTTCGCGAAAAATACGCGCAGATGCGCAATGTCCCGCGCAGCCGGGTCTACAAGGACGATGCGTTGGCGGAACTCGCCGCGACCAAACCCGCCAGCGTCGAGGATCTGGGGCGCTCGCGCCTGCTGCTGCGCGAGGCGCGCAAGGGCGACATCGCCGATGGCATCCTGAAGGCCGTGGCCGATGGACAGGCCGCCGCGCCGGAGGATCAGCCCGAACCTGACCTGAGCCGCGACAAGATGCAGGTGAACCCGGCGATCGCCGATCTTCTGCGCGTGCTGCTGAAGGGCGTGGCGGATCGCGAAGGGGTGGCGTCGAAATTGATCGCCACCGCGTCCGACCTGGACGCTATCGCGGCCGGCCAGCGCGACCTGCCCGCGCTCAGCGGATGGCGCCGCGATGTCTTCGGCGCCGAAGCGCTGCGGCTTTGCGACGGAAAGATCGCGCTGCGCGTCAAGGGCAGCACGATCGAAACGGTCGCGCTTTAGCGCGTCGCCCTCAGCGGCGCGATGTGGCGGTGGTGGTCTGGCTCAGAACCGTCACGCCGCGCAGCCCGGACAGGGTCTGGCGGCTGACGAACTGCCCGGCATTGACGCGGCGCGTCTGCTCGGGGCCTTGTGGCGTGTCGGCGCGCTGAATGGCGCGCATCGTGTAGGTCAGCACGCCATCCACGGGCACGCCGCCATTTTCCGGCCAAAGGCGCACATCAAAGGCGCCCTGGCGCAGCGATAGCCCGGTGGCCTTGACGATTGCGCCGCCTGCCGAGGGCTCGACCACGACATTCTCGACCGCATAGATCGGGGTGCCGACATATCTTTCGGCCTCCGATCTGCGCCGGAAGATACTGTCGCTTTGCTCGGGGATGAGCGGATTGGCAGCGGCCGTGCCCGCAGGCGCCGCGCGCTCCACGGTGCGGCTCGGGCCGAACCAGTTTGCCGGATTTGCCCGCGACTCGCGCAGGCCCGAGCATCCGGCCAGTGTCAGGCTGGAAATCGTCAGAAGTGTTACCAGACCGCGCATCGGCAAAAGCCCCTTTTGGCCATTATATTCGGCCCGGACCCTAGCAGGCCGCGCGCCCCGAGTGCAAGGCGGCGCAGCGCGGCGGGGTGGACGTTTGTGCCCTGCGCCGCTACCTGATCTGCACGCAGCAAGTCAAAGGACGTACCATGGCCCAACCCCAATTCGAAGAGATCGTCGAGGATTTCGAGTTTCTGGACGACTGGGAAGACCGCTATCGCCACGTGATCGAACAGGGCAAGGCGATGGAGCCGCTGGACGCCGCGCTGAAAGTGCCCGCAACAAAGGTCGAAGGCTGCGCCAGCCAGGTCTGGCTGCATCCGCAGATCGAGGGCGGCACGTTCCGCTTTGACGGGGACAGCGATGCGCTGATCGTGCGCGGCCTCATCGCGGTTCTGCGCGCGCTTTATAATGATCTGCCCGTGGCCGAAGTGCCCGCGGTCGATGCGGGCGGCGAGCTGGCGCGGCTTGGCCTGACCGATCACCTGTCGGCGCAGCGCTCGAACGGGCTGCGCGCGATGATCGAGCGGATCAGGCTGGTCGCATCGCAAGCGTCGTGAGCGCGGCCACCGGCGGGATATGGGTATTTGTCCCAAGAAAAAGCCGGGAATCGCGCCACGGCCTTCATCTTGGCAAAAATACTCGAAATCCGCCGCTTAAGCGAACCTGTCGGCAAAGCTGGTGCGGAACAGGTGGCTGAGCCCGTCCAGCGGTGCCTCGGATTTGCCGATGCGCACCGTGTCTCCGGTGAATTTGCCGACGCTGGTGACGGTGACGCCCGCGCGGCCCGCCTCGGACATCAGCGCCTCGGCCTGATCGAAGTTGCACGCGATGAGATAGCGCGCCTGATCCTCGCCAAAAAGCGTTGCGGTATCGGCCTCGTCCAGCTGCACGCCGACGCCCGCGGCCTCGGCCATCTCAAACGCGGCAAGGGCAAGCCCCCCGTCGCTGAGGTCCGTGCAGGCGCGGATGAGGCTGTGATTTGCGCGGATGAAGCCGCCATTGCGCCGCTCGGCCTCCAGATCCACCGGGGGGGCGTCGCCCTCGATGCGGTTGAATACTTCGGCCAGGAGGGCGGACTGGCCCAGATGGCCGTGCGTGTCGCCGACCATGAGGGCCACGTGCCCGTCGCGGGCCTGGCCGATGATCGCCTCATCCTCATGCGCGATCAGGCCTACGGCACCGATGGTCGGGGTCGGCAGGATCGCCGAGCCGTCGGTCTCGTTGTAGAGCGACACGTTGCCTGACACGATCGGCATGTCCAGCGCCTCGACAGCGGCGCCGATCCCCTTGATCGCGCTGACCAACTGGCCCATGATTTCGGGCTTTTCGGGATTGCCGAAATTGAGGTTGTCGGTGCTGGCAAGAGGCTTCGCGCCCAAGGCGGAAAGGTTGCGATAGGCCTCGGCCACGGCCTGCTTGCCGCCCATCTCGGGATTGACCTGCACGTAGCGAGGCGTGACGTCCGAGGTGAAGGCCAGCAGTTTGGGCGTGCCATGCACGCGGATCAGACCGGCGCCAAGGCCGGGGCCCCGCACGGTATCGGCCATGACCATCGTGTCATATTGCTCGTACACCCATTCGCGGCTGCAATAATTGGGCGAGGATATCAGCGCGCGCAGCGCGTCGATGGGGTCGATCTGCGGCACGGAGCTTGCATCCAGCGCGTCCGGCGCGGGCGTCTCCACCCAGGGGCGGTCATATTCGGGGGCGGTGCCCGACAGCGCCGCCAGCGGCAGATCGGCCTTGACCACGTTATTGTGCATGATCAGGAACCGGTCCTCGGCGATCGTTTCGCCCACGATGGCGAAATCGAGGTCCCATTTTTCGAACACGGCGCGGGCCTCGGCCTCCAGCGACGGCTCCAGCACCATCAGCATGCGTTCCTGGGATTCAGACAGCATCATCTCGTAGGCGGTCATGCCGTCCTCGCGCTGCGGCACGGCCTCGAGGTTCAGGCGCACGCCGAGGCCGCCCTTGTCGCCCATTTCCACGGCCGAGCAGGTGAGGCCCGCCGCGCCCATGTCCTGGATCGAGATGACGGCGCCGGTCGCCATCAGCTCCAGCGTCGCTTCCATCAGGCGCTTTTCGGTGAAAGGGTCGCCCACCTGCACGGTCGGGCGCTTGTCCTCGATGGAATCGTCGAACTCGGCCGAGGCCATGGTCGCGCCGCCCACGCCGTCGCGGCCGGTCTTGGCGCCGAGATAGACAACCGGGCGGCCGACGCCAGAGGCGGCGGAGTAGAAAATCTTGTCAGTGTCGGCGAGGCCCGCGGCGAACGCGTTGACGAGGCAGTTGCCGTTATAGGCCGCGTCGAACCGCAGCTCGCCGCCGACGGTGGGCACGCCGAACGCGTTGCCATAGCCGCCGATCCCCTCGACGACGCCATGCACCAGCTGGCGGGTCTTGTGGTGATCCGGCTCGCCGAAGCTGAGCGAGTTCATCGCCGCAATCGGGCGCGCGCCCATGGTGAAAACGTCGCGCAGGATGCCGCCCACGCCGGTCGCCGCGCCCTGATAGGGTTCGATATAGGACGGGTGGTTGTGCGACTCCATCTTGAAGACGACGCATTGGCCGTCGCCGATATCGACGATGCCGGCATTCTCGCCGGGCCCGCAAATGACCTGCGGGCCGGTGGTGGGCAGGGTGCGAAGCCATTTCTTGGAGGATTTATAGCTGCAATGCTCGTTCCACATGGCCGAGAAGATGCCGAGTTCCGTAAAGGTCGGCTCGCGGCCGATGATGTCGAGGATGCGCTCATACTCGTCCGGTTTCAGCCCGTGGCTGGCGATCAGGTCGGGGGTGATGTCCGGCTCGTTCATGGTGCAAGATTCCTTCGGGCTGCTGGCTTGGCGCCTCTTTATGCCATTGCGCGCGAGGGGGGAAGGGGCAGGGGCCTTGACGCCGCAGGATGTGGCGCGTCCAATACCGCCCAGATGAGGGAGGCGCATCATGCAACTCGACGAAAACCCGTGGCGCGGCAAGGGCCTGCCGGATCCGGCGCTGGAGGGCATCCCATGGCCCAGCGTCGATGCCGAGGCGCCGCGCGCCTTGCTTGCGCGCTGCCCGGCGGCGGGGGCGACGCCGCTGGTGCGGGCCGAGGGCTATGGCCCGCCCGTCTGGGTCAAGGACGAGCGGGCGCGCATGAACCTTGGCAGTTTCAAGGCCTTGGGCGCCGCCTATGTGATCGCCCACGAGGCGGCGCAGGTCGGCGGCGAGGATATGATGCGCAGCCTGGAGGGGCGCACATATGTCACGGCCAGCGCCGGCAATCATGGGCTTTCGGTGGCCGCGGGTGCGGCGCTGTTCGGCGCGCGGGCGGTGATCTATCTGGCCGAGCCGGTGCCGGAGAGTTTCGCGGATCGCCTGCGCGCGCGCGGCGCCGAGGTGGTGCGCGCGGGTCGGCATTACGAGGCCAGCATGGACGCCGCGTCCAGGGCGGCCGCCGATAACGGCTGGACGCTGCTGTCGGACAGCTCATGGCCGGGCTATACCGATCTGCCGCATCGCCTGATGGAAGGGTATCTGGCGCTGGCCCATGAGGCGACCGAGCAGATGCCGGATGTGCCGACCCATATCCTGCTGCAGGCCGGCGTGGGCGGGTTGGCGGGCGCTTGCGCGGCCTATTTCCGCAATGTCTGGGGCGATGTGCCCACCATTGTCGTGGTCGAGCCGGAGGCGGCCCCGGCGCTGCATGCCTGCATCAAGGCGGGCAAGTTCGTCAGCACGTCGGGGCCGGTGTCGAACATGGGCCGTCTGGACTGCAAGGAGGCGTCGCTGATCGCGCTGAAGGGGCTGGCGCGCGATGCGGATGCCTTTGCCCTGATTTCCGATCACGAGGCATCGGCCGCGCTGGCCGAACTGGCCGAGATCGGGCTGGAGACATCCGAATCGGGCGGCGCGGGCCTTGCGGCGCTCAGCCATATGGGCCTGGCCAATGACGCGCGCGTTCTGTGCATCCTCAGCGAAGGACCGGCCGAGTGACACGCGGCTTTGCGCCCGGCGAGTTTCAGGCGCGGGTGGCCGCCGCGCAGGCCCGGATGGCGGCGGCGGGCCTTGGCGCGCTGCTGCTGACGACCGAGCCGGATGTGCGCTATTTCACCGGCTTTCTGACGCGCTTCTGGGAAAGCCCCAGCCGCCCGTGGTTCCTGGTGCTGCCCGCATCGGGCGCGCCGATCGCGGTGATTCCCAGCATCGGTGCGGCGCTGATGGCGCAGACATGGATCGAAGATATCCGCGTCTGGCCCGCGCCTGACCCCGAGGATGACGGCATCAGCCTGCTGGCCGCCACCTTGCGCGAGGTCGGCGGGCAGGTGGGCGTCCCGTCAGGCCCTGAGAGTTACCTGCGCATGCCGCTGAACGCATTTGCCGAGGTGAAGGCCGCCAGCGGGCTGCACTTCGCCCGAGATCATGGCATTGTTGCCGCCCTGCGCGCGGTCAAGTCCGAGGCGGAGATCGCCAAGATCGCCCATGCCTGCGCCATCGCGGGCCGTGCCTTTGACCGGGTGGGCGAGATTGCCCGCGAAGGCGTGCCGCTGAGCGCCGTCTTTCGCGATTTTCAGCGACTTTTGCTTCAGGAGGGCGCCGATCTGGTTGCCTATATCGCGGGCGGCGCGGGGCCAGACGGGTATGGCGACGTGATCTCGCCTGCGACCGATGCGCCGCTGGCGCGGGGCGATGTCCTGATGCTGGACACGGGCGCGGTATGGGACGGGTATTTTTGCGATTTCGATCGCAATTATGCAGTCGGCGCCGCGTCTGGCAACGCCGCGCTGGCCCATGCGCAACTGGCCGAAGCGGTGGAGACCGGATGCGCGGCCGCGCGGCCCGGCGCGCGCGCTTGCGATGTCCATGCCGCGATGGCTGCGATCATCGGGGCGGGCGAGGGGGCAGGGCGTTTGGGGCATGGTCTGGGGATGCAGCTAACCGAGGGGCTGTCGCTGATCCCGCAGGACCGGACCGTGCTGGAGCCGGGCATGGTGATCACGCTGGAGCCGGGAGTGACCACCGGGCCGGGCACGATCGTGGTCGCCGAAGAGAATATCGTGATCCGGGACGGCGCGGCGCAGCGGCTGACCCGGTTTGCAGGCCCTGCGCTGCCGGCTGTGTAGGGCCCGCGAAAATTCGCGAATTTTCGGCGCTAGGACGCGGGTGCTGCGCCCTTTTCCTCGGCCTTGGCGCGGTTCCAGAGCGCGTCCATCTCGGCCAGATCGCTTTGCTCCGGCGTCTTTCCTTGCGCGGCCAGAAGCGATTCGATCCGGGCGAAGCGGCGCGTGAATTTGGCATTGGCGCGGCGCAGGGCGGCTTCGGGATCGATCTTCATGTGCCGCGCGAGGTTGGCCATGACGAAGAGCAGATCGCCGAACTCCTCCTCGGCATGGAGGGCATCACCGCTGGCCTGCGCCTCGGCCAGTTCGGCCATCTCCTCGGCGATCTTGTCCAGAACGCCCTTGGTGCCGGGCCAGTCAAAGCCCACCCGCGCGGCGCGCTTTTGCAGCTTGATCGCGCGCAGAAGGGCCGGCAGGCCGAGCGCCACCCCGTCGAGCGTGCCGGTCTCGGCCCGCGCGGCGCGCTCGGCGGCCTTTACCATCTCCCAGTCGCGGGTTTGCTGCGCCGCCGTCTTGTCGCGGCTCTCATCGCCGAAAACATGCGGATGGCGCGCCACCATCTTGTCCGCGATGCCGTTCGCCACATCGGCAAAGTCGAAAAGGCCGCGATCCTGCGCGATCTGCGCGTGAAACACGACCTGAAGCAGCAGGTCGCCGAGCTCGCCGCGCAGATCGGACCAGTCGGCGCGCTCGATGGCGTCCGCGACCTCATAGGCCTCCTCGATCGAGTACTTCGCGATGGAGGCAAAATCCTGCTCGATATCCCAGGGGCAGCCGGTGTCCGGATCGCGCAGCGCGCGCATGATCTGCAACAGGCGGGGCAGGCCGCCCTCGGGATCGTGGATCAGGCTGTGGCTCATCTTGGTCTCCTTGGCAGCATTGACTTGCACCCGGCCGGGTTTCTCCGTCAGGGTAGCGCCGGAACGCAAGCCGGACAGGGATCGCACGATGGGACTGGAAGACGCAAGCAGCACGGTGGACGAGGCATTCACCCGCAAGGATAACCGCGGCCTCAGCTTCGAGAATACCTTCGGCGGGGCGACATCGTTCCTGCGGCGCCGCTATACCAAGGACCTGGCGGGGGTGGATATCGCGGTGACAGGCGTGCCCTTCGATCAGGCGGTGACGAACCGGACGGGCACGCGGCTGGGCCCCCGCGCGATCCGCGAGGCGAGCGCGCTGCAGACCGCCGATGCGCCCTATGGCTGGGGCTATGACCCGATGGAGGCGTTGAACATCGTCGATTACGGCGATCTGGCCTTTGACTACGCGATGGTGCCGGAGTTTCCGGGGCTTTTGACGGCGCATGTCAAAGGCATACTCGATGCGGGCGCGGCCAGCGTCGTGCTGGGCGGCGATCATTATATCAGCTTTCCGATTCTCAAGGCCTACGCCGAGAAATATGGCCCGATGGCCTTGCTGCATTTCGATGCGCACACGGACACGTGGCAGGACGACAATTTCGAGCGGATCGACCACGGAACGATGTTCTACAAGGCGATCAAGCTGGGGCTGATCGACCCCGCGCGCTCGGTCCAGGTGGGCATTCGCACGACGGTGCCGGACGCGATGGGGATGAACATCATCGACGCGCGCGAGGTGCATGAAGGCGGCACGGCGGCGGCGGTGTCGAAGATCAAGGGCATCCTTGGCGATGCGCCGGTTTACCTGAGTTTCGACATCGACGCGCTGGACCCGGCCTTTGCGCCCGGCACCGGCACGCCGGTCTGGGGCGGGCTGACCAGCGCGCAGGCGTCGATCATGCTGCGCGATCTGGCGGGGATCGACCTGAAGGGGGGCGATATCGTCGAGGTGTCGCCGCCCTTTGACACCAGCGGCGCCACGGCAATTGCGGGGGCGCATGTTGCCACGGCGATCATCTGCCTGCTGGGGTGGAACAGCCACGGCGGCGGCGTCTGATGATGGCGTGGGATCTGAGTATTTTTCGCCAAGATGAAGGGGTCCGGGCATGAAGTGGATCGGCATCGGTGCGGGGCTGCTGGTTCTTGTGGTGCTCTCGGGAATGGCCTGGATCAGGCTGGCGCCGGATGACGCGGAGCGCTGGCACCGCTTGCCCGCCAGCGTATCGGATGCGGACATGGAGGGCGGCGTGATGCGCGTCCTGCCGGGCGATCTGGCGGAGTTGGACCGGATCATCCGCGCCGAGCCGCGCACCCGTGTACTGGCCGGATCCGTGGCCGAGGGGATGGTGACCTATGTCACGCGCTCGCGCGTCTTTGGATTTCCCGATTATACGACCGTGGCGCAGCGCGGCGGCGATCTGGTGCTGCATGCGCGGCTGCGCTATGGCAAGTCGGATATGGGCGTGAACAAGGCGCGCGTGGAGCGGTGGCTGGACGCGCTGCGGCAGGGATGACGCCGCGCGCGTGCCCTTGACCAAATCCCCCGGATGAAGGACATGGGCGCTCATGGTGCCATTGGACAGACTGGAACAGATTGCGCAGCGTTTCGAGTTTCTCGAAGCGAAGATGTCGGCGGGCGGCGGCGACATTGCCGCGCTTGGCCGCGAATATGCCGAACTGCGCCCCGTGGTCGAGCAAATCCGCGAATACAAGGCGCTGATCGCGGATATCGACGGGGCGCGTGCGCTGCTGGATGATCCGGAGATGCGCGCGCTGGCACGCGACGAGCTGGAGACGCTGGAGGCGCAGTTGCCCGAGGCCGAGGCGGCCTTGCAACTGAGCCTTTTGCCAAAAGACGAGGCCGATGCCCGCCCGGCCATGATCGAGATACGCCCCGGCACCGGCGGCGACGAGGCGGCGCTTTTCGCGGGCGATCTGCTGCGCATGTATCAGCGCTATGCCGAGGGGCGCGGCTGGACCATGGATCTGATCGAGATGCAGCAGACCGAGCTGGGCGGGATCAAGGAGGTGGTCGCGCATATCAAGGGCAACCATGTCTTCGCCCGGCTGAAGTTCGAAAGCGGCGTTCACCGGGTTCAGCGCGTGCCCGAAACCGAAAGCGGCGGGCGCATCCATACCAGCGCGGCCACTGTTGCGGTGCTGCCTGAAGCCGAGGATGTGGACATCAAGATTGATGCGAACGATTTGCGCATCGACACGATGCGCAGCTCCGGCGCGGGCGGACAGCACGTGAACACAACCGATTCGGCCGTGCGGATCACGCATGTTCCCACCGGGATCGTCGTCACCAGCAGCGAGAAGTCGCAGCACCGAAACCGGGAAATTGCCATGCAGGTGCTGAAGGCGCGGCTTTACGACGCCGAGCGGCAGCGCGTGGACAGCGCGCGCAGCGCCGACCGCGCCGCGCAGGTCGGCAGCGGCGACCGGAGCGAGCGGATACGGACCTATAATTTCCCCCAGGGGCGGATGACGGATCACCGGATCAACCTGACGCTCTACAAGCTGGACCAAGTCATGGCCGGAGATCTGGACGAGGTGATCGATGCGCTGACCGCCGATGCGCAGGCGCGGATGCTGGCCGAGATGGGCGCGTGAGCGCCGCGCTGGTCGACCTGCTGCGCAACGCCACGGAAGAGTTGAGCGATGCCGGGATCGAGGGCGCGGCGCGCGATGCGCGGCTGCTGCTGGCGCATGCCGCGGGGCTGAGCGCGGCGCGGCTGGGCGCGGAGCTCGGCGAAGCGGCCGCGCCGGAAGTGGCCGCGCGATTTCAGCAGATGATCGGACGGCGTCTTGCGCGCGCTCCGGTCTCGCACATCACTGGCAAGCGGTTCTTTTTCAACCACGAATTCATCGTGACGCCCGACGTTCTGGACCCGCGGCCCGAGACCGAGACGCTCGTTTTGGCCGCGCTTGAAGGGCCCGTTCGCCGCGTTCTGGACCTCGGCACGGGGTCTGGCGTGATCTTGCTGTCGGTGCTGGGCGCGCGGGAGGATGCCAGCGGGCTGGGCACGGATCTGTCGCCCGCGGCGCTGGGCGTGGCGCGGCAGAATGCGGCGCGGCTGGGCGTGGAGGCGCGCTGCGCCTTTCGCGTGTCGGACTGGTTCGCGCAGGTGGAGGGGCAGTTTGACCTGATCGTGTCGAACCCGCCCTATATCGCGCTGGACGAGATGGAGGATCTGGCGCCGGAACTGGCGCATGAGCCGCGCATGGCCCTGACCGACGGCGCAGGCGGCCTGACCGCCTATCGCGCGATCACGCGCGATGCGGGCCGGTTCCTGACACCCGGCGGGCGGCTGATGGTCGAGATCGGTTGGCGCCAAGGGGCGGATGTGGCGGCGATGATGCGCGCCGCCGGGCTGCGCGATGTGGCAATCTTGCCGGATATGGATGGGCGCGATCGGGTGGTTCTGGGGCGGTCTGCGACGTGATTCAGGCGCGCATGCGTGGCAATTATCCGCTTTTTCCAGCATAAAAGGGCCTAATTCGCGCTTTTTCTCTTGTGCGGGCCGCTTTGGCATGATTACTGGAAGTGTCGACGCGGTGGATACCCGGCCTGATGGGTGGTCCCGCTCGACGCCAAGCCAACATAACCGACACCCGGTTCCATTTCATAGGCGCATCGGGCGCCCCTCGGGTTCACCACGGTTCTTAAAACAAGGCTGGACAGCAGTTATATGAGATCTTCGAAGTCACGTTCGCGCAACAAGCCGAACAGAAATCGCTCGAATTCGGTGGGCAACGTGGTCAACCGCGTTTTCGACAGCTCGGGCCCCGAGGGCAAGGTGCGCGGAACACCGCAGCAGATCATCGAGAAATACAATCAGCTGGCACGCGATGCGCAGCTGTCCAATGATCGTGTCGCGGCCGAGAACTTTCAGCAGCACGCCGAACATTACCTGCGCTTGCTGGGCGAGGCGCAGAAGGAAATCGACGCCAAGCGCGAGCAGCAGGAACGCGAGAACCGCGACCGTCAGGCGGAGCGCGATCGCGAGCGCCCGCAGCGCGAGTCCGATGACGAGCGCGGCACCGATCCGGCAAATGCACCGCAGCCCGGCACGTCGGGTGACAGGGACGCGGGCAAGCACGACACAGCGCCGGGCGACGGCGATGAGGGCAGCACCCTTGTCGAGACGCCGGAAAGCAAGCCCAAGCGCGCGCCGCGCAAGCCGCGCCGTGCAGCATCGCAAGACGGCGACGACAGCGGTAGCGCTGGCGCTGCGTCCGATCAGCCTGCCGCACCCAAGGCCCGCGCCCCGCGCAAGTCCAAGGCCAAGCAGGACACGCAGACTGCGCCCGACGGCGCCCCCTCGGACACCGCGGCGGAGTGATCGCTGTTTGACCGGTGCATTCATTTGATGCTGGCTGAAGGTTTCAGCCGGAGCGACCGGGCGTGGCATGGGCTGCGCCCGGTTTTTTGCGGGCCGTGAATGCACGCATGGCGGGATGAGCCTGCGCACTAGATCGGCGCCGCGATGAGGGCACGCCAAAAAAAAGGCCGAGCACTAAGCTCGGCCATAGTCCAACAGGGAGGTATGAAGGAAACGCCGTAGCGGTGTTGCCTTCAAAGCAGCAGTTAGTGCTTGATTCCCTGCCAATCAAGAGAAATGAATGAAATATCAGACATGGCCGCTATGCAAAAAACGCATAGCATTGGGGCGCGTCACGTAATCTTATGTTCTTTCAGGTTTTTCCTGTAAGAAAAAATTTCTTCCTGTACGAAATCACGGAAGGCGGCGATCCGTTGGGAATGGCGCAGCTCTTCGGGGTAGGCCAGATAAACGGGCACCTCGACCGACTCAACCTCGGGTAGCACGCGGACGAGATTCGGAAAATCAAATGTCAGGTAGTCGGGCAGGATGCCGATTCCCAGGTTGTGAATGACCCCCTGCAGCACGCCGAAATAGTTGTTGACGTGCAGCATCGACTGGATGTCGTTGGCCATCAGCTCCTGAACCAGATAGCTGGCCGCGCTCACCTGCGCGGAATTGACGTTCTGGCAGATCAGGCGATGGTCTGCCAGATCCTCGACCGTTTTGGGGATGCCGCGCTGCGCCAGATAGGCGGGCGAGGCGAACAGGGCGATGTGAACGCTCATCAGACGCTTGCGGATCAGGTCGGCCTGGCTTGGCTCTTTCATGCGGATGGCCACATCGGCCTCCCGCATGGGCAGATCCAGAACGCGCTCTTCCAGCATCAGATCGATCTTGAGGTCGGGGTATTTCTCGTAAAGCTTGGCCAGCCGCGGCGCCAGCCAGAGCGTGCCGAAACCGATGGTCGTGGTCACCCGCAATTCGCCGAATACCTCGTCCTCGCTGTCGCGGATGCGCGCGGTCGCGGTATTGAGCCGCTTCATCATGGCGCGCGTGGCATCGAACAAAAGCTCGCCCTGCTCGGTCAGGATCAGGCCGCGGGCGTGGCGGTGAAACAATGTGGTGTCGAGCGACTCCTCCAGCGCGCGGACCTGTCGCGACACCGCCGATTGCGACAGGTGGAGCAGATCCCCGGCATGGGTCAGGCTGCCTGCATCGGCGACGGCGTGAAAAATCCTGAGCTTGTCCCAATCCATACCGTGCAATCCGCCTGTGATGTTCAAAATCCAGCCTTAGCAAATAAACGGGCAGGGTGCACCGATTGATCGCCGGGGTCGGCAAATATGTAATCTGCTGTGCGATATGGCAAACGGTGACGCGGCCAGCTAAAAGCGCGGTGAGAAAAACGAAGGGGCAGGCAGATGGCCGTAGGCATTTTCGACAGCGGGCTGGGCGGACTGACCGTATTGCAGGCGGTAATGACGCGACTGCCCGATCAGCCGCTGGTGTATCTGGGCGACAACGCGAACGCGCCTTACGGGGTGCGCACGCCTGACGACATCTTGTCGCTGACGCGCGCCGGGGTGCAGCGGCTGTGGGATCGGGGCTGCGATCTGGTCGTGCTGGCGTGCAATACCGCCTCGGCCGCGGCGCTGCGGCGCATGCAGGAGGATGGCGTGCCGCAGGGCAAGCGGGTGCTCGGCGTGTTCGTGCCGCTGATCGAGGCGTTGACGGAGCGCGAATGGGGCGACAACTCCCCTCCGCGCGAAGTGGCGCTGCGCCACGTGGCGCTGTTTGCCACGCCTGCGACGGTCAGCAGCCGCGCCTTCCAGCGCGAGCTGGCGTTTCGCGCCATTGGCGTCGATGTGGAGGCGCAGGCCTGCGGCGGCGTGGTGGACGCGATTGAGGATGGCGACATGATCTTGGCCGAAGCGCTGGTGCGCAGCCATGTCGAGGCGCTGCGCCGCAAGATGCCGCAGCCGCAGGCGGCCGTTCTGGGCTGTACCCATTATCCGCTGTTGCAGGATGCCTTTGCCGCGGCGCTGGGGCCGGATGTCACGGTCTATTCGCAGCCCGCCCTCGTGGCGCAAAGCCTGACGCATTATCTTGGCCGCCATCCCGCCATGGCCGGGACGGGCGGCGGGATCGAGTATCTGACCACGGGCGATGCCGCGCGCGTGTCGGACCGTGCCACGCAGTTTCTGCAGCGGCAGGTGACGTTTCTTCCGGCCTGAACACTTGCGCCTCTCTGCCGCATGGCGCGGCGCCCCCCTATGGCCTAGAAGGCCCACAAGACAAGGTACGACATGACGCATGACATCGCCATTCTGGGCGCTTCGGGCTATACCGGAGCAGAGCTGGTCCGCCTGATCGCGACGCATCCGGGGATGCGCATCAAGGCGCTTGGCGCCAATTCCAAGGCCGGGCAATCCATGGCCGAGGTGTTCCCGCATCTGCGCCATCTGGATCTGCCGGACCTCGTCACGATTGACGAGATCGACTTTTCCGCCATCGATCTGTGCTTTTGCGCGCTGCCCCACGCCACCAGCCAGGAGGTGATCGCAAGCCTGCCGAAAGACCTGAAGATCGTCGATCTCAGCGCCGATTTCCGCCTGCGCGATCCGGCTGTGTACGAAAAGTGGTATGGTAACAAGCACGCCGCGCTGGATTGCCAGTCCGAGGCTGTCTATGGCCTGACGGAATTCTACCGCGACGAGATCCGCAGCGCGCGTCTGGTGGCGGGCACCGGCTGCAACGCCGCCACGGGCCAATATGCGCTGCGTCCGCTGATCGCGGGCGGGCTCATTGATCTGGATGACATCATCATCGACCTCAAGACCGGGGTCAGCGGCGCGGGCCGCAGCCTGAAGGAGAACCTGCTGCATGCCGAGTTGAGCGAGGGCACACATGCTTATGGCGTCGGCGGCACGCACCGTCATCTGGCCGAGTTCGATCAGGAATTCTCGGCCATCGCCGGGCGCCCCGTCCAGGTTCAGTTCACACCGCATTTATTGCCTGCAAACAGAGGGATATTGGCCACTGTTTATGTCAAGGGTGGGGCGGCAGAGATACATGGAGCGCTATCGCGGGCCTATGCGGAGGAGCCGTTCCTGCAGGTCTTGCCCTTCGGCCAGACCCCGAGCACGCGGCATATCCGGGGCAGCAATTTTTGCCACCTCGGCGTCAGCGGCGACCGAGTGCCGGGCCGAGCCATCGTGATCGCGGCGCTGGACAACCTGACCAAGGGCTCCAGCGGGCAGGCCTTGCAGAACGCCAATCTGATGTTAGGTGAAAATGAGACGACTGGCCTGATGCTGGCGCCGGTGTTTCCGTAGAAAACGACTTGAAGAATGTGAGGCAAGGCGATGAGATCGCTCAAGAAGAAACGCCGAATTCAGATCATTCTCGTGGCTGCGGTCGCGCTGGTGCTGTCCACCGCGCTGATCGGCTATGCGATGCGCGACGGGATCAACTTTTTCCGCTCGCCCAGCGAAGTGATGGCCGCGCCGCCAGCCCCCGGCGAGGTGTTCCGCATCGGCGGGCTGGTCGAGGCTGGTACCCTGGTGCGCGGCGCGGGATCGGAAATCCGCTTTGCCGTGACCGATGGCGGCGCGAGCGTCCCGGTCAGCTATGTCGGTGTTCTGCCTGATCTTTTCGACGAGGATCAGGGCATGGTCGGCCTTGGCAGCTATGACGGCACCACCTTCCGCGCGACCGAGATTCTGGCCAAGCATGATGAGACCTACATGCCCAAGGAAGTCGTCGATGCGCTGAAAGAGCAGGGCGTCTACCAGGCACCGGACGCGGATTAAGCGCAGCCTTAACCAATTGCACGCCACGGTTTGCCACGGCCGCAGATCCTCTTCGGCCCGTGAATGCAAAGGCTGTGGCATGGAACAAGTGCGCGAAATTGCTCGTGAAATCGTCGCCCGCGAGGGCGGCTTCGTCAATGATCCGGACGATCCGGGCGGGGCTACGAAATATGGTGTCACGGTTCACACGATGCGCCGGTTGGGGCTGGATCCCACCGGGGACGGGAAAATCGATGCCGAGGACGTGCACCGCCTTACCGCCGCCGAGGCCGAAGATATCTTTGTGCAACATTACTACCAGCGGCCGGGTATCGGCCGGCTGCCGCAGATCCTGCGCGCCAGCGTCTTTGACATGTATGTCAATGCCGGGGCGAACGCGGTGAAAATCCTGCAGCGGCTCTTGGGTCAGATGGGCCAACAGGTGCAGGTCGACGGCCTGATCGGCCCGCAAACCGTGGCCGCCGCGGACGCTGCCGCAGGCGCCGCTCCGGGTCATTTGGCCGATGCCTATGCGATTGCGCGGCGCAACTATTACCTGCGCCTTGCCGATCGCCGCCCCGCCAGCCGCAAATACGCGCGCAGCCGCGCCGGCACCAAGGGCGGCTGGATCCTGCGCGCCGAGGCGTTCATGTCGCCGCGCTATCACATGACGGACGCGGAATTTGCCGCGCGGGTGGCGCGATGGGATTGATCGGCAAGATTTTCGCAACGCTTTTTGGCGACAACCGCAACGTGATCGCCCGCACCGCCGAGGTTTTCCGCGAAAACGCCGAGGCCGGTGCCGCCCGCCAGTCGGCCGAGCGCGGCGCGGCGCTCAGCCAGTTCGAAAAGGAGTTCGCGGCCGCGCGGGCGTCCGGGTTCGACAGGTTCATGGACGGCGTCAACCGCCTGCCGCGCCCGGCGCTCGCGCTGGGAACGCTGGGCCTGTTCATCGCGGCGATGGTCGATCCTGTGTGGTTCGCCGCGCGCATGCAGGGCATCGCGCTGGTGCCCGAGCCGCTTTGGTGGCTTCTGGGCGTGATCGTGTCATTCTATTTTGGCGCGCGTCATCAATACAAGGGCCAGAACTTCCAGCGCTCGATCGTGCAAAGCGCCGCGCGTGCGCCGCAGATTGCGGCCAGCATCGCGGCGCTGGAAAGCGCACATGCCAGCCAGACCGGCACCGCGCAGGATGACGATCTGTCCGCGCTCGCAGACCGCGAAGAGGCCAATCCGGCCCTGCAGGCATGGCGCGCGCGCACGTATCGCCGGGACCGCTGAGGCGCCCGCGACAATCTGAACCGCCCCGCGCGCCCGAATCCCTTGGTCGCGGGGCGGTTCGCGGGTTATATGACCCCCATGATTACAGAACTTGGCCATTTCGCCCTTATTCTTGCCTTCGCGGTCGCCTGCGTTCAGGCCATCGTTCCGCTGATCGGCGCGCATAAGCGCTGGAGCGGCTGGATGGCCGTGGGCGACACGGCGGCGGGGCTTCAATTTCTGCTGATCACGCTGTCTTTTGCCGCGCTGACGCAGGCTTTCGTGACCTCCGATTTCTCGCTGCGACTCGTGACGCTCAACAGCCATTCGGCCAAGCCGATGCTTTACAAGATCACCGGAGTGTGGGGCAATCACGAAGGCTCGATGCTGCTCTGGGTGCTGATCGTTGCGCTTTTCGGTGCGGCGGCGGCGTGGTTCGGGGGCAATCTGCCGCCCAGTCTGCGCGCGCGCGTGCTGTCGGTGCAGGGCATGATCGGCGTGGCGTTCCTGGCCTTCATCCTCTTCACGTCCAACCCGTTTCTGCGCCTTGCGATGCCGCCGCTGGACGGGCAGGACCTGAACCCGCTCCTGCAGGATCCCGGCCTCGCGTTTCATCCGCCGTTTCTCTATGCGGGCTATGTTGGGCTATCCATGACGTTCAGCTTTGCCATTGCGGCGCTGATCGAGGGGCGCGTCGATGCGGCTTGGGGCCGCTGGGTGCGGCCCTATACGCTGGCGGCGTGGATTTTCCTGACCATCGGGATCGCCCTGGGCAGCTGGTGGGCCTATTACGAGCTGGGCTGGGGCGGTTTCTGGTTCTGGGACCCGGTGGAAAACGCCAGCTTCATGCCGTGGCTGATCGCCGCCGCGCTCCTGCATTCGGCCATCGTGGTGGAAAAGCGCGAAAGCCTGAAAAGCTGGACGATTTTGCTGGCCATCATCGCCTTTGGTTTCTCGATGATCGGCGCGTTCATCACGCGTTCGGGCGTGCTGACGTCGGTGCATGCCTTCGCCAATGATCCCGAACGGGGCATGTTCCTGCTGGGGATCACGGCGATGTTCATGATGGGCGGCCTGACGATGTTCGCGGCGCGCGCCAATGTGATGCAGGCGCGCGGGGTCTTTTCGCTCAGCAGCCGGGAATCGATGCTGCTGGTCAACAACGTGCTTTTGGGCGTAGCGGCCTTCGTGGTGTTTGTCGGCACGATCTGGCCGCTCGTCTCCGAGATGTTCTTTGACCGCAAGCTGTCGGTGGGCGCGCCGTTCTTCGACAAGGCGTTCACGCCGTTCATGATCCTTCTGGCCCTTGCGCTGCCGGTTGGCGCCATGATGCCCTGGAAGCGCGGCCAGATGCGCCGCGCCTTGCGCAAACTTGCGCCCGCGGCGGTTCTGGCGCTGGCGGTGCTGGGCCTTGCCTGGACCGTTCAGGGCGGGCGCAGCCTGCTGGGGCCGGTCGGCCTCGCCCTGGGTGCGTGGCTGGTGGCGGGCTCTGCCACTGATCTTTGGTCGCGCACCGGGGCGGGCACCGCGGCGGGGCGTCTGGGCCGTCTGCTGCGCCTGCCGCGCGCGGATTGGGGCAAGGCAGTCGCCCATGCGGGGCTGGGCGTCACCATGGCCGGGATCGCCGGCGTGCTGGCATGGCAGACCGAGGATATCCGCGTGGTCGATATCGGCGACAGTTTCGAGCTGTCGGGATATACGATCACGCTGGCCGATGTGCGGCGCGAGAATGGCCCGAACTATGGCGCGACCATTGCCGATGTCACTCTTGCGCGCGCAGGCAACGTCATCGGGACGCTGCGGCCTGAAAAACGGTACTATCCGGTTGCCGACATGCCGACGACCGAGGCCGCGATCAACAACGGGTTTCTGCGCGACATCTATGTCGTCATCGGCGATCCGCAGGATGGCGGCGGCTGGGCGATGCGCAGCTATTACAAGCCGCTTGCTAACTGGATCTGGGGCGGCGCGATGCTCATGGCGCTGGGTGGCGGCCTGTCGCTGAGCGATCGCCGCTACCGCGTGGCGGCAGGGGCGCGCAAGGTGGCGCCGGGTGCCCGCGTAGCCGCAGAATGAGGCGTTTTGCGCTGATCCTGTGCCTGCTGGCCAGCCCGCTGGCGGCGGTGCAGCCCGATGAGATGCTGGACGATCCGGCGCTGGAGTCGCGGGCGCGCGAGATCTCGCAAGGGCTGCGATGCCTGGTTTGCCAGAATGAGAATATCGACGATTCGAACGCGTCGCTCGCGCGTGATCTGCGCATTCTGGTGCGTGACCGCCTGACCGCCGGTGACACCGACGCCGAGGTCGTGGATTTCATTGTCGATCGCTATGGCGAATATGTCCTGCTGCAGCCGCGCGCGACGGGCAGCACGTTGGCGCTGTGGCTGGCGGGCCCCGCGATGCTGTTGCTGGGCGCGGGCGTGGCCCTTGCCTATGCGCGGAAACGCGGCCGCGCCGCCCCGCCCGAGGCCGACCTGAGCGAGGACGAAGCCGCGCGCCTGCGCGACATCATGGACGGATGACGGACCTATGAAGGATTACACCACCATCGCGCTGGATATCGCAGATGACATCGCGGTGCTGCGCCTGAACCGTCCGGACCGGATGAACGCGCTCAACACCCTGATGCGCGCCGAGATTGCGGACGCCGCGACGTTCGCTGCGCAAAACGCGCGGGTTCTGGTGCTCACCGGCAACGGCAAGGCATTTTGCGCGGGCCAGGACCTGAGCGACGAGGGCACGGCCGCCGCGCTGGATCTGGAGCGTGTGCTGCGCGACGAATACCTGCCCATGCTGCGCGCCGTCGGCGAATGCACCATACCCACGATTGCCGCCGTAAACGGCCCGGCGGCGGGGGCGGGCGCCAATCTTGCGCTCTGCGCTGACGTGGTCATCGCTGCGGAAAGCGCTTATTTCATGCAGGCCTTCACCCGTATCGGCCTGATGCCCGATGCGGGCGGCACCTATTGGCTGCCCCGGCAGATCGGCGCGGCCAAGGCCATGGGTGCTGCGCTTTTTGCCGAGCCGATCAGCGCGAATGACGCGGCAAGCTGGGGCATGATCTGGGAGGCGGTGCCGGACATGGAGTTCGATGCCCGCTGGCGCGACCGCGCGGCGCATCTGGCCAGCGGGCCCACCGAGAGTTATCGGCATCTCAAGACGGCGATCCGCAGCAGTTGGGACAACGGTCATGAGGCGCAGCTGGATCTGGAGGCGCGGCTGCAGGGTGCCTGCGGCCAGACGCGCGATTTTCAGGAAGGCGTCGTCGCGTTTCAGGAAAAGCGCCCTCCGCGCTTCGAGGGGCGCTGACGGCAAGGCCGGTTAGTGCAGACCGCGGAGACCCGAACAAAAGGGGCGCATCCATTCCGGATGCGCCCCTTCTTGCTGCTTGGTTCCCGCGCGTCAGCGGTTTTCGATGTCGACGTAGTCACGCTTCGGCGCACCGACATAGAGCTGGCGGGGGCGGCCGATTTTCAGCTGCGGATCGGCGATCATTTCCTTCCACTGGGAAATCCAGCCGACGGTGCGCGAGACGGCAAAGATTGCCGTGAACATCGACGTGGGAAAGCCCATCGCCTCAAGGATGATGCCCGAATAGAAATCGACGTTGGGAAAAAGCTTTTTCTCGGCGAAATAGGGATCGGCGAGCGCCTGCTTCTCCAACTCCTTGGCGACCTGCAAAGTCGGATTGTCGTCGATCCCCATCAGATCGAGAACCTCATCGGCCGATTGCTTCATCACCGTCGCGCGTGGATCGAAATTCTTGTAGACGCGATGGCCGAAGCCCATCAGACGGAAGGGATCATTCTTGTCCTTGGCGCGGGCGATGTATTCGGGAATACGCTCGACCGTGCCGATTTCGCGCAGCATCTCAAGGCACGCCTGATTGGCGCCGCCATGGGCCGGGCCCCAAAGGCAGGCGATGCCGGCCGCGATGCAGGCAAACGGGTTCGCCCCCGAAGACGAGGCCAGACGCACCGTCGAGGTCGAGGCGTTCTGCTCGTGATCGGCATGCAGGGTGAAAATCCGGTCCATCGCGCGGCTGAGGATCGGATTTACCTCGTAATCGTCGGAGGGCACCGCAAAGCACATGCGCAGGAAGTTGGACGCGTAATCCAGATCATTGCGCGGATACATGAAGGGCTGGCCGATCGTGTATTTATACGCCATCGCCGCGATGGTCGGCATCTTGGCGATCATGCGCACCGAGGCAACCTCGCGCTGCCAAGGGTCGGTGATGTCGGTGCTGTCGTGATAGAACGCGCTCAGCGCCCCGACCACACCCACCATGATCGCCATGGGCGGCGCATCGCGGCGGAACCCGCGAAAGAGGAAATGCATCTGCTCGTGCAGCATCGTGTGATTGGTCACGCGGCTTTCGAAATCCTCCAGCTGCGCGGCGGACGGAAGCTCGCCGTAGAGCAGCAGGTAGCACACTTCGAGATAGTGCGATTTGCTCGCCAATTGATCGATCGGATAGCCGCGATGCAACAGCTCGCCCTTTTCGCCATCGATGAAGGTGATGGTGCTGTCGCAACTGGCCGTCGACGTGAATCCGGGATCATAGGTAAACACACCCGCCTGGCCATAGAGCTTGCGAATGTCGATCACGTCCGGCCCCAACGTGGGCGAAAAGATCGGCAGCTCATGCTCCTTGCCGTTCAGCGAAAGGGTTGCGGATTTCTTGTCGTCGGCCATCAGGCAGTCTCCTTGTTGCAGCCCGGGCACCGCGAGGCAGCACAGGCTGGATAATCCATCGGCCTTATGAGGCGGTTAATCTCCGCCTTGGCCTGCATCCGTCAAGCGGCCCAGCGTTTCGGCCTGCCCGAGCACCAGCATCATGTCGAATACACTAGGCGTCGCACTGCGTCCTGCAAGGGCCGCCCTGAGCGGCCCCGCAAGCTTACCGAACTTGGTGCCGCGAGCGTCGGCGAATTGCGTCATCAACTCTTCAAGGCTTTCGCGGTTCCACGTAGCATTTTGCAGTTGCGGCGTCAATTCTCTCAGCATACCGCGGGATACCGTATCCAGCTGCGCGGCGGCCTTCTCGTCCGGCGAAATGGGGCGGCTTGTCAGGATAAACTGTGCCTTGTCAAGCAGTTCTGGAAAGGTGCGCGCGCGCTCCTTGAGGCAATACATCCCCTCCAGCATCAGCTCCGATTGCGCGGGCGTCAGGGCGGGCTGGCCTGTCACGCGCAGAAAATCGGACAATTCATGCAGCAGCGCAGCATCATCCGCGGCCGCCATATGCTGACCGCAGATATTCTCGAGTTTCTTGAAGTCGAACCGCGCCGCGGACTTGCCGATTCCCCCCAGATCGAACCACTCCTGCGCCTGCGCGTCGGTAAAGAATTCATCGTCCCCATGGCTCCAACCAAGCCGGGCAAGGTAGTTGCGCATGCCCGCTGCGGGATAGCCCATCTGCCGGTATTCTTGCGTTCCCAAAGCCCCGTGACGCTTGCTCAGCTTCTTGCCGTCGGGGCCGTGAATCAGCGGAATGTGGGCATAGATGGGCAGGGGCCAGCCCATCGCGCGATAGATCAGCATCTGGCGCGCGGCGTTGTTCAGGTGGTCGTCGCCCCGGATGACATGCGTGACGCACATGTCATGGTCATCCACCGCGACCGCCAGCATGTAAACGGGCGTCCCGTCCGAGCGCAGAAGCACCATGTCGTCCAGTTGATCGTTGCGGATCGTCACATCGCCCTGCACGGCGTCCTGGATCACCGTCGCGCCGTCGCGGGGCGCCTTGATGCGGATCACATAAGGCAGATCCGGATGCGTTTCGGGCGCCGCGTCGCGCCACGGGCTGGCATAGAGCGTCGAGCGGCCCTCGGCCTTGGCCGCATCGCGGAAGGCCTGAATTTCGTCCTGCGTGGCAAAGCACTTGTAGGCCGTCCCCGCCTCCAGCATCTGCTGGGCGACCTCGGCATGGCGCGCTGCGCGTTCGAACTGGCTGACCGCCGCGCCATCGTGGTCAAGCCCCAGCCACGCCATGCCGTCCAGAATGGCCTGCGTGGCCTCGGGGCTCGAACGCGCGCGGTCCGTGTCCTCGATCCGAAGCAGGAACCGGCCACCGCGGCCGCGTGCATAGAGCCAGTTGAACAGGGCCGTGCGTGCCCCGCCAATATGCAGATACCCGGTGGGCGACGGGGCGAAACGGGTCACGACCTGTTGGGACATGGGGGTGATTAACCTTTCGGTAACGATGTGGGGGCTAGGATGGCGCCTGTCTAGCGGCCCACCAAAGGGGAAACAAGTGGCGGCGGTCTGGGGCTATCTTGCACGCGCGCTCCTTTTGCAGCGGGGTCATCTCTTTGGCTGGGCGCCGGTCTGTCTGGGCACGGGGATCGGGATCTATTTCCTGCTGAAGATCGAATTGCCGCTGCTTGCCTATGGCGGGCTGGCGCTGCTGATCCTCGCGTGCCTCGGCCTCGCGCGCCTTTTGGGGCAGGCGGCGGCGCCGCTGGCCATCGGCGCGGCGCTGATCCTTTCGGGGGTCATTCTGGCCGGCGCGCGGGCGCATTCCGTCGGCGGCCCCGTCCTGACATGGCGGTATTACGGGCCCATCGAAGGGCGCGTCGTGGGGATTGACAGATCGGCGTCGGACGCGGTGCGCGTCACGCTCGACCAGGTCAGGCTGCGCGATGTGTCGCCGCAGCGCACGCCGGACCGTGTGCGCCTGTCGCTTCACTCAAAGCTCGCGGGCGCCGAGCCGTTGCCGGGGCTGACCTTGGGCGCGACGGGCCATCTGTCACCGCCCTCCGGCCCGGTCGAGCCTGGCGGTTTCGATTTCCAGCGCCACGCCTGGTTCCAGAGGCTGGGCGCGGTCGGCTACACGCGCGTGCCGCTCGTGGCCCTCGCGCCTGCCGATGGGGCGCAGCCGATGTTCGCCATCCGCATGGCGCTCTCTGCGCATGTGCAGGCCAAGCTTCCGGGCGAGACGGGCGCCTTTGCCGCCGCCATCATGACCGGGGACCGCTCCGGCATGGGGCAGGAGACGCTGCAGGCGCTGCGCGTGTCGAACCTTGCCCACCTGCTTGCCATTTCCGGCCTGCATATGGGGCTGTTGACAGCGTTTGTCTTTGCGACCTTGCGCTACGCGATCGCGCTTGTGCCATGGCTTGCCCTGCGCGCCCCGGCCAAGCCGCTGGCGGCCGCGCTGGCGCTTGCCGTCGCGGTGTTCTATCTGGGGCTCTCGGGCGGCAGCATCGCGACCGAACGCGCGTTCATCATGGTCGCCGTGATGCTGGTGGCGGTAATGCTGGGCCGCCGCGCGCTGAGCCTCAGGGCGGTCGCGCTGGCGGCGCTGATCGTGCTTTGCCTGCGGCCCGAGGCGCTGCTCGGCCCCGGATTTCAGATGTCGTTTTCGGCAACAACAGCACTCATCGCGGTTTTCGGCTGGATCCAGAAAGTCGATCTGCCGAAGGCGCCGCGCTGGTTGCGCCCGGCCGCCGCCGTTTTCATCTCATCGCTGGTGGCAGGGCTGGCAACGGCGCCCTTCGCGGCGGCGCATTTCAACCAGATCGCGCATTACGGCCTGATCGCGAACCTGGCCAGCGTTCCGCTGATGGGGGCGTTGGTCATGCCGGCCGCGGTCCTGTCGGTCTGTCTGCTGCCGTTCGGGCTGGAGGGGATCGGATTATGGGTCATGGGGCTGGGGCTGGACTGGATCTTGGGCGTCGCACGCTGGATCTCGGCGCTGGACGGCGCGCGCGGGATGGTTGTCAGCCCGGATGCCTGGACACTGCCGTTGCTCAGCCTGGGCACATTGACGCTTATCCTGTGGCAGGGACGGGCCCGCATCGTGGGCGTCGTTCCCATGCTGATCGCGGCTTTGCTATGGTCGCAGGCCCGCAGGCCCGATGTGCTGATTTCCGACACCGGCGGGCTGGTTGGCGTGATGACACCAGCGGGCCGCGCACTCAGCACGCCGCGCGGCGATGGTTTCATCGCGCAAAACTGGCTGGAGAATGATGGTGACGTCGCCGCGCAGGAGATCGCGGCAGAGCGCTGGACGATTGGGGGGACCGGGCCGGGGGATACCATCATCACCGCCGCCCGAGGCAAGCGAGGCGCAGCTGCGATCACTGGTTGCGGCGCGATGGAATGGCTGGTCCTTAACATCGATCCACCCGATTCGCTGAGTATTGATCCGGGATGCGTGGTTCTTGACCCGGAAAGGCTCCGGCATACAGGCGCCATCGCGGTCTATGCGCAGGGGCCTGATGCCGCGCCTCGCATCGTGACAACGCGGCAAAGCCGTGGCGCACGGCTGTGGACCGCGCGCTGAGCCTGAGCGTTCAATAGGTGCGGATCAATCCCACTAGACGTCCCTGAACCTTGACCTTGTCGTCGGGCAGAAGCCGCGTCTCGTAGGCCGGATTGGCCGCCTCCAGCGCGATGGCGCCGCCGCGGCGGAAGAACCGCTTCAGCGTCGCTTCCTGATCCTCGACCAGGGCCACGACGATATCGCCGTTATCGGCGGTCGAGGTTTCGCGGATCACGACGATATCTCCGTCATTGATACCGGCATCGATCATCGAATCGCCCTTGACCTCCAGCGCGTAATGCTCGCCCGGCCCGCTGACCATGCCGCCCGGAACGGCCACATTGTGCGAAGCATGCTGAATGGCTTCGATCGGCACGCCCGCAGCGATCCGGCCCATAACCGGCAACTCAAGCGCATCAACGCTTGTCACCGCCTGCGCCGCGGCGGGCGGTCCGGCATCGGGGCGATCGCCGTCAATCACGCGCGCGGCAAAGCCATGCGTCGACGTCCCGCCAAGCGATTCCGGCAGCTTGACGATTTCCAATGCACGCGCCCGATGGGCAAGCCGCCGGATGAAACCACGTTCCTCCAGTGCCGTGATCAGCCGGTGAATGCCGGACTTTGACCGCAGGTCCAGCGCCTCTTTCATCTCGTCGAAACTGGGCGGGACGCCATCACGTTGAACGCGTTTGTTGATGTAATCCAGCAAATCAAGCTGCTTTCTGGTCAACATGCCGTCTGTCCCTCCCGGTTTCATGTATCCGGTTTTGTTCTACCCATGTTCTTGTTTTGTGTCAACAGACAAGGCCGGGTCAGCTCAAATATGCATGCATTTGACCATTTCGCCAACGCCGCGCGCGGGGTCGTGCGGCGGGCGGATCATCAGGATGTCGGCGCGCGCCAGAACGCCCAGAAGCGCACTGTCCTGTGACGCGGCGGGCGCGGCGACACCGTTCGCAAGCGACGCACGCATGTAATGCGCGCGCGGCCCGTTCTGCGGCAGCTCGACGCCCAGCGGCGCATCGAAGCTGGGCGCCGCGCCTGCGCCCAGACCTTGCATCGCCCGCAGCATCGGCAAGATGAAGACATGCCCGCAAACCATTGCCGATACTGGATTTCCCGGAAGGCCCACCATGACCGAGCCTTCCATCCGCCCGGCCATCAGCGGCTTGCCCGGTCGCATCGCGATCTTGTAGAAAGACCGCTCCAGCCCCATCGTGGCGGCAACATCGCCGACCAGATCGTGATCGCCGACAGACGCGCCGCCGATGGTCAGGATCAGATCGGCGCCGCGCGCCTGATGAAACGCCGTCTGAAGCGATTCGATATTGTCGCGCGCAATCGGCAGGAGACGGGCAACCGCGCCATGTGCCTCGACCAGCGCCGCAAGGCCGAAGCTGTTGGAGGCGATGATCTGATCGGGGCCGGGCTCCTCACCGGGCATGACCAATTCGTCCCCGGTGGCGATAATGGCAACGGTCGGGCGGCGGGTGACCGGCAACTCGGCGATGTTCATAGCGGCCAGCAGGGCGATGTCATGCGCGCCAAGACGCCTTGGGGCCTCCATGCGCGCGCCGGCGGCGAAATCTGCGGCGGCAGGGCGCACGTGGGGGCCGGTATCGATGGATTGGCCGAGGGTGATGACATCGCCGCTCGCCGTGACGTCCTCCTGAATGACGACGCGGTCCGCCCCATCGGGCAGCGGCGCGCCGGTGAAGATACGCACCGCCTGGCCGGGCGCGAGCCTGCCCGGGAACCGATGGCCCGCCGCCGCCTCGCCGACAAGCCGAAAGGATGCGCCGGGCGCCACCTCGGCGCTGCGCACCGCGTATCCGTCCATCGCGGAGGCGTCGAAGGGCGGCTGATCGCGCAAGGCGCGAACGTCCTCGGCCAGAACGCGGCCCGCTGCGGCGCGCAAGGTCACCGTCTCGGACGGAGAGGGGGACACCAGATCAAAAAGCAGAGCCAATGCGTCATCGACGGAAATCATATCGGCCTTGCCCTCTCTGCTGCGCCGGGCGCCACTGCGGGGATGCGTGTGATCCGCATTCAAACCGCCTCGTAACGTCCGGATTTTCCGCCATCTTTCAGGACAACGCGCAGGCCGTCGATCTGCATTGCACGATCCACGGCCTTGGCCATGTCATAGATCGTCAGCGCCGCGATTCCGGCGGCGGTCAGCGCCTCCATCTCGACGCCCGTGCGCCCCGTGGTCTTGACCGTCGCCTCGACCCGGACGCCCGGCAGATCGGGGTCCAGCGTCAGATCCACCGCAACCTTGGCAATCGGCAACGGATGGCAAAGCGGGATCAGGTCCGGCGTCCGCTTTGCCCCCATGATCCCGGCAAGCCGCGCGACCGACAGGACGTCACCCTTCTTGGCGCGTCCTTGTGAAATGATATCAAAGGTTTCCGGCGCCATGCTGATGTGGCAGGCGGCGGTGGCGATGCGGTCCGTTTCGGCCTTGGCCGACACGTCGACCATATGTGCATCGCCCTTGCCGTCGAAATGGGTCAGCCCGGACATTCACATCCCCCCGGCGGTCAGCGGATTGCTGAGGATCATGCGCGTCGCGCTGGCCACGTCATCGGCGCGCATGAGCGTCTCGCCGATCAGGAAGCAACGGGCGCCGTAACGGGCGATGTCGGCCAGATCCTCGCGCGTCTCAAGACCGCTTTCGCAGATGATGATGCGGCCTTCGGGCACGTATCTTGCAAGGGTGCGCGAGGTGTCGAGCGTGGTCTCGAACGTGTTCAGATCGCGGTTGTTGATGCCGATCAGCCTGGATTTCAGCGCCTCCGCGCGGGTCAGCTCATCCTGGTTGTGCACCTCGATGATGGCGTCCATGCCCCACTCGGCGGCGGCCTTTTCCAGTGCCGCGGCCTCGCCATCCGAGAGACAAGCCATGATGATCAGGATGCAATCGGCCCCCAGCGCCCGCGCCTCGGCGACCTGGTAGGGATCGAACATGAAATCCTTGCGCAGCACCGGCAGATCGCAAGCGTCGCGGGCCTGTGTCAAATATTCGTTCGCGCCCTGAAAGCTGGGCGTGTCGGTCAGCACAGAAAGGCAGGTGGCGCCGCCTTCGGCGTAAGCTTCGGCCAGTGCGACGGGGTCGAAATCCTCGCGGATGAGGCCCTTGGACGGGCTGGCCTTCTTGATCTCGGCAATCAGACCATAGCCTTGGATGGACGCCTGCAGGAGCGCGTCCTTGAACGGGCGCACCGGGGGGGCGGTGCGGGCTTTTTCGTCCATGGCGTCGGGCGATGTTTTGGCCTTGGCGGCGGCAATCTCCTCCAGTTTATAGCTTTTGATCTTGTCCAGTATCGTGGGGTTGCTCATGATGCCTCCGAAGTGATTTTCGCAAGTGTTTTCAGACGCCTGCCTGCCTCGCCGCTGTCGATGCTCTCGCGCGCCATATCGGCGCCCTCGCGCAGGTCCGCGGCGCGTCCGGCGACCACCAGCGCCGCGGCGGAGTTCAGCAGGACCGCGTCGCGATAGGCGCCCGGCGCGCCGTCCAGCAATGCGCGCACGGCGCCTGCGTTCTCTTGCGGGGTGCCGCCCAGAATATCCTCGAACGGGTGCAGCGGCAGGCCCGCATCTTCGGGACTGATCTCGAACTCGGCGATGGTGCCGTCCTCTTCGAGCGCGGCAACCCAGCTGTGCCCGCTGATCGCCAGCTCGTCGGTGCCGTCGCTGCCATGCACCAGCCATGCGCGGGTCGAGCCCAGCTGCAGCAGCGTCTCGGCCATCGGGCGAATGAGATCGCGGCGGTAGGCGCCGGTCAGCTGACGCGCGACGCCCGCCGGATTGGTCAGCGGCCCGAGAATGTTGAAGATCGTGCGCGTGCCCAGCTCGGCGCGGGACGGGCCGACATGCGCCATCGCGGGATGGTGCATGGGCGCCATCATGAAGGCGATGCCGGCCTCTTGCAGAGATTTTTCAACAACTTGCGTGCCAATCATCACGTTGACGCCCATCTGCGTCAGCGCATCCGCCGCACCCGATTTCGAGCTGAGGTTGCGATTGCCATGCTTGGCCACGCAGACGCCCGCACCTGCCACGACAAAGGCCGTCGCGGTCGAGATGTTCAGCGTGCCCTTGCCATCGCCGCCCGTGCCGACGATGTCGATGGCACCCTGCGGCGCGCGAACCTTGTTGCATTTGGCGCGCATGACGGCGGCGGCGGCGGCGTATTCATCCACCGTCTCGCCGCGCGTGCGCAGCGCCATCAGAAAGCCGCCGATCTGGCTGGGCGTCGCCTCGCCGGCGAAAAGGATGGCGAACGCGGCCTCGGCCTCGGTCCGCGTCAGGGGGCGGTCGGCGGCGGCGTCGATCAGCGGCTTGAGGGCATCGCTCATGCGGCAACCTTCATCATGTCGAGAAAATTCTTCAGCAGGGCATGGCCGTGCTGCGAGGCGATGGATTCGGGGTGAAACTGCACGCCTTCGATCGGGAGCTCGCGGTGGCGCAGGCCCATGATCGTGCCGTCAGCCAGATGCGCCGTCACCTCCAGGCAATCGGGCAGGCTGTCGCGCTCGACCACGAGGCTGTGATAGCGCGTCGCCTCGAACGGCGAGGGCAGGCCAGCAAAGACGCCCTGGCCTTCGTGATGCATCTGTCCCATCTTGCCATGCACGATTTCCGAATGGCGCACGACGTGCCCGCCAAAGGCCTGGCCGATGGTCTGATGGCCCAGGCACACCCCCAGAAGCGGGATGCCCGCATCGGCCGCCGCCAGCGTCAGATCAAGGCAGATGCCGGCCTGATCGGGATCGCACGGGCCGGGCGACAGCAGGATGCCGGCAGGTTTCAGCGCCAGCGCGGCGCCCACGTCCAGCGCATCGTTGCGGCGCACCACCACATCGGCACCCAGTTCCCCGACATAATGCACCAGATTATAGGTGAAACTGTCATAATTATCGATGAGCAGCAGCATCTTGGCCCGTCCGTGTTAACAATGACCCCAAGATCGTGCCGCATCCCTTCATTGGGGGTGGAGGCCGGGGGGCCGGTCGCGATATACTTGTTCAGGCTTGGCCCCTAGGGTCAAGGGGCCGAAGGCGGGAAACGCCGGGCGAAAGGGACATGAAGAGGGAGCAGTGCGCATGGCGGTTCGGTTTTTGTCGGGGCTTGTGACCGGAACGGTTGTATCGGGTCTGGCGCTGGGGGCCGTTTCGGTCGCGGCGCCGCCCCAGGCGGCGCGCGGGCCCGACACCGCGGCGCTGGAAGTGCCGGGCGCATCGGGTTTCAATCAGGCCCGCGACGATACCGCCGCGCGGCTGCCGGGGCTGCAATCGGCGCCGAATGTCGCGGGCGATACCCCGCTCGTCGGCGCGCCCGCCCCGGACGATCTGAGCCAAGTGGCCGAGGGCGCGACCCAGCCGGGCGCGCGTCCTGAATTCGGCGAGGCTCAGGCGGATCTGGGGGCGCCGCAGCCCGGCGCCGAGGACAGCGGGATGCCCGCACCCCCCGCCGGTCAATCCGGTGATGACGTGGATTTGGCAAGCCAAAGCGCGGGCGCCCCGGCTGACCTGTCGATTTCCGCCGATCCCGCGCAGCCCGGCCAGCCCGAGGTCGAGCAGGGCGCGGCATATTCCGCAGCGCCCAGCACACCGGACGAGACGGATATGCCAACGCCGGGCGAAGATGCGGTTATCGACGAAAGCGCCGCTGAGGAAAATGCTGCCGAGCAAAGCGCTGTAGAAGACAGTCCTGACGAAATTCCGACGGAGCAACGCGCCGCCGAGAGCGGCGCTGCCGAGGAGGGCGTTTCAGACGACAGCGCCGGTAATGCGGCCCCTGATGCGGCCGCCGAGGAGGAGTCGGCCCCATCCAGCACCATCGGCAACATCGCGGACGGCGTCGAGACCGGCCGCCTGCCATCGGTCGGCAGCGCCCCGGCGACGGATGACGCATCCGGGGCAGACGATATCGCGGATGCGCCGCCGCCGCCCGCGATCACGGCCTTCGCCGCGCCTTTCGACAATCCCGAAGGCAAGCCGCTGATGTCCATCGTGCTGATCGACGACGGCAGCAGCCCGATCGGTCTGGAGGCGCTGGATGCGTTCCCCTATCCGCTGAGCTTTGCGGTCAACGCGGCGATGCCGGGCGCACCCGAGGCGATGCGCCGCTACCGCGATGCGGGTTTCGAGGTGCTGGCAATCACCGACCTGCCCGCCGGGGCCACAGCGCGCGACACGGAAACCACGATGCAGACAGTCGCGGCGGCCGTGCCCGAGGCGGTCGCGGTGCTGGAAGGCACGGGCGAGGGGCTGCAGATCAGCCGCGAGGCCAGCGAGCAGCTGGCGCCGATCCTGCTGGAAAGCGGGCAGGGGCTGGTGCTTTATTCCAAGGGGCTGGAGACGGCGCCCAAGCTGATTTCGCGGCAGGGTGTACCCGTCGGCACGATTTTCCGCGACTTCGACGCCAACGACCAGAGCGCGACGGTCATCCGCCGCTTTCTCGATCAGGCCGCGTTCAAGGCCGGACGGGACGAGGGCGGCGTCATCATGCTGGGCCGGCTGCGGCCCGATACGATCAGCGCGCTGCTGCTCTGGGGGCTGCAGGACCGCGCCAGCCGCGTGGCGCTGGCGCCGGTGTCGGCCGTCCTGACGCAGGGCGAGTGACGGCGCGGCGACGCCTCACGCCTCGCGCCAGCTGCCAAGGGCCAGACCATCCAGCGACCAGTCGCCGATGCGCCAGCGCACAAGGCGCAGCGTGGGATGCCCCACATGCGCCGTCATGCGCCGCACCTGCCGGTTGCGCCCTTCGGTGATCGTCAGCTCGATCCATGTATCGGGCACGGATTTGCGAAACCGGATGGGCGGATCGCGCAGCCACAGATCCGGCGGGGCGATGCGCCGCGCCTCGGCGGGCAAGGTCGGTCCGTCCTTCAGCGTGATGCCCCGGCGCAGCGCGTCAATGGCTGCGTCATCGGGCGATCCCTCGACCTGAACCAGATAGGTCTTGGGTTTTTTATATCTGGGATCGGCAATGCGCGCCTGAAGCTTGCCGTCATCCGTGAGCAGAAGCAGGCCCTCGCTGTCACGGTCCAGCCGCCCGGCGGGATAGACACCGGGCACGTCGATATATTCCGACAAGGTGGGCCTGCCGCTGCCTTCGTCGCTGAACTGGCACAGCACGCCATGCGGTTTGTTGAACAGGATCAGTCGCGCCATGCGCAATCATGCCAAGTTTGAGCGAAAATTGAAGTCCCGATTTTCCGCGAAACTCCGGCGTGCATCAGCTGTTTCCGTCACCGCCGAATCGCGCGGCATCCGCGGCGGCGCGGCGGATTGCGCGGGATTTATGGACGGTTTCCATATATTCCGCCTCCGGGTCACTGTCATGCACAACGCCGCCGCCGGCCTGGATGTAAAGGCTGCCGTCCTTGACCACCGCCGTGCGCAGCGCGATGCAGATATCCATATCGCCTCCCGCGCTGAAATATCCGACGCCGCCGCCGTAAACGCCGCGCTTTTCCGGCTCCAGCTCGTCGATGATCTGCATCGCGCGCACCTTCGGCGCGCCCGAGACGGTCCCCGCGGGCAATCCGGCCAGAAGCGCGCCGAGCGCGTCCTGATCCTCGGCCAGTTCGCCCACGACGTTGCTGACGATATGCATTACGTGGCTATAGCGCTCGATGATGAATTCTTCGGTCGGGCGCACGGTGCCGATCTTGCACACGCGGCCCGCATCGTTGCGGCCCAGATCCAGCAGCATCAGATGCTCGGCCAGTTCCTTGGCATCCGACATGAGATCGGCCTCGTTCGCGCGGTCCTCTTCGGGCGTGGCGCCGCGCGGGCGGGTGCCTGCGATTGGGCGGATCGTGACCTCGTTGCCAAAGACGCGCACCAGGATTTCGGGGCTGGCGCCGATCACCTGGAAACCGCCGAAGTTGAAATAGAACATGAAGGGCGACGGGTTCGTGCGGCGCAAGCTGCGGTAGAGCGCGAAAGGCGGCTGGCGGAACGGCTGCGTCCAGCGCTGGCTGGGCACGACCTGAAAGATGTCACCGGCCTTGATATACTCCTTGGCGCGTCCGACGGCGTCCTTGTAGCCGTCCCGCGTGAAGTTCGACGTCACCTCGCCCTCATCGGCGGCATTGCCCAGCCCGCGGCTGGCCTGCGGCAACGCGCGCTCCAGATCGCGCACGGCGTCCATGACGCGCTCGGCGGCCTGCGCATAGGCGGCGCGCGCCGACTGCCCGCTGCCCGCCCAGGCGGGCGCAACGACGATCACCTCGCCCTTGACGCCGTCCAGAACGGCGATGACCGACGGGCGCAGCATCACCGCATCGGGCAGGCCCAGCGGATCGGGATTCACGTTCGGCAGATGCTCGACCAGGCGGATCATGTCATAGCCCAGATAGCCGAACAGCCCGGCGCTGGCGGCGGGCAGATCTTCGGGCAGGTCGATCCGGCTCTCGGCGATCAGGGCGCGCAGATTGTCCAGCGGCTCGCCGTTCTCGGCCTCCCACGCGTCCGGATCGAACCGTGCGGCGCGGTTGATGCGGCTGGCCTTGCCGTGACATTGCCAGATCAGATCCGGCTTCATCCCGATGATCGAATAGCGCCCGCGCACCTCGCCGCCGGTCACCGATTCCAGCATGAAGGCGTCCGTCGCGGCGCCTGTCAGCTTCAGCATCAGCGATACCGGCGTATCCAGATCCGCCGCCAGCCGCGTATAGACGATCTGGCTGGCCCCGGCATCGAGGCCGGCGGCGAAATCATCAAAGGACGGTGTCAGATCCATGGCGCGGCGCCCCTATTGAAAGTTGGCGTGCACGGCATTGATCGCCTGCTGGTCCAGCGTGATGCCCGAGCGTGCGCGAATGTCGTTGGCCAGGGCCTGATAAAGATCCTGCGCGATATCATTGGCCGCCGAATCGCGCAGGGTCTGGCGGATCTGCGCGTATTCACCATCGGCGGTGTCCGGGTCCGCATCCGGCAGCGCGATCTCGTCCAGGCGGTAGATGAACAGCCGTTCGTCGCCCGCAAGAGTGGCGACATCGCCTTCGTCCATGTCGAAAAGGGCAGGGATGAAGCCCGGCGGCGTGCCTTCCTGAAAGCCTTGGCGCGTCAGGCCTTCGGCGGTCTTGGACACAAGCCCCTGCTCCTCGAAGCTGGCGCCGCCGCGAATGGCCTCGACGGCCGGCTCGGCCTGCGCGCGCAGCGCCTCGATCAGCGCGTCCTGCGCCCAAGCGGCCGCGACCTCCTGCTGGACGTCCTCCATCGGCTGCACGGTCGGCTCCACGATTTCGTCAAGGCGCAGCGCGAAGATGCCGCCATCGTCCAGCGTTTTCACTTCTGGGAAATCGCCGTCCTGAACCGCCTGCGCGGCGCTGCGGAAATCGCCGTAGGCGGCAATGCCTTCCTTGAGGGCGGGATGCCAATCGACCGTGCCGATCTCCATCTGCGTCTCGTCCGCGAGCTCTTCGATCGTGGCGCCGCCGGCCAGAAGATCGTTGATCGCCTCGATGGCGCCTTCCACGACGCGCGCGGCGCGATCGCCGGCCAATTCGTCGCGCAGCTGCGGCTCGGCCTCCTCGAAGCTGGTGTTCTGTGCCTGCAGAACCGCGTTGACGCGGAACAGCGCCGGGCCAAGATCGGTCTGCTCAGGGCCGACGACATCGCCCGCGGTGACGGCAAAGACCGCATCGCCCGCGCCGCCCAGATCGGATTTCTCGACATCGCCCAGATCCACATCCTGCAGACTCAGCCCGCGCTCTGCCACCAGATCGTCAAAGCCGGCCTCGCCGCTGTCCACCTTGGCGCGCGCCGCGTCTGCCGCCTCGGCATCTGGAAACACAAGCCGCTCGGCAAGGCGGCGCTCGGGCTTCTGAAACTCGTCCAGACGGGCGTCATAGGCCTCGCGCAGGGCGTCCTGCGACACCTCGACATCGTCGATGATCATCGCGGGCGTCATCCAGGCATAGGTGATGCGCTTGACCTCGGGCGTGGTAAAGCTGGGCAGGTTCGCCTGATAGAACGCCTCCAGATCCGCGTCCGTCGGCACGGGCAGGCCGGTGGTCAGATCGGCGCGGGTCAGCGCGGCGTAAGTCACGCTGCGCTCTTCGGCGATGTAGCTCAGCAGCGTATCGGTATAGGCCGCGGGCGTGCTGACGCCCGAGATGACGGCGCCCTGGACCAGCGTGCCCGCGGTCTCGTCGCGCACGTCCTTTTCGAACTCCGCCTCGCTCAGCCCCGCGCGTTCCAGAGCATAGCTGTATCCCGCGCGGTCAAAGGCGCCATCAACCCCTTGAAATCCGGGGATTTCCTTGATCTGGCGCGCCAGCGTCTCGTCGCCCACGGAAATGCCCATGCGCGCGGTCTCGTCCTCCAGCGCGGCCTGCGCGACAAGGCGCGACAGCACGCGCTGCGGCATGCCCTGCGCCTCGGCCTGGGCAAAGCTGACCGGCGCGCCCGTCTCTGCGGTGGCGGCGTTCACCTCGGCGCGCAGGGCGCGGGAATACTCGGTGACACTGATTTCAGTGTCGCCGACCACGCCGATGCGGCTGATCCCGCCGCTGAAATTGGTCACGCTGAAACCGCCGAGCCCGAGGATGAGCAGGCCCATCAGGATCCACATTGCGGATTTGGAAATGCTGCTTGATCGCATGGTCTGTGGCGCCCTCGGCTTGGGGAAAATAACGGCTTTGGCGACTGTCTATGCGCTTGGACCCTTGGGGGCAAGGGGCCAGCCCGGCCCGTCCAGCGCCGCCAGCCGGTCCATGAGCGTCCCGATTCCGGCGCGGTCCACATTGGCAAAGGCGATGCGGAAATGCCGCGCGCCAGAGGCATCGCCCTCGGGCGTGAACATCGTGCCCGGCAGCAGCAGAACGCCCGCGTCCCGCACCAGCCGCGGGGCCAGCGCGTCCGAGCTTTCGGCAAAGGGATGCGCAAGATAGGCAAAATAGGCGCCCGCGCCCTTCAACTCCCATCCTTGGGCGGCAAGGCGGGGCATATGATCCGCGATTGCCGCGCGGCGATCGAGGATTTCGGCCCGCTCGCCCGCCAGCCATTGCGCAAGGTTCCGCATCCCCCAAAGCGCGCCGATCTGGCCCAGCTGGTTGGGGCAGATCGCGACGCAGTCGAGGAATTTCTCGGCCTCCGCCAGCCGCGCGGGCGACGCGACCAGCGCGCCGACGCGGTGGCCGGTCAGCCGGTAGGCCTTGGAGAAGGAATAAAGCTGGATCAGCGTGTCGTTCCAATCGGGATCGGTGAACAGATCATGCGGCGCGCCTGTGCGCGCGTCGAAATCGCGGTAGGTCTCATCGATGATCAGCACAATGCCGCGCTGGCGCGCCAGATCAAAGAAGGCGCGCACCAGATCGCTTGGATATTCCACGCCGCCGGGATTGTTGGGCGTGACCAGCACGATGGCGCGGGTGCGCGGCGTGATCAGCGACGCCGCCTGCTCGGGGTCGGGCAGAAGGCCGGCACCGGCGGGCAGGGGCACGGCGTGCAGGCCGGTCATGTCGCACCACATTTTATGGTTGAAATACCACGGCGTCGGGAGGATGACCTCGTCCCCCTCATCGCACAGCGCGGCAAGCGCGGCGCAGAAGGCCTGATTGCAGCCCGACGTGATGGCAACATTCCGCGCGCCGATCCGCCCGCCATAGGCCGCGCTCCACTGCGCGGCGACTTCGGCGCGCAGATCGTCCCGGCCCAGAACCGCGCCGTAAAGATGCGCGTCCGTTTCGTTCATTGCGGCGCCCGCGATGGCGGCGCGCAGGCCTTCGGGGGGGATTTGGGCGGGCGCCGCCTGACTGACATTGATCAGCGGGCGCTCTGCGGCAAAGGTGACCCCCTCCAGCCAGCGGCGGGCCTGCATCACCGGCGGGGCAAAGGCGTGGGATGTGCGCGTCATGGTCATGCTCTTTCACGTGCCGCGATAGGGCTGGACATATTGCAGCGCCAGATCCCAGGGAAAGAAGATCCACGTGTCCTGGCTGACCTCGGTGACGAAGCTGTCGACGCGGTCCTTGGCCATGGGTTTTGCATAAACGGTGGCGATATGCGCCTTGGGCATATGCGCGCGCACCACGTCCAGCGTGCGGCCCGTATCGACCAGATCGTCGACCACCAGAATACCGGTGCCGTCGCCGATGATCTCCATGTCCGGCGATTTCAGGATATGCGCCGCGCCTTGCGTCTGGTGGTCATAGCTCTTGACGCTGATCGTATCGACGGTGCGGATATCCAGCTCGCGCGCGACGATCATCGCGGGGGCCATGCCGCCGCGCGTGATGGCCACGACCGCGCGCCACGCGCCCGCGTCCGGCCCCTTGCCGTCCAGCCGCCATGCCAGCGCCCGCGCGTCGCGGTGCAGCTGGTCCCAGCTGACGTGAAAGCCTTTCTCGTGCGGCAGAGGCTCTTGCATGGGGGCTCCTTTGGGTCAGATCGCGATGCGGGCGGCCATGGCGCCCAAGAGGATCGCGGCGCCCCGGTCGAATTTAGATTTCAGGCGGATATATCCCGCGCGCATCGGCGCGGTGGTCAGGATCATGGTGGCCATGGCGTACCATGCCAGCTCCAGCGCCAGATGGTTGGTCAGGATCAGCGCGGAGGTGGTCCAGCCCAGATCGGCGGGCAGGATGGTGGAAAAGATCGAGCCGATGAAAAACACCAGCTTGGGGTTGGCCAGATTGGTGATCAGGCCCAGCCGGAAGCCCTGCGCGATGCCGGGCAGGGCGGTGTCCACCGGGCTGTCCGCCCCGCGCCAAAGGCCGATGGCGAGCCAGATCAGATAGGCGGCGCCGGCCAGTTTCAGCGCGGTATAGGCGGCGGGAACGGCGGCGAAGATGGCGCTGAGGCCCAGCATCGCCAGCGCAGACCACGCAATAGCGGCCAGCGACAGGCCCAGCCCGGTCATGAACCCGGCGCGCCGCCCGCCGATAAAGGACGAGCGGATCATCGCGATGAACGCAGGTCCGGGGCTGGCAAGGGCGCCAAGGATGGCCGCGTTGAAAAGCAGGAGCGTGGCCGCGTCCATGCTGCGCGCCTCAGGTGGCGTCGATATCAGGCGCGTCGACCGCCTTCATGCCGACCACGTGATAGCCCGCATCGACATGCAGGTTCTCGCCCGTCGTGCCGCTGCCCAGATCGCTGAGCAGGAACAAGGCGGCCTTGCCGACATCGTCGATGGTGACGTTGCGGCGCAGGGGCGAGTTCAGCTCGTTCCATTTCAGGATATAGCGGAAATCGCCGATACCGCTGGCGGCCAGCGTCTTGATCGGGCCGGCAGAGATGGCGTTGACGCGGATGCCGTCCTTGCCCAGATCCTCGGCGAGGTATTTGACCGACGCCTCCAGCGCGGCCTTGGCGATGCCCATGACGTTGTAATGCGGCATCACCTGCTCGGCGCCGTAATAGGTGAGGGTCAGCATGGCGCTGCCGTCCCCCATCAGCTTTTCGGCGCGCTTGGCCACGGCGGTGAAGCTGTAGCAGCTGACATCCATCGTGTTCAGGAAATTCTCGCGGCTGGTGTCGATATAGCGGCCGCGCAATTCGTTCTTGTCGGAAAAGCCGATGGCGTGGACCAGGAAATCAATCTTGCCCCAGACGCGCTCGACCTCGGCAAAGGCCGCGTCGATTGACGCCGGATCGGACACGTTGCAATCGATCATAACGTCCGAGCCCAGCGATTTCGCCAGCGGCTCGACCCGTTTCTTGAATGCGTCGCCCATGTAGGTAAATGCCAGCTCGGCGCCCGCGTCGGCGCAGGCCTGCGCGATGCCCCAGGCGATGGATTTGTCATTGGCAAGGCCCATGATCAGCCCGCGCTTGCCCGCCATAAGAGTGTTTGACATGTCCATTTCCTGCCGCAAATTCGATATGTCCCTGACCTTTATGCGATTGGCCGGAGTGCATCAAGTGTTGCCGTGCGGACTTGTCGCACCCCGCGCGCGCCTCATCTCGCCGCGCTGCGGCGTGATGTGCCGTTGCACATGGGCGCCTTGCGGGCCACATTGCGCGCGCGGCACTGCAAAGGGGCGACAGGAAATGAGTGACAGGACCGGAATTTTCAAAGGCGACGATCCGTTCCAGATCGCGCGCGACTGGCTGGCCGAGGCCGAGACCAGCGAGCCGAACGATCCCAATGCGATCGCGCTGGCCACGGTGGATGCGGATGGCCTGCCCAACATGCGCATGGTGCTGCTGAAGGAAATCGCGAACGATGGTTTCGTCTTCTACACCAATTACGACAGCGCCAAGGGGCAGGAGCTGGCCGCCACCGGCAAGGCCGGGTTTGTCATGCACTGGAAGAGCCTGCGCCGCCAGGTCCGCGTGCGCGGCACCGTCTTGCGGCAGGACGGGCCTGAGGCGGATGCCTATTATGCCTCGCGCTCGCTGAAAAGCCGGCTGGGCGCCTGGGCGTCGCAGCAGTCGCGCCCGCTGTCCAGCCGCGGCGCATTGATGGCCGAGGTCGCCAAGGTCTCGGCCCGCCACGGACTGAACCCGCCGCGCCCGCCCTTCTGGGGCGGCTTCAAGATCACCCCGGTCGAGATCGAGTTCTGGGCCGATGGCGATTACCGCCTGCATGACCGGTTCCGCTGGCGCCGGTCCGGCCCCCAGGCGGCTTGGGAGATCGCGCGCCTCAATCCCTGAGCGCAGCGGGCGCAAAATTCGGCGTGGCTGTCGCGACGTCATGCGTGACGTCGGCCATATTTGGCCGGTGGCGCGTATGGGGGCGATGGACGCGGCGCATTGTGCGCTATAGTAAGCATTGCACAAAACCAAGGAGTTTTGAGGTATCAGCGCACGAAGAGGTATCATGGCCGAGCGGGTCCGGGGGCGTGTAAAGTGGTTTGATCCCGTCAAGGGATTTGGATTCGTGCTGTCTGAAAGTGGTGGCAGCGACATCTTGCTGCACGCTAATGTCCTGCGCAATTTCGGTCAAAGCTCGGTCGCCGATGATGCGATCATCGAGCTGGACGTGCAGCAGACCGACCGCGGGATTCAGGCCACGGCCGTCTACCACATCGATCCACCACGTGCAGACGACGCGCCCGGTCTGGCGGATTTTGACGACATCGATCCCGAAATCCTGCGCGCCGCCCCGCTGCTGCCTGCGCGGGTCAAATGGTTTGACAAGGCAAAGGGATTCGGATTTGCCAATACATTCGGCGAGCCTGGCGACGTGTTCATTCATGTCGAGATCCTGCGCCGCTCCGGTCTGGCCGATCTGCAACCGGGCGAGGCGCTGGCGATCCGGGTGATCGAGGGCAAGCGCGGGCGCATGGCGACCGAAGTGAACGGATGGGAGACGGCACTCAAATGAAACGTTTTCTCGGGGCGCTCGCCCTCGGTGCGCTGGCTGCGGGCGCCGCGCTGGCCGAGCCTGCCTGCCGCGACGACGAGGTTCTGCTGCGCGGCGACTGGGGGCAGGCGCGCTTTACCATCGAGCTGGCCGATGACGAGGCCGAGCGCGCGCAGGGCTTGATGCACCGCGAATCCCTGCCGCAGGGCGCCGGGATGCTGTTCGTCTACCCGGAGGCGCGCAGCGTCGGGTTCTGGATGAAGAACACGCTGATCCCGCTCGACATGATCTTCATCGACGCGACCGGCACGGTGGCGCGGGTTCACTCCAACGCGACGCCCGGCGATCTGAACCCGATCATGGGCGGCTCGGACGTCAAGGCGGTGCTGGAAATCAACGGCGGCTTGGCCGAGCGCATGGGAATCGCCCCCGGCACCCAGCTGCGCCATCCGGCCTTCGCCGCAGAGCGCGCCGGCTGGGGCTGCTGAGCGCGGCCGCCAGCCTGCGGCGCGGATTTGCCGCCCCTCGGCGCAGAAACACGGCTTTGGGGCTTTTCCTTTGGCGCGAATATGCGTAATGGGTGCGCCATGGTTCGGGGCGTGGCGCAGTCTGGTAGCGCACCTGTTTTGGGTACAGGGGGTCGTGAGTTCGAATCTCGCCGCCCCGACCATTTCCACCCAAGCGCACATATTTCCCATGATCCGCAGTTTGCGACACGCGCGCGCCCGCCCGCGGCGGCAGCATTACGCTTGTCTGTGGCTTGTTTGCACAGCGCGGCGGCGGGCAGCGAAAAATAATTTCATGCGCAGGCTGCCATCCCGGAGCGCCGCCTGCGGCGGGGGATAACCCGCCCGTCGCGCTGACGTCGCGGCATGTAACCCCGCCAAAAATCAGCGCAATCGAAACCCTCGGCCCCATTGCGGCCGCTAGCCTGCCGCTTGTGGATTATGCTGTGCATGAATCGGGCGGCGCGCCGCGAGAGCGCGGGCGGCGCAAAGGTCAACTCAAAAGCGACCGGATTTACCTTAATTTTCCGTTGACGCCTTGGGGCGAAATGCGTCAGGTTGTGCAGGCCGGGCGCGGGGCCACAAGATGTAGTGGCCTGCGCGCGCGGTGGACCATTCTCAGGACAGCGCCGGATAACCGGGCTACCAGCGCGCATTTCATCTTGGTGTCGCGGCGTGTGCGGGTGAGATGTGTCCACGGCAAGAATGAACGCATGGGCGCGGAACGGCGTGGCCGGCACGGATGAAAACAGCAAAATTCCCCATCGGGCGAGAGGCAGTGACATGAAAATCGACAGAAAATTCACGAAGGCAGGCCAGGACGCATATGCGGAGCTGGAGTTCGTCACGACCTCCTCCGAGATCCGCAATCCGAACGGCACTTCGGTCTTCAAGCTGGATAATGTCGAGGTGCCCGCCGGTTGGAGCCAGGTCGCAAGCGACGTGATCGCGCAGAAGTATTTCCGCAAGGCAGGCGTTCCCGTGCGGCTGAAAAAGGTCAAGGAAAAGGGGGTTCCGGAATTCCTGTGGCGCTCGGTCCCCGATGGCAAGGACGTGGAAACCACCGGCGAGACCTCCGCGCGGCAGGTGTTTGACCGTCTTGCGGGCGCCTGGGCCTATTGGGGCTGGAAGGGCGGCTATTTCACCGACGAATCGGACGCGCAGGCCTATTTCGACGAGATGCGCGTGATGCTGGCCCGCCAGATGGGCGCGCCCAACAGCCCGCAATGGTTCAACACCGGCCTGCACTGGGCCTACGGGATCGACGGGCCGGGGCAGGGGCACTACTATGTCGACTACCAGACCGGCAAGCTGACCAAGTCCACCAGCGCCTATGAGCATCCGCAGCCGCATGCCTGCTTCATCCAGTCCGTTGCCGACGATCTGGTCGGCGATGGCGGTATCATGGATCTGTGGGTGCGCGAGGCGCGGCTGTTCAAGTATGGCTCGGGCACCGGCACCAACTTCTCCTCCCTGCGCGCGGCGAACGAGCCGCTGTCGGGCGGCGGCAAATCCTCGGGCCTGATGGGCTTCCTCAAGATCGGTGACCGCGCGGCGGGCGCGATCAAGTCGGGCGGCACCACGCGCCGCGCGGCGAAGATGGTCATCTGCGACGCCGACCATCCCGATATCGAGGAATTCATCAACTGGAAGGTCAAGGAAGAGCAGAAGGTCGCCAGCATCGTCGCAGGCAGTAAAATGCACGAGGCCAAGCTGAACGACATCTTCGCCGCGATCCGCGCCTGGGATGGCAGCCTGGAGGATTCGGTCGATCCCAAGAAGAACGCAGGGCTGAAGGAGGCCATCCACGGCGCCAAGAAATGCGCGATCCCCGAAACCTACGTCAAGCGCGTGCTGGACTACGCCAAGCAGGGCTATGACAGCATCGAGTTCCCGACCTACGACACCGATTGGGACAGCGAGGCCTACGCCTCCGTCTCGGGCCAGAACTCCAACAACTCGATCCGCGTCACCGATGCGTTCCTGAAGGCCGTCAAGGACGATGCCGACTGGGCGCTGCTGAACCGCACCGACGGATCGGTTGCCAAGACGATCAAGGCGCGCGATCTGTGGGAAGATGTCGGCCACGCCGCATGGGCCTGCGCCGATCCGGGCATCCAGTATCACGACACCGTCAACGCGTGGCATACCTGCCCCGAGGATGGCGAGATCCGCGGCTCGAACCCATGCTCGGAATACATGTTCCTGGACGACACCGCCTGCAACCTTGCCTCGATGAACCTGCTGAAATTCTACGACGATGGCCGGTTTGACGCCGAAGCCTACATGCACGCCTCGCGCCTGTGGACCGTCACGCTGGAGATTTCAGTGATGATGGCGCAGTTCCCGTCCAAGGAGATCGCGCAGCGCAGCTATGATTTCCGCACGCTGGGTCTGGGATACGCCAATATCGGCGGGCTGCTGATGAATATGGGCCTGGGCTATGACTCGGGTGAGGGCCGCGCGCTGGCCGGTGCGCTGAGCGCGATCATGACCGGGGTCAGCTACGCCACATCCGCCGAAATAGCGGGCGAGCTGGGCGCCTTCGCCGGCTACAAGCGCAACGCGGATCACATGCTGCGGGTCATCCGCAACCACCGCACTGCCGCCTATGGCAAATCAGACGGGTACGAGGCGCTGGCGGTCAAACCCGTCCCGCTCGACCATGCCGGGTGCCCCGACAGCCGACTGGTCGAACTGGCCATGTCCAGCTGGGACGAGGCGCTGCGCCTGGGCGAGATGCACGGATACCGCAACGCGCAGAGCACCGTCATCGCGCCCACCGGCACGATCGGTCTGGTCATGGATTGCGACACGACAGGGATCGAGCCGGACTTCGCGCTGGTCAAGTTCAAGAAGCTTGCGGGCGGCGGATATTTCAAGATCATCAACCAATCGGTGCCTGCCGCCCTCGAAATGCTGGGCTATGGCAGCGCGCAGATCGAAGAGATCATCAGCTATGCCGTCGGCCACGGCACCATCGGCAACGCGCCGGGGATCAACCACACCTCGCTGATCGGTCACGGCTTTGGCCCGAACGAGCTGGCCAAGGTGGACGCGGCGCTGGGATCTGCGTTCGACATCCGTTTCGTGTTCAACCAGTGGACGCTGGGCCTTGAGTTCTGCACAAATGTGCTGGGCATCCCCGAGGCCAAGCTGAACGATCCGGCCTTCGATCTGCTGGCGCATCTGGGCTACAGCCGCGCCGATATCGAGGCGGCGAACGACCATGTCTGCGGCACCATGACGCTGGAGGGCGCGCCCTATCTCAAGACCGAGCATTACAGCGTCTTCGACTGCGCCAACCCCTGCGGCAAGAAGGGCACCCGTTACCTCAGCGTGAACAGCCACATCACCATGATGGCCGCCGCGCAAAGCTTCATCTCGGGCGCGATCTCCAAAACGATCAACATGGCCAACGACGCCACGATCGAGGATTGCCAGAAAGCGTACGAGCTGTCTTGGTCCCTCGGGGTCAAGGCCAACGCGCTTTATCGCGACGGCTCGAAACTCAGCCAGCCGCTGGCATCGGCGCTGGTCGAGGATGACGACGACGCGGCCGAGGTGCTGGAAAGCGGCTCGAACCACGAAAAGGCCGCCGTTCTGGCCGAAAAGATCGTCGAGAAGATCGTGATCAAGGAGGTCAACAAGTTCCAGCGCGACAAGATGCCGGAGCGCCGCAAAGGTTATACCCAGAAGGCGATCATCGGCGGGCACAAGGTTTACTTGCGCACCGGCGAATATGCCGACGGCCAGCTGGGCGAGATCTTCATCGACATGCACAAGGAAGGCGCGGGTTTCCGCGCGATGATGAACAATTTCGCCATCGCCGTCAGCGTCGGCCTGCAATACGGCGTGCCGCTGGAGGAGTTCGTCGATGCCTTCACCTTCACCAAGTTCGAGCCCTCGGGCATGGTGCAGGGCAATGACAGCATCAAGAACGCGACCTCGATCCTTGACTACATCTTCCGCGAGTTGGCGGTCAGCTATCTGGACCGCACCGATCTGGCGCATGTCAAGCCCGAGGGCCACAGCTTTGACGATCTGGGCCGCGGCGAAGAGGAAGGCGTGCGCAACATCACCGAGATGAGCGAGGCGGCCGCCACGAAATCGCTCGAAGTGCTCAAGCAGATCAGCTCGACGGGGTATCTGCGAAAGCGGCTTCCGCAGGAGCTCTATGTGCTGAACGGCGGGCAGGCGTTTGCGGCGCAGGCCGGCGGCGATCCGGTCAGCAGCCTTCAGACGCTGGTGCCCGAAACGGCGATGGGCACGATGACCGCGACCACCGCATCGGCCACCACGGCCACGTTCAGCGCCACGTCCACCTCCATGGACGCACGCGTCAAGGCCAAGATGCAAGGCTACGAGGGCGAAGCCTGCGGCGATTGCGGCAACTACACGCTGGTGCGCAACGGCACCTGCATGAAGTGCAACACCTGCGGCGCGACCAGCGGGTGCAGCTGAGGGATTGAGGGGTGGGGACCGGTGTTAGAGCACCGATCCCCGGCCTGGTCTCTCGCATTGGCCCGCCAATGGAAACACGAGGAACGATGCCAAAACCATCCGGGGGCGTCCATGCGGCGTCCCCGTTTCTTTGCAAGCATCCTTGCGTCACGCCGATTGCTGCGCGCCGATATCGGGCGCAGGGTCGGCGCGGCGCGCCTTCTTCTCGCCCAGCATCAGCATCGCGGGGGTGACGATCAGCGTCAGAACGGTGGCGATCACGAGGCCCCCGGCGATGGCCGAGCTGAGCTCGGTCCACCATTGCGTGGAAGGGGCGCCGTAGACGATTTCGCGCGTGAAGAAATTCAGGTTCACGCCGATCACCATGGGCATCAGTCCAAGCGCCGTCGTCACGGAGGTCAGCACCACGGGGCGCAGACGCTGCGCGCCGGTGCGCAAGGCGGCCTCAAGCGGGGACAGGCCCGCCTTTTTCAGATCGTTGTAGGTGTCGATCAGGACGATGTTGTTGTTGACCACGATTCCGGCCAGCGCGATCACTCCGATTCCGCCCATGACCACGCCGAAAGGGCGGCCGGTGACGATCAGGCCGAAAAGGACGCCCGCGATCGAAAAGACGATGGCACTCATCACGATGAACGCCTGGTAGAAGCTGTTGAACTGGATCACCAGGATGATGAACATCAGGAAGATCGCGGTGATGAACGCGCCGATCAGGAAGGTCATCGCGTCGGTCTGGTCCTGCGCCTCGCCGGCAAAGCTGGCCTCGGCGCCGGCGGGCAGATCCATCGCGTCGATCGCCGATTGCAGCGCCGTGACCTGATCGTTGACCAGCACGCCGGGGGCGACATTCGCCTCGATGGTGATGACGCGGCGCTGATCGACGCGGGTGATGGTGCCGCTGCGGGGCGACGGCTCGAACGTGACGAAATTCGAGATCGGGACAAGGCCAGTCGATGTCGGAACGCGCAAGCTTTGCAGCTCTTCCAGCGTGCGCTCGTCGGCGGGGAAGCGCACGTTGATGTCGACCGTTCCGTCGGCGCCGTCGGGGCGGTAATCGGCGACGGTGATCCCGCGCGTCAGCAGCTGGACCGCCTGCCCAAGGGTCGAGACATCGGCGCCAAAGCGCGCGGCCTCGGAGCGGTCCGCGATGATGCGCCATTCGACGCCGGGCAGGGGGCGCGTGTCGGTGACATCGGTGAATCCGCCGATCTCGGTCATCGCGGCGCGGATTTTTTCGACCGCGCCTGCCTGGGCCTCGGGATCGCGGGCGAGCACGCGCAGGTTGATCGGCTTGCCGGTCGAGGGCCCTTGCGAGGCCGTCTGCACCTGCACGTCGATACCGGGAATGGCGGTCATCTCGGCGCGGATCTCCTCGCCGATCTCCTCGGCGGTGCGGCGCGTGTTCCATTCGGTGAATTCGATCTGCACCGTGCCGATCAGGTCCGCCGTATCGCGGTTCGACCCGCCGGTGCGGGCATAGACCGAGGCGATCTCGTCATAGTCGAAAAGGCGCTCTTCGACCCGGCGCACCAGCGCGTCCTTCTCGAAGATCGAGAAATTGTCGCGCGCGCGCACCTGCACTTGGGCAAAATCCGGCTCGATCGAGGGGAAAAAGCTGATGCCGGTGCCGAACTGGCCATAGGCGCCGAAACCGGCCAGCAGAAAGGTTACGGCCATCAGCAGCGTCGCCCAGGGGCGCAGGATCGCGAATTGCAATAGCTTGACATAGCCGCCGGTGAACCCGCCCAGGTCGCGCGGATCGCCCTTTTCGGCGGCGTGCAGCGTCGCCTTGTCCTTGGCCGACTGGGGCGGCTTCTTGCCGATGAGGCCGCCCACGACGGGGATGAAGATCAGCGCCATGAACAGCGATGCGGTCAGCGTCAGGATCACGGTGATGGGCAGGAACTTCATGAATTCGCCCACGATGCCGGACCAGAACAGAAGCGGAAAGAACACCGACAGCGTTGTCGCGGTCGATGCGATGATCGGCCAGGCCATGCGCTTGGCCGCGAAGGTATAGGCGGCCTTGGGCGCGTCGCCCTCCTGCAGGCGGCGATCGGCCAACTCGGTCGTGACGATGGCGCCGTCAACCAGCATCCCCACCACAAGGATCAGCGAGAAGAGCACGACAAGGTTCATCGTGTAGCCCATGAACCAAAGCGCCGTGACACCAGCCAGAAACGCACCCGGAATCGCAAGGCCGACCAGCAACGCCGAGCGGATGCCAAGCGCCCAGACGATCACGATCATCACCAGGATCACGGCGGCGATGACATTGGCCTCCAGATCGCTGAGCATGGTTTCGACCTGCTCGCTTTCGTCCTGCATGTAGGCAATTGTGACGCTCTCGGGCCAATCGGCCTGCGCCTGCGTGATCAGCGCGCGCACGGCTTCGACCGTTTCGATGATGTTGGCCCCGACCCGTTTCTTGACCTCCAGCGCCAGCGCGGGCTGTCCGTCGATGCGGGCAAAGCCGGTGGGATCCTCGAACGTGCGCCGCACCGTCGCCACGTCGCCGAAGGTGACAACCGTGTCGCCGCGCACCTTCACGGGCAGGTTCATCACGTCCTCGACATCCTCGATCAGGCCCGGCACCTTCAGCACGATCCGCCCCGCGCCGTTTTCGATGGCGCCCGCCGCGATCAGACGGTTGTTGCGGTTGATCTGGCCGATCAGCTCCTCGAAACTGATGTTGTAGGTCTCGAAAACGGTGGGGTCGATCAGCACCTCCAGCAGCTCGTCGCGCGCGCCGCCGACATCGACCTCCAGCACACCGTTGAGCGCCTCGATCCGGTCCGACAGATCCTCGGACAGCGAATTGAGCGTGCGTTCGGGCACGGGGCCGGACAGGATGACCGTGAGGATCGGGAAAAGCGCGGTGTTGATCTCGGTCACGACCGGATCGGTGGCATCATCGGGCAGTTCGGGCTCGGCGCGGTCGACGCGCTCGCGGACCTTGTTCAGCGCCTCCTCGGCGTCAAACCCGGGGTCGAATTCCAGCTGCACGCTGGCATAGCCCTCGCCGGCGTGGGCGGTCATTTTCTCGAGCCCGGCAATCGCGCTCAGCTCGGTTTCCATCGGGCGGACCAGCAGGCGCTCGGAATCCTCCGGCGAGATGCCGTCGAGCGTGGTGGAGACATAGAAGATCGGGATCGGGATCTCGGGCGAGCTTTCCTTGGGGATGGTGATATAGGCGTAGGTGCCGACGGCAAGGACCATGATCAGGGCCATCACCACGACGCGGCTGCGGCTGAAGGCGGCGTCGATGAGACCGTTCATTGAATCGCCTCCGCGTCATCGCCTTCGTCGCCGCCCGCTCCGGTGATCTGGCCGCTGGCATCGCTGCGGGTTTCCAGATCGGGCGCGCCGGGCACCGGCGCCTGCCGGCCGGGATCGTCGCCGTCGGTTTCGGGCTGGGGATCGACAGTCTCGCCGTCATTCACGAATCCCTGGCCGATCGAGATGATCTGCGCCTCTTCGGGCAGTCCCGACACCCAGATGCCGTCCGTCTGCGCGCGCACGATGTCGATCGCGTGAAACTCCACGACATTGCTGTCATTGACCGTCTTGATCCCCAGCGTGCCGTCCGTGTCCAGCGACAGGATCGCGGGCGAGACGAAATGAGCCGACGCCTTGCCCGTCGGGATGCGCAGCCTCGCGCTGATCCCGGCGGGGATCGCGCCATCGTCGTTCGCCACCTTGACCTCGGCCAGGAAGGTGCGCGTTTCGGTATCGGCGCTGGTGCCGACGAAGGTGACTTCGCCTTGCCCTTCCGCGCCGGTGATAAAGGACACCTCGGCGCTCTGGCCGGGCTTGATGTCGGCGCGCGCCTGCTGCGGGATCTGAATGCGGATCGTCAGCGGCGTGTTGTCCACGATGCGGCCCACATCGGCGCCGGTCGATATGAACTCGCGCGTTTCGATGTCCAGCGTTTCAAGCCGCCCGGAGAAGGGCGCGCGGATCTCGGTGTTCTTGATCGCCTCCTCGGCCGAGCTGACGCCGGCCCGGGCCGCGGCCAGTGTCGCGCGCGCCTGCGCGACGCGGTCCACTGTTGCGACGCCGCGCTCGACCAGCTCGCTGGCGTTGTCGAACTCTCGCTGGGCGCGGCTCAGCTCTTCGCGGGCGCGCTCAAGATCGGAGCGGCGCGCGGCGGTGTCGAGCCGCGCGATGACCTGACCGGCCTCCAGATCGGCGCCCTTGTCGACCAGCAGCTCGGCGATCTGGCCGGATGTCTCGGCGCGGATAAGGGTGTCGCGTGCCGGCAACGCCTGGCCCTCGGCGACGAAGACCTGCTCGATCTGCTCGGCGGCCGAGCGGCGGACCGCAACGGTCACCGCCTTGCGCGTGACCGGTCCCGTCGCGGGGCCCGACGTGTCAGGCGAGGGCAGGATATATCCGCTGCCCATCCAGGCGATGATCGCCGCGGCAAGACCGCCCGCCACCCATCTGGAGCGGGACGAGCCCTTGTCGCTGTCGAATTCGAGGCGCTCGCGCCCGCCATTGCTGGCATCGGTCATCGTCTGGTCTCCTTCGGGCAGGGGCCCTTGCGGGCGCGCGCCCTTTCGGATTGTCGGTCGGAATTGTCCGCGGCGCCGCCATGCGGTCAGCTGCGGCGCGCCCAAGCCCACGCGGCGTCCTCGTCAGAGGCGTCGAAGAGGCGCATCTCGAACGGCATCATCGCCGCCACGGAGCGCACCATCGTCGCCATCCAACCGGGCGCGCCGATGATCGCATAGCGCCCGACATGCGTGATCGCGCCGAATTTGACGCCCATGAAGGCGCCGTCCATCAGGATCGACGGATCAAAGCCCTCATAGCTCTTGATCCGCACAAGAAGGTCAATCTTCTTGCCGTCCTCAAGATAGGGCTCAAGCGGGGCCATCACGCTTCTTGCGTCCTCGGCGGTGATCGCGCCATCCACCTCAAAGGCGAGCAGCCCGTCCGAGCCGTCCTCCAGCAGCGTCATGCCGCGGCCCGAGCCCGCCGCCGGGCGGGCAGGCAGGTCCGACGCGAACGCTTCGGCCGCCGCCACCTCGGTCGAGGCGAAACATTTCATCTCGATCATCGGCAGGACGGGATCGATCCATTTCAAGAGCGCGCCGAAAGCCTGAAGATCGCTGACCAGCGCCATTCTGGCGATTTTCGACCACTGCGTCAGCAGGCCGAATTCAAATTTCATGTCCTCGGCAATCGCGTCTGCGGTGATGTCGCTCCAGTTTTCGGCGCGCACGATCAGGCCCAGCGGGCCGTCCCCCTTCAGCACCGGCGTCAGCTCGCGCTCCATCGTCTCGATATCGGATTTCTCCAGCACACCTTCCAGCGTCAATTCGTAAACGTCCGGCTTGAGTTCCCTGATCTTGATCATCGTCATCTCCCTTGCGTCTGTTAATGAACATGCGCGCTGCATGCAGGTTCCACGGTGCGTCAGCCATCGACGATGGCGCGCAGCATCAGCCGGTATTCATGCGGATTGGACAGGGCAATGCTGCCCCCCGGCAGGCCCAGAAGGCGGTCCATCAGTGCGCCTTCGGCGATCATCCGGCTATCCAGAATGTCCGTCCCGGCGTCCGTGTCCCCGGCCTCGGCGGCGCGCACCGCCTGCTGGATGACCGCGCGGCGGCCATGTGCGCAGGCCAGGATCGTCTCGACCGCAAGGTCGATCTGGGGCACGTCAAAGCATCCCTCGGCGACGCCGTCGGCAATCATGTCGCGCAGGACGGGCGCGGCGGCAGCGGCGGAGGCGGCTGATATGCGCTGAAACAGCACCTCGTTGCCGGGCTGCAGCATCGCGCCGAGAATAAACTTCATCTGCGGCGCGCGCGCGGCCTTCCAGCGGCTCGTTTCGGCCAGAAACGCGTTGAACCGCGTCAGCGCATCGCCTGCCGCGAGGGCGCGTGCGACATCCGCGGCCTTCAGCGCCTCGCGCGTGAAACGCTCGACCACACCGTCGAGCAGATCCTCCTTGGCGGTGAAGTGATGATAGAATCCGCCCTTGGAAATACCGGCCTCGGCCAGCACGTCGGCAATCGTCACGTCGTCCCAGCCGCGGGCAAAGAACAACCGCTGCGCCGCATCCAGCAGCTGCGCACGCCGCATTTCCGGCGGCATGCGCGTGCGCTTGGCGCCGCTCTGGGTCTTGGGTTCCGCATTGTCCGAGATGGCCTGCCTTTCTACCAACCGACCGTCGGTATGTAGTGGGCGGCCGCTGGATGTCAAGGCACGCAATGCGGATGGAAAAACAACCATTGAACTTTTGTTCTGTCTTACTTAACGTTTGTTAAGTGCCGTGCCGCGATGGGGGGAAATGTGGAGCTGCAACCGACACCCGAGATGCGTCCCGATGACGACCAGGCCCATGCGCTGGTCGCGGACCGCCTGCGCAAGCTGCGCAAGGCCAACGGGCTGTCCTTGCGGCAACTGGCCGACGCGATCGGCACCTCGGCCAGCTTTCTCAGCCAGCTGGAGCGCGGCCTGACCGGCGCCAGCACGTCCACGCTGATCCGCATCGCCGATTGCTATGGCACCAGCATTTCCGAGCTCTTCGACGAATCGGGCGTCAGCGACCGCCATCCGATCATGCGCAAACACGAACGCCCGGTGCTTCAGGCGATGCACGGCCAGAAAAAGGCGCTGCTGTCGCGCCGCCCGCTGACCCAGTTCGAGACCTATGTCGCGCAGTTCCAGCCCGGCGGCTCGACCGGGGACGAGCCCTATACCCACGGCGCCTCCAGCGAGATGCTGGTCGTGCTGAAAGGGGCGGTATCGCTGACGCTGGACGACCGGCAATTCGCGATGGAAGAGGGCGATTGCGCCGAATACCAAAGCTCGGTCCCCCACCGCGTGGTGAATACGGGGGCCGATATGGCGGAGGTGATGTTCATCATCTCGCCGCCGACATCAACCGCCAAGCAGTTGCAGAACTATGGCAACGATGGCGGCGCACAGGATTCCGAGACGACAACTGACCAAGGGAGTAGGTCCAATGAAGATTGATTTTCTAACGCGTAGCGCGCTTGCCGTCGCCCTGATTTCGGGCGGCGCGGCACTGGCGCAGGATGGCCCCGTTGCGGGCGACGTGGCCGAGGGCTCGCTGGAGGGCGAGACGCTGACCTTCGTGTCCTATGGCGGCATCTATCAGGACGGGCAGACGGCATCGCTGCAGCCCTTCGTCGAGAAATCGGGCGTCGAGCTTTATTCGGACGGCCCCACCTCGCTGGCCAAGCTGCAGGCGCAGGTCGAGGCCGGCAACGTCATGTGGGATGTGGTCGATACCGGCGATTTCCTGCCTTACGTGCATTGCGGCACGTTGTTCCAGAAGCTCGATTTCAGCAAGATCGACACCTCCAACATCCCCGAAGGCCAGGTTGGCGAATGCAGCGTTCCGGCGATGAACTACGGCGTTCTTCTGGTCTATAATGCCGACAAGTACGGCGACAACCCGCCCACCGGCTGGGCCGATTTCTTTGATACCGAGAAATTCCCCGGCACCCGCGCCATGCCCGGCTATGCCGAGCCGAACGGCTATATCGTCGAGGTGGCGCTGCTGAACGCGGGCGTGACCAAGGAGGACATGTTCCCCACCGATGTCGACCTTGCGCTGGACCAGTATCGCGCGATCCGCGACAATCTGATCCTGTGGCAGACCGGCGCCGAGTCCCAGCAGATCATCGAGGCGGGCGAGGCCGACATGGTCATCGCATGGTCGGGCCGCGCGCTGGCCGCCGTCAAGAACGGCGCCAATTACGAGCCGGTCTGGAATGACTGGGTCGTGGTGATGGACCAGCTGACCATCCCCGTCGGCGTCAAGAACCCCGATGCCGCACATGCGCTGATCAACGCCGCCATCGGCAAGCAGGCGCAGGAGACGCTGACCGAGCAGACATCCTATTCGCCGATCCACATGGGCGCAGAGCCGCAAGTGGACGAGCTGACGGCGAAATGGCTGACCAACTCGCCCGAGCGGATCGCCCAAGGCTATCTTCAGAACGTGCCGTACTGGGTCGAGAACTACGAGGCCCTGTCGGAAAAATGGGCCGAGTTCATCGCGGGCTACTGACCTAAGCCATGCCAGATGCCCCGGCCCGGTTCTACCCGGCCGGGGCAGATCCTGCCAGTCACTGCCGCAGCCGCCGCTGCGTTTGCATCCTGCCCGCCCTCAACCCAGCGGTGAGAGAAATGTCCAATTCAAACACGAAGCCCGACGGCGCCGCGCGCCTCGGCTGGGCCGGGGTCCGGCGCCATCCGCTGCTGCTGGTGCTGCCGGCGCTGGTGCTGCTGATCCTGATCATGGCGGTGCCGCTGATCACCATCATCGCGCGCAGTTTCATCGATCCGGTGCCGGGTCTTGGCAATTACAGCTGGTTTTTCAGTCACAAGCTGAACCTGATCGTTCTGTGGCGGACCTTCGTCATCTCGTTCTGGGTGACGATTTCCTGCGTGCTGGTGGCCTACCCCTACGCCTTCGCCATGTCCGTGGCAGGCCCGCGCCTGCGGCTGATCCTGGTGCTCTGCGTGCTGGTGCCGTTCTGGGTGTCGGGCGTGGTGCGCACGCTGGCCTGGGTGATCATCCTGCAGGATACCGGCGTCATCAACCAGTTCGTGATCTGGCTCGGATTTGACAAGCTGTCGCTGATCCGCACGCAGCTGGGCGTCACCATCGGCATGACGCAGGTTCTGCTGCCCTTCATGGTGATGCCGCTTTTCGCGGTGATGCGCGGGATCGACCTGCGCCTGATCGAGGCGGCCAAGAGCCTTGGCTCGCATCCCGTCAAGGCGTTCTTTCAGGTCTATCTGCCGCTGTCGCTGCCGGGAGTCTTTGCGGGCGCCACGATCGTCTTCATCCTCGCGCTGGGGTTCTACATCACACCCCTGCTGCTGGGCGGGCCGTCCAGCACGATGTTGTCCACGCTGGTGCAGCAACAGGTCATGTCGCTGCTGAACTGGGGCAGGGGCGGCGCGATGGGGGTGATCCTTCTGGTGGCGACCTTCGGGTTCCTGGCGCTGGCCAGCCCCTTCATGCGCCGCAAATACGACATCTCCGGAGGCAGCAAATGAGACGCATCCTTCCCCGTATCCTGCTGGGCACGATCTGCGTGCTGATCGCGCTGTGGCTGGTCGCGCCGACGCTTGTGGTGGTGCCGATGTCCTTTGCCGAGCAAAAATCGCTGGTCTTCCCGCCCTCGGGATTCTCGCTGCAATGGTATGAGAATTTCTTCACCAACAAGCAGTGGTATGGCAGCCTGATCGTGTCGCTGAAGGTGGCGCTCATCGTGGCGCTGCTGGCGACGGTGCTGGGCACGCTTGCGGCCATCGGGATCGAGCGGGCCAAGGGGCGCAGCGCGGGCATCCTGCGCGCGATCCTGATCACGCCGATCATCATCCCCGGCGTCGTCATGGCCATCGGCATCTATGCGGTCTATCTCGACACGCGGCTGGTGGGCACGCTGACGGGCTATGTGCTGGCCCATACCATGCTGGCGCTGCCCTTCGTGGTGATCGCGGTCGGCGCCAGCCTGTCGGTTTTCGATGCGCGGCTGGAGACGGCGGCGGCCAGCCTTGGCGCCTCGCGCCTGTCGGCCTTTTTCACCGTCACCTTGCCGCTGATCCTGCCGGGGATCCTGTCGGGGATGCTGTTCGCCTTCGTGACGTCATTCGACGAGGTGATCGTATCGCTTTTCATCACCAGCCCGCAGGCGACGACGCTGCCGGTGCGAATCTTCGCCTCCATCACCCGCGATTCGGACCCGACCGTTGCCGCCGTCGGATCGCTCACCTTTCTTGCCACGACCATCATCATCGGCGCGGGGCTGCTTGTCGGAACCAGAAGAGGACGTTCAAAATGAAGGATTTCGCGACCAAGGCCAAGGGCGCCGCAATCGACATCAAGGGCGTGAGCAAGCACTACGGCCGCTTCAAGGCGCTGGACGATGTCGATTTGCAGATCCAGCCGGGCGAGTTCATGTCGTTCCTGGGCCCCTCGGGGTCGGGCAAGACGACGACGCTGAACCTGATCGCCGGCTTCACCGATCTGACGCGCGGCGAGATCCGGCTGGACGAGCGGTCCATCGGCAACACGCCCGCGCACAAGCGCAATATCGGCGTGGTGTTCCAGCATTACGCGCTGTTCCCGCATATGACCGTGGCGAAAAACGTCGCCTATCCGCTGCAGCAGCGCCGCGTGCCCAAACCCGCGCGCGAGGCCGCCGTGCGCGAGACGCTGGCCAAGGTGCAATTGCAGGATTTCGCGCACCGCTATCCCAGCGAGCTGTCGGGCGGGCAGCAACAGCGCGTGGCGCTGGCCCGCGCCATGGTGTTCGACCCGTCCGTTCTGCTGATGGACGAGCCCTTGGGCGCGCTCGACAAGAAGCTGCGCGAGTTCCTGCAGCTCGAAATCAAGCGCATCCACCGCGAGTTGGGCAGCACCTTTGTCTATGTCACGCATGACCAGGAGGAGGCGCTGGTTCTGTCGGACCGCATCGCTGTCTTTAACAAGGGCAAGATCGAGCAGGTCGGCACCGGGATGGAGCTTTATACAAAGCCCCGGACACTGTTCGTCGGCCAGTTCATCGGCGAAAGCTCGGTCCTGCGCGGCGCGCATGTGGAGGATGGCGGCGCGGCGGTCTTTACCATCAACGGCACGCCCGTCAGGGCGGCGCGCCCGGCGGCGGGCGAGGGCGCGCATGTGATCCTGCTGCGCCCCGAGACGGTCAGCGTTCATGGCGCGGCCAGCGATGCCCCCGAAGGCGCCAACCGCCTGACCGGCACCGTGACCGAGGCGCTTTATCTGGGCTCCGGCGTCAAATACGAGGTGACGATCCCCGGCGGCACGGTGATTTCCGCGCGCATGGCCAATGCCGAGCGCCTTCTGACCATCGGCGAAGAGGCCACCGTCGCATGGCAACCCCAAGACAGTATCCTGCTGGCCGATGACGGCTCGGCGGCGCAAATGTGATGGACAGCTCAATGGACGTGAAAAAGAATGGCGGCATTTCGTTCTGGTATGACGACATGGGCGGCATCCCCGCCTATCGGGCGCCGCTGCCGGGTGATCTGGATGTGGATGTGTGCATCATTGGCGCGGGCTATACCGGGCTGTGGACCGCGTATTACCTGAAAGAGGCGCAGCCGGATCTGAACATCGCCATTGTCGAGCGCGAATTCGCCGGCTTCGGCGCGTCGGGGCGCAATGGCGGCTGGCTTTCGGGCGGGTTTGCGTGGAGCCGAGAGAACTATCTGGACAACGGCACGCGCCAGGGCGTCATGGACATGGAGCGCGCGCTGCTGGGCGTCGTGGATGAGGTGATACGCGTGGCCGATGCCGAGGGTATCGACGCCGATATCCGCCGCACCGATTGTCTGACCTATGCCTGCTCGCCCGCGCAGATGAAGCGTCTGCGCGCCGAATATGACCAAAGCATCGCGTGGGGCGTGCCGCAGGATCGACTGGCCCTGATCGGGGCGGACGAGGCGGCCAGCCGCATCCGCGTGAAGAACGCCCATGGCGCGCTGGTCTCGCACGGGGTGGCGCGGGTGCAGCCTGCGAAGCTGGTGCGCGGCCTTGCCGCCGCGGTCGAGCGGCGGGGCGTGCGCATCTATGAGCAGACCGCCGTCAGCGCGATCTCCAAGGGCTGCGTCGAAACAGATCGCGGCCGCGTGCGCGCGGATCGCATCGTGCGCGCGACCGAGGGCTATACGTCCAGCATCAAAGGGGCCGAGCGCGAGTGGGTGCCGCTGAACAGCGCCATCGTGGTGACGGAGCCCTTGCCGCAATCCATGTGGGACGATCTGGGCTGGGAGGATTACCAGCTTCTGGGGGATGCCTCGCACGCCTATTGCTACGCGCAGCGCACCCGCGAGGGGCGCATCGCCATGGGCGGGCGCGGGGTGCCCTACCGCTATGGCTCGGGCACCGACACGCGCGGCCAGACCCAGCCCGAGACGATCGCGCAGCTCAAGGGTATCCTCGCGCGGCTCTTGCCGCAGACCAGGGGGATCGGCCTGCATCAGGCGTGGTGCGGCGTTCTGGGTGTGCCGCGCGACTGGTGCGCCACGGCCGGCATCGACCCGGCGACCGGCATCGCCAAGGCCGGCGGATATGTGGGCGTCGGCGTGTCCACCTCGAACCTTTCGGGCCAGACGCTGGCCGATCTGGTGCTGGACCGCCGGACCGAACGGACGGACCTGCCATGGGTCAACCGCAAGGTGCGCCGCTGGGAGCCCGAGCCGTTCCGCTGGCTGGGCATTCACGCGATGTACCGCCTCTATCACATGGCCGACCGCCGCGAGGCGCGCCAGGGCGGCGCCGAGACCTCGATGCTGGCGCGGTTGGCGAACAAGATCACCGGGCGCTGAAATCGCATCGGCCTCCAACACCCCAACACATCAAGGAGAATGAAAATGATTGATCTTTCGGTATTCAGCGAACTGGCCGGAATGGACCTTGGCGCAATGGCCGACAAGCCCACGGCGCTGCAGCCCGGCCAGACCGAGGCCAGCACGAATCTCTGGGCCTCGCCCGACGGGCGGCTGAACATCGGCGTTTGGGAATGCACGCCGGGCCGCTTTACCGCCGACCGCGCCGACAATGCCGAGTTTTGCTATATCCTCGCCGGCAAGGCGGTGATGACGCAGAACGACGGCACCAAGCGCGAGCTGGTGCCGGGCGACGCGCTGATGCTGCCGCAAGGTTGGAAGGGCGAATGGGAAATCGCCGAGCATGTGCGCAAGATCTACGTGATCTACGGCTGACGCCGGGCCGCGCGCCGTCATCGACGATGACAAGGAAAATGCAAAACGCCCCGGCAACCTGCCGGGGCGTTCTGTTCTGGGCGTGGCTTGAAAGATGCGCGCCGTTTACTCGGGCTGGGCGGGCGGCAGGATGAAGCCGTTGACCGGATAGACGCTGCCAAAGCTGTCGGGATTGCTCTCCAGCCGGACCGAGGACCAATCGCCCTTGCCGGACACGTCGATGACGGTCATGCCCTGGCTGACCTGATCGCGGTGCCAGTTGGCGTGATCCACCCGGATCCGGTCGGGCGCGACGATTTCGGAGACGACGGCGACATGGCCCAGCGGCATCGACGGGGTCGAGCGAAAGGACATCACCGCGCCGACGGCCGGCTCCTTGGACTGGTCGAAGGCGCCCGCGGCCTTGTTCCACCATGTATGGGCGTTGCCGCGGATGTTGATGCCGCTGACATTGCGCGCGAAGGGCACGCACCAGACGCGCTGGCCCTTGGCGCGCAGATCGGCCGCCTCGCGCAGCGCCATCGCCTCGCGGGCGGGGTCGATGCTGGCGGCGGCGGCGGGCTCGTCCATGCGGGGGGCAGTGGCGCAGGCGCCCAGGGTGAGGCCAGCGGCACACAAAAGCGGCGCCATGCGCCAGAAGCGGTTTGATCGGAGTGTCATCGGTCCCTCGAATGTCTGTCTGCCCTTGACGCTCTTGCGGCGTCCGCGGGTCTGTTTCCTACAAAATTGAGGAAAACCGAAGGCATTAGACGCAGCGCGGCAAAAAACCGCTCAAATCGCAGGCAAAACACGCCGATGCGGAACTGTGATAAAATTGCCCGCACATGAAAAAGCCCCGCCGAAGCGGGGCTTTGCACCTTGTTTGACAGGCGATCAGCGGCGTTTGCGCCCGCCGACGCGGCCCGCGCGGCCGCGGCCTTCTTCGCCGGCCTTGGGGGGCGGTTTGTTGAACTTGATCCACTCGCCGCCATGCGGGTCGTTGTTGGTCAGGAAGTTGGCGGCGCGAATCGCCTCCATCTCGGACCCGGCCTTGGGCAGGGTGCTGCCCAGACCGAAGAGCTGGCAGAACGTTTCGTCATCCATGTCCTCGGGGATCTGCAGGCCGGTCGCGGCCACCTCGGCGCGCTTTTCGGCTATCTTCGAGGGCGGGACGGGCAGGCCGACCGGGTTCATGATGGCCGAGGTCATGCCCGCGCCCATCGCCATGGGAAGGAACGCGTTGTTGATGCCGTGCCGGTTGGGCAAACCAAAGCTGATGTTGGAGGCGCCGCAGGTGGTGTTCACGCCCAGCTCCTCGCGCAGGCGGCGCACGAGGGCAAAGACCTGCAAACCGGCGGTGCCCATCGCGCCGATCGGCATGACCAGCGGATCGACCACGATGTCATGCGCAGGGATGCCGAAATCGGCGGCCCGCTCGACGATCTTCTTGGCGACGGCAAAGCGCACGTCGGGATCTTCGGAAATGCCGGTGTCGTCGTTCGAGATGGCGACAACCGGCACGTTGTATTTCTTGACCAGCGGCAGCACGAATTCCAGCCGGTCCTCCTCGCCCGTCACCGAATTGAGCAGCGGGCGCCCCTCGCAGACCTTCAGCCCCGCCTCCAGCGCCGCCGGAACCGAGCTGTCGATGCAGAGCGGCAGATCGACAAGACCCTGAACCAGCTCGACGATTTTCGTCATCAGCGGCGGTTCGGTCTCGTTCGGGTTGGGGTTGGAGTTATAGACGACGCCCGCATTGATATCGAGCACCGTCGCGCCTGCATTGGCCTGCGCGACGGCATCCTTTTCGATGGTCGAGAAATCCCCGGCCTCCAGCTCGGCGGCCAGCTTCTTGCGGCCCGTGGGGTTGATGCGCTCGCCGATGACGCAAAAGGGCTCGTCAAAGCCGATGACGGCGGTTTTCGTTTTGCTCTCGACGATAGTGCGGGTCATGTGTGTTCCTTGATTACGTAATTATCGGGCCGAAGCGGGCACGCCGGAGGCGCCTGCATTCTGGATGGCCCATGTCGCATTCGCGTTGATACCCCCCAAGGGAAAGAAATGCACGTGGGTGACGTTGAAGCCCGGATTGGCGGCCTTGTGCGCGGCCAGATCGGCGATCACGTCCGTCGGCTCGTAGGGCAGCAGCAGCTTGGTGACATCCATCGCGCGCTTTTGCAGCACCTTCAGCGACGGGCCGACGCCGCAGGCGATGGCGAACTTGATCAGCGTCTGCAACTTCGCCGGACCGGCGATGCCGATATGGATGGGCAGGGTGATGCCGTTCGCCTTGAGCGTGTCCGCCCATTCGATGATCGGCCCGGCCTCGAACGCGAATTGCGTGGCCAGCGCCATTTCGGCATCCGAAGTCTCGGAGAATGCCTGTTTCCATTTCAGCGCGGCGCTGACATTGTCGATGCCCCCTGACGGATCGATATCGCGGTTGCCCTCGGGGTGCCCGGCGACATGCAGCCGCTTGAAACCCGCCTTGCCGAACTCGCCCGATTCCAGCAATTGCATGGAGCTGTGATACTCCCCATGCGGCTGCGCGACGCCTCCCGCCAGCACCAGCGCCTGATCGACGCCGGCCTCGCCTTGATAGCGCGCGATCCAGTCGGCGAGGGTGGCGCGGTCCTTGATGATGCGCGCGGGAAAATGCGGCATGACCGGATAGCCCTGATCGGCAAGGCGGCGCGCGGTGGCGACCATATCCTCGATCGGGGTGCCCTCGATGTGGGCGATGTAGACGCGCGTGCCCTCGGGCAGCAGCTCGCAGAAATCCTCGACCTTCTCGGCGGTGCGCGGCATCACCTCGATCGAGTAATCCTTCAGCAGCGCCTCGACGGCGGCGGGGGGCGTTGCAGGCGCCGACTGTCCACGCTTCTTGAAATTCAAAAGAGCCATCAGAGCTTCCTTTATCCCGGTTGGGGTCATGCGTTGGCGGTCTTGTCTTTTGCGGTGTCTGCGGCCGGCGCGCGCCCGTCATTGGCGATCAGCGCCTTCAGGCGCTCGCGGTCGTATTCGGCATCGATGCGCGCGGCCTCGGCCTCGGCTACGGCCTCCGCCTCGCCCTCGACCGCGTACGGCGCGGCCTTGCGCCATTCGGCCAGGTAATCGTCGGTGCCGGCCGCGCCGGTCTTCATCGCGGCGCGGTCGATGGCCTGCTCGAACCGCTCGGGCAGCTGGCGTTTCGCGCCGCGCCGACCCTTGCCCACGATGACCTGGGCCGGAATGTCGCGCCAATATACGATCGTTACGTCAACCATGATGATTCCCCGCTGATTTGCACCTGTCTAATGCACCGCCCCACACCCGCGACGCCTGTTTTCGACCCAACGGGCGTGCAGAGCGACGCGGGCGAATCTAGGCCGCGCCGCCGCGCATGGCCAGCGCGCCGCGCGCCCATAATTTTCATCATTGCCATGAGGCAAATGAGGGCGCCGCCGCAGATGTCCTTGCGCTGCGGTCTTGCATGGGCGCGGCGAAACCCATACTCTTGGGACAACTCGAAATGGAGGGCGTTCCCCTATGACGCCCAAGCGTCCCGAAGGTGCGGGCGCTAACCCGATGTCGGCCCTGAGCCCCGCGCCGAACCCGCCCGACCGCGCGCCGCTGTATGCGGCGCTCGATCTGGGTACAAATAGTTGCCGGATGTTGATTGCCGAACCACGCGGCAACCAGTTCCGCGTGATCGACAGCTTCAGCAAATCGGTGCAACTGGGCGCCGGTCTGGAAAGTAGCGGCCTGCTGTCGCGCGCCTCGATCGGGCGCACGATACAGGCGCTGCGCGTCTGCCAGCAGAAACTGAAACGTCACAAGGTCGGCTCGATGCGCCTGGTCGCGACCGAGGCGTGCCGCCGCGCCAGCAACGGCGCGTCCTTCATGGCGCGTGTCCGGCGCGAGACCGGGCTGATGCTGGACGTGATCACCCCGCTGGAAGAGGCGCAGCTGGCCGTCGTCAGCTGCGCGCCGCTGGTCAGCTATGACACCGATCAGTTGCTGGTGGTCGATATCGGCGGCGGCTCGACCGAGCTGGTCTGGATCGACCTCACGGATGTGCCCCGGGCCGAGCGGCGCCGCGCCATAATGCGTCTGCATGGCGGCTTCAACACGGCCGAGGGCGCGGGCGGGCCGCGGGCGCGCGTGGTCGACTGGATCAGCGTGCCGCTGGGCGTCGCCACGCTGCGCGACCAGTTCCAGGATGTCGAGGATGACGGCGCGCGCTTCGCGCTGATGAGCTGGTTTTTCGAGGAAAACCTGATGGAATTTGCGCCCTACAAGCGCGAGCAGTCGCGCAAGGGGTTCCAGATCGTCGGCACCAGCGGCACGGTCACGACCGTCGCCGCCAGCCATCTGGGGCTGAAGCGCTATGACCGCAACCGCGTCGACGGGCTGCGCATGACCTCGGACGAGATCGACACGGTCATTCGCAGTTATCTGGCGCTGGGGCCGGACGGGCGGCGGAGCGATCCGCGCATCGGTCTGGACCGGCACGCGCTGATCATGTCGGGGGTCGCCATCCTGCAGGCGCTGCTGCGCTGCTGGCCGACGGACCGGCTGTCGGTTGCCGATCGCGGTCTGCGCGAGGGAATGCTATACGCCCAGATGGCCGCCGACGGCGTGCTGGCGAGCGAGGAGAGCGCATGAACAAGGGACCCGATGGCAAGAACACGTCAGGGCGCGGACAGCGCGATCTGACCGTTCGGGTGAAATCCGCGCGGGGCCGCAAGGCGTCCTCGACGCGCTGGCTGCAGCGGCAGCTGAATGACCCTTACGTGAAACGCGCCCAGAACGAGGGATATCGCGGCCGCGCGGCGTTCAAGATCATGGAGGTGGACGACAAGTTCCGCTTTCTGGTGCCGGGCGCCCGCGTCGTCGATCTGGGCTGCGCGCCCGGCGGCTGGATCCAGGTGGCGGTGCCGCGGATCAATGCGCTGGGAGAAAAGGGCGGCAAGGCCGTGGGCACGATCCTCGGCATCGATCTGCAGGAGGTGGAGCCGATTGCCGGGGCCACGATCCACCAGCTTGATTTCATGGATGAGGGCGCCGACGAGCAGGTCAAGCAATGGCTGGGCGGGCGCGCCGACGTGGTGATGTCCGACATGGCCGCCGCATCGTCGGGCCACAAACAGACCGATCACCTGCGCATCATCTCGCTCTGCGAGGCGGCGGCATATTTCGCCTTCGACGTGCTGGAGGAGGGCGGCACCTTCGTGTCCAAGGTGCTGGCTGGCGGCGCCGAGGGCGAGCTGCAAAAGCTGCTGAAACAGCGCTTTACCAAGGTCTCGCACGTCAAACCGCCCAGCAGCCGGTCCGACAGCTCGGAAAAATTCGTGGTCGCCACGGGCTTTCGCGGCTGAGCCGGGGGCCCGCTCTGTTTCCGGTCCGCGCGGGCGGGCGTAGAACCGCCTGTGCCCGCAGATCACGGATACGTGAGTGATCCTGTTCGCTTCCGCCTCCGTAATCCTTGTATCGCCGATGACGGCGACGACTTGAGAGGAGACTTGTTATGATCCGCAGAACCTTCATGGCCCTTGCCGCATCGACGGCGCTCGCATTCCCTGCAATGGCGCAGGAAAAGGACATCGTGGATACCGCCGTTGACGCGGGCTCGTTCAGCACGCTGGTTGCCGCTGTCGAGGCCGCCGGACTGGTCGAGACGCTGAAGGGCGAAGGCCCGTTCACCGTGTTCGCCCCCACAGACGACGCGTTCGCCGCGCTGCCCGAAGGCACGGTCGACGACCTGCTGAAGCCCGAAAACAATGACAAGCTGACGGCGATCCTGACCTATCACGTGGTGGCCGGCAAGGTGATGTCCGGCGATCTGAGCGACGGCATGACAGCCGCGACCGTTCAGGGCGACGACGTCACCATCAAGACCGAAGGCGGCGTCATGGTGAATGACGCAAATGTCACGTCCGCCGATATCGAGGCGTCGAACGGCGTGATCCACGTCATCGACAAGGTGCTGATGCCCGCCATGTAAGGCAGGCAGCGTAGCGGCGATATGGTTTTTGCGCCGCTGCAATAAATGAATGACAAACGCTGCCGAAGCGATCTTCGGCAGCGTTTTCATTTTGCGGGCGTTGCCGGATCAGGCCGATTTGCGGAACTCGGTCACGTCGGTCACGGCAAAGCGGCCGCCGCGCAGCTTTTGCAGTTTACCCTGCCGCAGCAATTGGCCGAACGAGCGCAGCCCTTCCTCGCGCGAGAAATCGTCCTCATGCGCTTCGCGCAGCTTCTGCATCAGCATCGGGCGCGAGAATTGCGGCGTGCCTTCGACATCGGCCATGTAGGCGGCGGCGGCCTCCAGCAGATCGGTCAGGCTGCTGGCGCCCACCTGCTCGGCATAGTCGGCAAAGCTGCCCGCGCCCTGCACAGTGCCGCGATCGGCCTGCTCCGGCGCCTGGGCCGAGGGACGTGCGGCGGAGCTGGTCACATCCGCGCGGGTGATGCGGCGCGGGCGCACCGGCGCGGCGGGGGTGTCGATGCGCTGCTCGGCCACCAGCCGGAGCGGGGCCGGGCGCGCGGTCTGGGTGGCGCCGGGGCGCGGCGTGGCGGAGGTCACCGAGTGCGGCCTGCGCGGGCGCACCGCGTTTTGCAGATCGTTGCGATAGGGCTGATCGTCGACGGCCTCTCCCATGGCGCCGCCGGCGCGGCGCTCGGCGCGGGTGGCGGCAACGGCGGCGCGCAGATGCTGGATGGCGCTGCGGCGCTTGTTGGATTCCGGCTCGCCCAGCTGCGTGTCGGCCTCGTCAAAGATGCGGCCCGCCTGCGTGTCAGGGGCATCCGGCCCATACCGGCGCGCATGCCGATCCTCGGCGTCATCGCGCGCCTCGATGCGGTCCTCATCGCCTTGCTCGTCCTGCGCCATGGCGGCGTCTTCCGCTTCGGTGGCGTCGGCATCGGTGTCGCTGGCGCCGACTTTCTCATCGCCATCCTGCGCAGCATCGGGCGCGCCGGTCGGATGGGGGATCTGCTCTGCCGGTGCGCGCGAATGCTGCAGTTCGGCTTCGACTTCGGCCAATTCGCGCTGAAGATCGGCCTCCGCATCGGGGCTGAGCGCGAACGCGCCCGCGTTGCCGCTTGTCTCCTCCTCCAGAAGGCCACTTTCCAGAGCCGCGTCCAGATCGGCGCGCTTCATCTTGATGACGCGCGCGGCCAGCGGGCGGGAGGCGGCATCCTCCGCGTCATCCTCGTCCTCGGCGCAGGCTGCTTCTGCGCTGTCCTTGGTTGGCTGGTCGCCTGCCTCACTGCCAGCATCCTGCGCGCTTGCCTCCGTCGCGGCCTGCGCGGGCGTCTCGTCGACCATTGCGTCGGCCAGGAGGCGGCTCAGCGTGTCGTCGCCGTCGGCGCGGTCGCCGAAGTAGTCCAGCGTCGCGTCCTCTTCGGCATCCGCCGCGTCGTCCGGAGTGTCGCCTGACAAAGCGTCCTGTTCATCGGAGGGGACGCTGATTTCTTCAACCTCGTCGGGCGCATCTTGCCCGGCGCTGAGGCGCGAAAGGATGTCGTCATCGGACGCCTCCGGCGCGCCGCTGGCGGCGTCCTCTTGCTGCTCGGCGGCGGGTGCCTCGGGGGCGTGTTTGGCTTCAGCTTCATCGGTTTGCGCCGCGTCATCGGCTGCATCGTCGACCACGTCCGGCGAAGTGTCGGCGGATGGGATGTCCGCATCCTCTGCGGTTTTTGCCGCCTCGGCGGTGCCTGCGTCCGCATCCTCGTGCAGATCGCCGGTTTGCGGCGCTGCCTCATCCACGGTTTCCGCGTCCTCGGGGCCGGGCGCAGACAGGAAATCCTCGGCGTTGTCATCGTCTTCATAGTCGCTGGCCGCAAAGGCGGAGGCGCCGGGATTGGCGACGGCACGGATGCGGCGCAGCTTGTCGGCGATGCTGTCGCTGCCGCCCTGCGGCATGTGCGCGGCGCTTTGGGCGGGCTGTTGCGGCGCGGCTTGGGCGAAGGGATCTGCCACAGGAGGCGCTGCACTGCGCGCTGGCGACGCGGGAGCGTCGGGCGCGGCTGCAGGCAGCGCGCGGGCCGTATCGCCCGCGGTGTCTTCGGCCCATTCTTCGGTGTCGATATCCATGCCTTGCGCCGCGGCGGACAGCGCCGCCGGATCCGCGCGCAGATGGATCTTGCCGTCCGTATCACGGGCCTCGACACGGCGCGAAATCTCGCGCTCGGCGATGCGGGCCAGCATTTCGGCATCGGGCGTTGCGGGCTCGGCACCGAAGTACCGGTCATCCGCCGCCAGATCGCGGAAATACTCTGCGATGGCCTTCATGGTGTCGAACGAGTCGTCGAAGCCTTCCAGCGTGCACGAGAACGTGCCGTAGGAAACCGTCAGGATCTTGCTTGTGCTAACCATTATATGCTCGCCTTTCCTTGCCTGCGAAGACAATCTTTACCATGACAGGCACGACGAAAGAGGTCCGAATCTGCGATGTTGAGCGTATCATTTCATGGCAAGATTGTGATTTGTTTCCTTTAAGGCCCTAAATCCGGAGAATTCTACAGTGATTGTTCACAGTTCAGCGCCAATGGCCCTGATCGGCGGCGCGCCAGTGGCTTGCGCAGCGCTGGACGAGGTGCTTTCGCTGTCGCAAGACGTGGTCGCCGCCGATGGCGGCGCCGCGACAGCCGCGGCGCGCGGTCTGGCGCTGAGCGCGGTGATCGGCGATCTTGATTCGATCACCGAAGACGCGCGCGCGGCCTATGACGACATCCTGCACCATGTGGCCGAGCAGGACAGCACCGATTTCGAAAAATGCCTGGTGCGGATGGACGCACCCCTGATCATCGGCGCGGGCTTCAGCGGCGGGCGGCTGGATCACCAGCTGGCCGTGTGCAATGGGCTGGTGCGCCATCCGTCGCGGCGCTGCATCCTGATCGGCGAGGAGGATATCGTCTTTCTGGCGCCGCCCGCGCTGGCGCTGGATCTGGAGGCGGGCACGCGGGTGTCGCTGTTTCCCATGGGCGCGGTCGAGGGGCGCTCGGAGGGGCTGAACTGGCCCATCGGGGGCTTGGTTCTGACGCCGGACGGGCAGATCGGCACCTCGAATTTTGCCACCGGCCCGGTGCAGCTGAGCGTGACGGCGCCCAAGTTGCTGGTGATCCTGCCATCCGCGTATCTGCGCGCGGCGGCCTCGCTGTTGATGACGGCTCCGGCGCGCTGGCCCTGAGGGCTCAGGGCTGGGGCAGGGGCCGGCGCTCCAGATGGCGCTCGCGCAGGAACACGAAGAGGCCCGACGCCACGATCAGGCCGATCCCGGCAAAGCTGATAATGTCCGGCAGATCGCCAAAGATGTAGTATCCCAGCGCGGTGGCGGTGACGATCTCAAGATATTGCACCGGCGCCAGAACCGATGCGGGCGCGAATTTCAGCGCAAAGCTGATGCAGATATGGCTGGCGGTCGCGCACAGCCCCAACACCACCAGCAGCCAGAAGATGCGCGCGTCCGGCCAGGACGGATCGAGCGGCCCGATGCCGCTGCCGTCAAACAGCCAAAGGACCGGCAGCGCGATGGGCAGCGCGGCCAGCCCGGTATAGGCCTGCAGCGTGATCGGGTGCATCCGCGTGGCCATCCGCCGGGTCAGGATCATGTAAAAGGCAAAGAGGAGCGCCGTGACCAGCGGCAGCAGCGCGACAGGGCCGAAGTCCTGAAACGACGGCCGGATGATCAGCAGCGCGCCGCAAAAGCCGATGGTGCAGGCGACATAGCGGCGCGGGCCGATCGGCTCGCCCAGCAGCAGACCGCCCAGAAGCGTCAGGATGAACGGCTCGACAAAGAAGATGGCGATGGCATCGGCGACCGGCATGAATTGCAGCGAATAGAAAAAGCAGCCCGTCGCCACCAGCAAAAGCGCCGCGCGCACCAGATGCAGCGCCGTCTCGCCGCGCCCTGGCCTGTGCAGCCAGCCCATGACGGCGGCCAGCGGCATCAGCAGCAGCGCCTGCGCGAGGAACCGGATCGTCGCCACCTGCGCCACGGCCATGCCGTCGCCGATCAGCTTGGCAAAGCTGTCCATGACTGGGGCGATGACGGAAAACCCGACCATGAACAGGATCCCGAGCGTGACGCGGGCGCTCGGGTCATGGGCCGGTTGCGACATGGTGCAGGCTCAGCAGTTGGGCACGTTGACGGCAAGGCCGCCGAGCGAGGTTTCCTTGTATTTGTCCATCATGTCGGCGCCGGTCTGGCGCATCGTCTCGATACAGGCGTCCAGCGGCACAAGATGCGTGCCGTCGCCGCGCATGGCAAGGCTGGCGGCCGATATGGCCTTGATCGCGCCAAGGCCGTTGCGCTCGATGCAGGGCACCTGCACGAGGCCCTTGACCGGATCGCAGGTCATGCCGAGGTGATGCTCCAGCGCGATTTCGGCCGCGTTCTCGATCTGCATGGGCGTGCCGCCCATGACCGCGCAAAGCCCCGCTGCGGCCATTGCCGCCGCGCTGCCCACCTCGGCCTGGCAGCCCGCCTCGGCGCCCGAGATCGAGGCGTTGAACTTGACCAGCCCGCCGATGGCGGCGGCGGTCAGCAGGAAATCCTCGACATGATCCTCGGAGGCGCCGGGATGGTGATCGAGGTAATAGCGGATGACGGCGGGCACCACGCCCGCGGCGCCGTTGGTGGGCGCGGTGACGACCTGGCCGCCGGCGGCGTTTTCCTCGTTCACGGCCATGGCATAGACGCTCATCCAGTCGTTGATCTTGTGCGGCGCGTTCTGGTTGGTGCCGCGCTCGGCGATCAGCGCGTCGCGGATCCCCTTGGCGCGACGCTTGACGTTCAGACCGCCGGGCAGGATGCCGTCCGTATTCATGCCGCGCTCGATGCAGTCGTTCATCACCTGCCAGATACGCTTGACCCCGGCGCTCATGTCCGTCTCGCCCTTGCGCGAAATCTCGTTCGCCTTCTTCATCTGGGCGATGGATTTGCCCGAGGTCTCGCACATCTGCAGCATTTCGGCGGCGGATTTGAACGGGTAGGGCACAGGCTCGCCCTCGTCGGTGTTGCGGCCTGCGGCCAGTTCGGCGTCGGTCATCACGAAGCCGCCGCCGATGGAGTAATAGGTCTCCTGCAGGATGGTATCGCCCTGCTTGTCGGTGGCCATCAGGACCATGCCGTTGGCGTGGCCGGGCAGGGCCGGGCCGAAGTCGAACAGCAGATCCTCCTTGGGGTCGAAGCGCAGCGCCGGCAGGCCGTCCGGCGTGACGGTCTGCGTCTCGCGCATGCGCTCCATCACCTCCTCGGCCTTCTCGTGGTCGTAGGTTTCGGGAACGAACCCGGCAAGCCCGAGGATCGTGGCGCGGTCCGTCGCATGGCCGACGCCGGTAAAGGCCAGGCTGCCATGCAACGAGCCCTTGACGCCCGAACATTCGAACGGCGCCGCGCGCATCTTGTCCAGAAACCGGGCGGCGGCGACCATCGGTCCCATCGTGTGGGACGACGACGGGCCGATGCCGATCTTGAACATATCGAAGACGGACAGAAACATGGACGGATCCTTCTTGCGGCGGTGTTTTATGTGCCGTTCTGACAGGTTGCCTGCATGGTTAATATACCCAATGCGGCATTATGGGGTCGCGGATGAACATCCGCTGGCGGCGGCGGTATCCTATAACCTGTGGACGCGGCATGCATTTGGCAAGTTCAGGAGGGGCGTTGCCCCTTTTTGCCTTCGGCAAATTCACCCCAGGATATTTTTGGCAAGAAGAAAGCGGGCGTGCGTCAGTCATGCATGCTCTGGTGACGCCGTCGCACGCGGTCGGGCCTGCCGGGCAGGGTGAGGTCGGCATCCATGCGCGCGCTGCGCGAGATGATGCGCCCCTTGGAGATCACGCAAAGCCGTGCCGCGCGCAGGCGCAGCGCCTCAATGGGGTTTGCCGCGTCGAGGATGACCAGCGAGCCATGCGCGCCCACATGCAGGCCGTAATCGGTCAGCCCCATGATCGCGGCGTTCTGATGTGTAACCATGTCGAAACAGCGCGCCATGTCCTCGGGCGAGGACATCTGCGCCACATGCAGGCCCATGAAGGCCACATCCAGCATGTCGGCGGTGCCGAGCGAATACCACGGATCCAGCACGCAATCCTGCCCCCAGCCGACGGTGATGCCATGGGCCTGCATTTCCTTGACCCGCGTCAGGCCGCGGCGCTTGGGGAAACTGTCATGGCGCCCCTGGATCATGATGTTGATCAGCGGGTTCGGCACGGCGGTGATCCCGGCCTCGGCGATCAGGGGCAGAAGTTTGGAGACATAATAATTGTCCATCGAGTGCATCGATGTCAGGTGGCTGGCATTGACGCGCCCCTGAAGACCGAGGCGCTGGGCCTCACAGGCCAGCGTTTCGATATGGCGGCTGAGCGGATCGTCCGTCTCGTCGCAATGCAGATCGACGGGCAGGCCGCGCTCCGCCGCGATCTCGCACAGCTCGCGGACGGAGGCGGCGCCGTCGGCCATGGTGCGCTCGAAATGCGGAATGCCGCCGACCACGTCCAGCCCCATGTCGAGCGCGCGCAGTGTGTTCTGCCGCGCGGTGGGATCGCGGTAGAACCCGTCCTGCGGGAAGGCGACAAGCTGCAGGTCGATGTAATCCTTCACCTGCTCGCGCACCTCCAGCATGGCGCGCACGCCTTTGAGGCTGTCGTCGCAGGTGTCCACATGGCTGCGGATCGCCAGCAGGCCCATGGAGGCGGCCCAGTCGCAATAGGTGAGCGCGCGGGCGATCATCTCCTCCTCGGTGGTGATGTCTTTCAACTCGCCCCAGAGCGCGATCCCCTCCAGCAGCGTGCCCGACGCATTGATGCGCGGCGTGCCATAGGATTGCGTGGCATCGAGGTGGAAATGCGGATCCACGAAAGGCGGCGAGACCAGATCGCCCGCCGCATCGATCACTTCGCGCGCGTCGGTGCCCAGGGACTCGATCGCGGTGATGCGGCCATCCTTGATGCCGATATCGGTGGTCTGGCCATCGGGCAGCGTGCCGCCCTTGATGATGATGTCGAACATCAGCGTTCTCCCTTGTTGAATGGCACCATGAGGGCGCCGGGCACCTCGGCACGGCGCGACATGACGACCAGCGCGAGGATCGAGAGGATATAGGGCATCATCAGGAAGATCTGATAGGGGATGCCCGCGCCCAGCGGCGTTTGCTGAACCCGGATCTGCAGCGCGTCGAAGGCCGCGAACAGGATCGCGCCCAAGAGCGCCTTGCCCGGTTTCCACGCGCCGAAAACGACGAGCGCGATGCAGATCCAGCCGCGCCCCGACACCATCTCGAAAAAGAAACTGTTGAAGGCGGACATCGTCAGGAACGCGCCGCCGACCGCCATCAGGCCGCTGCCGACCATCACCGCGCCCATGCGGATCGCCGTGACCGAAAGGCCCTGCGCCGCCACCGCCTGCGGGTTTTCGCCGGCCGCGCGCACGGCAAGGCCCAGCGGTGTGCGGTAGAGGACGAGCGCGACAATGACGACCATCGCGAAGGCCAGATAGGTCAGCGGCGTTTGCGCAAAAAGGGCCGGCCCGATCACCGGGATCTTGGACAGCAGCGGGATTTCCAGCGGCTGAAAGGGCGTGATGCTGGGCGGGCTGGTCACCTCGGGCAGGGCGAGGCGGTAGGCATAGTAGGTGCTGGACGTCGCAAGCAGGGTGACGCCGAGGCCGACCACGTGCTGCGACAGGCCAAAGGGCACCGTCAGGATCGAATGGATCAGGCCAAAGCCCATCCCCACCGCAAAGGCGACCGCGACGCCGGGCCAAAGGCCAAGGCCCGAATAGACCGCCATCCAGCCGGCGAAGGCACCGGCGACCATGATCCCCTCGATCCCGAGGTTCAGGATGCCCGCCCGCTCGCAGATCAGCTCGCCCAGCGTGGCGAAGATCAGCGGCGAGGCGATGCGGATCGCGGCGGTCCAGAAGCTGGCGGTCAGGAAAATCTCGAAAATATCCATCATTCCCTCACCACGCGGAACCGGGTCAAGAGGATCGCCACGACCATCAGGAGCAGCGCCGTCGCCAGCATGATATCGGCCAGATAGGTCGGCACGCCCACCGCGCGGGACATGGAGTCCGCGCCGACGAATATGCCCGCGACAAAGAGCGCCGCCGCCACCACGCCCAAGGGGTTGAGCAGCGCCAGCATCGCCACGATGATGCCGGTGTAGCCAAATCCGGGGCTCAGATCGAGCGTGAGATTGCCCTTGAGCCCCGCCACTTCGGAGAAGCCCGCCAGCGCCGCAAGGCCGCCGGACAGCAGCGCCGTCTTGATCAGAACGCGGCCTACCGGGATGCCGGCGAACTCGGCGGCGTTGCGGTTCAGGCCGACCGCGCGCATCTCGTAGCCCAGCGTGGTGCGCGTGCCGATCACCCAGACGATCACCGCCGAAATCAGCGCAAGGCCAAAGCCCCAGTGCAGACGCAGCCCCTCGATCAGCCGGGGCAGGCGCGCCTCGTCGATCAGCCGCGCGGATTTGGGCCAGCCCATGCCCATCGGATCCTTGAGCGGGCCTTCCAGCAGCATCGACACGAAGAGCAGGAAGATGAAATTGATCAGCAGCGTCGTGACGACCTCGTCAACGCCCAGCCGCACCTTTAGCAGCGCCGGGATCAGCAGCAGGATCGCGCCCGCGACCATCGCGAGGATCGCCATGGTCGGCAGCAGCAGGATGGCGGGCCAGTCCAGAAGCCCCGCGCCGAGGATGGCGACGACCAGCGCGCCGGCATAAAGCTGCGCCTCGGCGCCGATATTCCACAGGCGCGCGCGAAAAGCGACGGCGACGGCGAGGCCGGTGAAGATCAGCGGCGTCGCGCGGTTGAGCGTCTCCAGCAGTGCGAACTTGCTGCCGAACGCGCCCTTGAGGATGAGGCCCAGCACTGAAAACGGGTTGGCGCCCGCCAGCATCGCCAGAAGCGACGCGATGACGACCGTCGCGGCGATGGCCAGCGCGGGCGGCGCGAGGGTGCGCAGCGCCGTGGGATTGGCGACCGGCTCAAGACGCATGGGCCGTCTCCTCGAAGCCGTGACCGGCCATCCAGACGCCAAGCTGCGCGGGACTCATCGTGCCGCGCGCGAATGGCGGCGACAGGCGGCCTTCGGAGATGACATGAATAACGTCCGACAAGGCCATGATTTCATCCAGATCTTCGGAGATGAGCAGAACAGCGGCGCCGCGATCGCGGGCCGCCAGCAGTTGCGAATGGACATAGTTGACCGCGCCGATATCAAGGCCGCGCACCGGCTGGTTCGCCAGGATGATCTGCGGCGCGCCTTCCATGACGCGGCCCAGGATCAGCTTTTGCATGTTGCCGCCCGACAGCAGCCGGATGCGGGTGCCGGGGCCGGGGCAGCGCACGTCATAGCTGTCGATGATGCGCTGCGCGAAGGCGCGCGCGGCTCGCCAGTTCATCCAGCCATGGCGGCTGAACGGCGGGTCCTTGTAGCTTTCCAGAATGGCGTTTTCGGACAGGTCGAAATCGGCGATGGTGCCGGTCTTGTGCCGGTCCTCGGGGATGCGGGCGATGCCGGCGCGCACGGCGGTGCGGGGGCTCCAGTGATGCACATCCGCGCCGTTCAGGACCAGCGCGCCGCTGGCGGGCCGGGTCATGCCGCCGACTAGGTCCGCCAGCGCCGACTGGCCGTTTCCCGACACACCGGCAAGCCCGGTGATCTGCCCGGCATGCAGGCTGAAATCCAGCGTTTTCAGCCCCGGCGCGCTGCCGCGATCGGGGGTCGAGACGCCCCGCAGCGCGAGCAGCGGCGCCCCCGCCACGCCCGGCACCGCCTTGGGCGCGCTCACCTCGCCGCCGACCATGCGGGCGGCCAGATCATGCCGGTCCGTGTCGCCGATGGCGCCCTCATGCACAACCTTGCCATGGCGCAGGATCACGACGCGGTCGGAAATCGCCATCACCTCGTGCAGTTTGTGCGAGATGAAGATGATCGACAGGCCCAGGGCGACGGCGGTGCGCAGCGTTTCGAACAGATCGTTCGTCTCCTGCGGGGTCAGCACCGCGGTCGGCTCGTCCAGGATCAGGATGCGGGCATCGCGATAAAGCGCCTTGAGGATCTCGACCCGCTGCCGTTCGCCCACGCTGAGCGCGGCGATGCGCGCGTCGGGATCGACGCTGAGCTTGAAATCCTGCGCCAGCCTCAGGATGCGCGCCCGCGCCGCCGCCCGGTTCAGCCCCGGCGCGAAAAGAGGCCGCGTGCCCAGTGTCACGTTCTCCAGCACGGTCATGTTCTCGGCCAGCGTGAAATGCTGATGAACCATGCCCACCCCGGCATCGAGCGCGGCGCGCGGATTGCCGGGGGGCAGGGGCGCCCCCATGACTTCGACGCCGCCGGAATCGGCGGTATACTGACCGAAGAGGATATTCATCAGCGTGGTCTTGCCGGCGCCGTTCTCGCCCAGAAGGGCGATCACCTCGCCCTTGTGCAGGGTCAGGCTGACAGCATCATTCGCGGTGAGTGCGCCGAATGTCTTGGTGATATTGTCGAGGCGCAGGACCACCTGCGCCTCTGTCTGGTCTGGCATTTACTGGGACTTCGGCTCTTCGTCGTTGATTTCCACGGTGAAGTCGCCGGACATGATCTCGCCCGTGCGGGCCTCGACCAGATCGATGGCCTCCTGCGGCACCTTGCCCTTGAACGTGCCCAAGGGGGCCAGTTCGGCGCCGCCTTCGGCCATATAGGAATAGGTGCCGTAATCGGCCGCTTCGAAGGTGCCGTTGCGCACCTGCTCGATCGCCATGTTCAGCGTCGGCTCGAAATTCCAGATCGCCGATGCGACGACGGTGTCGGGATACTGCTCTTGCGTGTCGATCACGTTGCCGATGGCCAGAACGCCCTTTTCCTTGGCCGCGTCACTGACGCCGAACCGCTCGGCATAAAGCATGTCGGCGCCGTTCTCGATCATGGCAAAGGCGGTTTCCTTGGCGGCGGGCGGATCGAACCACGAGCCGATGAAGCTGACCTGGAAGGTGGCATCGGGGCGCGTTTCGCGCACGCCGGCCATGAAGGCATGCATCAGGCGGTTCACCTCGGGGATGGGAAAGCCGCCGATCAGGCCGACATTGCCCGTCTCGGTCATGGATCCTGCAATGATTCCCGTCAGATACGAGGCGTCCTGAATGTAGTTGTCGAAGACCGCGAAATTCGGCAGCGCGCCGTCTTCCTTGAAGCTGGAGCCCAGAAGGAAGGCGATATCGGGATATTCGGCGGCCACGTCACGCGCCTCCTGCTCGACCGCGAATGCCTCGCCGATGATCAGCTGATAGCCGCTTTCGGCATATTCGCGCATGACGCGGGCATAATCGGTGTTCGAGACGTTCTCGGAAAAGGCATAGTCGATATCGCCCCGCTCGGCGGCGGCTGTGGCGGCCTTGTGCAGGCGGCTGACCCATTGCTGCTCGACCGGGACGGTATAGACGCCGGCCACTTTGATCGGCTCGGCGGCAAGGGCGCGCCCGGCGCCGGAAAAAAGGCCGATGGCCAGCGCGGCCGCGGCGGCACTGGCCAGAAAGTGGCGGCGCGTCATGCCGCGCGGCAGTGTCGGTGCGGTCTTTTGCGGCGGGTTTGATGCGTCTGTCATTGGTTCTGTCCCCCTTCGGATCCATGCAGCGTCATTGGCGCGATCCTAGGATCAATTTTCACCGAGCGCCAGAGTTTTGCAGCATGGATAGAGGGCAAATGCCGAAGGATCCTGCGCCGTGCGGAATGCTTCGGGCGGTCGCGTCTTGCCGCCGTCGCGAAGACGGCTCTTTCGGAACCGGCGCGGCGTGCTATGTGTTGTCTCGCAGAACCACAGGAAAGGTCCGATGCGGGCCGAGGAGAACCGATGAAACCATTCGTTGCAACAGCCACCGCAATCGCCCTGATGCTGGGCGCGCCAGCCCTTGCCGCGACAGATGACGCCGAAACCGCCGCGATCGAGCCGAGCGGCGATGCCGCCGCAGGCGAAACCGTGTTCGGACGGCAATGCGCCACCTGCCACGTGGTCAAGGACGACGAGGGCGAGCTTCTGGCAGGCCGGAACGGTCGCCAGGGTCCGAACCTCTACAACATCACCGGACATCATGCCGCTGTCGTCGAGGATTTCAAATACGGCAAGTCGATGGCCGAGGTTGCCGATACGGACACGATCTGGACTGAGGAAAATTTCGTCGCCTATGTCAAGGATCCCACCGACTGGCTGCGCGAGACTCTTGATGACAAGAAGGCCCGCAGCAAGATGGCTTGGAAGGTGCGCGACGACAAGGATGCGGCGGACGTTTTTGCCTATCTGCATTCGCTGTCGCCCGGCGACGCCGAATGATCGGACCGAACGGCTGAAACAGAAGGGCGGGCGCTTGCGTCCGCTCTTTTTTGTTTCAGCGCCGCGCCGTCAAGCTTTGACGCGCTGCATGTCAGGATCGTAAAGCGGCGCCATGTGCGCCTTTGCGGGCACCCGGACACCGGCCACCTCCAGCTCATACTGCCCGCCCAGCACATGATCCCGGGTGACGCCGCCGGGATCGCGCACGTATCCCATCCCGATCGGCAAGCCCACCGTGTGCCCGAACCCCGCCGAGCTCAGCCAGCCACAGCGCTCGCCGTCGCGATAGATCGTCTCGCGCCCCGACAGGATCACGTCCTTGGCGGCGGTGAAGGTGGCCATCATCTTGCGCACGCCTTGCGTCTTTTGCGCGGCGCAGGCGGCGCGGCCGCGAAACTCCAGCCCGGTTTTCAGTTTCACCGCCCAGCCAAGGCCTGCCTCCAATGGCGTGTGATCGGGCCCGATATCCGAGCCCCAGGCGCGATACCCCTTCTCCAGCCGCAGCGACTCGATCGCGCGATAGCCCGCATTGCGCAGGCCATGCGGCGCGCCGGCCTTGTGCAGGGCGGCATAGACGGCTGTGGCGTATTCGCAGGGCAGGTGCAGCTCCCAGCCCAGCTCGCCCACGTAGGTTACGCGCAGCGCGCGCACCGGCGCGCCCGCAATGCCGATGGTCTGCGCGGTGCCAAAGGGAAAGGCGCCGTTCGAGACATCCGCATGGGTCAGCGATTGCAGGATCTCGCGCGCTTTCGGCCCCATCAGCGACAGGACCGCCAAGCCCGAGGTGACATCGACCAGCTGCGCGTTCATGCCCGCCGGGATATTGCGGGCGATATGGTCGAAATCATGGGTGGCAAAGCCGGTGCCGGTGACGATGTAGAACTCGTCCGGCGCCACGCGCAGACAGGTCAGATCGCATTCGATGCCGCCGCGATCGTTCAGCATCTGCGTATAGGTCAGCGTGCCGGCCGGGCCGCGCACGTCATTCGCGGCGATCCAGCCGAGCGCCGCCTCGGCATCCGGGCCCTTCAGCGTGAATTTGGCAAATGACGTCTGATCGAACAGGACGGCCGCCTCGCGCGCGGCCTTGTGCTCGCGCGCGACGGCGCCGTGCCAGTTGGGCGTCTGGAAGGTGTAGATGTCATGCGCGTCCTCGGTGCCTTCGGCAAACCAGTTGGGCCGCTCCCAGCCCAGTTTTTCGCCGAAAACGGCGCCGCCTTCCTTCAGGATGTCATAAAGCGGCGACTTGCGGCAGGGCCGGGCCGAGCTGTGCTCCTCATGCGGCCAGGCCATGGTGTAATGCTTGCCGTAGGCTTCATAGGTGCGGCTGCGGATCCAGTCATCGTCAAAATGCGGCCGCCCGAAGCGGCGGATATCGACGGCCCACAGATCATAGGGCGGCGCGCCCGTGGCCACCCATTCGGCCAGCGCCATGCCCGCGCCGCCCCCCGCCGCGATGCCGTAAGCGTTGAAGCCCGCGCCGACAAAGAAATTGCGCAGCTCCGGCGCCTCGCCAAGGATGAAATTGCCATCGGGGGTGAAACTTTCGGGGCCATTGGTCAGCGTCTTGATCCCGGCCGTCTCCAGCGCGGGAACGCGGCCCAGCGACAGTTCCATCAACTGCTCGAAATGATCGAAATTGCTGTCCAGCAGGGTGTAGTGAAAATCCTTGGGGATGCCGCCCTTGGCCCAGAAGATCGGGTTCGGCTCGTAGCCGCCCATGACCAGCCCGCCGACCTCCTCCTTGTAGTAGGTCAGCCGGTCGGGATCGCGCAGGGTGGGCAGATCCGGCGTGACCCCGTCGAGCCGCTCGGTCACCATGTATTGATGCTCGACCGGCACCAAGGGCACGTTGACGCCCACGCGTTTGGCAAAGGCGCGGGTCCACTGGCCGCAGCAGGCGATCACGATGGGGGTGTCGATCCGGCCCTTTTGCGTCTGCACCCCTCGGATCACGCCATCCTCGACGATCACCTCCGTCACCTTGGTATCCTCGAAGATGCGCGCGCCTTTCTGCCGCGCGCCCTTGGCCAGGGACAGCGTGATGTCGGATGGGTTGGCCTGCCCGTCGGTGGGCATGTAGGCGGCGCCGATGACGTCATCCACCTGCATCAGGGGCCATAGCGCCTGCGCCTCCGAGGGCGTCAGCAGCTCCATCTCCAGCCCGAAACTATGCGCGGTGGTGGCCTGCCGTTTCACTTCGGTCCAGCGCTCGGCATTGCAGGCAAGGCGCAGGCCGCCGTTCATCTTCCATCCCGTCGCTTGCCCCGTCTCGGCCTCCAGCCGTTTGTAAAGGTCCACCGAATAGCCCAGAAGCTGCGTGATATTGGCGTTCGAGCGCAGCTGCCCGACCAGTCCCGCGGCATGGAACGTGGTGCCCGATGTCAGCTTCTTGCGCTCCAGCAGCACCACGTCCCAGCCCAGATCGGCCAGATGATACGCGGTCGAACAGCCGATGATGCCGCCGCCGATGATGACGGCGCGCGCCTGGGTGGGAAATTCGCTCATGGGGTTTCCTTGTCGGTAAAGGCGGCCAGCGCATCGCGAAAGCGGCTCAGGTTCTTGTCGGTGTAAGCGGCATAATCGAAATCGATGGCCGAGCTTTGCTCGCTCACCATGGACCACATCGTCTCGCGCAGAAGGGACGCGCATTTCATCGCCGTGTAGCTGCGCCACAGGTCATCGCCGGGCGGCACGCCGTAATAGCGCGTCAGCATCGCCTCTTCGGCAGGTTGGTCCAGATCGCAGTTGGAGGCCAGCCCGCCCAGATCGAACAGCGGCGAGCCCCAGCCGCCATACTCCCAGTCGATCACCCACAGCCGCCCGGCGCCGCGCAGGATATTGGCGGGCAGCAGATCGTTATGGCCCAGCACCAGATCGACAGGGCCGACCGCGCGTTCCAGCAGATCCGCCTGCTCCAGCAACCCGGCCAGGGCGGGCGTGTGGCGCGAGCCGGCCTCGCGCAGGTCATGGGCGTAGCTGCGCAGGATGTGGAACACCCAGAATGACAGGATCGGGCCATGCGCGTGGCGCGGCATCTCGCGGTGCAGGCGCGCGATCAGGTCGGTCGCATCCATCAGCGTTTCGGGATCATGCAGATCCGCCTCGGTCAGGGCGGCGCTCTCGACGAAGTCGATGACCAGCGCGCCGGGGGCATGGTAATGCACGGCGGGCGACAGCCCGGCAGCGGCGGCGGCGCGGCTGAGCGACAGCTCGTGCCAGCGCAGGATGCCGTGTTCGGGAATGTCCTGGCCCAGCCGCACGACGTAGTCGCGGCCCTGATCAGTCAGCTTGATGTTGTGATTGGTGATGCCGCCCTCCAGCGCCACTGCCGCGCCGGGCGCGGTCCAGCAGGGCAGGGCGCGCGCGGCGGCGATTGCCTCGTCCGGTGTCATGTCAGACCCAACCTTTCCCTTGATTTCGCCGCCATCGCCGAGATGACGCGATCGGCGACAATGGCGATGAACGCCACCGCCAGCCCCGCCACGATGCCTTGGCCCACATTCGCCTTGGTCAGCGCGATATAGACCTCCTGTCCCAGATCGCGCGTGCCCACGAGCGCGGTGATGACCAGCATCGAGATCGCCAGCATGATCGTCTGGTTCAGACCCAGCAGCAGCGAGGGCGCCGCCAGCGGCAGCTTGATCCGCCACAAAAGCTGCCGGGGCGTGCAGCCTGCGACCAGCCCCGCCTCGATCATCTGCGGATCGACGCTGCGCACCCCGTGGGCGGCATAGCGCACGGCGGGCGCAAGCGCATAGAGCACAACCGCGATCATGGCCGAGAAATCGCCGACGCGGAACAGCATGACCACCGGGATCAGGTAGACAAAGCTGGGCAGCGTCTGGAGCGTGTCGATGAAGGCGCCCACCCAGGCATGCGCGCCCGCCCTCTGGCCCGCCCAGATACCCAAGGGAACGCCGATCGCATAGGCGATCAGCACCGACACGCCGCACAGATAGACCGTGGTCATCGCCTTGTCCCACAGGCCCACGCAGGCGATCAACCCGGCCATGACGGCGGCCATCAGGCCCAGCCGCCAGCCGCCGATGCGCGCGGCCGCCAGCCCGGTGGCGAGGATGCCCCACGCCCAGGGAATGCCGGTAAAGAAGCGTTTCACCGGCAGCAGAAGATAGGTCAGAAACGCCGATTTGATCGCGTCCAGCGTATCGAAAAAGGTGACGTTGATCCACCGCATCGCCTCTTCCCAGAAGGCCGAGGTGGTCAGCGTCAGGCGGTCGGGGAAATCCTGCAACGCGGGCAGGGCGAGGCCCAGCAGATAGGTTGCGACAACCACCGCCAGCGCCGCGGTGATGTAGGGATGGCGCTGCAGGGGCCCGGCGCCGCGGTCCGGCGCCGCGTCCGGCAGGCGGCGCGCGAAAGCCTGGCTGACGCGGTCCAGCGCGATGGCGATCACGACGATGGCCAGCCCCGCCTCGATCCCGCCGCCGATATCAAGACGCCTCAGCGCGCTGAGCACGTCAAAGCCCAGACCGCCCGCGCCGATCATCGACGCGATGATCACCATGTTCAGCGACAGCATGATCACCTGGTTGACGCCGACCATCAGCGTCGGCGCGGCCGAGGGCACCAGCACCTTCCACATCATCTGGCGCCGGGTGCAGCCGGCCATATGCCCGGCCTCGACCACCTCGGGCGGCACCGATTGCAGCGCGACGGTGGCGACCCGCACCATCGGCGGCATCGCGTAGATCACTGTGGCCACCAGCGCCGAGACGGGGCCGAAACCAAAAAGGAACAGGATCGGCACCAGATAGGCAAAGATCGGCACCGTCTGCATCAGGTCCAGCACCGGGCGCAAGCTGCGCTCGACCCACGCCAGCCGGTAGCAGGCGATCCCGAGGGCCAGACCGCCCAGCACCCCGATCGGCACCGCGATCACGACCGAGGCGAGCGTGACCATCGCGCTGTCCCATTGCCCGAACACCGCCAGATAGACGAAACACGCCCCCACCAGCACCGCCAGCCCCCAGCCGCGCGCATAGAGCGCCAGCAGCATCATCAGCGCCGTGACCGCGACCCAGCCCAAGGGCGGCGCGATCTGCACCGCGTTGCTGCCCAGCCCGGTGATGAACCCGTCCGCCAGCGCCGCGCGCGCCAGATCATAGGGCAGCTCGATCAGGGACGACACGAACCGCGTGAGATCCTGAAACGTGAACAGCCCGAAGGTCGCGTCCTCCAGCAGCCATTTCATCGCCGCCGATATCCAGCCCTCGAAATCGATCTGCCAACCCTTGGGAAAGCGGATGATCCAGCGCGCATCGAGCGCCTTGTAGAGCTGGAAAGACCATGTCGACAGCGCCCATGTGACTGCCAGAAGCGCCCACCAGAACAGCGCGCCGGGCGCGATCATGCGCCGCCACCTCATTCAGCCGCCGGGACGCGGGGCCGTCCGATCAGCACGTCGACAACGGCGGCAGCGCCGATGCTGCCGATGGGCGCGCCATCCTCGATCACGCGGAAGGGCAGGTTGGCGGCCTCGATCCGGTCGGCGGCATCGGCGACGCGCACCGCGGCGTCCAGATCGCCCGCGTAAGGGCCGCGGCCCAGCGGCGCCATGACCGCGCGCAGCGTCAGAACCTTGCCGCGCGGGATATGCTTGGTGAATTCGGCGACATAATCGGTGGCTGGGTTCAGTACCAGCTCTTCGGGGGTGGCGGTCTGCACGATGCGCCCGTCCTTCATCACGGCAATCCGGTCGGCAAGGCGGATCGCCTCGTCGAAATCATGGGTGATGAAGACGATGGTTTTCTTCAAAAGTCCCTGAAGGCGCATGAATTCGTCCTGCATCTCGCGCCGGATCAGCGGATCGAGCGCCGAGAACGGCTCGTCCAGGAACCAGATCTCCGGCTCGCCCACCAGGCTGCGGGCAATGCCGACGCGCTGTTGCTGCCCGCCCGAAAGCTGGCGGGGAAAATACGCCTCGCGCCCCTTCAGTCCGACGATTTCGATCATCTCATGGGCGCGCGCCTCGCGGGTGCGGCGATCCACGCCCTGCACGTCCAGCGGAAAGGCGACGTTCTGCAACACCGTCAGATGCGGCAGCAGCGCGAAGTTCTGGAACACCATGCCGATCTTGCGCCGCCGCAGCTGCGTCAGCTGCGCCTCCGTCATTGCCAGCAGATCCTCGCCATCGAACTGGATCTCGCCGCCCGTCGGCTCGACCAGCCGCGACAGGCAGCGCACCAGCGTGGACTTGCCGGACCCCGACAGCCCCATGATGACGAAAATCTCGCCCTCGCGGATATCCACATCGGCGGCGCGCACGGCGCCGATCAGCCCCGCCTCGCGCAGGGCGGCATCATCGGGGTCCGGCGTGCGGGCCAGAAACGCGGCGGCCTGGGGCCCGTAGATCTTCCAGACATTGCGGCAAAGCAGCTTGCGTGTGCGGGGCATTGGCACCTCGTCACCGGCCCGCGGGGGGCGGGGGATATGTCAGGCGAAAATGCGGGGGCTGGGCGCCCCCGCGACGGCTCGGGCAGGATCAGTTGATCCAGCCATCCACCTTCTCCTCGTTCGCGGCCATCCATTCCTCGGCCACCGCCTCGATCGACTTGCCGTCCAGATCGACGGCCGAGACCATCGCGCTCATCTCTTCGTTGGTCAGGGTATAGTTGCGGATGATTTCGGCCGCGCCGGGCCATTTCTCCTCGACCCCGGCCCAGGCGACCTTCCAGATCGGGCCCGACGGCTTGGCGCAGTCATAGGTGGCATCGGGGTTCACGCTGGCGGCGGGATCCTCGTAGCATTCCTTGGAATAGGGCGGGAATTCGATGAACTTGCCGTCATATTTCACGCTGGCCCAGTGCGGCGTGTAGACCCACAGGATGATCGGCGCCTCGCGCTGGTAGGCCGATTCCAGCTCGGCGAAAAGCGCGGCATCGGTGCCGGCGTGAACCACCTCGAAATCCAGCCCCAGCGCCTCGACGCGTTCCTCGTCAAAGCCGCCCCATGTGACGGGCCCGCCCAGATAACGGCCCATCGGCGCCGTTTCGGAGGTGGCGAATTCGGACGCGCAATCCTTCAGCGCCTCCCAATTCGGCAGGCCGGGGCAGCGATCCTCCATGTAGGAAGGATACCACCATTCCTCGATCGCGACGAGACCGCCTTCGCCCATATTGACGACATTGCCGGTCGCAACGGCCTCGTCCATCGCCTCGCGGCCGGTGGTTTCCCACATTTCGACGGCAACATGTAGATCGCCCGTCTTGAGCCCCGCAAACTGCGCGATGTAATCGGCCTGAACCAGCTCGGTGTTGTAGCCGGCCTTCTCCAGCACGTCCTGCAGGATGGTGGCGTTGACGATCTGGCCGGTCCAGTCATGGGTAGTCAGGCGGATGGGGTCCTGGCTTTCGACCTCGGCAAGCGCGGGGGCGGTGGCAAGGGCGGCCAGAGCGGCGGACATGGCGATATGTTTCAAGATGGGCTCCCTGGGATATGGGCCGCACCTCATTCGGGCGGGCGCGGCCTTCTGCCCTTAAGTCAACCGCATAAAACAACATAAAGCAACATTTAATGTGGGTTTATGTTGTAGTTGGTGGGCGGGCATGTCAAAACCGGCTTGTGCCGGGCGCGCAAGAATGCGAACGGAACGCCGATCCCGACCATCGCCGGAAAGGCCATGACGCCTCATGGACAGCGCCCCTCCCACCCACCGACAGCAGGAAATCCTGGACGCGCTGCGCCGCGCGGGCGGCTCGCTGCGGGTGCAGCGGCTGGCGGCTGATCTGAACGTCAGCGAAGAGACCGTGCGCCGCAATCTCAAGCGGCTGGCGGATGCGGGCCTTGTCGACAAGATGCATGGCGGCGCTCGGCTGGCCGATGAGGGCGGGGAGGGCGATTTTCAGCATCGCCTGCGCATTGCGCCGGACGCCAAGCAGCGCATCGCGCGCCACGTGGCGACGCAGATCCCCGACGGCAGTTCGCTGTTTCTGGATGTGGGCAGCACGACCAGCTACATTGCCGACGCGCTGCGCGATCATTCGGGCCTTCTGGTGGTGACCAATTCGGTGTCGGTCGCCTACAAGCTGGCCACGCGCGGCGGCAATCAGGTCTACATGGCCGGCGGCGCGCTGCGGGCCCATGATGGCGGTGCGTTCGGCGCCGAGGCGATGGATTTCGCGCTGAGGTTCAAGACGGACCTTGCCGTGCTGTCGACCGCAGGCATCACCGCGCGGGACGGCTTCTTGCTGTTCGATCTCGAAGAGGCGAATTTTTCACGCGCGATCCTGTCGGGCGCCGCGCGGCGCATGGTGGCGGCGGATTCGGCCAAGTTTGGCCGCGCGGCGCCGATCACGCTGTGCGATCCGTCGCTGATCGACGCGCTGGTGACGGATGCCGCCCCGCCCGCCGATCTGGCGGCGGCCGCGGCAGAGTGGGGCACGCAGATAGAGGTGGCAGATCCATGAGCCTGAACGATATCGCAAACACCGCCGCACGTATTGCCGAAGCGGCCAGCGCCGTGCCGATGCGGTATTTCCGGCAGGGCGGTCTGGGGATCGAGACGAAGGATGACGGCGACAACAGCCCCGTCACCATCGCCGACCGCGAGACCGAGACCGCTATTCGTGCGGCGTTGGCCCACGCGTTTCCCGGTCACGGCGTCTTTGGCGAGGAGTTCGGCACCCAAGGCTCGCTGGACGGCCCGGCCTGGATCATCGACCCGATTGACGGCACGCGCTTTTTTCTGACGGGCTACCCTGCCTTCGGGATGTTGATCGGGCATTTGCAGGCCGGAGTGCCGCAGGTGGGGATCGTGCGCATGCCGGCCTTGGGCGAAACCTTTGCGGGCATCCGCGGCGGCGCGGCCACGTGGAACGGCGCGCCGATCAGCGTGCGGGCCACGACGCGGCTGGAGGATGCGCTGCTGTTCGTGAACGAGCCGGAGCGCACACATGCCGCCGATCCCGCGCTTTTCGCGCGGCTCTGCCGCGCGGGCTACACGCGGCGGATGTCCTATGACTGCTATCCGCACGCAATGGTTGCCGCCGGGCAGATCGACGCGGTGACCGATATGGGGCTGGAGCCCTATGATTTCATGCCGCTCGTCCCGCTGGTCGAGGCCGCGGGCGGCGTCATCACCGACTGGCAGGGGCGGGCGCTGAGCCTTGGCTCGGACGGGCGGGTGGTGACGGCGGCGGGCGCCGCGCTTCACGCGCAGCTGCTGGAGCTGTTGAACGGCTGAGGCATGAGCGCGTCATGCACTCTGGGCCTTGCCGCGGCGGCGTGTTAATTTGACGCGCAACCACGGACGGACGCGATGGCCTATTCCGATTACATCCCCAAGGGCGCAGTCAGCTTCAAGATCGCCAAGGTCGCGGCACCTTGCGTCTTCGACTTTGTTCTCTTGCCGAAACTGACCATGCTGGCGCTCTCGGCGGCGATCGAGCCGCTCCGCGTGGCCAACCAGATATCGCAGCAGGAGCTTTATCGCTGGCGCACCATGACGCCGGGCGGCGCGCCGGTGCGGTGCTCCAACAACCTGTCGCTGGTGCCCGACGCGCCGCTGGGCACGCCCGCCCGCGGGGCGCGCGCGTTCATCTGCTCGGGCGTCGAGCCGGGCGAGACGGTGGATGCCACGGTCACGCAATGGGCGGCGCGGCAGGCGGCCCATGGCACGTCCGTCGGCGCGATCTGCACCGGCGCCTTCACGCTGGCGCGGGCGGGGCTGCTGGGCGGGCGCACCTTTACGCTGCACTGGGAAAACCAGCCCTCCTTTGTCGAGACTTTCCCCGATCTGGTTCCCACGCCGAACCTTTACGAGGTTGACGGCGATCTGATGACGGCGGCGGGCGGATCCGCGTCGACCGACCTGATGCTGAGCGTGATCGAGGATGATTACGGCCATGATTTCGCGCTGGTCGTGTCGGACATGTGCCTGCACGGGCGCAGCCATTCAACGCACATGCCGCAAAAGACCGCCCGCTCGGCCGTGATCGGCAGCCGCAACCGGCATCTGATCGCGGCGATGCGTCTGATGCAGGTCAATCTGGAAGAGCCGCTGGGCGTCGAGGCGATCGCGGGCGAGGTCGGCATTTCCAAGCGCCAGCTGGAGCGCAGTTTCGCGCAGCATACCGGCCTCAGCCCGCGGCGCTATTACACCGACATGCGGCTGGCCCGCGCCTATTCGCTGCTGAGCGAGACGGACCTGCCCATCGCCGAGATCGCCGCCGCCACCGGCTTTGGCGGCACCTCGGCGTTTGCCCGCGCGTTCAAGGCCAAGTTCGATACGGCGCCGGGCAAGTTTCGCAAGCGGTGGTAGGGCGCAACACGCCCGGTGCGCGCTGCACTCACTTCGCCGCCGGCGTCCCGTCGGGCGTATAGATCACGCGCATATCCTCGCGGAAATCATGCAGATCCAGCGGCCAGCGGGCGCGCGGCCAGCGCAGCTCCATCTGGCGGCGCCGGGGGCGGTAAACGGCCGTGTAAAGCGTGCCGAAGCCCTCATCGAAGCGCGGCGAATAGAGCGGCGGGCGCAAAAATGCGCCGATGAATTTCTCCTGCGGCTCGACATGCAGGGTCAGGCGGCGCAGCAGATAGCGCTCGCGCTCGACCGTTTCGGTGAATCGCGCGTGGCTGGCCCATTCCACCCGGTCCTGGTGGTTGGTGGCGACGGCCTGATGGGTGATGACCGCCGGGCGATCGGGGGCCATCAGCGCGGTCAGGAACCGGCGCCGCGCGTCCACCACGGTGACGTTATAGCTCATATGCGTCGGCACGCGGGCCAGCACGCGGCCTGCCTGCTCGGCGGTGTCGCAGGTCTGCAGCACATAGCGCAGGATCAGCGGCACACCGAACCCGTCGCCCACCACGCGCCGCCCGCCGAAGGTCAGCGACACGGCCAGCCCCGCATCGTTGATTCCGTCCACCAGCCCCCACAGCCCGTCGGATGTGCCCATCACCGCGCGGCCCTGCCAGTTGCTGCGCAGCACAAGGCTGTCGAACGCCTTGGCCGAATAGTCGTAATTGCGCACCAGCAACGGCTCGGCCCCGGGCCAGAGTGCCTGGCTGCAGGATGAAAGGTAAGGCGGCGGGCAGTAGAAGCTGAGAAACCGCGCCGCGTGATCGGTGCCGCCCGCCAGATCGCACAGCCGGTCATAGAGCCCGACCAGTTCGGGCATATGCGCGCGCAGCGCCTTGCGGCTGTCCAGATAGCCGGGCCGCGCCTCCGGCCCCTCGCGCGCCCACCAGCGATGGTAGTCGGGCCAGTATTCGGCGAACAGCCCGGCCCATGTCGGACCGGGCCCGTCCTCGGATATGGCGCGCCAGTTCAGTCGCACGCAGGCTAGAGGATCTTGAACGCAGGATCGGCCAGCGCGGGCCCGGCCTCGGCGGTCGGCATGGGGCGCCCATGCACACCCTTCTTGATGCCATGGATCCAGCGCTTGCTCCGCTCGGTCAGCTTGAAGCCATTGGTCATCGAGCGCCCGCGCGTGACCAGAATGCCGATATCGGCGCCCTCATAGCGGTAATCGCCGGGCTGCAGGATGCGCAGGAAGAACGCCTCGCTTTCGGACTCGACCGCGCGGCGGTGATAATCGAAGCGGTTGAAATCGATGCTGCCATCCTCGCGCATGCGGTAGATGCCCGTTTCCGGCACGTCGGTGGCGATGTCGACGGTATCATCGGTATGCTTGATGACCATCTGGGACCACGAATCGATCATCTTGGGGTCGGCCCAGCGGTTGTTCAGCTCCTTGATATCCAGACTGAATTTCTTCTTGGAGAATTCCAGAAGGTGGAACAGGAACAAGGGCGCGTCGGCATGCGCAAAGGCCGCGTGGTTGGTCATTGATGACGCGCCGGTGATGCGCGGGTTCAGCTCGCCCAGCCAGATATCGCCGGTTTTCTTGTCGATCAGGAAATCCAGCTCGAAATAGCCGCGATAGCCCTCCTTGCGCAGCTGCTCGCCGAATTTGAAGGTCAGCTCGCGTGCCTTCTGGCGCACTTTCGGCGGGAAGGCGGTGCTGAAAATCTCGTTCCCGCACCAGCCGCCGCGATAGGGCGTCAACTCCTTGAAGCCGACCAGCTCGGTCATCAGCGGTCCGACGATGGTGCCTTCGCGGGTTGCGCAAGCCTCGATGGCCGAGCCGCGGCAGTCGATCCGCTTCATGATCTTGATCTCGCCTTGGCCGACGATCTCATGCTCGTGGCGCCTGAAATCGGCCGCCGACTTGATGAAGAACGTGGTGTGCCCGCTGTCGCCATAGGCCGATTGCAGGACCAGATCGTGACCAAGACCCGCCTTGTCGCAAACCTCCTTCAGGTGGTCATAGCTTTCGACCACGCTCAGCGTATTGGGCACCGAGGGCACACCGGCCTTGTTGCCGATGCGGACCGTCTCGATCTTGTTGTCCATCTTCTGGCGCAGCTTGGCCTTGGGGAACCAGACATCGGCGCCCAGCTCCTTGGACAGACGCTCGGTTTCCTCATCGAACATCAGGAACACGAATTTCGGCTTGCCGCCGCGCCGCTTGATCAGGTCGATCACTTCCTTGTGCTGCAAAAGGTAGTTGTTGATATCCTCGATCGACTGGAATTCGGCATGCGGCTGCTCGGAGGGCACGAAGGTGTTGGGGTGCTTGCCGCCATAGCAGTCGATATAGCTGATATATTTGAAATTCTTGCACCACTCGTCGAGGCCGAGAAGGTTGAAGTTGGTGGCCGAGATGAAATAGATCGGATCCTCGTTGCGGTGAAAATGACGGCGGATTTCCGAGATGTTCTTGAGCTCTGTTGCCATTTGCGTGTTTCTCCCTTTGTCGTTTCTTATAGTTTCGCGCGTGCGTCGTTCAGCTTGAGCCGCGCCTGATTCGCCTCGCCCGCGCGCTTCAGCGCGTCCTGCGTGAACACCCGAAGGCCCAGATCGCCGCGATATCCGTGGATCTCGCTGACGTCCAAGGCCCGCATGAAGGACAGGATTTCAGGGCTGACCACCTGGCCCGGCACAAGGATCGGAAAGCCGGGCGGGTAGGGGATGATGAATTGCGAGGACACCACCGGATCGCCGCTGGCCATCGCGTCGTGGATCGAGCCGTCAAGCTCCAGATAGTCGCAGTTCTTCTCGTCATAGCTGAGGAAGAAGGCCGAGCGGATATCGCCCTCCGGCGTCTCGGATCCGGACCGGAACGCATCGTGAAAGCGCGAGAAATCGGGCAGGGGGGGCAGATCGTCCATCAGGTTGGAGACGCGCTTTTCAAAGCCGCGCCGCTCCATCATCGACGCGTCATCCTGCAACTCGTCCAGCTCGCGCGCGATTTCCACCAGCACCTCGATCAGATAGGCGACCGAGGACCGCGTGGTGCCGATATTGGTCATGAACAGGACCGTGTTGCGCGACGTCTTGTTGATCTGGATGCCGTATTTGTCCATCAGGATATCGGTCTTGAACGTGTCTCCGTCCCAGCCGGTGCCGCCCACGGACAGCGTCACGCGGGTGGCGTCCAGAACGAACTCGTCCTTTTCCCAGCACTCCCACATATCGGTCCAGCCCTGTTCGGGGTCGTAATAGCTGGTCACGCCGCTCTCGCGGTGGGCCTCGGGGATCATGTCACCGGCGGCCAGCACCTTGAAATACTTCTGCAAAAGCGGATGGGTAGAGATCGCGCGCCGCATCGACATCGCCGCCTCGACCTGGCGCTGGACAAATTCGAAGCCTTCCAGTTCGACCTGCCGGCGGCCCACATCCAGCGACGCTATGATCTGATAATTGGGCGAGGTGGAGGTGTGCGTCATATACGCCTCGCGAAAGGACGCCTCGACCTCGCCCTTGAAGTCCTGATCGTTGACATGGATCATCGAGCCCTGGCGCAGCGATGTCAGCGTCTTGTGCGTCGATTGGGTGGCATAGACGCGCACGCGCGATGTGGGCGGCGGGATCAGGCGGGTGTTCAGCAGCGTTTCGGTATCGGCATCCTTCAGCACCTCCTGCTGGGCATCGAAGGCCTTGATATGCTCTTCGCTGCGCAGCCGCTCGCGCAGGTTGTTGGCGGCGTTCATCGCCGTGCGCTGGCGATAGGTGGGCCCGAAACGGGCAAAGGCGAACCATGCCTCGTCCCACAGGAACACCAGATCGGGCTTGATGGCGAGACATTCCTCCATCACCCGCTCGACGTTATAGACGATGCCGTCAAACGTGCAGTTGGTCAGCAGCAGCATGCGCACGCGATCCAGCTTGCCCGCCGCCTTCAGCTCCAGCAGTTGCTTTTTCATCTCGCGCAGGGGCACGGCGCCGTACATCGAATATTCGTTCAACGGATAGCTGTCGAGATAGCAGACCTGCGCGCCGGACAGCACCATGCCGTAATGGTGCGACTTGTGACAGTCGCGGTCGACCAGCACGATGTCGCCGGGGCGGATCAGCCCCTGCACGACGATCTTGTTGCAGGTCGAGGTGCCGTTGGTGGCAAAATACGTCTGCTTGGACCCGAAGGCGCGGCTGGCAAGGCGCTGCGCCTCCTTAATCGGGCCGATCGGCTCCAGCAGGCTGTCGAGCCCGCCCGACGTGGCCGAGGTTTCCGCAAGGAAGATGTTGGGGCCGTAAAAGGCGCCCATGTCCTGGATCCAGTGCGACCGTGAAATCGATTTGCCGCGGCTGATCGGCATGGCGTGAAACACGCCGGTGGGCTGCTTGGAATACTCCATCAGCGCGGTGAAGAACGGCGTCTTGTAGCGCGACTGCACGCCGCGGATGATGTTCAGATGCAGCTCCAGGAAATCTTCCTGATTATAGAACACCCGGCGGCAGATGCCGAGGTCCAGCCCCGCGATATCCTCGACCGAGCGGTCGGTGATCAGATACGCGTCCAGCTCGGGGCGCACGCGGGCGATCATGCGGCACAGCTCGGGGCCGTAATTGCCGGGGTCCAGTTCCTCCAGTGCCTCCATCCCGCCGGCGCGGTTCAGATAGCGCGCAAGGATCGGCAGATCGACCTTGGATTCCAGGATCAGGCCGGGGCGCACAACGATGGCCTGGATATTGTGATTGAACAACACCCCCACCAGCGCATCCTGCAGGCTGGGCACGACGACAGTCTCGTAGTGAAAGGGGTCCTCGGGGCGGCGCATGCGGCTGAAATTGGATTTCAGCCAGCGCTCCTGATGCTCGTTGAGATTGTCGACGATCATCACTTCGAAATAGGGCTTGGTGTGGGCGCGGGCCTCCAGCGATTGCATCGCCTCGTCTTCGTGATCGTCCGATTCCGTGCCGTCGCGGTCCAGCGGGATGTGGCGCCGCCGATACGCGCCGCTGGTCAGCGCGCGGGTGATGCGCTGCACGGTGAAGGCCAGGTCTTCGTAATGTCCGGTGTCGAAGGCGCGGCGCAGCATGTCAAAGGCGGCGGTGCCGGGAAAGGCCCAATACGCCTCGATCGGGGCGAGCGAATGTAGCAGACCGTCGATCTTCGTGGTCAGTGACTTGGCCATCCGGCCCCCCGGCGCGCGTACCAGCGCCCCCGTGGCCTCGCGCAGCGCGCTCCAGCGGTCGGCGCGCAACTGCACGGCCGAGTAGTAGTCTGTCATGGACTGCATTCAATTTCCCCGTGTTGTGGCGGCGGATCAGGATGGTCGCGGGGGGGAGTTGATGTATCCTGATCGTCCGCGGTGTCATCAATTCGTGATCGGCGGCAATCCCCCGTTGAAACCCGGCGCATCCCCCTCGGGCAGCGCGCCGCCGCCTGTATCCTTGCCGATCCGGGCATCCGGCGCGGTCAGATCGGCGCGCAGCGCGCCGACGCGGTCCTGGCGCGGAATGTCGAGCGGACCCAGCCGGTGCAGATAGGCATCCGTGCCGCTGGTGCGGTCATAGACGGAAAAATCCACCTCGCGGTCGCGAAAGCTTTTCAGCACTTGGCCCAGCCCCTTCATGCCGCGCTCGCGCTGGCGGCGCACGGTGTCCAGATCCACCTCGATCGGGAACATGTCCTCCTGGCCCGCGGATTGGTGCAGCACCATCGATGTCGGATCCACGACGCAGGATTTGCCCACACCGCCCGCGCCAAGCCCGTTCACATCGAAGATATAGCATTGAAACTGCGCCGCGGTGGCCCGCGCGATGGCCAGCTCGGCCTCGCGGTCGGTGGTCCCGGTCAGCACCGGGTGCAGCAGCACCTCGACCCCTTGGCTGGTCAACTGGCGCGTGGTTTCGGGAAACCACATGTCATAGCAGATCGAGAGGCCGAAGCGGCCCACCTCGGGCACGTCGAAGATGCAGAATTCGGTCCCGGCCTCGACCCCTTCCTCGTAGGGGCGGAAGGGGAATATCTTGCGATAGGTGCAGATAACCTCGCCCGCCGGGTCGATGACGCTGGCGGTGTTGAAGATGCGCCCATCCTCGGCCGTCTCGAACATCGAGCCGGGTATCAGCCACACATTATGACGCCGGGCCGCCTCGCAAAAGCGGTCCACCGTCTCGTTGCGCAGCGGCAGTGAGAATTTTGTCAGCGGGCCAAACGGCGCAAGCTCGGAAAACAGCACCATCTGCGTCCAGGGAAACCGCGCCATGAGCAGATCCAGCCGATGGAGCATCCCATCCACATTGGACTGCAGCGCGTTGACGTGCATCTGAACGCCTGCGATGGCGAATGGTGTCATCTGGCCCGTTCCCCTCGTGGTTTTCCCAGCGGTTCGGCCAGCTTACGCCAGGTGGATTCGAAATAACAACAGTGGAGTGGCACCCCGCCGCCCGAGGCCGCGCGCAGTAAAGTGGTCGTTCCCCCTCCAAACGGACGGGGCGCGGCCCGGCGCCGGTGTCCTAAGGAGGGGCACTGAAGTTCGGAACAAGGGGAAAAACTGTCATGTTCATCAAAAACCTCGGCATCATTGCCGGCGTCGCGGCATCGCTTGGGGCTAGCGCCGCGCTGGCGGGCAACGTCGCGCCAGCGCCAGCGCCTGCCCCGATCATCGCGCCCGCCTTGGTCGACTGGTCCGGCCCGTTCGTGGGCGCGCAGTTCGGCGGTGGCTTTGCCGATACCGATTTCCGCTACAGGGGCGCGACACCGAACGCGGCGGACCATGACAGTGACGGGCTGTTTGGCGGCATTTACGGCGGCTACGATTTCCAGTCCGGCGCGAATGTCTTCGGCGTGGATCTGGCCTATAATTTCGCGGACATCACGGGCTCCACGGAATGCCCGAACCCCACATTCACCTGTTCGTCGGAGCTGGAGGATTTCGGCGCGATACGGGGCCGCTATGGCCGGGCGTTCAACGACATCCTGATCTACGGCGCCGCCGGCTATGCGTTCGGCGACGCCAAGGCCGATGCCGCGAGGGCCGGGGCAGCGCCGGTATTCCTCGACAACAGCGCCAGCGTGGATGGCTGGACGGCGGCCCTGGGTGTTCAGAAAATGCTGCAATCGGGCTGGGCGCTGCGCGGCGAGGTTGCCTATTACGATCTTGCCTCCAGCACCGGCGCCATCGTTGCCGACAGCGGCGATCCGGCAAGATCGGCATGGACATGACGACGGTGTCGATCGGGATCGAAAAGCGCTGGTAAGCAGGCGCTTGCGTCCGACCCTGGAAAGGGCCGCAGGACGCCAAGGTAATCGGCCGTGCTTGAAGGTCGTTTAACGATTTTTATCAGTGTGTTGCGTCGCCGACTTCAACCAAAGCGGCGCAGATCTGCTCTCAAGGCTCTTGCCAGATCCCGCGCGCACCACTAAAGGGGGCGCGCGGGTGATTAGCTCAGTTGGTAGAGCGCTTCGTTTACACCGAAGATGCCGGGGGTTCGAGTCCCTCATCACCCACCATCCCGCGCTTTTCAGCTTGTGCAGGCCAGCCATCATTCGGCCCGGCGCGGCATTTTTCCCTTTCTAACGCAGGGCGGCTGGGCTAGAGGTGACATGCTTTGGCCCGGACGGGAAACCGTTCGGATAATAGGGAACTACGGTGCGGCGCCATTTGCCAAAACCGTGACTGCCCCCGCAACTGTAGGCGGCGAGCGAAGCCGGAATCATGTCACTGCCGTATCCACGGCGGGAAGGCCCGGCCAGCGACGACCCGCAAGTCAGGAGACCTGCCAAAGTGCTCACCCTGTCCGGACGCGGGGCGCGTCGTGGGCAACGGATTCTTCCGGTGTGGTGGCATTTTCGCCGCCTGCGGAGGGGCCAGACGTCACTCCGCATGCATATCCTCGACTGCACCGCCTCCGCCCGAGGCGACCCGGAGACGTAAATGAAACGCTCTTTTCTCACCACGACATGCCTCACCGCAACCGGTCTGGCCCTTGGCGGCACGCTGATCGCAAACGGCGCCGCCGCGCAGCAAACCTATGATCTGGGCACTCTCGTCCTGTCCTCCAGCCTCACCCCGGTCGAGCTTGGCCGCACGGGCGCCACCGTCGAGGTGCTGGAGGGGGGCGAGGTGGGCCGGAACGACACCCGCGTTCTGGACCGCCTTGACCGGCTTCCAGGGGTCTCCTCGTCGTCGACTGGCGGCTTGGGCGCAGGCTCGACCTTGCGTATTCGCGGGCTTTCGGCCCGGTATGTCGGGGTGCGCCTGAACGGCATGGACATATCCGATCCCTCCAATGGCGGTCAGGAGTTCAACTTTGGCGGGCTGACATCGTCGGGCATCCAGCGCATCGAGGTGCTGAAGGGCTCGCAATCTGCGCTCTACGGCTCGCAGGCGATTGCGGGCGTGATCAACATGACGACGTTCACGCCCGAAAAGCTGGGATATTCCGGCGAGGCAAATGTCGAGGCCGGCACCTATGACACCTACTCCGGCAGCCTGAGCGCGGGCTACAAGACCGAGCGGGGCTATGTCGCGCTCAGCTATGGCCGGATCGAAACTGACGGCTTCTCGGCGCAGAGTTTCAACACCGAAAAGGACGGCTTCCGGCAGACGACCGTTGATATGACGGGCGAATATGCGGTCACTGACAGCCTCACGGTGGGGACCGCGCTGCATTACCGCGACGGCAAGGTCGAGATCGACCGTTTCAATGACCCTACTGGCGAGAACTACATCGAGGAATGGGGCGCACGTGTCTTTTCAACGCTGGAGGCCGGTGCGCTGACCCACACTGTCAGCTACACCTATTTCGATATCGACCGCGACGATCCCGGAGGATTCACCCGCAAGTTCACCGGCGAGCGCCAGACCTTCGATTATCTTGGCACTGCCGAACTGGGCGCGGCCACGACACTTAGTTTTGGGGCCGAGCACGTAACCGAAAAGTTTACCAACGATGCCGACCGCGGGTCAGAAGACAATACCGCGATAAAGGCCGAATTGCTGGTCAGCCCCACCGACCGGATCGATCTGTCCGCGGCGCTGCGCTATGATGACAACTCCGATTTCGGCGGCAAGACAACGGGCCGACTGGCGGCCGTGTGGCGACCTGTCGAGGATGTGGCGTTCCGCGCCGTCGTCGGGACAGGCTACCGCGCGCCATCGCTTTACGAGCGTTTCAGCCTTTATGGCCTTCCGTCGCTGCAGCCCGAAAACAGCACCAGCTATGAGCTGGGCGTCGAAAAGACGTTCGGCACCGCCGGCTACGTCAAGGCGACGGTGTTCTACACGACGATCGACGATCTGATCGATTTCGATTTCTTCAACAACGGATGCAACAATGGCAACCAAGGATGCTACCTTCAGGTACTTGGGGAAACCACATCGAAAGGCATCGAGTTGTCGGGTGAATTTGCGCTCACAACTGGCCTGAGCGTCTTTGGAGCCTACACCTACAACGACGCCGAGACAGACGGCCAGCGTCTGCAGCGCACGCCCAAGCATGATCTGGTTGTCGGGCTCAGCAATGACTTCACCGACAAGCTGTCCGCATATGTTGACGTGCGCCATGTCGCTGACATCATCCCCAGCCCGTTTGCCCCGGTCGGTCACAAGGTCGGCGACTATACCCTTGTCGGGGCGGGCATGTCCTATGACGTCACCGAAAAGGCCGAGCTTTACCTGCGGATCGAGAACCTCTTTGACGAGGATTACGAGACGGCGGGCGGCTACAACCAGCCCGGCCGCGCGGCCTATGTCGGGCTTCGTGCGACCTTCTGATCGCATCAGGTGCATCGCTGCGCGCGCCCTGCTGGCGGGTGCGGCGGTGCTGATGGCGCCGCCGGTGGCGGCGGCGCCGCAGCGCGTGGTGTCGATCAACCTGTGCACCGACCAGCTGGCCATGCTGCTGGCCGCGCCGGGGCAGCTGATCTCGGTCAGCCGCATCGCGCTCGATCCGCGCGTGTCGGCCATGCCCGAGCGCGCGGCGCGCCACCACATCAATGCCGCGCGCGCCGAGGAGGTGCACGCCATGACGCCCGATCTGGTGGTTGCGGGCGAGTATACCAACCGCGATACCGTTGCGCTGCTGCGGCGGCTGGGGATCGAGGTGGTGCAGTTCGACATCGTGCATTCGCTGGATGAAGTGCGCGAGCGCATCGCGCAGATGGGCCGCGCGCTGGGGCGCGAGGCGCAGGCGGACGCCATGATCGCCCAGTTCGATACGGATCTGGCGCGCCTGCGCAAAGGGCAGGGCGCGGCGCCGGGGCCGGATGCGCCGCGGGCGGCGCTTTATTCGGCCAACGGCTATACATCGGGAGACAAGTCCCTGTCGGGCGAGATCCTGGCCGCGGCGGGCCTGCGAAACGCGCCGGCCGAGGCGGGCTATGGCTGGGGCAAGCTGCCTTTGGAGATACTGGCGATGATCCAGCCCAATCTTGTCGTCACGGCAGAACGCTATCCGGGCGGCTCGCGCGCAGAGGAGGTGATGGATCACCCGGTGGTGGCCGGGCTGCGCGGTCCGGCGGCGCGCGCCACGATCTCCGATCAGGATTGGGTGTGCGGCACGCCTTTCGTCCTGCGCGCGATCGGTGATATGGCGGATGCGCGCCGCCGGATCGAGGCGGGCGAATGACGCGGGCGGATCGGCGTCCATGCGGCGCCCCGACCGCGCTTTGAGGAGGCACCATGCCCGCACTTCAACTGGACGTCCCGTGGCTGGAATTCGATCTTGGCGGCGATTTTCAGGTGCTCAGCTGGGCGATCAACCGCCCCGGTCTGGTCACGGCGCGCCGAATCCTCTGGCGAGAGGTCCGCAATGCCGATCTGCCGGAAACCCTGGATGTCGAAGGCTGGTTGCAGGGCGCGCTGGCCGCGCGCGGCGCACTGGACGCGGTGACCTTCCTGACATCGCGCGACATCCGCCATCATCACGTGGCAACGGCGCAGAGCGGTGACGGGCGGGCCACCGCCATCGCCACGGTGGGGCTGTCCAACGCCGAGCGCATCGGCCATCGGCAGGATCGCACCGGCCACGATTGGGGCACGATCAACATCGCGCTGCGCCTTGATCCGGGCCATGGCGCGGGGCTGACCCATGCGGCGCTGCTGGAAGCGCTCAGCATCGCGGCCGCCGCGCGCACCGCGGCGGTGATGGAGGCGGGACTTGATCTGCCCGCCGGGCGTGCCACCGGAACCGGCACGGACTGCATCGCCGTGGCCGCCCCGCCGGGTGACATCTCATACGCCGGCATGCATACCGAGCTGGGCGAGGCGGCGGGCCGGGCCGTCCACAGCGCGGTGGCGCAGGGCGCCGAGGAGTGGATGCGCCAATACCGCCCGGCCGTCTCGCCCTGACGGAATGCGCTCGCGCATTTTTCGCGCATCTGCCGCTTGACGCCCCCCTGCGGGCCGACTAAAGACATGCAACGCTTGGCGGGCAGTGGCCCACCGGCGCGCAGTGGGCGGTTGTAGCTCAGTTGGTTAGAGTACCGGCCTGTCACGCCGGGGGTCGCGGGTTCGAGCCCCGTCAACCGCGCCATCACTGCATTTTTCCTTGGTATCGCTGCATAATGCGCACCCGCTCAGGGCCCCGGCGGTCTGCGCGATAAAATCGCGCGGTGCCGGGAAAAGGGCGCAATTCACCATTGACGGCCCTCGACGGCTCCACTAATCCAAGGCTCACGCGCGGTTGTAGCTCAGTTGGTTAGAGTACCGGCCTGTCACGCCGGGGGTCGCGGGTTCGAGCCCCGTCAACCGCGCCACTTTTCTCCTTAATATAAATTGCCGGATGCGGCAGCCGCGCTGTCACGGGCGATAGCCGCGCCGCAGCGCCTTTTCCGGCGTCAGCGCGTCGGGCCAGCCGAAATAATGCTCGATCGCGTAGAGCAGCACGCAAAATGCGATGATCGCCAGCACGAACTTGACCCGGCCCGCACTGGGCGGATGACGGGCCCAGCGGGCCGCGCGAAGCAGCCAATGGGTCATCGGCGGGCCTTCCCGCGCTGCATGAGGTTCGCGTTGAAGCCAATTGAAGTGAAAAGAAAAATAATGATTCTCCCGGTGCGTCTTGCGCCGTGCGCGCCGTGCGGCCCTTGTCTTTTCGGTGCCAGTCTATGACATAGGGCGGACCTGTCACGAAAAAACACAGGAGCCGGACACGTGCCGACCCATTCCGAAACCCGCCAGCTGCCCTATTCGGCGCAACAGATGTATGATCTGGTCGCCGATGTCGATAATTACCCCGAATTCCTGCCGTGGAATTCAGCCGCCCGCGTGCGCAGCCGCACGCCCCAAGACGACGGCAGCGAGGTGATGGAGGCGGATCTGGTCATCAGCTTCAAGGTCTTTCGCGAGAAGTTTACCAGCCGCGTGGTCCTGTGGCCGGCCGAGAAAAAAATCGACACGAAATACCTGGACGGGCCGTTCAAGCATATGATTTCCAAATGGCAATTCACCGACACCGAGGGCGGCTGTGCGGTGGATTTCCATGTCGATTTCGAATTTCGCAACCGCCTTTTGCAATCGGCGGCAGGGCTGTTCTTTTACGAGGCGATGCAGCGCATCGTGCGCGCGTTCGAGCGGCGCGCGCATGAGCTATACGGCTGACATCCGCTCCAGGGCGGCGCCAAGCAGCGCCAGCGCGTGATCGCGCGCCGCGCGGCGCACGGCCCCGCGTCCCAGCGCGCCGAACTCCTGCATATCGACCTGCACCGGCACGCCCGTGCGCGCGATGCCGAAGCAGACCCGCCCCTCCGGCTTGGCGTCCGAGCCGCCCGGCCCGGCGATGCCGGTGATCGACACGGCCAGATGCGCGCGCGAATTGCGCAGCGCGCCGACGGCCATCTCAGCCGCGACATCGTTGCTGACGGCGCCGCGCGCGTCAAGCGTGGCCTGCGCGACGCCGAGCATCTGGATTTTCGCCTCATTCGAATAGGTTACAAAGCCGCGTTCAACCACATCGGAACTGCCCGGCACCTCCGTCAGCGCCGCCATCACCATGCCGCCCGTGCAGCTTTCGGCGGCGGCGATCATCACCCCCTTGCCGCGCGCCAGCGCCAGAAGATCCTCGGCCCTCATGTGCCCAGAAGGCCGTGGGAAATCCCCGCCAGAACGATGACGCAGATGGCGGCCAGCGCGCCCGCGAACACATCGTCCAGCATCACGCCCAAGGGCGTGTGGCGGCGATCGGCCCAGCCCACGGGGCCGGGTTTGAAGATGTCGAAAAGGCGAAACAGCGCGAAGGCGGCGATCCAGCCGGGCCAGAGCGCGAAGATCGACGCGCCCACATGCCACGCCCCGAAGGACAGCGGCAAGAGGGCCACCCATTGGCCCACGACCTCGTCCACCACCACATAGGACGGGTCCTGATCGTCCTGCCACCGCGTCACCTGCGTGGTCGCCCAGAGCCCCTCGAAGAATACCGCGATGATCGCGATGACCAGCAGCCATGGCCCGCCCAGAAGATGCAGCAGTGCCGCCATCGGCAGCGCCGCCAGCGAGCCCCAGGTGCCGGGGGCAGGACGCAGATTGCCGATCCCGCCAACCGTCGCCACCAGTCGCGCGACCCTCATGGCCGCACCAGAAGCACGCTGGCCAGCGCCGCGATCCCCTCCTCGCGCCCGGTAAAGCCAAGGCGCTCGGAGGTGGTGGCCTTGATCGAGATGCGCTCCATCGCCAGTCCGGTGATCTGCGCGACGGCGCGGCGCATCTCGTCCGCATGCGGGCCGATCTTGGGCCGCTCGCAGACCAGCGTCAGGTCCATGTTGCTGATCTCGAACCCTTTCCCGGCGGCCAGCGCGACGGCATGGCGCAGGAAGACATGGCTTTCCGCGCCTTTCCACTGCGGATCGGAGGGCGGGAAATGGCGCCCGATATCGCCCTCGGCCAGCGCGCCGTAGATCGCATCGCACAAGGTATGCAGCCCGACATCGGCATCCGAATGGCCCTGCAATGCGCGGTCATGTGGCACGGCCACGCCGCACAGCATCACATGATCGCCCGGCCCGAAGCGGTGCACGTCATAGCCATTGCCGATGCGAATATCCATTCTACCTCTCAGCTGCGCTTCTGCGCGCGCGAAATCGTGGGGATGCGTGATCTTGAGATTATCCTCATCGCCCGGCACGATCTGAACGTCAAGACCGGCGGCGCGCGCCACCGCGACATCATCGGGCGCATCCCCCTCAAAGGCCCGGTGCGCCGCCAGAATGGCCGCAAAGTCAAAGCCTTGCGGCGTTTGCGCGCGGTAGAGCCCTGCGCGCTCGCGCGTCCCGGTCACCCGGCCCCCTTCGCCGCACCAGAGCGCGTCGGTGACCGCCAGCGCCGGTGCGGCGGCGGGCCCGCCCTCCAGCGCCGCCAGAACGCGGCGGATCAGCGCGGGGCGGGTGCAGGGGCGCGCGACGTCATGGATCAGCACGCGCGTCGCGCCCGTGCCCTCCAGCGCCTCCAGCCCTGCGCGGACCGAGGCCGCTCGCGTGGCGCCGCCGGCGGTGACGCTGACGCCTTCGGGTGTGTTAAATTTAGCCATATCATCAGGATGCAGGACGATCTTGATGTGGCTTATTTCAGGAACCCCGGCAAATGCCCGCAAGGTCCAGTCGATCACGCGCGCGCCCGCGAGGGGCTGCCACTGCTTTGGCCGGTCCCCCCCGGCGCGGGTGCCGCGCCCGGCGGCGACGATCAAGGCGGCGCATGTCATGGCGCGCAGCCTATAGCGGCGCGCGGCGGGCTGCAATTCATTGCGCGCATGGCCCGCCGCGGGTAGAGATGGCGGCGTGATTTCAGGAACCGGCCCATGCCCTTGTCTTTGACCGACACGCCGCTTGCCTCTCCCGTTCTGCTGGCGCCGCTTGCAGGCATCACCGACCTGCCGTTTCGCAGCCTCGTTTCGCGCTTCGGCGCGGGGCTGGTGGTCAGCGAGATGATCGCAAGCCAGGAGATGGTCGAGGCAAAGCCTGCGATGCGCGACAAGGCCGAGCTGGGCCTCGGCGCGGCCGCGACGGCGGTGCAGCTGGCCGGTTGCGAGGCGCATTGGATGGCCGAGGCCGCGCGCATCGCCGAGGCCGGCGGCGCGCGTATCATCGACATCAACATGGGCTGCCCGGCCAAGAAGGTGACGCGTGCGCGCGGCAGTGGCGCCGCCGGCTCGGCGCTGATGCGCGATCCCGATCATGCGCTGCACCTGATCGAGGCGGTCGTGCGCGCCGCCAGCGTTCCGGTCACGCTGAAGATGCGGCTGGGCTGGGATGATGCGTGCCTCAACGCGCCCGACATCGCGCGCCGTGCCGAGGCGGCGGGCATCCGCATGATTACCGTGCATGGCCGCACGCGCTGCCAGTTCTACAAGGGCCGCGCCGACTGGGCCGCGATCGCGGCGGTGAAGGCGGCGGTGCGTATCCCGGTCATCGCCAACGGCGACATCACGGACGCGGCCAGCGCGCGCCGGGCGCTGGCGCTGTCGGGCGCCGATGGCATCATGATCGGGCGCGGCGCGCAGGGGCGGCCATGGGCACTGGCCGAGGTGGCGCACCGGCTTTATGGGACGCCCGCGCCAGTGGTGCCGCAGGGCGCCGCGCTGGTCGACATGATCGGCGCGCATTACGAGGCGATGCTGGATTTCTATGGCCCCGCCCTCGGCGTCCGCGTGGCGCGCAAGCATCTGGGCTGGTATCTGGACGGCGCGGACGCCCTACTGCGCAGGCAGATCCTGACGGCAGACAGCCCCGCCACCGTTCTGCACCTGCTGCCGGGCGCGTTGGCGCAGCGCACCGGGCTGGCCGCATGAGCGGGCCCGTGTCAGACGCCGCATTATGGGGCGCGCTGCCCTTGCCGGCGCTGATGCTGGACGGCGCGGGCGCGGTTCTGCGCATCAATCCGGCGGCCGAAGGGTTCCTGAACGTCTCGCAGCGCAGCGCGGCGGGCGCCGCGCTTTGGGATCTGCTGCAGGTCCAGACGCCGCCGGTTGCCGCGCTCGAACGCGCGCAGGCCAGCGGCGCGCCGCTTTTCGTCGATGAGCTTGCCATCGGCGCCGCGCGCGCAAGATGCAGCCTGTCGATCGCGCCGATGGAGGCGCCGCCCTGCGCGACGCTGCTCGTCATCACGCCGCGCGATCCGGCGGGGCAGGGCCTGCACGAAGGGCCGGCGCCGCGCGCCGCGCGCTCGGCCATCGGCATGGCGGACATGCTCGCCCATGAGATCAAGAACCCGCTGGCGGGCATCACCGGCGCGGCGCAGCTTCTGTCGATGACGCTGGACACGGCGGACCGCGAACTGACCGATCTGATAGTCAGCGAAAGCCGCCGCATCGTGGCATTGCTGGACCAGGTCGAGCGGTTCGGCGATCCCGCCCGCCCCGATCTGCGGGCGATCAACATCCATGACGTGCTGTCGCGCGCGCGCCGCAGCGCGCAGCTGGGCTTTGCCGCCGACATGCGCATCATCGAGGAATACGATCCGTCCCTGCCCGAGGCATGGGCCGATCCCGACATGCTGCAACAGGTGCTGCTGAACCTGATGAAGAACGCCGCCGAGGCCGCCGCGCCCGGCGGCGGCGTCATCCGGCTGCGCAGCTGGTTCGAGCATGGCGCGCATCTGCGCGGCGAGGGCGGCGCGGGCGCGCGGCTGCCGCTTCAGATCGAGGTCGTGGATGACGGCCCCGGCGTGCCGCCCGCGCTGATGGACGCGCTGTTCGAGCCGTTCGTGTCCGGGCGCGAGAGCGGCACCGGCCTTGGCCTTGCGCTGGCGGCGCGGACGATGGCCGATCACGGCGGCCGCATTGCCGTGACCTCGCAGCCGGGGCGCACGGTGTTCCGCCTGTCGCTGCCGCTGGCCGGACCCGGGGAGGCGCGCTGATGGATGGCACGGTTCTGGTCGCCGATGACGATCGCAGCATCCGCACGGTCCTGACGCAGGCGTTGACGCGCGCGGGCTGCAAGGTGCACGCAACCTCCAGCCTGACGACGCTGATGCGCTGGATCGGCGAGGGGCTGGGCGATGCGGTCATCACCGACGTGATGATGCCCGATGGCAATGGACTGGAGATGCTGCCCAAGATCGCCGCGGATCGGCCCGGCCTTCCGGTGATCGTGATTTCGGCCCGCAGCACGGTGATGACCGCCATCCGCGCCGCCGAGGCCGGGGCGTGGGATTACCTGCCCAAGCCCTTCGATCTGCCCGAACTCATGGCCCGCACGGCCCGCGCGCTGGACAGCGCGGGCCCCGCGCGGCGGGCGCCGGATGCACCCGCGGAGGCGCAAGGCGACGTGCCGCTGATCGGGCAGAGCGCCCCGATGCAGGCGCTGTTTCGCGAGATGGCGCATATGATGAACGCCGATCTGCCGGTCTGGATCGCGGGCGCGCAGGGCACCGGAAAATCGCTGGTCGCGCGGGCACTGCACGACATGTCGCGGCGCCGGGATCTGCCTTTCGTTCGTGTGGCGCCCGGTGATCTGGCCTCGGATGCGGCCCCGGCAAGGATACTGAGACGCGCAGGCGCGGGCACGATCGTGCTGGACGGCGTGCAGGACATGGACGGCGCGGCGCAGGCCCGCGCGCTTTATCTGGTGGACGCCGCCGAAATGCAGCAGGCGCGCCCGCGCTTCATCGCCGCGGCCCAGCCGGGGCAGGGGACGCGCGCCGATCTTTACCACCGTCTGGCCGGCGCGCGGATCGATATGCCGCCCTTGGCGGAGCGGCGCGATGATATTGCGCTGCTGGTCACGCATTTCCTGTATCTCGCCGAGGAGGCGGGCGCGCCGCCCCGGCGGCTGGGGCCGGGCGCGCTGGAGCTGCTTTGCGCCCATGACTGGCCGGGCAATGTGCGCGAGCTGGGCCACGCCGCGCGGCGTCTGGCCTGGAGCGCGCGCGCGCCGCAGATCGCGGCGTCCGAGGTTTCGGCCCTTCTGGGGGCGGCGGCGCGGGACGCCCGCGATGCGGCGCTGCCGGACGCGGCGGCGTCCGGCACGCTTTCCGGTGCGGTCGCCCTGCATGTACAGCGCTATTTCGATCTGCACGGCGCGCAGATGCCGCCCGATGGGCTTTATCACCGGCTGCTGCCGGAATTCGAGGCGCCGCTGCTGCGAATCGCGCTGGAGGCCGTGGGCGGAAATCAGGCGCGCTGCGCCGAGCTGCTGGGCATCAACCGCAATACCTTGCGCAAAAAAATGACCATGCTTGATATTGAGGTGACACGCCGCCGAAAGTTGATGTAAAAGCGCAACAGACCTGTTGCATGATGCGGCGCACCTGCCCAAGATGCACCAGATGTGGTGGGCGCGTCCTGTTTCGCGCCAAGGCATAGGGGACTGTTGGTGGCCGCAAGAACACGCAGAGCCGGCTGGGAGCGCTTGTTGCGCCTGCGCCGCGCACGGCGTTTTCAGAATTTCGCCACGCTGGGCCTGGTGGTTCTGGGGCCGGTTCTGGCGCTGGTGACCTTTCTGGTCATGGGGCCGCTCGATCAGGGCGCGCAGACGAATGTCCTGCGGCTGATCCTGCTATGCGATCTGATCTACGTGATCGCCGTGGCCGCGCTGGTCCTGCAAAAGGTGGTGCAGATGATCTCGGCGCGGCGCTCGCGCTCGGCGGGATCGCGGCTGCATCTGCGGCTGACCGGCGTGTTCGCGGTCATGGCGCTGTTGCCGACGGTCACCGTCGCCGTGTTTGCCACCCTGTCGGTCAACATGGGCCTTGAAGCGTGGTTTTCGGACCGCGTCGGGCGGGTCGTCAGCAATTCGGTCGCCGCCGCCGAAGCCTATGAGGACGAACATCGCCGCGATCTGATCATCGACGCGCAGGCGGTCGCGCGGTTTCTCGAAGAGGTCAAGCAGCGCAGCGTTTTCATGGATGACGGCGACATCCGGCAGGTCCTGTCCGAGGGCCAGCGCGAGATCCAGCGCGGCCTGCGCGAGGCCTTCGTCATCGACAGTACCGGCGAAATCCGCGCCCGCGGCGAAAGCTCGTACCTGTTCGACTATGAAGAGCCGGACGCCGCGCAGATTGCTGACGCGCGGGCGAATGGTCTGCTGATCATTCAGGATTGGGACAACAACGAATTCCGCGCGCTGATCCCGCTGGAAGGCTTTGCCGACCGGCTGCTTTATGTCACGCGCAACGTGGATGGCGATATCCTGTCGCTGCTGGACGAGACCAAGGAGACCGCGAATTTCTATCAGCAGCGCGAAAGCGAGCGGGGCCGCGTCCTGTTCGAATTCGGCCTGCTTTACCTTGGATTCGCGGTGATCCTGATCCTTGCCGCCGTCTGGCTGGGCCTGTGGTTCGCCGAGCGTCTGGCCCGCCCGGTGGGGCGCCTGACCAGCGCCGCGCAGCGCATCGGCGCGGGCGATCTGGACGTGCAGGTCCGCGAGGAGGAGGGCGACGACGAGATCGCGCAGCTCAGCACCTTCTTCAACCAGATGACCCGGCAGCTGAAAGGCCAGCGCGCCGCGCTTTTGTCCAACACCGAACAGATCGAGCGGCGCCGCCGCCTGTTCGATTCGGTGCTGGGATCGGTGTCGTCGGGGGTTGTCGGGCTGGATCCCAAGGGGCGCATCACCTTCGTGAACCGCGCCGCGGAAAAGCTGCTGGACTGGCAGGAGGATCGCCAATCGGTCGATATTGCCGTCGCCGTGCCGGAATTTGCCGATCTGTTCAAACGTCTGCGCAAAAGCAGCGGGGGCTTCGTGCAGGACGAGATCCGCGTCACCCGCGGCGGCGAGCAGGAGAGCCTTCTGGTGCGCATGTCCACACGGCGCACCGAGGCCGGCCGGCGCGAGGGCTATGTCGTGGCCTTCGATGACGTCACCGATCTGGTCTCGGCGCAGCGCATGGCGGCCTGGGGCGACGTCGCGCGCCGCATCGCGCATGAGATCAAGAACCCGCTGACCCCCATCAAGCTGAGCGCGGAGCGCACGCAGCGCAAATTTGCCAAGCTTCTGAATGACGCGGATGCCGCCGACCTTGCGCAGCTGACCGGCGTGATCGTGCGCCAGACCGATGATCTGCGCCGCATCGTGGATGAATTCTCGAAATTCGCCCGCATGCCCGAGCCGCAGCGCAAACCCGAAAGCCTGACGCGCCTTCTGCGCGAGGCGGTGCTGTTGCAGGAGGCCGGCCAGCCCGATGTGCGGATCGAGACCGATCTGGACGCCGATCCGCTGCTGGCCGATGTCGACGCGACGATGATCAGCCAGGCGCTGACAAACCTCATCAAGAACGCCGGGGAAGCCACGGAAACCATTGTCGAAAAAGGCCAGGCGCCCGACGGTTTCATCCCCACGATCCGCGTGACGAGCGGCCGGGTGGACGGGCGCGCCGAGCTGCGTATCGCCGATAACGGCGTCGGCCTGCCCGAAGACCGCTCGCGCCTGTTCGAGCCTTACGTGACGACGCGCGACAAGGGCACGGGCCTGGGCCTGCCGATCGTCAAGAAGATCATCGAAGAGCATGGCGGCACGCTGACGCTGGTGGATGCAGACGCCTTTGACGAGGGCGCGCACAAGGGCGCAATGGCCATCATCCGGCTGGATGTGACACAAACGAGCATTGACCGCGAGGACGCAGACGAGGCTATGGGAGAACAGGCATGAGCGATATTTTGATTGTGGACGATGAGCGCGATATTCGCGAATTGATCTCGGATATTCTGGGCGACGAAGGGTATGAGACGCGGCTGGCGGGCAATTCCGATGATGCGATGGCCGCCATCTCGGCCGAGCCGCCCGCGCTGCTGATCCTCGACATCTGGTTGAAGGACAGCAACATGGATGGCATCGACATCCTCAAGGCTGTCAAGCGCGACTATCCCGAAGTGCCCGTCGTCATCATCTCGGGCCATGGCAATATCGAGATTGCGGTCGCCGCGATCAAGCAGGGCGCCTATGATTTCATCGAAAAGCCCTTCAACATCGACCAGTTGATGGTGGTGATCCGGCGCGGCATGGAAACCAGCCGCCTGCGCCGCGAGAATACCACCCTGCGGCGCCGCGAGACGACGCCGGCGGACATGCTGGGCGACAGTGCCGTCTTTCGCGCGCTGGTGGGCCAGCTGGACAAGGTCACACGCTCGAACGGGCGGGTGATGCTGTCGGGCCCGGCCGGGTCGGGCAAGGAACTGGCCGCGCGCTATGTGCACGTCAATTCCAACCGCGCCAGCGCGCCCTTCGTCGTCGTCAACTGCGCCTCGATCGAGGCCGAGCGCATGGAAGAGGTGCTGTTCGGACGCGAGAGCAAGGACAAGGGGATCGAGCAGGGCCTTCTGGAAGAGGCCAATGGCGGCGTGATCTATTTCGACGAGGTCGCGGACATGCCGCAGGGCACGCAATCGAAAATCCTGCGCGTGCTGGTCGATCAGCAATTCCTGCGCGTGGGCGGCGCGAACAAGGTGCAGGTGGATCTGCGCGTCATCTCCTCAACCTCGCGCGATCTGGAGCATGAGATCGCCGAGGGCCGGTTCCGCCGCGAGCTGTTTCACCGCCTGAACGTGGTGCCCATCGCCGTGCCCTCGCTGGAGGAGCGGCGCGACGACATACCGCTGCTCGCGGAGTATTTCATCGACATGCTTAACAAGACCCAAGGCCTGCCGCTGCGCGTGCTCAGCGCCGAGGCGCGCGCGCAGCTTCAGACGATGTCCTGGCCCGGCAACGTGCGCCAGCTGCGCAACATGATCGAGCGGGTGCTGATCCTGGGCGATGGCGCGGGCGAGATCGAGGCGCGCGAGCTGCCCGGCGAGGCCGAAAACGCGCCGGGGGACGGGCGCGTGGTGCTGTCCGGATCGCTTGCCACGATGCCCCTGCGCGAGGCGCGCGAGGCGTTCGAGCGCGAGTATCTGCTGACGCAGATCAACCGCTATGGCGGCAATATCAGCCGCACCGCCGAGTTCGTGGGCATGGAGCGCAGCGCGCTGCACCGCAAGCTGAAATCGCTGGGCGTGGTGACATCGGGCAAGGCACCTGCACGGGTGGGGTGACGGCCGGACCCGGCCGAACCCGCGCGGCATCGGCGCTTCAGACCATTTGACCGCCGCGCGTTTGTCAGGCACATCAGGCCTGCAGCTTTGAAAGGCATGCCATGAAGGTCATCATTTGCGGCGCCGGTCAGGTTGGCTGGCAGATCGCGCGCCATCTGTCGGGCGAAAAGAACGACGTGACGGTGGTGGACAACAATCCCGATCTGGTGCGCCGCGCGACCGATACGCTGGACGTGCAGGGATTGCACGGCTTTGCCAGCTATCCGGACGTTCTGGAACGCGCCGGCGCGCGCGATGCCGACATGATCATCGCCGCGACCCATTCGGACGAGGTGAACATGGTCACCTGCCAGGTGGCCCATTCGGTCTTTGCCATCAGCCGCAAGATCGCGCGCCTGCGCAGCCAGTCCTATCTGGACGCGATCTATTCCGATCTTTACCGGCGCGATCACATGCCCATCGACGTCGTCATCAGCCCCGAAAAGGAAGTGGCCGAGGCCGCGCTGCAGCGCCTCGCCGCGCCCGCCGCCTTCGACACCGAGACGTTCCTGGCCGGCAAGGCCAAGCTGATGGGCCTGCGGCTGGAGGAGGATTGCCCGGTCGTCAACACGCCGCTGCGCCAGCTGTCGGACCTCTTCTCGACGCTGCGGGTGGTGGTTCTGGCCGTGCGCCGCGACGGACGGCTTTTTGCGCCCGAGGCGGGCGATCAGCTGTTTGTCGGCGACGAAGCTTACGTCTTTGCCCCGAACGAGGATATTCCCCGCACGCTCGAAGTCTTCGGCAAAAAGGCACACAAGCAGGAGCGCGTCGTGATCCTTGGCGGCGGCAATGTCGGCCTTGCGGTGGCCAAGGCGCTGGAGGCGCAGGGGCGCGGCCTGCGGGCCAAGGTAATCGAGCGTGACCGCCGCATCGCCGAACGCGCCGCCGACGCGCTGGAGCGCACGATCGTCCTGAACGGCGATGCGCTGGACCGCTCGATCCTGCAGGAGGCTGGCATATCGCGCGCCGACGCCGTGCTGGCGGTCACCGACGATGACAAGACCAACCTTCTGGCCGCCGTGCGCGCCAAATCCGAAGGCTGCCCCTTCGCGATCACGCTGATCAACGATCCCACGCTGGTCCCCCTGCTGGAGCCGATCGGGGTGGACGCCTATATCAACCCGCGCTCCACCACCGTCAGCAGCATCCTGCGCCATATTCGCCATGGGCGCGTGCGGGGCGTTTATTCCATCGGCGACGCCGAGGCCGAAGTGATCGAGGCGCAGGTGATGTCGACTTCCTCGATCGCGGGCAGCCAGATCCGCGATATCGATTTCCCCGAGGGCGTGCTGGTCGGCGCGGTGCAGAAAGGGGAGAAGATCCTCAAACCCACCGGCGCCATGCGGATCGACGAGGGCGACGTGATCGTGATTTTCGCCATGGCATCGGACGTGGAGCAGGTAGAACAGCTGCTTCAGGTCTCGATCGACTTTTTCTAGTCATGGCCGCGCGCACGCAGATCGCGCTGATCGCGCCGTTGTCGCGCCTTCCGCTGATCCTGCTTCTGGCCGGGATCGCGTCGCTGGCGATGTTCGTGCCGGCCCTGCATGCGCTGATGCACAGCGAACATACGGTGTCGCGCAGTTTCGCCTATTCCGGCGCGCTGGGGCTGATCGTGATCGGGCTGGTCGCGCTGGCCATGGGCGGCAACGCGCGGCGCGAGGCCAGCGATCTGGACAATCTTCTGTCGCTGTTTCTGGCCTTCGCGGCGCTGCCGCTGTTCCTGGCGCTGCCGTTCTACGAGGGGCTGCGCAACACGACCTTCCTCAATGCCTATTTCGAGATGGTCTCGTCCTTCACCACCACCGGCGCGACGCTGTTTGAAATGCCTGGTCGGCTTGTCGATTCGCTGCATCTGTGGCGCGGCATGGTCGGCTGGCTGGGGGGGCTGCTGATGTGGGTCGCGGCCTCGGCGGTGCTGGCGCCCCTCAACCTGGGGGGATTCGAGCTGACCGCGACGGCCGAGCCGGGGCAGGTGGATGACGCCCAAGGCCGGTTCCAGCGCGCCGGATCGGGCCGCCGCGTGGCGCAGGTGACCTACGTGCTGGCCCCGCTCTATGTGGGGCTGACCGGCGCGCTGTGGCTCTTTCTGGCGATCGCGGGCGACCGGCCGCTAGTGGCGCTGGTGCATGCGATGTCGACGCTGGCGACCAGCGGCATCTCTCCCATTGGCGGGGTCCAGAACGCCGGCTCCGGCGTCGGCGGCGAGATGGTGATCTTTTTCTTCATGCTGTTCGCCCTGTCGCGCCTGACCTTTTCATCCGATACCGTCACCTCGCAACGGCCCGGCCTGCATAATGATCCCGAATTCCGACTGGGCATGGTGATCGTGCTGGGCGTTCCCTTGCTGCTGTTCTCGCGGCACTGGATCGGCGCGTTCGAGGGGCAGGATGTCGAGGATCTGCCGACGGCGCTCGGCGCGCTCTGGGGCGCGCTGTTCAGCACCGCCTCCTTCCTGTCCACCACCGGCTTCGAAAGCGCCTATTGGGACGAGGCACGCAGCTGGTCGGGCGTCGGCGCGCCGGGGCTGATCCTGCTGGGCACGGCGCTGATCGGCGGGGGCGTCGCCACCACGGCAGGCGGGGTCAAGCTTCTCCGGGTCTACGCGCTCTACCTCAATGGCCAGCGCGAGATGGAGCGGCTGGTCCATCCCTCCTCGGTCGGGCGCGCGGGGGCCCGCAGCCGCCGGATGCGGCGGCAGGGCGCGTTCGTCGCGTGGATCTTCTTCATGCTCTTCGCGATGTCACTGGCGCTGATCACCGTCATCCTTGCCGCATTGGGAATGACGTTCGAGCAGTCGATCATCCTGGCCATCGCGGCGCTCTCCACGACCGGCCCGCTGACGCAGATCGCGGGCGAGGTGCCCATCGCGCTCAGCCTCATGGCGCCCACCGCCAAGCTGGTGATCTGCGCCGCCATGGTGCTGGGCAGGCTGGAGACGCTGGCCATCATCGCGCTGGTCAGCCCCAGCCTCTGGCGCGACTGACGCGCCCTCGGGTGGCGGCGATCTGCCCATTTGCGGAACCCGTAAGGCGGGCCCGATTTTGGGGCTGGAAACTTGGACCGCACCGCATCATATTGGAATGCATATGACCTTCGAATGCCGATCCGCGGCACGTGCAAGAATAAATGGATTTGGGGACCAATCATGGCAACTGACCGGCAGAACCTTCAGGACGCATTTCTCAATCAGGTGCGCAAGACCAAGACACCGGTGACGGTGTTCCTGATCAACGGCGTGAAACTGCAGGGCGTGATTACCTGGTTCGACAATTTCTGCATCCTGCTGCGCCGCGACGGTCAATCGCAACTGGTCTACAAACATGCCGTGTCCACGATCATGCCGTCGCAGCCGATCAGCCTTTATGACGGTGACGATGCGGCCTGATCCGCACCTCTCCAAGGCCTTCCATTGATGGATGATGACGTCACCGGCGGCGGCGAGGACGGCGCCGTTTTCGAACGGCAGGGCCGTGATACCCGCGCCCGCGACACCCGCGCATGGGTGCTGCATCCCGACATCTACAAGGCTGGCGGCAGCGCCCGCACGCCCGCGCTTTCGCTGGAGGAGGCGGTCGCGCTGGGGCGTGCGCTGCCGGGACTGCAGGTGCAGGGCGGGCAGGTGGTCCGGCTGCCCAAGGTGCATCCCGGCAAGCTGTTCGGCAAGGGCAAGATCGCCGAGCTGAAGAGCCAGTTCGAAGAGGCCGGGATCGAGCTGGTACTGATCGACGGGCCGGTCACGCCGGTGCAGCAGCGCAATCTGGAAAAGGACTGGGGCGTCAAGATCCTGGACCGGACCGGCCTGATCCTTGAGATCTTCAGCGACCGCGCCGCGACCCGCGAGGGCGTGCTTCAGGTGGAGATGGCCGCGCTCAGCTATCAGCGCACGCGCCTGGTGCGCGCCTGGACCCACCTTGAGCGGCAGCGCGGCGGCTATGGCTTTGTCGGCGGCCCCGGCGAGACGCAGATCGAAGCGGACCGCCGCGCGATCGACCTGCAACTGGTGCGCCTGCGCCGCCAGCTGGACAAGGTTGCCAAGACGCGCACGCTGCACCGCGCGGCACGCGCCAAGGTGCCGTTTCCCATCGTCGCGCTCGTGGGCTATACCAACGCCGGAAAATCAACGCTCTTCAATCACTTGACGGGCGCCGAGGTCATGGCAAAGGACATGCTTTTCGCCACGCTTGACCCGACGATGCGGCGTATCGCGCTGCCCGGCGGCGGGCCGGAGATCATCCTGAGCGACACGGTCGGCTTCATCTCGGACCTGCCGACCGAGCTGGTCGCGGCGTTCCGCGCGACGCTGGAGGAGGTGCTGAGCGCCGATCTGATCGTGCATGTGCGCGACATCGCCCACCCCGAGACCGAGGCGCAGAAGGCCGATGTCGAGGAAATCCTGACCAGCCTCAAGGTCGAGCAGGAGACCCCCCGGATCGAGGTCTGGAACAAGATCGATCTGCTGGACCGCGAAGAGCATGACGGTCTGATGATCCGCGCCGAGCGGACCGAGGATGTCGTCGCGCTCAGCGCGGTGACGGGCGAGGGGATGCAGGCACTGATCGACCGCATCGGCGTGATGCTGACCGGCGATGTGCGCCGCGAGGAGATCGCGCTGCCTTATGCCGAGGGGCGCCGCCGCGCATGGCTGCACGCGCATGACCTGATCGAGCAGGAGGCGCAGGGCGACGAGGGCTATACCCTCACCGTGCGCTGGACCGCCCGCCAGCGCGCCGAGTTCGACGCGCTTTAGCTCCCCTGCCTTAGTCGCCTTTTTTTGGCAGCAACACCGTCACGCCCACGGCGCCCGCGCGCGCCAGTTCGGGATCCAGCGACATCGGGATATACTCGCCCCGGCGCCAGAGCTGCGCCAGATCGTCGTAATACCGGCTGAGGAAATGGCCCGATTGCCCGGTCGAGATGATGAAGACGCTGCTGCCGGGATCGGCGAAATCATAGACCCCGCGATACCCCGCCGCATGAACGTTCTGAAACGGATCGGGGCCGGTGCCGCTGGTGCGGCCGCGCTGCAGCGTGTGATCGCCCCCGCCGGTCGATTGGCGGATGTTCACGAAATAGCGCAGGCCGGGCACCGAGCCCAGCACCGGGTGATCCTGCACCGCCTGATGCGCATCGCCCCAGCGCAGCGATTCCAGCGCGGTGCCATAGCGCTCGGTGATCCAGACCAGCGCATCGTCAAGCGCGAGGCGCGCGATGTCGGTGCACGTCTCCACCGGGGTCGATTGCTTGACATCGCACCACGCCGAGGCACCGTCGATGTCGCGGAACACCCGCTCGACAAAGACCGGGTCCGTATGGGTGAACGCGTCCGCCAGCGGGCCCAGCTCGTCCTGGAACAGCCGCTTGCCAAGCGCGCGCAGCCAGGCCGCATAGATCAGCGGCTCGGGGCGGTGTTCGTTCATCTCGCCGTTCCAGTCGGCCAGCAGCGCCAGCGCGCGCTGGCGCAGGCGCAGCGGCGTGCCCTCGGCCGCGCTTTCGCCGGTGAACCACAGATCCGCGCCGATCAGCGGCAAGAGCGAGCGCGCGGTAAAGCTGACGATATCCTGCTGCGCCTCGATGAAACTGTCGCGGGTATGCACCTCGCGCCCCTGCATCAGCTTTTGCCAGCGGTGAATGCGCTGCGTGTCGCCCCAATGGTGGCTGACATGCAGCGGAAAGGGGCGATCGACGATCTTGTTGTTGGTGTTGCCGAGGATGCCGCCGGGCGGGTCGATGAACTCGGGGTTGGCCGAATAGGGCAGCCGCCCCTGCCAGCGGTTATGCGCGATCCAGCCGCGGCTGGGCATGCGCCCTTCAGTGTCATGCTCGGCGTGGCGGCGCGGCATGGCGCCGACCATCTTCATGGCGATGCGGTCCGCGCTGACCACGGTCAGAACCTGCGCGGGGGCGACGAATTTCTCGCCCGCGGCCAGCGCCGCCTCGATGCTGCCTGCGCGCATCAGGTCGATGCCCGCGCTCATCGTCGTGTCGCGCGGGCTGAGCGCGGTCCATGACAGGGACGCGACGTGCCCCGCCGGCGTCACATCCGCCAGATCGAATTGCGAGCCGGGCAGTACGGGGCCGTTTTCCGTGCGCCGCAGGGTCAGCGTGACGGGCGCGCTGTCCTTGATGAGGATGATCGTGCGGCGCGTCTCGAACCGGGCAAACCCGTCTGGCGTGCGGTACTGCTCGGGATCGTCGGGGTTCAGCTCTTCGATATGGACGTCCTGATCGTCCAGATAGGCCGAGGTGATGCCCCAGCCCAGCGTGTCGCTGCGCCCGCTCAGCACCAGCGGCACGCCCGGAATGGTCGCGCCGATGACGCCGCCCGATGACAGCTCCAGCCGCGCGAGATACCAGATCGACGGCGCCGTCAGCCCCAGATGCGGATCATTCGCCAAAAGCGTGCCGCCCGCGGCCGAGCGCGACGGCGCGGCGGCAAAGGCGTTCGAGGCCCCGGCCAGCGCAGGCGGCCGGATCGGCGACAGCGGATCCTGCGCCGCGGGCGCACCGCCGCCCGCAAGCCGCGGCAGCGCGCCGGGCGCGAAGAAGCTGGCGTATTTGGGCAACGCGGCGATGCCGCTGCCCGGCGCGTCGGGCAGGATATCCTCGACGCGGGCGGGATCCTCCAGCACCGTGGTAAGGCGCGCCCGCAGCACCTCGGTCTGCAGATGGCTCGACATCTGCACCGCCATCAGCTTGATGATGGCGACGGAATCGGCGGCTACCCACGGCGCGATGGGCGCGTTGAACAGGAACATCTCGGGCGCGCCGCGTCCCAGCGCGCTGTCGTTGATCTCGGCCAGCCGCGCATTGACGCCGCGCGCATAGGCATCGAGCGCCGCGCGCGTCGCCGGATCCTGCCACCTGACCGACGCGCGCGCGGCGCCGTAGATGTCAAAGCGGCGCATCAGCTTGTCGATGGCAAGGCTGCGCACGCCGAACACCTCGGACAGGCGCCCCTGCGCGGTGCGGCGCAGGATGGTCATCTGCCACAGCCGGTCCTGCGCATGGGCGTATCCCAGCGCCTGAAACACGTCCTCCTCGGTCTGGCCGAAGATATGCGGCACATCGGCATTGTCGCGCACGATCTCCACGCTGTCATTCAGGCCCGCGATCTCCAGCGTCTTGTCATAATCGGGCAGCGATCGCGACAGCAGGAAATAAAGGCCCAGCACCGCCAGCACCGCCAGCGCGACCAATGCGCCCGCGATCCGGATCAGCCATTTGAACACCTGCGCCATGCGGCCCCGCCTTGCGTTTTCACTGGCGCAGGGGATAGTCAGAAACGAGGCTGTGGGCAATGGCCCCGTCGGCAATGTGAACGGGAGGACGATATGGCGAAACTGGCATTTCTGGGACTGGGCGTGATGGGCTATCCCATGGCGGGGCATCTGGCCGCGGCGGGCCACGATGTGACGGTCTATAACCGCACGGGCGCGAAAGCGGACAAATGGGTGGCCAAGCATGGCGGCGCCAGCGCGCCCACCCCGCGCGAGGCCGCGGCGGGCGCCGAATTCGTCATGGCCTGCGTGGGCAATGACGACGATCTGCGCAGTGTCTGCCTGGGCGCGGACGGCGCCTTTGCCGGCATGGCCGAGGGCGCGATTTTCGTGGACCACACCACCGTCTCCGCCGCCGTCACCGCCGAGCTTCATGAGGCTGCGTCAAAGGCAGGACTGCATTTTGTCGATGCGCCCGTTTCGGGCGGGCAGGCGGGGGCGGAAAACGGCCAGCTGTCCATCATGTGCGGCGGAGATCTGCCGAGCTATGAGGCGGCCGAGCCGGTGATGCAGGTCTATGCCAAGCTCTGCCGCCGGATCGGCGCGCCGGGCGCGGGGCAGATGACCAAGATGTGCAACCAGATCGCCATCGCCGGTCTGGTGCAGGGCCTCAGCGAGGCGCTGCATTTCGCCGAAAAGGCCGGGCTGGACGGGCGCGCGGTGGTCGAGGTGATCTCTCAGGGCGCGGCCGGCAGCTGGCAGATGGAGAACCGCCACGAGACGATGCTGAAGGACGAGTTCGAGCATGGCTTTGCCGTCGACTGGATGCGCAAGGATCTGGGGATCTGCCTGAAGACGGCTGATGAGAATGGCGCGTCGCTGCCGGTCACGGCGCTGGTCGATCAGTTCTACAAGGACGTGCAGAAGATGGGCGGCAGGCGGTGGGATACCTCCAGCCTGTTCAAGCGGTTGCGCAAGATCGGCTGACCCGGCCCGCGCATCTGGGGTCGAGGACAACGGGCGCGCGGCTGGCAGGCGGCGCGCCCGGTTTGCGTGCCGGCCAGCGGCGCGCCTGCTTACTCGGTCAGGTAGGGCACCGGATCGAGGCTGTCAAAGCCGTTGCGCACCTCGAAATGGACCGCTGCCGGGCCGCTGGACGGGATCTTGGCCAGGGTCTGGCCGCGCGCGACGCTGTCGCCGGTCTTGACCGCGACGTTGTCGACGTTGGAATAAACCGTCAGCAGGTTGCCCGAATGCTTGACCACGATGATCGGCGTGCCCTTGGTGTCCTTGGTGATGGCGGCCACGGTGCCGGCATCGGCGGCCTTGACGGCGGTGCCTGCGCTGGCAGCGATGTCGATGCCGTCATTCTTGCCCTTGGAGAAGGGGCGCACGATGTCGCCGCGCACCGGATAGCTCATCCGCGCCTTGGGCGCCGAGGTGGTCTGCTGCTTGCCCAGATCGGGCGCTTCCTTGGGCTTTTCCTGGCGGGCGGTGGCGGCGGGAACGGTATCCTCGGGCGGCAGCGGCTTGGCCGCGCTGGGAGGCTCGGGCGTGGGCGATCCGGCGCCGGGCAGCTGCGTTGCAGGTTCGGGCGGGGCGGCCGCCGCGCTGCGCTGCGCGGCAACGGGGATGATCAGGAACTGCCCCTCGCGCACGGCAAAATCGGCCCCCAGACCGTTCCAGTCCGCAAGGCTGCGCACCGGCACGTTGTAAAGGCGGGCGATGGTATAGGCGGTCTCGCCGCGCTCGACGCGGTGGCGCACAGGCTCGGCGCCGGCCTGGCTCTGGCCCGCGGCAGGGGCCAGCGTGCTGGTCTCGATCTGGCTGGCGCCGGCGCTGTCGATGGCCGCGCCGGCGATCGAGGTGATGTCGCGCCCGCCCGGCGTGATCGGCCCGCCCGCAGGTTCGGCGACGCGGCCGGGCAGGGCGATCACCTCGCCCTGGCGCAGGCTGTCGTCGATCCCGATGCCGTTATAGCGGGCCAGCTCCTGCGCGCTGACGCCGATGCGCGTGGCCAGCTTGCCCAGCGTGTCACCGCGCTGCGCGACCGCAACCTGGTAGGTGGGATAGGAGATGATGCCGCGCGCATCGGGTTTGGGCCTGTCGGCGGTCGCGGCGCGCGCGGCATCCGAGGTGTTCAGCCCGCCGCCGATGGGACCGCGCAGATCCAGATCCATGCCGTCACCGCAGGCGCCAAGCGCCAGCACGCAGGTTCCGGCCATCAGGGTCATGATACGGGCGCGCGGGCGGCGGTCCGCGGCGGGGCGTTGAGTGCTGCTCATTTCGGTCCTGTCCTCATGCTTTGCCCCATATGCGTCGGGGCTTTGGTCCTGAATCTTTGCTCGCTCATGCGGTATCGCGGCCCAGCCCCTCGACCAGCGGGACGAAGCGCACCGGGCGCAGCTCGTCATAGTCAAAGCCGGTCTCGTGCCGCGTCACGCGGATCAGCCGCTGAACCGTATCGGACTGGCCCACCGGAACCACCATGATACCGCCGATTTTGAGCTGCGCCAAGAGCGGGCCGGGCGGATCCTCTGCCGCCGCCGTCACGAGGATGCGGTCGAACGGCGCCTGATCGGGCAGACCGAAGCTGCCATCGGCGGTCAGCGCCGTGATGTTGGTCAGATCGAGCGCGCGAAAGATCGCGCTGGCATCCTGAACCAGTCGCTTGTGGCGGTCCACCGTATAGACCCGGCGCACCAGCAGGCTGAGGATCGCGGCCTGATAGCCGCTGCCGGTGCCCACCTCCAGCACCTTGTGCCGCGCGTTCAGCTTCAGCGCCTGCGTCATCAGCGCCACGACCGACGGCTGGCTGATCGTCTGGCCGCAGGCGATGGGCAGCGGCATGTCCTCATAGGCGCGGCCCGAGAAATACCCGCGGATGAACGGGCCACGGTCGATCTTTTCCATCGCCGTCAGCACGCGCGCATCCGTGATCCCCTTCGAGCGCAGGGCAAAGAGGAACTGCATCTTGCGTTCGGCGATATCGGGATCTTCGTCGTTCATTCGATGGCTTTCAGCGGCTCCAGCATGTCGTGGGCGGTGAGGTCGGCGCGCATCGGCGTGACCGAGATATAGCCGTCCAGATTGACGGCGGCGTCCGAGCCGGGGCTGGTCGGCTGCTGCTGACCCGCGCCCGTGACCCACAGGAACCGTCGGCCGGAAGGCGAGATATGCGGCTCCACGCCAAAGCCCATGTCGCGGCGAAAGCCCTGACGCGCCGCGCGGATGCCCTTGACCCCGGTGGCGGCGACGGGCGGAAAGTTGACGTTGTAGAAAATTCCGTAATCGTCGCGCGTCCAGACGCCCTTGTCCAGCAGGCGCTGCACCGTATTCAGGCCATGCCCGCGCGCCGCGTCGAACGTGTCATCCAGATCGCGGTTGCCCGGCCCGTAGAACTGGCTGAGCGCGATGGCGGGAATGCCTTGCAACGCGGCCTCCATCGCGGCGCCCAGCGTGCCGGAATAGACCGCGTTTTCGGCGGCGTTGTTGCCCCGGTTCACGCCCGACAGGACCAGATCCGGCGCACGGCCCTTGAGGATGTCGTAAAGCCCGGCCAGAACGCAATCGGCGGGGCTGCCCTGCACGGCAAATCGGCGTGTGGACAGCTCGCTGACCATCATCGGCTGGGTATAGGAAATGGCGTGACCGACGCCCGATTGCTCGAAGGCGGGGGCCACGCACCAGACCTCGCCATCATCGCCGGCCAGTGCGTCCGCGATTTCCTGAAGCACCTGCAACCCCGGCGCATTGATGCCGTCGTCATTGGTGATGAGTATGCGCAAGTTTCCGCCCTCCAGCCTTGTCGCTCCTGTCTAAACGGAGCGGCAGGCAGCGGCAAGCGGCTATCCCAGCAGGCCGATCAGGCGGCGCGCCTCATCTTGCGGACTGGCCAGTGCGGCACGGTCCTCGCCGGGATAGAAGCGCGCGCGCGTCGCCGTGGCCATGGGGCCGGGGCTGACGATATGCACCTTCGGCCCGTGGCGCGCACTTTCGGCCTGCCACGAGCGCGCGAGCGCGATCTGCGCGGCCTTGGTGGCGCCATAGGCGCCCAGAAATTTCTCGCCCGCCTTGAAATCCTCAAAGAACATCGCCTGTCCGGCCTCGCCCAGAAGCGGCGCGATATAGGGGATCAGATGCCCCGTCGCCGTCACGTTCGTGGCCACCGATTTGTCCCAGTCGCGCGCGTCCAGCGTCATCGCGGGGGTCAGGGGGGCGGCGTGAACCGCCGTATGCGCCCAGATCGCGACGCTGCCCCAGCGGTCATGGATGCTGCGGCACAGCTGCGCCATCGCGTCGGGGTTGGTGATGTCCATCGGCGCCAGCGTGGCCGAATGGCCCGCCGCCTGAATGCGGTCGTCCAGCTCTTCCAGCGCGCCGGTGGTGCGCGCGACGGCCACGACATGATATGTCGCGGCCAGCTCTTCGGCGAGGGCGGCACCAAGGCCGCGCGAGGCGCCGGTGATGAGGGCAACTTGTGTCATGGTCGCGATTTGGACGTGATGGCGCGCGGCGTCAAGAGGGGTCGTCCGGCGCCGGGGCCGCGTATGAGCGGATCGGTGTGGCGCTGGGTGGGCTCGCTATCAGTCATTTTCAATCGAAGAAAACGGGTTGGCCTGCCTGGAGCGCAGCGCGCTTGACGCCGCAAGCTCTCTGACCGCCTCCCATGGGTCTTGGAGGTCTGACAGCTTAACTTGAGGAGTGGAGCAGATAGCCCTGAACCAAAATTGACGTGAACATCGGGTCAGGAGATTCAACCCGCAAATTCGTAATGCGATGGCTGGGATAGTCGATGCCGGATCGCAATTCGAAAAGATAGGTTTCATCTGCTACGATCATCGTCGGCCCGCCTTGCTGTGAAACGTCGTCTTCAGTTTTGAATTTGTCAAAAAACGCTCGCAAACCATCTGTGGGCAGTGGCGATTTGCCGTCTGCTTTGAAATGGGTTCCCAGACATGAAAGCTTTGCGACCGTGTTTTCCGGCCATGCATCAGGCAGATCAGCTGCCCCAGCCACATCGAGCGACCTAAAATGGGGATTTGTATCATCAAATACGTCTTGTTCGACAAGCCCGACTTCGGAAAAGCGGTTGTATGCAACCTCCCCAAATCTGATGCAATTGAAACTGAATACTTCAGGTTCCACGGCGCTTTGAAATGGAGCATCAAAAGTAAATTGAACCCCATACGGATCATCAATTCGCAAAGGCCACCCTTTGGTGTCCGCCACGGAAATGATTTCTGCCCCCTCGACAAATTCAAGGAGTCGCAAATCCGTGTTTTCCGGGTCAACCAAGGCATGCTGCGATAAATCCAGCAAGTCATTCAAAAGGTTTTCAGTGGCGCTGTCCGCACAAGATGGCGCGGCCCAAAGCGCAGATGCCATCACGGCCAGTTTCTGAAACATATTCCCCATCAAACTCACTTTGCCCGACATAGCGAAGCAACGCTATTCAACGCGCTGTCCTGATCTTGGTTGCCGTTTGCGCGTCGACCCCAAAGCGCAAGCCCCGCGCCTACTCCGCCGCCTTCAGCTCGAACCCCTGTTCGATCTGGTCCGACGGCTTCACCGGATACTCGCCCGAAAAACACGCGTCGCAATATTGCGGGCTGCTGTCGTCGCGGCCCGATGTCTCGCCGACCGCGCGATAAAGTCCGTCGAGCGAGATGAACTTGAGGCTGTCCACGGCCAGATGTTCGCGCATTTCCTCCTCGGACATCGTCGCGGCCAGCAGTTTCTCGCGCTGGGGGGTGTCGACGCCGTAAAAGCAGGGCCATGCGGTGGGCGGGGAGGCGATGCGGAAATGCACCTCGGCGGCGCCGGCGTCCAGGATCATCTCGCGGATCTTGCGGCTGGTGGTGCCGCGCACGACGCTGTCATCGACGAGGATCACGCGCTTGCCCTGAATGAGCGCGCGGTTGACGTTCAGTTTCAGGCGCACGCCCATGTTGCGGATCTGGTCCGTCGGCTCGATGAAGGTGCGGCCCATATACTGGTTGCGGATGATCCCCATCGCATAGGGGATGCCCGATTCCTGGCTGTAGCCGATGGCGGCGGGCACGCCCGAATCCGGCACCGGGCAGACAAGATCGGCGTCGACGGGGCTTTCCTTGGCCAGCTCGACCCCGATCTGGCGACGCGTCTCATAGACGCTGCGCGAGCCGATGATGCTGTCGGGGCGGCTGAAATAGACATGCTCGAAAATGCAGAAGCGCGGCTTCTGGCGGCGGAAGGGAAAATGGCTCTCGACGCCCTGCGCGGTGATCATCACCAGCTCGCCGGGTTCGATCTCGCGCACGTATTTGGCGCCGATGATGTCCAGCGCGCAGGTCTCGGAGCTGAGCACATAGCCGCCGCCCAGCTGGCCCAGCACCAGAGGGCGCACGCCCAGGGGATCGCGCACGCCGATCAGCTTGGTGCGCGTCATCGCGACGATGGAGAACGCGCCCTCGACCCGGCGCAGGGCGTCTTCCATCCGCTCGGGAATGGTGCGCTGCATCGAGCGGGCCATCAGGTGGATGATGCATTCGGTGTCCGAATTGCTCTGAAAGATGCTGCCGCGCTCGATCAGCTCGCGGCGCAGGGCGACGGCGTTGGTGATGTTGCCATTATGCGCGATCGCCGCGCCGCCCATCGAGAATTCGCCGAAAAACGGCTGCACATCGCGCAGCACCGGGGCCTTGCCGCCGGATGTGGAATAGCGCACATGCCCGATGGACAGCTCGCCGGGAAGCGTCTCCATCAGGCTTTGCTTGGTGAAATTGTCGCGCACATAGCCAAACCGCCGCTGGCTGTTGAAGCCGGTGCCCGCGTCATAGCTGACGATGCCGCCGGCCTCCTGCCCGCGATGCTGCAACGCATGCAGGCCGAGCGCGACGAAATTGGCCGCTTCGGGCACGCCGATCACGCCAAAGACGCCGCATTCCTCCTTCAGCTTGTCGCCGTCGGTCGCATCGCGCAGGTACGAGGTGTCAAAGGGGTGGGCGGCAGGCATGATCTTGGCCAAGGGGCGTCTCCGAATCCGATTTCCCAGTTGCGCCACACATAAGGTTTGTGTGCCCGCATGTCACTGCATGATCGCGCAGAAGTGTTCTTCGCCCTACCAGCGCGACAGGATCACGCCGACCGCAACCAGCCCGGCCGACAAGATGCGCATCGGGCTGATGCTGCTCTGCGCCACGCCGAACGCGCCCAGATGGTCCAGCAGCAGCGCCGCGCCCATCTGGCCGAAGATCATCAGCGTCGTCGTGGTCAGCACGCCCAGCTTGGGCACGCTCCAGAGCGCGGCCACCACATAGACCGCCCCCAGCGCGCCGCCGATCAGCATCCAGACGGGCACTTTCGTCACCCGCAAAAGGTTTGGCCCGTCGCCCATCAGCAATGTCGCCACAACGAGGATCACGAAACCGACCCCGAAGGACAGCGTCGCGGCGCCGATCGGGCTGGCGATGCCGCGCCCAAGGGCCGCGTTTATGGGCGCCTGACTGGCGACCATGCCACCGGCGATGGCCATCAGCACCGATGCGGCAAGGATCTGGTTGCCCATGCCGATCACTCGGCCGCGGCGTCCGGTGTTGCGGGGGCGGCGGGGGTGATCGCCGTGCCGTCGGGCGCATCGCAGCTGCCGACCAGCGCTTCGTACTGGCGGGTGATCCAGCCGAGGGCCTGCTCGGGGTTGCCGTCCTCGATCTTGCCGGTCATGCGCTGGAACACGCGTGCCGAGCGGCTGTCATCGACCATCTGGATCTGCTGCGAGGTCACGACCGTCTCGTAGACGAAATAGGCGATGGCCACCAAGAGGATGCCGCGCGCCACGCCAAAGACAAAGCCCAGCCCCTGATCGACACCGCCAAGCGCCGAGCGCTGCACCAGCGACGAAAACAGCGGCACGATCAGCGACGCGACGATCAGCGCGACGGCAAAGACGATGGCGAAGGCCGCGATCATGCTCAGCTCGCAACTGTCGGCGATGAAATCGCCCACGACGGGGATTTCCTTGACCAGCGGCTCCAGCTGCGGCGCAAAGATGAAGGCGATGATGCCCGCCACGATCCAGCCCGCGATCGCCAGCGCCTCGCGCACGAAGCCGCGGCTATAGGCCAGCAGCGCCGACAGAACGATAACCAGCGCCACAACGCCGTCGATGATGGTAAAGCCGTCCATGTCCGCCTCGATCCCTACGCGCTAACCTGCGCCAAATGTGTCGCCCACAAAGCCGATCAGATCTGCCGCACGCGTCAGCTTCAGCCCGGTTTTCCCGCCGGGCTTGCCGCCTTCGGGGATGATTGCGCTGGTAAAACCAAGTTTTCGGGCTTCTTTCAACCTGTTTTCGGTCTGGCCCACCGGACGCAGGGCGCCCGACAGGCTGATTTCGCCGAAAATCACCGTGTCGGCGGGCAGGGCGGCGTCTTCCCGCGCAGACAAAAGCGCGGCGGCCACGGCCAGATCGGCGGCCGGCTCGCTGATCTTCATGCCGCCCGCGACGTTCAGATAGACGTCGAGCCCCGCAAACGGGATTCCCACCCGCGATTCGAGCACCGCGAGGATCATCGCCAGCCGCGCGCCGTCCCAGCCGACGACCGCGCGGCGCGGCTGTGAATGGGGCGAGGGCGCAACCAGCGCCTGCAGTTCCACCAGCACGGGGCGCGTGCCCTCGATCCCCGAGAAGACGACCGATCCGGGCGAGGGCTTGCCCCGCTCGGACAGAAACAGCGCCGAGGGGTTCGTCACCTGCGCCAGCCCGGCGCCGGTCATCTCGAACACGCCGATCTCGTCGGCGGGGCCAAAGCGGTTCTTGACCGCGCGCAGGATGCGAAACTGGTGCCCGCGCTCGCCCTCGAAATACAGCACGGTGTCGACCATATGCTCGACCACGCGCGGCCCGGCGATCTGCCCGTCCTTGGTGACATGGCCCACGAGCACCACGCTCACGCCCTTGCGCTTGGCGAAACTGGTCAGCTCATGGGCGGCGGCGCGCACCTGTGAAACGCTGCCCGGCGCGCTGCCGATGGTGTCCAGCCACATGGTCTGGATCGAATCGATGATCACGAGGTCGGGCTTTTCCGCCTCCATCGTTGTCAGGATGTCGCGCAGGTTGGTCTCGGCGGCCAGTTTGACATTGGCGTCCGACAGCCCCAGCCGCGCGCCCCGCATGCGCACCTGCGCGCTGGCCTCCTCGCCCGAGACATAGATCGTCTTGAGCCCCTGGCCCGCGAAGCTGGCGGCGGCCTGCAAGAGCAGCGTCGATTTGCCGATGCCCGGATCGCCGCCCACCAGAATGGCCGACGCGGGCACCAGCCCGCCGCCCAGCACGCGGTCCAGCTCGTCCATGCCGGACGAGGTGCGCGGCGGCGGCGCCTCCTTGGCCGAAAGGTCCGTCAGGGTCATGCCGGCGCCGCGCCTGGCGCCCAGCGAGTTGGCGGCGGGCCCGGCGCTGAGGCCCTCATCCTCCTGGATGGTGTTCCACGCACCGCACGCATCGCAGCGCCCGGACCACTTGGTATGAGCGGCGCCGCAGGCCGTGCAGGTGAATGTCGGTTGGTTTTTCGCCATGGGGTGCCTGATGCCCCAAGCGGGCAGGGGCGTCAAACGCTATGTGAGCGGCTGAACGATGTCGCCCGGCCGGATCGTGCCGCCCTCGATGATCCGGCAGTTGAGGCCCGAGCGATGCTCCAGCAGATCGCAGACGGCTTTGCCGGTGACGAGGTCCAGATAGCGGCAAGGCGTATTCAGGCGCCCGCCCTCCAATATGGTCGCGCCCACGCGAAACCGGCGCCCGACCAGATGGTTCAGCGGCACGGCGCGGGTGGTGAGGTTGCGGCGATGCGCGTCCGGGGTCAGCGATATGTCGTGGTCGCGCTGCAGGGCGATCAGCGTTTCCTCCTCGATCAGCGTCACCTCGCGGATATCGGGGAAGTTCGAGTAATGACCAAGGCCCGTGGCATAGCGGTCGCCCTCGATGCCCTCGCCGGCGATCAGGCGGGCGCTGTCCAATGCCTGCATCGGCGCGCGGCCCTTGGGTGCGATATGAATATGAACCAGCGATCCGTGCCACATAACCGCCCCCTTCAGCGCACTGCCTCAATCGGCCCCTCGGCGCGGCCATGGATGAACTGGTCCAGATATGGATCATCCGACGCATCCATATCGCCCACCGGTCCCGTCCACTGGATCACGCCGTCATGCAGCATGGCCACATTGTCCGCGATGGCGCGCACCGAGCTCATGTCATGGGTGATGGTCATCGCGGTCGCGCCCATTTCCACCACGATTTCGCGGATCAGATCGTTGATCACGCCCGACATGATCGGATCGAGGCCCGTCGTCGGCTCGTCGAAAAAGATGATCTCGGGCTCGGCGGCAATCGCGCGGGCAAGGCCGACACGCTTTTGCATGCCGCCCGACAGCTCGACGGGGAACTTGTCGGCGGCGTCCGGCGTCAGGCCGACGCGGCGCAGCTTCTCGATGGCGATCTCGCGCGCCTCTTTGGCGGGGCGCTTCGCCGCGCCGCGCTGCAGGCGGAAGGCGACGTTCTGCCAGACGGGCAGCGAATCGAACAGCGCAGCGCCCTGGAACAGCATCCCGAACCGCGCAAGGAACGCATCGCGATCGCCGCGCGTGACGTCCTTGCCATCCAGCGTGATGGTGCCCGAATCCGGCCTGACCAGCCCCAGAATGGATTTCAGCAGGATCGACTTGCCCGTGCCCGACCCGCCGATGATCACCATGGACGAGCCGCCCTCCAGCACCAGATCGACGCCGCGCAGCACATGGTTGCCGCCAAAGGATTTGCGCACGTCCGTCAGGGTAATCATGCTGAGAAGAACACCTCTGTCAGGATATAGTTGCTGGCCAGGATCAGCACCGACGAGGTGACGACCGCCGCCTTGGTCGCGCGGCCCACGCCCTGCGCGCCGCGGCCCGAATTCATGCCGTAATAGCACCCCATCAGCGCGACGATGAAGCCAAAGACGCTGCCCTTGACCATGCCGCTAAGCACGTCCCAGACCTCAAGGAAATCCAGCGTGTTGTGCAGATAGGTCGCGGCGTTGAAATCGAGCCGGCCGACACCCACCAAAAATCCGCCCATGATGCCGATCACGTCGCCCACGCCGACCAGCAGCGGCACTGCCAGCGTGGCGGCCAGAACGCGGGGCAGGGTGAGGTATTTCATCGGATTTGTGGAAAGCGTGGTCAGAGCGTCGATCTGCTCGGTCACTTTCATCGTGCCGATCTCGGCGGCGATCGATGAGGCGACGCGCGCCGCCACCATCAGCCCGCCCAGCACCGGGCCCAGCTCGCGCGTCAGGCCGATGGCGACGATCGAGGGCACGACGGTTTCCGCGTTGAACCGCGCGCCGCCGGCATAGATCTGCAACGCCAGCGCGCCGCCGGTGAAAAGCGCGGTCAGCCCGACGACCGGCAGCGACAGCCACCCGATCTGAACCAGCGCATGGCCGAATTCGCGCATGTAAAACGGCGGCCGGATCAGGTGCGAGACCGTCCGCGCCGCGTAAAGCGTGACCCGCCCGATCCCGGCCAGCACCGCGAACAGCTGGCGGCCGATCGCGGCCAGAAGTCCGGAAACAAAGCTCATCCGCCCAGATACCGGCGGGTATAGCGCGCCCCCAGCGAGGTCAGGATCTCGTATCCGATGGTGCCGGCCGCATCGCCGACCACATCGATGCCCTGATGCGGGCCGAGCAGGGCAACCGATTTGGGATCATGGCCCAGATCGGTGATGTCCACGCCGATCAGATCCATCGAAATGCGGCCCACGATGGGGCAGGGCGTGTCCTCGGCCCAGACGGCGGCGCGGTTTCCAAGGCAGCGCAGGATGCCATCGGCATAGCCGGCGCTGAGCGTGGCGATGCGGCTGGGCCGCTCGGCGATCCAGGCGCGGCTGTATCCCACCGCCTCGCCGGGGGCGACATCGCGGCATTGGATCACCGGCATGTCCAGCGTCACCACGGGTTGCGCCTGCGGAAAGGTGCGCCCGCCATACATGCCGATGCCGGGGCGCGTGACGTCGAAATGATATGCCCGGTCCAGCACGATCCCGCCCGTGTTGGCCAGGCTCAGCGGGCAGTCCAGCCCGGCGGTCATCTGGCGGAACAGCGACAACTGATCGGTGTTCATCGCCTCATCACGGTCCTCGGCGCAGGCCAGATGGCTGATGATGATCTGCGGGCCCTGCGCCAGCGCGATGTCGCGCACGGCGGCCCATTCGCTGGGCTCCATGCCCAGCCGGTTCATGCCGGTGTCGAGCTGCAATCCGAAGGGATGACCCGGCAATGCCTCCAGATGGCGAATCATCTGGTCGAGCGAATTGAGGATGGGTGTCAGATCCATATCGCTCAGCATGTCCGCATCCCCGGCCATGTGGCCCGACAGGATGTAGATCACCGGCCCGTCGCCAAGGGCCTGCCGCAGCGCGACACCCTCTTCGGTGACGGCCACGAAAAACGTCCGCGCCCCCGCCTTGGCCAGCGCACGGCCCACGCGCGCGGCGCCGAGCCCGTAGGCGTCGGCCTTGACCACGGCGCCGGCCTCGGCGCGGCCCATGGCAGCAAGCGCCGACCAGTTGGCGGTCAGCGCGGAGAGATCGATTGTCAGGGTCGCGGTGCTCATGGCAGGGGTTTTGACATGGGCGCGCGCGGCGTCAAGCCCAAAGCGCCGCCCGCCCTCATAACCATGGCTTTCGGCGGTGCGGGGAAAATTCGGCGAATTTTCCGGCGCTTGGCCGCAAGGGTCGCGGCAGGCATCAGAATTCCTGCTCGCCGCCGCCCCCGCCGTTCTGCCATGGCTGAACGAGGTTGCCAAAGCGCGTGAAGCGCCCCTCGAAGCTGAGCTCGATGGATCCGATGGGGCCGTGGCGCTGCTTGCCGATGATGACCTCGGCCTTGCCATGCAGGCGCTCCATCCGGTCCTGCCAGGCGGCCATTTCCTCCAGCCTGTCGTCCGAGGGTTTCTCGCGCTCCACGTAATACTCCTCGCGGAACACGAACATCACCACATCGGCGTCCTGCTCGATCGAGCCTGACTCGCGCAGATCGCTCAGCTGCGGGCGCTTGTCGTCGCGGTTCTCAACCTGGCGGCTGAGCTGCGACAGCGCGATCACGGGGATGTCCAGTTCCTTGGCGATGGCCTTGAGGCCCATGGTGATCTCGGAGATCTCGTTCACGCGGTTCTCGCTTCGTCCGGTGCCGCGCACCAGCTGCAGATAGTCGATGATGAGCACATCCAGACCATGCGTCCGCTTGAGGCGCCGGGCGCGCGCCGCCAGTTGGCTGATCGGCAGGGCGGGCGTGTCGTCGATGTAAAGCGGGCAGGATTCCAGCTGCTTGGCGGCATCGACAAAGCGTCGGAATTCGCCCTCGGTCATGTCGCCGCGGCGGATCTGCTCGGAGGGCACTTCGGACGCCTCCGACAGAACGCGCGCGGCCAGCTGCTCGGCGCTCATCTCCAGCGAATAAAAGCCGACGACGCCGCCCTCGACCGACCCTTCGGTGCCGTCGGGCAAGGTGCCGCGCCGATAGGCCTTGGCGATGTTGAAGGCAAGGTTGGTGGCCAGCGACGTCTTGCCCATCGACGGGCGGCCTGCGAGGATCAGCAGGTCGGATTTGTGCAGACCGCCCAGTTTCTTGTCCATGTCGATCAGCCCGGTCGAGATGCCGGCCATGCCGCCCTCGCGCTGATAGGCGGCATTGGCGACATTAACAGCGTCCGTTACCGCCCTGAGAAAGCTTTGAAATCCGCTCTCGGTCTGGCCCTGCTCGCTCAGCTTGTAAAGCTGCTGCTCGGCCTCGACGATCTGATCCTTGGGCTCGCTGTCCACATCCATGCGCGCGGCCTTGCCGGCGATGTCGTGGCCCAGTGCGATCAACTGGCGGCGGATGGCCAGATCATAGATCATCTGCGCGTAATCGCGCACCGCATAGGTGCTGATGGCCGCGCCCGCGAGGTTTACCAGATAGGCGGGGCCGCCCAGCTCCTTCAGGCCCTCGTCCTCCTCCAGAAACGCCTTGAGCGTGACGGGCGAGGCGAGGTTGTTCTTGGCGATCCGCGCGGCGGCGGTCTCGTAGATGCGGGCATGGACCGGATCATAGAAATGCTGCGCGCCGATGATGCTGGCGATGCGATCATAGACGTCGTTGTTGGTCAGGATCGCGCCCAACAATTGCTGCTCTGCCTCGATGGAATGGGGCATCGTGTCGGCGGCCTGAATTTCGGCTCCGGCAGCTTTTCCGCTGGCGTTGAAAGTTGTGATCTCGTTCATCGAAATGTCCCGTCTGCTCGGGGCCCGGTCATACAGCCAAGCCCGGCGAGAGGGCAAATTGTATGTTTCTGTGGATAGATTGAGCCTGCCATCCGTCCGCAACATATTGCGGCAATCGGGGCGTTAAAGTCAACATGCGGTAGGCGGCCGCGCGCCGGGCGGGCTTGCGTCATCTGGCCGCTGCCGCTCCGAGACCCGCGAATCGCGCGGCGGTCAGCTGCGGGCGTCCTGCCACGCGCGCGGCGCCTTGAGGAACGCCTCGACCTCGCGCAGCGTCGCCTCGTCGAACGTGCCTTGCGCCCGCGCCTCGGCCAGCACATCCCACCATGTGCACAGATGATGCAGCGTCACGCCATGATCGCCCAATGTCTGAACGGTGTCGGGGAAAATGCCGTAATAAAAGATCACGGCCGTATGCGCGCAGCTTGCCCCCGTCTCGCGGATCGCATCGACAAAACCGATTTTCGATCCGCCATCGGTGGTCAGATCCTCGACCAGCAGCACGCGCTGCCCCTCGGTCATCGTCCCTTCGATCCGCGCGCCGCGCCCGTGGCCCTTGGGCTTCTTGCGCACGTAGGTCATCGGTAGCGCCATCCGCTCGGCCATGAGGGCGGCGAAGGGGATGCCGGCCGTCTCGCCGCCGGCGATGTTGTCGAACGCCTCGAAGCCTGCGCCCCGCATGACGGTGACGGCCAGAAAATCCATCAGCGTGCTGCGGATGCGCGGATAGGAGATCAGCTTGCGGCAGTCGATATAGGTCGGGCCGGGCAGGCCGGAGGAATAGATATAGGGCGTCTCGGCGTTGAAATGGACCGCGCCGATTTCCAGCAGCATGCGCGCGGTGAGGCGGGCGATTTCATCGGCGGGGGGATGGGCGCTGGGGATCATGCGGGGGTCCTTGTGGCGGGCTGGTGGTTTCGCCTTCGGCGAGGATACTTTCAGCAAGAAGAACGGGCGCTGACGTGCCAATCCAGGGTAAATCCGGGATCGAAGACGGTGACGGGGCCGTCTTCGGTGTCGATATGGCCGGGCAGGTCGGGGGCGCCGCGGGCGAGCGTCAACGTGCCCTCATTGGGCGGCAGGCCATAGAAGGCGGGCCCGTTCAGCGATGTGAACGCCTCCAGCCGCGCAAGCGCGCCCTCCTCCTCGAAGACATGCGCAAGGATCGGCAGCGTGTTCGGCGCGGTGAAGCAGCCCGCGCAGCCGCAGGGCTGCAGCTTGGCCGGGTCCGTGTGCGGCGCGCTGTCGGTGCCCAGGAAAAAGCGTGCGTCGCCCGAGGTGGCGGCGGCGCGCAGGGCAAGGCGATGCTCCTCGCGCTTGGCGACGGGCAGGCAGTAGTAATGCGGGCGGATGCCCCCGGCGAGAATGTGGTTGCGGTTGATGACCAGATGATGCGTGGTGATCGTCGCGCCAAGGCCGGTGTCGCAAGATCTGACGTAGTCGACGCCTTGCGACGTGGTGATATGCTCCATCACCACTTTCAGCCCCGGCACGCGTTTGCGCAGCGGATCCAGCACGCGATCGATGAACACCGCCTCGCGGTCGAAGATATCGACTGCGGGATCCGTCACTTCGCCATGCACGCAGAGCGGCAGGCCGATATCTGCCATCCGCTCCAGCACGCCTTGAACGCGGGCGAAATCGGCGACGCCGCTGGCAGAGTTCGTCGTGGCCCCGGCCGGATAGAGCTTGACCGCCGCGATCAGCCCGCTGGCATGGGCCGCGGCGACATCTTCGGGATCCGTGTCCTCGGTCAGGTAGAGCGTCATCAACGGCGTGAACGCGGCGCCTTCGGGCAGCGCGTCGATGATGCGGCTGCGATAGGCGGCGGCATCGGCGCCGGTCACGACCGGCGGCACGAGGTTGGGCATGATGATCGCGCGCCCGAAATGGGCCGCACTCTGCGGCAGGACCGCGCGCAGCATCGCGCCGTCGCGCAAGTGCAGGTGCCAATCGTCGGGGGTGCGCAATGTGATTTGGGTCATGCCGGGCGCTTTACACAATCCCCGCGCGCGGCGCCAGTGGCCGCAGCCGTGAATGGCATCGCGCGCGGCTTAATCGTCCGTATCTTCCTGCGGCGCGGGCGGCGGCATCGAGAGCCCCTGATCCTCGGCCACCTTGTAGGCCGCCTCGATCGCCTTGCGGAAGGGGCGCGCATTGCGCTGCTCCAGAACCTTGCGGGCCAGAAGAACGGTCAGGTAGTGCCGCTCGCCTGCCTTCAGCTTTTGCAGCAGGGCGAACTGATAGGCGCCCTCGGAGCGGCGCGCGCGAAAGAGGCTTGCCAAGGCCGCGCGGTCCAGTTTTCCCGCGCTGAGCTGCGCAAGGATGCGAAAGAGGATCGACAGCTTCATCAGCCGCGCCTCCAGATTCGAACCCATGAAGCGCATGCGGAACCGCGTGACGCCCGGCCGCGTGAAAAGCGCGGCATGCATCGCGTCCATCTTGTTCTCGGGGTCGTAGAGGATGAACGCCTCGGACGCGGCATCCAGCATGTCGGGCGCATAGCCATAGCGATCGGTGAAGGACGTGCGCCGCATGTGCCGGTAGCGATCGTCCCACTCGGTCACCCGCGGATCCAGCGTCGCTTGCGGCGCCAGCGCCAGCACCTTGGCGCCGGGCGCCACCACGGAAAAGGCCGCGGCGGCATAGCCGCAAGGGCCGGAGCCGTAGAAGATGACCTGTTCGAAATCCTCGAAAAAGCCGTCGTCGATCAGCCGGTCGAAATAGCCATAGACCGCCGGGTCGCGAAACCAGGTGTCGCCGTCCGACACCAGGCACAGATGCGACCAGCCCAGCGCGCGCACCATCTCCCAGCCCAGCGGCTGGGCATCGGGCGATTGCTTGTCGATGCGCTGATGGGTCTCGAACGTGACCAGCAGTATGGGCTTGTCCTCGATGAAGATGGCCGAATGATGGTCGCCCAGCCGCTGCACATACCCGTCGTCGCCTGCGGCCTCGGCGGCCTTGTCCAGCCACGCCTCGCGCCCCGGAAGTCCCGACAGGGGCGTATCGAAGGTGTTCGGGGTATCCTGCATGATCGATGGTCCTCAAGGTGCTGCCCCGGGGGGCGGGTGTCGCGACGCGTGTATACTAGTCGGCAATTCAGGCAAAACTTTGAAAAATCCGTGTGGTTTGCTGGACAGATCGGGCGCGCCGCCGCAGGATGCCGCGCAAGGATCCAGCGGCGAGGACGCGAACATGAGGCAACCGGGCGATATTGGCGATGTGCAGCAGATGCTGTCGCAGCAGGGATATGTATGCGGCCGCGCGCTGGCCACGGCGCTGTTCCTGTCTCTCAGGCTGGGCCGCCCGCTGTTTCTGGAAGGCGAGGCCGGGACGGGCAAGACCGAAATCGCCAAGGCGATCGCCGCCGCGCTCGGCCGCCGCCTGATCCGGCTGCAATGCTACGAGGGGCTGGATGCGTCAACAGCTGTCTACGAATGGAACTTCGCGGCCCAGATGATCGCCCTGCGCGCGGCCGAGGCGGGCGGGCGCGCGGACAACGATGCGCTGACCCAGCATCTGTTTACCGAACAATTCCTGATCGAGCGGCCCCTGCTGCAGGCCATGCGGCCCCAGCCCGGCGGCGCGCCGGTCCTGCTGATCGACGAGATGGACCGCACCGATGCCCCCTTCGAAGCGTTCCTTCTGGAGGCGCTCAGCGATTTTCAGGTCACCATCCCCGAGCTGGGCACGATCAAGGCGCCCGAGCCTCCCATCGTCATCCTCACCTCGAACCGCACGCGCGAGGTGCATGACGCGCTCAAGCGCCGCTGCCTTTACGCCTGGGTCGACTACCCCGATTTCGAGCGCGAGGCCGAGATCCTGAGCGCCCGCGCGCCGGAGCTGTCCCGGACGCTCAGCCGCGAGGTCGTGGCCTTCGTGCAGGCCCTGCGCACCGAGGATCTGTTCAAGAAACCCGGCGTTGCCGAAACCATCGACTGGGCCAAGTGCCTCCTGGCGCTCGATGCGGTCACGCTCAGCCCGCAGGTGGTGGCCGACACGCTGGGCGCCTTGCTGAAATATCAGGACGATATCGCGAAAATGCAGGGCAGCGAGGCCGCGCGCATTCTTGATCAGGCTCGCGCGGCCCTGCCACCGGCATGAGGCTTCATCTTGGCGCAAATACTTTGGGGAGCCGGCGGTAGAACCCCCCGGCGCGACATATGCACGAATACCCAGACCTCGATCTTCCGGATGATCCGAAACTGGCGCAGAACATCGCCCATTTCATCCGCGCCCTGCGGCGTGCGGGCCTGCCCGTCGGGCCGGGCCGCGTGATCGACGCCGTGCGCGCCGTGGCCGATGTGGGCTTTACCTCCAAGCGCGATTTTTACTGGACGCTGCACGCGCTTTGCGTGACGCGCCCCGAGCACCGGGCCGTCTTTGCGCAGATTTTCCGCCTTTATTGGCGCGATCCGCGCTTTCTAGAGCATATGATGGGCATGCTTTTGCCCACCATGCGCGGCCTGAACGAGAGCCCCGCGGCCAAACCCGCCGAAAAGCGCGCCGCCGAGGCGCTGCTGGACGGCGCGCAGGCGCCGATGCCCCAATTGCCGGACACAAAGGACGAGGACAGCCTGCTGGAGATCGACGCCAGCGCCACCGCCTCGGCGCGCGAACGGCTGCGCAGTCTCGATTTCGAGCAGATGGGCACGGATGAGATCGCGCAGGCCAAGCGCATGCTGTCGCGCCTCACATTGCCGGTGCCACCCATGCTGTCGCGGCGGATGACCCCTGACGCGCGCGGCAGGCTCATCGATGCGCGCGCCACCATGCGCCTTGCCATGCGCCGGGACGGCGAGATCACTCAGCTTGCGCGCCGCACGCACAAGCCCCGCGCGCCGGATCTGGTGGTGCTGTGCGACATCTCCGGCTCGATGAGCCAGTACAGCCGCATGGTGCTGCATTTCGTCCACGCCGTCGCCAACAGCCGCGGCGCGGACCGCAGGGGCGGCTGGGGGCGGGTGCATGCCTTCACCTTCGGCACGCGGCTCAGCAACATCACCCGGCATCTGGACACGCGCGACGTTGACGCCGCGCTCGCCGCCGCCGGGCGCGAGGTGCAGGACTGGGAGGGCGGCACGCGGATCGGCGATTGTCTGGAGGCGTTCAACCGCGACTGGTCCCGCCGCGTGCTGGGGCAGGGCGCCGTGGTGCTGCTGATCACAGACGGGCTGGACCGGGGCGCGCCCGCGCATCTTGCCGCGCAGATCGAGCGGCTGCACCTGACCGCGCGGCGCCTGATCTGGCTCAACCCGCTCTTGCGCTGGGACGGCTTCGCGCCCAAGGCGCAGGGCATCGCGGCGATGCTGCCGCATGTGGATGCGTTGATGGCCTGCCATTCGGTCGCCTCGATCGAGGATCTGGCCGCCGCCTTCGCCGCGCCGCTGAACCCCGCCGAGAAGACGCGGCTGATGGCGGCGCGCTGATCCTTGCCGACACTCACATGGGCCGGAACAAACCTGCCCGCCGCGCGTTTGCAGTCCTGAAGATCTGTTTTTTGCGCAGTGCCGCCATGCGTGCTGCGCAATTCATGCAATGACACAGGAGTACTGACATGCGTCGCAACTGGCTTACTTCGACTACCGCTTTGGCGCTTGTGCTGAACGCGGCCGCACCCATTCCCGGCGCCGCGTCGCGCGGGCCCGTCACCAGCGCGTCCGAGCCGCCGCAGATGTTGCGACTGGCACAAAACGACGCGACCAAGGATGCCGTGGACGTGGTGAATGACGCGCTCGATTCCGCTGCAGAGGACGTGGATGCCGCTGCTGCCGAAGCCGAGCAACAAGCCGCCGAGGCCGCTGCCGAGGCTGAGGAACAAGCCGCGGAGGATGCCGCTGCTGCTGAAGATGCTGCCGCCGCTGAAGCCGAGCAGCAGGCCGCCGAGGATGCCGCCGCTGCCGAGGCAGAGCAACAAGCCGCCGAGGATGCGGCCGAAGCCGAACAGCAAGCCGCCGAAGATGCTGCTGCCGAGGCAGAGCAGCAGGCCGCCGAGGATGCCGCCGCTGCCGAAGCCGAGCAACAGGCCGCCGAAGATGCTGCGGCTGCTGAAGCCGAGCAGCAGGCTGCGGACGACGCTGCGGAAGCCGAAGCGGAGCAGCAAGCTGCTGAGGACGCCGCTGAAGCCGAGGAGCAGGCTGCAGAAGATGATGCCGCTGCAGAAGCCGAAGCCGAGGAACAAGCTGCCGAGGACGCTGCTGCTGCCGAAGCCGATCAGCAGGCCGCCGAAGATGCGGCAGCCGCTGAGGCAGAGTACGAGGCCGCCGAAGAGGCTGACGCAGCCGAGGAGCAGGCGGCGGATGACGCGGTCGCTGCCGAGGAGCAGGCCACCGAGGGCTCTGAAGCTGAAGCTGCCGACGCCGAAGAGCAGCCAGCCGAGAATGCCACTTCTGACGACGCGCAAGAGCCCGCAGCCGATGACGCCGTCACGGAGGGCACAGAGGCCGCGGACACCGAAGGCGCGGCAGAAGATGCCGAGGCGCTGGAAGTGCCCGAAGTGAGCGCCGAGGAGCAGGCCGAAGCCGTCGAGGAAGAAACCGCCGTCCCGGCTGCCGCCGCAGCGGATGGCGACGGCGAGGTTGTCGAGACCGAGGAAGGCACCGTGACCGAAGATCAGGCGCGCGCCTCGAACGAAGAATTCTCGACCACCGCCAGCGGCCAGCAGGCCGCCGCTCCGGCCGCCCAAGGCGCCTCGAAGGACACCGACAAGCTGCTGAAGGCGGTCGGCATCGTTGCCGCTGCGGGCCTTGGGGCCTATGCGGTCGGCAAGATGCTGGATAACGGCGGCGAGGTCGTCTCGAACACCGGCGACCGGGCTGTTGTGCGCGATCCGAACGGGCAGTATCGCATCATCAAGGATGACGACACGCTGCTGCGCCAGCCGGGCAGCAACGTGGCGACCCAGACCTACAACGATGGCTCCACCCGCACCGAGGTGGTCGCGCCGGACAATTCCTCGACCGTGACGATCCGCGCGGCGGACGGGCGCGTCCTGCGCCGCACACGCATCCTGCCCGACGGGCGCGAGGTGGTGCTGTTCGACGACACGCGCGACTTCGAGCGCGTCGATGTCAGCAATCTGCGCCCCGCCGCGCGCGAGCGCAATTATGACTACAGCACCTCCGATGTGGATGGCTTGCGCGCCGCGCTCAGTGCCAAGAACGAAACGCTGCCCGACCGCAGCTTCTCGCTCAACCAGATCCGGCGGATCGACAAGGTGCGCCATCTGGTGCCGGTGATCGCGCTCGATGCGATCAATTTCCGCACCGGCTCGGCGGTGATCGAAGCAGACGAGGCGCAGGATCTGGCCGATCTGGGCCGCGCGATGAAGGCCCAGATCGATGACGATCCGTCGCAGGTGTTCCTGATCGAGGGGCATACCGACACGGTAGGCGACGCCAGCTATAACCTGGCCCTGTCGGACCGGCGCGCGGAATCGGTGGCGCTGGCGCTGACCGAGTATTTCGACGTGCCGCCTGCCAACATGATCGTGCAGGGCTATGGCGAATCCGATCTGCGGATCCGGCAGGCCGGAGACGTGCGCGCCAACCGCCGCGGCGCGGTGCGCAACATCACGCCGCTTCTGGCCGCGCGCTGAGGCATCACCCCCCGGCGGCGTCGCAACGCCGCGCCGCCGGGGAATTTGCATTGAGTGTCACCGCCCTCCGCCTCATACTGCAGGCGGAGGGTTTTTTCATGGCAAAGCTGGACGATATACCCCGCGCCGCCCTTGACTGGCACCGCGCGGGGCAGGGGGCCGCACTGGCCACCGTGGTGCAGACATGGGGCAGCGCGCCGCGTCGGGTGGGTGCGATGCTGGCCGTGTCGGGCAGCGGCGAGATGGCCGGATCGGTCTCGGGCGGCTGCGTCGAGGGCGCAGTCGTCGCCGAGGCGCTGGAGGCCATCGGTGATGGCGGCCTTCGGATGCTGGAATATGGCGTGAATGACGCGGATGCCTTCGCTGTCGGGCTGGCCTGCGGCGGCACGATCCGCGTCATGGTGCAGCCCGTCGGCAGCGCCTTGCCCGCCGAGATGCTGGAAGATCTGGTTGCCGCCCGCGCCGCCCGACAGCCCGCGGCGCTGATCACCGCGCCCGGCGCCGCGCCGCGGCTGGAGCTGTCCGGTCACGACGACCGCTTTCGCATGGACCGGTCGGGGTTCGAGGAGGACGGCCAGACCTTCGTGGCCATCCACAACCCGCCCCTGCGCCTGATCGTCGTCGGCGCTGTGCACATCGCGCAGGCGCTGGTGCCGATGGCGCGCGTTGTCGGGTATGATCCGGTGATCATCGACCCGCGCGCCGCCTTCGCCTCCGAGGCGCGCTTTCCGGGCGAGACGCTGCTGGACGACTGGCCCGATGACGCGGTCCGTGCGCTGGGCCTTGATGGGCGCAGCGCGCTGGTGCTGCTGACGCATGATCCCAAGCTGGACGATCCCGCCCTCGCCGAGGCGCTGCGCAGCGATGTCTTCTATATCGGCGCGCTCGGCTCGACCCGCACGCATGCCAAGCGTCTGGACCGGATGGGCGAGGCGGGGTTTTCGCCGGCCGATCTGGCGCGGATCCATGGCCCTGTCGGGCTGAATATCGGCGCGGCCGGTCCGTCGGAAATCGCGCTCAGCATCCTTGCGCAGATGACGCAGGTTCTGAGGCAGGGGGCATGATCTTCGGTCCGGTTCCGCTGGCGGAGGCGGCGGGCGCAATCCTGGCCCATTCGGTCGCGGTGCCGGGCGGGCGTCTGCGCAAGGGGCTGCTGCTGGAGCCCGAGCATCTGGACCAGCTGCGCGGCGCGGGCCTTTCCGAGGTGACTGTCGCGCGGCTGGAAGACGGCGACGTTGGCGAGGATGACGCAGCCCGGCATCTGGCCGAGGCGCTGGCGGACGGTGCGCCTGGTATCAGGCTGGGCGCGCCGGGCACCGGGCGGGTCAACCTGATTGCCGACGGGCCGGGCGTGGTGCAACTGGATGCGGCGGCGATCCACGCGGCGAACGGCAGCGATCCGATGATCACCATCGCCACCGTTCCGGATATGCAGCAGATGCGCCGCGGCGGCATGATCGCCACGGTCAAGATCATCTCCTACGCGGTGCCGGAGGCGGCCATTTCCGCCGCCTGCGCCGCCGCGCGCGGCGCCGTGCGTCTGGCCGCGCCGCAACTGGCCAGCGCCAGCCTGATCGTGACGGAAACCGCCGCCGGGGCCGGTGACAAGGGCGTTGCCGCCATTGCCGCAAGGCTGGAGGCGTTGCAAACCGACCTCGCGGACGTGATCCGCGTCCCGCACGAGCCGGGCGCCATGGCCGCCGCCTTGCAGCGCGCGCCGGGCGATCTGGTGTTGATCCTGACGGCTTCGGCCACCTCCGACAGCCATGACACCGGGCCTGCGGCGCTGCGGCAGGCAGGCGGGCATGTCATCCGCTTCGGAATGCCGGTCGATCCGGGCAACCTGCTGTTTCTGGGGCATCTGGGCCCGCGCCCCGTGATCGGCCTGCCGGGCTGCGCCCGCGCGCCCAGCCTGAACGGCGCCGACTGGGTGCTCTCGCGCGTTATCTGCGGCATCGAGGTCAGCGCGGTCGATATCGCCGGAATGGGCGTGGGCGGGTTGCTGAAGGAGATCCCGACCCGCCCGATGCCGCGCCGGGGGCGCTGAGCCTACTTCAGCCGGAAAGCCTTTAGGGTCGGCGCGCAATGCGCGCTGTGAATTTGCAGCATTTCCACCGAGCAGGCGCGCCGCCGCGCCGGGCAACCTCATTCACGCTTCTCAATTGGTGGCTTCCCAAGTGCCTGAACCCGTGCTTAACTCGGATCGGGATCAAAAAATAAAATCACTCGGGGAGGAGAAGATGCCACACGTCAGCATGACCGTGAATGGTCAGGCAGCCAAAGGCGAAATCGAGGGCCGGACGCTGCTGGTCGAGTTTTTGCGCGAAACGCTGGGCCTGACCGGCACCCATGTGGGCTGCGACACCAGCCAATGCGGCGCCTGCGTGGTGCATGTGGACGGCAAGGCGGTCAAATCCTGCACCATGTTCGCCGCCGAGGCCGCGGGCGCCACGGTGGACACAATCGAGGGGCAGGCGGCCCCCGACGGCACGCTGAACACGATCCAGCAGGCGTTTCAGGATTACCACGGCCTGCAATGCGGCTTCTGCACGCCGGGCATGGTGATGAGCGCCTCCGCCCTGCTCAAGGACAACCCCAAGCCGACCGAGGCCGAGGTGCGCAGCTATCTGCAAGGCAATATCTGCCGCTGCACCGGCTATCACAACATCGTCAAGGCGATCCTCGCCGCCAGTGGCCAGGACGTGAGCGGCATCGCAGGCGGCATCGCCGCCGAGTAGCGCCGCAGACATATCGCCAACTTAGGGAGACACGACATGCCCAAGGACAACGCATCCGATCATGGCGGAATCGGCGCCAGCCCCAAGCGGCGCGAGGATATCCGCTTCCTCTCCGGCACCGGAAAATACACCGACGACATCAACCTGCGCGGTCAGGCCTACGTGCATTTTCTGCGCTCGGACATCGCGCACGGCAAGATCAACAGCCTTGATCTGAGCGAGGCCGAGCAGATGCCCGGCGTGCTGCGCATCTTTACCGGCGCCGATTTCAAGGATGCCGGCAGCATCCCCTGCGGCTGGCAGGTGACGGACCGCTTCGGCAACCCGATGCAGGAGCCGCGTCACCCGGTCCTGTGCGAGACGCATGTGCGCCATGTGGGCGATCCTTATGCCGCCATCGTGGCGGAAACGCGCGAGCAGGCGCGCGACGCCGCCGAGGCGATCATCGCCGATATCGAAGAGCTGCCCGCGGTCGTGGACATGGCCGAGGCGCTGGAGGACGGCGCGACGAAAGTGCATGAAGACCTCACCAGTAACCTTTGTTTTGACTGGGGTTTCGTCGAAGAGAACAAGCAGGCGGTGGACGACGCGATCAAGAATGCCGCGCATGTCACCACGGTCGAGCTCATCAACAACCGCCTTGTCCCCAACGCGATGGAGCCGCGCGTCGCCATCGGCGATTACAACCGGGGCACCGGCGAGCACACGCTTTATACCACCAGCCAGAACCCCCATGTGATCCGCCTGCTGATGGGCGCCTTCGTGCTGAATATCCCCGAACACAAGCTGCGCGTTGTGGCGCCCGATGTGGGCGGCGGTTTCGGCTCGAAAATCTATCACTACGCCGAGGAGGCCTTCTGCACCTATGCCGCCAAGGCATTGAACAGGCCCGTCAAATGGACCTGCACCCGGTCCGAGGCGTTTCTGAGCGACGCGCAGGCGCGCGATCACGTTACCAAGATCGAGCTTGCGCTGGACAAGGACAACAATTTCACCGCCGTGCGCACCGATACGCTGGCCAACATGGGTGCCTATCTGTCCACCTTCGCCCCATCGATCCCGACATGGCTGCACGGCACGCTGATGGCGGGCAATTACAAGACGCCGCTGGTCTATGTGAACGTGCGCGCGGTCTTTACCAACACGGTCGCGGTCGATGCCTATCGCGGTGCGGGCCGGCCCGAAGCCACCTATCAGCTGGAGCGCGTCATCGATCAGGCCGCGCGCGAGCTTGGCGTGGATCCCATCGCGCTGCGGCGCCAGAATTTCGTGACGGAGTTTCCCTATCAGACACCCGTGGCCGTCGAGTATGATTCCGGCGATTTCAACCGCTTGATGGATAAACTTGAAGCAAAGGCCGATCTGGGCGGCTTTGCCGCGCGCCGCAAGGAAAGCGAGAAGAACGGCAAGCTGCGCGGCGTCGGCATCAACTGCTTCATCGAGGCATGCGGCATCGCGCCGTCGAACCTCGTCGGGCAGCTGGGCGCGCGCGCCGGGCTATATGAGAGCGCCACTGTGCGCGTCAACGCCACCGGCGGCATCACGGTGATGACCGGCAGCCACAGCCACGGGCAGGGGCACGAGACGGTGTTCCCGCAGGTGGTGGCCGACATGATCGGCATAGACGCCAGCATGATCGAGATCGAGCATGGCGACACCGCCAACACGCCGATGGGCATGGGTACCTATGGCTCGCGCTCCATCGCCGTGGGCGGCAGTGCCATGGTGCGCGCCACCGAGAAGATCATCGCCAAGGCCAAGAAGATCGCGGCGCATATCATGGAAGCCTCGGACGGCGATATCGAGCTGAAGGACGGCAAGTTCACTGTCGCGGGCACCGACAAGTCGCTGGCCTGGGGCGACGTGACGCTGGCGGCCTATGTGCCGCACAACTATCCGCTGGACGAGGTCGAGCCGGGGCTGGAGGAAACGGCGTTCTACGATCCCAACAACTTCACCTACCCCTCGGGCGCCTATGCCTGCGAGGTCGAGGTCGACCCCGAGACCGGCAAGGTCACGATCGAGAGATTCACCACCGCCGATGATTTCGGCAATGTGGTGAATCCGATGATCGTGGACGGGCAGGTGCATGGCGGGCTGACGCAAGGGATCGGTCAGGCGCTGATGGAGAATTGCAGCTATGACGCCGACGGCCAGCTTCTGAGTGCCAGCTACATGGATTACTGCATGCCGCGGGCCGATGATGTTCCGTTCTTTGTGGTGGACCACTCGGACGGGACGCCCTGCACCCACAATCCGCTGGGGGTGAAGGGCTGCGGCGAGGCAGGCGCGATCGGATCGACGCCCACGGTGGTCAATGCGGTGATCGACGCGTTGCAGTCGGGCGGGCACGATGTGCCACATATCGACATGCCGGTAACGCCGTCGCGCGTCTGGGCGGCGATGCAGCAAGGATGAGGGAACGGGCCGGGGGCCAGCCCCCGGACCTCTGGGATATTCGAGGCAAGAAGAAGCGCTTGCCGGAATTTGGGAGATGTCGGGATGTATGCATTTGAAATCGAACGGCCGGAGACGGTCGAAGAGGCGATCAAGGCACTGAGCCGCGACGAGGCGCAGCCGCTGGGCGGGGGGCAGACGCTGATCCCGACGCTCAAGCAGCGGTTGGCGATGCCATCCGTTCTGGTCAGCCTGACGGGCATAGCGGCGATGCGCGGGATTTGCACCGATGATGCGGGGCTGCTCTGCATCGGCGGCGGCACCACGCATGGCGAGGTGGCGGCGGGGGCGGATAAATTCGCCGGGCTGGCGATGATGGCCGCGAAGATCGGCGATCCGGCGGTGCGCAACCGTGGCACCATGGGCGGGTCGCTCGCCAATAATGACCCGTCGGCCTGCTGGCCGGCCGCCGCGCTTGGCGCCGGGGCGACCATCGTCACCGACAAGCGCGAGATTGCGGCCGATGATTTCTTTCAGGGGATGTTCGATACCGCGCGCGACGAGGGCGAGATCATCACCGAGGCGAAATTTCCGGTGCCCGAAAAATCGGCCTATGCCAAGTTCGAGCAGCCCGCATCACGCTTTGCGCTGGTGGCGGCCTTTGTCGCGAAATACTCAGGTGGCGTGCGCGTGGCCATCACCGGCGCGTCCGAAAGCGGCGTCTTCCGCTGGACCGAGGCGGAGGAGGCGCTCGGCCGCGATTTCGGGCCGGGGGCGCTTGATGGCCTGCATGTCGAGCCGGACGGGATGATCGGCGATCTGCACGGCACGCCGGAATATCGGGCGCATCTTGTCGGCGTCATGACCCGCCGTGCGGTGGAGGCCGCGCGCTAAGGCGTCCGGCCCCCCGTATCCGGTTCAGAGCGGCTTTCGCGCGATGAAATCGATCAGCGCGGACAGGCCCGCATGTTCGCGCCCCTCGTTAATCTCGCGCGTGTAGGCGCGGTTTTCCAGGATCTCCCAGCCTGCGAAATCCTCTGCCAGAAGCGCCGGGGTATACATGTTTTCCGCATGGGGCGGGCCGCCGGTCTTGTACTCGATCTGCTCGGGCGTATAGCCGTGCAGCATCATCAGGCCGCCGGGCGCGACGCTGCGTTTCATGTGCTGGTGCAGGGTGTCCCGGGCATCCGGCCCGAGAAACTGGATGAAGATACCCGCCACGATGTCGTAGGTCCGGGGCCAGTCATGGGCAGTGACGTCCACCTGCCGGAAATCGACACGCACGTCTTTCTCCGCCGCCAGCTTGCGCGCCTTTTCGATGGCGGAGGGGGCGTATTCCAGCGCTGTCACATTCAGGCCGCGCTGCGCCATGAAGACCGAGTTGCGCCCCTCGCCATCGGCCACGCAGAGCGCCGTCAGACCCGGTTTCAGATAAGCCGCATGATCGGCCAGAAACTGAGCGGGGCTTGTTCCGAAAACGTAATCGTCGGTCTGATAGCGCTCTTCCCACATCGCCGCGGCCCTTCCAAAGTCGAACGGCCCGGAATGATCCCGAGCCGCATGGTTTTCAAATCCTGTCGCCTCGGCGCCTAAAGCGTTTCGCCTTTAACCTGAGACATCAGATAAAGGCGAAACGCGCGAGAGCGCTGATATGTCGCGTGCATTTCGCGAAAATCAGTGTCTCAGGTTTTTCGCGAAACGCTTTAGCGCGGAAGCGGGCCGATGATCATGATCATCTGGCGCCCTTCCATTTTCGGCATGTTCTCGACCTTGCCATGGCCTTCGACGTCGGTCGCAATGCGTTGCAGCAGCGTGCGGCCCAGATCCTGATGCGCCATCTCGCGACCGCGAAAGCGCAGCGTGATCTTGACCTTGTCGCCGCCTTCGAGAAACTTGAAGACGTTGCGCATCTTGACGTCATAATCATGCGTATCGGTGTTGGGGCGGAACTTGACCTCCTTCACCTCGATGATCTTTTGCTTCTTGCGCGCTTCGGCCTCGCGCTTTTGCGTCTCGTACTTGTATTTGCCGAAATCCATGATCTTGCAGACCGGCGGCTTGGCATTCGGCGAGATTTCGACCAGATCAAGGCCCGCTTCTTCGGCCATTTCAAGAGCGCGTGCACCTGACACGACACCGACGTTATCGCCATCGGCCCCGATAAGCCGGATTTCGGCGTCACGGATGCGGTCGTTCACTCGGGGTCCTGTGTCGCGCGTGGGCGGCGCGTTGTGCGGTCTGCGGGCTATGGCTTTGATCCTTCGATTGTTGGGATGTCCGTTCGAGGGTGCAACCTAGACCCCGGCAGACCATGTTTCAAGGCGCAAAATAGGCCGATCCGCGCCGACATGGCGGGAATTTCCCTTGCGCCTTGCCGGAGCGGAAGGCATGACGTCTGATGGAGCACGGGCGGCCCGGATATCACCGGCGGCGCGCCGTGACTGCATTGAATGACTGGGGATTATACTATGAAAAATCTGCTATGGATCGTGCTGGCCGCCATCGTTCTGATCGGCGGTTATGTCCTTGTGACGGGCAAGACCCCGACGGACATGATCGACACCACGACGGACGAGACCATCGAGACGCCCGACACTCTGGAGGATACCGCCTCGGACGCGGGGGACGCCGCTGAGGATGCAGCCGCGGATACCGCGGACGCCGTGGACGAGGCCGCCGAGGAGACGGGCGAGGCAGCGGATGCCGCGGCCGAGGAGACCGGCGAGGCGCTCGACGCGGCGAGCGAAAGCGCCGCAGAGGCCACAGATGATGCCATGAACGCGGTCGAGGACGGCGCGGATGCCGCTGCCGAAGGTGCCGAGGATGCCGTCGATGCAGCCGCGGAAGGCGCGCAAGACGCCGTCGATGCGATGGCCGAAGAGGGCAGCGACGCGATGGAAGTTGTCGATGACGCCGCGCAGGACGCCGCCCAGACGGGCGCAGATGCCGCCGGCGAGGCTGCAGAGGCGGCTGATGATGCCGCGCAGGGCGCAACAGATGACGCGGCGAATGCGCCAAGCGATGCAGCCGATGCGGCCGCAGACAGCGCGGCGGGCGCGCCCGATGCGCTGACGGTTCAGGATTTCGACATGGATGCTGCGGCACAGATGATCGACGATTCTGACATCGGCGATGCGCAGAAAGGCATCCTGAAATCCGCGCTCAGGCAGGCGCAGGACAATCCCGAGATGCTGAAAGCCGCACTCGAGCAGGTGCGCGGCGCGCTGGGAATGTAATCCCGCGCCCTTGCGTTTGAACCGAACCGAAGGCCCCGGCCGCATCGCGCGACCGGGGCCTTTTTCATGCCGCGATGGGCGCGCGATCAGTCAAGCGCGGAGCCCCGCGCCGCCTCGGGTGCGCGTCGATGACCGCGCGCCATTGGTCGCATTGACGGCCCCTCGACCCCCGCGCAAGGTTTGCTGCAAGACATCAGTCGCGAGGAACGGCCATGAAAATCGCATTCGTCACCACGCCGGAAAAGGGCGGTATAGATATACTTCTGTCGGGCATTGCATCGCGGCTTCAGGCCGAGGGGGTGCCGCTGGCCGGGATCGTCAAGGATCTGGACCACGACAGCCGCTTTGCCAATGGCTGCGACATGAAAGTGCGCGTTCTGCCCGCGGGGCCGGTCATCAAGATCACGCAGGATCTGGGCGCCGGCTCGGACGCGTGCCGTCTGGATCCCGGCGCGATCGCCGAGGCGGTGATGCGTGTGGAGGCGGGCAATCTGGAGGGTGCGAAGATGTTCATCCTCAACAAGTTCGGCCCCGAAGAGGCCGCCGGGCGCGGCTTCTGCGCCGCTATCGGCACGGCGCTGGAGGCTGGTATTCCGGTGCTGGTGGGGGTGAGCCGCGCCAATATGGACGCGTTCGATGCGTTCTCCGGCGGGCTGGCCACGGCGCTGGCGCCGCAGCCGGAGACGGTGCTGAACTGGGCGCGCGCGGCTGTAACGAGCGACGCGCCCGCGTAGGGCACACTGCCGGAGCCTCAGGCGGCGATGGCGGATTCCAGCGCGGCGCCCTCGAACGCGACGATGCAGGCCTGCATCTGGGCTGCGTCCTCGAACAGGCAGGCCGCCGTCGACAGCGCATCGGCCAGCGCGGCGGACCGGGCCGAGACGGTGATCTCGCGCCACATGGCGCGCGCAGGTTTGCCCGTCACCGGATCGAGGATATGGCCCAAAGTCGCGCGCTCATCGAAGGTCGTGCCAAGGGGCGCAGATGTGGCCAGCGCCCGCGCGCGCAGCGCAACGCTGCCGCCCGCGGCCAGCTTGACGGGCCACGCGCTGCCATCGGGGCGCCCGCCCAGTGCGCGGAACTCGCCCGTGTCGATCAGGATATCCGTCAGACCTTCGGTCTCCAGCATCCCGGCGATGCGGTCGGCGATATAGCCTTGCGCAATCCCGTTGAGCGTCAGCGCCATGCCGGGTGCCATGGTGATGGAGGCCGGATCGAGCGCGACACGCTCCCAACCGGCCTGCGCGCGCGCGCGGCTGAGGCTGGCATCATCGGGCAGCGTCCCCAGCGCCGACGCCTCGGCATAGGCGGCCCAGAGCGGTTGCACCGTCGGATCGAACCGGCCACCGCTGGCCGCGTGCACGGCGGCCGCGAGCGACAGGCACTCCAGCAGCTCGAATGGCGGCGCGGCCAGATGCCCCTCGCGGTTCAGCCGCATCAGGGCGCTTTGCGGACGGTAAAGGCTGAAGACATCCTCCAGCCGCGAGATTTCCGCGGCCACCCGCGCGCTGATCGCCTTGGCATCGGGATGGGCAAGGCGCAGCGTCGCCGTGGTTCCCAGCGCGGCGCCCTGCCAGGTGTGGACGGGTTGCGCAAATCCGGCGGCGGGCAGGGCAAGCGCGGCCGCGCTGATGGTCAGAAATCGGCGGCGGGTTGTCATGATGTCAGTCTCCCACTGTGCGCGACAGGTTGCGCAGGCGTTCTTGAAAATCGGTCTCATCCGGCTCGCCGTCCAGCTCGACAGGGGTCAGCACGGCGCTGTCCGGTATGGCATCGAGGCGCATCACCTCGCCGCCATTGGCCGCGGCGAAGGTCTCGGCCGCCGCAGGTGTCGAGAAGGGCACGATTTCGGGTGCCCCCATGCCGCCGACGATATCGGCGCCGACGACAAAATGCGCCTCTTCCGCGTCGATCCAGTTGGCCGCGCCCGGCGCGTCCCATGTGGCGCCGGGCGCGCCCATGTCGCTGACCCAGACGGCCAGCACGTCGTGGCTTTGTTCGGGCATGCGCAGATAGGCGATGACATCCCGCACCTGGCTGAAAAACAGCGGCGCGCCGGGCAGGCCGGCCAGATGTGCCTGCGCCTTGGGGCCGTCATGCTCCAGCAGGTTCATCTGGCAATAATGCCCGACGGCGCTTTGCGTCAGGGCCAGGGGCGCGGTGTTCTGCGCCTCCTCCTGCTTGCAGGCGGCGAGGGCCAGAAGCGCGGCGATGATCAGCGCGGTCCTCACGGCTCGACCTTTCGGAACGCAAGCGCGGCCAGACCCAGCGACAGCAGCGGCCAGAGGCCGATGGACAGCAGCGACTGCCACGGCGCGATCGCCGCGGCCGCGCCGCCCACGCCCGATGCCGCCGCGGTGGCCTGCGCGGCGCTCAGGTTGAACAGGCGGAACGCATCGGCCGGGTTGGCCAGCAGAAGGCCGGGGAAAATGCGGGTGGTGAAGGTGCCGCCATCATCGGCCACGACCGCGGCCAGAAGGCCCAGATCATAGAGCACCACGAGCCCCAGCCACAGCCCGATCGCGAGGCCCGCCGCGCCCGACACGCGCCGCGCCATCGACGACAGCGCATAGCCGATCCCGAGGAAGGTGGCGCCCAGCAGGACCGATGTCCATGTCAAGCGCCAGAGCGCGCCAAGCCCCGCCAGCGCCGCCGGATCGGCGGCAATCGTGACAGCCGCCGCCGCGCCGTAGCCCGCGACGATGGCGACGATCAGGATCGCGGTATGCGCCACCAGCTTGCCCGCCAGCACCTCCCAGCGGGCGACGGGATAGGTCAGCAGCAGGGGCAGCGTGCCGCGCTCCACCTCGCCGGCCACGGCGTCAAACGACATGAGCAGCGCCACCAGCGGCACCAGATAGACCGACAGTGACGTGAGCGAAGCAACCACCACCGACAGCCGGTCGGCCCCCAGCGCGCCGGTTGGCGCCGATCCGGCCGCCGACAGCACCAGCGAGAAGACCACCATCAGCAGCACCGCGATCAGCACCCAGCGGTTGCGCCGGGCGATATGGATCTCGGTCGTGGCGGTGGCGAGGATGCGGGCGATCATTGGCCGTCCCTCCGGCTGAAATGGCTGTAGATGTCCTCAAGGCTGGGCGGAATCACCTCCAGATCCGCGACCTTGCCCCCCAGCGCGGTGATGCGCCCCAGCGTGGCCAGCTTGTCCTCCTGCGAGCAATTCAGGTGTAGCGCGTCATGAACGCGGATCGCACCGGGCAGGGCCGCCAGAATATCGCTGTCATGGCCGTTATGCGCGGTGACATGCAGCGCGACGGGCAGGGCGGCCTCGCGGCGCAGATCGCTTAGCGTGCCTTGCGCCACCATCTTGCCGCCCGACAGGATCAGCAGCCGGTCGGTGCGCGCCTCGACTTCGGTCAGGGCGTGGCTGGACAGAAGGATCGACGCGCCATCGGCGGCCAGCCCGTCCAGAAGCTCGTAGAAATCGCGGCGCGAGACGGGGTCCAGCCCGCTGGTGGGCTCGTCCAGCACCAGAAGGCTGGGACGCCCGATCAGCGCCTGCGCCAGCCCGACGCGCTGGCGCATCCCCTTGGAATAGGTGCCGATCCGGCGCCTCGCCGCAAAACCCAGCCCGACACGGTCCAGAAGCTCCATCGCGCCGGACGTATCCTCGCCGCGCAGGCGCATGTAATAGGTGATCTGCTCCAGCCCGGTCAGGGCAGAATGGAAGGTGGCGTTTTCGGGCAGATAGGCCACCTTGGCGCGCGCGCTGGCATGGCCGGGCGCCGCGCCGCAGACCGACACCTGCCCGCTATCGGGTGCGATGAGGCCAAGGATGATCTTCATCAGCGTCGATTTGCCCGCGCCATTATGGCCCAGAAGCGCCACACGCTCGCCCGGCGCAAGGCCGAGCGAGACATCCGACAACGCGCGCGTGCCGCCGAACGTCTTAGTGAGTTGCGAGATCGTTAACGTCGAAGTCATTGAGATCACTTTCATCCCTGTTGGCGACGGCTTCGGCCTCCATCTGGGTGTATTCGGAGGAAACTGCAAACTCGGGCGCATGCATCAGCGGAAAGCTGTCGACAACGCCGCCGGGCAGTGTTGCGGGAAAGCTGGACTGCGCCCAGCGGATCAGTTGCACGGCCGGCGCGCCGGTCAGCAGGGCGGCGGCGGGCTGCGACCACAGGATATGATCCATCAGGTCGTTGGGGCGAAAAACGCTGTCGGCGATGCCGTCACCGCCGAGGTCAAAGCCGGGGTGGTCGGACCAGTAATTGCCGCGGCCCTCGAAGCTCCATTCGATGTCGCGGGTGCCGACATATTTCACCTGCGTGCGGTTGGCGATGAACGCGTTGCCGGTCAGCACGTTGCGCTCGGACCCGGCGGTGAAATGGATGCCGATATTGCACCCTTCAAAGCGGTTGCCGACGATCAGGTTCTTGTGCGCGTTGTAGATGAAGGTGCAGCGATCCGCCCCGCCGCGCACCAGGTTGCCCGAGACGTCGGCATTGTTGGCATAGTTCAGCATCACGCCGTGGCTGATGTCCGACAGGCTGAGATTGTCCTTCACGATCACCTGGTTGGAGAACATGATCGCATAGCCCAGATGGTTGCCGATCGACACGTTGCCGGACACCTCGGAATTGTTGGTATACATGTAATGCACGGCAAAACGCAGGTCGCGAAAGAGGTTGTCGCGGTAGGTTCCCGTGCGCGAGGCGTTCGAGAAGATGCCGTCGCGGCCCCAGCGGACGGAGTTCCCCTCGACCAGCGTGCCGGGCGAGTTCCACACATAGATGCCGTTGCCACGGTCGTTCATGCGCGGATTGCGCGTGCCCTCGATAATGTTGCCGCGCACCTGCGCGTCATGGCCGCCATGCACGTCGATGCCGTGCAGATTGCCCAGAACGCGGTTATCCTCGACGATGGCGCGGTCAGCCTTCTTGAGGATCTTGATGCCGGCATCGAGGTCCTTGTTGCTCATCCCCGATCCGGTGACGGTCAGGCCCCGCAGGGTGACGTCCGCCGCGTCGATGGTCACGGCGGTGCCGTTTGACATCCCGTCGATGATCGCCTCGTGGCTGCCGGTCACGGTCAGCGGGCGGTCGATGATGACGGCGCCCTCGTGGCGGCCCGGACGCAAGGTCAGCACATCGCCGGGGCTGGCCCCGGCGATGGCGTTCGCAAGGCTCCCCGGTCCGGGCGCCACGTCTATTTCGGCCGCCCAGAGGGGCAGCGCGATCAGGACGGACAGACCACAGATCAGGGAGCGCAGCATGGCTCAGCTTGCCTTCGGTTCGACAAACATCCGGCCGCGCATCTCCATGTGGAGCGCGTGGCAGAACCACTGGCAATAGTACCAGAAGACGCCCGGCTGGGCCGCAACGAAGGTGACGGAGGCGGTCGCCTGGGGCGCCACTTCCATCGCCACGCCGTGGTTGCCCATGGTAAAGCCATGCGTCAGGTCGTCGATGTCATCGAGGTTGGTCACGATGACGGTCACTTCGTCGCCCTGCTGCACCGTGAACGATTCCAGCGAGAAGCTGGGCGCGTTCGCGGACATGTAGACGCGCACCTTGTTGCCGTCGCGAATGACCTCTTCCTGCCAGTCGTCCAGATCGACGCCGTCCTTTTCGGCCTGCGCGCGCACATCGGCCCACATCGGGTCGTTGCGGTCCCAGACCGATTTGGGGTTCACCTTGCTGGGATCGACCAGGATCGCGTCATGCGGCTCGGCGAAGGTGGGGCCGTCATGGAGCAACGTCAGGGTGTCGCCGTCGATGGCAAAGAGCTGCTCGTTCTCGGGCTTGAGCGGTCCGACATTGAGGAACCGGTCCTTGGAGAACTTGTTCATCGTCAGGTAGTACTTGGCGCTCGCCTCCAGCGTTTCGCCCATCACGGTCGAGTTGTGGCCGGGCTGGTAATGCACGTCCTGCTTGGTGATGATCGGATCGACATCCTCGCCATTGTAAAGCTGGATCGCCTTTTCGATGTCCCACACCACCACCTGGCTGTCGAGGAAGAGCGTCGTATAGGCGCGGCCCGTCCCGTCAAAGCAGGTGTGAAGCGGCCCAAGGCCCAGCTCGGGCTCGGCCACGACGACGCTGCGCGGATCGGCATCCTCGTCGAACACCGCGTCCAGCTTGCGCACGTCGATCACCGACACGGTGGGCGACAGTTTGCCCGCGATGCACAGGTGGATCTTGTCGGGCGCCATGTTGCAGCCATGCGGGTTGTTCGGGATCGGGATATAGCGGGTGTATTTCTTGTTCTGACCCTTGCGCCCGTCGATCACCTTGACGCCGTTCAGCTCCTGGTAATCGCCCGCTTCGATGCCCTTTTCGATCTCCTTGATGTTGAAGACAACGACATGGTCCATGTCCGCCTCGGTCATGTCGGCGAGGGTCATGCCCATTTCCGAGTTGTACGAGGTCGAGAAGGCGTATTTGCCGTCATAGTCGCAATCGGTGTTGTCGAGGTTGCCGGTGACCATCACCTGCCATGCGACGGTCATCTCGTCGGCATTCACGGCGGTGTAGAAGTTCACGTATTTTTCCGGCTCGTCCAGGATCTTGCCGTCATTGACCATCGGCACTTCGTCTTCGCCGTTGCAGAAGACATAGTCGGTCCGGGGCCATTTCTGCGGACGCAGGCCGTGGATCGCCTTGGCGTTGGGGATCTCGATGATCTTGTCGCACTTCATCACGTCGCAGCGCACGCGTGCGACGCGGGTGTTGGCCTTGTCGTTCATGAACAGGTAGCGGCCGTCATATTTTCCTTCGGTGAAGGACATGTGCGGGTGGTGCAAATCGCCGTTGGGCGGAAATTCATGGCCGTTCGCGGCCAGATATTCCTTGGTCTTGGGCAAAAGGCCCTCGGTCAGGATCTTCTTGGATTCGTTGGAAATGCCCCAGCCGGTGGCCGAGCAGGTGTTGAAGACGGGAATCCGCATCAGCTCGCGCATGGAGGGGATGCCCAGAATGCGCATCTCGCCGCACTGGCCCGAGGACCAGAAGCCATAGAATTCGTCCAGCTGGCCGGGCGCCACTTCGGCGTCGGCGGCGGCGCGGGCGCTGGTGGTGCCTGCCAGTGTTGCGGCGCCCGCAACGGCCCCGCCTGTCAGCATCGCGCGGCTGCCAAGCGCGCCGGCCAGCGCCGCGCCTCCTGCGGTCGCGCCCAGAAGGCTGCGCCGCGAGATGGGAAGTTTCTTACCCTCGGACATGATCGTTCCTTTCACGTTGTGGTTTGGGTTTTGGGTTGGTTCGGATGCCCCGAAATGTCGCGGCCCAGATTCGGCACGGTGCCCTTGCCGGGGGCGGCGCCGGTGGTGCCGCGGCGTTTCAGTTTCTTGATGACGACGGGGCATTTGGTGGTGGACTGGTACAGAACCTGGCAGTGCAGACAGTTGATGCACTCGTTCGGGTTGATCTCGCCGGTGGGGTGAATGGACTGCACCGGGCATTCATGCGCGCAGGTCTGGCAGGGGTTTCCGCACTCGTGATACCGCTTGAGCCAGTCGAACATGCGCAGCCGCGCCGGAATCGCCAGCGCCGCGCCCAGCGGGCAGAGGTAGCGGCAGAAGAACCGCTCGACGAAAAGCCCCGCGATCAGCAGCGCGGCGGCATAGGCGACGAAGGGCCAGGCGCGCACGAAATTGAGGATGATCGCGGTCTTGAACGGCTCGACCTCGGCCAGGCGCTCGGCCTGCTCGATGCTGGTCAGCGACACGCCGAACAGCCCCAGGAAGATCATGTATTTCAGCGGCCAGAGCCGCTCATGCAGGCCCCAGGGCAGGGTCCATTGCGGGATGCGCAATGCCTTGGCCACGCGGTTCAGCAATTCCTGCAGCGCACCGAACGGGCACAGCCAGCCGCAATAGGCCCCGCGCCCCCAGAAGATCAGCGCGGCCGCCACCGAGAACCACAGGATGAAGGTCAGCGGATCCAGAAGGAACGCCTGCCAGCTGAAGCCGGTGATCAGCGAATGAAACAGCGCCATCAGGTTGACCACCGACAGCTGCGCATTGGCATACCAGCCCAGATAGACCAGCGTGACGGTCAGGAAGGCGATGCGGAACCAGAAGAACCGCCGCTCGTTGCGCGTGGCGAAGGTCTGGAAGAAAAAGACGCCGGTCAGCACGGCCAGCATGATCGCCAGCACCGCGATCTGCGGCGTCTTGGCCTCCCATATGCGTTTCCAGAGAGCCTGTTGCGCGTCGAGTTCGGACTGTGCCGTGACCTCCTCGACCGCGCCGGGAACCTCGGCGGCGGGCGCAGGCGCGACCGAGCGCAGGTATTTCGCGGGCAGCTCATAGCCCAGATCGAAGGTGGTAAAGACCTTTTCGATCGCCGCCACGTCGCGCTGCACCAGAAGCTGGATGCGGAACGGCTGCGTCGGGTCAAAGCCGCTGTCTGCCGGGATCTTGAACATGTCCGCCTCGTTGAAGACGGGCGCGCCGTCTGCGGCGATGGTGTTGATTCGCTTGTGCATCCGGTCGCGGAACCGGACCGAGATATCGTCCTGAATCAGCACGATCCGGTCGAAGATGCCGCCGCGCACATAGCCCGATCCCTTGAAGGAATAGAGCCCCCGGCCGAAGATCGCGACCGCATGCTCGCCTTCGTCAAGCCAAGTCGCCAGATTGGCGGCCTCTGCCTCGCCCAGCAGGGAACGCGCGATCGCGGGATGCGACACCAGCGCCGCCTGCATTTCGATGAAGGTGGTCTCGGGCGCCTCGGTCAGCGCGCGTTTGGCGGCGCGCGGATCCTCCATCGCCGCGAAGGCCGCGTTGACCTGCCCGACATCCAGCGACAGGCGGCGCAGCGTGCCGTCGCCCTCCAGCGTCATCCAGTCATCGGCCGCCTGCGCGTCCGGGTCTATCTCGAATTTCGGGCCGGTATCGGGCGCCTCGACGGCCAGCCCGCCAAGGCCCAGCTGGCGCGCCACTTTCAGTCCCGCGCGGATGATCGAATCGTCGATGACCATGATTGTCACCGTCGCGCCGGAAATGATGTCGAGCTGGTGCGATGTGCCGCCGCTTTCCGCCTCGGCCACCAGATCGAGACCGCGATATTCGGCCACCAGCGCCTTGATTTTGGAATCGGGAATGCCGATCAGGACGATCGGCTCGGCATGCTTGACCAGTTCGACGCCGATCACCTGCGCCCCGTCGTCCACCGCGACCATCGTGTCGATCGGCTTGCCGGAATACCCGGTCGTCGAGACGAAATCGGAGGTCACGAAGGCCCAGCCGATCTGCTGGCCTCCCTTCAGAACCTGAACCGCGGGAATGTCCGGGTGGGTTGCGCCGAACGCATCGGCGCCCTCGACCAAGCTGGAGGGCTGCACGTCCGGCAGCAGCTTGGACAGGACCGACTGCGCAAGGGCAGGGCCGCCGGACAGCAGCATCGCCGTCGCAAGGGAAAGGATCTGGAGGAGGGATCGGAGGGTCGTCATGCGGAGGCGTCCTTTGAAAGGTGTCGCCCGCTGCCGCGCATGTCCTGACCGGGGGTGGAATGATCGCAAACGATCACGCCGTCGTGGGTCTGCATGGAGACGCGCGGCGCCGGAGGGGCGCGCGGCAACGGGCGGATATTCCTGTATTGCGCCGGCGCTGCCGGGCGGGCGGCGTGCTGTGCCAGCTGCGCCGGGTTTGGCGCGGCTTGCGCGCTTGAAGGGGCCTGCAGATCGATATCGGGTCCGCCACCGCAAGCCGTGCAGTCGCAGCATTCATGCGCGGCCGACGCTGGCGCGTCCGTGCCCAGTGAAACGCGCACCGTTTGCGCCGCGCCGTTTGCGCAGATCTCCATCGTGACGGATGCACCGCCGCCTGCGCCCGCCATCGCCAACGGGCCATAGAGCGTCAGGCAAACCGCCAGAATCAGACGCAAAACAAGGGGGAGGGCGTTGTTCATAAGGCTCGATACCAACCGGCAGCGCAAAGTTGTTTGCGCTAGGTCAAATTCGGCAAGTCTTTTGACAGGCGCCGCGACGTAACGCAGAGGCATTTGCAGCGCAGGGGTGCGCAAATCCAATACTCGGCTACCATAAATTGCACGTGAGGTGAAGCATGGCCTTCTGCGCGGGGCGGCTTGGTGAAGTCCGAGCAGCGCCGCGCAGGTGATGGCGGCATTGCGAAAACGGGTAGCAAACCTGCCCCTCTGCGCTTGCATGCCATACGCGTCGCCTGCATCGTTCGATCACGCTCCTGACCATTTCAAACCGGTTCACCATGAAAAGACCCTCGCAGATCATGCGACAGCGCCGCCGCTGGGTGTGGATTGCCGCGGCCATCCCCCTGATCGCGCTGGCGGTGGCCCTGCGCCCAGGAAATTCGGACGCGCCGCGCGCCCCGTCCGAGGACAGCCGCGCGTCCGGCTACCGGATCAAGGACGGGACCGTCGCGTGGCGCCCCATGAGCCGGGCAGAGCAGGTCGGTTTGCGATGCAATGCGGCGTCCGGCGGGCATCCTCTACGAGGATCTGAAGATCGCGTTTGTCCCGCAAATCGTCCGGCTTGGCCCGTCGCCGGATGATGCGGATCTCACCCTGATGCAGCTGGGCGAGATGACCATCGAAAACACCGGCGCCGAGCCGCGGACCCTGACCCCCGGTTTTCTGGAGGCGTTCGACTTGCGGGTCTTGGACACCTCCATTCAACCGCCGCAGAACGCCTTGCCCGCTGGCGGTTTGGTGCTGGCTGCCGGTGCGCGTCACGCGTGGGGACTGAGCGCGCGGACTGACGATGATCCGCATGACTGGGGCGGGAGCTTCAGCATGCGCCACTCCGCCCGGCGCGCCGAGGTCTTCGGCGATGAGCGGTTTCATATCGGGCACGGCCAGTTTTTCGGCAGCGGGGGATCCCCTTGAGCCGGGAGGCGCCCCGTCAGGGCGGGTCAGCCACCCTTCATATAGGGCATGAGCACCACTTCGCTGTCCGGCCTGACCTCGGTAAACCATGAGTTTCGATACACCAGCCCGTCGACCGCGAGCGATACCCCGCGGTCGATCTGCGGCTTCAGCGCCGGATGTTTCGCGGCAAGAGCGTCCAGCAACTCCTTGAAATTGCTGGCCTCCACCTCAACCACTTCCTGGCCCTCCGCCAGATCCCGCAAGGATCCCCAGAGCTTCACAGCCACCATGGCTCAGCCCTGCGCCATGATCGCCTTGAGGATCTTGGGCGGCGACATCGGCAACTCGTGCAAGCGCACGCCCACGGCACGGCTGACCGCGTTCGACAGCGCGGCCAGCGGCGGCACGATTGGCGTCTCGCCCACGCCGCGCACGCCGTAGGGGTGGCCGGGGTTGGGGATCTCGAGGATCACGGTGTCGATGGCGGGCAGGTCCGATGCCACGGGAATCCGGTAATCGAGGAAGCCCGCATTCTGCAGGCGGCCATCCTCGTCATAGATGTATTCCTCGTTCAGCGCCCAGCCGATGCCCTGCGCCGCGCCGCCCTGCATCTGTCCCTCGACATAATCGGGATGCACGGCCTTGCCTGCGTCCTGAAACACGGTGTAGCGCAGCACGGTTGTCGCGCCGGTTTCGGGGTCGACCTCGACATCGGCCAGATGCACGCCAAAGCTGACGCCGGCGCCTTCGGCATTGACCTCGTGATGGCCCGCGATCGGCCCGCCGGTTTCCGACGAGATCGCGGCGATCTCGGCCAATGTCATCGGCTCGAAATCACCGGCGTTCGGCCCCGAAGGTTTGGCGGCGCCGTCCTCCCAGATCACCGCGTCCTCGTCGATGCCCCAGATTTTCGCGGCGCGCGCGCACATCACCTGAATGGCGGCGCGCGCGGCCTTGATCGTGGCGAGGCCCACCGCGAAGGTCACGCGCGATCCGTCGGTCACGTCGTTCTGGCCCAGACTGCCGGTGTCGGTGATGAAGGTGCGCACCTTGTCATAGGGGATGCCCAGCTCCTCGGCCGCCATCATGCTGATCGACGCGCGGCTGCCGCCGATATCGGGGTTGCCTTCGGTCACCGAGGCGGTCCCGTCGGCGTTGATCGCCAATGATACCGAGGTGTTGCCGCCAAAGTTGAACCAGAAGCCACAGCTGAGCCCGCGCCCCTGATTTTCGCCCAAGGGCGCGTGGTAATGGGCGTGCTCCTTGGCCGCCTCCAGCGTGGCGCGCAGGCCGATCTGGTCGAATGTGACGCCGTAGGACGCCTTGGTCCCCGCATCGGCGGCGTTTTTCAGGCGCACGTCCAGCGGATCGAGCTCCAGCTGCTGGCACAGCTCGTCGACCACGCTTTCGACGGCATAGATCGCCATCGGCGCGCCGGGCGCGCGATAGGCGGCCTCCTTGGGGCGGTTGGTCAGCGCGTTCCAGCCCCGGGTGCGCACCGCCTCCATGTCATAGGCGGCAAAAGCGGCCTGCGCGCCCATGTCGACGGTGCCGCAGGGAAACGCGCCGCCCTGATAGCGCAGCTTGGCCTCGCCCGCGGTGATGCGCCCGTCCTTGGTCATGCCGATGCGCACATCCATCGAGGAGGACACGGTGGGGCCGGTGGCGCGAAAGACGTCGACGCGGCTCATCACGATCTTGACGGGACGGCCCGCCTTGCGGCTGAGCGCGAGCGCGACAGGCTCGATGAACACGGTGGTCTTGCCGCCGAATCCGCCGCCGATCTCGGACGGGGTGACGCGCAGCTGGCTGCCTTCCATGCCCATGATCCCGGCGCACAGATCGCGCACCAGATACTGGCCTTGCGTGGTGCACCAAAGATCCGCCTTGCCGTCATTGCCGTAGGAGGCAACGCAGGCATGCGGCTCGATATAGCCCTGATGGGTCGCGGCGGTGGTAAAGCTGCGTTCGATGACGGTGTCCGCCTTGGCAAAGCCGGCGTCCAGATCTCCATGTCCGAATTCGCAGTAATGCGTGACGTTCGGGCCGCTCCCCTCGGGCACGCTCTCATCGGCGCGGGCCTCCTGCACCACTGGCGCATCCGGCTTCATTGCCTCGTCCACGTCGGTGACATGGGGCAAGGGCGTGTAATCGACGCGGATCAGCTTGAGCGCCGCCCTGGCGGTGACCATGTCCTTGGCCGCAACCGCCGCCACCGCGTGCCCGTCATACAGCACCTTGCCGCGCGCAAGGCAGTTGTCCTGCACGTCGCGCAGCCCTTCATCCTCGGGCACGCCCCAATCGGCGGAGGTGACGACGGCCTTGACGCCGGGCAGGGCCAGCGCCTCGGACGTGTCGATATTGTCGATGCGCGCATGGGCGTGCGGGCTGCGCAGGATCAGCCCCACCTGGCAGCCGGGAACGTTGAAATCCGCGCCATAAAGCGCGCGTCCCGTCACCTTGTCGACGCCATCGGGGCGCGCGACACGCGTGCCGACGACCTTGAAATCCTGCTTGCTACTGGACTGGAAGTTCATGTCATGCGCCTCTCATGTCGGCGGCTGCGATCTGAACAGCCTTGATGATCTTGTCATAGCCGGTGCAGCGGCAAAGGTTCCCGGCCAGCCAATACCTGACCTCGGTATCGGTGGGGTCTGGATTGCGCTCCAGCAGGGTCTTGGCGGCCACCAGAATGCCGGGCGTGCAGATCCCGCATTGCAGCGCGGCATGGTCGATGAAGGCCTGCTGCAAGGGGTGCAGCCCCTCGCCGACGGCCATGCCCTCGACCGTCTTGATCTCGGCGCCCTCGGCCTCGGCGCCCAGCACGAGGCAGGAACAAACGAGCCGTCCGTCCATCTCGACGGTGCAGGCGCCGCAATCGCCGGTGCCGCAGCCTTCCTTGGCGCCGGTCATGCCCAGACGGCCCCGCAGCGCGTCAAGCAACGTTTCCTCGGGCGCGCAGACGAATTCGGTCTCGTCGCCATTAAGAACGGTGGATACATGTATGTTTTTCATTGATTTTCTCCCGCGCGGGTCATTGCGATGCGTGCGGCGCGCTTGGCGAGCACGCCGACGACGGTGGTGCGGAATTCGGCGGTGCCGCGTTTGTCATCGATGGGGCTGCTGGCGGCCTCGCAGGCGCGCACCAGCGCAGCGATGGCCGGATCCTCCAGCTTGGAGCCGATTATCGCATCCGCTGCATCCGGCACCAGAATCACCCGCGGGCCGACCGCGCCGATGGCGACGCGCGCGGATTTGATCGTACCGTCATCGGCCAGCTCGATATTGACGCCCGCCGAAGCGACCGCGATGTCCATTTCGGTGCGCGGGATGAAGCGCAGATAGGCGTCCGACGCGGCCTTGGGCCGCGCAGGCAGGAAGACGGAACTGACGAACTCGCCCTTGCCCAGCACCGTCTTGCCGGGGCCGGTCACGAAATCCTCGGCCGGGCAATCGCGCGGGCCGTCCGGCCCCTCGATCCGCACGACGGCGGCGGCGGCGATCATGGCGGGCACGGAATCGGCCGCGGGGCCGCCGTTGCAGAGGTTTCCGACCATGGTGCAGCGCCCCTGGATCTGGGTCGAGCCGATCAGCTCGCACGCCTCTACCACGCCGGGCCAGAGCGCCTTGGCGCCCTCGTGCTCGCCCAGGCGCTGGCCGGACACGGCGGCGCCGATGCGCAGCCCGCCGTCCTCGGACGTGATGTCGCGGATACCGTCCAGATGCTTGATGTCGACGATCGTTTCGGGCTCGATCATGCCGGATCGCATTTGCACCAGCAGATCGGTGCCACCACCGAGGATGCGCGCCGCGCCCTCGCTGCGCGCCAGGATATCGGACACCTCGGCGGCAGTTTGCGGTTTCATGTATTGCATTTGTCGCTCCATGGGCTTGCGTGCGGACGGCGTCCGGCGCGTGGCGACCGGACCCGCCGGGATGCGGGCTGTTCGGGGCGAGTAAACCTCAAACGGCGCCCGCCCGCAATCCGCCTGCGCAGGTTTGTGAACGCGGCGGCCACTATCGCGTCGGCCGCGCGGCGCATTTCACGGGTTGCAGCGGCGTGCCCCCGCGGGCACCTTGGCCGCGATCCGCATTGGACATGCCCTGCGCCGGAATGAGTGACTGATTGCGATGAACGATCTTTGGGAAGGGCTTTGGCAGGCGGCCCGGCTGGTGCTCAGCCTGGATGCGGATCTCTATGAGATTGCCGCGCGCAGCCTGCGCGTGACGCTGAGCGCGCTGGTCATCGCCTGTGCCATCGCGTTGCCGCTGGCGGCGTTTCTGGCGGTGCAGCGGTTCCGCTGGCGCCGCGCGACGATTGCCATCCTGAACGCGCTGATGGGGCTGCCGCCGGTGGTGGTGGGGCTGGTCGTCTACGTGATGCTGTCGCGCAGCGGCCCCTTGGGGGTGCTTGGCCTGCTCTTCACGCCGACGGCGATGGTTGTGGCGCAGGTCATCATCATCGTGCCGCTGATCGCCTCTATCGCGCATCAATCCCTGCGCGAGCTGTGGGCGGAATATCACGATCTGCTGATCTCGATGAACGCGGGGCGCATGCAGCGGATCGCGACGCTGCTCTGGGACGGGCGGCGCGCGCTTCTGACCGCCGCGCTGGCGGGATTCGGGCGCGGCGTGGGCGAGGTGGGAGCGATCATGATCGTCGGCGGCAACATCGACCATCTGACGCGGGTGATGACGACCGCCATCGCGCTGGAAACGGGCAAGGGCAACTTCGCGCTGGCGCTGGGGCTGGGATTCGTGCTGATCGCGCTTTCGGTCATGGTGAACCTTGCGATCCACTGGCTCAGCCGGACCGAGACGGGGGGCCGGTGGTGAGCGCGCTCTTGCCCATGCGCGCCACCGGCGCCTGCGTGCACCGGCGTGGCAAACGCCTGATCGGGCCGGTCGATTTGGTGCTGGAGGGCGCGGGCCTGACGGCGCTGATCGGGCCGAACGGCGCGGGCAAATCGACGCTGCTCAAGGCGATGCACGGGCTGGAACGGCTGAGCATGGGACGCATCAAATGGGCCTGCGGGGCAGCGCAGGCGCAAAGGGCGCAGGCGTTCGTGTTCCAGACGCCCGTGATGCTGCGCCGCTCGGTTCTGGACAATCTGGCCTATCCCTTACGCCTGCACGGCACTCCCCGCGAGGCCGCGCGCGCGGCGGGCGTCGAATGGTGCGAGCGGATCGGCCTTGCCGGCATGGAGGGGCGCCAGGCGACCGTCCTGTCGGGCGGCGAGAAGCAAAAGCTGGCGCTGGCCCGCGCGCTGATCTGCGCGCCCCAGCTGCTGTTTCTGGACGAGCCATCGGCGTCGCTGGACGGGCGCGCCACCCGCGAGATCGAGGCGCTTTTGAGGCTTGCAACCCAGGCTGGAACACGTATCGTCATGGCAACGCACGACATGGGGCAGGCCCGGCGTCTTGCGCGCGAGGTCGTGTTCCTGCGCAGCGGCAAGGTGCACGAACACGCCCCCGCCGCCGAATTTTTCGATGCCCCCTCGACGGACGCGGCTGCCGCGTTCCTGGCCGGGGACATCGTGGACTGAAATCCACAAGAGACTGTAATAAAAAGGAGCTATTGCAATGCGTATACTCAAACTTGCCCTCGCTTTCGCCCTTACCGGCGCGGCCGCGCAGGCCGAAGAGATGAAGATGGCCGTCACCACCAGCTTTCACAATTCGGGGCTGGCCGAGGTGCTGCTGCCGGAAATCAAGAAAGACACCAATATCGACGTGCAGCTTCTGGTCGTCGGCACCGGACAGGCGATCAAGCTGGGCGAGGCGGGCGACGTCGATGCGGTTCTGGTGCACTCCAAGGCCGCCGAAGAGAAATTCGTCGCCGAGGGTCACGCCGATCATCGCCGCGAGATCATGTATAATGATTTCGTCATCATCGGCCCCAAGGAAGACCCCGCCGGCATACGCGATGCAGGCAGCGCCGCCGAAGCGCTGAGCGCCATTGCCGAGGCCGAGGCGCCTTTCGTCAGCCGCGGCGATGACAGCGGCACCCATAAAAAGGAACTGAGCCTGTGGAGCGCCGCGGGCTTCGGCGTCGGCGCGCAGGGCGATTGGTACAACGCCGTTGGCGCCGGCATGGGCGCCGCGCTGAACACCGCCGCCGGGATCGACGCCTATATCATGTCCGATCGCGCCAGCTGGCTGAATTTCGGCAACAAGGCCAATCTGGAGCTGCTTTATGCGGGCGATCCGCTGCTGTTCAATCAATACGCCTATCTGCCGGTGAACCCCGCCAAGGGCGACCACATCAAGAGCGATCTGGCCGAGGAGCTGGAGGTCTGGCTCACCAGCGCGCGCGCCAAGGAGCTGATCGACGGCTACCGGATCGCGGGCGAGCAGCTGTTCACCTTCAACGCCGAGATGACGGATATGTCGAAGGCGGCTGAATAAACCACGGCTGACATTGGAAAAAATGCGCGGCGCGTCTGTCAGGGTGCGCCGCGTTTGCGTTCAGCCCTCGCGATGCGGGCGCAGAGCCTCTTGCATGGCGGTGATCATCGCGTCGCGGCGCGCCAGCATGTCCTCGTGGCTCATGCCGCCTGCGGCCTTGGCGGCGCCGTCGACCAGCATCGCGATGGTCTCGTCATCAAGGTAAGGGCGGCCCATGTCGTCCCACCAGCCATTGAACGTCTCCTTAAAATGATCGCAGAACGCCTGCAGCCCGCCCGGTCCCGCGCCCATGCTGAAACAGGCCGTCGGCCCCATCGCGGCCCATCGCAGGCCGGGACCGGCCCACATTGCCTTGTCGATGTCGCCGACGCTGGCGACGCCTTCCTTGGCCAGATGGATCGCCTCGCGCCAGACGGCGGCTTGCAAGCGGTTGGCGACGTGGCCCGGCACTTCCTTGTTCACGCGGATCGTGACCTTGCCGATGCTCTCGTAGAAGGCGGCGGCTGCGTCGGCGATGCCGGGGCCGGTGCGTTCGTTCCCCATCACCTCGACCAGCGGCACGAGGTGCGGCGGGTTGAACGGATGGCCCAGCACCAGCGGCGCGGGGTCGGTCCAGCCGCCCTGCATCTGGGTGAGGGTCAGGCCGGAGGCGGAGCTGGCGACGATGGCGCCTTGCGCCAGTGCCGGTTCGATCTCGGCAAAGACGGCGTGCTTGATGGGCAGGCGTTCCGGCACGTTCTCCTGCACGAAGCTCGCGCCATCCACGGCGCCGGCGGCGCTGGAGTAAAAGGTAAGGGCATCCGGCGTGCCGCGCTCCGTCAGGCCCAGCCGGGTCAGCGTGGGCCAGGCGGTTTCGACATAGGCGCGGGTCTGCGCCTCAGCCTCGGGCGAGGGGTCAAAAATGGCGACCGAGCGGCCGGAGGCCAGAAACAGCGCGGCCCAGCTGGCGCCGATGACGCCCGCGCCAAGGCAGGCGGTATGTGCATGATCCATCAGAACGATCCCGGATTGAGGGGGGAGGCGGCGGTCATCCCGCCATCCACAGTAAAACTTGCGCCGCTGACATAGGCCGCCTGATCGGAGGCCAGCCACGACACCATGTTCGCGATATCCTCGGGCGCGCCCATGCGCCCGACGGGGTGACGGGCCAGCGCGTCCCGCTTCGCGGCCTCGGGGTCATTTGCCAGCGCAAAGGCGTCATCGGCCATCTCTGTCAGGATCCAGCCGGGCGCGATGGCGTTGCAGCGCACCTTGGGACCGTGATCGACGGCGATGGAGCGGGTGAGGCCATGCACAAACGCCTTCGAGGCGTTGTAGAGCGCCATCGAGGGGTCCGCCGCTGTCGCCGAGATCGAGCCGATATTGACGATCGCGCCGCCGGTTTTCTCCATCCCCGGCAGCACGGCGCGGCACATGTTGAACACGCCCCGGCAGTTGGCGCCGATCACCAGATCCCAGTCGGCATCGCTGCTGTCCGCGGTCGTTTTCTCCACCTGCACGCCGGCGTTGTTGACCAAGAGCGAAACGCGCCCCAGCGCCTCTGCGGCGGCCAATATCTGCTGCGCCCCCGCTGTGTCGGCCACGCTGGCCTGCACCCAGTCCGCGCCTGCCGGGAAATCATCGCCGCGCGCGCTGCGCCCGCAGCCCAGCACGCGATAGCCATCGGCCAAGAGCCGCAGCGCGATCGCCCGGCCAATTCCGCGCCCGGCGCCGGTGACGATGGCGACGCTCACAGCTTCATCTGCTGCACTTGCGCGCTGAGGCCGCCGTCCAGCACCCAAAGCTGGCCGGAAGCATAGCGCGCCTCGTCGCTGGCCAGCCAGTTGACGAGGTTGGCGATGTCATCGGGCGTGCCGTAGCTGCGCATGGGATGCACATCGCGCACCGCCTGTTGCAGCGCGCCGATATCCTTGCCGCCGCCGCCCGAGCCCTCGCCGGTGAAGAAGCTTTGCAGCATCGGCGTGTCGATATAGCCGGGGCAGATCGCGTTGACGCGGATACCCTCGGGGCCGTGATCGCAGGCCATGGCGCGGGTCAGCGCATGCACCGCGCCCTTGGTTGCACAATAAGCGGCAAGGCCGGGGTCGGCGATGAACCCGTCATAGGAGCCGAAGTTGATCAGCGATGCGGTGGTGCCGTTCGTGGCCGCCTTGCGCATAAGCGGCAGGGCGTATTTCGAGGTCAGGAACGTGCCGGTGACGTTGACGGCAAAGCTGCGGTTCCATTCCTCCAGCGTAGTATCCTTGATGGTCTTTTCGATCTCGATCCCGGCGGCGTTCACCAGAATGTCGAGCTTGCCTGCCTCATCCAACACGCGATCCATCGCCGCGCGTACCTCGTCCTCGCGGCTCACATCCAGCCGGATGAAGTCGGCCTCGCCGCCGGGTAGATCGAGCGAGCCGCCCTCGCTGAGATCGGCGGCATAGACACGCGCGCCCTCGGCCAGAAACCGCGCACAGATGGCACGCCCGATACCGCCGCGCCCGCCGGTGACGAGGGCGGTCTTGCCCTGCAGCTTCATGCGGCTTCCTCGGCAGCCTTGGCATAGGCGTCCAGCACCAGACCGTGGAAGTGATGCACCGCATGTTCCGATTTGCCCGATCCGGTGGGGTCGTTCACGATGCGCCCTTGGGTAAAGGCAGGCGTCGCCATGCCGCGCTGCACGCTTTCGACCAGACCGATATCCTCGGGCTGCAGCACCTCGTCGATATAGCGCATCGCATCCACCTCCATCGGGTCGGGGTCGGGCGTTTCCAGATAGAAATCATAGGTCTCAAGCGTGCGGTCCGGCCCCATCGGAATCACGTTCAGCACGATCATGCTGGACCGGCCCGGATAGCGCATCAGGCAGGTCGTCGGCCACAGCCACCAGACGGCGTGCGTGCGGACGGTTGCGTTGCTGACGTCATAGGCGCTGTTGGGCGACGTGCCGGCCTCGGCCATATGGGACGAATAGATGCCGTAGGTCGTCACCTTGTAGGTGTCCATGTCCACCAGATCGCAGAAATCCTTGTGCGCCGTGGGGCAGTGGTAGCACTCAAGAAAGTTGTCGATGACGTTCTTCCAGTTGGATTTGATGTCATAGGTCATGCGGCGGCCGAAGGTCAGGTTCTCGATATCGGGCGCCCAGTGGCGAATCTCGGTCTCCAGGCTGCCGGTCTGCTCGGATAGCGATTTCGCGTCAGGGTCCAGATTGACATAGACGAAACCGCAGAACTCCTCGACCTGCACCTCATCCAGACAGATCTCGGAGGGGGTGAAATCCTCCAGGTGTTCGGTTTCCGGCGCGCGCACCAACTGGCCGTCCAGCTTGTAGACCCATGCGTGATAGGGGCACATGATGCGGCTGGTCACGCCCTCGCCGCTGAGCAACTCATGCGCGCGGTGCTTGCAGACGTTGTAGAACGCGCGCAACACGCCGTCCCGGTCGCGCACCACCACGACAGGCTGGCCCGCGACCTGCAGCGCGAAATAGCTGCCCGGCTCGCGCAGTTTCTCGACATGGCACACCCATTGCCAGTGTTTCGCCATGATCGCGCGCAGGTCGGCGTCGAACCATTTCGGCTCGGTATAGGCATCGCTGCGCAGCGACAGCGACCGGCTGCTGTCGGCGTCATAGCCGCGCCGGATGGCGTCGAAATCATCGGCGGAAGGAAAGTGGGTCATGGCGTCGCTCCGTTGGCTGGGGGCCGTGCTGCTGGCGCATATCGGCAGATAGTGACCCCGCAAGGCAAGGTAATATGCGCCCGTTCGCCGACAGACTAGCCCGATGCGCAACGGCGCGCCAGTCGCGCGCTGCGTGTGTTCGCCGATTATCGGGCCGGCGAGGCGACAGGCTCGGGCGTATAGGCACCATCCGCGCCGATGCTGTCATACAGGCGGAAATCAGGCGCGTATTTGCGCCGAAGCTGCTCTTCGGTCTGCGCGCTCAGCGGCAAGGGCGCGGCGCGCGAGGTGTTCAGGCGCTCGGTGGTGACGGCAAAACCCATGCGCGCCTCAAGATACCGCTCCAGCGCGGCGGGATCCTCGTAGCGGAACAGATGCGTGGCGGCGGTGCCGTTGCGCTGCGGCTCAAGGAACTTGGACTGCGAGCCGACATTGGCATGGCGCGGCTGCCTGCCCTGCAGATAATCCTGCACGAACGCGTCAAAGCTCATGCCCGCAGTGCTGCCCGGCTTGCCCTCCAGAAACGGGCGCTGGCGATAGCGAAACCAGCTGCCCAGCCAGGCGACCGGCTCGCGCATGACGGCGATCACATGCAGATCCTCGCCGATAAATTTTTCCAGCGCGGGGCGGAAAAACCGATTGTAGCGGAAAACCGGCGCGTGTTTCAGCTCGGGCGGATCGCTCACGATCATCGACGTATGCGGCGCCAGCGCCGCCTGCCATGCGGTCGTGCCGGTCTTGGGCACCGACAGGAACACCAGTTTATACTTGGAAAACACCAACATGCCGCACCTCGCCGCGCCAGAACCCCGCGTAACGCTTCTTTAACACATCTGGGTAAATGTGAAGATGTGAACAATTTTCTTGAAGTGTTCGCGTTTTGTCTCCATGTGTAGTGGGAACAAGTCGCGAACAAACGCAGCAATTGCCGCTTGGGGCAGTGTGTGGAATAAGGACGTGAATGAAATGGCAACGGCAGATCTTTTGAGCATGGACAACAAGAAAAGCGCAGACAAGCAGAAGGCCCTCGACAGCGCGCTTGCGCAGATCGAGCGTCAGTTCGGCAAGGGCTCGATCATGAAGCTGGGCGACAACCCGATTCAGGATATCGAGTCGACCTCGACCGGATCGCTTGGCCTTGATATCGCACTGGGAATCGGCGGCATCCCGAAGGGCCGGGTCGTGGAAATCTATGGCCCCGAGAGCTCGGGCAAGACCACGCTGACGCTGCATTGCGTCGCCGAAGAGCAGAAAAAGGGCGGCGTCTGCGCCTTTGTCGACGCCGAGCACGCGCTCGATCCGCAATATGCGCGCAAACTGGGCGTGGATCTGGACGAATTGCTGATCTCGCAGCCCGACACGGGCGAGCAGGCGCTGGAGATCGTGGACACGCTGGTGCGCTCGGGCGCGGTCAGCATGGTGGTGGTCGATTCGGTCGCGGCCCTGACCCCGAAATCCGAGCTTGAGGGCGACATGGGCGACAGCAGCGTCGGCGTGCATGCCCGCCTGATGAGCCAGGCGATGCGCAAGCTGACCGGCTCGATCAGCCGCACCAAGTGCACGGTGATCTTCATCAACCAGATCCGCATGAAGATCGGCGTCATGTTCGGCTCGCCCGAGACGACGACGGGGGGCAACGCGCTGAAATTCTACAGCTCCGTGCGGCTCGACATTCGCCGCATCGGCGCGCTGAAGGACCGCGAGGAGATCGTGGGCAACGCCACCCGCGTCAAGGTGGTCAAGAACAAGGTCGCGCCGCCCTTCAAGCAGGTGGAATTCGACATCATGTATGGCGAGGGCATCTCCAAGATGGGCGAGATCCTGGATCTGGGCGTCAAGGCCGGCGTGGTCGAGAAATCGGGCAGCTGGTTCAGCTATGGCGACGAGCGGATCGGTCAGGGCCGCGAAAACGCCAAGACCTTCCTGAAGGAAAACAGCAAGATGGCGCTGGAGATCGAGGACAAGATCCGCGCGGCGCACGGGCTGGAATTCGATATGCCAGCCTCCGATCAGGACGGCGATGACGATCTGATGGAAGCGTGAAGGCGCATCCTTAAGCAATGACAGGCCCGGCCGCAAATCGCGCGCCGGGCCTTTTTTCTTGCGGTGGACAGGCGCGGCGCGGGCGGATAATCAGGGGAACGCCGCAGACCCCTGAAAACTCCGCGAAAGAAGACCATTCATGCCGACGCTGAACGACATCCGCTCGACCTTTCTTGGCTATTTCGACCGCAACGATCACCGCGTCGTCGAAAGCTCGCCCCTGGTGCCGCGCAACGACCCGACGCTGATGTTCACCAATTCGGGCATGGTGCAGTTCAAGAACCTCTTTACCGGCGTGGAAAAGCGCGACTATGTGCGCGCCACCTCCAGCCAGAAATGCGTGCGCGCGGGCGGCAAGCACAACGATCTGGACAATGTGGGCTACACCGCGCGTCATCATACGTTCTTCGAGATGATGGGCAATTTCAGCTTTGGCGACTACTTCAAGGACGAGGCGATCCATTTCGCGTGGGAGTTGCTGACGCGCGATTTCGGGCTGGATAAATCCAAGCTGCTGGTCACCGTCTACCATACCGACGACGAGGCCGCGAATATCTGGAAAAAGGTCGCGGGCCTGCCCGATGACCGGATCATCCGCATCGCCACCGACGACAATTTCTGGTCGATGGGCGCCACCGGCCCCTGTGGCCCCTGTTCCGAGATCTTCTACGACCACGGCCCGGAAATCTGGGGCGGCCCGCCGGGCAGCGCCGAGGAGGATGGCGACCGCTTCATCGAGATCTGGAACCTCGTCTTCATGCAGAACGAGCGGTTCGAGGACGGCACGCAGCGCGATCTGGACATGCAGTCGATCGACACCGGCATGGGGCTGGAGCGGATCGGCGCGCTGTTGCAGGGCAAGCATGACAATTACGACACCGACGTGATGCGCGCCCTGATCGAGGCCAGCGCGCACGCGACCAACACCGATGCGGACGGGCCGGGCAACGTGCATCACCGGGTGATCGCGGACCATCTGCGTTCCACGTCTTTCCTGATGGCCGATGGCGTGATGCCCTCGAACGAGGGGCGCGGCTACGTGCTGCGCCGGATCATGCGGCGCGCGATGCGCCATGCGCATCTATTGGGCGCCAAGGATCCGGTGATGTACCGGCTGGTGCCGTCGCTGGTCGCGCAGATGGGTCAGGCGTTCCCCGAGCTGGGCCGCGCGCAGGGCATGATCGAGGAATCGCTGCGGCTGGAGGAGACGCGCTTCAAGCAGACGCTGGACCGCGGCCTTGGCCTGCTGGACGAGGCGCTGCAGGGGCTGGACGCGGACGCGGATCTGCCCGGCGAGACGGCGTTCAAGCTTTATGACACGTTCGGCTTTCCGCTGGACCTGACGCAGGACGCGCTGCGCGAGAAGGGGCGCGGCGTCGATACCGCCGGGTTCGATGCCGCCATGGCCGAGCAGAAGGCCAAGGCCCGCGCGGCATGGTCCGGCAGCGGCGAGGCGGCGGATGCCGATATCTGGTACGACATCGCCGAGGCCAGCGGCGTCACCGATTTTCTGGGTTATGACACCGAAACCGCCGAGGCGCAGATCGTGGCGCTGGTGCAGGAGGGCGGGATGGTAAGCCGCGCCGACAAGGGCGAGACGGTTCAGATCGTGCTGAACCAGACGCCGTTCTATGCCGAATCCGGCGGGCAGGTGGGCGATAGCGGGACGCTGACCTGCGAGGGCGGCACGGCGCGCATCACCGACACGCGCAGGGTGGCGGGCGTCTTCATCCATTTCGCCGAAGTGACCGAGGGCGCGCTGACCAAGGGCGCGTCGGCGCAGTTGCAGGTGGACCATGGCCGCCGCAGCGCGATCCGCGCCAACCATTCCGCCACACATCTGCTGCACGAGGCCCTGCGCGAGACGCTGGGCGATCACGTCGCGCAGCGCGGCAGCCTGAATGCCGATGACCGCCTGCGGTTCGATTTCAGCCACACCAAGGCGCTGACCGCCGACGAGCTGGCCCGCGTCGAGGCGGATGTGAACCGCTATATCCGCCAGAATGCCCCGGTCGAGACGCGCATCATGACCCCGGACGAGGCGCGCGAGCTGGGCGCGCAGGCGCTGTTCGGCGAGAAATACGGCGACGAGGTGCGCGTCGTGTCGATGGGCCGGCAGGACGGCTCGGGCAAGGGCGCGGACAAGCGCACCTATTCGATCGAGCTGTGCGGCGGCACCCATGTGGCGCAGACCGGCGATATCGGCCTTTTCGTGCTGCTGGGCGATGCCGCCTCCAGCGCCGGGGTGCGCCGGATCGAGGCGCTGACCGGCGAGGCCGCGCTGCGCCATCTGGGCGGCCATTCCAAGGCCCTGACCGAGCTTGCCGGCGCGCTCAAGGTGCGCCCCGATGATGCCCAAGCGCGCGTGCGGGCCCTCATGGACGAGCGCCGCGCGCTGGTGAACGAGGTGGCGCAACTGCGCCGCGAGCTGGCCATGGCCGGCGGCGCGGGGCAGGGCAGCGAGGCGCAGGTCGAGCAGATCGGCGGCACGCAGTTTCTGGCGCAGGTGCTGAGCGGCGTGTCAGGCAAGGACCTGCCGGGGCTCGTGGACGAGCACAAGGCCCGCCTCGGCAGCGGCGCCGTGTTGCTGATCGCGGACACGGGCGGCAAGGCCGCTGTCGCCGCCGGCGTGACCGACGACAAGACCGGCGAAATCTCGGCGGTGGATCTGGTGCGCGCGGCTGTCGCCGAACTGGGTGGCAAGGGCGGCGGTGGCCGCCCGGACATGGCGCAGGGCGGCGGCGCCGATGCGTCGAACTCCGATGCGGCGATCGAGGCCGCACGTAACCTATTGAAAGGATAGATCATGCCCGCACTCTGGATTGCGCACGTTACCGTCACGGACGAGGACGCCTATGGCAAATACGCCGCCTTGGCCGGCCCGGCCATTGCCAAGCACGGGGGCCATTTCATCGCGCGCGGCGGGCGTTTCGTGCAACTGGAAGGCCGCGAGAGGCCGCGCAACGTGGTGGCCCGCTTTGACAGCGTCGAGGCGGCCGAGGCCTGCTATCACTCGCCCGAATATCAGGAGGCGCTCGGCCATGCGCGCGGCGCATCGGAGCGCGAGCTTCTGATCGTCGAGACGACGGAGTAGCGCGCCCGGCGCAGGATCCTGCCGGTGTCAAAACCGGAAGCGGGTAGGGTTGCGAAACACAAAGGCCGCGGCACATGCCGCGGCCTTTGTTGATGTAATGAGTGAGGAACCGCTCTCAGGTCATTGAAAGCGTTATGATTTCGACGCCCGCTTGCGCTCGTGTGGATCCAGATGCCGCTTGCGCAGACGGATCGCGTTCGGCGTGACCTCGACCAGCTCATCGTCGTCGATATAGGCAATCGCCTGCTCAAGGCTCATCTCGATCGGGGTGGTCAGGCGCACGGCCTCGTCGGTGCCGGACGCGCGCACGTTGGTCAGCTTCTTGCCCTTGAGCGGGTTCACTTCCAGATCATTCTCGCGGCTATGCTCGCCGATGATCATGCCGGTATAGACCTTGGCCTGCGCGCCGATGAACATCTTGCCGCGATCCTCCAGGTTCCACAGCGCAAAAGCGACCGATTCGCCATTCTCCATCGAGATGAGAACGCCCGCGCGGCGGCCTTGGATCGGGCCCTTGTGCGGCGCCCAGCCATGAAAGACGCGGTTCAGAACGCCGGTGCCGCGCGTATCGGTCATGAACTCGCCGTGATAGCCGATCAGGCCACGCGACGGGACATGCGCGATGATGCGCGTCTTGCCCGCGCCGGCCGGTTTCATCTCGGTCAGCTCGCCCTTGCGGGGGCCGGTCAGTTTCTCGATCACGGCACCCGAATACTCGTCATCGACGTCGATCGTGACCTCTTCGATCGGCTCCAGCCGCTCGCCGTTCTCGCCCTCGCGCATGACGACCTGGGGACGCGATACGCTGAGCTCGAAACCTTCGCGGCGCATGTTCTCGATCAGGACGCCCATCTGCAATTCGCCGCGGCCCGCCACCTCGAACGCGTCGCCGCCGGGGGTGTCGGACACCTTGATGGCGATGTTCGATTCGGCCTCTTTCATCAGGCGGTCGCGGATCACGCGGCTTTGCACTTTTTTGCCGTCACGCCCCGCCAGAGGGCTGTCATTGATGCCGAAGGTGACGGTAATCGTCGGCGGATCAATGGGCTGCGCCTCCAGCGGCTCGTCCACGGCCAGTGCGCAGATGGTGTCGGCGACGGTCGCCTTGGACATGCCGGCAAGGCTGACGATATCGCCGGCCTGCGCCTCTTCGATGTCCTGCGAGGCCAGACCGCGGAACGCCTGAATGCGGGTCACGCGGAATTGTTCGATCTTCTGGCCGATACGCGACAGCGCCTGCACGGTCGCGCCGACCTTCAGCTTGCCTGATTCGACGCGGCCCGTCAGAAGACGGCCGACAAAGGGATCGGAGCCCAGCGTGGTGGCCAGCATGCGGAAATCCTCGCCCTGACGCTTGACCTGCTTGGGCGCGGGGACGTGATTGACGATCAGCTGATAGAGCGCGCTGAGATCCTTGCGCGGCCCGTCCAGCGTGTGATCGGCCCAGCCCGACCGGCCCGACGCATACATATGCGGGAAATCCAGCTGGTCGTCATCGGCGCCAAGGCTGGCGAAAAGATCGAAACATTCATCCAGCGCGCGGTCCGGCTCGGCATCGGTCTTGTCGACCTTGTTGAGCACGACGATGGGGCGCAGACCAAGGGCAAGTGCCTTGGATGTCACGAATTTCGTCTGCGGCATCGGGCCTTCGGCGGCGTCGACAAGCAGCACGACACCGTCCACCATCGACAGGATGCGCTCGACCTCGCCGCCGAAATCGGCGTGGCCGGGCGTGTCGACGATGTTGATGCGCTTGCCTTTCCATTCGACCGAGGTCGGCTTGGCAAAGATCGTGATGCCGCGCTCGCGCTCCAGATCGTTGCTGTCCATCGCGCGCTCGTCCACGGCCTGATTGGCGCGGAAGGCGCCCGATTGTTTCAGAAGTTCGTCCACCAGCGTCGTCTTGCCGTGGTCAACGTGAGCGATGATCGCGATGTTGCGAAGGTCCATTCGGGTCAATCCTTGGGGTTTTTCACGCGCCCTATAGGCTGCGCGCGCATATTACCAGAGGCAAAGCGGCGCGGCGGCCCGATTTGGGCGCCCAAAGCACAGGGCGCGAGCGCCGGCACTCAGAGGCAGAGAGTGGTCGCGCCCAGGGCTCGCGGCGCGGCGCCCGCGCCGAGTTTGAAGCGCGTGATGCCCGGCGTGCGCTGCGGATCGGCATGCCCCAGATCGAGCCGGTGATACCCCCGCGCCGCCAGTTCCTGACTGGCGCGCCACAGCAGCAGGCCATGCGCGCCGGTCGCGCGCCCCCGTTCGCCGCTCCAGCCAAGGTGATAGGTGGCCGTGGGTGTGTGCAGCAAAAAGAGCATGAAGGCGACAGGCGCGCCGCCATCTTTCGCGGTCAGCAGCAGGGTGTCTTGTGGCGCGATGTTCTGCCATCGCTCAAGAAATGCATGCGGAAGGGCCGCGTAGCCGCGCGCCCGGCGTTGCGCGCGCTCGCGTGCCAAAAGCACGGCGTCGCGTGGCAGCTCAAGCGGCGCTGCGGTGATTGAGAGCCCCGCCGTTTCGGCCCGCTTCAGCCGATTGCGCCATTTGCCATGCTGCGCGCTGCGGCGCAGCTGCTCGCCCTGCGTCAGGTCGAGCTCGGCCACGTTCCCGCCGCGCGCCACCGGCAGGCCGCGCCGCGCGCCGCCCGCATCACCGCCCATCGCCCAAAGCGCGCACCATGGCGCGGCGCGGGGCAGGGCGGCAAGGGCGCGTGATTGATCGGCGCGGGCGACACCATGCGCCCAGACTGGCCCGCGTGGCACCCAGGCCAGTCGCAGCGGGCCGATGCCGCGCACAAGGATGCGCGCGCGGGCTAGCCGGGCGCCATCGCTCCGGATATCCGCGACGGCGGAGTGGCAGCCAAAACTGCGCAAGACGGCCGCGTAGGTGCCGCTTTGTTGCAACGGCGTGCCGGGAAAGTTTGCAGATGCGTCCGGCGGGTCAAAATCGATCTCCATGCGCGCCAGTAGTCGGCGCACATGGATAAGATAGGGTTAACCGCCCAAGGCAAATCCGGTCAGAACGGGATTTCGTCATCGAAATCGCGCGAAGGCCCGCCGCCGCCCGAGGAGCCGCCCGACGGCCCGCCGCGATCGTCGGGGCCGCCATATCCGCCGCCGCCCTCGTAATCGCCGCCGCCGCCGGAATATCCGCCGCCACCACCACCGCCGCCACCTTCGCTGCGACCGTCCAGCATGGTCAGCGTGCCGCCATATCCCTGCAGCACGACCTCGGTGGAATAGCGGTCCTGACCGGATTGGTCCTGCCACTTGCGGGTCTGAAGCGACCCTTCGATATAGACCTTCGAGCCTTTGCGCAGATATTGCTCGGCGATGCGCACCAGACCTTCCTGAAAGATGGCGACGCTGTGCCATTCCGTTTTCTCGCGCCGCTCACCGGTGTTCTTGTCCTTCCAGGTGTCGGAGGTGGCGATGCGCAGGTTGCACACCTTGCCGCCGTTCTGGAATGTGCGGACCTCGGGATCGCGGCCCAGATTGCCGATGAGAATGACTTTGTTAACCGACCCGGCCATGCGCGTCCTCCTGAATGGGGCTTGGATTTGGTTACGTGTTACATCATCCCGATCAGGTTAATGCCAGCCTAAAAATGCCTCGATGGGGCGGCGGGTTGCGCGGGCGGCAGGCAAACGGACGGGCGCGCAGGTGCCGGAATACTGGAAATCCGCGATGGAATCGGATATCCCTGCACTATTCCAACGGGACCGGGTATTCACATGAAGCGATTTTTCGGGGCGGGCGTGCTCTTTGGGGCGGCCCTTGGGCTGGCGCCGGGCGCGCAGGCAGAAGTCATTTCGACAAAGAGCCGCAACCATCTTTTCCGGTCCCAGACCAGCGTTCTGGATAACCGCGCGGCCAGCCAGTACAAGGCGTCCGTGCGCCTGCAGCCCGACCGGGTGAACACGCCCACGAAATGGGGCAGCGGCCAGGCTTACGCGGGCGCCTATCGGGGCGAATTCCTGAAGATCGCGAAGGAAGCGGCGCGCAGGCATTCGGTGCCCGAGGATCTGTTCCTGCGCCTGATCCAGCAGGAAAGCGGATGGAAGCCGACGGCGCTGTCGCACAAGGGCGCGATCGGACTGGCGCAGTTGATGCCGGGCACGGCGGCTGTGCTGCGGGTGGATCCGCATGATCCCCAGCAGAATCTGGACGGCGGCGCGCGCTACCTGGCGATGCAGTACCGCGAATTCGGCTCGTGGCGCCTGGCGCTGGCGGCCTATAACGCGGGCCCCGCGGCGGTCAAGAAATACGGCGACGTGCCGCCCTACAAGGAAACCACCAATTACGTGCGCGTGATCTGGGGCAGCTGAGGCGCCTCAGCCGGCCTTGAGCATCCGCGCCTTGCGCCGCAATGCCGACGGGCTGGCGCCCGTATGCGCCTGAATGAACCTCGAGAAATAGGCGGCGCTGCCGAATCCCAACTGCGCCGCGACGTGGCGGATCGCATCATCGCCATCCTCCAGCATCTCGCGCGCGGCGTGCAGGACGCGCTGCGTCAGCAGATCGGCCGCGGTCAGACCGCAGCATGCCTTGCAACTGCGGCCCAGATGGGTGGGCGTCACGCCCAGATCGCGCGCATAGGCGGCCATGGGCTGACCGCTGGCATGGCCCTGCTCGACCAGCGACGCGTAGGCGACGACCAGCCGCTGCGCCGCCGTGGGCGGCGGTCCCGGCTCCTGGTTGATGAGCGCGCGGCGCAACCAGACGGTGACCTGAATGGCCAGCGCCTGCGCCGCCTCGTCGGCGAAGGGGCGGGCCTGCGCGGCCTCGCGCATCATGCCGTCCAGAAGCGCCGTCAACTCGCCCTGCGCCTGAACCTCGCGGATGCGCAGATGCTCGGGCTCGTCCGGCATCAGGGCAGGGCCGCCCGGCGGGATCAGGCAGACCTGACCATAGCATCCCGGCCCGATATCGAGCGAAAAGAGCGTCCCGGCCGGCACGGCAAGCGCATTATGCGCCCCCACACCGCGCCGCAGCCCGCCGACCGTCGCGCGCGCCTGGCCGCGCGTGATCCAGATCAGCGCATGCCGGGGCTGGCTGTGCGGCAGGGTCAGGCGCCAAGGCGCGCCATGCGTCCACTGCGCAAGCGTCATGATCTGCGGGATTATGGTGTCGGACAGGGTCAATCACGGAGGCTTTCGAGGATGCGGGCGGTACGTCCGGTGCAACTTAGCCCGGTTTGATGGGCGGATGAAGCCCGCAAAATGTCAGAAAAGTGACATTCAGGCGGGATCTGGCACAATCATGCGCTGCCATCCGCCCATGCGCGCGCGGAACCACGTGCGCTGGCGTTTCGCGAACTGCCGCGTGGCGATCGTCGCCGCCTCCTGCGCGCGGCTCAAGGGCATCTCGCCGCGCAGATGGGCGGCCAGCTCGGGCGCGCCGATTGCCTTGGCGCTGGGATGGCCGGCGGCCAGATGGTCCAGATTGGCGCGCACTTCCTCCAGCGCGCCGTGCCGCAGCATATGGTCCAGCCGCCCGGCGATGCGCGCGTTCAGCCAATCGCGGTCCGCATCCAGCAGCAGCGCATGGGCCGCTTTCAAAGGCAGCAGCGGCGGCGGCGTTGCGTCCTGCCATGCGGCCAGCCCGCGGCCCGTGGCGCGCTGCACCTCCCACGCGCGCTGCACGCGCATCGGGTTCTGCAGATCGATGCGTGCCCGCGTCGCCGGATCCAGCGCGTCGATCATGTTCGCAAGCGCGCCGCGCATCCGCAGCGCGTCCGCCTCGGCGCGCAATTCGGGTGGCGTCGGCGGGATCTCGGCCAGCCCCTCGGTCAGGGCGGTGAAATAAAGGCCGGTGCCGCCCACGATGATGGGCCGCGGCCCGCTGCGCAACAGGGGCGCCACATCGCGCAGCCAGTGACCGACGGAGTACTCCGCATCCTGCGCCACATGACCATAAAGCGCATGCGGCGCGCGCGCCTCATCGCTCGGGGACGGGCGCGCGGTGAGGATGCGCCAGCCTGCAAAGACCTGCATGGAATCGGCATTGATCACGCGCCCGCCCAGCCGCTCGGCGATGCGCAGCGCCAGCGCCGATTTGCCCGATGCGGTCGGCCCCGCGATCAAGACGGGCCGCTCCGGCGTGATGTTCAGATGCTCCAGCATGGCCGCGTTCTAGCGCGGCGCGGCGGCGGGGGCGAGGGGGCGCGCGGCGTTTTACTGCCTCCGGCGTGGGGCGGGGCGGTTTATGCGATTGAACTATGCGGCCATTTGCGACATTTTGCGCGCCAGACACCCCAAGCCAGGAAATCCTCCCATGCCCGACAGTGACACCCCCAGAACGACCTTTCAGCGCGTGATGCTGAAGATTTCGGGGGAGGCGCTGATGGGCGACACGGCATATGGCCTGCATCCCCCCACCGTCGAGCGCATCGCGCGCGAGGTGAAGGTGGTGCACGACATGGGGGTCGAGATCTGCATGGTCATCGGCGGCGGCAACATCTTTCGCGGGCTCTCAGGCTCGGCGCAGGGGATGGAGCGCACGACGGCCGATTACATGGGCATGCTGGCCACCGTGATGAACGCGCTGGCGATGCAAAGCGCGCTGGAGAAACTGGGCGTCTTCTGCCGCGTCATCTCGGCGATCCGCATGGACGAGGTGGCCGAGCCCTATATCCGCCGCCGCGCCGTGCGCCACCTTGAGAAGAAACGCGTGTGCATCTTTGCCGCGGGCACCGGAAACCCCTATTTCACCACCGACACCGCCGCGACGCTGCGCGCCAATGAAATGGCCTGCGAGGCGATCCTGAAAGGCACCAAGGTGGACGGCGTCTATGACAAGGATCCGATGACCAACCCCGATGCCGTGCGCTATGACCGCATCACCTATGATGACGTGCTGCAAAAGCACCTCAAGGTGATGGATGCCAGCGCCATCGCACTGGCGCGCGACAACAACCTGCCGATCATCGTGTTCAGCCTGGACGAGCCCGGCGGGTTTCGCGGGATCCTGGCCGGCGAAGGCACCTATACAACCGTCCATTCCTGACGCCCGCGTGGCGCCGGGCCGAGGGTGACAGACCGCAAAGGAACTAGAGTATGTCCGACAATATGGAAATCGACACCGCCGATCTTGAGCGGCGCATGGAAGGCGCGATCACGTCGCTGAGAACCGAATTCGCCTCGCTGCGCACGGGGCGGGCCAGCGCGTCGCTGCTGGAGCCGGTGATGGTGGACGCCTACGGCCAGATGACGCCGATCAACCAGGTCGGCACCGTCAACGTGCCCGAACCGCGGATGGTGACGATCAACGTCTGGGACAAGGGCCTGGTCAACAAGGTGGAGAAAGCCATTCGCAACAGCGGCTTGGGCATCAATCCTCAGATGAATGGCACGATCATCATGCTGCCCATCCCCGAGCTGAACGAGGAGCGGCGCCGCGATCTGACCAAGGTCGCCTCGCAATATGCCGAGCATGCCCGCGTCGCGATCCGCAACGTGCGCCGCGACGGCATGGACCAGATCAAGAAGGGCAAGAATGAAGGCATGTCCGAGGACGACCAGAAATTCTGGGAAACCGAGGTTCAGGATCTGACCAACCGCTTCATCACCCGCGTCGACGAGTCGCTGGAGACGAAGCAGGCCGAGATCATGCAGGTCTGACGGGGTGTTCGGGCGAAAGGGCAAAGACAGCGAAGAGGGCGCAGATGCTGCCCTTCCCGCACCGCAGGGCCCGCGCCATGTGGCCGTCATCATGGACGGCAATGGCCGCTGGGCGCAGGCGCGCGGGCGCCCGCGTCTCTTTGGCCACCATGCCGGCGCCAAACGCGTGCGCGAGATCGTCGATGCCTGTCCCGATCTTGGGGTCAAGTATCTGACGGTCTTTGCCTTTTCGACAGAGAACTGGAAACGCACCCAGACCGAGGTGGCCGGCCTGATGAGCCTTTTCCGCCGCTACATCGCCAAGGAGGCCCGCGCATTGCGGGACGAGGGCGTGCGCGTACGCTTCATCGGCGACCGGGTGCGCCTCGATGCCAAGCTGATCGCCCTCATGGACGAACTGGAGGGCATCACCGAAGGCAATGACCGCATTCACCTGACCATCGCACTGAACTATGGCAGCCGCGACGAGGTGAGCCGCGCGATCAAGCACCTGGCACAGGACGTCGCCTCGGGCAGTCTCAGCCCCGATGATGTGGATGAAGAAACGCTGACAAGATATTTGGATACAAAGGTTTTACCTGATCCTGACCTTGTGATCCGCACCTCGGGCGAGGCGCGGATTTCAAATTTCCTGCTGTGGCAATCGGCCTATGCGGAATACGAATTCGTCGATACCTTGTGGCCTGATTTCACGCGCGACATCTTTGCCGGAATCGTATCGGCATATTGCGGCCGCGATCGCCGCTATGGGGGAGCCAAGCCATGAGCCTGCCGCAGCGCTGGAGGGACCTGAACGCACGGATGATATCGGCCGCGGTGATGATCGTGGTCGGCATCGTGCTGCTCTGGGCGGGCGGGATGATCTTTGCCGCCGCGCTCTGGGTGATCGGCGGCGCGATGATATGGGAGCTGGCGCGCATGCTGGGCGGCCGGGTCTGGGCGCCGGGGATGGGCGCGGTCGCGGGCATCGCGCTGGCGGTGGCGTGGGCGCTTCCGCTCTGGCTGGCCTTGCCGGGGCTGGTCTGTGTCGCGGGCTTCGGCGCGTGGCAGTTGCCGACCCGGCGTGTCCTCTTCGGCGTGTATGGCGCAAGCATCCTTCTGGCGTGCCATACCGCCGGCCTGCTGCGCGTGGATGCGGGGCTGGCGTGGATCCTTTGGGTGATCTGCGTCGTCGTTGCCACTGATGTTGCAGGATATTTCGCAGGCCGCGCCCTTGGCGGGCCGAAATTCTGGCCCGCGATCAGCCCCAAGAAAACCTGGTCCGGCACCATCGCCGGATGGCTGGCCGCCGCGGTCATGGGGCTGGGGTTCGGGATTTATCTGGGGGTCGGCGCGCAGCTGATGCTGCTCTCCGTGCTGGTGTCGGTGACCGGGCAGGCGGGCGATATCGCGGAAAGCTGGATCAAGCGGCGCGCGGGGGTCAAGGACAGCTCGAACCTGATACCGGGCCATGGCGGCGTGCTGGACCGGTTCGATGCGATGCTGGGCGCGGTGCTTCTGGTCGGGGTGCTGTGGCTCTTCGGGATGCTGCCGGGGATCATATGAGGCGTGTCACCATTCTGGGCGCGACCGGGTCCATCGGGCAAAACACGCTGGACCTGATCCGCCGCGCGCCGGACGCATATCACGTGGTGGCCCTTACGGGGGGCCGCAACATCACGCAGCTGGCCGCCGATGCGCGCGAGATGCGCGCCGATCTGGCCGTCACCGCCCATGCGGAGCTGCTGGACGATCTGCGCGCGGCCCTGTCGGGCAGCGGGATTGCGGCGGCGGCGGGCGAGGCGGCGCTGATCGAGGCCGCGCAGCGCCCGGCCGACTGGATCATGTCGGCGATCGTCGGGGTGGCCGGGCTGGCGCCCGGAATGGCGGCGCTGGCGCAGGGCAGCACGCTGGCGCTGGCGAACAAGGAATCGCTGGTCACGGCCGGGCCGCTTCTGCTGGCCACCGCGGCGCGGCATGGCGCGCGCATCCTGCCGGTGGACAGCGAGCATTCCGCCATCTTCCAGGCGCTCATCGGCGAGGATCGCAGCGCGGTCGAGCGGGTCATCATCACCGCCTCGGGCGGCGCGTTCCGCGATCGACCGCTGGCCGATCTGGCGCATGTCAGCGTGCGCGAGGCGTCGACGCATCCCAATTGGGACATGGGCCAGCGCATCACTATCGACAGCGCGTCGATGTTCAACAAGGCGCTGGAAGTCATTGAGGCCAAGGAGTTCTTTGGCCTGCGGCCCGACCAGATCGAGGTGTTGGTCCATCCGCAAAGCACCGTTCACGCGCTGGTCGGGTTTTGCGACGGGGCGTTGATGGCGCATGTCGGCCCGCCTGACATGCGCCACGCCATCGGCTATGCGCTGAACTGGCCCGACAGATCGCATCTGCCGGTGGCGCGGCTGGATCTGGCCGCCATTGGCCGACTGGATTTCGCGGCGCCCGATCCTGCGCGCTATCCGGCGCTGGCGCTGGCGGGGCAGGTGATGCAGACGGGCGGACATGCCGGCGCCGTCTTCAACGCCGCCAAGGAGCGCGCGCTGGATCATTTCATCGCCGGGCGCATCGGTTTTTCGGACATGACGGCGCTGGTCGCGCGTGTTCTGAAGGGCGGTGTGCCTGATGCGGGGCCAGACATGGGCGCCCGCGACATCACGCTTGAAAGCGTGCGGCACTGGGACCACTTTACACGGCAACAGATGGATCGCCTGATCGCCGCCTGAGGGGCGACGGGGCGCCATGATCGGCAGAATAGGACATTTCTTGGATATTTTCGCGCTCATCCCGCAATTCGGCAGCGTCCTCGGGGTCATTGCCGCATTCGTCGTCGCACTATCGGTGATCGTCGCGGTCCACGAGTATGGCCACTACATCGTCGGGCGCTGGTGCGGCATCAAGGCCGAGGTTTTCTCGCTCGGGTTCGGTCCGGTGCTGTTTTCGCGCAAGGACCGGCACGGCACGCGCTGGCAACTGGCCGCGCTGCCGCTGGGCGGCTATGTCAAGTTTCTGGGCGATGCGGACCCCGCCAGCGGCAAGGACAGCGCCGCGATGGCCGCCACCCCGCCCGAACGCCTGCGCCACACGATGCACGGCGCGCCGCTCTGGGCACGCACGGCGACAGTCGCGGCGGGGCCGGTGTTCAACTTCATCCTGTCCATCGCGATCTTTGCGGGCGTGATGATGGTTCAGGGCAAGATGGCCGAGCCGCTGCAGGTCGGCGCGCTCAAGCCACTTCCGGCCGAGGGCGTGGCGCTGCAGCCGGGCGATACGGTGCTGGATATCGCGGGCACCCAGATGCCCGGCTATGACGAGCGCGGCGCCTTCGATGTCTTCACGACCGCGCTGCCGGACCAGCAGCTGATGGAATACCGCATTCTGCGCGGCGGGCAGGAAATGACCGTGCCGGGGCCGCATCCGCTCCCGCCGATCGTGACGCAGCTGGCGCCGCAATCGGCCGCGTATGGCGCCGGGATGGAGGCGGGCGATGTGATTACCGCCATCAATGGCATGCCCATTTCCTCTTTCACGCAACTGAAGGGCGCGGTGGAATCCTCAGGCGGGGCAACGTTGCGGCTGGATGTCTGGCGCGATGGCGGCCAGGAGCAGCTGAGTCTGACCCCGCGCCGCATGGACGAGCCGCAGGAAGGCGGCGGGTTCAGCACCCAGTGGCGCATCGGCATCGCCGGCGGCTGGGCGTTCGAGCCGGGCACGGAGCGGTTGGGCCCGCTGGCCGCCCTGACAGACGGCACGCGCCAGACCTATGCCGTGGCCGCCAGTTCGGTTTCGGGGCTCTATTACATGATCACCGGCGCGATCAGCAGCTGCAACATGTCCGGGCCCTTGGGCATCGCCCAGACCTCCGGCGCCATGGCCAGCCAGGGCGCCGAAAGCTTCATCTGGTTCATCGCCGTTCTGTCCACGGCCGTCGGCCTGCTGAACCTCTTTCCGATCCCGGTTCTGGATGGCGGGCACCTTGTGTTCTACGCCTACGAGGCGGTTTTCCGCAAACCGCCCAGCGACGCCGCGCTGAAGGTGTTGATGACCATCGGCCTGACGCTGATCCTCAGCCTGATGCTCTTTGCGCTCTTCAACGATATCTGGTGTCCGTGATTCGGAACCCACCGCGCTTTGCACCAGATGTTGCGGTATGGCCACGTGCCGAAAAAATCGACATGACCGGGGCCGGGGCCGAAATGCCCCGGTCCCGCCACATTTGGATCCCACATTGCGCCACAATCCAACGGCAGTTTGCGCCCCGGGCGCGCCCCGATGGTCGGGGAGGCGCGGGAATCGATGGAAACCGGAACAATGCAACATTTAACAGGCGGATATCGCGGAATGGTCCTGCTGATCGACGTCAACTGGGACCGCCTGCTTTTCCCCGGGGCGATCACGCTGGCGCTGTTTCTGGCCGCTTTCGTCGGATCGCTTTAAGCGCACGCGGCGCCGCGCCGATCCGCGCGGAGCCAGTGAAAATTCGCCTGATTGGCATTTTGACAAGACACCACAGACCCGTTACTGAACATGCATATTGGCTTGTCTGACTGGGTTGGAAACATGAATCATCCGATGTACCTGCGCGCGCTGCGCCTTTGCACTTCGCCGCACCAGTGGGCAAGGTCCGGGCTGATCGCCATCACGTTGATCTGCATCGCTTTTGTCGCCGCGCCGCGCGCGGCCGAGGCGCAGTCCTACCGCTTCGACAACGTCGCGATTTCGGGCAATCAGCGGATCGAGGCCGGAACGATCCTGACCTATGCGGGCATCGCGCGCGGCCAGACGGTGACGGCGGGCGAGCTGAACGATGCCTACCAGCGCATTCTGGGCAGCGGCCTGTTCGAGGAAGTGTCGATCAATCCGCGCGGAAATACGCTGGAAATCAGCGTGACGGAATATCCGACCATCTCCAAGATCGCCTTCGAGGGCAATTCCAAGATCAAGAACGAGGATCTGTCAGGTCTCATCGAAAGCGCGCCGCGGCAGGTGTTCAACCCCGCCAAGGCCGAGCGTGATGCGGCCGTCATCGTCGGCGCCTACAGCGAATCCGGCCGCAGCGCCGCGCGCGTCAATCCCAAGGTGATCCGCCGCAATGACAACCGCGTCGATCTGGTCTTCGAGATTTTCGAGGGCAAGAAGATCGAGGTACAGCGCGTCAGCTTTGTCGGAAACCGCGCCTTTTCGGATCGCCGCCTGCGCCGCGTTGTCGGCTCCAAGCAGGCGGGCCTGTTCCGGGCGCTGGTCAACCGCGACACGTTCGTCGAGGACCGCATCGAGTTCGACAAGCAGGTGCTGGCCGATTTCTACTCGGCGCGCGGCTATGTCGATTTCCGCGTCACCGGCGTCAATGCCGAGCTGGCCCGCGAGCGGGACACCTATTTCATCACCTTCAACATCCAGGAAGGTCAGCAGTTCAAGTTTGGCCGCATCACCACGGTCAGCGAGTTGAATAACGTTAACGCCGCGGAATATCAGGCCGCGCTGAATGTCCGCCCGGGCGAGATCTATTCGCCCGCCAAGGTCGAGAATTCGATCGCGCGGATGGAGCGTCTGGGCGTGCGCCAGGGCGTCGATTTCCTGCGCGTCGAGCCGCGCATCACCCGCAATGACCGCAACCTGACGCTGGATGTCGAATTCGCGCTGGTGCGCGGGCCGCGCATCTTTGTCGAGCGGATCGACATCGAGGGCAACACCACCACGCTGGACCGCGTGATCCGCCGCCAGTTCGACACCGTCGAGGGCGACCCGTTCAACCCGCGCGAAATCCGCGAGAGCGCCGAGCGTATCCGCGCGCTGGACTTCTTCGAGACCGCCGAGGTCGAAGCGCGCGAGGGATCGCGCCCCGACCAGGTGGTCGTCGACGTGGATGTCGAAGAGAAAAGCACCGGCTCGCTGTCCTTCGGCGCGTCCTACTCGACCAGTGCCGGCATCGGCTTTGCCATCGGGTTCTCCGAGCGCAACTTCCTCGGCCGGGGCCAGAAGCTATCGGCACAGATTGCCGCCAGCGCGGACCGTGCGAACTATAGCATCAGCTTTGTCGAACCTTCATTCCTCAGCCGTGACGTGGCGTTCGGGCTGGACTTCGCGCTGGTCGAGACGACCGATGATTTCGCGCTCTATGACACCACCATCGGTACGTTCCGGCCCAGCCTGACCTTCCCGGTCAGCGAAAACGGCCGCCTGCGCCTGCAATATATCGCGGGTTACAAGGACATGCGCAACTATACCGGCTCCAGCGGAATCCTGGCGCAAGAGGTGGCGCGCGGCGGCGATTTCGAGAGCGGTGCGGGATACAATTACACCTACGATACACGCCGCACGGGCCTGAACCCCAATGCCGGTGTGCTGCTGTCCTTCGGGCAGGATTTCTATGGGCTGGGCGGCGACCGGGAGTATATCCAGACCTCCGCGCGTGCCATCGCCCAGACCCGTGTCCTGAACGAGGAAGTGACGCTGCGTGCAACGCTGGAGGCCGGTGCGCTCAACTATCTGGGCAGCGATGACAGCCGCGCGGTTGACCGCTATTCCGGCCAGATCATCCGCGGATTCGAGCCGAACGGGATCGGCCCGACCGAAACCAACGGCGGCACCGTCGAGCAGCTGGGCGGCAACTATTTCGCCGCACTCAAGCTGGACGCCGAATTCCCGCTGGGCCTGCCCGAGGAATACGGGATCACCGGCGGCGCGTTTCTGGACATCGGCAGCATCTGGGATGTCGACACTGCGGGCGCCACCGGCACGCTGGCCTCGACCGGGTTCAAGCCGCGCGCGGCGGCCGGTGTCTCGGTCATCTGGCAGTCACCCTTCGGCCCGTTGCGGTTCAACTTCTCGCAGGATCTCGAAAAGCAGCCGGGTGACAAGACGCAATCCTTTGACGTGTCCATCGCCTCGACCTTCTGATGCGGCGGATGTCGGCGAAACGGATATGGGCCAGCGCATTGATCGGTGCGCTGGCCGTTTCCTTCATTGGACCTGCAGGCGCGCGCGCGCAGGCGCAGGATATCGGCACGATCCAGAGCGAGATCCTGACACTGGACCCGGATCGTCTTTTTGCCGGCACGCAGGTGGGCAAGCGCCTGACCCGGCAATACGAGGCCGAGCGCGACCGCCTGATCGCCAACAACCGCGAGTTGGAAGCAGACCTGCGGGCCGAGGAACAGGCGCTCACCGACGCGCGCAAGACCATGACGCCCAAGGAGTTCCGGGAAAAGGCCGACGCGTTCGACAACAAGGTCCGCTCGATCCGGCAGGAAAACGAGCGCGCGGCCCGCGATCTGGAACGCGGCCGCGAGATTGCGCCACTGACGCTGATGCGCATGGCCGAGCCGATCCTGGTGGAACTGATGCGCGACACCAATGGAAAGATCATCCTGGACAACCGGCAGGTCCTGCTGCGCTCTGATACGGTCGATATCACCGACCTTGCCATCGAGCGGGTCGATGCGGCCATCGGCGACGGCTCGGGCGAGGAGGACGCGCCGACTGCTCCGGCGGAGCAGCAGGATGCACCCGGTGCCGGGGACGCGCCGGATGACGCGCCAGCGGACCCCGCAGACTGACGCGGCCGCCTTGCTCCGCGTCTGGCAAGTTGCTAAGGATTTTGGCGAATTGGCAGAGGCCCTCCGGCAACTGCCTGCACATGGCGCCGGACCGGCGCGTGAAAGGACATAGATGACCCAGCCGCTGCAGACTGCCGATATCCACATGATCCAGCGGCTGATCCCGCATCGCTACCCGTTCCTTCTGATCGACCGGGTGCGCGATATCGACGGCTATCAATCCGCGGTCGGCATCAAGAACGTCACCATGAACGAGCCGCATTTCCAGGGCCATTTCCCGGGCAAGCCCATCATGCCCGGCGTCACCATCGTCGAGGCGATGGCCCAGACGGCCGCGGTCATGGTCGGCACGGCGCTGCAGATGCAGGACCAGAACATGCTGGTCTATTTCATGGCGATCGAAAAGGCCAAGTTCCGGCGCATGGTTGTGCCCGGCGACGTGCTGGAGATGCATCTGACCACCGTGCGCGGCAAGCCGGGCGGCAAGGTCTGGAAATTCGCGGGCATCGCCAGCGTCGGCGGCGAGATGGCGTGCGAGGCGGAATTCACCGCGATGATGGATCTGGGCGGGACCAAGGCCGAATGAGCGCGCCCGGTATTCACCCCAGCGCCATCGTCGAAGACGGCGCCCAGATCGGCGCTGGCTGCGTGATCGGCCCGTTCTGTCATGTCGGCCCCGATGTGCGGCTGGGCGAGGGCGTCACGCTGAAAAGCCACGTGGTGGTCACGGGCGATACCATCATCGGGCAGGGCAGCACGATTTTCTCCTTCGCCTGCATCGGAGAAATTCCGCAGGATCTGAAATTTCAGGGCGAAAAGACGCGGCTTGAAATTGGCGCGCGGGCGCGCATCCGCGAGCATGTGACGATCAACACCGGCACCGCGGGCGGCGGCGGGCTGACGCGGGTCGGCGACGATTGCCTGCTGATGGCGGGCTGTCATGTGGCGCATGACGTGCAGGTCGGCAACCGCGTCATCGTGGTGAACAACGCCGCGCTGGCGGGGCATTGCGTGGTCGAGGATGAGGTGATCATCGGCGGCCTGTCCGGGGTGCATCAATTCGTGCGGATCGGGCAGGGCGCCATCATCGGCGCGGTGACGATGGTGACGAATGACGTCATCCCCTATGGTCTGGTGCAGGCGCCGCGCGGCGTTCTGGACGGACTGAACCTGGTCGGGCTCAAGCGGCGCGGCGTGGGCCGGGCCGATATCACGGCGCTGCGCGCGGCGTTCCAGATGCTGGCGCAGGGCGAGGGCACCTTTCAGGAGCGCGCGCGCCGGATGGGCGGCGAGACGGACAGCGCATATGTCGCGCGCATCGTGGAATTCGTCACCGGCGCCAGCGACCGGTCGTTCCTGACGCCGGGACAGGGGTAGCGCATGACGGGACGTCTGGCGATCCTGGCCTGCGGCGGCGCGTTGCCGGTCATGCTGGCGCGCGCGCACCCCGATGCGCTGCATTTCACGCTGCGCGGCGTTCCCAGCGAATTGGCCGCGACCGCGCAGGATTTCCCGCTGGAGCGGATTGGCGCGCTGTTCGCCGCGATGAAAGAGGCGGGCGTGAGCCGCATGGTGTTCGCCGGCACGCTGGTGCGCCCGGCGCTGAATCCGGCCGAATTCGACGCCGAGATGATGCGGCTGGCACCCGGCCTTATGGCCGCGATTCCGCAAGGCGACGACGCATTGCTGCGGTTCGTCATCTCGATGTTCGAAGAGCAGGGTTTCGAGGTGCTCGGCGCGCATGAGTTGCTGCCCGGTCTCACCGCCGAGGCGGGGTTGGCGGCCGGTCCCGCGCCGTCCGAAGCCGAGCTGGCCGATGCGGCGCGGGGGGTGCATATCCTCCGGGAAATTTCCCCGCTCGATATCGGGCAGGGCTGCGTCGTGGCGGGCGGGCAGTGCCTCGGGATCGAGACGGTGCAGGGCACCGATGCGCTGCTGAGCTATGTGGCGGCAGCACCAGCTGCATTGCGGCGCGGCCAGCGCGGCGTCTACGTCAAGGCGCCGAAGCTGGGTCAGGATCTGCGCATCGACATGCCCACGGTGGGGCCCAGGACCGTGGCCGCCGTGGCCGATGCCGGGCTCGCCGGTCTGATCGTGGCCGAGGGCAAGGTTGTGCTGATGCAGCGCGAGGAGGCTCTGGCGCTGGCCGCAGAATGCGGAGTTTTTCTGCTATCTCAGGTGTTTGAATGAAGGTCTTCATCCTCGCCGGCGAGGCGTCCGGGGATCGTCTGGGCGCCGCGTTGATGGATGGCCTCAAGCGATTGGCGCAGGTCGAATTTCATGGGATCGGCGGCCCGCTCATGCAGGCGGAGGGGCTGCAGAGCCTTTTTCCCATGGACGAGCTCAGCGTCATGGGCATCACCGAGGTGCTGCCGAAATACCGCCATCTCAAGCGCCGCATCCGCCAGACTGCCGAGGCGGTTCTGGCCGAGAGGCCCGATGTTCTGATCACCATCGACAGCCCTGATTTTTCGCTCCGCGTGGCCGCGTTGGTCAAGGCGGCCGGCGATATCCGCACCGTGCATTACGTGGCGCCGTCGGTCTGGGCGTGGCGCGCGGGCCGTGCTGCCAGGATGGCGAAGGTCATCGACCATGTGCTGGCCCTGCTGCCGTTCGAGCCGCCCTATATGCAGGCGGCGGGGATGGAATGCGATTTCGTCGGCCATCCCGTCGTGGCCGAGCCGCAGGCCAGCGACGCCCAAATCGCGGAGTTTCGCGCCCGCCATGACTTGGGCGATGCGCCGATCCTTCTGGTGCTTCCCGGCTCCCGCAAGGGGGAGGTCGCGCGGCTGGGCCCGATTTTCGGCGCCGCGCTGGGGCCGGTCCTGGCGCGTCATCCGGATCTGCGGCTGGTCGTGCCGACGACCGCGCATGTCGCGCCGCTGTTGCGCGAGGTGGTCAAGGGTTGGCCTGCGCCGCCGGTGATCATTGATCCATCGGACATGAAGAGTGACGCTTACAAGATTGAAAAGATGTGTGCATTTGGCGTGGCCACCGGTGCGCTGGCCGCGTCCGGCACCGTGTCGCTCGAATTGGCGGCCAGCGAAACGCCGATGGTCATCACCTATGATGTCAGCTGGATCAGTCGGCAGATCATTGCCGCACTGCTGAAGATCGACACCCTCACGCTGGTCAATCTGGTAAGCGAAACGCGCGCCGTTCCCGAGTGCAACGGCAAGGAGTGCACGCCGCCCCAGATTGCCGCCGCCCTGCTGAAAATGCTGGACGCACCCGGCGCGCAGCATGAAGCGATGGAGCTGACAATGCAGCGCCTCGGCAAGGGCGGCGATGCGCCGGGGCTGCGCGCGGCGCGGGCGGTTCTGAAGGGGCTCGGCCGCTAAAGGCGAAACCGCCTTAGGCGCGGATCAGTCGCCGCGCCAGATCCAGCCGCCGCCCAGGATGCGGCTGCCACCCGTTTCGTAGAAAACGCAGGCCTGGCCGGGCGCGACGCCTTCCTCGGGCGCGTGCAACTCGACTTCGGCGGTGATGGGCGACAGGGGCCGGATCACCGCCTCGCGCGGGGCGCGGGTGGAGCGGACCTTGACCGACACGTGCCGCTCGGCCACTGCGTCAAAGGCATCGTCGCCCAGCCAGTTGATCTCGCGCACGGGCACGATGGCGGTGCTGAGCATCGCCTTGGGGCCAACGATCACCTGCCGCGCCTCCACGTCCAGCTTGACGACATAAAGCGGCGTCTCCAGCCCGCCGATCCCAAGGCCGCGCCGCTGGCCGACCGTATAATGCAGCACGCCCTCATGCTGGCCCAGAACGCGGCCCTCGTGATCGACGATATCGCCCGGCTCGGCCGCACCGGGGCGCAGCTTTTCGATGACCGAGGCATAATTGCCGTTGGGCACAAAGCAGATGTCCTGACTGTCGGGCTTGTCCGCCACGCTCAGCCCGTATTTCGCGGCCAGCGCGCGCGTCGCATCCTTGGACGGCAGATGGCCCAGCGGGAAACGCAGATAGTCCAGCTGCTCCGCCGTGGTGGAGAACAGGAAATAGGACTGATCGCGATTTGCATCCGCGGCCGAGTGCAATTCGGGCCCGCGCGCGCCCACCTTGCGCTGGATGTAGTGGCCCGTCGCCATGCAATCGGCATCCAGATCGCGGGCGGTGCCCAGCAGATCCTTGAATTTCACCCGCTCGTTGCAGCGGATGCAGGGCACGGGCGTCGCGCCGGCAAGGTAGCTGTCTGCGAATTCGTCGATCACCGCCTCCTTGAAGACGTTCTCATAGTCCAGCACGTAATGGGGGAATCCCATCTCTTCGGCCACGCGGCGCGCGTCGTGGATATCCAGCCCGGCGCAGCACGCGCCCTTTTTCGCCAGCGCCGCGCCGTGATCGTATAGCTGAAGGGTGACGCCGACCACGTCATAGCCTTCCTCGGCCAGTTGCGCGGCCACGACCGAGCTGTCGACCCCGCCCGACATGGCGACGACAACGCGCGTCTCCGCCTCCGGCTTGGCAAAGCCGAGCGAGTTGATCGGGTGAGCGGTATCGCGGGCCATGAGCATGCATCCCTTCGGCTGGTGTCTGCGTGCGATATAAGAGCCCGCAGCGCAGAACGCAAAACGGTTTGCCTCATTTGGCGAAAAAGCCGCGCACCGGAGGCCTTCGGCGGCACGACGGGCGGGCGCAATATGTCGCGACCCTGCCGAATCCCGGTGCGATGGCGACCGCTTTTAGGCAAATGCGCGGTATTTCGTGGGGTGTGATTTCAGGGGCCGTTAAGGGCGCCCGCGTCATTCTGGGCTTCGGTATCACGAGGATCAGGACGATGTATTTGAAGAAAATTGGCGGCGTGCGCGCCGTGACGCTGCCTGACGGGCAAATAATGACGCAGGCCGATTTGCCGCCCGCCGACACCATGCGCTGGGTGGCATCGCGCAAGCTGGCGGTGGTGCGCGGGGTGCTCTACGGCCTTGTAACACAGGCCGAAGCCTGCGCGCGCTATCAGCTGAGTGATGAAGAGTTTGCCGAGTGGGTGCGCGCGGTTTCCCTGCATGGCGAGGACGCATTGAAGGCGACGGCCGTGAAAATGTATAGACAACCTTAAGTTGAATTCTCTAAATGTTCACCTACGGTAACTTGTGGTTAACCAATATTGGCCAAAGTCGATCCGAACAGGTTTTCTAGCGGAGAAAAGTGAATGCGCGTCCTTTTGGTGGAAGATGATCCAACCACGTCGAGAAGCATCGAACTGATGCTGACCCATGCCAATCTCAACGTCTACACGACGGAACTGGGCGAGGAGGGGATCGATCTGGCGAAGCTTTATGACTATGACCTGATCCTTCTGGATCTGGGTCTGCCGGACATGAATGGCCATGACGTGCTGCGCCAGTTGCGGCTTGCGCGTATCGACACGCCCATCCTGATCCTGTCGGGCGCTGACGATACCGAAAGCAAGATCAAGGGTTTCGGCTTTGGTGCGGATGATTACCTGACGAAGCCCTTCCATCGCGAGGAACTGGTCGCGCGAATTCACGCGATCATCCGCCGCTCGAAGGGGCATTCGCAATCGGTGATCCGCACGGGGCTGATCAACGTCAACCTTGATGCCAAGACGGTGGATGTCGGCGGCAAGACGGTGCATCTGACCGGCAAGGAATACCAGATGCTGGAACTGCTGAGCCTGCGCAAGGGAACGACGCTGACGAAAGAGATGTTCCTTAACCATCTTTATGGCGGCATGGACGAGCCCGAGTTGAAGATCATCGATGTGTTTATCTGCAAACTGCGCAAGAAGCTGAGCGAGGCGACGGGCGGTGCGAGCTATATCGAGACGGTCTGGGGGCGCGGATATGTGCTGCGCGATCCCGAGCCGGTCGAGAATGACGAGATGGAGCAGCAGCGCAAGCTGGCGATCGGCGCCTGATCCCCTGCGAAAACCTGATGAGGGCCAAGGCCGCGCCGCACCAGCGGGCGCGGCCTTGGCTTGTCGCGCAGGGCGGTGCGGCTGCGGTGCGGTATCCAATCGCGGGCTCTGGACGTCAGCCGGGCCGCGCCCTATCACAGATACCGGGGCGGGCCGCGAGCCTGGCCATGGCAGCCAAGGGGGCATGGATGCACGACGCGCGCGACATCGAAACGCTGACCGAGGATGAGGCGCGCGACGAGCTGGCGCAACTGGCCGAGACGCTGCTGCGCGCCAATCGCGAATACCATGGCGAGGACGCGCCGCAGATCAGCGACGCCGAGTATGACCGCCTGAAAGCCCGCAACGCTGCCATCGAGGCGCGGTTTGCCCATCTCAAACGCGCCGACAGCCCCAGCGACGTTGTGGGCGCCGCCCCGTCAGAGGGGTTCGGAAAGGTGGCGCATGCGCAGCGCATGATGTCGCTCGGCAACGCGTTCGAGGCCGCCGAGGTGTCCGAGTTCGATGCGCGCGTGCGCAAGTATCTGGGCCTCGCGGAGGACGCCGCGCTGACCTACACGGCCGAGCCGAAGATCGACGGGCTCAGCCTCAGCCTGCGCTACGAGCAGGGCCGGCTGGTGCAGGCCGCCACGCGCGGCGACGGCACCGTCGGCGAGAACGTGACGGCAAATGCCCGCACCGTCGGCGACATTCCCGGCACGCTGAAGGGCGCGCCCGATATCCTCGAAGTGCGCGGCGAGATCTACATGAGCCACGCCGATTTCGCGGCGCTCAACGTCCGACAGGCCGACGCGGGCGCCAAGACCTTCGCCAACCCCCGCAATGCCGCCGCAGGATCCTTGCGCCAGCTTGACGCCGAGATCACCCGCGCGCGCCCGCTGCGCTTTTTCGCCTATGCCTGGGGCGAGCTCAGCGCGCCGCTCGCGGGCACGCAGATGGAGGCGATCGAGCGGCTGGAGGCGCTGGGATTTGCCACCAACCCGCTGACCGCCCTTTGCGACGGACCGCAAGCCATGATGGAACATTATGCCCTGATCGAACAGCAGCGCGCTAGTCTGGGCTATGACATCGACGGGGTCGTCTACAAGGTCAACGATCTGGATCTGCAGCGCCGCCTTGGCTATCGCAGCACCACGCCCCGCTGGGCCATCGCGCACAAGTTTCCCGCCGAGCTGGCCTGGACGCGGCTGGAGGCGATCGACATCAACGTCGGCCGCACCGGCGCGCTCAGCCCCGTCGCCCGCCTTGCGCCGGTGACCGTGGGCGGCGTCGTGGTCAGCAACGCGACCTTGCACAATGAGGATTATATCGCCGGGCGCGGCGGCGACGGCGCCCCGATCCGCGGCGGCACGGACATCCGCATCGGCGATTGGGTGCAGGTGTATCGCGCGGGCGATGTGATCCCCAAGGTCTCGGATGTGGATCTGTCCCGGCGCCCCGAGGATGCAGCGCCGTTCGCGTTTCCGGGCACATGCCCCGAATGCGGCTCGGACGCGATCCGCGAGGAAGGGGACGCGGTGCGCCGCTGCACGGGAGGTCTGATATGCCCGGCGCAAGCGGTGGAAAAGCTGAAGCATTTCGTCAGTCGCGGCGCGTTCGACATCGAGGGGCTGGGCGCGCGCCAGATCGAGATGTTCTATCATGACGATCATCTGCCCATCCACACGCCCGCCGATATCTTTACGCTGGAGGCGCGCGACCGCACGAACGTGACGAAGCTGGCCAACCGCGACGGCTGGGGCGAGACCAGCGCGCGCAACCTTTTCGCCGCCATTGACGAGCGGCGCCGCGTGCCGCTGCCGCGCCTGATTTTCGCGCTTGGCATCCGGCATGTCGGCGAGGTGGCGGCCGCCGATCTGGCGCGGCATTTCGGCAGTTGGCAGGCGCTGGTGGCGGCGGTCGATGCGGCGGCCCCGGCGGCGGAATGCCATCTGAAGGCCGACGCGGCCGAGGCCGAGGAGCGCCAGCGCGCCGCCGCCGAAGGCCGCCGCGCGCGGATCAAACCGGCGCGCGATGCGGTCTGGGAGGGGGTGGACGCGCGCGCCCAGGCCGCCTGGGCCGACATCACCGGCATCGACGGGATCGGCGCCACCGTCGCGGTCGCGCTGGTGACCGGTTTCGGCCAGACCGCCGAGCGCGCGTCGATCGAACGTCTGGTGCGCGAATTGACGGTCGAGGATTTCGTCTCTGCCGCCACCAGTGCCAGCCCCGTGGCGGGCAAGACGGTGGTGTTCACCGGAACGCTGGAAAAGATGACCCGCGCCGAGGCCAAGGCGCGCGCCGAGGCGCTTGGCGCCAAGGTGTCGGGCAGCGTGTCGGCCAAGACCGACATCCTTGTCGCGGGCCCCGGCGCCGGGTCGAAGGCAACGAAGGCCGCGGATCTGGGCATCCGGACGATGGATGAGGACGCCTGGCTTGCCTTGATCGGCGGCACGTGAGCGGGCCTGCCAAAGGTCGGCCCGAGGCGCTGTTTCCGCTTTTCGCGGATATCGAAACGCTGCCCGGCGTCGGTCCGAAATCGGCCAAGCTGCTGGCGATGCTGCGGATCGAGAAGCCTGTCGATCTGATCTTTACCCTGCCGCAATCGGGCATTGACCGGCGCAAGCGGGCCAGCGTTCAGGGAGCGGATCTGCCCGGCGTCGTGACGGTCGAAGTGACGGTGAGCCAGCACCGGCCGCCCGCCCGGCGCGGCGGCGCCTATCGCGTGACGGCCGAGGATGCGCAGACCACGTTCCAGATCGTGTTCTTCCGCGCGCATGACGAGTATCTGCACAAGGCGCTGCCGATCGGCGCGCGCCGCGTCGTGTCCGGCAAGGTGGAGCTTTTCGACGGCGTCGCGCAGATGGTGCATCCCGACCACATGCTGCCCCCGGCGGAGGCGGGCGACATTCCCGATTTCGAGCCGGTCTATCCGCTGACCGCCGGCCTGACCCAGGGCGCGATCCGCAAGGCCGCTGCCGCGGCGCTGACGCGGTTGCCCGATCTGGCCGAGTGGATCGATCCTGGCCAGAAACGGCAAGAGGGATGGCCCGATTGGGCCGAGGCGGTGCGCCGCGCTCATGCGCCCGAGTCCATGGCGGATCTGGGCGCGACCCATCCCGCACGCGCGCGTCTGGCCTATGACGAGCTGATGGCGCACCAGATCACGCTGGCCCTCGCACGCTCGCAGATGAAGCGGTCAAAGGGGCGCGCGAGCGCGGGCACCGGGCGTTTGCAGGCGCGCGTCCTGGCCGCGCTGCCCTATCGCGCAACCGCGGCGCAGACCCGCGCGATTGCCGAGATTGCCGCCGACATGGCGGGCGGCACGCGCATGAACCGCCTGCTTCAGGGCGATGTCGGCGCCGGCAAGACGCTGGTTGCGCTGAACGCGCTGCTGATCGCGGTCGAGGCCGGAGGGCAGGGCGTGATGATGGCGCCGACCGAGATTTTGGCGCGCCAGCATCTGGAAGGGCTGCGGCCGCTGGCCGAGGCGGCGGGCGTCGTGCTGGAGATCCTGACCGGCCGCGACAAGGGCGCCGAGCGGCGCGCCAAGCTGGAAGCGCTGAAGGCGGGCGATATCCAGATCCTGGTCGGCACGCATGCCGTGTTCCAAAAGGATGTCGAATTCAACGACCTGCGCCTTGCCGTTGTGGACGAACAGCACCGCTTCGGCGTGCGTCAGCGGCTGGAGCTGGGCCGCAAGGGGTCCGCTGTCGATGTGCTGGTGATGACCGCAACGCCCATCCCGCGCAGCCTGAGCCTTGCTCAATATGGCGACATGGACATCAGCGTGCTGGACGAAAAGCCACCGGGGCGCAAACCCATCGCGACGGCGCTGGTCAACATGGCGCGCATGGACGAGGTCGTCGAAAAGCTGCGCCGCGCCATCGCCGAGGGGCGGCAGGCCTACTGGGTCTGCCCGCTGGTCGATGAAAGCGAAGTGAGCGATCTGAGCAGCGCCGAAGAACGCTTTCGCCGCCTGCGCGCCGCGCTTGGCGAGGGGCGCGTCGGGCTGGTGCATGGCCAGATGCCGCCCGAGGACAAGGACGCGGCGATGGCGGCCTTTCAGCGGGGCGAGACCTCGGTTCTGGTGGCGACCACGGTGATCGAGGTGGGGGTGGATGTGCCCAATGCCTCGATCATGGTGATCGAGCGCGCCGAAAGCTTTGGTCTGGCGCAACTACACCAGTTGCGCGGGCGGGTCGGGCGTGGCAGTGCGGCATCGACCTGTCTTCTGATGTATCAGGCGCCATTGAGCGAAGGGGGCGAGCGGCGTCTGTCCACCATGCGTGATACCGAGGACGGATTTCGCATCGCTGAGGTGGATCTGGAGATGCGCGGCGCGGGCGATGTGATCGGGACCGCGCAATCGGGGCTGCCGCGGTTTCGTATCGCCGATCTGGAGGGGCAGACAGCGCTGATGGCGGTGGCGCAAAGCGACGCGCGCAAGCTGCTCTCGGACGATCCGGACCTGACGGGGCCGCGCGGGCAGGCGGCGCGCGTGCTGCTGTGGCTGATGGAGCGGGATCAGGCCATTCGTTTGATTTCAGTGGGTTAGGCTGAAATTCCTGATTTGTTCCTAAATGTTCGTTAAAAGTTCTTTACAAAGGGTTTCTAAAATGAGAACAAAGTAGCAACAAAGCGTTAAGAGGAGGCCATGATGATACACCAGATCAAGACAGCCGCAGCCCGGTCGCATGACACGCTTCTGGGGGATGCCGTCGGGGCCGCCGCGCTGATGGTGATGCTGGTGGGGTGCCTCTATCTTCCCGGATTGACCCAAGGTTTCTGATTTTCCGTTTCTGCCTGCGACATCCCGTGCCTGATCGCGCTGCATCGACTGTCCCAAACTCACGATGCCCGGCGTTAGACTTTGCCTGTCACAAACCGCTCCAGGGCCACCAGCCTTGGTTTGCGCGATCAGGATCCCTCACGGGAACACGCATCCTTCCGCCGCCATCCACTCCGGATGCGCGGCGGTTTTTTTGGCCATGTCAGGTCAGCAGGCCGTCTCCAGCGCCTCGACAGCAGCATCGAGCGACAGCATGATCGACGCGTGGCGATTCTTGTAATCGCGGGCCGGGCGCAGAACCTCGAGATCCTCGAAGGGGGCGGGCGGGGTCGGGCCGTCCTCGGTCAGCATCGATTTCAGCGCATCGCGCGCGGCGCGCACCTCGCTTGCCGTGCGGCCGACGATATGCGCGCCAACCACGCTCGCGGCGGCCTGGCCCAGAGCGCAGGCCTTCACATCTTGGCCAAAATCGGTGATCTTGCCGCCCTCGCAGGTCAGATCCACCGTGACGGTGGACCCGCAAAGCGGCGCGCGGCGGCGCACCGTCGCGCCCGGCGCCTCCAGACGGTGATGGCGCGGAATATCGGCGGCCAGCGCCAGAATTCGGGCAGAATAGAGTTTGATCATGTCGGCATTGGCGGTCATGGCTGGTCCTCGGATGGCTTGGCTCTTAGATAAGGCGCCAGCCGCCAGATGCAAAAGGAAAACCCGATGGAGTTTGACCCCCAAAACCTGACCTACAACGCGCAAGGTCTGATCCCCGCGATCGCGCAGGACGCGGGCACCGGCGAGGTGCTGATGATGGCCTGGATGAATAGCGAAGCGGTCGCGCAGACACTGGCTACGGGGCGCGTCACCTATTGGTCGCGCTCGCGCAGCGCGTTCTGGATCAAGGGCGAGACTTCGGGAAATACCCAGCAATTGCAGGAGTTCCGCGTTGATTGCGACCGCGACTGCCTGCTTCTCAAGGTGATACAGACCGGACCGGCCTGCCATACCGGGCGGCGCAGCTGTTTTTATACATTGGTGCAGGACGGCGCGGAGCGGATCGTGATGGCGCCCGATCCTTAGGTCCGGCGCGTCTCAGGCAAGGTCCAGCATCCGCCGAATATCCTGCGGCGTGGCGCCATTTTCACGGTAAAGCGCGATCGCGCGCGCATCGTCGCGCTTGGCCAGCCGCTTGCCCGCATCGTCGCGGATCAACCGGTGGTGGTGATACTCGGGGGTCGGCAGCCGCAGAAGGCGCTGAAGGATCACGTGAATCGCCGTTGCATCGAACAGATCCGCGCCGCGGGTGACGCAAGTGATGCCCTGCTGCGCGTCGTCAAGGACGACGGAAAGGTGATAGGACGTCCCCATCGCCGGACGCGCCAGCACGATATCGCCGATCTCGGTCAGGATCCGGTTCGATGAGGTCTGGACCAGCCCGGTGTGCTGCGGCGTGCCGCTTCCGGTCTCGACGAAAGCGGGAGATGCCTCGTCCACGGCGGTCATCGCGGCGCGCATGTCGAGACGCAGCGCGCTGTCCGGCGGCGGCGCGGCGTTTTCCGGCTGCCAGCCCTGCGGCGGCCTGCAGGTTCCCGGATAGATGACACCGTCCGGGCCGGTCATCGGCGCGCCTTCCTGCGGGGCCGATGCCGAGGCGGCGATGTCGCGGCGCGTGCAACTGCACGGGTAGAGCAACCCGCGCTGCCAAAGATCGTCAATCGCACGGCGATAGACCGGCATCCGCTCGGACTGGCGCATCACGGGGCGCGGCCAGTCGAGGCCAAGCCAGATGAGATCATTGAATATCTGCGCCTCCCATTGCGGGCGGCTGCGCGATTGGTCGATATCCTCGATGCGCAGCAGGAAGGTGCCGCCGCCCTTCGCGGCCAGATCATGCGCGAGGATGGCCGAATACGCATGGCCAAGGTGCAGCGGGCCGGTCGGGGATGGTGCAAATCGGGTCGTTATCAACATTTAATAACAAAGTCTTGTGGATGAATATTAAACCACTGCATGAGCAACCAGACTTGCCGCTGGACAGTCACTTCACTGCGCGCCGACGGTTTGCGGCGCCAGCCAATCCTGCCAGGCGGATTTGGCGCGATCCGTATAGGCCTTGTAGCGGTCCATCCGCCCGCGACGCCCGCCTTTGAGCCCTTCGACGGGGCGGAACAGGCCGAAGTTGATGTTCATCGGCTGAAATGTCTTGGCCTCGGCGCCGCCGGTGATGTGATGGATCAGCGCGCCCATGGCGCTGTCCTGCGGCGGGCTGGGCAGGGGGCTGCCAAGGATCTCGGCGGCGGCGAGGCGTCCGGCCAGAAGGCCCATCGCGGCGGATTCGACATAGCCCTCCACGCCGGTAATCTGCCCGGCAAAGCGGATATGCGGGTGCGCGCGCCAGCGCATCTGGCCGTCCAGCAGGGTGGGCGAGTTCAGAAAGGTATTGCGATGGATGCCGCCCAGCCGCGCAAAGCGGGCATTCTCAAGCCCCGGTATCATGCGCAGCACGTCAGCCTGCGCGCCGTATTTCATTTTAGTCTGGAATCCCACGATGTTATAGAGCGTTCCTAACGCATTGTCCCGGCGCAGCTGAACCACCGCCCACGGCTTGACCTCGGGCTGGTGGAGATTGGTCAGGCCGACCGGCTTCATCGGGCCGTGGCGCAATGTCTCGCGGCCGCGCTCGGCCATCACTTCGATCGGCAGGCAGCCGTCGAAATACTGCGCCGTCTCGCCCTCGTGAAACTCGGTCTTGTCGGCGGCAAGAAGCGCGTCGATGAAGGCGTCATAGGTAGCGCGGTCCATCGGGCAGTTGAGATATGCGGTGCGCTCTTCCTCGGTCTCGCCCTTGTCATAGCGCGACTGCATCCAGGCCTTGGACATGTCGATGCTGTCATGATGCACGATGGGCGCGATCGCGTCGAAAAAGGCCAGCGCGTCGGTGCCCGTGCGCGCCGCGATGGCCTGCCCGAGCGCCGCGGAGGTCAGCGGCCCGGTGGCGATGATCCACTGTCCGCCCGCCGTAATTTCGGTGATTTCCTCGCCCGATATCGTGATGTTGGGATGCGCGCGAAGCGTCGCCGTGACGCTGGCTGCAAAAGGATCGCGGTCAACGGCCAATGCGCCGCCGGCGGGCAGGCGGTGTTCGTCCGCCGCCTGCATGATCAGCCCGCCTGCCGCGCGCATTTCCCAATGCAGCAGGCCGACGGCGTTCTGTTCGTCATCATCGGAGCGGAACGAGTTGGAGCACACCATTTCCGCCAGATCGCCCGTGCGATGCGCGAATGTGCCGGTCTTGGGCCGCATTTCGTGGATCACGACCTGCACGCCCATGCGGGCGGCCTGCCACGCGGCCTCCGCCCCGGCCATGCCACCGCCAACGATGTTCAATATCTGTGTCATGCTGCGGCAGATAGTGCATCGGCGCCGCGTTGGGAAGGGCCGGTGCAACGGCCAGCGGCTTGATGGGATTTATGGAAAAGCAAGTTCGGGTCACCGCGCCAGCCAAGTCTGCGACCAGAGAGAGGCTGGCCTTGGAGGGACATGACGGTGGCGGCGGTGACCCAAAATCTGAATTCAGGTTAGCCCTGAAAAACGCAGGCGGAAAGCGAAACCTGCAAGATTGAGGCGGAAAAACGGCAAATGTGCAGAAATTGGGGCAGGATATTGCAGACAATCCGGGGCATCTGCGAAAACTGGCGCGCATTTCGCGACAATCAACCGGGCGCGCGCAACCTGAGCGGGTGCGGCGCGCCGAATCGATGGGTTACTGCGTCCATTCCGGCTTTCGCTTGTCCAGAAATGCCGCAATTCCCTCGGCGGTGTTTTCCATCATCATATTCCGGGTCATCACGTCGCCGGTATGCAGATACGCCTGTTCCAGCGGCATCTCGAGCTGCTCGTAAAACGCCCGCTTGCCGATCCGCACCGCGCCCGCCAGCTTTTCGGCCACGGTCTGTGCGAGGGCCATCGTCTCGGCCTCCAGCGCCTCGGCGGGCACGGCGCGGTTGATCAGCCCCAGCTCGCAGGCGCGCGCCGTGTCGATGAACGCGCCGGTGGTCAGCATCTCGAACGCCTGTTTGCGCGGGACATTCCGGCTGAGCGCGACCATGGGGGTGGAGCAGAACAGCCCGATATTCACGCCATTGACACCAAAGCGCGTCCCCTCGGCCGCCACGGCCATGTCGCATGACGCAACCAGTTGGCAGCCCGCGGCGGTGGCGATGCCATGCGCCTGCGCGATGACGGGTTGGGGCAGGGCCCTTATGGCCATCATGACCGCGCCGCAACGATTGAAAAGATCGCGAAAATAGGCCTGCCCGCCATCTTCGGCGGCGCGCCCGGCGGTCATTTCCTTCAGGTCATGGCCCGCGCAGAACACCTTGCCCGCGCCGGCCAGTATGACGGCGCGGATGCCCTGATCCTCGGACAGCGCGGCCAGATGGTCCGCGAGCGCCGTCAGCATGTCGTCGCTGAGCGCGTTGAGCCGCTCGGGGCTGTTGAGGGTCAGGCGGGCCACGGCCCCCGTGTCCTGGCGCTCGATCATCGGCATCTTGTCACTCCCTTGTTTGTCGGATCATCTGTAACCCTCGCAGTTTGAGGAGGAAAGCATGGTGTTGAAGATGTCCGTCGCCGATCTTGAGGCTTTCATGCGGGACGAATTTCCGCAAGTCGCGCAGGATTTCACCGTCGAGGCGGCGGCGCCCATGCGCCTGACCCTGCGGCTGAACGTCGGCGAGCGGCACCTGCGCCCCGGCGGCACGGTATCGGGTCCGGCCATTTTCGCGCTGGCCGATGTAGGGGTCTATCTAGCCGTGCTCAGCATGATCGGGCCGCAAGCCCTGGCCGTGACGACGAATTGCAGCCTCGATTTCATGCGAAAACCGGTGGCGGGCGCCGACCTTTTGGCCGATGTGCGGCTGCTGAAGCTGGGGCGCGTTCTGGCCGTGGGCGATGTGCTGATCCGGTCGGATGGCGCCGAGGCGCCCGCGGCGCGCGCCAGCATGACCTATTCCATTCCGCCCGCGCGGCAGGGATAATGCGCCGGATTTGGGCCGCCGCGCCGCTACTGCCATGGGGTATTATGATACCTATTTTGTAACGAATTGGAATCGCATCATAAATTCGAGATCACGCGCATTGACGCGGCGCGCGCAGCCTATATAACCCGCCCATCACCACCGGGATGGCAGACACGTCATCCCAATGCGGCAAAATAGGGTTCTCCTGACATGAAGACATTCTCTGCGACACCGGCAGATATCGACAAGAAATGGATCATGATCGACGCCGATGGCGTCGTTCTTGGCCGTCTTGCGTCGATCATCGCCATGCGCCTGCGCGGCAAGCACAAGGCCAGCTTTACGCCCCATATGGATATGGGCGACAACGTCATCGTCATCAACGCCGACAAGGTCCAGCTGACCGGCAAGAAGCGTGACAAGCCGAATTACTGGCACACGGGCCATCCGGGCGGCATCAAGTCGCGCACCACGGGCGAGATCCTCGAGGGCAAGTATCCCGAGCGCGTCGTCATGCAGGCGGTCAAGCGCATGCTGCCGGGCAACACGCTGGCCCGCACGCAGATGACCAACCTGCGCGTCTATGCAGGCGCCGAGCATCCCCACGAGGCCCAGAGCCCCGAGGTGCTGGACGTCAAGAACATGAACTCCAAGAATACGCGGGTGGCATACTGATGGCTGACGAAATCAACTCCCTCGAAGATCTGCAGGCGGTCGCATCGGGCACCCCCCAGGTCGAAGCCGCCCCGCGCGAGCCGGTCCGCGACGAGCTGGGCCGTTCCTATGCCACGGGCAAGCGCAAGGACGCGGTCGCCCGCGTCTGGATCAAGCCCGGATCAGGCAAGGTCACGGTCAACGGCAAGGAAATGAAGGTCTATTTCGCGCGTCCGGTTCTGCAGATGATCCTGCGCCAGCCCTTCTCGATTTCGGGCACCGAAGACCAGTTTGACGTGATGGCAACGGTCGTCGGCGGAGGCCTGTCGGGCCAGGCCGGCGCGGTCAAGCACGGCATCTCGAAGGCGCTGCAGCTCTATGATCCGTCCTTGCGCGGCGCGCTGAAGGCGGCAGGTTTCCTGACCCGCGACAGCCGCGTTGTCGAGCGCAAGAAATACGGCCGCGCCAAGGCACGCAAGAGCTTCCAGTTCTCCAAGCGCTAATTGGCTGGATGAACCGGACATCAAGGGCGCGGCGGGACACCGCGGCGCCCTTTTCCGTCTGTCATGGACGGTGAGCCAGTCCCCCACATTCGAGAATTCCCATGCGATATCGCCCCGAAATAGACGGATTGCGTGCCGTTGCCGTCGTTCCGGTCATTCTGTTTCACGCAGGTTTTTCGGCTTTTTCCGGCGGTTACGTAGGTGTGGATGTTTTTTTCGTGATCAGCGGCTATCTGATAACGACGATCCTCATATCAGACCGCGAGGCCGGCACCTATTCGCTGCTTGGCTTTTACGAGCGGCGTGCGCGGCGCATCCTGCCCGCGCTTTTTTTCGTCATGGTCTGCACCATCCCCTTTGCGTGGCGCTGGATCTCGCCCGAACAGTTCGAGGATTACGCCCGCAGCCAGGCCTTTGCCGCGCTGTTCATATCGAACGTGCATTTTCTGGAAAACTCCGGCTATTACGACATCGCTTCAGGCTTTCGTCCGCTTCTGCATACCTGGAGCCTTGCAGTGTAAGAGCAGTATTACATGCTGTTCCCGCTCGTCCTTTTGCCGCTGGGCGTGTTTGTGCGGCGGCGGTTCCTTGCCGTCTTCCTGATTCTCGCCGCACTGTCGCTGGCACTGGCCGAATGGGGCTCGCGCAACTATCCGTCCGAGAATTTTTATTTCACATTCTCACGTCTTTGGGAAATCCTGTCAGGCTCGATCTGCGCCGCGATCCTTTTTCGCCGCGCGCAGATGAGCAACGATGCGCTGGCCTTTGTCGGCCTTGCGATGATCGTGGCGAGCATCGTGCTCTACACCTCTGAAGTGCCGTTTCCGTCGCTCTATACGCTCTTGCCCGTCGTCGGATCGATGCTGATCACCCTTTTCGCCGACTCGAAGACATGGACGGTCCGGCTGCTGAGTGTGCGCCCGATGGTGGTGATGGGGATACTCAGTTACAGCGCCTATCTTTGGCATCAGCCGCTTTTTGCCTTTGCGCGCATCCGCAGCCTGAGTGAGCCGTCCCTGTGGCTGATGTCGGCGCTTGCCGTGGCGACCCTGATGCTGGCCTGGCTGACCGTTCGCTATGTCGAGGCGCCGTTTCGCCGGCGAACGTTGCTACCCCGGCGCCGCGGCATGTTGACTGCAAGCGCGGCGAGCATCGCGGCGATCGCCGGATTCGGCTTTGTCGGGGATGAAAATGGCGGCTTTCCCTCCCGCGTGAAAGAGGCCATGCCGGGCTATCTGACCGCCCTCTATGAGGGTCTTACTGATTACGAGGTCGATGCCAGTTGCAAAGATGGCGAAGCGAATGGGGTTGATCGCCCCCTTTGCACCGTTTTTCCGGCAAAAGGAGAAACGCACAAGCTTGCGGTGATGGGCGACAGCCATGCTTGGAGCTTGTCACCCGCTTTTGCCACATTGCCCGAGGCACGCGGGGTGACGGTCCTGCTTGGTGCCACCGGTGCGTGTCCGCCGCTGCTGGGGGTCTACCGCGTAAAGGGGGACGCGCCGGCCATTGAATGCCACGACTTTGCTCAGGCAGCGGCGCGCGAAGTGGTCAAACAGGGCGTTGAAACAGTTGTTCTTGGCGGTCGCTGGAGCCTCTATGTATCGGGGGAGTTCGGCAGTGACCGGGTGTCACACGGCCTCAGCCCGACCCCGGGGCCGCGCTTTATGAGTACGGCTGAACGTCAGGCAGGCCTGGCGCAGGCGTTGAAGGACACGATCGCATTCTATCGCGATGCGGGCATTCGCGTGATTCTGGTCGAAGAGGTGCCTCTGCAGTGGGTTCGCGCTGATGAAACCGTGGCGCGCGCGATTCTTTTGCGTCTGGACGACGAGACAAGCCGCCAGATGTTCCGCGACAGCTATGTCAGCCGCACGCAAAGCGACGCGCTTCAGCAACCGGCGCGCCGCGTGCTGAACGAGGTTGCCGAGGAGACCGGCGTCGAGGTGATCCGGCTCTTGGATTATTTCGTGGAGGGGGACCAGTATGTCTGGCTTCGTGATGAAGATGTGCTTTACACCGACAGCAATCATTTGTCGGTGAACGGCGCGCTCGCCATGACGCCCTTTGTTGAGTCGGTTCTCGTCCCGCGCTGATCACTCAACAGGCAGCAGCCCCAGCCCTCGCAGATAAATCCCGATCCCGCTCTCCAGCAGATCCTCGGGTGCGAACGGGCTGGCACTGCCGGGCGCGCCGCGCGCGAAAAGCTCGACCACGCCGTGGCTCATCGCCCAGATATGGGCCGAAAACATCGCGGCGGGGGGCCGGTTTTCGGGCGGGATATGCTCGGACAATTGCTTGGCCGCCTGCTCCAGCACGGCGCGCGCGGCAAGGGCGGCGGCGGCCAGTTCGGGCGTGCGGTTGACCGAAATGCCGCTTTCGAACATGGCGATGTAATGGCCCGGATGCTTGCGCGCAAAGGCCAGATAGGCGCGCCCCGTCGCCTCGAACGCGGCCAGCGCCGAGGGCTGGCCGGAGCGATAGGCAAATTCCATCAGCGCGCCGAACATCTCGTAGCCCTGAAGGGCGGCTTCGGCGATCAGATCGTCGCGCCCCGCAAAGTGGCGATAGACGGCGGCAGGGGTGACGCCCGCCTGCTTGGCGGCCTCCGACAGTGTGAAGCCGGCCGGACCCTTGGCCTCGATCAGGTCCAGCGCTGCCTCGACCAGCGCCTGGCGCAGGTTGCCGTGATGATAGCCGCGCTTAGACATCTGCGCCCTCGGCCGGGGACCAGATTTCCGGCCCGGCGCTGATATGCGGATCTATTGCGCCGACAGCCTCCACATCCTTATTCTCGTAAGGCACCGCGCTCAGAACCCGCCGGATTGCGGCGATGCGCGCGCGGCGTTTGTCATCGGCGCGGATGATGGTCCAGGGCGCGTGCTCGCTGTGGGTGCGCTCCAGCGTGCTGGTGATCGCGGCGGAATATTCATCCCATTTCTTGAGGCCCTCCACATCGATCCAGCTCAGCTTCCACTGCTTGAGCGGATCGCGCTCGCGGCCCAGGATGCGGCGCAACTGCTCGGCGCGCCCGACGTTCAGCCAGATCTTGATCAGGGTGATCCCGTCCTGCACCAGCATCGTCTCGAAGGCGGGAGCCTGATCGAAGAACAAATCGCGCTCGGAGGGGGTGCAAAATCCGAAGACCGTCTCGACCACGCCGCGGTTATACCAGCTGCGATCATAGCAGACGATTTCCCCGGCGGCGGGCAGGTGATCGATGTAGCGCTGGAAATACCATTGCGTCCGCTCGATGTCGGATGGTTTGGGCAGCGCGACGACACGCGCGCCGCGAGGATTAAGATGCTCCTGCAAACGCTTGATCGTGCCGCCTTTTCCGGCGGCATCCCTGCCTTCGAATACCACGGCGATCCGCGCGCCCGAGGCTTTGGCCCAGGATTGCATCTTGACCAGTTCGATCTGCATCGCCGTCAGTTGCGCCTGATAGGACTTGCGGCCCAGCCGCTTGGCATAGGGGTAATCCTCGCCGAGGATGTGGTCCTTTCCGGCCGCGCGGATCGCCTCGCGGATCGCGGCGGGGGCGCCGTGCTGGAAAAAGGCGCTGATCGCGCCGTCAAAGGGAAGGGTCATCTGCCGCACCTCGCTTGCGCCTGCCGTGGCCAGTATGGGCCGGGCGCGCGGCGGGTGCAATCAACCGCCACGCTGTACCGCGCGGGTGGCTGCGCGGTCGATCGCGTCGATGACGGCCTGTTGTGCGACCTGATGGGTCATATGGCCAATACCGGGCAGGCGCGTCAGCACGGCGCCTTCGATCTGATGCACCAGCTTTTCGGAATGGATCTGCAGGCCGACAGTGGTGTCGGCGATGCCGTGAACGATCTCGGTCGGCACGGTTATATCTCCGTAGAGCGGAATCAGATCCTTGATTTCGCTCAAAAGATTTGCGCGCTGATCGGCGTTGGCGCGCAGCGATACGCGGCGCAGTGTCAACGGCGCGCCCAGATATTCCGCATATCCCTTTGGCGCTTTTTGGGGTGCGAACACGGCCTCGACAGCGTTCTCGACAACCGATTTCGGCACGAAAGCGGTGATGAGCGGCACGATCAACGCCTGTCCCCAGCGCGACGAGGTGACATCATAGAAGGTGCCCAGCCCCGTATCCCAAGTGTTCGACGGGGCAGAGGCCAAAACCAGCGCCGCCAGATCCTCGGGATAATGCGCGGCCCAGGCCAGCGCGACAGCGCCGCCATAGCTTTGGCCCATGACGATCGGGCGCTCGGCGCCGAGCTGCCGCGCGGTATCGCGCAAAAGCGCGGCTTGCTGCGTCAGCGTCGCGCCGGTGGCGTTCAGCCTGTCCGTATAGCCAAGGCCGGGCCGGTCGATCACGATCACGCGGTAGCGTTCGGCAAGGCGCGGGGCGAGTGAAAAGGTCATGTCGCGCGTGTTGCCGCTGGCCCCGTGGATCAGCACCAGATCGGGGCCGGTGCCCATGACAACCGCATGAACCTGCCGGCCGCCCACATCCAGAAGCCGGCCCTCGGGCGGGAAATCACGCGTGGCCTGCGTCTCTCGCATCGATGCGGAAATCTGGACGACCGCGACAAGGATTGCGAGGAAAAATGCGAGATATATCATGTATCTAAGCAGATTTTTCGGTCCCGATGGCGGTCATGTCATAGGGCGTCGTCTGATAAATCTGCGAGATCCAGTTGCCATAGAGCAGATGCGCATGGCTGCGCCAGCGGTTGCGCGGCATGAGCGCGGGATCGTCGCCCGGATAGTAGTTGCAGGGCACGTTGATGGGGATGCCCGCGGCGATATCGCGATCATATTCCTGCTTCAGCGTGTCGCTGTCATACTCGAAATGGTTGAACACATAGAGCGCGCGATGGCCCTGATCCTCGACCAGGCAGGGGCCCACCTCGGCGCTGTGCAGCAATGTCTCCAGCCCCGGCGCCGCGTCGATTTCCGCCTTGCGCATCTCGGTCCAGCGGCTGACCGGAACGACCATATCATCGGAGAACCCGCGCAGGTAGGGGGAGGCAGTGTTCATGTTGTCGTGGCGAAAACAGCCGAAGGCCTTGGCGTTCAGCATATGTTTCTGCACACCGTGAAAATGGTTGATCATCGCCATCCCGCCCCAGCAGACGCCGAAGGTGGAATGGACATGGGTCTGCGTCCAGTCGAAGACGCGCTGCAGCTCGTCCCAATAGGTCACCTGCGTGAACTCCAGATGCTCGATCGGCGCGCCCGTGATGATGAGGCCGTCAAATTTCTCTTGCGACGCATAGACTTCGGCAAAGGAGCGATAGAATGTTTCCATGTGGTCGATCGCGGTATTCCGGGCCTGATGCTCGGTCATGCGAATGAGGCTCAGCTCGATCTGCAGCGGCGTCGCGCCGATCAGGCGGGCGAACTGGTTCTCGGTCTGGATCTTCTTCGGCATCAGGTTCAGCAGCCCGATCCGGAGCGGGCGGATATCCTGCCGCGAGGCCTGATCCTCGTCCATGACCATGACGCCTTCGCGCGTGAGCACGTCATAGGCGGGCAGGTCGGAGGGGATCTTGATGGGCATTGCGGTCAGCTCCAAGCGTTGGGAAGGCTGTTAGGTGGGGTGCTGCGTGCGCGGTTCAATGGCGCCCGCGATCACGTTCGTGAAACTGTCCGCATCGGTGATCCGCTCCACATCGTCGGGGCCAAGGGTGATGCCCCAGGGCGCCATCGCGCGGTAGCGCGGCTTGCGGTGGGCCAATGCGCGCGCATAGGTCCAGCGGATGAAGCTGTCAGGATCAACATCGCTCTCCAGACAATTGTTTTCGCGAAGATATTCGTCCCACGCCGCGGTCAGGAAGTCGGGCTGATAGGCCATCGGTTTCGGCGCCCGGTCAAATCGGCGGATCAACTCGGCGGTATGTGCCTCGCTGCCGTCCAGCCCGATCAGAAGGCAGCGGCGCGAAAGCTCGGTCAGCAGCGGATCGTTCGGGTCGGTGCCATCCACCCATTCGCAGATGGACCCGCCGGTGTCGCAGATGAAATTGGGATAGCCATAAAGCTGCATCGCGCGGTCGATGAAATAGCCGGTATCCTGCAGCGCCGAGATTTCCGCGCGGCGGAACTGGTCTTGCCTGCGGCGATATTCCTCGATCGGCAGGCCGCCCTTGTCCGTGGCGCCCGGCTTGCCAAGATAGGTCGAGACGGGGGCGAGATTGTCGAAGGTGATGTTCGAGCCGATATAGATCGAATCCGACAAGAGCAGATCGCGCAGGAACGGCACCTGCATCGCGTGCGCCTTGGCGTTGTCGGCAATCAGCTCGCCCATGTAGCGCGTGCCGATGCGGTAATCGATCGAGTAATGAAACCAGCCGCCCGAACTGCGCAGCATGTTCGACAGATGCGTCTTGCCCAGGCCCGACATGCCGTAGAAAAGCACGTGTTTCGCGGGCGCCCCGCGCCACTCCTCGGCAGTTGTGTAGATCATGATTGCGCCCTTTTCGCCCGGCGATGCCCGTCTGCCTGACTGATAAAGCGCGGGCCGCGCAAAGAAAAGGCCCCGCGCGGATCTGGGTCGCGCGGGGCCTCGCCCGATTCGAGCCGCAGGTCAGAAACTGATGCCGATCTGCATGCCGACGCCAATCGCGTCATTGCCGGTGAACGCGGCGCGCGCGACGTCGGGGCTGCCTGGGCCGGGGGTTTCGGGCTGCGCGTCGCCGATCCAGATATAGCGGATCCCGCCCGCAATGCTGACCGCGTCGGTCACCTGATACTTGGCGCGCAAGGCCAGCGATTGCCGTCCCTTGGTGGGGGCAAGCGGCGAGACGAGATCGTTGTTTTCCTCGTCTTCATACATGTAGGCGATGCTGGCCGACAGCTTGTCCGTCAGGCGCCGCCCGAGGCCGACTTCATAACTCCATGCGTCGTCAAGCTCGGTCAGGTTCCGCCCGGCGATGGGCGGGACAAGCGTGAAGACGCTGTGTTCGGACCACCGGATGCTGCCGAAAGCGAGGGTGTTTTCCGCGATGCCCGACTGCACCTGCAGCTTGACGCTCTGGGGCAGGGTGGAATTGGTCGTGCCGCCGATAAGCGGGACGCCGGGGGGAACGCCCGGAATGCCTGCCGGAAACGTCTCGACCGAGGGCATTTCAAGGTCGATCTCGGAATGATACGTCAGCGCCGCGCGAAATGCGATCTCGGGGATCTCATAGACCGCGCCCAGCACGTAACCGACGGCCTGATCGCTGCGGAACCTGACGTTGTAGCCGTTGAGCGGGCCATAGGCGAGACCGGACAGCGTCACCTCGCCATCCGCGCGGACAACGCGCGGGCCGCCGTAAAGGCCGATGCCATTGCCGACATCGTAGCGCATGAGCATGGTCAGGCCGGTGGTGTCGGCCTGCGCCATCGTGCCGCCCAGCAAGGTCGACGCCGGATCGCCGCCGTAGAGTACGTCGACACCGTAAGGCTGATCCTGGATGATCGCGAAGGATGCGCGATCGGTCAGCTGAAACTTGATCCCGCTACCGATCAGCGTGAAATCATCCGCGACATTCGCAACCGTGTTCCCCAGGTAATCGCGCCCCGAAATCGTCGGCGAGACGCTGCCGAAAGACAGCTCGGCATGGTTTCCCTCCTCGAAGATGATGTCGATCGGCGTTTTCGTGCGGTCGAGATTGCCGGCATGTGCCGTGCCGCCCACGAGAGCGAGCGTTGATGCAGCCGCGAACATGTACCGTTTCATGAGTCAACTCCTCCCAAAGTTGCGGGAAGAGTAGCATGAGGCGCCGAATTCAGGATAGAATTTTAATCACGGTCCGCTCAACTTGCGCAGGGAGGACACAGCGCCGCTGCGCGGGTGGGGGTCACTCCCATTCGATCGTGCCCGGCGGTTTGCTGGTGATGTCATAGGTGACGCGGTTGATGCCGCGCACCTCGTTGATGATGCGCGTCGCCGTCTCGCCCAGGAAATCATGGGTGAAGGGGTAATAATCGGCGGTCATGCCGTCCACGCTGGTGACGGCGCGCAGCGCGCAGGCGAAGTCATAGGTGCGTCCGTCACCCATCACGCCGACGGTGCGCACGGGCAGGATGGCAACGAAGGCCTGCCAGATCTCGTCATAAAGGCCATGCTTGCGGATCTGGTCGATATAGACTGCATCGGCCTTGCGCAGGATCTCCAGCTTTTCGCGGGTGATCTCGCCGGGGCAGCGGATGGCAAGGCCGGGACCGGGGAAGGGGTGGCGCCCGATGAAACTGGCCGGCAGACCCAGTTCCATGCCCAGGGCGCGAACCTCGTCCTTGAAAAGCTCGCGCAACGGCTCGATCAGCTTCAGGCCCATCTTTTCCGGCAGGCCGCCGACATTGTGGTGCGATTTGATCGTGACCGACGGGCCGCCCGAAAAACTGACCGATTCGATGACATCGGGATAAAGCGTGCCCTGGGCCAGGAATTCTGCGCCCTCGATCTGGTTGGCGTATTTCTGGAACACGTCAATGAAGAGGCGCCCGATGATCTTGCGCTTGGTTTCGGGATCGGACTGGCCGTCAAGCTCGCCCAGGAACAGATCCGCCTCGTCGGCGTGGATCAGCGGGATGTTGTAATGGTCGCGGAACATCGTGACCACCTCGTCGGCCTCGCCCTGCCGCAAAAGGCCGTGATCGACGAAAACGCAGGTCAGCTGATCGCCGATCGCCTCGTGGATAAGAACGGCCGCAACGCTGGAATCGACGCCGCCCGACAGTCCGCAAATCACCTGTTTGTCGCCCACCTGCTCGCGAATCTGGCGCACCGCCTCTTCGCGGTAGGCGGCCATGGTCCAGTCGCCGGTAAAGCCCGCGTCCTGGATGAAATTCTGAAAGAACGTCTTGCCGTTCGGGGTGTGATGCACCTCGGGGTGGAACTGCACCGCGTAGAACCGGCGCTCCAGATCCGCGGTCACGGCGAAGGGCGCGCCGGGGGAGGTGCCGTAGATCTCGAAGCCGGGCGCGATGGCGGCGACGTGATCGCCGTGGCTCATCCAGACCTGCTCGCGCTCTTCGAGGAACCAACCCTTGAGCAGGTCGATGCGCGTTTGCGACGGCGTGACATAGGCGCGGCCGAATTCGGCGGTGCCGTCCCCGCGCTCCACCTTGCCGCCGAGCATCTGCATCATCACCTGCTGGCCATAGCAGATGCCAAGCACGGGAACGCCCATCTCGAACACGCGCTCGGGCGGCCGGGGCGAGCCTTCGTCCATCACGCTGGCCGGGCCCCCGGACAGGATGATTGCGCGCGGCGCCATCTGCTCCAGGAAGGTCTCGGTGACCTTCTGAAAGGGGTGGATCTCGCAATAGACATCCAATTCGCGCAGGCGGCGCGCGATAAGCTGCGTTACCTGGCTGCCGAAGTCGATGATCAGAAGGCGTTCGTGATGTGTCTCGGTCATGCGGCCTGATTAGGCAGGTCGGGGGGCGGTTGCAAGTTCCACTTATGGCAAAACCGGCGCCTCGCCCTTTTTGCGCGCGGCAAGCCCCGGCAGGCGCGCGCGGGCCTCGCGCCCCGTCAGGATCGGCCGGGCGGTCGGCGGGCTGGCTGCGTCGCCGGGCTGGTCCCATTGCGGCAACAGGCTCTCCGCTGCGGCGCCATTGGCAAAGACGATCTCGTGCCGCTCCAGCAGCAGGTGGTGATAATCGACGCGTCGGCACCCGTTCAGCACCCGGATGCTTCCACCGCCATACCGCCCCAGATGGATGGCGCGGATCAGCACGTTGTCGGGCATCAACAGCAGCGCATGCTGGCGCGAGACGATCAGGGGCCCGTCGTTTCCCAGCCTGCCGGGCGCGATGCGCACGGGGCGCAGCCCGGGCCGCGCCGCAAGGTCGGCGGCGCGAAAGCGGTGGGAGGTGACGCTTTGAACCGGCTGCGGTCCGTGATCCGCGGTCAGGATCAGATCACCCGGCTGCAGCGATTCGACCGGCCGCTCGCCGCCGGGCACCCTGATCATCGTGCCGGCTGTGAAACAGGGGACCGGCGTGCTGGTGGCCATGGCCTGATCGTGGATCTGGACGCGGGAAATCGTGCCATCGAAATGCGCCGTCATCGAATCGGAATTGCCGTTTTTTTCCCACGCGCGCGATGCGCCGATGATCAACGGCTCTTCATTGCCGGCCAGATGAAGATGCGTGTTGGTGCTGCTCGCCACCTCAACGCCGTTGACGACAAGCTTGGTGCCCTCGGGCCCCCAGGAGTAACCGATGCTGCTGGGCTGGCCCGTCGCGACGGCGCCGCCCCACATGTAATGGCTGCCATCGCTGTCCTGATGGCGCACGCCGACCTGACCGTCGGAGCGGATATAGATCGCAAGGTGGCCGCCGCCGGGCCCATAGCCGTAGGCATCGACCGAAAACAGTGTCTGCGCGCCATCGCTGCCATAAGGAGAATTCCCGGCCGAGGTGGTATGCTGCACGAATTCGATGATGACGGTCCCCTGGGCCAGGTCCAGCGCCGGATCCGGCTGCACCACGGCGAAGTCGTTGACGCCATCGAACCGCGCGTTTCCGGCGCCGTCCAGATCGCCGCCGCCCTTGAATTGCGCATCCGGCAAGGTGCCCGCGCTGTCACCCGCAGTGGTTCCGGTGCCGTCGAACTCGTAATCTGCCACGCGGGCCATAGCCTCCCCCTTTTTTTGATAACCGGGCAGGGCCAGCCTAGCGGCGAAGGGTAAATGCCACGTAAGCGGCGCTGCGAAGGGCGGCGGATGTCGCTATAGCGGCGCGAGGAGACGGATACACGCTGCACAATGGGGCAGGGCTGCGATAGAACGGCAAGGAATCAAGCCCCCTCCGGGGGCGATCATTGTAAATACAGGGTGCATCATGGCAGAAGTAGAGGGGCGCAGACGCGCACGGGGCGGCGGCGGCGCGGCCCGCCGGGCAGAGCGCACCGCCATCAGCGTCGAGACCGCGAAATACATCGAGCGTAACATTCCCGTCTACAACATGCTGAGCGAAGAGGCGCTGGAGATCATCGAGGCCAACGCCGAGACGGTCCTGGCAGAGATCGGCGTCAACGTGGTGGACAATCCCAAGGCGCTGGAGCGCTGGCGCGACGCGGGCGCCGAGATCGACGGCGAGCGTGTGCGCATCCCCCGCGGCCTTGCCCGCAAGCTCTGCGCCACCGCGCCCAGCCGCTACACCCAGCACGCTCGCAACCCCGAGCGCAATATCGAGATCGGCGGCAATACCTTGGTCACCGCGCCGGTTTACGGCCCCCCCTTCGTGCGCGACATGGAAGGCGGGCGACGCTATGCCACGATGGACGATTTCCGCAAATTCGTGAAGCTGGGCTATATGTCCAAATGGCTGCACATGTCGGGCGGCACGGTCTGCGAGCCGACGGATGTGCCGGTCAACAAGCGCCACCTCGATATGCTGCATGCGCATATGACGCTGTCGGACAAACCCTTCATGGGATCGGTCACGGACCCCAGCCGCGCGCAGGACAGCGTGGATATGTGCGGGATCCTCTTCGGCGAGCAATTCGTGCAGGACAACACGGTGATGACGTCGCTGATCAACGTCAACTCGCCGCTGACATTCGACGATGTGATGATGGGCGCGCTGGAGGTTTATGCGGCCAACAATCAGGCCTGCATCATCTCGCCCTTCATCGTCGGGGGGGCGATGGCGCCGGTGTCGGTGATCGGCACGCTGACGCAAGTGCTGGCCGAAGTGCTGGCCGGCGTTGCCTACAGCCAGCTGATCCGCCCCGGCGCGCCGGTGATCTTTGGCGCGTTCGTCACATCCATCGACATGAACTCGGGCGCGCCCACCTTCGGCACGCCCGAGGCGAGCCATATCCTTTATGGTGCGGGTCAGTTGGCGCGACGTCTTAATCTGCCATACCGGTCGGGTGGGGCGCTCTGCGGGTCCAAGCTGCCTGATGCGCAGGCGGCCTACGAATCGGCGCATACGCTGAACGCGGTGCTGATGGGCGGCGTCAATTTCATGCTGCACAGCTGCGGCTGGCTCGAGGGCGGTCTGGTGGCCGGGTTCGAGAAATTCGTGATGGATGCCGACCAGCTGGGCGTGTTGCACAACATGGCGCGCGGCGTCAGCCATGATGAGAACGGGCAGGCGATGGATGCCATTCGCGAGGTTGGGCCGGGCGGGCATTATCTTGGCTGCGCCCATACGCAGGCCAATTTCAAGGACGCGTTCTGGCGCACCGAACTGCTGGACTACAAACCCTTCGAGACATGGGACGAGGAGGGCGCGCGCGATACCATGACGCTGGCAAACCTGCGCATGCACCGGATGCTGGACACCTATCAGCGCCCGTCGCTGGATCAGGGCATCACCGATGCGCTGGATGACTATATCGCGAAAAAGAAGGCGTCGATGCCCGACGCCTTCATGTAGGCCAACGGCCTATCCGGCCTGAGCTCAACGCGCCCTGACCCTGAAACGATCAGTCAGGGCGGGGCGCGTCAGGCGGCGGTGATGCCGCGCAGGATCCGCGTCTCGCCCATCATGGCGATCAGGATCTCGACATGGCGCGCCGCAGAATAGCGTGTGCGATCGCTCTGACGCTGCTGGTTCAACTCGTCCTCCATCTCGACCAGGCGCGCCAGTGCGGCGGCGCTGCGCGGCAGCGCGCCATATCCGAAATGCTGGCGCAGATGTGCCTCGCGCCGATACTCGGCGGCGCCGATCCGTGCCGCGCGGATCAACAGGCTGGGGCGGCGCAGGCCGTCGAGGGCAGTGAGAATGTCTTTCATCGCGGGTCTCCAAATCTGAATTGCGGCCTTTTCATGGCACAACTGTGGCGGGTGTTGCGCAATGCCCGGACTCAGCGCGCGGACCTGTTTCTCTTTGTTTACACATTGGAAACCATTGTTGATGGCACGTTTACAATTAACGAGCCGGTAACTTTTTCTCGCATAGGTTGTGCCGAAGGACGGGGACAAGTCTGAAAATAACCAGCGGCGACGGGGCAACGACCCCGAACCAATCGGCGCGTCCAAGGCAAAAGAAGGGTAAATATGTTGGATCGGGGAACACACACCGGCGGTGCGCGCAGCGTGCCGTCCTGGGTGCCGCAAGGGGCGCAGCTCTACCTTGCCCATACCGAGCACGGATCGTCGATCCGCGCGCTGGCACGGGCAAGCGGCTGTCATGCCTCGACGGTGCTGCGCCGGATCCGCGCATATGAGGCCCGCCGGGACGATCCCATGGTGGACGAGGCGCTGCGCCGCCTGGGACGCCACGCCCGCGCGCGAGACAAGGCCGGCTCTCTGGATCAGGAGACTGCCATGACACTTGATACCCAAAAAACCGACGTCGCCGAGGTGACGGAAACCCAGTTGCGCATCGAAGGGCTTCGCATCCTGCGGCGCCTGTGCGAGGCGGGGGCGCTGCTGGCCGTCGCGGCGCAGATGGACAAGGCCGTGGTGGTGCGCGATGGCGATCAGGGGGATCCGACGCGCACCGCCGTGGTGGACCGCGCCGTGGCCGAGGCGATGGCGCTGAAAGGCTGGATCGCCTGCGATGCGCCGGGCCGCATCGCGCGCTATCATATCACCAAGGCGGGCCGCGCCACGCTGGGCGCGATGCTGGCCGAGGCCGAGAATCGCGCCTCCGGGTTCGGCGAGGCGCATGCGCCCTTTTCGGCGGCGGACGCCGATGAGGACGGCGCCCGCCAGCCGCGGCGCGCGCGCTACAGCGTGGCGGAAAGCCCGCTGATCGCACTGGCGCGGCGCCGGGGGCGCGACGGGACCAAGTTCATCCCCGATGATCTGGTCCGCGCGGGCGAGCGTCTGCGCGAGGATTTCGAGCTGAGCCAGATGGGCCCGCGCGTCACCCAGGACTGGGGCCGCTTTTTGACCACACCCGGCGGGGGCGGCGCCGGCGGCGGGCACGCACGCGGCTTTGAGGCCGCGCGCCGCCGGGTCGAGGGGGCGCTGCATGATCTGGGCCCGGGTCTGGGGGATATCGTGCTGCGCTGCTGTTGCCATCTGGAGGGGCTGGAGCGCGCGGAAAAGCGCATGGGCTGGTCCGCGCGGTCGGGCAAGATCGTCCTGCGCATCGCGCTGCAGCGGCTCAAGCGGCACTATGACAGCCTGGGCGAGGCCGGCGGCATGATCGGCTGACGCGCTGCCTTTCAGCCGCCGACGATGGCGCCCACGGCATAGGCAACGATGGCGCAGACGGTGCCCACCAGCACCGTCTCGCCGACGGTGCGCAGCATCCGCTCGGCGGTGGCGCTCCAGCGCAGCAATCCCAGCGCGACCAGCGCCGCGAAGGTGCTGCCGACCGACAGCCAGAAGGTGCGCGGCGTCGGATCCTGCAAGAAATAGGGGATCAGCGGCACCGCCCCGAACACGATGAAGGAGCTGAACGTCATCAGCCCCGACAGGGCCGGGCTGTCCTCGTCCGGATCAAGCATGCCGAATTCGTAGGTCATCATCATGTCGGCCATGATTTCTGGATGGCGCGACAGGATATCGGCCAGCGTGTCGGCCTCTCCGGCGGGAACGCCGCGCTGGCGCAGGATCTCGAAAATCTCGGTGCGCTCCTGCTCGGGATCCTCGATGATCTCGATCATCTCGCTGGCGCGGCGGCTGCGGTAGAGGTCATGCTGCGAGCGCAGCGACAGGAATTCCCCCAGCCCCATGCTGACCGCGTCGGCAAAGAGGTTCGCCAGACCAAAGACCAGCACCGCCAGCCCGCCGATCTGCGCCACGCCGTCCGCCTGCGCACCGGCAAAGCCCGCAACGATGGCGAATGTCGTGACGATTCCGTCATTGCCGCCATAGACGATCTGCTTGAGATATTCTTGCAGCTGGGTGAGGGCGTGGGCCTCGCGGCGATGCGATTGCCAATCCATGTCTGTGCCTGTTTTTGCCTTGGCCGCCTGCGGGCGGGGTGGGTCGGGCGCACGTGTCCCTTTGAAGCGATGAGCGGGCCGCAAAGCCCGCCTATCCAGTCCGGCGTTACCGCACGATCATGCCAGATCAAGGCGGTCGGCGTCCATGATATTGGTCCCTGCGGCGATCGACGATCACATGCGTGGGCTCGGTCAGCTCCTGGCGGTCCCGCGGTTCAAGCAGACACCCGGACGCAAGGAAACGCAATCGCGCGCTCGGGGCGTCCGCTGAGGGATTTCGCAAACCGGGCGCCGTAATGAAAAAGGCCCGCCAGTGCAGCGGGCCTTGACGATGTCGCCGAACGGGCGCGCCGGTTATTCGGCGGCGCTGCGGGCGGCCTCGCCGCGCAGCCAGCTGAGCACGTTTTCAGGGCTGGATTCGCCATAGGGATCTTCGGGATGGTTGTCACAGCGGCCGGGCTCTTCGAACCATGCCTCGATCACGCCGTCATTGATGATCGCGGCATACCGCCAGCTGCGCTTGCCGAAACCGAGGTTATCCTTGGCCACCAGCATGCCGAGCTTGTCGGTGAACTCGCCCGATCCGTCGGGGATGACCTTGACCTTGGCCAGGTTCTGCCCTTCGGCCCATTTGTTCATCACGAAGCTGTCATTGACGGACATGCAATAGATGTCGTCGACGCCCAGCTCGGCAAAGGCGTCCGCGTTTTTCTCGAATCCCGGCAGCTGGTAGGTTGAGCATGTCGGCGTGAATGCGCCGGGCAGCGAGAAGAGAATCACGCGCTTGCCGGCAAAGTAATCGCCCGTGGTCCGATCTTCCCAGCGGAAGGGATTGTCGCCGCCGATGCTCTCATCGCGGACGCGGGTGCGGAAGGTGACTTCGGGAAGGCGGAGGCCGGTTTTCATGTTTGACCCTCTTTAGTTGGATGTCATTCTTGATGGTTCGGCCCTGACTTAGAATGACTCCAGACTGATCGCAACCGCTTCAATGCTGCTTTGCGGCATCTTGCCACGATATGTCGCGGCTCGGGCGCGCGTCGGCGATCTGCGGCATCAAGCGGGCGGTGGCGGGCAGGGCGATCGCAAACGCCCGGCCGGACCGCGCAAAGGGGAGGGTGCGGGGGCACTCGTCAAAAAACCGCAGCGCGCCTTGGGGTGCGGCACTGCGTTACTGGCAACTTCCCCCGCAAGCCCTTATACCTGTAGGCAAGTTACCAAAACATTCGCGGGGACAAAATTCGTGCGTGATCTGAAAATTCCGGCGCAGCGCCATCCCGAAAAGGCGCGGCGTCCCGACAATGCCCAGCCGAAGAAACCCAGCTGGATCCGCGTCAAGGCACCCGGCGGCGAAGGCTATGCCGAGACCGCGCGCATCATGCGCGACAACAACCTGACCACGGTCTGCGAAGAGGCCGGCTGTCCCAATGTGGGCGAATGCTGGAGCCAGGGCCACGCCACCATGATGATCATGGGCGAGGTCTGCACGCGCGCCTGCACCTTCTGCAACATCGCCACCGGCAAGCCGCCCGAGGATCTGGACGCGTTTGAGCCGGGCCGCGTGGCCGAGGCCGTCAAGAAGCTGGGCCTCAATCACGTGGTCATCACGTCGGTGGACCGCGACGATGTCGAGGATGGCGGCGCCGAGCATTTCGCGCAGACCATCCGCGCCATCCGCCACCGCAGCCCCGGCACCACGATCGAGATCCTGACGCCCGATTTCCTGCATTGCGATCCGAAGGTTCTGGAGGTGGTCGTCGCCGCCAAGCCGGACGTGTTCAACCACAATTTGGAAACCGTGCCGGGCCTTTATCCGTCGGTGCGCCCCGGCGCGCGCTATTTCCACAGCCTGCGCCTGCTGCAGCGCGTCAAGGAGATGGACCCCGAGATCTTTACCAAATCCGGCATCATGGTCGGCCTCGGGGAGGAGCGCGCGGCGGTGCATCAGGTGATGGATGATATGCGCGCCGCCGATATCGATTTCCTGACCATCGGCCAATACCTTCAGCCGACGCCCAAGCATCACGTGCTGGACCGGTTCGTCACGCCCGAAGAATTCGCCGCCTTTGAAAAGGCCGCCTTCGGCAAGGGGTTCCTGATGGTCTCGGCCACGCCGCTCACGCGCTCGTCCTATCACGCGGGCGACGATTTCGCGCGCCTGCGGGCCGCGCGGCTCGAACGGCTCGCGACGGCCTGACGCTTTAGAACGCGCCGGGATAGAGCGCGCGCAGAAAGCGGAAGATCACCCGCTCGGCGGCGGCGACGTCATAGCCCTCTGGATGGAGCATGAAATCGGTCCAGGTCCCTTCCAGAAGGGCGATGGTGCCGCGCATCGCATCCTGCGCGCTCTGGCGGCTGCCGTTCGGCTCCAGCGCGGCGAAGGCGTCGGTCAGCACCATCTCCAGCCGTCCGCCGCGGGTATCGCTATGGGCGGCGATGGCGGGGCTGGTGCGCGCGGCGCCGCGCAGCTCGTACCAGATGCCCACGGTGCGGCGGCTCATCACCTCGGCCGAGAGATCGCCTGTCACGATGGCGCGGATGCGCTCCGCCGGGCTGTCTCCTGCGGCATTCAGGTGACGGTCCAGCGCGGCGTAATACTGCGCCCCCGCATGGCGCGCGGCCTCGGCGATCAGCGCATCCTTGCCATTGAAATGCAGGTGGATCATCCCGCGCGAAAGCCCCGCGCGGGCGATGATCTCGCTCACTGACGCGCCCGCGAACCCGGCCTCGGCGATCGCATCGAGCGCCGCGTCGATAAGGCGCTGGCGGTTGCCCGATCGCCGCGGTTTCACTGCGCTCTCAACGGTCAATCGCACCTCCCCAATAAGCGTTTTTCCGCCCCGCAGTTGACAGCAGACCCCCTGCCAAGTCAATTATGGACAATCGTCCATTCCACGCCGCCACCACCTGAGAGGGAGCCGACCTGATGACTGACAGCAAATATGCGCGCTTGTTCGAGCCGGTCAGGATCGGCCCCGTGACCGCGCCGAACCGCTTTTATCAGGTGCCGCACTGCACCGGCATGGGCCATCTGCGCCCCCGCGCCGACGCCGCCACGCGCGCCATCAAGGCCGAGGGCGGCTGGGGCGTGGTGTGCAATCAGGAAACGGAAATTCACCCGACCTCCGATCTGACCCCGTTCCCCGAAGGCCGCCTGTGGGACGCCGCCGACATTCCCGCGCTGCGCGTGATGACCGACGCGGTTCACGCGCATGGCGCGCTGGCCGGGGTCGAACTGGTGCATAACGGCGCGCATGCGGCCAATCTGGGCAGCCGCGCGCCGGTTCTGGCGCCGTCCGACACCGTCATAGACGCGCTTTACCCCAAGCAGGCACGCCGGATGGACAAGGCCGATATTCGCGATCTGCGCGCGTGGCACCGGGCCGCCGCGCGGCGCGCGCGCGAGGCGGGGTTCGACATCATCTATGTCTATGCGGGCCACGAGATGACGCTGACGCAGCATTTCATGCTGCCGAAGTTCAATGACCGCACCGACGAATACGGCGGCGGCCTCGCCAATCGCGTCCGGCTGACCCGCGAGCTGCTGGAGGAGACGCGCGAGGAGGTGGGCGACACCTGCGCCGTCGCCTTTCGCTTTGCCGTCGATCAGATGCTGGGCGCGGGCGGCATGCAGGCGCAGGAAGAAGGGCGCGAAGTGGTCGAAATGCTGGCCGACCTGCCCGATCTTTGGGACGTGAACGTCTCGGACTGGGCCAATGACAGCATCACCACACGGTTCGAGCCGCAGGACGGCTATCAGGCCGAGTATATGTCCTGGGTCCGGCAGGCGACGGGCAAGCCGGTGGTCGGGGTGGGGCGTCTGGCGCAGCCCGACATGATGCTGTCGATGATCGACAAGGGCGTGATGGACCTGATCGGCGCCGCGCGGCCCTCGATCGCCGATCCGTTCCTGCCCGCCAAGATCCGCGACGGGCGCATCGACGAGATCCGCGAATGCATCGGCTGCAATATCTGCGTGGCCAGTGACAATCATTCGGTTCCGCTCCGCTGCACGCAGAACCCGACGATGGGCGAGGAATGGCGCCGCGGCTGGCATCCCGAACGGATCGCGGCCAAGGGCAGGGCCGAGGAGGCGCTGGTCGTCGGCGCGGGGCCTGCGGGTCTGGAATGCGCGATGCAACTGGCGCGGCGCGGCTATGACGTGACGCTGGCCGATGCGGGCCGCGATCCGGGCGGGCGCGTCCTGCGCGAGGCCGGCCTTGCCGGGCTCGCCGCCTGGCGCCGCGTGGCCGATAACCGGCTGCACGATCTGCGCCAGCGCGCCAATGTCCGCCTGTATGCGCAAAGCCGCCTTGACGCGGCGCAGGTGGCCGAGCTGGGCATACCGCATGTTTTTGTCGCGACCGGCGCGAAATGGCGGCGCGACGGCGTCGGGCGCAGCGCGCGCAAGCCGGTGCAGGCGGATGCGGCGATGACGGTGCTGACGCCGGACGACATCATGGACGGCGCGGTGCCGCCCGCCGGTCCGGTGCTGATCTATGACGACGACCTCGGCTATATGGGCGGCGTTCTGGCCGACCATCTGGCACGCGCGGGGCGCGAGGTGACGCTGATCACGCCCGCGCCCATTGTCTCCCCCTGGACCGAAATGACGCTGGAGCAGGATCGCGTTCAGCGCGGCCTGATTGCGCAAGGCGTGCAGATCCGAACGGGCAGGGTGCTCAGCCGCATCGTTGCGGAGGGCTGCACCACCCATGGCGCCTATGGCGAGCCCGAATGCGATCACCCCTGCGGCTCGGTGCTGATGGTCACGTCGCGGCGCCGCGAGACGGGCTTGCACGACGATCTTCGCGCGCATCAAACACGCGAAGAGATAGGGCTGGAGACGCTCGAGTTGATCGGCGACGCCGCGCAGCCGGGCCTGATCGCCGATGCGGTCCATTCCGGCCACAGCGCCGCCCGCGCCTTCGAGGCCGATCCCGAATCCGTCGAGGCCGCATTTTTCCGCCGCGAAATCATCGCGTTGACTGACTGAGGAGGCATGACATGACAGCCATCGACATCGCCGCGCTGAAGGCGTCAAGGCGACCGGGTCATGCCCTGCCGCGCCCGTTCTATACCGAGCCCGCGATATACGAGCATGACATTCGCGACTATTGGAACCGCAGCTGGATCTGGGTCGGGCACGAAAGCCAGGTCCCGGAGCCGGGGGATTATTTCACCTTCGACTACGGCCCCGAATCGCTGATCATCGCGCGGGACCGCGACGGCGGTCTGGGCGCGTTCCAGAACGTCTGCCGTCATCGCGGATCGCGCGTCTGTCTGGAGAAATCGGGCAACGCCCGCGTCTTTTCCTGTCCGTATCACGCCTGGACCTACGAACTGACGGGCCACCTGCGGCGCGCCCGCGAAATGCCGGAGGGCTTTGATCCGGCCGAGCACGGGCTGCTGGCCGCGCATCTGCGCAGTGTCGAGGGGCTGATATTCGTCTGCACCGCCAAGACGCCGCCGGATATCGACAGCGGGCTGGCGCAGATCCGGCCCCTGATCGCGCCGTTTGACCTTGGGGCGACGAAAATCGCCCACAGCGCAACATATGACGTGCCCGCCAACTGGAAACTGGCGGTCGAGAATTACATGGAATGCTATCACTGCGGCCCCGCGCATCTGGAATTCGCGCGCTCGCACAGCATCAAGGATCCGGCCCACATGACCGCCGGTCTGGTTCAGGCGCTACAGGCACGCTCGCGCGCGGCCGGCCTGCCGGAGGGCGAGGTGCTGCGCAATGACGCGGGTGCGGCCACGATGTTTTGCAAGCGTTATCCGCTGTTTGAGGGCTATAGTTCAGGCAGCAAGACAGGCGCGCCGCTGGCACCGCTTTTGGGCAGACTGGCCGCTTTTGACGGCGGCGCGACCGATCTGCAGATCGGTATTCTGAACAATTTCCTGATTTATGCCGATCACATGGTCGGCTATCGCTTCATCCCCACCGCGCTGCAAACCACGCGGATCGAAGTGGTCTGGTTCGTGCGCGATGACGCGGTGGCGGGCGAGGATTACGATCTGGCTGATCTGACATGGCTTTGGCACGTCACATCTCTGGATGACGAACGCATCATCCGGCACAATCAGGAGGGCGTGAATTCGCACCATTTCGTCCCCGGCCCGTTGTCGGACATGGAGTGGGGGATTTCGGCCTTCTACGACGATTACCTGTCGGTCAGCGCTCCCTGAGGCGCCGCGCCCGGCCGGCATCCGCCGCCAGATTTTGCTCGATCCTGCCCGCGACCTGCGGAACCAGGCGCCCGGCCATCAGCAGCGTCTCGCGCAGGGCGCTTTGCGCATCGTAGTTGCCCGGAAAGACATGCAGGCGCTGCCAGAACCCGTCAGAGAACGTGTCGATCCATTGCGCCGTGCGGGCAATCTCGGCGCCCGGCGCATCGCCCATCAGCTTGCCGCAGACGGCGCGCATGGCCTGTTCGCGGGCGGCGTCGAATTGTGATGATATCTCCGCGTATTGCGAGGTGAACTTCATCTCGCCCCAGAAAGCATACCAGATGGAGAGCGCTTCGGGATTGCAGATATCCTCGTCGAAATCGGCCCGGATAAGCGCGATCAGCTGCTCGGCCGGATCGTCGCCCGCAGCCTTCAGCGCGCGTTCCCAGTTCTCCTGATAGCGCGCGTAATGATCGCGCAGCGCCTCGATCAGCAGACCGGCCTTGGATTTGAAATAGAACACCGCGACACCCTGCGACAGCCCCGCCTCGGCCGCGACGGTGGCCAGCGTGGTCCGGCCCAGACCGTTCTGGGCGATCGAACGCCATGTGGCATCCAGCAACTGCTGGCGCCGCTTGTCGGCGTTTTCCTTGCGTTCCTTGCGCTGTCGCGGCACCGCGCCGGGGGTCGTCTCGGGTGTGGTCATGTCATTCATTCGCTTTTCAGCCTTTGTTCCATATCCGCCGCCGCATGTCAGCATCGGAAAATAAATTTGATTGAGCGCTCAAAAAAACTTTACCTGCCCCAATCTCGTGATAGTTTACCTGCAAGCATCAACAGGAGCCGACATGGACAGCGCATTGGATACCCAAACGAACCAGCCGGACACCGCGGACCTGCATGATTGGGACCGCACGCATCAACTGCACCCTTGGGCCGCGATGGATGACTGGCGCGGCTACGACCACATGATGGTGGACAGCGCCAAGGGCATCTATCTGTGGGATGCATCCGGCAAGCGGTTCATCGACGGGCCGGGGGGGATGTGGTGCGTCCAGATCGGCTATGGCCGGCAGGAGATGGCCGATGCCATCGCGGCGCAGGTGATGACGCTGCCCTATACCTCGCCCTGGACTACGGTGACCGAGCCTTCGGCAATTCTGGCCAAGAAGATCGCGGACATGGCGCCGGGCGATCTGAACAACGTCTTTTTCACCACCGGCGGCTCGACCGCCGTGGATACGGCCATCCGCACCGTGCATTTCATGAACAACCGGCTGGGCCGTCCGGACAAGAAGATCGTGATCGCACGCGAGAAGGGCTATCACGGCTCGACCTATCTGGCCTCGTCCGTGACCGGCAAGGAGCGCGACAAGTCCCGCTTTGACGTGGAAAGCCGCCTCGTGCGGTTCCTGCCGGACGTGAACCCCTATCGCCGCCGCGACGGGCAGAGCGTGCAGGACTGGTGCGACGAGAAGGTCGCCGATCTGGAGAACATGATCGCCGAGGTCGGCGCCGAGAATATCGGTGCCTTCATCGCCGAGCCGATCCTGTGCTCGGGCGGTGTGATCGTCCCGCCCGAGGGGTATCACAAGCGCACCCATGAGATCTGCCGCGCGCATGACATCCTTTATATCTCGGACGAGGTGGTCACGGGATTCGGCCGCCTGGGCCATTGGTTTGCTTCGCAGGAGGTGTTCGGCATCACGCCCGATATCATCACCTGCGCTAAGGGTCTGACCTCGGGCTATCTGCCGCTGGGTGCCTGCATCATCTCGGACGCGGTGATGGAGCGGATGACGGACCCCGATGACAGCGTGCTTTTTGCCAACGGCTATACCTATTCGGCGCACCCCGTATGCTGCATCGCGGCGCTGAAAAACATCGAGATCATCGAGAATGAGGGCCTTCTGGAGCATGTGCGCGAAGTGGCGCCGCATTTCCAGGCGCGTCTGCAGGCGCTGCGCAAGTTCGACATCGTCGGCGACGTGCGCGGCATGGGCCTTTTGGGATGTATCGAGGGCAGCGCAAGGACGCTCGCCGGCGAGCGGCGTCTGGGTGCGATGCTGGACGAGGCATGCGAAGAGATGGGCCTGCTGGTGCGGCCGTTGATCAACATGGCTGTCTTCTCGCCGCCGCTGATCATCACGCGGGCCGAAATCGACGAGATGTTCGATATCCTCGAACGCGCGCTGGAGCAGGTTCAGGCCCAGCTTTCCGCCTGAGGGGCAGGGGCGCGCCTGCGGGCGTGCCCGGCCCCTGACGTTTTCATGCGTCGCTGGACAGGGTCATCAGAACGATGCCGCACACGATCAGCGCCGCCGCAATCCCGCGCATCGGGTTGACCTGCTCGCCCAGGAACACGACACCGACGGCAAAGGCCCCGACAGCGCCGATGCCGGTCCAGATCGTATAGGCGGTGCCCAGCGGCAGCGCACGCATCGCCAGCGACAGAAGGCCGAAACTGGCCAGCACGAAGAAAATCGTGCCGATGCTGGGCCAGAGCCGCGTGAAGCCCACCGATTGCTTCATCAAAAGCGCCCAGATGACTTCGAGAAACCCGGCGACGAACAGAAACAGCCATGCCATGCGCAGTCCTTTCATGCTGTTCGCCGGGCCGTCCCGGACTTGAACCCCCGGCGGGCCGGGACCAGGACGTTGCCTGCTGGCGATCAGAGCTAGAACATGGGGGCAGGTGGCGCAAGGGTGCAGCGCGCGGGTGAAAGGGAGGGCGCAAAATATGATTGAGCGCTCAGATAAAACTTTGTGCCGTGTCGCTTTCCTGTTAGCGTTTCACCCAAGGTTGCGGGCAGAATTGCCACAGGCGGCCATCACAATCGGGAGAGACATATGTTTGTTTTCAGAAAATCCAGTGGGACCGGCGCGGCGGGCGCCCTTCGGCGGGCGGCGGTTTTGCCTGTGGCGGCGCTCATGGCCAGCAGCGCCGCCTTTGCCGCGGACAGCGAATTGACGGTGTTCGACTGGGCCGGCTACGAGGATCCCGGATTTTTTGCGGCCTATGTCGAAGAGCACGGCGATGTGCCGACCTTCGCGTTCTTCGGCGACGAGGAAGAGGCGTTTCAGAAGCTGCGCGCCGGATTTCAGGCCGATGTGTCGCATCCCTGCTCGCAATCTGTGACCAAGTGGATGGAAGCCGGCCTGCTGGAGCCGATCGACACGTCGCGTATCGATCTTTGGGATGATCTGAACCCCGCCTTTCGCGATATCGAGGCTTACTACAAGGACGGCAAACCCTATTTCGTGCCTCTGGAATGGGGCAACAGCGCGACCGTCTACAACACCGAATTGCTGAGCGAGGAGGACGTGCAATCGCTTCAAGCCTTCGCGGACCCGGCCCATCAGGGCCGTATTTCCATCGGCGACAATGTCGATGACGCCTATGCGCTGGCCTTCCTTGCCACCGGCGTCAAGGACTGGACCACCGCGACCGAGGAGGATTTCAAGAAGGCATCCGATTTCCTGCGCAAGGTGCATCAGAACGTGCGCGCCTACTGGACCGACGGCTCGTCGCTGGCACAACTCATGCAAAGCGGTGAGGTCTATCTGGCCTGGGCCTGGAACGAGACATATTCGACCATGAGCGCCGAGGGGCATCCCATCGCCATGAAGCGCGACACCGACGAGGGTTCGTCGTCCTGGGTCTGCGGGTATTCCAAGCTGGCCGATGGTCCCGGCTCGGACGACAAGTTCTACGATTTCATCAATGCCTGGCTGGCGCCCGAATCGGCCGAATACATCGTGAGCGAGTGGGGCTATGGTCATGCCAACATGGCTGCGATGGAAAAGCTGCCGGAGGATCTGCTGAAATCGGTCGGCCTGAACTCCAGCGAGGAACTGCGCGAGAACACGCTCTGGCAATCGCCGATCCCGATCGAGCTGCGCGAGAAGATCATCGCCGAGTTCGAGATGATCAAGGCGGGGTTCTAAGCCGCGCTTTCGATATGTCTGCAGGCGGACGGGCCGGATCAGCCCCGCCCGCCTGCCGCCCGGCGCCGGGTCATCGCCTTGCGCCATGCACCCGGCTGCGCCGCGCCGCCAGCAGGGCCGCAATCAGTCGGCCGTCCGTGACGGCGAATCCCGCCGCGATGATCGCAAATCCTGCAAACGCCTCCGGTCCCATCGTCTCGTCCAGTATCAGCACGCCCAGCGTGATTGCGAAGGGCGGGATCAGCAGCGTGACCAGCATCAGGTTGGCCGCGCCCGCCCGCGCGAGGATGGCGAAGTAGAGCACATAGGCCAGCGCCGTCGACAGGGCCGCAATGCCGATCAGCGCGCCCCAGACCGGCGCCGAGAGGGCGATTTGCGGCGGGCCGTCCACGACCCACACCGCCGGTATCATCAGAACCGCGCTGCCCGTCACCATGCCGAGGGCGTTCATCAGCGGCGGCTGGCCGCCGAGCCGGGTCTTGGCCCAGACGCTGGCAAAGGCATAGGACAGCGCCGCACAGAGCACGGCAAGCTGCGCAAGATTGGCCGGATCAAGCTGCGCCAGCGCGCCGGGCCCCATGATGACCGCGACCCCGGCCAGCCCCAGCGCGGCACCACCGATCTTGCGGGGCGTCAGCGGCTCGTCGCGCAGCAGCAGCCCCGCGACGACGGCGCCGAACATCGCGGTCGTGCCGTTCAGGATCGACGCCAGCCCGCTGGAAATCTGGGTCTGGCCCCAGAAAATCAGCGTAAACGGGATGGCGTTGTTCAGCGCGCCCATCACCAGATAGGCGCCCCAGATGCGCAAGCCGGTCGGCACCGGAATGCGCCGGGCGCGCACGATCAGCGCGAGGATCGGCACCGCCCAGACCACCCGGTGCAGCGTGATCGTCATCGGCGGCACTTCGGTCAGCGCGATTTCCGCAAAGAAGAACGACCCGCCCCAGACAGCGGCCAGCGCCAGCAGCATCAGGCCGGCTTTCGAATCCATGGTCGGCGTTACGGTGCGGCTCATCGCGGGATCTCCGGATCGGTGGTGTCCGGATCGGGATACCCTTGCGGCACGCGCAGGCGCGACCCGTTTCATGCGCATTGCATGTGACATCGGCCTCACGGGCGCCGCTCAGGGATCGGTTCCGCGCGGCCGAAAGCGTTTCGCCTTCAACCTGAGCCATCGGATAAAGGCGAAACGGGCGCCACGCTTATATGTCGCGAAACGCTTTACTCCAGCAGCACGATGGAGTCCGCGCCCCAGCCCACCGTCACCTCGCTGCCGTCGCGCGCGATTGAGCGTCCGGCCGTGTTGCGCATCGAGATCGTGACAGGATCGGCCGCACCGGGCAGGGCGACCGAATAATAGGTCATGTCGCCGTAATAATCGGTCGAGATGACCGTGCCGGTGGCGGTGCGCGCGAAACTGCCGGTCCCGTCCGAGACGATGGTGAACATCTCGGGGCGCACGCCGACCACGTTGATCTGGCCCGCCTGCAGACCGGCAGGGGCGTCGCGCCGCGCGATCTCGACCTCGCCAAGGGCGGGGACCCGGATGGTGAAATGCGTGTCCGTCGCGCCCGTCGCCTCGGCCTCCAGAAAGTTCATGACGCCGATAAAAGACGCGATCTTGCGCGAGACGGGACGGCGGTACAGCTCTTCGGGGCTGGCCAGCTGCGCGATCTGCCCGTCGAAGATGACCGCGATACGGTCGGACATGATCAGCGCCTCTTCCTGATCGTGGGTGACGAGGATGAAGGTGATGCCCAGCGATTTTTGCAGGCTACGCAGCTCCTGCTGCATCTGGTCGCGCAGCTTCTTGTCCAGCGCCGACAACGGCTCGTCCAGCAGGATGACCTTGGGGCGCATCACCAGCGCGCGGGCCAGCGCCACGCGCTGCCGCTGCCCGCCCGAAAGCTCGTGCGCGGCGCGCTGGCCGTAACCGGCCAGATCCACCATCGACAGCGCCTTTTCCACCTCGGCGGTCATGTCGGCCTTGCTGATCTTCTTGCGCACGAGGCCATAGCCGACATTCTCGGCGACGTTCAGATGCGGAAAGATCGCATAGCTTTGAAACACCATGTTGGTGGGGCGCTTGTTGGCGGGAATGTCCTTCATCGACTGCCCGGCGATCGCGATCGTGCCGCTGGTCGTCTGCTCGAACCCGGCGATCAGGCGCAGCAAGGTTGTCTTGCCGCAGCCCGACGGCCCCAGCAGCGAGAAAAACTCGCCCTCGCGGATGTCCGCATTGATCCCTTTCAGCGCCTTGACGCTGCCAAAGCTTTTGACGACGTCGCGGATTTCGATGATCGGTTGGTGGTTGGCGTCGTCCATGGTCAGACAAGTCCCCTTGTTGAACTGCTCTCAAGCCCTTGCCGCCGTGCCGCCCGCCTGCGGAACCACTCCGCCACGATCAGCAGGCACACCGACAGCGCCAGAAGGATGGTGCCCAGTGCCATGACCGACGGAAGCTTGGTCGGAAAGCGCAGCTGGCTCCAGATATAGACGGGCAGCGTGACATCGGTGCCGGTCAGGAAGAAGGCGATGATGAATTCATCCAGCGATATGGTGAAGGTGATCAGAAGGCTGGAGACGACGCCGGGCATGATCAGCGGCAGCGTCACGCGCCGGAACGTGCCCCAGCGCGATTCGCCAAGGTCAAAGGATGCCTCCTCCAGACTGTCATCAAGCCCGGCAAAGGCCGAGCTGAGGATCGCGATGGAAAAGGGCGTGCAGATCAGCACATGCCCGGCGATGACCGTCCAAAGCGACAAGGACAGGCCCAGCTGCACCAGCATGACCAGCAGCGCCACGGCGACGATGATCTCGGGCAGGACCAGCGGCAGCATGATGAAGCCGACGATCCCGCGCTTGAGCGGAAAGCGATAGCTTTGGGCCGCGCGGGCGGCGCAGGCGCCCAGAAGCGTGCTGATGACGGCGGTGGAGATTGCGACGATGGCGCTGTTGCGCACCGCGCCGTGCAATGCCTCGATTGTCCAGAGCAGGCCGAACCACTTGGTGGTGAACCCGGCCAGCGGGAAGGCCACGATCGTGGCATCGTTGAAGGCGAAAAGCGGCAGCAGGATCACCGGCGCGTAGAGGAATATCATGTAGGCGACGGCATAGACCGCCAGCCACCGTGCCGAGAGAAACCTGCCGATCGCGCGCATCACTTCACCTTTCCGCCGAATTTCTTGCCCGCAAGGAAGATCCCAAGGCTGATGGCCGCGACCACCAGCATCGAGGACACCGCGAGCGCGGCACCCAAGGGCGCATTATTGGCCTTGCCGAACTGGATCTGGATCATGTTGGCCACCATCAGCCCGTCGGTGCCGCCGACCAGCTTGGGCGTGATGTAATCGCCCACCGTCGGGATCAGCACGATCAGCGTCGAAGCGATGACGCCCGGCATCGCCAGCGGCAAGGTGATGCGCCAGAACCGCCGGAACGGCCCGTCGCCCAGATCCTCCGCCGCCTCCAGCAGCGCGCGGTCGATCTTCTCCAGCGCCACGAAGATTGGCAGGATCGCGAAGGGCGCCCACGCATGGGCGAGCGTCAGCACCACCGCGTTGGCGTTGTAGAGGATGAAGGTCAGCGGCGCCTTGATGATGCCCAGCTCCATCAGTGACGAGTTGAGCACGCCGTTATAGCCAAGGATCACCTTCCACAGGAACACGCGCAGCAGATAGCTGGTCCAGAACGGCACGGTAATCAGGAACAGCCACAGCGCCTTGCGCGATTTGACGTGGAAGGACAGGTAATAAGCGATGGGAAAGGCCAGGATCACCGTCGCCGCCGTCACCACCAGCGAGATGCGCAAGGAGCGCCACATCAACACCTGGAAAATGGGTTGCGTCCACGTCTCGCGGTAATTGGCGAGGGTGAATGTCTTGTCCAGATCCAGATAGTTCTGCGACCAGAAGCTGAACATCACCACCATCGCAAGGGGCGCGGCCAGCATCACAAGCGCATAGATCAGGGTGGGGCTGATCAGGGTCAGCCCGCGGCGGCTTTCTTGGCTCAGGCTCGGCACGATGGCGGTGTCTCCCGGTGGGTTTGCGAGCGTTGCACGGCCCGTCTGTCCAGACAATGGCGTTGTTGAGGCCCGCTCAGCGCGGCGCCGGATCGGCCGTTTCGCGCTGCGCGCTGTTGGCCGCGGCCAGGGTGCCCTTGGGCGGCTCGTCGCCCGTCAATATGGGGAAATGTCGGCGCAATTCATCGTGATAGCTTTTGACGCCATATTCCAGATCCGACAGGATGATCCCGTCAAAGCCGCTGGAGAACGCGGCCTCCCACGTCCATTCGATCAACTGCTCGTCTTCCTTGCTGGTGATGCGGTCGATGCGCATGCTCAGATACCGCGCGGCGCGCATCTGGCGGTCCTCGCCCCGGTGCCGGTAGGTCGTGCCGCGCTGGATCGTCTTGCCGTTCTCGACGGGAAACTCGTGGTAGAAAATGACCGAGTCGGGGTAAAAGCCGAAAACGAGGTTGGGAAACATCCCGACGTAAAGCCACGCGGCGCGGTGCTCGTCGTCCAGCCGCTCGGGCGCCTTCAGGATGTTGCGATACTGCTCGACGCTCCACAGGCGATGCTTGCCGTTCCGAAACTGTCCGAGCGAGCGGGACGTGCCATTCGTGAACGGCTCGTCATGATAGCCGGTGCCGAACAGATCGTGCAGGCCGGGATGGGCCATCGCCACGTGATACCCCTCGTTGTCGACATCGCGCACACATTTCCAGTTCGCCTCGATCTCGGCCGCCCAGAAACTGTCTTCGGCGGGCACGAGGTTTTCCAGATCGTATTGCGCCAGTTCCGCATCGAACCGCTGCATGATCCTGGCGACGGAGGGCTGCGGGCCGGGCTTGAACCGGACAAAGACGAAGCCCTGCCAGATTTCCATCTCGATCGGCTTCAGCCCCATCTCGACCGGGTCCAGATCGGGCAGAGACTGCGGCTGCGCCGCGCCGCGCAACGTGCCATCGAGGTTATAGGCCCAGCCGTGAAAGGGGCAGATGATCGCCGAGCGGCAGTTGCCCGCGTTTTCGGCCACCACACGCGATCCGCGATGCCGGCACAGGTTGTGAAAGGCGCGCACCTTCATATCCTTGCCGCGCACGATCAGCGCCCGTTCGCCCACCAGATCGGAGGCCATGAAATCACCGGGATTTGCCACATCGCTGACGTGACACACCACTTGCCAATGCCGCCGGAAAAGCTGTTCCTTCTCTTCCTCCAGCATCTCGGGATTGAAAAAACTCCATGCCGGCAGGCCCTTGCGGTTCCAGTGGTTCGGCACTTGGGTGTTCTGACTGTCCATGCTCGTCCATCTCCTGCTTGCGATGGTTGAACTATATTGAATTTATATGAGCACTCAAACAAAAAAATGGGTTGTAGTGCTAACCAACTGAACTCAAATCCTAAAACGCAATGGGCGCCCGGCAGTCCGGGCGCCCATCAGTTTTGCCAGAATCGGCAGTGCATCAATGCCGCGTCAGTCCAGAAACGCCTTTTCAACCACGTATTCGCGCGGGGCCGAGTTTGCGCCCTCGCGCAGGCCATATTCCTCGAACAGCGCCTTCAGCTCCAGGTTGAAGGCAAGGTTGCCGCAGATCATCGCCCGATCATTTTCCGGCGACAGGGGCGGCACGCCAAGCTCGTTGAACACCTCGCCCGAGCGCATCAGATCGGTGATGCGCCCCATCTTGGGGCTCTCTTCGCGGGTGGTGGTCGGATAATAGCGCAGCTTGTCCGAAAATCCCTCGCCGATCAGCTCTTCGAGCATTTCGTCGTTGCGGATGGCCGCGATCAGCTCGGCGCCATATTGCAGCTCGCCCACGGTGCGGCAGGTATGGGTGACGATGATTTCCTCATAGTCCTCGTAGGTCTGCGGATCGCGCAGGAGCGAGGCAAAAGGCGCAAAGCCGGTGCCGGTGGCAAAAAGCCAGAGCCGTTTGCCCGGCAAAAGAGCGTCATGCACCAGCGTGCCGACGGGCTTGGGGCGCAGGATGATCTGGTCGCCCGGCTGGATATGCTGCAGCTTCGACGTCAGCGGACCGTCGGGCACCTTGATCGAATAGAATTCCAGTTCGTCATCCCAGGAGGGCGAGGCGATGGAATAGGCGCGCAGCAGCGGCTTTTGCTTGCCGGTCGCCGGATCTGGATCGCTCATCAGCCCGATCATCACGAATTCGCCCGAGCGAAAGCGCAAGGACACGGGCCGCGTCACGCGGAACGAAAACAGCCGGTCGGTCCAATGCGTCACCTGCGTCACGGTCTGCGCGTCGGGCAAGGCGGGTTTGGCACGCTCGGCGGCGGGGGCGGTCGGTGTATCGGTCACTTTGGTCATCTCGTTCATATGGCACATTCGCCGGGCAATTTACACCGGCGCCCCTTCATAGTCTTTGCGTTAGGTCAGATGGAAGCCGCCTCGCCGCGCAGGCGCGTCTGGTAGTCATGCGCGCGCCAATCGGCGCGGAACAGCCATTGGTCCTGCGTCTGCCGCTCGGCCAGATCCGGCGAAATCTCGACCTCGTCAAAGCCGCAGCGGCGGGCCATGGCGTATTGATCGGCCAGCACATGACCGCGCGCCCGCAGCCGCCCCTTGTAGCCCATCAGCCGCAGCTGCCGTGCGATGGAAAATCCGCGCCCGTCGGCAGAGCTGGGAAAATCGACGCGGATCATGGAGATCTGCGGCAGGCGGCCCGACAACTCGGCCGGGTCCGTGCTGCTGGGCAGGTCGATGCCGACATCGCCGCGCGCATCCTCAAGCGCCACGATGGGCAGCGTCCAGTCATCGGGCCCAAAGCCCGTATCGGTCACGATCACGTTCATGCATCTGCTCCTTGTTTTACGGGTTTGCCATCCACGAAATGGATGCCACATTCAGTCTTTTCCCTGCCTTTCCAACGTCCTGCGCGCTCATCTTCACCCGGCTTCACGGGCGAGGTGCAGGGCATGCAACCGATGGAGGGGTATCCTTGCGCCACCAGCGGATGGCGCGGCAGGCGGTTTTCCTCGATATAGGTGCGCGCGTCGCCCGGCTGCCAATGGGCCAGCGGATTGACCTTGAGCCGCCTCGTGCCGTCCTCGACCTCGAAGAATTCCAGCGCCGCGCGGCTGCCGCCCTGATAGCGCTTGCGCCCGGTGATCCAGCCATCGAACCCCGACAACGCGCCTTGCAACGGCAGCGTCTTGCGCAGCGCGCAGCAGGCGTCGGGATCGCTTTGATGCAGCATCGCCGCGGGATCCTCCGCGCGCGTGGCGGCGGGATCGGGGCGGATCAGACGCATGTCGCGCAGGCCCAGACGCTCGGCCAGCTCCTGCTGGTAGACCAGCGTTTCAGTAAACAGCATCCCCGTTTCCAGAAAGATCACCGGCGTGTCGCGCCGCGCCAGTGCGACCATATGCAGCAGCACAACCGACTCGGCCCCGAAGCTGGAGACAAGCGCAAGCCGCCCCACATCCGGATCATGCAGCGCACGCGCCAGCACGGCGATGGCCGAATGATGCCGGTAGGCCGCGTTCAGCGCCGCCGCCTTTTCATGCAGGTCCAGCGAGCCCGGTGACGTGCGGTCAGGCGGCGACATGCGGCTCGGCCTTCCTCTTGGCGGCCCGGGCCGCCTCGGCCTCGCCGTAAAGGGCGGATTTGAACGGCTCCATCCCGACGCGGCGATAGGCGGCCAGAAACGTCTCGGACGGGTCCGTGCGCAGATCCAGATAGGCCAGCATGATCGTCTCGATCGCGGGCACGATGTCTTCGGCGGCAAAGCCGGGGCCGGTGCGGTCGCCTAACTGCGCATCGGGGCCGCCATCGCCGCCGATGGTGATCTGATAGCTTTCCACCCCCGCCCGGTCGAGGCCGAGGATGCCGATATGACCCACATGATGATGCCCGCAAGCGTTGATGCAGCCCGAGATCTTGATCTTCATCTCGCCGATCTCATGCTCCAGCTTGAGCGCGTCGAACCGCAGCGCGATTTCCTGCGCGATGGGGATCGAACGGGCGGTGGCCAGCGCGCAGTAATCCATGCCGGGGCAGGCGATGATGTCGCTGATGAGGCCGATATTCGCAGTCGCCAGCCCCACCTCGCGCAGCGCCGCATGGACCGCCTGCAGGTCGGATTTATGCACATGCGGCAGGATCACGTTCTGCTCGTGGCTGATGCGCAGCTCGTCATGGCCGTAGCGCTCGGCCAGATCCGCCATCACGCGCATCTGCTCGGCCGTGGCATCGCCGGGCGTTTCGCCATGCGCCTTGAGGCTGATCGACACGATGGCATAGCCGGGAGCGCGATGCGCGCTCAGATTGGTATCGGCCCAGGCGCGAAAGACCGGATCGGCGGCGCGGGCGGCCTCATAGCCATCGACGGGCGCGTCGCGGAAGACAGGCGGTGCGAAATCGGCGCGGATGGCGCCCAGCATCTGCTGGTCGATGCCGGTGAACAGCGGACGGATCAGCGCATATCGCGCCTCGACGCGGGCACGAATATCTTCGATTCCATGCTCATGCACGGTGATCTTGATGCGGGACTTGAACTTGTTGTCGCGCCGCCCGATGCTGTTCCAGACGCTGACGACGGCCTCCAGATAGGGCAACAGATCCTCTTCGGGCAGGAAGTCATGCAGCACCTTGCCGATCATCGGCGTGCGGCCCAACCCGCCGCCGACCAGCACCTGATAGCCGATCTGCCCGGCGCGCCGCACGATGCGCAGGCCGATATCATGCGCCAGCGTCACGGCCCGGTCCATCGGGCTGCCGGTGACGGCCACCTTGAACTTGCGCGGCAGCGCCTGAAATTCCGGGTGGTCGGTCGACCATTGGCGGATCAGCTCGGCAATGGGGCGCGGATCGGCGACCTCGTCCGCGGCGGCGCCGGCGAAATGATCCGCCGTGACGTTGCGGATGGTGTTGCCGCTGGTCTGGATCGCGTGCATCTGCACCTCGCCCAGAGCGTCAAGGATATCCGGCACCTCCGCCAGCTTGGGCCAGTTATACTGGATGTTCTGGCGCGTCGTGAAATGGCCGTAACCCTTGTCCCACCGCTCGGCGATCATGGCCAGCTGGCGCATCTGCGCGCTGCCGAGCGTGCCATAGGGGATCGCCACGCGCAGCATGTAAGCATGCAGTTGCAGATATAGCCCGTTCATCAGGCGCAGCGGCTTGAACTCATCTTCGGTCAGCGCGCCTTCCACCCGCCGGGCGACCTGCGCGCGGAACTGGCGGTTGCGCTCGGCCACGAAGGCCGCGTCAAACTCGGTATAGGTATACATCAGCGCGTCTCCGCCTGCTTGCCGTGGAAGTAGTTGGAGGGGCCGGTCCGGCGGAACGCCTCGCGGAAATGGGTGGGCTGCGGGCCGGCATCCGTTGCGATCACGTCGGCCAGATAGGCACCCACGACATCGCTCGCGCGGGACTGCGCCAGCAACAGGCGCAGCTCGGCATCCGCCTCGTCGGTGAGGATCGCGGCCTCGCTCAGGGTCCGGGTCCAGCCGTCATCTTCGGTCAGATAGACGACGTCGCCCTCCAGCAGGGCGTTGGCGGTTATGACTTTGGGCGTGAATTCACGGGGCATCAGGCTGTCTCCTCAGGCGGGAACAAGATTGGCATGGGCATGGGCGGGGGCGCCCGGAATGAGCTGTAGGGGCAGTCCGGCCTGGCGACAGGCGGCCAGCATCTGCGCATCGGGCGCGGCCTGCATCAGACAGATCACATGCAGGCCCTTCGCCGCCGCCGAAATCAGCGGCGCCGCCGCGCCGGGCAGCGGGCCAAAGCGCGCCTCGCGGCGGGCAAGATCGAGGATCTGCGCCGGCACCGCCGCATCATGCAGCACCAGATCGGCCTCGTGCAGCACGCGGCGCGTCCTGCGCGGCAAAAGCGCCGCCTCGTCGCTGGTCAGTACGGCGAAGGTGACGTGACCCGCGCCCGGCCGCGCGGCAAGATGTTTGGACAGATCCCGGCTCAGCAGCGCATCCAGATCGGCCGATGCGTCCTGCTCCAGCGCGGCGGGACCGCTGCGCAGGAAGAACCCGCTCCAGAACGCGCGCCGCGCACGCCCCATCGGCAGCGCTTCGGCCCTGGCGCGGAAGGCGCGCGCGGCGCGGGCCAGCGCGCCCAGCGATGCGGGTAGCATCGCTTCGATATCGGCCTTGATCTTGCGCGCCAGAACCGGCGCGGCGCCCTCGGTGCCGATCGCGACGGTGACCGGATCGCGGTCCACAATGGCGGGGGTGATGAACTGGCTATCTGCCAGATTATCAACGATATTCGTCATCGCGCCGTCGGCGCGCGCCAGTGCGACCGTGCGCGCATCCTCGGCCGGATCCTCATCGGCCGCATAAAACAGCACAGCGCACAGCGCATCCCCGGGCGCCATCGCCCGCCGCCGAAGCGCCAGGCGCCCCTCGGCAGACCAGGCCACGATTTCCGGAGCCGGGCGGGGCGCAAAGACGGTCAGATGCGCCTGCGTCTTCATCAGCAGCCGCAGCTTGGCCAGCGCGGCGTCGCCGCCGCCGGACAGCACCACACGCCGGCCCTCAAGGGCGACAAAGATGGGGAAGTGTTTCACGCGACCTGTCCATTCCGTTTGACTTGACCCCATTTATAGAAAATATTCCCACACAAATGCCATGGGGCCGCGCGAATAAGGACATCTGTTCCAATCTGCGCGCGACTGTACGGCAAAATTCCACGGAATGAGGGAAACAGGAATGGCTGTTCGTCTGGATGAGCTGGATCGGAAGATCCTCGGGGAATTGCAGGCCGATGGCGGCCAGTCGCTGGACGATATCGCCAAGTCCGTGGGCAGCTCGAAAACCCCGGTCTGGAACCGGATTCGCAAGATGCGCGAGGCGGGCGTCATCCGTCATCAGACCTATCTGCTGGATGCGGAAAAGCTGGGCTTCGAGGCGTGCTTTTTCGTGCTGATCCGCACGTCCGAGCATGACGCGGCCTGGCAAAAGGCGTTCCTGCGCGCGCTGCAGGGGCGACCGGAGGTGCAGGAGGCGCATCGCCTTGCCGGCGATATCGATTATATTCTGAAAGTGCGCGTCGAAAATGCCCGCGCCTATGACACGTTTTACCAGGCGTTGATCAGCGAGGTGAAGGTGCACAACGTCACGGCGCTGCTGTCGATGGAAGAGATTAAATCCACCACGGTCCTGCCGCTATGACGCGTGAGCTTCGGCCTCCAGTGCCTTGATGATGGGCGAAAAATCATCCGCCTTCAGGCTGGCGCCGCCCACCAGCGCCCCGTCTACATTGGACACGGCGAAAATCTCGGCCGCATTGCCCGCCTTGACCGAGCCGCCGTAGAGCAGCCGGACGGATCGTCCGATCCCGGCGCCAAAGCGCTTTTCCAGGCGGGTGCGGATGAAGTCATGCACATCGCCGATCTGGTCAGGCGTGGGCGTCAGGCCCGTGCCGATGGCCCAGCACGGCTCGTAGGCGACGACCGTGTTCTCGCCCGTGGCACTGTCGGGGATGGAGGAGGACAACTGCCCGCCGATGATGTCGAGCGTGTTCTGCGCCTCGCGCTTGCTCAGGCTTTCACCGACGCAGATGATGGCCAGCAACCCAGCGTCATGCGCCGCGCGGGCCTTGGCGCGGACGATGTCGCTGGTCTCCGCATGATCGGCGCGGCGCTCGGAATGGCCGAGGATGACCGCGCTTGCACCCGCATCCTTCAACATCTCGGCCGAGATGTCGCCCGTATGCGCGCCCGATGCGGCCATATGGCAATCCTGCCCGCCGATACGCATATCATGCCCGTCGCAAAGCTGCGCCGCCGCCGTGATCAAAGTGAAGGGAGGGCAGATCAGCAGATCGACATCCGCACCATCATGCGCGGTGCACAGCGCCTCCAGTTCAGCCAGATCGGCGCGAGTGCCGTTCATCTTCCAATTGCCAGCTGCAAGTTTGCGTCGCATGTCATCTCCGGGCCGGTTGCTGCACAGTTTCCGGCCGAGCCGTGTGATGCAAGTGTCTGTGGTTATCAGGCTAAATCAAAATCTTGCGGGGCGACCTTCATGTATCGGCGAACTTGATGGATTCGCCGCAACCGCAGGCTTCGGTCACGTTGGGGTTGTTGAAGCGGAAACCCGATTCAAGCAAGCTGACCTCATAGTCGATCTGCGTTCCGAAAAGGAACATCTGCGCCATCGGGGCGATCATCACGCGGGCGCCGTTTTCCTCCACGACCTCGTCATGGGGATCGACCTCATCGACGTAATCCATCGTGTATTCCATCCCCGCGCAGCCACCTTTCTTGACGCCGATGCGCAGGCCCTGGTGGCCGTCCTTGGCCATCAGCTTGGAGATTTGCGCCGCCGCACGGTCCGTGATCGTGACGGCCTGTTTGCCTGGGATGCCGAACATGAAAGAAATCCTTTGCCTTTGACGTTCAATCTAGGGCGCCCAGCCCGCAATCTCAAGCGGGGGCAGCAGCATCAGGAGCGCGCGCGTCGCCTCGGCGGTCAGAATGGCCCAGCCGAACGAGGCCAGCGTGCCGATGATGACATATTCCGCCGTGCGTTGATCGCGTGTCGCCGTGCCGAAACGCAGGATGGATTTCGCCGCGATCAGGAAGCCGACGCCCAAAGGCTGGTTCAGCAGGATCAGCGTCAGGATCAGCCCGCGCTCCAAAATGCCGATTTGCCGGCCGCCATCGCGCAAGCCATTGTTGCGAATACGGGTTCCATGCGGGCGCATCAGCAGTGCAACGGCGTATTGCCCGGCGGTCAGCGCGATGATGATGCCGCTGGCAATCGCCATGAGGGGCAAAAGCGCGGGCAGATCGGCCCATGGCCCGGTCTGCCACAGCCGGGGCGCAATCGCCGCCACGGCGCCGATCGTGACCAGATGCGCGGCCTGATCGGCCAGAAAGCCGCGAATATGGTGGAACCCGCCCCGAATCTTGACGATATCGATCAACACATGCGCCGCCGCCAATGCTAGCAGCCAAGGGCTGTCCCAGTGTCCCGTCGCCAGTTGCGCACAGAGCAGAACCAGCGCGGCATGCACCAACATGACAGGCGCGCGCCGTTTCTGGGCGTTGATCCAGGCCGTTTGCAGCACAAAATCGGCAAGCACATGCGCAAAGAGAAGAGCGGTGAATGTCTCTATCATGGGCGCGGGCGCCGTGCGGGGCTTGCATTTGCGAAATGCAAGTCATTATGCTTGCGGCGCATCATCTGGCCTCCTCGATCGCCTCGATGGCATCCATGATCGCGGGATAGCCCGCGCTGCCCAGCGCCTGATCCACGGCCTGCCGCGAAATCCCGATCCTTTCGGCGGCCACGCGCCGCGGTCCGGCGCCGGGCGGCAGCATGTGGCACAGCGAGCGGGCCTGCGATTGCGTCCAGCCTTGGGACACATGATCGGCCAGGCGAAAGGCCCCGTGCAGCGCGCCGCCGCCCGCATGGGCCATGAGCGTATCTCCTGAAAGCGTTTCGAGCAGACGACCAGAGGACATGAAGGCAGCTCCATGGGCGCTGTTGAGATCCGCGAATGGCGCGTTGCCCGGCGTTTCGGGGCTTGCCGATGTCGGCAACTCACCCGCGCCCGTCGCGGCCGCGAGGCGCGTGGAATAGTCGGGGCTCATGCGGCGCAAACGCGCCTTGATATAGAGCGCGAGACGAAGCGCGAGGGCAGGGCGGTTGACCGCGATCTGCCATCCATCGCCGCCCCGGCGTGCAAATCCGGTGAGGATTTCTGAACCGCCGGTGTTGCCCCAAAGGGTGCATTCCTGCGAGATGTCCTGCAAATCCTGAATGACGGCATCCAGCGCCTCGGCCGTCATGGCAGAGGAGTCGACGATGTCACCGGAAAGGACTGCCCATTGCATGCGCAAGCTTAACCACTTGCAATTCGAAAAAGCAAGCCTCTTGCCTTGCCTTACATGAAGCCCAGTTCCAGCCGCGCCTCATCGGACATCATGTCCATGCCCCAGGGCGGCTCCCAGACCAGGCTGACATCGACCTGCTTGATCCCGTCCAGCGGCTCGATCGCATCGGCAACCCATCCGGGCATCTCGCCCGCGACGGGACAGCCGGGGGCGGTCAGGGTCATCGTCACCTTGACCGCGTTTTCATCATCGATATCTATGGTATAGATCAGGCCCAGATCATAGATGTTCACCGGGATTTCCGGGTCGAACACGCTGCGGCACGCCTCGACGATATCCTCGTATTTGGGATGATCGGTGGACGATGGCGCGATAAGCGGGATGCCCTCGAAAGGTTGGGGATTTTCGGTCATATGCTATCCTGCGGCTTTGCCTGAGCGAATGTATAGGGAATATGGGGGCGCAGGTAAAGCCGCGCAACCATGCGACCATTTCGCACCCCCCGGCGTCAGTTTGCCTTGCGCTTGCGGATCGGGGCAGGGCGCACGCGGGCCTCGATCGTGTCGTAAAGCTTGCCCACGATATTCTTGCCGGTGGATCCTTCGATCCCCTCGAAGCCGGGCGAGGAGTTGACCTCCAGCACCTTCGGCCCTTTTTCGGCGCGCAATAGATCCACACCGGCCATGTTCAGGTTGAAGGCCCGCGCGGCGCGCAGGGCGGTATCACGCTCTTCCTTGGTGATGCGCACGGATTTCGCGCTGCCGCCCCGGTGCAGGTTCGACCGGAAATCCCCCTCGGCGCCCGTGCGCTTCATCGAGGCGACCACCTTGCCGCCGATCACGAGGCAGCGGATATCCTCGCCCGCGGCTTCCTTGACGAAATCCTGGACGAGGAAATTGGCCTTGAGCCCGCGAAAGGCGTCGATGACGCTTTCGGCGGCCTTTTTCGTCTCGGCCAGAACCACGCCCTTGCCTTGGGTCGATTCCAGCAGCTTGACGATCAGCGGCGCGGTGCCGACCAGCGCGATGATGTTGCCGGTGTCGCGCGGGCTGGCGGCAAAGGCGGTGTTGGGCATGCCGATCTTGGCGCGCGCCATGATCTGATGCGCGTGCAGCTTGTCCCGGCTGGCGACGATGCCGGCGCTGCCATTGACGCAATAGGTGCCGATCGTCTCGAACTGGCGCAGGATCGCCGCGCCGTAGGGGGTGATCGACGCGCCGATGCGCGGGATCACGGCGTCAAAGCGCGGCAGGCGCTTGCCGTCGTAATGCACTTCGGGCGCCATCGCGTTGATCGCCATATAGCAGCGCGTGGTGTTGACGACCTCGACGGTATGGCCGCGTTTTTCGCCCTCCTCCACCAGGCGGCGGGTGCTGTAATTGTCCTCGCGGCTGAGAACGGCGATGCGCAGGGCGCGGTCGGGCGCCTCGCTGCGCATCTTGGAGGTGGAGTAGACGTCATAGCTCAGCTCGGGCTGCAGGAAGCGGTCGGTCGCGACGATCGAGATGTGATCCTTCAGCGCCTGCCGGCCCAGCAGCATCCGGCTGGCCATGCCGTGCCGATTGGTCAGCGTGATCTCGATCGGCCAGCGGTCGCCGTTCACCGACATCAGGGTTTCGATCACGAAACGCGATTCGCTCTCGCCGTTTGAGGATGTCACGTCGCGCCGGTCGATGATCGTCGCCGAGCAGGGGATGACTAGATCGTCGCGGCCCGGAATGGGGTGCAGCGTGAAGCGCACCTTGGGGCGCGACGCAGGCCCGAAGGTTTCGATGTCGAAGGCATGCAACGCCGAGGTGCGCGCGCCGGTATCCACCTTTGCCTTGATCGCCGGCACGCCCAGCTTGGGCAGGCCGATCCATTCCTCCCATCCGAATTGCAGGGAATCGAGCGGCTCGGACGGGGACATTGGCGGACCTTTCGTGGAGAGTTTCAATGGCGGAATGGTGGGATGTAGCGCGTTTGCGCCAAACGTAAAGCGGAAAGGGGCGCGCGCGCCGTTTGCGTCCGCCTGAATCCCGCCGTCCCGCGCCGCTCAGCCTTTGTTCACATCACCCTTGACGCGGCGGACCTGGCCGTTTCTCAGGCGAAACATCCGGCGCAGCGCCGCCCACGCGCCCAGCGACAGGGCGGCGAAAAGCACCAGAAGCAAGGGCAGCCCCAGAGCCAGCGGCGCGAAGATCAACAAGAACCCCACAGCCGCCGCGCCGAGCGCGAAGCCGAGGAACAGGAAGCCGGGCAAGACGATCTCGATGATCGCAAACAGCAACGCGGCAACCAGCCATGCCCACCACAGCGCCCAGAGCGGCACGGTTTCGACCACCTCGATCATGGCTTGCCCTTCAGCATCGAGAACGCGTTGCCGAAAGCCTCCAGCGCAGCGGCCGGCACGAGGATGGTCGAGGACGACGGGCTGGCGCCCAGCGCATTGAGCGCCTCCACCTGCTTCAGCGCCACCTGGTATTGCGCGGCCGCCAGCCCGTTATCGGCGATGGCCTGCGCCACGACGGAGGTTGCATAAGCCTCGGCATCCGAGGAGATGCGCCGCGCCTTGGCCGATTGCTCGGCGGCATAGAGCTCGGCATCCGCGTTCAACTCGACCGCGCGCTTGCGGCCCTCGGCCTCGGTCACGTGGGCGCGGCGGGCGCGCTCGGCGTTGAGCTGCTGAAGCATCGCATCGCGCGTGGCCTGGTCCAGATTGACGTCGAGGATCTCGGCGCGGGTCACTTCGATCCCCCAGTTGTCGACCGCATCCTCGACCGAATCCTTGATCGTCGCGATCAGCTGCGCGCGGTTCGACTGCACCTCGTCGAGGTCCATCTTGCCCATCTCGGCGCGGACGATCCCGGCGACGGTGGTGGCGATGGCGCCGTCGATATCGCGGATCCGGTAGACCGTCTTTTCGGGCTGGACGATGCGGTAGAAAACCGAGCTGTCGACCTGCACCAGCACGTTGTCCCGCGTGATCGCGTCCTGGCTGGCGGTGGGCAATTGCCGCTCAAGTATCGAGATCTTGTGCGCGATCCTGTCCAGGAACGGCACGATCATGTTGATGCCGGGGCCCAGAACCGAGTGGAGCCGACCGAACCGCTCGACCACGTGCTGCTCGGATTGCGGGACGATCTTCACCGCCTTGAAGATGGTCAGGATGATCAGCAGCGCAAGCAGCAGATAAAGCAGATTGGATGACAGCAGATCCATGATGGCGTCTTCGGACATGAATGGCATTCCTGAAATGGCACCGGCCCGCGGCGCGTTGGCTTTTGCAACTTAATACGATGCGGTTTAAGAAACCGCAAAAATGCATGAGGGCAAGCCAAAGATGACAGCGCGGTTCGAATTCAAACTGGCGGCGACGGACGGGCGCGCGCGCACCGGCGCCATCAGCACGCCGCGCGGGCAGATCCGCACGCCGGCCTTCATGCCCGTCGGCACCGCCGCCACCGTCAAGGCGATGCTGCCCGAAAGCGTGGCCGCGACGGGCGCCGACATCCTTCTGGGCAACACGTATCACCTGATGCTGCGCCCCACGGCCGAGCGGATCGCGGCGCTGGGGGGGCTGCACAAGTTCATGAACTGGCCGGGTCCGATCCTGACGGATTCGGGCGGTTTTCAGGTGATGAGCCTTGCCGATCTGCGCAAGCTGACCGAGGAGGGCGTGGCCTTTCGCAGTCATATCGACGGCTCCAGACACATGCTGACGCCCGAGCGATCGATCGAGATCCAGGCGCTTCTGGGCAGCGATATCGTGATGTGCTTTGACGAATGCCCGGCGTTGCCCGCGACGGACAAGGCTGTGGCCGAGAGCATGGAACTGTCGATGCGCTGGGCGCGCCGCTCGAAAGAGGCGTTCGGCGAGCGGCCCGGCCACGCGCTGTTCGGCATCCAGCAAGGCGGCGTCACGCGTGAGCTTCGCGGCGCAAGTGCCGATAAACTGGTCGAAATCGGATTTGACGGCTACGCCATCGGCGGGCTGGCCGTGGGCGAGGGGCAGGAGGCGATGTTCGGCGTTCTGGACTATGCGCCCGACATGCTGCCCGAAGGCAAGCCGCGCTACCTGATGGGCGTGGGCAAGCCCGACGACATCGTCGGCGCGGTCGCGCGCGGCGTGGACATGATGGACTGCGTGCTGCCCAGCCGCTCGGGCCGCACCGGGCAGGCGTGGACGCGGCGCGGGCAGGTCAACATCAAGAACGCACGCCACGCCGATGACCCGCGTCCTTTGGACGAGGACTGCACATGCCCCGCCTGCCGGAGTTATTCGCGCGCCTATCTGCATCACGTGTTCCGCGCGCAGGAGATGATATCTGGCATGCTGCTGACATGGCACAACCTGCATTATTATCAGCAGCTTATGGCCGAAATGCGCGCCGCCATCGCGCGGGGCGACTTCGGGGCGTGGCAGGCGCAGTTCCATGCGCAGAGGGCAGAGGGCGATATCGAGCCGCTGTGATGCATCGGCAGAAAGAATGAGTATTTTTGCCAAGACGAAGCCAAGGCGTCACAATCGGGCGGCGGGGAGCGCGCATTTTTAGATGAATTGCGCAGGGATCGTCCTTGCACCGGCGCTGCCGCGGCGTCATTCTAAGCGGCGCGAGGTTGAAAGCGGTGCCTGCCTGCCCCAAATTAACCTGTGAAAACGGAGAGGGCATGGTCGCCGCCGGGCGGGGCCGGACCCTCTTGCCAATAAAGGGCCGGGACCAATCCCGGACCGCTGCATAAGGAAAGAGCATGCAAGAGCCCCTGAATTCTTCCTATCCGGTGCTGCCGCTGCGCGATATCGTGGTGTTCCCGCACATGATAGTCCCGCTTTTCGTGGGCCGGGAAAAATCCGTGCGCGCGCTGGAGGAGGTGATGGCCGACGACAAGCAGATCCTGCTGTCCAGCCAGATCGACCCCAGCGTTGATGACCCTGACGCCGAAGGCATCTACAAGGCCGGTGTTCTGGCCAACGTGCTGCAACTGCTGAAGCTGCCCGATGGCACCGTCAAGGTGCTGGTCGAAGGCGTGGCGCGGGTGCGCATCGCCGAATACCTTGATAACGAGGCGTTTTTCGAGGCGCGCGCCGAATACCTGACCGAAATGCCGGGCGACGCGACCACGATCGAGGCGCTTTTGCGCAGCGTCGGCGCCGAGTTCGAGCGTTATGCCAAGGTCAAGAAGAACATCCCCGAAGAGGCGCTGACGGCCGTTTCCGACAGCGAAGAGCCCGCGCGCCTTGCCGATCTCGTGGCCGGGCATCTGGGCATCGACGTTGAGCAAAAGCAGGAATTGCTCGAGACGCTTTCGGTCAGCGAGCGGCTGGAGAAGGTCTATGGCCTGATGCAGGGCGAGATGAGCGTTCTGCAGGTCGAGAAAAAGATCAAGACCCGCGTCAAGAGCCAGATGGAGCGCACCCAGCGCGAATATTACCTGAATGAGCAGATGAAGGCCATTCAGAAGGAATTGGGCGATGGCGAGGACGGCGAGGGCGAAGTCGCCGAGCTGGAGGCGCGCATCGCCGCCACCAAGCTGAGCAATGAGGCCAAGGAGAAGGCCGAGGCCGAGCTGAAGAAGCTGAAGAACATGAGCCCGATGAGCGCCGAGGCGACCGTCGTGCGGAACTATCTGGACTGGATGCTGTCGATCCCGTGGGGCGTCAAATCCCGCGTGAAAAAAGATCTGGCGCGCGCCGAGCAGATATTGGACGACGACCATTACGGGCTGGAGAAGGTCAAGGAGCGGATCGTCGAATATCTGGCGGTTCAGCAACGCTCGAAGAAGCTGAAGGGGCCGATCATGTGCCTCGTCGGCCCTCCGGGTGTGGGCAAGACGTCGCTGGGTAAGTCTGTCGCGCGTGCGACGGGGCGCGAGTTCATCCGCATCTCGCTTGGCGGTGTGCGCGACGAATCCGAGATCCGCGGCCACCGCCGGACCTATATCGGCTCGATGCCCGGCAAGATCATCCAGGCGCTGAAGAAGGCCAAGACGACGAACCCGCTGATCCTGCTCGACGAGATCGACAAGATGGGCCAGGATTTCCGCGGCGATCCTGCTTCGGCGATGCTGGAGGTTCTGGACCCTGAGCAGAACAGCACGTTTGTCGATCACTATCTGGAGGTCGAATATGACCTCTCGAACGTGATGTTCCTGACCACGTCGAACAGCTACAACATGCCGGGCCCGCTTCTGGACCGGATGGAGATCATTCCGCTGGCCGGCTATACCGAGGACGAAAAGCGCGAGATCGCAAAGCAGCACTTGCTGTCCAAGCAGATCAAGAACCACGGTCTGAAGAAGGACGAGTTCGAGCTGACGGATGCCGCGCTGACCGACATCATCCGCTACTACACGCGGGAGGCCGGTGTGCGGAACCTCGAGCGCGAGATCGCCAAGGTCGCGCGCAAGGCGGTGACGAAGATCATCAAGAAGGAGGCGACGCAGATCACCGTGACGCCCGACAATCTGGGTGATTTCCTGGGTGTGCGAAAGCACAAGTTCGGTCTGGCGGAGGATGCCGATCAGGTTGGTGTCGTCACAGGGCTGGCCTATACGTCCGTGGGCGGCGAGCTTCTGAATATCGAGGCGCTTCGCCTGCCGGGCAAGGGCCGGATGAAGACCACCGGCAAGCTGGGTGACGTGATGAAGGAAAGCATCGATGCGGCCAACTCCTATGTCCGCTCGGTCGCGCCTGCCATCGGGATCAAGCCTCCGCGGCTGGAGAAGTGGGATATCCACGTCCACGTCCCCGAAGGCGCGACGCCCAAGGACGGGCCGAGTGCCGGCCTTGCGATGGTGACGTCCATCGTGTCGGTGCTGACAGGGATCCCGGTGCGCAAGGACATCGCCATGACCGGCGAGGTGACACTGCGCGGTAATGCGCTGCCCATCGGTGGCCTGAAGGAAAAGCTGCTGGCGGCGCTGCGCGGCGGGATCAAGACTGTGCTCATCCCGGCCGAGAATGAGAAGGATCTGGTCGAGATACCAGACAACGTCAAGGAAGGGCTCAAGATCATTCCCGTGACCCATGTGCGCGAGGTGCTGAGCCTGGCCCTGACCCGCGCGCCGGAGCCGGTCGAGTGGGACGAAGCCGCCGAGGAAGCCGCCGCTGCCGAAGCAGCGCTGAAAGCCGGGCCGGACGGCACCGGGGCCACAGCGCACTAGGCGGATGCGCGCAACGCGAGATCGAGCGTTGCGCGCCTTCGTGGCTTGCTCGGACTCCGGGGGATGATGGCTAAATCCCTATCTGGCCTCTGCATCCGGATCACGGAGTGGGCGACGAAATTGAAGATACGGAAAAGGGGCGCCGGTCATCGGCGCCCCTTTTCACATCCATGACCGCACAGATGGCACCTGCGCGGCCCGCATGGGCTCGCGTTTATCCCCGGTCGCACCGCATGATGCGCCGCGTCAGTAGGCCGTGACGAGCGCCGTCACAAAGATCAGAGCGGTCAATGTCACCGCCACCATCTCGGCCTGGTTGGCCGACGAGCTGGCTGTCTCGGCTTCGATAACCGCAGGTTCCATGACCGGCGCCTGAACATTGCCCGCATGAAGCGGTGCGGCGGTCAGCGTGATGGCGGCGGTGGCCGCCAATGCGAATTTTTTCATGAGATGGTTCCCCAAAATATGACATGCCGCTTCGGCGCCACGCTCCGGCACAGCCCCGATGGGGAGAGTGCTCAGGCCCGCGTACCGAGGCGATGCCAAGCATCCCAGCATATTGACCCTGCGTCAAGACAGGTATGGGCTGCGCGGCGCATCATCCGAATAACGGCGTCTCCGGCTGTGTGCGCTTCAGATCGGCAAGCAGCGCGCGGTACATCCTTTCCGCCCGGATGATGCGCGATGGCGGCAGCTGGACCGTCTCGACGCGGATCAGCGCCTCGACCGCCAGAAAGAACGGCAGCGTCGCGCCGCGCTCCTGCGCGCTGAGGTCCAGCGCGGCCGAAAACGCGCCAAGACAGGCGGCGTCGACGCCGAGGCATGTCGCGCCCGACAGGTTCAGGCGCCTGCGGCCCATATACATGGCAAAGCGGGCGGCGTCCTTGAGCACCGGCAGGCGCTGCGATCCGCCCAGATCGATGCCGGTCAGGCGCGCGCCGTCCGCGATCAGGTTGTTGGGATGAAAATCGCCGTGGCAGATCGCGGTCCGCCACGGCGCGGCCGCGACGGCGGGCGCAAGGCGCCGCATCTGGGCCAGAATGTCCTCCTCCAGCGCGCGCAGCTGCGCGAAGGGTTGGCAGGTGGATGCAGCCTCGGCGCGCGCAACCCATGCATCGGGGCGCGGCGCGCGCCAATCCTCGGACATGGCCGTGCTGCGGCGCAGCCACGTCGCCGCCGGGCGCAGCCACGCGCGGCGCGCAGGCGGCGCGGTCTGGTAGAGCAGCTCCAGCAGGGGGGTGCCGGTGACGCGCTCCAGCACGATGATGCCGTCCGCGATGCTGGCCGCGACCGGCTGGGGCGTGCGCAGATCGCCCGTCGCCATGTGGGGCCAAAGGCGCTGCAACTCATCCCATTCGCGGCGCGCGGCGTCATGCTCCGCCGTCAGGTGCATCCGGAAGACCACCCGCCGTCCGTCCAGCGTGCCGTGAAAAATCGCCCTTTTGCCCGGCACATGCCGGATCAGGTCGCCCGGTTCGGCCCCGGCCAGTTCGGGCACGCGGCGGCGCGCGGCGTCCAGCCGTGCGGTGATCTGCATCATCGCGTCAAGGTCGGGAATGGGGGGCAGCCGGGGCGTCATCGGCGCAGTCAATCGCAGCGCTGCGAGGCGGTCAACCGAAATGCCGCTCGCGGCGATTGAACACCTGTGGGCGCGCGGTTATGCTGCGCGCCGAATGCCTGACGGGCCGCCTCACTGACAAAGGACCAGCCGCATATGAGCGAGACAAACGTAGCCGAGATGACGTTCGAAGAGGCCATGAAGGAGCTGGAGCAGGTCGTCGGCAGGCTGGAGCGCGGCGATGTCGCGCTGGACGAATCCATCACGCTTTACGAGCGGGGCGCGGCGCTGAAAAAACGCTGCGAAGCCAAGTTGAAAGAGGCCGAGGAAAAGGTCGCCGCCATAACGCTGGACGGCCAGGGCCAGCCTGTCGGCACCACGCCCGTCGAAGGTCTGTAGCGCGCCGTGCAGACCCGGCTGGATGAGGCGGCGCGCATCGTCGCGGCGCATCTGTCGCAGGTGCTTGCGCCCTTTGGCGGTGATGTGGGCGATGCGATGCGCCACGCGCTGCAGGGCGGCAAGCGGCTGCGCGCCTTTCTGGTGCTGGAGGGCGCGCGCCTGCACGGGGTAGAGGCAGGCGCCGCGATCTGGCCTGCCTGCGGGATCGAGGCGATGCATGCCTACAGCCTTGTTCACGATGATCTGCCTTGCATGGATGACGACGCCGAGCGGCGCGGCCAGCCGACGGTGCATGTCAAATGGGACGAAATGACCGCGGTTCTGACCGGTGACGCGTTGCAGGCGCTGGCCTTCGAGCTGGTCACGCATGCCAGCACCGGCAGCGCCGCCATCCGCGCCGAGCTGGCGCTGAGCCTTGCGCGCGCCGCGGGCGGGCAGGGGATGGTGATGGGGCAGGCGCTGGACATGGCCGCCGAGCGGGCGCGCGCGCCCCTGTCGCTGGAGCAGATCACCGCGCTGCAGGCCGGCAAGACCGGCGCGCTTTTCGAATGGAGCGCGGCGGCCGGGGCGCGTATGGCAGGCGCCGATCCCGCGCCGCTGATCCGCTATGCGGCGGCGATGGGGCAGGCGTTCCAGATCCATGACGACGTGATCGACGTGACCGGAGACGCCGCCGCCGCCGGCAAGGCCGTGGGCAAGGATGCGGCGGCCGGCAAGGCGACCTTCGTGTCGCTTCTGGGGCTGGAGGGCGCGCGCGCCCGCGCGGCCGAACTGGTTGACGCCGCGTGCGACGCGCTATCTGTTTACGGCGCGGCCGCAGCGACCTTGCAGCAGACCGCGCGCTTCGCTATCTCGCGTCACAGCTGACCTGACGCCCCGAGGAGGGGCAGTGCCATGACCACCGAGCCCACGCCAGAAACCCCATCGGCGCCGAACACGCCGCTTCTGGACCGTATCGCCAGCCCCGCCGACATGAAGCGGCTCAGCGACCGCGAGCTGTCGCAGCTGGCCGATGAGTTGCGGCTGGAAACCGTGCGCACGGTGTCGCAGACCGGCGGGCATCTGGGCGCGGGGCTTGGCGTGGTGGAGTTGACCGTGGCGCTGCATGCGATCTTCGATGCGCCCCGCGACAAGATCATCTGGGATGTCAGCCATCAAAGCTATCCCCACAAGATCCTGACCGGGCGCCGGGACCGCATGAAAACCCTGCGCCAGAAGGACGGGATCAGCGGATTCACCAAGCGCTCGGAATCGCCCTACGATCCGTTCGGCGCCGCCCATTCCAGCACTTCGATCAGCGCCGCGCTCGGCTTTGCCGTGGCGCGCGATCTGGGGGGCGCCTGCGATACCGGCCATGGCGATGCGGTGGCGATCATCGGCGACGGCGCGATGAGTGCCGGCATGGCCTTCGAGGCGATGAACAACGCCGGCGCGCTTGGCAAGCGGATGTTCGTGATCCTGAACGATAACGAGATGTCCATCGCGCCCCCGGTCGGCGCGCTGTCGTCCTACCTGTCGCGGCTATACGCCGAGCAGCCCTTTCAGGAACTGAAAGCCGCCGCCAAGGGGGCCATATCGCTGTTGCCGCCGCCGCTGCAGGCAGGCGCGCGCCGTGCGCGGGACATGCTCAAGGGGCTGGCCGTCGGCGGCACGCTGTTCGAAGAGCTTGGGTTTTCCTATCTGGGCCCGATCGACGGGCACGACATGGAGCAGCTTTTGCCGATCCTGCGCACCGTGCATCAGCGCGCGACCGGTCCGATGCTGATCCATGTGCTGACCAAGAAGGGCAAGGGCTATGCCCCCGCCGAGGGCGCCGATGACGGCGGGCACGCGACGGCCAAATTCGATATCGTCACCGGCAAGCAGAGCAAGCCGCCCAGCAACGCGCCCAGCTATACCTCGGTTTTCGGGCGGGCGCTGGTGGATCTTGCGGCAAGGGATGACCGCATCGTCGCGGTCACGGCGGCGATGCCGGACGGCACCGGCCTTGGCCTCATGGCCGAGCGGTATCCCTCGCGCTGCTTTGACGTGGGCATTGCCGAGCAGCACGCCGTCACCTTTGCCGCGGGCATGGCGGCCGGGGGCCTGCGCCCGTTCTGCGCGCTCTATTCGACATTCCTGCAGCGCGGCTACGATCAGGTCGTGCATGACGTCGCGATCCAGCGGCTGCCGGTGCGCTTCGCCATCGACCGGGCCGGGCTGGTCGGCGCCGATGGCGCGACCCATGCAGGCAGCTATGACATCGCGTTTCTGGCCAATCTGCCGGGATTTGTCGTCATGGCCGCCGCCGACGAGGCCGAGCTGGTGCATATGGTGGCCACCGCCGCCGCGCATGACGATGGCCCGATCGCGTTCCGCTATCCGCGCGGCGACGGCGAAGGCGTGACGATGCCCGAGCGCGGCGAGATCCTGCCGATCGGCAAGGGCCGCATGATCGCCGAGGGCAGCCGCGCGGCGATCCTCAGCTTCGGCACGCGTCTGGGCGAAGTGCGCCGCGCCGCCGAGGCGCTGGCGGCGCGCGGCATCACGCCCACCATCGCCGACGCCCGCTTTGCCAAACCGCTGGACCGCGAGATGATCCTGAAGCTGGCCGAGGATCACGAGGCGCTGATTACCATCGAGGAGGGCGCCGTCGGCGGGTTCGGCAGCCATGTGGCACAGCTGCTGGCCGATGAGGGCGTGTTTGACCACGGGTTGAAATTCCGCTCCATGGTGCTGCCCGATATCTTCATCGATCAGGCCAGCCCTGCGGATATGTACGCGGTCGCCGGCATGGGCGCGCAGCAGATCGAGGCGAAGGTGCTGGAGGTGCTGGGCATCGCCCGGATGGTGGGCAAGCGGGCCTGACCGCGCCGTGCGCTCTGCTGTATTTCGCCCGGCGTTTGGGGTATGATCGCGGGATGATCCTGCTTCGCCTCCTTCTCGCCTCGCTGTGGCTGGCGCTTCCGGCTAGCGCCCAGACGCTGGAGGGGCCGGACGCCCCGGCGTCTGTCACGCAGATGGCGTCCGGCCTGACCGGCCCCTGGGCGTTTGGGTTTCTGCCGGGTGGCGACGTCTTGATCACCGAAAAACGCGGCCGATTGTGGCGTCTGAAGGATGGGCAGACATCCGAGCTGGGCGGCGTCGGGCCTGTTGCGCAGATCGGGCAGGGCGGTCTTCTGGACATTCTGGTGCCACGCGATTTTGCCCGCACGCGGCAGCTTTATTTCACGCAGGCGCTGGAGCAGCCCGGCGGCGCGGGCACCGCGCTGGCCACGGCGATCCTGCCCGAGGGCGCGGACGCGCTCGGCGATTGGCGCGTGCTCTACCAGATCACGCCGGGCAGCCGCGGGGGGCAGCATTTCGGCTCGCGGCTTGTCGAGGGGGCGGATGGCCTGCTTTACATGACTGTCGGCGAGCGGGGCGATCGCCCCTCGGCGCAGGATCTGGCGCGCGAGAATGGCAGCGTGCTGCGCCTGACCCGCGCGGGAGATCCCGCGCCCGGCAATCCGTTTGCAGGGCAGCCCGGCGCGAAAGCGGCGATATGGTCCTTCGGGCACCGAAATCCGCAAGGCGCCGCGCTCGACACCGAGGGCGCGCTTTGGGTCACCGAACACGGTGCAAAGGGCGGCGACGAGGTGAACCGCATCGCCAAGGGCGCCAATTACGGCTGGCCTGTCATATCCTACGGGCGGCATTATTCCGGCGCGCGGATCGGCGAGGGCACGCAAAAGCCGGGGATGCAGCAGCCCGAGTTCTATTGGGATCCCAGCATCGCGCCCTCGGGGCTGATGATCTATTCCGGCGCGCTATGGCCCGAATGGGAGGGCGATTTCTTTACCGGGTCGCTGAAATTCGGCTTCATCTCGCGCCTGTCGGGCGATCCGCTGCGCGAGGTCCAGCGCCTTCAGGGCGCCGAAACCGCGCGGCTGCGTGACATCCGCGAAGGCCCGGACGGCGCGATCTGGTTTCTCAGCGAGGGGCAGGGCGCGCTTTACCGCATGGCGCCCTGATGGCTCAGACCGACAGGCGCGAGGTATGCGAGCCGCGTTCGCGGTAGGGTGTCGTGCTGTAATGCGCGCGGTAGCATTTGGAGAAATGCGACGGCGACGAGAACCCGCAGGCAAGCGCGACGTTGATCACCGACATATCGGTTTGCATCAACAGGTTGCGCGCCTTTTGCAGCCGCAGTTCCATGTAGTAGCGCTTGGGCGAGCGGCTGAGATAGCGGCGGAACAGCCGCTCCAGCTGCCGGGTGGACATGCCGGCATCCCGCGCAAGGACCGCCGGGCTGATCGGCTCTTCGATATTGGATTCCATCATCTGGATGACCTGGCTCAGCTTGGGATGGCGCACGCCGATGCGGGTGGGAACGGACAGGCGCTGCGTGTCCTGATCGGTGCGGATCGACGAATAGATCAACTGGTCGGCCACGGCATTGGCCAGCTTTTCATCATGGTCCTGCGCGATGATGCTGAGCATCAGGTCAATCGACGAGGTGCCCCCCGCCGTCGTCATGCGGTTGCCGTCGATGGTAAAGACCGATTTCGTCAGATCGACTTCGGGAAACTCCTCGGCAAAGCTGTCGTGGTTTTCCCAGTGGATCGTCGCGCGCTTGCCGTCCAGAAGCCCCGAACGCGCCAGAACATAGGAGGCGGTGCACAGCCCGCCCATCTTCAGCCCGCGTCGGGCCTCGCGGCGCAGCCAGTTCATCACCCGCTTGGTCGCCGCCTGCTGAATGTCGATGCCGCCGCAGACCAGAACGGTATCGTCGCGGGTCAGCTCGCCCAGGGGGCCGTCCAACTGAAAGCGCGACCCGGCCGAGCACATGATGACATCCTCGCTGTCGCCGACGATGGTCCAGTCGTAAAGCTGCCGCTCGGCCATGCGGTTGGCGATGCGCAGACACTCGATTGCCGCCGCGAAGCTCAGCAAGGTGAAGTTTTCCAACAGCACGAACACGAAACGGCGAGGGGCGGTTTGCGTGCCGGTCTGGGGTCTGCGAGCATCGCTTGGCATGGTCACGGATCCTCTGCTGCCGCTCCGTCATCATCCGTGAGACACGAAAAAGAAGGCTTTGACAAGGGATTGGACCGGTGATCGCACAGGGAATTGACCGGTTCCGCGCAATATTCGTGTGGCAACCCGGCGGCGGCTTTAGTATAGACCCGGTGCAGAATTGCCCAAAGTGCGGAGTGCAGACAATGGCAGAATGGACAAAATCCGACTGGCGCGCCAAGCCGCGCATCCAGATGCCCGATTACACCGACGCCGAAGCGCTTGAATCGGTCGAGGCGCGGCTGTCGCAATTCCCGCCGCTGGTTTTTGCCGGCGAGGCGCGGCGCCTGAAGGCGCAGCTGGGCGCGGCATCGCGCGGCGAAGCGTTCCTGCTGCAGGGCGGCGATTGCGCCGAAGCGTTCGAGCAGTTCAGCGCCGATGCGATCCGCGACACGTTCAAGGTGATGCTGCAGATGGCGATGGTGCTGACCTTCGCGGCCAAGGTGCCGGTGGTCAAGGTGGGCCGCATGGCCGGCCAGTTCGCCAAGCCGCGCAGCGCCCCGACCGAGGTGGTGGACGGCGTCGAGCTGCCCAGCTATCGCGGCGACATCATCAACGAGCTGCCCTTCTCCGAAGACGCGCGCATGCCCGATCCGGCCAAGATGTTGCAGGCCTACACCCAGTCGGCGGCGACGCTGAACCTTCTGCGCGCCTTCTCCAAGGGCGGCTATGCGGACATGAACAAGGTCCACAGCTGGACCCTGGGCTTTACCGAGGGCGAGAAGGCGGCGCGCTATCGCGAGATGGCAACGCGCATCAGCGATGCGCTGGATTTCATGCGCGCGGCGGGCATCAACAACGGCAGCACCGAGGCGCTGCAGACGGTCGATTTCTACACCAGCCACGAGTCGCTGCTGCTGGAATACGAAGAGGCGCTGACGCGGCTCGATTCCACTTCCGGCAACTGGCTGGCCGGGTCGGGCCACATGATCTGGATCGGCGACCGGACGCGCCAGCCGGATGGCGCGCATGTGAATTTCGCCAGCGGCGTGCTGAACCCTATCGGCCTGAAATGCGGCCCCTCGATGACCGAGGACGATCTCAAGGTCCTGCTGGCCAAGCTGAATCCGGCAAACGAGGCCGGGCGACTGACCCTGATCGCGCGGTTCGGCGCGGGCAAGGTGCAGGAGCATCTGACGCGGCTGATCCGCACGGTTCAGGCCGAGGGCGCGAATGTGCTGTGGGTGTGCGATCCGATGCATGGCAACACCATCAAATCCGCCTCCGGCTACAAGACGCGGCCCTTCGATGCGGTGCTGCGCGAGGTGCGTGAGTTCTTTGCCGTGCACAAGGCCGAAGGCACTATCCCCGGCGGCGTCCATTTCGAGATGACCGGACAGGACGTGACCGAATGCATCGGCGGCGTTCAGGCCGTGACGGACGAAAACCTGAGCGATCGCTATCATACGGCCTGCGATCCGCGCCTGAATGCGTCGCAATCGCTGGAGCTGGCCTTTCTGGTGGCAGAAGAGCTGTCGGCCCTCCGGCAGGAACGCCACGCCGAAGCGGTTTAAAGGGCGCGATAGATATTGAGAAAAAGGGGCCGTGTGACGGATTTATCGCGCGGCCCTTTTGCGTCCGGAACCGCGAGCGTCTCAGCTTTTGACGAGGCGCAGATAGGGCCGCTCGCCCTTGCGCGGTGCCGCGCTGCGCTCCAGCGGCGCCTGCGGCTCGGCAAAGCCGGGCACGGCTTGCGGGCGTGCGGGCGGCGCCTCACCCGCGCCTTGCGGCACATGCGCCGCGCCCTCAAGGGGCGTGATGCGGCCTTGGGTGATGTCAAAACGGCGCGGCCCGCGTCCCGGCGTGCCGGTGGTCACGATACATCCCAGCGCGCGCGAGATGTCGCCCAGATCGCTGCGCAGCGGCAGGATCAGCATCTCGCCCGTCAACTCGGGCGCGCCGATCCCGCCGGGTGACAGCAGCTGCAGGCGCACCATCGCCGGTTCGTCAAAAAGGCGCACCAGATGCAGCGAAAGCGCGTCGCGATGTGCGGGCACAAGGAACGCGCTCAGCGGCATCCCGCGCACCTCCATTCCCATCAGGTCCGTCAGATGGCTTCCGGCGATGCGCATGCGCGCAAGGCCCGGCGCGATCCGTTCGGCGATGAAGGCATTGGTCAACAGCGCCTCGATCCCGCGCGGATCGATGTCCGAGCGGCGCGGCACGTCACCGCCGCGGCGCATGCGCTGCCAATAGGCGATGAAATCGCTGAGCGCAGCCGCGTGTTTGGGCGAGGTGCCGCCTGCGCCGCCACTGTTCTTGTCACGCGTCGTCATGTCCTTGCGGTCTCCCCGGTCATCATACTGCCTTGCGCCGCGCGCCCGACCACCCCGCGCCAACACACGTTGCGCATAGGTGGTTCCGTGCCCCGCCTCTAAATCGATGCGGACGGGAATCGGCAGCACATGCCACACAGTTGCCAAGGTATGACATGAATACCGGCCCATTTGTCTAAAATCCGCCGCAAATGGTTAACCTTCGCCGAGCGGATCGCGCCGGGCGCTTGCCACTGCGCCAGCCAGCGCATAGGACGGTCGCCGACATCGGCGCAGGCGGGCAGGGGGCGACATGGCGATATCGCAAAGCGTGACTTCGATGACCGGCTTTGCCGCCGCGCGCGGCGCCCAGGGCCCGTGGTCCTGGACGTGGGAGCTGCGCAGCGTCAACGGCAAGGGTCTGGATCTGCGCCTGCGCGTGCCCGACTGGATTTCGGGGCTGGAGGCGGCGCTGCGCGCACGGCTCGCCAAGGCGCTTGCGCGGGGCAATGTCACGCTGAACCTGCGGCTTCAGGCCGAGGATGCGGGCGGGCATCTGCGCATCAATCCGGCCCATCTGGACGATGTTCTGAACGCCATCGCCGAGGTCGAGGCGCGGGCGATGGCGCGGGGCCTGTCGCTTGCCCCGGCGCGCCCCGGCGACGTTCTGTCCGTGCGCGGCGTGCTGGAGACGGCGGGCGGCGACGAGGACACGGGCGCGCTCAAGGAGGCCCTCTGCGCCGATTTCGAGGAGGTGCTGGCCGATTTCGTCGCCATGCGCCGCAGCGAGGGCGCGGCGCTTCACGCGCTGCTGGACGGGCATCTGTCCGACATCGCCCGCCTGACCGACGCCGCCGCCACCGCCGCAGAGGGCCGCCGCGCGGACGCGGCGCAGGCGCTGCAAGACAGCCTCGCGCGCGTGATGGACGGCGCGGCAGGCGCGGACCCCGCCCGCGTCGCGCAGGAGCTGGCGATGATCGCCGTCAAGGCCGAAGTGACCGAGGAAATCGGCCGCCTGCGCGCGCATGTGGATGCCGCGCGCGATCTTCTGGCCAGCGGCGCGCCCGTGGGCCGCAAGCTCGATTTCCTCACCCAGGAATTCAACCGCGAGGCGAATACCTTGTGCGCCAAGGCGCAGTCATCTGCGCTGACCGCCATCGGGCTGGAGCTGAAGGTCGCTGTCGACCAGATGCGCGAACAAGTCCAGAATGTGGAGTAAGACATGACAGACCGGCGCGGCCTTTTGATCATTCTCTCCTCGCCGTCGGGCGCGGGAAAATCCACCCTGTCCCGGCGCCTGCGCGACTGGGACGAAAACGTGCTGTTTTCCGTCTCGGCCACCACCCGCGCGGCGCGCGAGGGCGAGATCGACGGCAAGGATTACTATTTTCTGCCCACCGACGATTTCAAGCGGCAGGTGAATGACGGCCAGATGCTGGAGCACGCCTTTGTTTTCGGAAACCTCTATGGCTCGCCCAAGGGGCCGGTCGAGGCGGCGATCAACCAGGGGCGCGATGTGCTGTTCGACATCGACTGGCAGGGCGCGCAGCAGATCCAGAACTCGGATCTGGGCAAGCATACCCTGTCGATCTTCCTGCTGCCGCCGTCGATCGGCGAGCTGCGTCGCCGTCTGGAATCGCGCGGGCAGGACAGCGCCGAGGTGATCGCAAAACGCATGCAGAAAAGCTGGGACGAGATCAGCCATTGGGCCGAATATGATTACGTTCTGACCAATGACGATCTGGACACGACCGATGCCAAGCTGAAACAGATCATCGCCGCCGCCCGCCTGCGCCGCATCCAGCAGCCCGCCCTGACCGAGCATGTGCGCAATCTGCAAATGGAATTCGAGGATTTGAAATGACGCTCTATACCTTCGAGGGCCACGCGCCCGAAACGCCCGCCGATGGCGATTTCTGGGTCGCTCCCGACGCGCATGTGATCGGCCGCGTGGTGTTGGAGGCGGGCGCGTCCGTCTGGTTCGGCGCCACGCTGCGCGGCGACAACGAGATCATCCATGTCGGCGCCGGGACGAATGTGCAGGAAAACTGCGTCATGCATACCGATATGGGCCATCCGCTGACCATCGGCGCGGGCTGCACGATCGGCCACAAGGCGATGCTGCATGGCTGCATGATCGGGGACAATTCGCTGATCGGGATGGGCGCCACCGTGCTGAACGGCGCGCGGATCGGCGCCAATTGCCTGATTGGGGCAGGAGCGCTTGTGACCGAAGGCAAGCAGATCCCGGACGGATCGCTTGTCATGGGCGCGCCCGGCAAGGTGGTGCGCAGCCTTGACGCCGCCGCCATCGAGGGGCTGCGCCAAAGCGCGCTTGGGTATCAGGACAAGATGCGCCGCTTCAAGAGTGGTCTGCAAGCGATTGATTGAAAGATAAATTCAGCGAGGCAGAAGGTCATCCTCGCCGATCTGCGTGGCCAGCCACTCGCGGAACTTGATCAGCGCCGCATCGCCTGATTTGGCATCCGGCCAGATCAGGTGATAGGCGCCGGGGCTGGGCGTCGGCCCGCCCCATGCAACGACAAGCCGCCCGGCAGCCAGATCCGCCTCGGACAGGTATTCGGGCAAGAGCGCCACGCCCAACCCGTGCAGCGCCGCCTGCGTGATGGTGGCGAACTGGTCATAGGTCGTGCCGGTCACGCGCCCCGCCTGCACCCCTTGGGCGGCAAACCATGCGCGCCACGCGCCGGGCCGCGTCTCGATATGCATCAGCGGCATGTCCAGCAGGCTGGCGGCACTGGTGGGCGGTTTTGTTTCGATCAGATCCGGCGCGCAGACAGCCAGAACCGCCTCGCCGCGCAGTCGCATGGACCGCGTTCCGGGCCAATCTGCCTCGCCAAAATGTATAGCCGCGTCAAAGGGTTCCATCGCGAAGCTGAACGGCTTGATCCGGGTTGACAGGTTCAGCGTCACCTCCGGGTGGCTGCGCGCGAAATCAGGCAGGCGCGGCACCAGCCAGCGCATGCCGAAGGTCGGCAGGATCGCGAGGTTCAACGCGCCGCCCGATGGATTGGCCGTCAGCTTCAGCGAGGCTTGCGCGATCTGGTTCAGCGCCGCGCGCACCTCGGCGGCATATTGGACGGCATCCTGCGTCAGAACGATGCGCCGGCCGTCCCGCACGATCAGCGTCACGCCCAGCTGTTCCTCCAGCGCCTGTATCTGACGGCTGACGGCGCTTTGCGTCAGCGCCAGCGCCTCGGCGGCGGCGGTCGCGCTGCACAGACGGTCCAGCGCCTCCAGCGCGCGCAAGGACGCGATCGAGGGCAGAAATCTGCGGGGCAGGGCCATCTATTCCGTTTCCTCATGAATTCGCGCAAAACACTTGGTGTTCTTCTGCGCCGAATGGCCCTATATATCAAGCAGACCGCATGATAAACTCATGGAAAGGGAATTCAATGAGCCTCGACGCACCCGCAATCAAAGCCAAAGACGCCCCCGATCTGTCCAGCTTCGACTGGAAGGATCCGTTCCGCCTGGATGACCAACTGCAGGAAGAGGAGCGGATGATCGCCGAAAGCGCGCGCACCTTCGCGCAGGAAAAGCTGCAGCCGCGCGTCATCAAGGACTATGCCGAAGAGGCCGTCTCGCCCGAATTGTTCCCCGAGATGGGCGAAATGGGCCTTCTGGGCACCACCATCCCCGAGGAATACGGCGGCATCGGCAGCGGCTATGTCAGCTATGGCCTGGTCGCGCGCGAGATCGAGCGCGTGGATTCGGGCTATCGCTCGATGATGAGTGTGCAATCCTCGCTGGTGATGTATCCGATCTATGCCTACGGCACCGAGGAGCAGCGGCAGAAATACCTGCCCAAGCTGGCCACCGGCGAGCTGATCGGCTGTTTTGGCCTGACCGAGCCCGATGCGGGCAGCGATCCGGCCGGGATGAAGACCCGCGCCGAGAAGATCGACGGCGGCTATCGCCTGACCGGCTCCAAGATGTGGATCTCCAACAGCCCGATCGCCGATGTTTTCGTGGTCTGGGCCAAGTCCGACGCGCATGACGGCAAGATCAAGGGTTTCGTGCTGGACAAGGGCATGAAGGGCCTCAGCGCGCCCAAGATCGCGGGCAAGCAGAGCCTGCGTGCCTCCGTCACCGGCGAGATCGTGATGAAGGGCGTCGAGGTGGGCGAGGACGCGCTGCTGCCCAACGTCGAAGGGCTGAAGGGGCCGTTCGGCTGCCTTAACCGTGCGCGCTATGGCATCGCATGGGGCGTGATGGGCGCCGCCGAGTTCTGCTGGCACCAGTCGCTGCAATATGGCCTCGACCGTCACCAGTTCCGCAAGCCGATCGCGCAGACGCAGCTGTTCCAGCTCAAGCTGGCCAACATGCAGACCGAGATCACGCTGGGCCTGCAGGCCGCGCTGCGTGTGGGCCGTCTGATGGACGACGCCAATGCCGCGCCCGAGATGATCAGCATGATCAAGCGCAACAACTGCGGCAAGGCGCTGGATATCGCCCGCATGGCGCGCGACATGCATGGCGGAAACGGAATTTCCGAGGAATATCAAGTCATTCGTCATATGGTGAACCTTGAGACGGTCAACACCTACGAGGGCACGCATGATGTTCACGCGCTGATCCTCGGCCGTGCGCAGACCGGTCTTCAGGCGTTTTTCTGAAACAGGATAGTGCGGTGAATAGGGCGCGGGCAGGGGCCAACCATGCCCGCGCCATTTCTGCGTGAGAATCAGGCCGCGCCTCTTGGATTCCGTGCCCTTTTGGGGCAAGCCTGACCGCGACCGGCGCCGCGCCGACAGACCGCAAGGATGCGATCCATGAGCCAGCAAACTGCAGACATCATCGTGATCGGAGGCGGCATCGCCGGTATCTCGGCGGCCGCCGAGATGGCAAAGAGCGCAAAGGTGCTGGTGCTGGAGGCCGAGGCGCAGCCCGGCTATCACTCCACCGGCCGCTCGGCCGCGATCTATATCCGCAATTACGGCAACGCCGTGCTGCGCGCGATCAACGCGCTGTCCGAGCCGACGCTGGCACAGCCGGGCGGGATCAGCGATCACAGCCTGCTGTCGCCGCGCGGCGAGCTTCTGATCGCGTCCGAGGATGAGATGCCCAGCCTCGAAGCCTATGCCGCCGGCGCCACCGGACTGGAGCGCATGACCGGCGCCGAAGCGGCCAAGATGGTGCCCATCCTGCGTCCCGAACCGATTGCCGCCGCCATCTACGAGAGCAGCGCCCAGAGCATCGATGTCGACCGGATGCTGCAGGACTACGTGAAGCTGCTGAAGGCGCGCGGCGGCACGATCATCGCAAAGGCGCGTGCCCAGAAGATTGCCCGGCAAGGCGGCGCCTGGCAGATCGAGGCAAGCGGCACACTCTACACGGCGCCCATTGTGGTTAACGCGGCCGGTGCCTGGGCCGACGCGGTGGCCGCGCTGGCTGGCGTCGCCGCGATGGGCCTGCAACCGATGCGGCGCTCCGCGGCCTTGCTGAACCTCGGGCCCGAGCATGACGTCGAAAGCTGGCCGCTGTTCGGCACCACCGCCGAGACATGGTATGCCAAGCCGGATGCAGGTAAACTGATGGTGTCGCCAGCGGATGAAGATCCCGTCGATCCGCATGATGCCTGGCCCGATGACATGGTGCTGGCCGAGGGGTTGCACCGTTACGAACAGGCCGTAACCGTTCCCGTGACCCGCGTCGAGCACAGCTGGGCGGGCCTGCGCACCTTCGCGCCGGACCGCACACCCGTGGTCGGCTTTGCGCCGGATGCAGACGGTTTCTTCTGGCTTGCCGGGCAGGGCGGTTACGGCGTTCAGACCGCGCCCGCATTGTCACAGACCGCCGCCGCGCTGATCGAGGGGCGCGCGCCCAAATTGGCGCAACCAGCGCTGGACGCCTTGACGCCCGGCCGTTTCTTTTCCAACTAACTCAAAACCTTGACAGAAGGACTTCATCCGAATGAGCAACATCACCCGCAGCCATACCGGCCCGCGCATGAGCCAGATCGTCACCCATAACGACACCATTTACCTTGCCGGCCAGGTCGGCACCGCCGGCGAGAGCGTGACAGAGCAGACGAAAACCTGCCTTGCCAATATCGACAAGCTTCTGGCCGAGGCCGGGTCCGACAAGACACGCATCCTGCAGACGATCATCTGGATGGCGGACATGAAGGATTTCGCGGAAATGAACGCGGTCTGGGATGCGTGGGTGCCCGAGGGCCACACCCCGGCGCGCGCCGCGGGCGAGGCCAAGCTGGCCACGCATGAATACCTTGTGGAATTCATCGTCACGGCTGCAAAAGCCTGAAGAATTCAAGGCCCCGGCGCGGTGCCGGGGCCTTTTCACATGTGAGCCCATGTTTCGCATAATCAGTATTATGTAATTATTTTACTTGCAGCGGAACGTGCCTCGGGCTCAGAGTTTCAGGCCACATGCCTCGAAAGCCTCCCGCGTGGCGGTCTTTTCCTCGTTGGTCAATTCCAGCATCGGAAAGCGGACGGATCCGCCGGTCTGGCCCAAAAGCTCCTGCCAGTACTTGCCATGCGCCTGCGGCTTGTCCGCAGGCTTCGTGCTGCGGATCGCCTCGCGCACGGGATCCAGGCTGCGCGAGACGCGGCGCGCCTCCTCGAATTTACCGTCGAAGGCCAGCCGCGTGTATTCGTCCATCCGTCGATCGGATGCCGTCTGCAGCTGGTATGGCGGCGACGAGCACAGATAGAGGCGCCAGTTCAGCTCTTCGATATTGTCCAGCCACTCCACCTCGGACGCCGTCGAGACGTGAATCTTGTCCCCGACCATATGCGTCAGCCGCACATACATCTCGCGCGGCACGGAATATTTGATCGCCACGATATTGGGCAGATCGGAAATGCGCGCGCAAAGTTCCGGCGACATCAGGTAGCCGCTGTCAGGATGGCTCCACATCGCGATGCCGATATCAACTGCGTCGCATATCGCCTTGTAATAGTTGAAGACTATCTCATCGGGGTCGCTGACGAAATGCAGCACCGGCGCGTGGACCACGATGTAATCGGCACCGCAATCCTGCGCGTGACGTGCCAGTTCCAGCACGGTGTCGAAATTCTGGTCCGACACGGACATGATCGTGCCCGCGCGTCCGCCGCATTCGTCAACCGCGATCTCGAAATTGCGCTTGCGTTCGGGCACCGACATCGAGAAGAATTCGCCTTGCTTGCCGGCGATGAAAAGCCCCTTGATATCAAGGTCATCTATCCAATGCCTGATGTTCCGCCTCAAGCCCGCCTCGTCCAGCGCGCCATCCGGCAGAAACGGGTTCAGCGCGGCGGCCCAGATGCCGCGCATATGCGCGCGTGCATGCTCCTTGGCCTCGTTTTTCGCATATTTCATGGGGTCGGTCCTTTCTTGCGTGCATCAGTCATCGCCTGCCACAGCCGCGCGGGGCTCAGCGGCATCTGCAGATCTTCCACCCCGAGCGGCGCCAGCGCGTCGAGCGCGGCGTTCAGGATCGCGGCGGGCGCGCCGATCGTTCCCGCCTCGCCCACCCCCTTGGCGCCAAGCGCGTTCATGGGCGACGGTGTTTGCAACCCGGCCAGTTGCAGCGGCGGCATGTCATCGGCGCGCGGGACGGCGTAATCCATCAGCGAGGCTGTCAGCAACTGGCCGTCCGCATCATAGCGGACCGCCTCCATCATCGCCTCGCCCAGCCCTTGCGCGAACCCGCCGACGATCTGATCGGCGACCGCCTGCGCGTCGATCACGGTGCCCGCATCGTCAACGCAGATTGCCGCCTCGATACGGGGCGTGCCGGTATCGGCGTTGATGCTGATCTGAACCAGATACGCGCCCGCGCCCCAGGCCTGCCCGCCGGTCTCATACCGGATTTCCTCGCTGAGGGGCAGCTTCGCACCGGCGTCGCGCGCCTCCCGCAGCGCCTGGCAGGCCACCTTGACCGCGCTGCCGCCGATCGGCGTGCTGCGCGAGGCGACCGCGCCGATCCCTTCGGAGCATGTCGCGGTATCGCCGAATCTCACGTCGATCTCCTGCGGCGGCACCTGCAGAATCTGCGCCGCGATGGCGGCATAACTGCGCGCGCGAGCCTGTCCTTGGGCGGACGAGCCGCTTGCAACCTCGACGCGCCCGCTGGCGCGCCACGTCACGCGCGCCGATTCCCAGCCCTCGCCCGACGGCTCCAGAAAAAGCGCGAGACCAAGGCCAACCAGCTCTCCGGCCGCGCGTCTGCGGGCAATCTCGCGGGCCCGCGCGTCATGGTTCGACACCCGGCGCAGCAGGTCGAGCAAGCCGGCATAATCGCCGCTGTCCAGCGTCTGTCCCGTGGCGGTTTGGCGTGGAAACGCGCCCTTGGCGGGCAGGTTGCGCAGCCGGATCTCGAACGGATCAAGACCCGTCGCACGGGCCGCCTTGTCGACCAGCCGCTCCATCAGCGCGGCCGCTTCGGGGCGCCCTGCCCCGCGGTAAATGCCTGTCGGAGCAAGGTTTTCGGCCATTGCAGCCGTCTCGATGTCGACCGCATCAATCCCGTATGGCCCCGGCAGAACGCGCGCGGCATTCCACGCAGGGATCAGCGCGCTGCCCGGCAGCCAATGACCCACGGGCGCCGTCACCTGCGCCGTCAGCGCGGTAAAGTCCCCGTCGCCGTCCAGCGCCAGCGTGCCTTGCGTGTGCAGCCCCCGGCCATGGGTCGCGGACAGAAATTCCTCGCTGCGCGTGGCACTCCAGCGCACCGGCACGCCCAGCATCTGCGCGGCCCAGACGCAATACACCTCTTCGGGGTAAAGCGATGCCTTCATGCCGAAGGCGCCGCCCACATCGGGCGCGATCACGCGCAGGCGCGCGGCATCCATCCCCAGGATCTGCGCCAGGTGGGTTCGCGTGCGGTGCGGCGTCTGCGTGGCGTGCCAGATCGTCATGGTTCCGTCCGGCTCGGGGCGCACGGCAATACCGCGCGGCTCCAGCGGCAGGGGCGCAAGGCGCGCATGCTGCAGATGCGCCTTGACCACATGCGCGGCGGCCCGGGTCTGCGCGGCCGCATCGCCCGCGTGCCAGCCCCGCCCGGCAATCCGGCGCGGCGCCTCGGGCGCGGCGGCGTCTATGTCGAGCAGGATCGCCTCGGCGCCGTCCTGTGCCTGCGCGCGGCTTGGCGCGAGGACGGCGGCGACGGGTTGCCCGACCGCGTGGACCTGCCCTTGCGCAAGGATCGGGAACGCTGTCTCTACCTCCAGCGGCAACACCTCGTTCACCGGCAGCGCGCCCAGATGCGCGACATCGGCGCCGGTATGAACCGCGCGCACGCCCGGCATATCGAGCGCTGCGGCGATCTCCAGATCCGAAATCCGCCCCGCCGCCACATCCGAGCGCCGAAAGACCGCCCGCAGCGCACCGGGCAGCGCGATATCATCGCAATACTGCCCGCCGCCGCGCAGCAGGTGATGACTGTGATGGGGGCGAAAACCTGTGCTCATCGGGCGCTTTGACTGTCTTTGATGCGGCGCCCCCATGATGCTACAGCGCGCGCTGCGTCGCAAATACCGTCCCGGCCCGCCGCTATCACGAAAACCGATAGCCAGCCGCATTGTTACAGCGTAAATTGACAGTCGCATTGGCTTCGGAGGTTTGCATGAGCGGGATCGGGATCATCGGACAGGGCGCCATCGCGCGCTATGTGGCGCAGGCGCTGGCAGAGGGCGGCACGCCGGTGGCCGCGGTGCTGGCGCGCCCGGGGCGCGAGGACGCGGCCCGCGCGGCGCTGGATGCGGAGCCTGTGGTGACGGCGGCGGCACTGGCCGAATGCGTGCGGCTGGTCGTGGATTGTGCGGGTCACGCGGGGCTGGCCGAGCATGGCGCTGCCCTGCTCGGGGCGGGCTGCGATGTCGTGACGCTGTCACTGGGCGCGCTGGCCGACCCGGCGCTGCTGGCGCGGCTGCGCGATGCGGCGGATGCGGGCGGCGGCGCGCTGCGGCTTGCCTCCGGCGCGATCGGCGCACTCGATGCGCTGGCCGCGGCCTCTGTCGGCGGGCTGGATCATGTGCGCTATACCGGAACGAAACCGCCCCTTGGCTGGGCCGGATCGCCCGCCGAGGAGGTGTTGGACCTTGCGGAAATAACGGCCCCCGAGGCGCATTTCACCGGCAGCGCCCGCGATGCCGCCATCGCCTATCCCAAGAACGCCAATGTCGCGGCGGCAGTGGCGCTGGCCGGGCTCGGCTTTGATAAGACCGAAGTGCAGCTGATCGCCGATCCGGCCGCCACGCAGAATATCCACCGGATCGAGGCGCGCGGCGCCTTTGGCCAGTTCGATTTCTCCATTTCGGGCAATGCGCTGCCGGACAATCCTCGCTCCTCGGCCCTTGCGGCGATGAGCGCGGTGCGCGCGGTGCAAGATGGCGCCCATTGGATGCGGTTCTAGGCGGTGGAGGGGCACGCGCAGATCACCAGCCGCGTCATCAACCGGCTGAAGCTGAAGCAACTGCGCCTGCTGATCGCCGTTGGCCGGCACCGCAGCATCCTGCACGCTGCGCGCGAGATGAACCTGTCACAGCCCGCCGCCACCAAGATGATCAAGGATCTGGAGATCGATTTTGACGTGCTGCTGTTCGAGCGCACCAATCGCGGCGTCATTCCCACGGCGGCGGGCGATGCGCTGATCCGCGGCGGGCAGTTGATCTTTTCGCAGCTGGGCACGACCGCGCAGGAGCTGGAGGATATCGCCGGCGGCAATGCGGGCCGGATCGTGGTGGGCACGCTTCTGGCGGCGTCGGCGCGGCTCTTGCCGCTGGCCATCGCGCAGGTGCTGGCGCAGCGCCCGAACCTGGCGATCCGCGTCATTGAGGGCACGAACGAGGTGCTGATGCCCCGCCTGCGTGCGGGCGAGCTGGATCTGGTGGTGGGCCGCCTGCCGGTGCTGCGCCACCGGTCTGACCTGACGCAGATGCCGCTGGGCCATGGGCGGATTGCGCTGGTCGTGCGGGAGGGCCATCCGCTTTGCGGCCGAGCCGGTTTGGGGTTCGACGATCTGCGCCCCTATGGCTGGATCGTGCCCCCGGCCGACACGACGCTGCGCCGCCAGATGGACCAGTTTTTCGTCACCGAAGGCCAGTACATGCCGCCGCTCATGGTGGAATCGGTCAGCTTCGTCACCAATCGCGGCCTTTTGCTGGGCAGCGACATGATCTGCGCGATGCCGGCCGAGGTTGCCCATGCCGCCGAGGGCGGCGCGCTGGCCGAGCTGCCGCTGGCCGTGCCCTTCGGTGACGGGCCGGTCGGCGCCTCCTTTCGCAGCAACACGTCCCTGCCGCCCGCCGCCGCCGCATTGCTGGCCGCGCTGCGCGACGTCGCCGCTCAGCCCAGCAGCGCCAGCGACAGGATCGGGTAATAGCACAGCAGCAAGAGCACCAGCACGACGGCCAGAAGGAAAGGCCAGAGCGCGGCGAAAATCGCCACCGGCTTCACGTCGCTCATCGAAGCGGCGATATAGAGGCCCACCCCGACCGGTGGCGTCAGCAGGCCAAGGGCGAGATTGATGCTGATGACAACGCCGAACTGGAATGGGCTGATGTCGTAATGCCCCGTGGCGATGGGCAGCAGGATCGGCGTGACCAGGATCAGCGCCGCGATCCCGTCGATCAGCATCCCGACCAGCAAAAGCGCGCCCATGACGATCAGCAGAAAGACGAACGGATCGGAGGTGAGCGAGGTGATCAGCGCGGCCAGCTTCTGGGGGATCGCCTCGTAGATGACGACCCAGCCAAAGACGTTGGCGGCCGCTACCATGAAGATCACCATCGAGGCGTTGCGCGCGGTGCGCAGGAACAGATCGGCCAGTTGCGACGGCCGCAATTCGCCATAGACCAGCCAGCCCAGGAGGAAGGCGATCAATGATGCGACCGCCGCGCTTTCGGTCGGGGTGGCGATGCCCATGACGATGCCGCCGATGATCGCGACCGGGATCAGCGCGGCGGGCAGCGCCGCAAGGATCGCCTGCACGGCGGCGCGCGCGGTCATCCATTCGCCCTTGGGGAACTGCGTGGACAGGCCAATCAGCGTGACGACGACAAAGAAGCTGCCGGCCATCATCAGGCCCGGAATGATGCCCGCAAGGAACATGTCGCCGATCGGGATCTGCGCCAGAACCCCGTAGATCACGAACAGCATCGAGGGCGGGATCACCGGCGCCAGCAGCCCGCCCGCCGCCGTGGTGGCCGCGGCAAAGCCCCGGTCATAACCCTCGCGCTCCATGCTGGGCACCATCGCGCGGCTCATCACCGCGATCTGGCTGACGGCGGAGCCGATGATCGCCGCCATGAACATGTTGGCCAGCAGGTTGATCCAGACCAGCCCGCCGCGAAACCCGCCGACCGCGACCCGCGCGGCATCGACCAGCCGCTTGGTCATGCCGCCCTCGTTCATCAGCTCGCCGGTGAGCATGAAAAGCGGGATCGCCAGCAGGCCGTAATTTTCGGTGCCGGCGAACATCTGCTGCGCAAAACTGTCGAAAAGAACCGTGTTGCCGGACTGCCAGATATAGCTGAGCGCGGTGAGCGCCAGAACGATGGAGATCGGAACCGCCCCGAAGAGCAGCGCAAGAAACAACGCGGCCGTCATGCGCCCGCCCCTGCCCGCGCATTCCACGGCCGGGTCAGGTTGGCCACGGCATGCAGCGTCACGCCAAGCGCAAAGAGCGGCATGATCAGCCACAGCCAGAACTTGCGCACGCCCAGCGTCAGCGTCGGTTCGGCATAGATGAAATTGAACGTCTCGCCTTGAAAGGCGCCGGTATCGAAGCCTGCGCGCAGCAGATCGAGCGGCAGGAACCAGCGCCAGCACAGCCACAGCATGAGCGCGGCAAAGCCCAGAACGATACCGTCGACCGCCCGCTGAGCGGCATGCGCCGCGCCCTCGGGCAGCATGTCGGTGAAGAGCGTGACGCTGACCGAATGGCCGTGATGCACGGCGGCGGAGGCGGCAAGAAACGTCATCCATGTCATCGACATGATCGCCGCTTCATCGACCCAGAAGATCGACGCGCTCATCGCGCGCGTGACCACGTTCAGCAGCACGAGCCCCGTGATCGCAACCGCGAGCACGGCAGCTCCGGCCATTTCGGCGCGCGCCCAAGCCTTTGATATCCGATGCAGCACCCTGCCCCCGCAATGCAATCTGGCCGCCCGTCAGCCGGGCGGCCAGTCAAATCATCCCTGCCCGTCTCACTCGGCCGAGGCGTCGGCTGCCGCGCGCATGTCGCCCAGGACCGCCGATTTCTCGGCCCAGATCTTGTCCCACTCGGCGGGCACGTCGCCGAAGAAGTCGGGCCCGACCTCCTTGTAGGTGGCGCCGGCGTCCTTGACCATTCCCAGCCACTCGGTGTCCTTGACGATGAAGGTCTCGACCACCTCGTCAAGCCGCGCCTTCATCAGCTCCGAGATCATCGCGCGATCTTCCTCGGACATGTCCTTCCAGACCTTGGCGGACACAAGGCCCACCATCGGGAACATCATGTGGTTGGAGACGATGACCGTCTCGGCCTGCTCGTAATATTTCATCTTCCAGATCATTTCCGCGTCCATGTCGATCGCGTTGACCTGCCCGTTGGCCAGCGCGTCATAGACGGCCGGCAGCGGCATCGGCGTGGGCGCGGCGCCCAGAAGGTTGTAGAAATCCAGGATCGGCGCGAAGGGCGTGATGCGCAGCTTCTTGCCCTTGAGATCGGCGGCGCTGTCCACCGCGCCCTTGGCCTCGATCTGGCGCAGGCCGGCCATGCCATAGCCGATGCCGACCACGCCGGCCTTGGCGGGCAGATCCTCCAGCATCTTGGCGGCCAGATCGGATTGCAGGATGCGGCCCGCATGGCTGATGTCCTTGGCCAGGAACGGCGCATAGAAGGCGCCGAAATCGGGCACGCGGTTGCTGACTTCGGCCACGGTCAAGAACGCCATGTCCAGCGCGCCGGTCTGAAGCTGCTGCATCATCTCGGCCTCGCTGCCCAGCTGCTGGGCGGGAAAGACGGTGAGCGTGTGCGCGCCGTCCGAGGCCTCGGCCAGGTCGTTGCCGAAATCCTCGGCGGCCTTGGTCCAGATATGCGAGGGCGGCGTGATCAGGCCAAGGCGCAGATCCTTGGCAGCGGCCGCGCCGCCCAGCATCAGGGTTGCGGCGGCGATGGCGGCAGGCAGTTTGGTCAGATAGGTCATCCCCATGGGTCTCCTCCGGGTTGGTCATGTCGCGCCCATCTGGCGGGGCGCTTGTTGTATCGCGTTGCGGCTAAAGCCGGACCCAGCCTTCGGGCGGCTCCTTGCCGGGATGCACGGCGTTGCAGGCCGGGCATGTGCGCGCCTCGGTCGAGGCGTAGAATGCTTCATAAACAGGCGGCAGGTCATCGACAATGGATTTCAGCTGCATCTCGGCGCGATGCACCAGCGCGCTGCACTCAAAGCAATACCATTCGACCGCGTCCAGCTCGCCGGTCTGGCGCTTTGGCTCGATCACAAGGCCGATGCTGCCCTCCTGCGGGCGCTGCGGCGAGTGGCGCACATGCGCAGGCAGCAAGAACACGTCGCCCTCGCGGATCGGCACATCATAAAAGTCATCGCCGTCCTTCAGCTTGAGCAGCATGTCGCCCTTCAGCTGGTAAAAGAATTCCTCCACCGGATCATCATGGTAATCGGTGCGCTTGTTCGGACCGCCGACGACGGTCACCATCAGATCGGCGTCCTCGAACACCTTCTTGTTGCCGACGGGCGGCTTGAGAAGATGTTTGTGCTCGTCGATCCACTTGTGGAAATTAAAGGCGGCAAGCCTGCCCATGGCGCGTTCCTCCCCTTTGCTAGCTTCACTGTCCGTCTGCCCTGATATCGGCGCAATCAGGGATCGCAAATTCTGCTATCGTGGTTTGTGATAACCGCAAAGATCAGTTTTCATCAAAGTCGCGCCGCGCGCAAGCTCGGTTGCGATGCGGTCTAGGTAAACAAATCGCCATATCGCTCGCGCAGGATGTTCTTTTGCACCTTGCCCATCGTGTTGCGCGGCAACGCGTCCACCACGATCAGCTTGCGGGGATGTTTGAACCGCGCCAGCGCCTCGGCGGCGGCGGCCATGATCGCGTCCTCGTCGGGCATCTGCCCCGGCTTGGCCACGAGGATGCCAACGACGGTTTCGCCGAAATCGGGATGCGGCACGCCGATCACCGCGCTTTCCAGCACGCCGGGCTGGTCGTCCAGCACCAGCTCGATCTCCTTGGGATAGATGTTGTAGCCGCCCGAGATGATCAGATCCTTGCCGCGCCCGACGATCTGCACATATCCGCGCTCGTCGATCAGCCCCAGATCGCCGGTGATGAAAAACCCGTCGGCGCGCAATTCCTCGGCCGTCTTTTCGGGCATCTGCCAATAGCCCTGAAAGACGTTCGGGCCGCGCACCTCCAGCTGGCCGACCTCGCCCTGCGGCAGCTCGGCCCCGGTGGCCGGATCGCAAACCTTCAACTCCACCCCCGGCAGCGGGAAGCCGACCGTGCCCGCGCGCCGATCGCCGTCATAGGGGTTCGAGGTGTTCATGTTCGTCTCGGTCATGCCATAGCGCTCAAGGATCGCGTGGCCGGTGCGCGCGCGGAACCGATCGTGCGTTTCGGCCAGCAGCGGCGCGCTGCCCGAGGTGAAGAGGCGCATGTGCTGCGCCGCCGCCTTGTCAAAACGCGCATCGTCCAGAAGGCGGGTGTAGAATGTCGGCACGCCCATCATCGAGGTGGCGCGCGGCAGATGGGCGATCACCGCGTCGACATCGAATTTCGGCAGGAAAATCATCGCGCCGCCCGCCGCCAGCGTGATGTTCGTGGCCACGAACAGCCCATGCGTGTGAAAGATCGGCAGCGCATGCAGCAGCACGTCATCGCGCGTGAACCGCCATTCATCGACCAGCACCTCGGCATTGCTCAGCAGGTTCTTCTGGCTCAGCATCGCGCCCTTGGAGCGGCCCGTCGTGCCCGATGTATACAGCAGCGCGGCCAGATCATCCGCGCCGCGCTCGGCCGTCTGATAGCTATCGGGCTTCCCCTTTGCCCCGTCCGTCAGGCTGCCGGAGCCATCGGCGTCCAGCGTTGCGATCTGCGCGCCCAGATCCTCCGCCACCTGCGCCAGATCCGCGCGCGCGCTGCTGTCGCACACGATCAGCGCGGCGCCCGAATCCTTGAGAAAATAGGTCACTTCGCTGGCCGTGTATGCGGTGTTGAGCGGCAGGAATACCACGCCGGCCTGAACGCAGGCGGCATAAAGCGCCAGAGCCTCGGGCGATTTGGCCACCTGCGCGGCCAGCCTGTCACCGGGCCGCAAGCCCAGCTCGGCCAGATGCCCGGCAATCCGCGCGGCCTGCGCCAGAAAGGCGGCATAGGACAGAACCGCGCCATCCGGCAGGATCAGAAAGGGCGCATCGCTGCCCGCGTGGCGCCCGAAAAGCGTGTCAAACAGTGGGTTCGCCATCAAGGGCTCCTTTCAGCATGGGCTGCGCCGACGCGGCCAGCGATTTGACCGCGGGCGACGCGGCGATGGTGCCATCGGTGGCAAACGCCTCGTGACGCTCGGCGGTGCGGCGTAGGTCGTAGAGGTAATTCACCATCACGCCCCCCGATTGCGCGCGCCCCTTTTGCGACAGATCGGCGCCCGCGTGCAAGGCGTGGACGATCGCGCCATTGCCCAGATGGAACCGCGCCACGGGATCGCGCGGCGCGGCGGCGCGCCTCTTGACGTTCAGCAGGTAATGCGCGGCAAGGGCGGGCAGATCGGCGTCCGTCAGCGCGATCCCGGCGCCCTTCAGCCACTCCATCAGGCCGGGGATCGGCGAGAGGGTGACAAACCGCGCCAGCCGCGGCAGCTCGGCCGCAAGATCGGTGGCCACCTGCTTGATCAGCGAATTGCCAAAGGAGATGCCGGCCAGCCCCGCCTGGCAGTTCGAGATCGAATAGAACACCGCCGTATCGGCCTCCGGCGCGGCAAGCGCGGCGCGCCCTTCGGCCAGAAGCGGCTGAACCGCGCCGGGGATGCCGCGCGTCAGGGCGACTTCGACGAAAATCAGCGGCTCGTCGGGCATCGCCGGGTGAAAGAACGCGAAACAGCGGCGGTCCTCGGGCTGCACACGGCGGCGCAGATCCTCCCAGCTGTCGATGGTGTGGACCGCCTCGTAGGCGATGATCTTTTCCAGGATGTCGGCGGGCGTCTGCCACGTGATCGGCCGCAGCACCAGAAAGCCGCGATTGAACCAGGATTTGAACAGATGCCGGAAATCGAGGTCCAGCGCCTCCAGCTCCGGCACGCCCTGCCCCAGACGCAGCAGATCCGCGCGCATCGCCACCAGCGCACCGGTGGCGCCCTCGATCTGGTTCAGGCGGCGGATCAGCTCCTGTCGCGGCGGCTCGCTCGCGGCCAGAAACGCGCGGTAGGTGGCGCGCGACGGCGTCCCTTCGTAGGCATTGAGCGCCGCGCGCGCGGCGGCAGGATCCACATTCATGTGTTCCGCCAGATGGTGAAAGAACGCGATCCGCGCCGCATCATCCGCGGAGTTGAAACGCGCCAGCACCTGCTCGGCCAGCAGATGGCCGGAGGTCTGGCCCTGGGTGCTGATCAGCGCATCGGCCAATTCCTCCAGCGGCCTGCGGCTCCAGTCGCCCTGGCGCGCGGCGCCCAGCCCCCGCTCGAACACGGCGGCCAGAAGGTCCGACAGAACCGTCATACCGCGTCGCCCATCACCGCATCGGGCAGCCATGTGGCAAGGTCCGGAAAGATGCACAGAAGGATGATCGCCAGAACCATGCAGCCCACGAAGGGCAGCGAGCCGTACAGGATCGTCTTCAGCGAGATGTCGGGCGCGATGCCGTTGATGACATAAAGGTTCAGCCCCACCGGCGGGCTGATCAGGCCGATTTCCATGTTGATCGTCAGCACCACGGCAAACCAGATCGGATCGAATCCCGCGATGGTGATGATCGGCATCAGGATCGGCGCCGCCATCAGGATCACCGCGACGGGCGGCAAAAAGAACCCGGCGACCAGCAGGAACAGGTTGATCGCCCCCATCAGAACCCAGCGGTTGACGTCCAGCGTGCCGATCCATTCGGCGATGCTCTGGGTGATGAAAAGGCTGCTGAGCATGTAGGAAAACACGCCGGCAGCCGCGATGATGAAGAGGATCATCACCGATTCCCGCGTGCTGTCGCGCAGGATCACCCACAGGCCCGATGGGCTCCAGAGTTTGTAGATCACCATGGCGATCACGATGCACAGCAATGCGCCGACCGCCGCCGTCTCGGACGGTGTGGCGATACCGCCATACATCGCGTAAAGCACGCCGAGGATGATGATCAGGAACGGAAGGACGCGCGGCAGGATCTCGAATTTCTGCCGCCAGCTATAGCTGCCCGCCGTCAGCACCTGCGCATTGCCCGATTTCCACGTGGAAAAAAGCGACCACGCCATGAAGAGCACGACCAGCAGCAGGCCGGGAATCACACCGGCCAGAAACAGACGCCCGATCGACGTCTCGGTCGCGATGCCATACACGATCATCGTGACCGACGGCGGAATGAGGATGCCCAGCGTGCCGCCCGCCGCGATGCTGCCCGCCGCCACGCCGTCGGGATAGCCGCGCTTGCGCATCTCTGGGATGCCCATCTTGCCGATGGCCGCGCAAGTGGCCGGGCTGGACCCGGACATCGCCGCAAAGAGTGCGCAGGCGCCAAGGTTCGAGATCACCAGCCCGCCGGGAATGCGCGTCAGCCACCGCTCCAGCGCCTCATAGAGGTCCGCGCCCGCCCGCGTCGAGGCGATAGAGGCGCCCATGATGATGAACATCGGGATGCTGAGCAGCGCGAAACTGTTGAGACTGCCGAAAAACAGCTCGGGCATGAGTTCGAGCGAGCGCATCCCGTCGAACATCACCAGAAAGCCCCCCGACACGATCAGCAGACCCAGCGCCACCGACACGCCGGAAAACAGCACCGCAATCGTGCAGATCGCGACCAGCGCGCCCAGAATCAGAGGATCCATCAGCTTTCCTCCAGACCGAAAGGCGCGTCGATCCGCAGCAAGAGCGCCACCAGATCAGCGATCAGTTGCAGCAGCAGCAGGCCGAAGCCCACCGGCAGCGCCATGTAGGGGATCCACAGCCGCACGCCCCAGATCGTGTCCGAGCGCCAGCCGCGCTCCCACGCGAAATGCCAGTAGTCAAAGCCATACCACAGCATGACCGCAACCACCGCCGCGCTCAGCGTCAGGGTAAAGCAGGCCATGACGCGCCGCGCGGCAGGCGGCAGCGCGATGGGCACCAGATCGACATTCACATGCCCGCGCAGCCGCTGCACATAAGGCAGCCCGATCAGCGTGGCGGCGATCATCAGATAGACGACCATCTCGGTCTGCCAGATGGTGGATTGGTTCAGGACCGCGCGCACGAAAATCATCTGGCAGGTGATGCCCACCGCCACCACGATCATCGCCGCCGATACCCACCCCGCCAGCGTCGACAGGGCCGCGACCCCCTTGAGAAAGGGATTGTCGCCTGTTCTGGCGACGCGGTGCGTCACTTGTCCGGCCATCTTGGCTCCTCGACTTGGAAATTGCAGATCTGGCGGCTGCGCGCTCGGCCTCGCCCGCCGCGCCGGGCAGGGACAGCGCAGGCCGCCCCTGCCCTGCCCGTCACTCGACCGAAAGCGCCATATCCAGCAGCTTCTGGCCGTCCGGCACATTCTCGACGAAGTTCTTGTAGGATGTCGCCTTGGCGATCTCGCGCCACGCGTCGAAATCCTCCTGCGTCATCGTCGCGATCTCGACGCCGGCATCCTTGAACACCTGCACCGAATCCGAGTCCTCCTTCTTGGCCTCTTCCAGATAGAACGCCTCGGCCTTGGCGGCGCCGTCGCGCAGCGCCTGCTGCTGCTCCTCGGTCAGGCTTTCGAACTTGGATTTGCTCATCAAAAGCGGCTGATACATGAACCACAGCGCAACCTCGCCCGCGGGCGTATAGCAGGCGACCTGCTCGTAGATGCGATAGCTGACGAAGGACGAGGACGACGTATTCGCGGCGTTCAGGACGCCGGTCTGCATCGCGTTGTAGATATCCGCGCTCGACATCGACGCGATCGAGGCCCCGGCCCCGGCCAGCATCTGCTCGAACGCCTTGCCGGCGGCGCGCATCTGAAGACCGTCGACATCGGCGGGCTTGGTGATGCACTTGTCCTTGCCGACAAAGCCGCCGGCCAGATAGCCGTGAACCAGCGTCATGACGTCATCCTCGGCCATCTTGGCCTCGATCTCGTCCATGAATTCGCTGTCATTGAGCCGCGCGGCGTGGTCGTGGTTCTTCACCAGCCCCGGCATCAGGGTCAGGTTGAAGGCCGGCTGCTGCCCGCCCGCGTAGGACAGCGGAAAGACCGTCATGTCCAGTTGCCCGCGGCTGAGCGGCTTGTACTGCTCGCGCGGCTTAAAAAGCGATTTGGAACCGAAGATCTTGATCTCCAGATCCACGTCGGCCTCGGCGACGTGATCGGCGACGATCTGGGCCACCTTGTGGCGCACGTCGTTGTTGGACCATTGATGCGACAGCCGCAGCTCGGTCGCGGAGGCCGCCGCGCCCAGTGCCATCAGGGCCGTTGCCGCGACGGCGGCTTTCAAAGTGGATCTCATGTCATCTCCTCCCAAGGATGTGTCAGGGTCCGGTTGTCCCGGATCATGCGGGGCAGCGTGGCGCGCCGGGTTTTTCAAGTCAATCGATTTGTATACAATGATTGGATCTTTGCATGCGCAGGCCGCGCATATAGGATCGCCGCATGGGAAAACGCCGCGCAGAAACCATCGCCGACGAAATCGAAGAGCTGATCTTCGGCGGCACCTTCGCCGAGGGAACCCGGCTGGACGAGCACGCGCTGGCGGTCCGGTTCGGGGTATCGCGCACGCCCATCCGCGAGGCGCTGCAGAAACTGACCTTGCCGGGGCTTGTCACCCACATCCCCAATCGCGGCGTGTTCGTGCATCAGCCCGGCCCGGTGGAACTGATGGAGATGTTCGAGGTCATGGCCGAGCTGGAGGCCGCCGCCGGACGCCTTGCCGCGCGGCGCATCAGCACCGCAGCGCTGGACGATCTGCGCGCCGCCAATGCGCGCTGCCGCGAGGCGGTCGCGGCGCAGGATGCGGACGCATATTACCTGCAGAACGAGACATTTCACCAGATCATCTATGCGCAGTCAGGCAACAGTTTCCTGCGCGCCGAGGCGCTGCGCCTGCATCGCCGCCTGCGCCCCTTCCGGCGTCACCAGTTGCGCCTGCGCGGCCGCATGGCCCAATCCATGGCCGAACACGAGGCGATCGTCGCCGCGCTCGAACAAGGGCGCGCTGCGGCCGCCGCCGACGCGCTGCGCAGCCATGTCGCCGTTCAGGGCGAGAAATTCCACCACCTGATAAGCAGCCTGCGCCCGGCGGCCGAATGACAAGCCCACTCGACAGCCCGCGTAACGGCGGTTTAAAAAGAGGCCAAAGGAGCCGCCGAAATGACCTCGATCCTGATCCTGAACGGGCCCAACCTGAACCTTCTGGGCACCCGTCAGCCCGAGGTCTACGGGCACACAACCCTCGCCGATATCGAGGTGCTGTGCCGCGCCCACGCAAAATCACGCGGCACCGAGCTGGGCTTTGAGCAAAGCAACGCGGAGGGCGGGCTGATCGATGCGATCCACGGCGCGCGGGGCGTGCATGACGGGATCGTGCTGAACGCCGGCGCCTATACGCACACCTCCATCGCGCTGATGGATGCGATCTCGTCCGTGCAGCTTCCCGTGGCCGAGCTGCACCTGTCCAACATCCATGCGCGCGAGGATTTCCGGCATGTCAGCTATATCGCGCGTGTGGCGGTCGGCGTGATCTGCGGCTTTGGCGCGGCGGGCTATCCGCTGGCGATGGATGCGCTTCTGGCGCATCTGGCACAGGCGGACTGATCGCCGCCCGCCTGTGCAAGCAAATTTGCGCGGGCCTCAGCGGATCACATGCACCGCACATTTCGCGCGCCGAACCACATAGGCCGCCGTGCTGCCCAGGAAATAATCCTGAAAGCCGGGACGATGCGATTTGACGATGATCAGGTTCGTGCCGTTCGCATTGGCATAATCGATGATCGCGCGGCCCGGATGGCCGCTGATGATCTCGCACGTGGCGCCGGGTACGCCCTTCACCAGCGTGTCCATCTCGTGCTGCAGCTCGACACGGCGCTCTTCGGTCGCCTTGTCGGGCACATAGGACATCACGTAGGACGGCAACAATTCGATCACGCTCAGCATCGTGATGTTCGGGTTCTCCCCGGCGAGCCTTTTGGCGCATTCAATGGCTTGGGAATGATCGTTTTGCTGATCGAAAACGATCGGGATCAGAATATTGTCATACATGAAATGTCTCCCGACAAGGTTTGCCTCTGGATGCACTGCCTGCCTGCGCCGTGCATTGATTTGCATCAATCCCGAATGTGCCCGGCGGTGGATCAGGGGCACGCGGCTTGCACCGCAGAACGAAAAAGAGCGAGCCTTTCGGCCCGCCCTCCATCATCTGCAATCGGGTGAAAAGTTCAACCCTTCGCGGTCTTGGCGACCTCGGCGGCAAAGTCTTCCTTCTCGACCGCGATCCCCTCGCCCACTTCCAGACGGACATAGCCGGTGATCTCGGCGCCGGCCTCTTTGGCGGCGGCCTCGACCGTCAGGTCGGGATTCATCACGAACGCCTGACCCAGCAGGGTGGATTCGGCCATGAATTTCTTCATGCGGCCCTCGATCATCTTCTCGATGACCTGCTCGGGCTTGCCGCTTTCGCGGGCGATATCCATCTGGACCTGCTTTTCCTTCTCGACGACGGCACTGTCCAGCTCGGCCTCGTTCAGGGCGGCGGGGTTCGTGGCGGCGATGTGCATGGCGATCTGGCGGCCAAACGCCTCGTCACCCTTCAGCGCGACCAGCACGCCGATCTTGCCCATGCCTTCGGCAGCGGCGTTGTGCACATAGGACACGACGGTATCGCCCGAAACCGACGCCATGCGGCGCAGCGCCATGTTCTCGCCGATGGTGGCGATCTTGTCGGTGATGGTTTCCTCGACGGTCTTGCCGCCCAGATCGGCGGCCTTCAACGCCTCCAGATCGTCCGCCTTGACGGCAGCATCCGCAACCGACGCAACCATCGCCTGGAAATCGGCGTTCTTGCCGACGAAATCGGTTTCCGAGTTGATCTCGACCGCGACGCCGCGGCCACCCTCGACCTTGACGGCGACAAGGCCCTCGGCCGCGGTGCGGCCCGATTTCTTGGCCGCCTTGGCCAGACCCTTGGTGCGCAGCCAGTCGACGGCCGCCTCCATGTCACCGTCGGATTCCGTCAACGCCTTTTTCGCGTCCATCATGCCTGCGCCCGTCGAATCGCGCAGTTCCTTCACCATTGCAGCAGTGATCGCCATTGGGCTCTCCTAAATATGTCTTGCCGGTCCGGCAGCCGTGGCGCCGGACCCTTGCATCAGAATTGTCGGCCGAAGCCGCGGCTCAGCTGTTCTGGCCGGCCTTGGCGGCCATGTCCGAGATCTCCTCGCTGGACTTGATGTCCAGCGGTGCGTCCTTGGTCGCCTTGTCGTCATGGACCGCCTCGTGCGAGATGTTGCCGGTCTCGACGCCTGTCGATTCAGGCTGCGCGGCCTCCTCGAGGGGGGCCTCTTCCATCTCGCCGATGTCGATGCCGGCCGCGCCCATCTGCGCAGTCATGCCATCGAGCGCCGCGCGGCTGACCAGATCGCAGTAAAGCGCGATGGCACGGGCCGCGTCGTCATTGCCGGGGATGATGTAGTCGATCCCGTCGGGCGAGCAGTTGGTGTCGACCACGGCGACAACCGGAATGCCCAGCTTGTTCGCCTCGGCGACGGCCAGCTGTTCCTTCTTGACGTCGATGACGAACAGCAGGTCGGGCACACCGCCCATTTCGCGGATACCGCCCAGCGATGCCTGCAGCTTGCCCTGGTCACGCTCCATGCCCAGACGCTCTTTCTTGGTCAGGCCCTCGGCGCCCTGCTCCAGCGACTCGTCGATTTCCTTCAGGCGGTGGATGGATTTCGACACGGTCTGCCAGTTGGTCAGCGTGCCGCCCAGCCAGCGGTGATTCATGTAGTACTGCGCGCATTTCTCGGCGGCTTCGGCGATGGGCGCTGCGGCCTGACGCTTGGTGCCGACGAAGAGAACGCGGCCGTTCTTGGCCACGGTTTCGCGCACGACGTTCAGTGCTGCGTCCAGCATCGGGACGGTCTGCGTCAGGTCCATGATGTGGATGCCGTTGCGCGCGCCGTAGATGAACTCGCCCATGCGGGGGTTCCAGCGCTGCGTCTGGTGGCCGAAGTGAACGCCAGCTTCGAGCAGCTGACGCAAAGTGAACTCGGGAAGAGCCATTTGGTATTCCTTTTCCGGTTTTCGCCTCGGCACGGGGTGAGAGGGGTTGCCTCAACCGGTGGACTGCCGGGGGATGTCTGTCCCGGCCAGCCCGCCCATGCCTGCGGATTTCTAGTGAGCGCGCGTATAGCTCGGGCGGCGCCGGGGCGCAAGGCCCCCCTTGCGCCCCGGCGCCCTGCCCCGCCACCATCCGCCATGATCCTGCACCGGGGGGAGTTGCGCGATGCACGAAATGATCTGGTCCGACGAGGCCGCGCGCGCCCGCGATGCAGGGGCGCCTCTGGTGGCGCTGGAAAGCACCATCATCACCCATGGCATGCCCTGTCCAGAGAACCTCGCGACCGCCCGCGCGGTCGAGGGCGAGGTGCGCGGCGCGGGCGCGGTGCCCGCAACCATCGCTGTGCTGGACGGGCGGCTGCATATCGGGCTGGACGCGGCGCAGCTGGAGCGGCTGGCGCGACTGCCCGGCCCGATGAAGCTGAGCCGCGCGGATCTGGCCGTGGCACTGGCCACCGGCGCGAGCGGCGGCACGACCGTTGCCGCCACCATGATCGCCGCCGCGCGGGCGCGCATCGCGGTCTTTGCCACGGGCGGCATCGGCGGCGTGCATCTGGGCGCCGAGCGCAGCTGGGACGTGTCGGCCGATCTGCAGGAACTGGCGCAAAGCCGCGTGACGGTGGTCTGCGCCGGGCCCAAGGCGATTCTTGACCTGCCCAAGACGCTGGAGCTGCTGGAGACGCTGGGCGTGCCGGTCATCGCCTATGGGCAGGACGCGCTGCCGGCCTTCTGGTCGCCCGCCTCGCCCCATGCGGCGCCCCTGCGGCTGGACAGCGCAGATGCGATCGCCGCCGCCCACCTTGCGCGCGCGGCGCTGGGGCTGCCGGGCGGGCAGTTGATCTGCAACCCGGTGCCCGCGGGCGACGGCATCCCTTACGACGATCTGGCCCCCCTCATCGCGCAGGCCGCGGCCGAGACAGAGACGGCCGGCATCGCCGCCAAGCAGGTGACGCCCCATCTGCTGCGCCGCCTTGGCGCCGCGACGGGCGGGCGCACATTGACGGCGAATATCGCGCTTGTCCGCTCCAACGCCCGGCTGGCCGCCGCCATCGCGCGCGCCTTGCAAACCGTGCCCGGGCCTTGCAAATAATGTATGCGCGGCGCCCGCAGACCATTGCCGCGCGCCGCCCAAGCCCTTACACCCTTTGCAGCATGATCCAGGGCCCGACGCAAACATGAGCACTCCCTTCGACGAAGAACCGACGCAGCCGCACCGCACCGGCATCTTCGCACGGCTGCGCGCGCGGTTTCTGACCGGGCTTGTGGTCATCGCGCCCGTCGCGCTGACGATCTGGCTGATCTGGACGCTGATCGGCTGGGTCGATGCGCTGGTGCTGCCGCTGATCCCCTATGACCTGACGCCGGCGCATTATATCGGCATCAACCTGCGCGGCGTCGGCGTGGTGGTGTTTCTGGTCTTCACCATCCTCGTCGGCTCGGTCGCCAAGGGGCTGATCGGGCGCACCCTGATCCGCTTCGGCGAAAGCATCGTGGACCGCATGCCCGTCGTCCGCTCGATCTATTCCGGGGTCAAGCAGATCGCCGAGACGATCTTTGCCCAGACCGAGCGCAGCTTCGAGACGGCATGCCTGATCCAGTATCCGCGCAAGGGGATCTGGGCCATCGGCTTCATCTCGACCACCGCCAAGGGCGAGATTTCGCAAAAGGCGGAGACCGGCGGCGCGCTGCTGAGCGTGTTCCTTCCGACCACGCCCAACCCGACATCGGGATTCCTTCTGTTCCTGCCAAGGGAGGACGTGATCGAGCTCGACATGACGGTCGAGGACGCGGCCAAGCTGGTGATTTCCGCAGGGCTGGTCTATCCCCAACAGGTCAAGCCCGAAGAGCTGCCTCGCAAGGAAGCCTGAGCGCGGGGAAACGCCCTAGCCGAACATCTCGGCCAGGTTGGTGCTGCCGCGCGTGCCCAGATCGTCCCAATGCGTGGCCAGAAACCGATCCGCCGCCTGCCGCCCCGCTTCCTTGAGCCGGGACAGAAGATAGGGGTTCGGCACCATCTTGGTCATCACCGACAATTCGGCCATCAGCGGATCGTCGGCGATCATGTGAACGTTCAGCCGCTTCATCGCCCCTTCCGGCACAGTGCCGCTGTCCAGAAGACGCTGAACGAAGTTGATTGCGCGCAATTCGCGCAGCAAGGACGAGTTGAAGCTGATCTCGTTGATGCGGTTCTGGATTTCCTGCGGGCTGCGCGGCACGTCGGGCCGCTGCAACGGATTGATGTTGACGATGACGATATCGCTGGGCAAATCAGGCGCGAACAACGGGAAAAGCGCCGGGTTGCCGGTATAGCCGCCATCCCAATACGCCTCGCCGTCGATCATGATGGCCTGGAACAGCGTCGGCAGGCAGGAGGACGCCAAAAGCGCATCGGCGCCGATCTCGTCCCCGGTAAAGATACGGATCTTGCCGTCACGCACATTGGTCGCGCCCACATAAAGACGCGGCGCGTGATCGGCACAGATATGGTCATACTCGAACCGCTCGACCACGCGGCGCAGCGGATTGGAATAGAACGGGCCATAGGAATAGGGCGAGACCGATTGCGACATCGCGTCGGCGATCCCCGTCGGCATGGAGTACTCGATCGCCGCCGAGACCGCCCCCGGCACCGACGCGGCCATCCAGGCCGGCATGCGCAGGTCATGCACCGCCCCCATCTGGGCCCAGAGCCAATCGAGGTTTTCGCGCGCGGCATCGCGCCCGCCCCTGACCCAGCCGGCCTTGAGCGCGGCGGCATTCAGCGCCCCGGCCGATGTGCCCGACATCGCCGCCACTTCCAACCCCGTCTCCTCCAGAAGCCGGTCCAGCACGCCCCAGGTGAATGCCCCATGCGCGCCGCCGCCCTGAAGCGCCAGATTGATCCGTTTCATGCTCATTGCCTGCCTCTTTGTATTTCGTGGGCCAGATGCCCGGCGCCGGGTGCCATACCCGTCGCCTTTGGCCGAACTTTCCGATGTTGCATCGCAGCAGGTAATGCTGCATGTGCACAAGTCACCCCTTGGCGGGCCGCTTTCACATACCATTCGAACAAAAAAAAACGCCAGCGCGAAGCTGGCGTTAAGTTATTGAGGCAGGTTTCATACAGGCAAGAAACCTATCGAGCAGTGACTCCCTTATAAGCAATCCTGCGCCGTCATCCAAGCTAAAAGTTTGAAAAGGCGTGAATCCCTGTCTACCAATGCGGCCAGTCAAATAACGCCATAGAGGAATTGTTCCCATGACGAGATCAGTGAGTTTCCTCCGCCATGGGCGCATTTCTGCCGTAATGGTCGTTGTTTTGCTCGGGTTGGCGCCGATTCACGCCCTGCACGCCCAGCCCGCTCATGGCATCGCGATGTACGGCGATCCGGCCCTGCCGCCGGATTTTGACGCCCTGCCCTATGCCAACAAGGACGCGCCGAAGGGCGGCACAGTCACCACCGGAAATGTCGGCGGGTATGATTCGCTGAACCCGTTCGCGCCCAAGGGCACCCCGCCCTGGCAGCTGCGCTATCTGGCCTACGAATCGCTTCTGGGCCGGTCCTGGGACGAGCCGTTCACGCTCTACGGTCTGCTGGCCGAAACCGTCGAGACGGACGCGGACCGCACATGGGTGGAATTCACCCTCAACCCCAGGGCCGCCTTTTCGGACGGCAGCCCGGTGACGGTGGAGGACGTGATCTGGTCCTTCGAGACGCTGGGCACGCGCGGCCATCTGCGCTACCGCGATTTCTGGACCCGCGTGGACAAGATCGCGCAGACCGGCCCAGGCAAGATCCGGCTGGATTTCAAGACCGAAGACGGCCCGCCGGACCGGGATCTGGTCCTGCTGGCCGGGCTGCGTCCGATCCTCAAGAAATCGCAATGGGAGGGCAAGGTGTTCGAGGATGGCGCAATCGGCGACATTCCCATCGGCACCGCGCCCTATACCGTGGCCGAGCATCAGCTGGACCGCCGCGTCACACTGCGCCGCAACCCCGATTACTGGGGCCGCGATCTGCCATTCCGGCGCGGGACCAACAATTTCGACGAGATCCGCATCGATTTCTACGGTGATGACGCGGTGATGAAAGAGGCGTTCAAGGCCGGCGAGATCAGCTATATCCGCGAATTCAATGCCGAGCGCTGGGAAGAGATGGCCACCCTGCCCGCCGTCCGGCGCGGCGACATCGTCCGCAGCGAGATCCCGAATGGCCAGCCGTCGGGCATCTCAGGCTTCGTGATGAACACCCGCAATCCGCCCCTGGACGACTGGCGCGTGCGCGAGGCGCTGATCGCCGCGTTCAATTTCGAGTACATCAACGATACCCTCACCGGCGGGCGCCAGCCCCGCATCACCTCCTACTACTCTAATTCCGAGCTGGGCATGATCCCCGGCCCCGCCTCCGAGGCCGAGCGCGCGCTGCTGGAGCCCTTCGAGGACGATCTGCTGCCCGGCACATTGGAGGGCTACACCCTGCCCGCCAGCGACGGCTCCAAGCGCAACCGGGACAATATCCGCGCCGCCGCCGACCTGCTGGCCGAGGCAGGCTGGACCGTGCAGGACGGCGTGTTGAAAAACGCGGATGGCCGGCCACTGGTGCTGACCGTGGTGCTACAACAGGACGCGCTGGTGCAGCAGGCGACCGCGATGATGGACATCTACGCCCGCGCGCTCGAACGGCTGGGGATCACGCTGAACGTGCAGAGCGTCGACAAGGCGCAATATACCGTGCGCGAGGCGAATTACGATTTCGACCTGACCTTCATGCGCCGCTCCCTGTCGCTGTCACCGGGCAACGAGCAGTATTTCTATTGGGGCGCCGAGGGCGCCGACCAGCCCGGCAGCCGTAACCTGATGGGTATGAACAGCCCCGCCGCCGAGGCGATGATCCACGCCATGCTGGCCGCCAAGACGCATGAGGAGTTCGTTACCGCCGTGCGCGCGCTGGACCGGGTGTTGATTTCAGGGCGCTACGTGATCCCGATTCACCAGTATTCGGTGGGCCGTATTGCCCATGATGCGGCGCTGAACTATCCTGAGGATCATCTGCCGCTCTATGGCGACGGCGTGGGGTTTCTGCCCGAAGTCTGGTGGATGGAGAAATGACGCGCGCCGCAGACCGGGCAAACCGGCAAGGCGCCTGAGCAGTGACAAGGATGATTACAGGACGATCCGATGAAAAAACTCCTCATTCTCGCCGCGCTGGCGGCAATGACCGGCTGCGCCACTGTCGAGGGCGTCGGCCGCGACATCTCGGGCGCCTCGCGCGGCGTTCAAAGCTGGTTCTGATGCGCTAATCGCGGACTGCGCGCCATGCGGCCCCGCCTGCGGGGCTTTCGGCGTTTGCCTTGCATGACGCGGCCCGAGCCCCTAACAACAGCCGCGACACTGCCCCGATGGAAAGGTCCGCCATGGTCAAGCTCGACATCATCTCCGATCCGATCTGCCCGTGGTGCTATATCGGCAAGGTCCTGCTGGACCGCGCGCTGGAGCAGCGCGCCGATCATCCCTTTGTCATCGAATGGCACCCCTTTCAGCTGAACCCCGACATGCCCAAAGGCGGCATGGACCGGCGCGCCTATCTGGAGGCCAAGTTCGGCGGCAAGGATGCCGCCGTCGCCGCCTATGCGCCCGTGGTCGAGCGCGCCGAGGCCGCCGGGATCGCCATTGATTTCGAGGCGATGGCGCGCACGCCCAACACGCTCGACGCGCACCGCCTGATCCACTGGGCCGGCATCGAGGGCAAGCAGAACGCGGCGGCGATGGCGCTCTTTGCCGCCTACTTCACCCATGGGCGCGATATCGGCGATGCCGAGGTGCTGGCCGACATTGCCGACGGTCTTGGCATGGATGCCGCCGTGGTGGCCAAGCTCTTGGCCACCGACGCCGACAGCGCCGACATCACAGCGCGCGATGCGCAATTCCGCGAAATGGGCATCGCATCCGTTCCCACCTTCATCGTCGCCGCCCAGCATGCCGTGCCGGGTGCGCAGGATACCGAATTGTGGCTGCGCGTGATGGATGAGATCGTCGAAAAGCAGGCGGACTGATCGCCAGTATACCTTTGCATACTGCAACCTTCCCTTCCCTCGGAGATTGCGCTAAAGACCCTGCAATCACCGACCCCTGACACACGAAAGGCGCCCATATGTCCAAGATCAAGGTAGAAAACCCCATCGTCGAGCTCGACGGCGACGAGATGACCCGCATCATCTGGGATTTCATCAAGAAAAAGCTGATCCTGCCCTATCTCGACGTCGATCTGAAATACTATGACCTCGGCATCATGGCCCGTGATGAGACGGACGACCAGATCACCGTGGACGCCGCCCACGCGATCCAGAAATACGGCGTCGGCGTCAAATGCGCGACCATCACCCCCGATGAGGGCAGGGTTGAGGAATTCGGCCTGAAAAAGATGTGGCGCAGCCCCAACGGCACCATCCGCAACATCCTCGGCGGCGTGGTCTTCCGCGAGCCGATCATCTGCAAGAACGTGCCGCGCCTCGTTCCCGGCTGGACCCAGCCCATCGTGATCGGCCGCCACGCATACGGCGATCAGTATCGCGCCACCGACATGAAATTCCCCGGCCCCGGCACGCTGTCGATGAAATTCGTCGGCGATGACGGCACGGTGATGGAAGAGGAAGTGTTCAAGGCTCCCTCCTCGGGCGTTTACATGGGCATGTACAACCTCGACGATTCCATCCACGATTTCGCCCGCGCATCCTTCAACTATGGGCTCAAACGCGGCTATCCGGTGTACCTCTCGACCAAGAACACCATCCTGAAGAATTATGACGGCCAGTTCATGATCATCTTTCAGAAGGTGTTCGACGAGGAATTCAAGGACAAGTTCGACGCCGCCGGCATCACCTACGAACACCGCCTGATCGACGACATGGTCGCCTCCGCGATGAAATGGTCCGGCGGCTATGTCTGGGCTTGCAAGAACTACGATGGCGACGTGCAGTCCGACACCGTCGCGCAGGGCTTTGGCTCGCTTGGCCTGATGACCAGCCAACTGATGACGCCCGACGGCCAGATCGTCGAGGCCGAGGCGGCCCACGGCACCGTCACCCGCCACTACCGCCAGCACCAGAAGGGCGAGGAGACATCGACCAACTCGATCGCGTCGATTTTTGCCTGGACCGGCGGGCTGAAGCATCGCGGCAAGCTGGACAGCAACGAGGCGCTGACCAACTTCGCCGAAACGCTGGAAAAGGTGGTCGTCGATACGGTCGAATCGGGTCACATGACCAAGGATCTGGCGCTGCTGGTCGGCCCCGATCAGAAATGGCTGACCACTATGGGCTTTTTGGAGAAGGTCGACGAGAACCTGAACAAGGCGCTTCAGGGCTGATCGCCCGGATAGCTGAAGTGACGAAAGGGGCGGGCCGGACGGTCCGCCCCTTTTACGTGGGCTGCCCGAGGCGGGAACCTTCACGGCGCGCAGCGGTTGTCGTCCCGCATCCCGCAATGAAGGAGACACTCATGCGCATGATCACCGCCGCCTTGGTGGCCGCCCTTGTTCCCGCGACGGCCATGGCCAAGGATACACCCCCACCCGCCGACGCGATGAAGCTCTCGGAGGTCATCTCGGCGCTGGAAGAGCGGGTCGGAGACGAGCTGTCCCATATCGACGAAATCGACTGGGACGAAGATGGCTATTGGGAAATCGAATATGTCAGAACCGACGGTGCCCAGGTCGAGGTGAAGATTGACCCGACAACCGGCGACGCGCGTAATTAACGGGTTTCCAGCGACATAGGTTTTCGCGCCGGCGCGGCAGGTATATCGCGCAGTGACCGATCAATATCGCGGAAGGCCTGGGCCAATGTCTCCGGCCTTTTTCGTGATCATCCGGCTTCCGCCACGTCGACGGTCTCTGCGGCAATCTCGGCCTCGCTGTCATCTGCTTCATCCTCATCGACTCGTCGCCGATTGGTTTTCTCGCTCAGATCGACAGTTCCGGCAAAGAAACTGGAGGCCGCCAGCATCGGGACAACGTAAACCATCTTTTCGGTAAGAAACGCTGCGGCACAAGACGGCAGCAGCACGATAGCGGCCTTGATCGCCGCGTTCTTCAAACTCATGACGTCCATCCTTTGCCTGCCTGCAAAGGCAGATTGCCGACGCCCCTTGACGAAAAGGGATCGCTATCCCGTGATCCTGATCCCGTGACGCCCGGCCAGATCGGTCACGAATTGCCACGCGACGCGGCCCGAGCGGCCGCCGCGGGTGGCCTGCCATTCAATCGCCTCGGCGCGCAGATCCTCGTCCGAGATCTCGATCCCGAAGGCGTCGCAATAGCCGCGGATCATCGCCAGGTATCCGTCCTGATCGCAGGCATGAAAGCCCAGCCACAAGCCGAAACGATCGCTCAGCGACACCTTTTCCTCGACCGCCTCGGCGGGATTTATCGCCGAGCCGCGCTCGTTCTCGATCATGTCGCGAGGCATCAGGTGGCGGCGGTTGGACGTGGCGTAGAAGATCACGTTTTCGGGCCGGCCCTCGATCCCGCCATCCAGCACCGCCTTGAGCGATTTGTAGTGCTGGTCATCATGGCTGAAGCTAAGATCGTCGCAGTAGAGGATGAACCGCGCATCGCTGGCGCGCAGCAGCGACAGCAGCCGCGTCACGCTGGTCAGATCCTCGCGCTGAAGCTCCACGATCTTGAGCGGAAGCCCCTCGGCCACCACGGCGCCGTGCACGGCCTTCACAAGGCTGGATTTGCCCATGCCCCGCGCACCCCACAGCAGGGCGTTGTTGGCCGGCAGGCCGCGCGCGAAATGGCGGGTATTCTCCAGCAGCGTGTCGCGCGCGCGGTTGATCCCGACCAGCAGGTTCATGTCCACGCGCGCCACGTCCGGAACGGGTTGCAGATGATCGGGCGAGACATGCCAGACATAGGCATCGCATGCCGCCAGATCGGGCGCGGGGCGCGGCGGCGGGCTGATCCGCTCCAGCGCCTCGGCGATGCGCTGCATCTCGCTCATGCGCGCGGCTCCTCGTCCGGCGCCTCGTCGTCCGTCTCGTCCTCGGGGTCCATGTCCTCGGGATGCATGTCGTCGCCGGTCATCTCGTCCTCGTCATCGAACCACAGGCCCTCGGCGCGCAGCTTGGCCTCGCGCTTGCGCTCGACGCGGGCGACCAGCTGAATGGAGATCTCGTAAAGGCCGTAGACCACGACAAAAAGGATCGCCTGCGTGATGACATCGGGCGGCGTGACAAGCGCGGCCAGCACGAGGATGCCGACGACGGCATATTTGCGCACCGCCCGCAGCCCGTCCGCGCCGACCAGCCCCGCCTTGCCCATGAGGGTCAGCAGCACGGGCAATTGGAAACACAGGCCGAAGGCGACGATGAACTTGATCGTGAGGTTCAGATATTCCTGCGCCGAGCCCTGAAACACGACGCTGAGCGGCGCAGCGCCCTTGACACCCTCCACGACCTCGCCGGTATTGCCGAATTGCTGGAAACCCAGGAAGAAATCATAGGCCAGCGGCGTGACGACGTAGAACGCAAAGCTGGCGCCCAGAAAGAACATGAAGGGCGAGGCCACAAGAAACGGCAGGAACGCGCCCTTTTCCGAGCGATAAAGCCCCGGCGCCACGAAGCGCCACATCTGGTTGGCGATGAACGGGAACGCCAGGATGAAACCGCCCAGCAGCGAGACCTTGATCGCGACAAAGAACCCTTCCTGCGGCGAGATGAAGATCAGGTCGCAATCCTGGCCCCGATCCGCCAGCACCGAGCATAGCGGCGCAGTGAGGTAGTTGAAGATCGGCTGCGCCACGGTAAAGCAGATGATCATCCCGCCGAGGAAATACAGCACCGAATGGATGAGGCGCGTGCGCAGCTCCGCCAGATGTTCGATCAGCGGCGCGCTGCTGTCCTCGATATCGTCGCTCTGGCTCATGCCTTGCCCTCACCGGGTTTCTTGGCGGGCGTCTTGGCCGCTGTCTTGGTTGGGGCGGGTTTGGCCGCTGCCTTCGGCTTGGTTGCGGCCTTGGGTTTCGCGGCTGCTTTGGGCTTGGCTGCCGTTTTTGGCTTGGCAGCTGTTTTGGGCGCAGCGGCAGCCTTGGTGGCGGTCGCGGCCGGTTTTGTCTTGGGCGCGGGTTTCTTCGCCCGCGGGTTGGGCTTGCCGGACGCTTTGGGGGCGCTGGCCGTCTTGTCTGCCGGGGATGCCGCGGCCTTCTCGGTCGCCTCGGCCTTCTCGCGGTCCAGCCGCGCTTGGGTCGCCTTGGCGGAATGGGCGGTGATCTTGTCCTTGGCCTCCTGCCGCTCGGGGCTGAGCGGCTCGGCCTCCGGCTTGGGCTTGCCCGCGTCGCGGGTGGCCTGGGTAAAGCTCTTGGTGCTCTTTTTCACCTCGTCCATGGCCGAGCCGATGGGGTTGGTCGCCTTGCGCAGGCTGTCGCTCATCCCCTTGACGCCGGACTCGTCGGCGGCGTCGTTCATCGCCTTGGAAAACTCGCGCGCCATGCCTTTGGCCTTGCCCACGAACTGACCGACCGTGCGGAACATGCCGGGCAAATCCTTGGGGCCGACCACGATCAGCGCGACGATGCCGATCAGCAGAAGCTCCGTCCAGCCGAGATCGAACATGGTGTGTTCAGACCTTGTCTTTGGTCTTGGACGTCTTGGTGGGTTTCGGTGTCACATCGCGCGCGTCATCCTCGTAATCCACATCGGCGCTGGCCGCGCTGCTTTCGATTTCCTTGTTGCCTTCGTCGATGCCCTTCTTGAAGGACGTGATGCCCTTGCCGACCTCGCCCATGAGCGACGAGATCTTGCCGCGGCCGAACAGCACCAGCACCACGACAGCGATCAGAAGAAGGCCGGGAAGGCCGATATTGTTGAGCATGTCTAGTCTCCTTGAGGTCGGGGCGCCCTGCTGAGCTCCCCTGCATGTCGACCCCGTATCTAAACCTTGCGGCGGCTGGATTAAAGACGATTCCGAAGGCGCCGGCCGGATTTGCACGAAAACCCGGCCGGGCGGCGGGCACATGCCGCGGATTTCCCGATATTTGCCGTAGAATGACCGGTCAGACGCGCGCCGGAAAGACAAAGCAGCGGTCGCGCCGCAGCATCAGCCACAGCGCCTTGCCGGGGCTGGGCAGGAACACGTTGGGCACCGTCGCCTTGAGGATCGACCCGTCGTGATCCATGCGGAATTCCACAAGGCTTTCCGAACCCATGAAGCGCGCGCGCTGCACCACGCCGCGGGCGGGCGTGCCGTCCTGCACGGTGGGATTGGGGCCGCGCCCGGCGCGGTCGAAATCGATCTTGATATGCTGCGGGCGGATGACGATGTCGACGGCGCTGCCATCCGGCACGCCCGGCGCAAGGAACTGGCCGAACGGCGTGGAGGTGAGCGCGCCATTAACTGTGCCGCGTATGACATTGATATCGCTGAAGAACGCGACCGCGTCGCGATCCACCGGCGCATTGTAGACATTATAGGGCGCGCCCTGCTGCACGATGCGCCCACCGCGCATCAGCGCGATGTCATCGGCCATGCGCATCGCCTCGTCCGGCTCGTGCGTGACCAGAAGGACGGCCGCATCCTCCTCGCGCAGGATGTCCAGCGTCTCGTCGCGGATGCCGTCGCGCAGGCGGTTGTCGAGGCCCGAGAATGGCTCGTCCATCAGCATGATGCGCGGGCGCGGCGCCAGCGCGCGCGCGAGCGCGACGCGCTGCTGCTCGCCACCCGACAGCTCGTGCGGATAGGAGGCGCCGTAGCGGCCCAGCCCGACCCGCTCCAGCAGCTCGGCGACGCGCGCATCCGTCTCGGCCCGCGGGCCGGTCAGGCCGAAGGCGACATTGCCCGCGACATTCAGATGCGGGAAAAGCGCGAAATCCTGGAACATCAGCCCGATATTGCGCTGCTCGGGCGGCACGCGCGCGCTGCCGTCGCAGATCACGCGGCCATCGACCAGCACCTTGCCCGAATCCTGCGTCTCGACCCCCGCGATCATCCGCAGCGTGGTGGATTTGCCGCAGCCCGACGGGCCCAGAAGGCACGTCACCTGCCCCGGCATCACCGCCAGCGAGATATCGTCGACCACCAGCCGCCCGTCATAGCGGCGGCTGAGGTTCTCGATCTGCAATCTGGGCACTTTTGAGGGCATTGCGCACTATCCGATCAAACCGGTCGGGAAAGGGTGTGACCGGCAGATAAGGCTTATCGGGCCGAAGCTCAATCGCGAATGACGATTTCAACGCGCAAGGATGCGGCCCGGACGGCGGGGCGCTCGACGACACGCCTGTGCCCTCCTGCCCGCTTGCCTCCATCGCGCTCTCCCACGGCGCACAATCGAATTCGAGGCCGTGCAAGAGGAGCAGGGCGCGTTTGCCGTGGCCACGCGCGAGGTTCGCAATTCCAAGGGCAGCAGTAAAAAAGGCGGCGATCTGGTGGACAGCGTGGAGGAGCCGATCGAGGCCGATCTTGACGATCTGGGTATCGAGACGGATGTTCAGCTCGGCTCGGCCAGTGGCGGCGGGTATGGCGCGCATTTCTGTGTGCCCGCGCGATCGCTGGACCACGAGGCCCTACAAGCGCCGCAACTCCTTCGGGGTGCCGGCGACCTGTGGCGGTCCGGCGGAAACCCGGCACTACCGGCAAAAAACGAACGGAAAATGGACGCGGATGAAGACCTGGTATCTGCCGACGAATTACTGGCAATGGACGCGCTATGACGGCGCCTTCCGCTACAATCGCTGGATAAAACACCTCTCGTCGATCCAGGGCGGGCCATCTTTCGTGCGCAGCTTCACGGCGATCTATGATTGAACTGGCCGCGTGGCAGGCCCGGCACCAAAGGTCGGGCCTGCCACCTTGTCAGATAGTGGAATTCGTGCTGCCGCCATCCAGCAGCAGGTTCTGGCCCACGATGAAGCCTGCATGGACCGAGCAGAGGAACGCGCAGGCGGCGCCGAACTCCTCGGCCGAGCCATAGCGCCCGGCGGGGATCGTGGCATAGCGCTGCTCGCGCGCTTCCTGCATGGTGATGCCCTGCGCCTTGGTCACGCCGGTATCGAGCTGCACGGCGCGGTCCGTGGCGTGGATGCCCGGCAGCAGGTTGTTGATCGTCACGCCCTTGCCCGCAACCTGCCGCGCCGTGCCCGCGACATAGCCGGTCAGTCCCGTGCGCGCGGCGTTGGACAGCCCCAGCGCGGGGATCGGCGCCTTGACCGATTGCGAGGTGATGTTGACCACCCGGCCCCAGCCACGCTCCATCATGCCGGGCAGCACGGCCTTCATCAGGGCGATCGGCGTCAGCATGTTGGAATCCAATGCCTTGATGAAATCATCGCGGTCCCAATCGCTCCACATGCCCGGCGGCGGGCCGCCTGCGTTGGTGACGAGGATGTCGGGCGCGCCCGCGGCCTTCAGCACCGCCTGCTGCCCCTCTTCGGTGGTGATGTCTGCCGCGACGACGGTGACATCGACGCCGAATTCGGCGCGAATCGTATCCGCCGCCGCATCCAGCGCATCCTGCCCGCGCGCGTTCATCACCAGATCGACGCCCTCGGCGGCCAGCGCCCTTGCGCAGCCCAGCCCCAGCCCCTTCGACGACGCGCAGACCACTGCACGCTTGCCCGTCAGACCCATATCCATGTATTGCTCCTCTTTCCTGCCGCCGTGAAAATCTCTGATCCGCGACGCGACCGCGCCACAATCGGCTTGTAGAGATCGACGTTAAAGCGTTTTGCGAAAAACCTGAATCACTGATTTTGGCGAAACGCACGCGACATATCAGCGTTGCGCGCGTTTCGTCTTTATCTGATGTCTCAGGTCAAAGGCAAAACGCTTCAGGTCAGTGGCGCCGGCACCAAAAGTCGAATTTTATGCGCGGCGGCGCTGCGGATCGTATAATAACGTAGAGCGGCGCCCGTGATGCCGCCCCTGCCCGGTGCACCGGCACCGGCTGAACGACCAGACAGAATGATCAGTATGACCCATGACTTTGTCCAGACCCTGACCGTTCTTCCCGCCGCCGCCGTGACGGTGGTGAACGGTGCCAATCTGGGCGATGCGATCTCCTTTGCCGACGAGCTGGATCTGGACGACGTCTATGAGCTGCACCCGCGCGCCGTGCCGCGCCGCCTGTCGGTGCTGCCCGGCACGGGGGGCACGCTGGCCATCGCGCCCGGCTCGGACGCGGGCAGGCCCGGCAATGCGGTGCATCTGGACGCATCGCTGACCATGATGACGGCGTCGGGCGGCACGACCGAGGTGCTTTTGCTGGTCGAGGTCGATGGCGCAGGCTACGCCGAGGCGATCTATGCGCTGCCACTGGCGCCGCTGGCGGCGCGGGTGGGGTACACGCTGGTCGGGATCGACCGGGACGGCGCCCTGACCCGGTTTGCGCAGGTGGCCTGCGTGTCATTCTCGCGCGGCACGCATGTCACCATGGCGTCGGGCGCGCAGGTGCGGATCGAGGATTTGCAGCCCGGCAATCTGGTGCTGACGCGCGACGACGGGCCGCGTCCGCTGCGCTGGATCGGCAAGGCGACGACGCGGGCGGTCGGATTTTTCGCCCCCATCCGCATCCGCGCGGGCGCGCTAAACAACGACGGCGATCTGACGGTAAGCCCCGAAAGCCGCCTGTTCATCTACCAACGCTCGGACGCCCTGGGCGCCGGGCGCAAGGAAATCCTGGTGCGCGCGCGCCATCTGGTGAATGGCGACAGCGTGGTGCAGCAGGGCGGCGGGTTCATCGACTATTACCAGCTGCTTTTTGACGATCACCAGATCATCTATGTCGAAGGCATCGCCGCCGAAACCATGCTGGTCGATCCACGCACGCGCCCGATCCTTCCGCCCGACATCACGGACGGGCCGGACACGGGCCAGCCCGAGCACGAGCGGCGCGCCCACATGGATTTCGAAGTGCAGGAGCGGCTGGTCGAGCGGCCCGATGCGGCCGAGATCCTGCGCCGCTCCTCGATTCGCTGACCGGCGCTATTTCTTCTCCGCGTCCAGCTCTTCCTCGGCAACGGGATCGTCGTTGCCGTCCAGATGCGGCTCGCGCAATGCCTCCTGCATTGCCGAATGGGTCCAGCCCTCGGGCTTCTTCTTGGGCTTGCCGAAGGGGTCGGCGGCGGTTTTGGGGTTGTCCGGCCTGGCCGGGGTCTGTTTCTTGTCATCGGTCATGGAAAGCCTCCTTTTGACGTCCTGCCATGAGAACGCGCCGCCCGCCTGCCCCGTTCCCGCATGCCCCTGTGCCGCCTGCACGCCCCATTGCGCGCGGATGCGGCGCGCACTATACGCGCCTCATGCTGGATCATGCCCAAAACCGCCCCGACCTGCCGTTCGAGATCGCGCGTCGCCGCACGTTCGCGATCATCTCGCACCCCGATGCGGGCAAGACGACGCTGACCGAGAAATTCCTGCTGTTCGGCGGCGCCATCCAGATGGCCGGACAGGTCCGCGCCAAGGGCGAGGCTCGGCGCACGCGCTCGGATTTCATGCAGATGGAAAAGGATCGCGGCATCTCGGTCTCGGCCTCGGCGATGTCGTTCGATTTCAAGACATATCGCTTCAATCTGGTCGACACGCCCGGCCACAGCGATTTCTCCGAAGACACGTATCGCACGCTGACGGCCGTGGATGCGGCCGTGATGGTGATCGACGGCGCGAAGGGCGTCGAATCCCAGACGCAGAAGCTGTTCGAGGTCTGCCGCTTGCGCGATCTGCCGATCCTGACATTTTGCAACAAGATGGACCGCGAGAGCCGCGACACCTTCGACATCATCGACGAAATTCAGGAAAATCTGGCCATCGACATCACCCCGGCCAGTTGGCCCATCGGCATGGGCCGCGAATTCGTCGGCTGCTATGACATGCTGAACGACCGGCTCGAGCTGATGGACCGCGCAGACCGCAACAAGGTGGCCGCCAGTATCGAGATCAACGGTCTGGATGATCCCAAGCTGGACCAGCACCTGCCCGCGCCGCTGGTCGCGAAGCTGCGCGAGGAGGTCGAGATGGCGCGCGAGCTGCTGCCCGGCCTTGACCGACAGGCGGTGCTGGAGGGGCATATGAGCCCGATCTGGTTCGGCTCCGCGATCAACTCCTTCGGCGTCAAGGAACTGATGGAGGGCATCGCCGCCTACGGCCCCCAGCCACAGCCGCAAAGCGCCGAGCCGCGCCAGATCGCGCCCGAAGAGGACAAGGTCGCCGGGTTCGTGTTCAAGGTGCAGGCCAACATGGACCCCAAGCACCGCGACCGGGTGGCGTTCCTGCGCATGGCGTCGGGCCATTTCAAGCGCGGCATGAAGCTGACCCATGTGCGCAGCAAGAAGCCGATGACGGTGACGAACCCGGTCCTCTTCCTCGCCTCCGACCGCGAACTGGCGGACGAGGCATGGGCCGGCGACATCATCGGCATTCCCAACCACGGCCAGCTGCGTATCGGCGACACCCTGACCGAGGGCGAGGCGCTGCGCGTGACCGGCATCCCCAGCTTTGCCCCCGAATTGCTACAAACCGCGCGTGCGGGCGATCCGCTGAAATCCAAGCATCTGGAAAAGGCGCTGATGCAATTCGCCGAGGAAGGCGCGGCCAAGGTGTTCAAGCCGGTCTTTGGCTCGGGCTTCATCGTCGGCGTCGTCGGCGCGCTGCAGTTCGAGGTTCTGGCCAGCCGGATCGAGCTGGAATACGGCCTGCCCGTCCGCTTCGAGCCGTCGCAATTCACCTCCGCGCGCTGGGCGCAGGGGGACCGCGTCGCGCTGGACGCGTTCATCAAGGCCAATCAGGCCCATATCGCGCATGACAATGACGGCGACGTCGTCTACCTGACGCGGCTGCAATGGGACATCGACCGCATCGAGCGCGATTTTCCCGATATCAACCTGACGGCCACCAAGGAAATGATGGTCTGAGCGGGGCCGCCGAGCCGCAGCGCGCGCGGGGTCGGCGCGCCGCCTTGCCAGCAAAGCTTCCTGCCCAGCGACAGGCTGCGCAGATGCGCCAGCGGCGTGTCGTCATTGATAAACGCGCCGATACGTTGGAACAACACCGCCAGCGCCCGGTGATCGGGCGCCGCGCATCTGCGAACGCGTCCCTATCCGGCGGCCGTGTCACCGCGCGATCACCAGATCCGCACACAGCCCGCCCAGCCGCGCGGACGGACCCAGCCTCAGACTGCCGCCATGGGCGCGCGCGATATCCATCGCGATCGACAGCCCAAGGCCGACGCCCGGCCCCTTGTCCTGATTGCGCGACGGCTCCAGCCGCGTGAACGGGCGCAGCGCCTCGTCTATGCGGTCCTCGGGGATGCCCGGCCCGTCATCCTCGATACGGATCCGCAGCGCACGGTCGGTCAGCGCGACCGAGACTTCGGCCCGCGTGCCATAGCGCACGGCATTGCCGATGAGATTGTCGATGGCCCGCCGAATGGCAACCTTGCGCAGCGGCACCTCGCCCGCGCCGGTAATCTCGTGCAGGGTCACCGGAATCTGGCTGCGGCTGCAATCCTCGACAATGCGGCGCACCAATGCGGCAGGATCCACCGGCTCCGCCTCGGTTTCGAACGCGCCGCGGGCAAAATCGAGAAACGCGTCCAGCAGCCGCTCCATATCGCGCACATCGCGCAACATCGGCTCGCGCTCCTCCTCGTCATCCAGCATCTCAAGGCTCAGCTTAAGCCGCGTCAGCGGCGTGCGCAGATCATGGCTGACCCCGGACAACAGCAGCGTGCGCTGCTCGATCTGGCGGTCGATCCGGGCGCGCATGTCCAGGAACGCATTGCCGGCGGCGCGCACCTCATTGGCGCCCGCCGGACGGTACGGCACGCTGCGCCCGCGCCCGAACGCCTCGGCGGCGCGTGCCAGCCGCGTGATCGGGCGCAGCTGATTGCGCAGATAGACATAGGCGATCAGCGTCATCAGCACGCCGAAAAACAGCATGTTCACAAACAGCTGGTGCGGATTCGAGGCGGAGAATCGCCGCCGGTCCAGCGTCAGCCGCACCGGCCCCTCGGCGCGCTCTACATACAGCGTCACGAAGCGCGGATGCGACAGGTCCACCGCCATCAGGCCGTCCAGACGCTCGTCCAGCGCCGAAATCAGCACGATGCCGGTGATGTCGTACCAGCGGCGGATGTGGCCCTCCGGCACGGAGTCCAGCGCGGCGGGACGCATCGCGATGGAGAGCGCCTGCGCGATCGGATCGGGGTCGGGCGCGTCCAGAAGCAGCGCGACCTCGCGCGCCGCCGATGCCGTCATCTGCCGCGTCACACCTTCGAAAAGGCGCTGCGCCGAGACGACCGACACCACCACCAGAAGCGACATGACCGGCAAAAGCAGGATCAGGAAAGCGCGGCCGTAAAGACCGCGCGGCATATAGCGTTTGAGCCAGCGAAACATCATGCGCCAGAATAGGCAGGTGCAAGACACCGGCGCAAGCAGCGGCCGGTGGACAGCGCGCGGCCAACCGCGCTATCGTGGCGCCGATATGCGCGCTGATCGCGCCACCCTCCGATACCCGAGCGCGCCGCCATGATCCTGCCCCGCCTGCCCGCATGAATAGCCGCGAAAGCTTAGCGCCGGCCGCCCGTGCGGCGCAGCGACTGGCGCCCGGCCTGCGATGCATCCTTGCGCCCAACCCGTCGCCCATGACCTATAAGGGCACGAACACCTATCTGATCGGCCAGACCGATCTGGCCGTCATCGATCCCGGTCCAGAAAGCCCCGCGCATCTGGCCACCATCCTTGCCGCCGTGGAGCCGGGGCAACGCATCAGCCATATCCTGATCACACATGCGCATCTGGATCACTCGGCCCTGGCGCGCCCTCTGGCCGCCGCGACAGGCGCCCCCGTCTTGGCCTACGGCAGCGCCACCTGCGGGCGCAGCGCGATGATGGAGCGGCTTGCGGCAGGCGGCGGCATCCAAGGCGGCGAAGGCGTGGACACCCGGTTCAGGCCCGATCGCTGCCTAGCCGATGGCGACGTGGTGACCGGCGCGGATTGGCAGATCGAGGCGCTCTGGACCCCCGGCCATTTTGGAAACCACCTGTGCTTTGCCTGGCAGGATACGATCCTGAGCGGCGATCTGGTGATGGGCTGGTCCACGTCGCTGGTCTCGCCGCCCGATGGCGATATGTCCGACTTCATGGCATCGTGCCGACGCCTTGCCGCACGCGCACCGCGCACCCTTCACCCCGGCCACGGCGCGCCTGTGGGCGATCCCGCGGCCCGGATCGCCCATCTCCTGGCGCATCGCACCGCACGCGAAGCCGCAATCCTCGCGGCCCTGGCCGAGGGCCCCGCCAGCGCCGCCACGCTGGCCGCCTACCTCTACCGTGACACTCCCGCCGTCCTGATGCCTGCGGCCGCCCGCAATGTCTTGGCTCATCTGATTGATCTGACATCGAAAAACCGCGCCCGCCCCCTTGGCGAACCTGGTGCGGAAACAGCCTTCGAGCGCTTGGGCGATTGATTGGGGATTTTTGTGACAAACCCACTGGACGTTACAGAATCCGGTTGCTATACGGCACCTCGTGTTCCGGCGTAGCTCAGCGGTAGAGCAGTTGACTGTTAATCAATTGGTCGTAGGTTCGATCCCTACCGCCGGAGCCAGTTTCCCCCAGAAGTTGGCATTATATCAATGTTTTAAGTGACATTGCGTCCCGTCCGGTACACATTCAGGTACGCACGGGGTACACATGGGGCTAATCTTGAAGCACGTCACACAGACCAAATCAGGGCGCTGGCAGTATCGCCGCCGGGTGCCGAAAGAGGTCGCTCAGGTCATCGGCAAGGGCGAGTTCAAAGGCATCCTCGGGGACAGTCGGAACGAGGCACTAGCCGCTTATCCCAAGTTCCACGCGGTCGTGGAGCGCGAGATTGCCAAAGCCAACGAACAAGCCGGGGGCGCAGTCGCCGCTGACCGTGGCGAGTTGACCGAACATGAAGCCTACCCGGTGGCCCGTGCGCGGGCGGAGTACCTTGCAAGCCGTGCATCGGGGCGTATGGGTCGAGAGGCGATCATTGAAGCCATCGCCAGCCAGTATGAAATGGAACCCGATACGCTTGACCCTATCGGGGCAACGGACGTTGATAGGCTGACCATCAACATTCTGAGGAACGGTGTCGAGGCGACCAAGCGCCCGGTGCCAACGCTACAGGACGCCAAGAAGCTGTATCTGGCGGAGCGGCGGGGCAAGGAGACGCCCGAGGCGTTCAAACGCTTTGAGGGACAAGTAAATCAGTTCGTCAACTTGACGCAGAAGGCATTGGGCCGCGATGCCGCGCTGACTGAGCTAACACGTGAGGATGCCCGGACGGTGCGAGACCACATGCTGGATCAGGTCAAGGCGGATGGGAAGCGTATCAGCCCCGCATCCGTGTCGAGATATTTGAACGGTCTCAAGGCGATCATCAACTTTGCGGCAACCGAGATGGACCTACCGGACACGTTCCGAAGCCCGTTCAACAATCTGTCGGTGCCCCAAGACAAAGCCCGGAGCGGTGCGGGGGATGGTGACAAGCGAGACCCCTTGCCCCCGGAGGTATTGAAGGCAATGCGCGCGCGCCTCATGGCTCACACCTCCAAGCCTGACCTTGCGTTGATCTGGCGTATGCTGGCGGGGACGGGCTGCCGTCTTGGCGAGGTGACGGGGCTGAGGGTCAGGGACGTTGATACGGCTGCGGAGTATCCGCATATCAAGGTGGAATGGCACGAGAACAGACGGCTGAAAACTCAGGCATCTATTCGGCATGTGCCGCTGACCGGAGACGCTCTGGAAGCAGCCAAGGAGGCCATCAAGCTGGCTGGGGACTCCGACATGCTGTTTGCCTCTTACGGGCGTGGGCGCGGCTCTGATGCCGCCTCAGCGATACTGAACAAGCACCTGAGGGCAGTCACCGCCGACAAGCTCCATGTCGTCCACTCACTCCGCCACAACATGAAAGATTGGCTGATGCTGGCAGAGGTGTCGTCGCTGGACCAAAACCTAATCCTTGGCCACGCCTTGGGCGCGGTGGGGGATCGTGTCTACGGGGGCGGACCTGCCCGATTGAAGATTACCACACGGGCATTGACCAAAGCCCTTGAGGTCGCCGCCGGGGCGCAGACCATCCCCTGAGCAGATTGTCTCGGGGTGTTAGCTTGGGGCCGCTGGGGCGGCGGTGGTAGGCTGAGTGATTGGAGAGTGAACCTTCCTGACCACTTCGACCATACCTCTACCTGCATCATGCATATAAGCTTTCATCCCCCTGCTCCGATGGGGTGTATTTATTGCCCCCGGAACAGGCCCTGAGACAATGCCACCGCTGCGCCAAGCAGCCCGAAGATTACACCATGAAAGATGTTCTCTTGGGGCCGCAGGGCGGCGGTAGCAGTTTCAGGACGCGCTCTGACCATGTTCCTGAATCTGTGGTCTCCAGCCCGCAGGGCACCGGAAAGGTAACTATAGGGTTTCCCCTTTATAGTGGCAGAGGGCGGATTAGCGCGCCGCCGTCTTTCGTGTCGCCCACGAGCAGGGTCTCCGATTCAAGCTGCCGTCCTCATAGATCGGCGGTTGGTCGGGACCGAAATACTCAGCCGGAAAGGCAAGATCATCCTCGGCAGGTATCACGGTCTCCGGGTTCGCCGCCTCGTATGAGCGAAGGCCATACACCTCTTGGCAATAGTGGTCGAGGACATGGGCGATGTGCAGCCGCCCCGTCCCTTCATCTCGTCCCCAGCTTCGCAGGTATTCCCGTGCCGTGACAAGACGCCGGGTTTCTGCCAACCGCCGCGCTTCCACGATTAGCCTTTCCAGAAACTCCGCACGATATGCTGGCGGTGTCTCATAGAACGCATGGGACAGGCCCCGAATGCGCTTTCCACGGCCCTCTTGGCGGCGCTGGGCTGCGGCGCTGCAATCGACCCTCTGGGGCCTTCTCTTGGCATTGCGGGTCGCTGCCTTCTGACAGGACCGGATGCAATACCGCTGGTTTGTCCGTTTGGGGGTGAAGGTGTCGCCGCACCGGGGACAGACAGCCTCGGCCCCCGCTGTTGCGTTCGTCATACCCAACGCATGGGCGATCATGTGCGCGCCTTGATGATCTCAAGGTTTTTTCTACGCAGATCGTAGGTGTCACCGTTGACGAACCCGACACGTTCCCCTGCGGCTGCGTCGAGGATCAGGCGGGCAGGATACAGTGTGGTTCCCGGCACCTTGCTGCGCATCCGTGCGTTGCTGGTGACGTAGGAATAATGGCGGGACGTTCCCATTGCGGACCAAAGGCCATCTGCGCCACCATCTCGGGCTTTCCAGTAATCGGCAACTTCTACAATGGCGAACGCCGGGCGGGTATCGCTCAGGGGGACAAGATAGCAAGCCGTTCCGTCCTCATCCACACATGGGCGGGGCCAGCGGGCCTTGCGCTTGGCTTTGAGCTTGGCCGCGTGTTTCGGGTGCAGGTGCGCCGTGGCGCGGTTGTCCGCCGCCTTGAGTCGGGCAAACTCCACCACGCTCAGCCCGGCGTTGAGCGCGGGCGCGGCTGTCGGGTTCTGGATATTCAAATTCACGTTCATTGGTTTTCTTCTACTTTCTTTGTTTGCTGTTGATGCTGTGGGATCGAGCACCGCCGGAGCGGCTCGGGAGGAGCGTCAAGGCCACCCCACCGCCACGCGGAGGAGAAAGGACCAATGGAAAGACCACGCGCAGCGCAGACCTAGACGCCCCGCCGGAACGGCTGGGGAGGTGAGTTGATAGGGAGTCGCAGGGAGGGACTCTGGGAGTCGCTACAGGGCACGAAAGGCTGTGGCGGGACTTACCCCCCGCGAGGGAGCAAAGAGGGCACCACACGGCCCCCTCTGCGCCCCCGGAGAGTCTTGGCTGCTATCGCATGTCGTCGGGCCACGCCCCGGAACGTCCATCTTGCGGGGACTCTTGGTGGCCTTCATGGGTCGGCTGGCTTTCCCGGTCCCGGCGCTGTTCCGCCTCAAAGGTGTTCTGCCACACCACGGCCCCGTCAGGGCAGAGGACCACTTCCCGCCCGTTCTGGTCGGTGGCGGCTGTATGACCCGAAGGGAGGGCACGTTGACGCTCAGCCGTGCGGCGGCTTTCGATGACTACCGGCTGCATCCTGAACAGACTGTAAGGACCGCTCATGTGCTGCCCTCAGCGAGCACGTTGACCCATTTGCGGTGTTCGTCGCTGAGGTCTTTCCCGTGTCGATCGGTCAGCCAGCGGATATTTCCCACACACTTGCGGCATAGCTGCGCCCTGCTGGATGACGGGGGCACGAAACCCCCGCCGCATCGCTGACACGTCACCACGCTCATACGCGGATCAAACCCATGCGCACCGCCGCGCCGTAGGACATAACCGGATGATTGGGAACGCTGACGCGCCATTCACCGGAGAGCTTGTCGAAGCTGATACACTTGCGTTCGACCGCAGACATATCGTCCACCATCTGCTGGAAGCCCTCGGGGTCACTGTTGGGCAATCCTGCAAGCCGTTCCTGTGCCATCTGCCCGAAGCGGGCCAGTTCGTCCGCATCGCCATTGACTGTGGCGTGACGTGCGGCCCGGAGTTCGTCGTCGCTCAAGGTATCGTTTAGGGTGTCGATGGAAACGCCCGGTGCGCGTTCCGACAAGACCGCCTCGGCCTGTGCGACATATCCGGCGTAGACCTGCATCACCTGCGGTTCTGACACGCCCTCGGGAAGCTGGTCGAGGACAGACAGCGGTTCGCCATCCTCCACCGCGAGGGCCAACAGACCATCGGTGACATGCGCGCCGTGCATCTGGTCAACGCCCTGTAGCAATTCAGACGCCACCTTGGCGCGGTGCTCCGGGACGGTCAGTTCCTTCTGTTCTTGCTCTTTCTGCTGGTCGCCGTTCGCGGTGCTGTTCGCTGCGCTGGTGTCCTTCGCCCCACCGGGCGCATCAAAAGGGAGCGGGTCGCCCTCCTTATATGTGTGCGGGATCAGTCCGCCAGCCTTGGCCGCTGCAATCGTCGTCTCGCCCGCACCGGGGATCATAATATGGCCGGGACGCAACTGCGGGGCCGCGTAGGCCGTGCCGCCACTCGGGCCGAACGCCTTGGACGTATCAAAATCGGTGACAAGCTGGCCATTCTTCATGGTGACTTGTGCGGTCGAGGCGGCTGTCGTCGTCACGTTGTCGAAGGTGCCGGGTGCGGCGCTGCCCTGCTGGGCCTCAAGCTGCTGCTGCCACTGTGCCAGTTCTTCGTCGGTCGGTGCTGAGGAAACGTGAATAGAATTGAGGTTGCCCATTGTCTGGACCTTTCTCTGGATTATTGATGTGAGGGGATGATTGGACAGGTTATTTGAAACCTATATCCAATGGGGTGTAGTATAAGGCTGACCACCAGACGCGCCGAGAGGCCCTCTAGAGGCCATCTCTTGGTTCTCGCTGGGTGGGTAGCCAAATCCCTCTACATCAACTCAGAGGGGCCTTATGCGGCCTTTTCGAGTCCATGAACAAGGTTGGGGCGAAGCCTACCACCCGCCCTTTCTTGCGCTTCTCGCACTTTGGAGACCGCCACACCCAAGGCGAACGCCGCTTCCGGGTCATCTAGCGGTTTCCCCATGCTGATACGCTCTGCTGCTATATAGAGGTGTTCGGCGGCATCTCCCTTCGCGGTCTCAAGATCGACGGAACCCCTTGGTTTGCTTCTACGGACGTGGCACAGGCCCTCGGGATGAACGCAAAGAACATTGCACATAACATTCGTAGGATTGTGGGCGACGACGAGAGCGTAACCTACAGCAGCAAGAGACCACATAACCCCCCTCAAGTTCAGCGACTGTTGGGGGGGCGGGTAACAGCCACAGAAACTCATCCCAGAACGTAATGTCTGCGGTTGACGCTGACGAATACCTGACCATTGCCAAGAAAGACTTGGAAGGAAACCATGAAGTTCATGACCTCTTCCCCGGAAGCGCCGCAAGGATGGCGCTTGTTTCAGAGAGCGGGCTCTACAAGTTCGTCCTCCGGTCGCAGCGGACCCGTCCTGCGGCCAAGGAGTTCCAAGACTGGGTTACCAAAGTGGTCCTACCCGCGATCCGCAAGGATGGCCTCTACGTCCAAGGCGAGGAGCACGGGGCGCTGGCTGAGAAATGAAAAGACAGATAGCCTCGCCCACATGCGAATTACTCGCAACTGGCAATGAAATAGATCAGGAACCCGCCCCCGGCGCAGCGTCCAGCCCTGCATCCAGCCGCTCAATCACCCTCTTCACCTGCGTCGGCGTCCACTGCCCGCCCCTCGGGGTCGCAATCCCGGCCCCGTCAAGCGCCTCAGCAATCCCCTTCAACGTGGTCCCAGAGGCCCGGAGAGGTTGCACTATCGGGGCCACCTTCTGAGCAAATGCCAGCGCGTTCTGCTGGATTGCCGCGTTCCGCTTGCCCGTCTTGTCCCTCAGCCCGCCCAGCTTCTGCCCCCGTGCCTTGGCCTCAGCCAGCGCCGCCTTGGTGCGCAGGGAGATGAAGTCGCGCTCTTGCTCAGCCAGCGCCGCGTAGATGTGCAGTTGAAACTTGTCCGCGTTGGGCATGGACGCCACGCGCAACTTGAGCTTGGCATCGTCCATCAGGAGCGCGATGAAGGACACCTTGCGGGACAGACGGTCCAGCTTGGCGACCAGCAATTCAGCCCCGGTCTTTCGGCAGAGGTCCAGCGCCTTCCCTAGCTCGGGGCGGTCCCCGTCCTTGCCTGACTGAATGTCGACGAACCTGCCCAGCACCTCAAACGGCACCTCGGCATAATTGTTCAGGAACAGATCAATGTCCCGGCTCTGGGCCTCAAGCCCCAGCCCTGAGCGCCCTTGGTCGGCGGTGCTGACGCGGCGGTAGATGACAAACTGCTTCATGGTGACAAGGCCCCTGCATTGCGTTGCTAGGGCACGATATGGCGAATGAATATCTAATGTCAACGTAGGTTGTGCATGTCAATTATGAGGCTGTAGAACCCCGCGACGGATACTATATCCGCTGTAGAGCCATATGAACAAGGGCCTTCGCGTCGTCGCGTGACCAAAACTGTGACCAAGCGGTGTTTCTGAGCGGGTTTAGAGGTTTTCTCAGGGGCCATGCTTGGTGCGCGGTGAACGTGGTGACCGCGAAGGCCACGGGGGGGACGCGCGCTGCAAGAAACATCGAGTTGAGGGCCTCAGATTTTTCTACTCAAATATTTCGGACCATGTACACACCTAGGCTCCCAATCGAGAATGAACCAGTGGACTTGGCTAGGCTCAAGAATATCAATATGTTGTGAGCAAAGGAGTTTGCCTACATGGATATAGACTGGAATAACGCCATCGGCTGGAGCGAAGCGGCCATTATCTGCGCCACCCTTCTCGGACCGGTGCTCGCCGTCCAAGCTCAAAAATGGCTGGAGCGAAAGCGTAACATCAAAGAGAGGCGTCTCATTATTTTCCGAACGCTAATGGCTACCCGCGCAGCTATGCTGTCGGCTGCACATGTGGAGGCGCTCAACGCGATACCAGTGGAGTTCTACGGAACAAAGGGCAAGTCTAAAGAGATCAATGATGCGTGGAAGCTCTATATTGACCACCATGACGACCGCTTGCCAGCGGGCGAAGCATGGGGACAAAAGCGACTTGATCTATTCTTAGATATGCTACACCTAATTTCTCAATCGCTCGGGTATGGTTTCAGCCGCGCGCAGTTGGAGCGGGATATCTACTCACCGCGCGCTCACGGCGAGCTGGAAACCGAACAGACCATAATTCGCAAAGGTATAGTGAAGCTGCTGAATGGTGAGGCAACCTTACCTATGTCGGTGGTCGACTTCCCCGCTACTGCCGATGAAGCAACCCTCGCAAACCAAGTCGTAATAGCTGACCTGTTGGTCGAGGTTCTGAGGGGCGAAAGGTCATTGAAATTGGATCAAGGGCCTCAAGATGAATAACGCTGCCCTTGCATTCTTAAAAAGGATGAGGCTACTCATGGTACACAAATCAATCACGTCCGGTACACACGCCGGACAGCCGGATTGAGCGCGTATCGCGTAAGGCACTGATATACAAGGCGATTGCCGGGGTCCGATCCAGTCGGGTTTGGTCCCTTCGGCCCTACCGCCGGAGCCAAAAATCCCAGTAAAATCAGATAGCTACCCAGAGCCTGCTTCGGCGGGGGTTTCTGATTTCGAGTTCTGGGGAACGCTGAGGGAACAGCCTTGCAGTTTCGGCCCCCGTCAAAATGTCGCAGGCAGAATTTCCAGATCATGCATGAACAGAAAAGCCGAGACGGCGTAACCGTCCCGGCTCTCGATACCAGCCTCAAACCTTACAATAAGGCCGCATCGTGTGGGTGATAACACTCCGCCCACTGGTGGATTGCTTTGCAACTACGCTCGGTGCTGGCGCAATCAGCCTAACTTGTGCTTCAGGAATGCCAGCGGCACCGCCTTTCGCTCGACAACGCGATTCCAGTTCGTCGGCTCGGCGAGTTCAGCAATGGTCGCGCTCTCCCCGACAACGGCAGATTCCTGCCACGTAAAACCCGCCGGATGGATCGCCAGATTCACACGACTGTGCAGAACCTGTTGCCCGCCGCGGTTACCAGCGCTCGGCTTGCTCTCAATCTCTGTTCCCTCCGCAATGCGCGGTGCAGTCATTCCCCACCCCACGGCACCGGCCCCGAAAAGAACGCTTGTGTAATCGCCAGCCGTTACCGGCAACAGATCATCCACAATCAGCGCCATCCCGCGATAGGTGGCGATTGTGCCGCCCTGGCTTGGCACATACTCGACCGCATCAGATTTCAGGATCAGCTTGTAGGTATCCGAGTGAACCGCAATGGCAGACAACGCGCCCATCTGGTCGCCAAGTGTCCCGGCGGCGTCAATCACGGCTCCGACGCTGAAATTTCCGTCTGGTCCTGCCGTAATATCTTCCGGCATGTCGCCCGCATCGTTCGCCTCGTTGTCGGCAAGGATCCCATTCAGACTGGCAATCAAGCGCCGTTGCGTCTGCCGCGTCCAATAGGCGGTAGTGCGGTTCTGAATTCGCTTCAGCGCATCATCGCCCGAAAGTTCGCTGGCAAGGTTCATGGCGGACCATGACTTGTGAAGGAACGCTTTGCGCACGACTTGCTTGCCGGTGCCGATCTTTGCCGGGGTGCTGTCGGTGTTCGGATCGTCAGACACAATGTCCGCTTCCTCGTCAGACAGATCATTCCAGAACGGAACGGTAAAAGACTCTGCCCCGGCTTTCAGTTGCGCCTCGATCTCGCCATTTCGTGCGGCAACGCCGCTTTGAACAAGCGCGCTGGTCTCCATCGAATTTTGAACGGTGTAATCGGTGAATTCTTGCGGAATCACCACATCGGTTAGACGTGTAACGGCCATAGCTGGCACCTCATATTCAATTTTAAGGGATATGACGGTGCAGCCCACAAGGCCGCGTCCGGTGCCGCTTAGCGGCGGATTACATTGCGCGAACCGGCCACAAGCCATGTCGCGCAATGTGGTATCATACTACCGCAATCCAAGTCGCGGCGCAACTTTTTCCGATCCAGACTTAACGGGCGTAGGCGACACGCCGCCATCATTACCACGCGCCCCGCCGCCGCGCGGTGGTCGCATCGCTGCCGCAAGGTCAGGCACGGCCATCATGGCTTGACGCAAATCATCCGGCGCAAATACCGCGTCCCGCTCGCCCAGCGAAACCGGGTTGCCCTCGATATCCGAAAACACCGGCTTGCCGTCCTCGCCCAGATCAAACTTGAAATGTTCCTCGATGACCGGGCGCATGATCCGCCACGGCACCGAAAACATGCTGGCAACGCTGTTTTCAAGCGGCTCATCCAGCTTGACGCGCTGCACCTCGGCATTGGCCGTGTCCCGCGCCTCTTGCGCCGCGTCCCGCTCTGCTTCCAGCGTTGCAACGCGGCCCTTCAGTGTCTTGATGTCCGCCAATAGTTCCGCGTTTTTGCGCAGCAGCCCTTCAACGTTGTGTTCGTCATTTTCGTCAGCCATTAAATCAAGCCTCTAAGTTGTTTCGTTCTAGAAGTTACATCCGGGCGCTTGTCGCTCCCCAGCAACGCCACAAGCCCCGCCGCCGCATTGGCGCGGTCATCATGTCCGCCGGGCGGGTGGTCGATAAGATCACGGCCCCCGCGCGACGTGCGGCGCTCCAAGGCGCAAAGCTGACGCTCGATCATCTCACATGGTGGCAACTCCGCCCTGCCCGCGTTCAACGCCTGGCCCATGCTTAGATAGAGCTCTGAACGGGTGCCGGGCGAATTCAGATAAGCAACGGTGTGCCGCCGGAATTCAGTGCGCACCCATTCCGCGCCGTAACGGTCGCCGTATACCGCTGTGATGCCGTAGGTTTTCGCCAGCGCGCAAAAGTCAGCCGTGATCGCCGCCGGGTTGCCCTTGCGCCCCCGCACCGCATCCACAACCACCATGCCGCCCTTGTCCCGGTGGCCTATGGCAATCGTGAATTCATCCGCACCGCCTCCGCTTGGATCAACAAAGGCCCAATACTTGATGCCCCGTTGACGCGGTATCTCCATCGGCTCTTGCCGCTGCGCCAGCGACACAACCTCGATCGAAAGAAACGCCTCAATATCCGTGCGAAACTGCGCCAGATATTCAGCCGATGCCCGCGCCGCGTCATCGTTCATCGCGTCATCAATCACGCGCTGCGGCAAGGTCGGGTTCATTATCCGACTAGGCGCTTGCGCTACCAATACGCGGTCGCGGTCCTGCCCATAGTGCCGCCTGTAGGTGTCCCATAGGACGCCCCGGCGCGCATAGGGCGAAGATATGCCAATCAACCGGCCATCCAGCGTTGCCAGCGCCGGGCGCAGCGCCGCGACAACCTCAACATCAGGGTTTGCGCCATCACTGTGCCAGAACGCGATTTCATCCAGAATAACCGCCGCCAACGTGTAGCCCCTCACGGCCCGGTGACTGGCGGTGTGAACCTCGATAGCTGAACGGTTGTTGAATTCGATTATCTCGGAGTTCTCACGGCGCACCATCCGGCTAAGCATCGGGTTGTCCTTTACCAGCCCGGCGATGTAGCGCATGACGGTTCGCGCCTGTCGGCGGTCGCTCGCGATCACCATAACGGTTGCCACCTCGCCCGGTGCCAGCTTGTCGCGATGGTCACGAAAGCACGCCTCATAGACGGCCAGCAGTGCCGCCGCATGGCTCTTGCCGCCCCGCCGCCCTACGGCAACCCATAGTTCCCGCAAGCCCTTGTGCGGCCCGCTCTGGCGGTCTGTCACGCTCTCCACCACGCCTTGCGCCTCATCATCAAGGGGAAGCCCATAGAACGCCCCCAGCAGCGCGCGCCATGCTGCAAAGCTATCTGCGCCAAAGGTGTTGCCAAACAGGTTTTCGTCGGTCATCGCTTCGATGATTGAAACGCTCATACCGCCTTGCCCTTGATGTATTCGGCAAGATCCGGCGTCACATCGCGCGACACGCGATCAAGGCCCAGATCGGCCAGCAGACGGCGCAGCGCGTTGGATATGGTCGCGTATTGCACTGCATCGAAGTCCTTTCCGCTGGCAAGTTCGCTCTCGCGTTCCTCTGCCCAGACGGCCAGCGTTGCAGCGCGTGCCAGCAGATGCTTTTGCGCCTCTGTCAGATCGCCGCCTAGATCGCTTTCAACGCCAGTGACGATTTCGCGGAACCTGCGCGCCATCAGGCTGCGCCCGTCTACCCCAGCCAAGACAACCGCGCCTGTTCCCCGGCGGGTGCTAAATTCGGGCGGTGGTGGTGCTTTCGCCATGCTATCTGGTGCCTTTGTTCCCCTGTCGCGCCCCTAATAGCACATACTACACCATAGCGAAAGCTAAGTATTTGTTTTACAACGGTAGTTATGATTAGGAAAAGTGAGTATAAATCAAACTATCGGCGCGAATTGAACAGAAAAAAGCCCGAAAATCTGTTATTTTTGCGAGCCATTCGCAACTATCGTTTGCGCCCATCGTGCTGCGATGCCACCGGGCGACTATGACGGATATGACGCATTGGCCTATATAGACCGTATAAGGAATTTAGGTTCGTTTTTGCACTATACGGTCAATAAGGGACGAAGCGTCATAAGCGTCATAGTCTAGCGTAGCTTGATCCCGACAAAGCCTCGTCCGTGGGTTTTGCGATGGTCCTGAAAGCCTCTGCCCTTCATTTCCTTTTGCAACGTTCGGGCGGTCCATGAATGCAGCCCCTGACGGTCGCACCAATACACGAACCGCTGGTGCAGGTCGGTTGTGGTAAGGAAGCCGTGCGCATCCTCGGCTGTTTCATCCGTTAGGAATTGCGCCAGGGTGTCTTCGTCATCCATGTATTCAGTCGATGCCGCGACAATGCTGGCCGGAACGTCCAACCCGCGTTTCTGCCATTCCAGCGCGCCTTCAATCGCCCATCGCAAGATAGCCGGTGCCTCGGCCTTCAATTTATCAGGCAAGTCCTTATCACGCCTCTCTGCCGGTATGGTGACAAGGAAAGGCACCAGCACGACACGCGCACGGATTGCCTCATCAACGCCCCGGAATGACGGTTGATTGTTTCCGGCAATCATCAGCGTCAGGTGCGGCGAAAAGTCAAAGTAATCACCGCGCATGAATCGGCCCGACATTACATCACCGCCAGTGAGGTCTTTGATAACCGCCTCATCCCATGTTTTACCTTTCGGCAACTCTGATCCTGCCACCAGTCTCGCGCCCTGCAATCCCGCGATGCCGGTGCCGTGCTTATCGCCCATCGTATTCAGGAAGGTTTCTGCCGCCGCTCGGCGCGCGTAGTCGCCCCAGATATCGAACAGCGTATTGAGGAAAACCGATTTACCGTTGCGACCTGTGCCATAGAGAAACAGCAACTTGTGTTCTGTAGTCATCCCGGTCAGTGCATAGCCTGCCGCGCGCTGCATGAAGCCGATGATCTCTTGATCGCCGTCAAAGATTTCGGCCATGAATTGCAGCCATCGTTGCGGCACGCCCCCCGGATTGGCAGCCGCGATTGTGGTCTGTTTTGTCACCATGTGTTCGCGCTGCGCCTCGCGCAGTTCGCCAGTGCGTAAGTCAACGGTGCCGCCCGGCGTTCCTAACAAGAGGCGGTCGCCGTCAAAATCATCTGGTGCCGCCACGCTCGCCGGGTTCGATCTCGCAAGGCTTTCGATAGCGGCCACGGTGTTTTTATGGCGCAGTGTCTTGCCTTGGTCCCTTGCCCATGCTTTCAGCTTTGCGGCCTCTTGCTCCCCTTTCTTTGGATCGGCCTCAATCAATTCTTTGCCTTTGCGTTCTGCCCAGATCATCAGATCCTCGGCGCGTTTGCGCAGGTAAGCCCGTGTGCGGGTCATATGGTCTAGACGGTCGTCGGCGCGCCAATGGGTGCCGGTCCAAACGTTCGCAACAATCATATCAATCTCTCGAAGTTCATGGATGCGTTTCCGCAGGATGTGATCGGGGGAAAAAACAAATCAGAAGCTGCTCCACGCCAAATCGAGATCGATTGGGGCGGACCGCAACATGTGGTCACCGATATCGACGGTTCCAAGTCGATCTTCCGAGGACGCCGGTGGGTGCGGCGTTTCCTGGCGGCTTCAGACGCCCAAGAGGGAGATATTGTCGTCCTCACTGAGACCGCCCCCTACAAGCTAAGTGTCCGGCTCGAACGCAGAGCGTCCGAGGTGTGACCTTCTTCGCAACGTCTTTGGTTTTTACTATCACTTTTCTTCCACACATCCGGCAAAGGGCTTGGTCAAGGCTACCGGACTGTTTTTGCGGCCCGGCATTTTGATGCTTGAAACAGTGCTCGAAGTACGTCACGACTCCGGGCACATTCTGGAGTCCGACCAAGATCAGCGTACAGTCGCGTGAAATTTTTCTTTGGAATCAATGTGGTTTAGCCAAGCGGATAGCCCCCTACCGCCGGAGCTAATTTCCCCAGGATTTGAGCTGCATCTATAACACGCCATACCGGAAACGGCGGCCTGTTCTGGCATGGGCGCCCGCCGCGGCCCACTTGGCGACGATCCGGACCGGTTCTGACTTCGCTTCTCGAGCGCCTGTTAGCGAATGAAAAGGCGTGCGCGTTATCCCTCAGCGAAACCGCCTCTGGCGCAAGCTGCGCTGTCGCCAGTCCGGTGAAGGTTAATGGCACATTGCGCGGCCAACACATGGCAGCCGAGCCCTGCGACGTCGGCGGCCAAGAGGGCGCACTCGTGCCGCGCGTCGGGTCGCGCGGCACGGGCGCAGCGGTTTCATCCGTCCTTGCGGATCACCTCGTTTTTCGGGTCATACGGGCTGTCTTCGGTCACCGTCGCGTCCCAGAGCCGGTCCATGATCTTGACCTTGAGGACCGTGCCGGGGACGACCAGTTCGGACTTGATGTAGCCCATGCCGATGCTTTTGCCGAAGGCCACCGAGTAGCCGCCCGAGGTCAGGCGGCCGACGCGCTCGCCGTCTGCCGTATAGAGCACCTCGCGGCCCCAGGGATCGGCGTCGTCCGGCCCGTCGATCAGGAAGGTGCAGCACTTGGCGCGAATGCCCGTTTCGATCAGCGCCTCCTTGCCGTGGAACTCCTTCTCCAGATCGACAAAGCGCGGCAGATCGGCCTCCAGCGGGGTCGCATCGCGGCCCAGTTCGTTGCCGAAGGCGCGATAGCTCTTTTCCTGCCGCAGCCAGTTCTGCGCGCGGGCGCCGACCAGCTTCATGCCGTGCTTTTCCCCTGCCTTCTCCAGCAGGTCAAAGAGGTAGTTCTGCATCTCCATCGGGTGATGCAGCTCCCAACCCAGCTCGCCGGTATAGGCGACGCGGATGGCGTTGACGGGGCACATGCCCAGTTCGATCTGGCGGGCCGTCAGCCATGGGAACCGCTTGTTCGACAGGGCCGTTTCGGGATCGGCATCGATGATCACGTCCTTCAGAACGTCGCGCGATTTCGGACCGGCAATGGCAAAGACGCCCCATTGCGTGGTGACGTCCTGGATCTCGATATAGCCGAATTCCTCTATCTTGTCCTCCGCCGCCTTGCGCAGGAAATCGGCGTCATATTCGGTCCAGGCCCCGGCGGAGACGAGGTAATAGGCATTCTCACCCGTCCGCACGATGGTGTATTCGGTGCGCGTCGTGCCGAACTCGGTCAGCGCATAGGTCAGGTTGATGCGGCCCACCCTTGGCAGCTTGTTGCAGGTGAACCAGTCGAGGAACCGGGTCGCGCCGGGGCCCTTGACGATATGTTTTGAGAACGCCGTCCCGTCGATTAGCCCGACGCCCTCGCGGACCGCGCGTGCCTCATCCACCGCGTGCTGCCACCATCCGCCGCGGCGGAAGGACCGCGCGTCGTGGTCGAAATTCTCGGGCGCGTCTAGTGGGCCGTAATAGTTCGGCCGCTCCCAGCCGTTGACAAAACCGAACTGCGCGCCGCGCGCTTTTTGCCGGTCATAGGCGGGGGCGGTGCGCAGCGGGCGGCAGGCCGGGCGCTCCTCGTCGGGGTGGTGCAGGATATAGACGTGCTCGTAGCATTCCTCGTTCTTGCGGGCGGCGAATTCGGTGGTCATCCAGTTGCTGGAGTAGCGCTTGGGGTCCAGCGATGCCATGTCGATCTCGGCCTCGCCGTTCACCATCATCTGGGCAAGGTAATAGCCGGTGCCGCCCGCTGCCGTGATGCCAAAGCTGAAGCCTTCGGCCAGCCACATGTTGCGCAGGCCCGGCGCCGGGCCGACCAGCGGGTTGCCGTCGGGGGTGTAGCAGATCGGGCCGTTGAAATCGTCCTTCAGCCCGCATTCCTCGCAGGACGGGATGCGGTGGTTCATCGCCATGTATTGATCCTCGATCCGTTCCAGATCGAGCTGGAACAGGTCCGCGCGGAAGCTGTCTGGCACGCCATGCTCAAAGCGCGCGGGCGCATTCGGCTCGTAGACGCCCAGGATCCAGCCGCCGCGTTCCTCGCGGACATAGCTTTGCGCGTCGGCGTCGCGGATGACGGGATGTTCGACATTGCCCTCGGCGCGGAATTTGACCAGCGCGGGATCCTGATCCATCACGATGAACTGATGCTCGACCGGGATCGCGGGCATCTTGATGCCCAGCATCTTCGCAGTGCGTTGCGCGTGGTTGCCGCTGGCGGTCACGACATGCTCGGCGGTGATGACGACCTGCTCGTCGGACGGCACCAGATTGCCGCCCTTCTCGACCATCTTGGTGGCGGTCACTTCCCACGCTTCGCCGGTCCAGTGGAACGCATCGGCCTGCCATTTGCGCTCGATCATCACGCCGCGCTGGCGGGCGCCTTTGGCCATCGCCATGGTGACGTCGGCGGGGTTAATGTAGCCGTCGGTCTGGTGATAGAGCGCGCCCTTGAGGTCATCCGTGCGGATCAATGGCCATTTCGCCTTGATCTGCTCGGGGGTCATCCACTCGTAGGGGACGCCGCAGGTCTCGGCGGTGGAGGCGTAGAGGCGGTATTCGTCCATCCGCTCCTCGGTCTGGGCCATGCGCAGGTTGCCGACCACGGCAAAGCCGGCGTTCAGGCCCGTCTCCTCCTCCAGCGTCTTGTAGAACTTGATCGAATAGTCGTGAATGTGGGTCGTCGCGTAGCTCATGTTGAAATAAGGCAGCAGGCCCGCCGCGTGCCATGTGCTGCCGCTGGTCAGCTCGTCGCGCTCCAGCAGCATGACGTCATCCCAGCCCGCCTTGGCCAGATGATAGGCGATCGAGGTGCCGACGGCACCGCCGCCGACGACGAGGGCTTTGACTTTGGTTTTCATGCGCTGCGACTCCATGGCATTTCTTGACCCGGTTCTATCATGTCCAGCATGCCGCGCGCGGCCCATCCGACATTACATATGGCGAAACCGACCTGCCGCACCCCGCCGCTATTGCGCCGTGGCGGCGTCCAACCGGTCGACCGGGAAATAGGGCGCCAGAAGCCGGCGCAGCTCGGCCCGGCGGGGCGCGGCAGGATCGTAGAGCGCGTAGCAGACGTAATCCTCCAGCAGCGCGGCCTGTTGTTCGAACCCGAACCTGAGAAAACTCGCATCCGGCCCCGGCACATAGAAATAGGGATCCATGTTGATCAGGCTTTCGAACGCGGCGCGGGCGGGGCGATAGCCGGTGACGCGGCGGTGCTGCCACTGCCAGACATGGACCAGCTCATGGGCCAGCACCAGCGCCTGGGGAAAACGCGTGGACCGGGGCCAGTCCGGCGCCAGATCGGCGCGATAGAATTCGCGGCTCATGTGAACGCGGCTCCAGAGGGCCCAGCCGGGCGGCGGGCCGCTGCGCGGTTCGGGCGATGTGCGGTCGCACAGGCCGCTGATCTGATTCTCGGCGATCACGGGATAGAGATCCGAGGTATCGGGCTCAGGCGGCGCGGGCGGCAGCGGGGTAAATCCGCGCGCGATGCGCACTTTTTCGACATCGAGGCCAGGGCCAAGGACATCGGCAGCGAAGGCCCGCTCGTTCGGCGTCAGCGGGCGCGCGCAGCTCGAAAGCGCCAGCGCGCAGATGATGGCAAGCGCCGCAAACCCGGCACGCCCTTTTACCCCGTCAATCCCCGTCACGCGCGATGCCCTTCCCTTGGCAAATCCCGGCGCATCCTTGCGCGTTCCGGCGCAAAGGCCAAGGGGCACGCGCGCCCTGCCCCCGCGTCAGTCGCGGCAAAGGCGCCCGGCGGATCCGTCCAGACATGTCGCGCCGCCCGACAGCTTCAGGCGCTTTGGCGGCTCTGCGGGGGCGGCCTTCGCCTCCTTGCGGGCCTTGCCGCCAAAGATGCCCTTGACCATCGCGCCGAGGCCGCCGCCCTGCCCGCCCGCCTCCGGCGCGGGGTCATCTTGCGACGTTTTCAGATCTATCGACGGTGTTCGCCCCGCCGCCCACGCGTCCGCCATTTCATCGACGGCCAGTTTCATTGCCGCCTCTGGAGAGGCCGCACGATCTAGCCATGCCAGGGCGGTCTCGCTGCGCTTGGCAAGCAACGCATCGCGCAGCTCGATCATGAAGCTGGCAAGGCGCGGCTGCAGCGCGGGCGGGATGTCGCGGGCCTGCGCCCCGACATGGCCGAGCGGCGCGCCGAGCAGCGCGTTCAGCCCGTCATAGTCGATCCGCTCCAGCAGAGCGCGCGTCGCGCCCTCGCTTGCGTTGCTGAGGACCGTCAGATGCACGGTATCGTCGAATCCCATCGTCGCCTGCAACATGCGAAACCGGCTTCTGGCCTGCGATGTGGACAGAGCGTCACCGCCGCCCGCACCCGCCGCGCCGAATGCGACGCCCTGCACGACGCCCCAACCCTGCGCATCGCCAACGCTCGGCGCCGCGTCGCCGCCCGGATCGCCCTCATGATAGCTGGCCCGCAGCGCGACCAGCCCATCGGCGGACTGGTAGACCCATGATTGCGCGATGAGCTCTGCCTGCGCTGCGCGCTCTGCCACCTCATCCTGATCGGGCAGGATCGACGGCACCGCAGGGGCCGCGCCCTGCGCCTCGGTCAGGGGCGGTTTGGCCAGCTCGATGGCGCTGTTGTCGCCCTCGTCCCAGGCGCGGCGCGACCATCCGGGCGGCGGATCTGGCAGATAGGCGCGCGCGCCCGCCATGCGCAGCTGCGCGCGCAGCTTTTCATCGGCGGCCTCGGCGCGGGCCTCGCGCATGGCGCCGAAGCGCGCGCCAAAGCTGGAAATATAGGCACTGGGCGCGTAGCCTGCCGGGGATTGGCCTGCCGCGCTGGCCTGATTTGCGAAATCGATGGCCCCGACGGCAAGGACGGCCACGGCGCCGAATCCGATGGCAAAATAGTTCATGTCCCGTCTACTCCGTCAAAGGCACCTCGCCCCCGAGCTAGCCACCAATCCGGGCGATTTTGCGATGGCGGAATGGCAAGTTGCGGGCGGCGCCCTCACTCGCCGATGGCGAGCCCTTCGCGGCGCGGATCGGCGCCGCCCTGCAACCCCTCGCCGAGCGAAATGGCATGCAGCCCGGAATTGAGGCCCTGCAATTGCACCTCATACCCCATGGCGCGCAACGGGCCAGCCAGCGCCGCAGCGCCGGTTCCCTCCTCCAGCGCGTAGGTGCCGAAACGGTTCGTCGCGTGCGGTGCGTCAGTCATCGCCTGCACATCCATGCCCCAATCCAGATGGCCGATGATCGCATTTGCCACGTAGGGAATGATCTGGCTGCCTCCCGGCGAGCCCAGCACCAGCACCGGCGCGCCGTCGCGCAGCACGATCGTCGGCGCCATGGACGAGCGCGGGCGCTTGCCCGGCTCGACCCGGTTGGCAATGGGGCGGCCGTCCTCGTGACTGGAAAAGCTGAAATCCGTCAACTCGTTATTGAGCATGAAGCCGCCCGCCATGAGGCGCGAGCCGAAGGCGTTCTCGATCGTCGTCGTCATCGACAGCGCATTGCCATAGCGATCCACGATGGAAATATGCGAGGTCGAGGGCAGCTCCAGCGCGTCGTCGTCGCCCCGCAGCTGCGCATGATCGAATTCCGGGCGGCCGGGCTGCACTTCGCGCAGCGCATCCGGTCCCTCCAGCAGCGCGGCGCGCCCTTGCAGATAGCCGGGCGCCAGCAGCCCCTTGACCGGAACCGGCACATAATCGCTGTCGGCGACAAAGCGGCCCCGATCCGCAAAGGCAAGCCGCGTGGCATCGCCGATCAAGCGCCGCGCCTCGGCGCTGTCCGGCCCCATTGCCGCCAGATCATGCCCCGCAAGCGTGCCCAGTATCTGCCCCACGGCAATGGCGCCGGACGATGGTGGCCCCATCCCGCAGACCTCATGGCCGCGATAGGGCGCGCAGACCGGCGCGCGCTCCCTGACCTCGTAGATCGCCAGATCAAGCGCGCCGAGCGTGCCGGGGGTCTCCGGCGCGGACTGCACCGCGCGGATGATCTGGCGCGCGATGGGGCCGGTATAGAACGGGGCCGGCCCCTCCTCGGCAAAGGTCTGGAGCGTCTTGGCATAGGCCGGGTTTTTCAGCATGTCCCCGGCCTTCAGCATGCGGCCCTCCGGCAGGAAATAATCGCGCGTTGCGGCAAACCGGTCCAGCGTGTCGGCATTGGCGGCGATGGACGCGGCCATGCGCGGGCTGACCTCGAAGCCCTGCGCGGCATGATCATGGGCCTCCGCAAACAGGTCCGCCCAGTTCAGCCGCCCCCAGCGCGCATGCGCCTCGGCCAGCAGCATGGGGGTGCCCGGCACCCCGACCGAGCGGCCGCCGACGACCGCATCCATGAAGGCCAGCGGCTGGCCCGCCGCGTCCTGAAACAGCAGGGGCGATGCGTGCAGCGGCGCCGTCTCGCGCCCGTCAAGCGTGGTCAGATCGCCGCTGGCCGCGTCATACCAGACAAGGAACGCGCCGCCGCCGAGGCCCGAGCTTTGCGGCTCCACCAGTCCCAGCACCAGCTGCACGGCGACCATCGCATCGGCCGCACTGCCGCCCTCGCGCAGAACGCGCGCCCCTGCCCGGCTGGCCAGCGGATGCGCGGCGACCACCATCCACTCATCGGCCTGAACCGGCGCGGATGCCGCCTGAGCCTCGAACGCGCCGATCTCCGGCGCGATCGCATCGGTGGCCTGCTGCGCGGCAGCGTCCCCTGCCAGCAGCGCGACCGCAAGGGACAGCGCGCGCAGGCTCACAGCATTGCCGGGACGACCTGATCGGGCGGGCGGTGTCCGTCCTGAAAGGTCTTGATGTTCACCAGCACCTTTTCGCCCATCTCGATCCGCCCCTCGACCGTGGCCGAGCCCATATGCGGCAAGAGCACCACGTTCTTCATCGCGCGCAGGCGCGGATTGGCCGCGTCCTCGTAGACGTCCAGCCCCGCGCCCGCGATCTCGCCCGCGCGCAGCACCCGCGTCAGCGCGTTCTGGTCGATCACCTCGCCGCGCGAGGTGTTCACGATCACCGCGCCCTCCTTCATCAGGGCAAGGCGGCGCGCGTTCATCAGATGAAAGGTCGACGGCGTGTGCGGGCAGTTGACCGAGATCACGTCCATCCGCGCAACCATCTGGTCCAGGCTCTCCCAATAGCGCGCGGCCAGCGCTTCCTCGGTTTCGGGGCGCAGGCGCTTGCGGTTGTGGTAATGCACCTCCATCCCGAAGGCCGCGGCGCGGCGCGCCACCGCCTGCCCGATCCGGCCGAGCCCGAGGATACCCAGCCGCCGCCCCGAAATGCGCCCGCCCATCAGCGCGGTCGGCGACCAGCCGGGCCATTCGCCCGATTGCATCACCGCCAGCCCCTCGGGGATGCGGCGCGTGACGGCGAGGATCAGCGCCATCGTCATGTCCGCCGTGTCATCGGCCGACACGCCCGGCGTGTTCGACACCAGGATCCCCCGCTGTCGCGCCGTCGCCACGTCGATGTGATCGACCCCCGCGCCATAATTCGCGATCAGCTTGAGCCGCGGCCCAGCCTGCCCGATCAGACCTGCATCGATCCGGTCCGACAGCGTCGGGATCAGCACGTCACAACTGCGCGCGGCGGCCGACAGCTCCTCGCGGGTCATGGGGGTGTCGTCCTCGCGCAGCGTGGTGTCGAACAGCTCGCACAGGCGCGCCTCGACCGGCTCGGGCAAGCGCCGCGTAACGGCAACACTCAGACGTTGAGATGGCATGAAGCGCCTCCTGGATCTTTCAAGTTCAATATCTTCGTGACATGGTGGCGCAGGAACGGGCGAGGCACAAGAACCCCGCAGGTCAGATCGGGCAGAAAAAGCAATATGGTCAAGCCATACCGAATGTTTTGCGCAGTCGCGATCGTCGCGGCGTTGCCGTTTGCCGCAATGGCGCAGGATCGCGGCCCGGTCACGAACCTGCCATTGCCGCGCTTCGTGTCGATGAAGGCCGCCGAAGGATACGCCCGCCGCGGGCCCAGCCGCACGCACCGCATCGACTGGATCTTTCGCAAGCGCGACACGCCGCTGGAGATCACCGCCGAGCATGGCCACTGGCGGCGCGTGCGCGACCGCGATGGCGCGGGCGGATGGATGCATTACTCGCTGCTGTCGGGCGTGCGCACCGCGCTGGTCGAGCAGGACATGCTGCAGATGCATATCAACCCCGACCCCAAATCACTGGTCGCCGCCCAGCTGGAGCTGGGCGTGATCGCGCGCATCGCCGAATGCATCCCCGGCTGGTGCGAACTGGAGGTCGGCGGCTATGACGGCTGGGTGCCCAAATCGGCGATCTGGGGCGTCGGCGCGGACGAAATTCTGGAGTGATCCACGGGCTTCCGCGCCGCCTTTCGCTCCGGCGCGGCCAGCACGATTGCAAAGCCGCCAAATTCCGCAGAATTTTTGCCATTCGGTCTTGCACCCCATGCCGCGTCAGGCTAATCACCACGCCACGTTGGGGTGTAGCCAAGCGGTAAGGCATCGGTTTTTGGTACCGTGTATCGTAGGTTCGAATCCTACCACCCCAGCCAATGACACCGAAAAACTCCATACTCCCCAATGGGACATCCATTGATCAGGCGGCCAGCTTCCCGTCTGAACATACCGGCGCTTCAAAAACTGCTTCGCATCGGCCGGGGCGCCCGCCGCGCGTCACGAGCAGAAAATGGCGTTTGCACCTGGTCCGCAGAAATGGTGTCTTCCACTTTCGCCGTCGCTGGCCGGAAGAAATCCGGCATCATGGCGCGCCGGCATTTCTGTCGGTGTCGCTCCGCACCCAGGTTCTCTGCGACGCGGTGAAGCGGATATCGTTGTCCGGTCTTCGGCATTGTTCCCGGGCATGAATGTACCGTTTGGCAAGGGCGTGAATTTTCCGGCGATATATTGATCCCAGAATTTCGCGCCGCATTTTTTAGCCAAAATCACTCTTGCGGCCGATCAGGCTGCCGCAGAGTTGGCCCGATATTTCATGCACGCCAGAGGGCCAGATTGTTGACACTCGCGCATCGTGCACCCACTGCATTTGCAAGACGTTGTCGCCGGGGCGGTCGAATTTTTTGGGACGTCGCAAGAAGGGCTTTTGCTGCTTCGCGGTCACCAACTGGGCAACCATGCCAAGCGCGGTTCGGTCATGTGACTACAACCGAACTGACCCGGCGGAGGCGATATCGTGCAGGGCAGTCTTGCGCAGCTTGATCGGAAAGCGCACAAAATTGCCCGGCTGGATGTGGAAGGTGACTATCTCCGATTGGCGCAATGGAAGTGGATAGGTCGGGCGCAGCAGTCTGCGAACATAGGCCTGCGATTGGTCGTCTTCATCTGTTGTCCGTCCACGCCCGCAGCGGCACCGTGTCCACTGTGGCCTCCACCCGCGGCAGGCACGCGTGAGCGCGCTCGAGATGAATGATCATGCAGTCGATTTTCATGGTGTTGACCTCTCGTGCAGTGGAAATTCCAAGATCGAAACTAACGTGGTCACAAATAGCGTCCCGGTGCAGAAACTACTTTGGCGCCGGGAAAGATAAGATTTTCCTGGGGATGACGCAGCCCCGTGGACAACAGGATTTCAGCGCCTTGTCTATTGACTGAATGACAACCCCAATCCTTACATCGCGTGATCACGCCAGCCTCACGACGTTGTCGATCACGTAGTCCGTTTGTGCCTCCGTCTGTGCGGGGCACATCGGCAGACTCAGCACTTCTTCGGCCAGCCGCTCGGCCAGAGGAAAGTTGCCCCGTTCATAGCCGGCTTCCGCATAGGCATCCTGTAAATGCGGTGGGATCGGGTAATGGATGACGGTGCCGATGCCCGCATCGGTCAGCCGTTGCTGGAATGCTGCACGATCGGGGTGGCGCAGGACGTAGAGATGCCAGACCGGATCGGCCCAATCCGGCACATAGGGCGCGCCAAGACCGGCTGCAGAGAATGCCTCGGAATAGCATCGGGCAATATTTTGGCGTCGGGTTGTTGCTGCGTCGAGCGTGCCCAGCTTGACCTTCAGCACAGCCGCCTGAATCGGGTCGAGGCGGCTGTTCACTCCCTTCATCTGGTTCTCGTATTTGACTGCCGATCCGTAGTTGCGCAACAGCCTGGTCCGGGCCGCGACCTGATCATCATCGCTCGTCAGTGCACCGCCATCCCCGAGCGCGCCGAGGTTTTTCGTCGGATAAAAGCTCCAGGCGACGGTGCCGGTACTGCCTATCTTGCGCGCCTTGTAGCGCGCGCCATGCGCTTGGGCGCCGTCTTCGAGAACGGAAAGACCGTGTTGCGCCGCGATCGCCTCGAGCGCGTCCATGTCGGCGGGCTGTCCATACAGATGCACGGGAAGGATGGCCCGTGTCCGATCTGTCACGGCCGCACGCACGGCTTCTGGGTCGATATTGTAGGTGTCCTCGCGCGGTTCAGCGGGTATCGGGGTCGCGCCGCATTGGCTGACGGCCAGCCAGGTGGCGATGTAGGTGTTGGCGGGCACGATCACCTCATCGCCTGGGCCAATGCCCATCGCTTTCAGCCCGAGGTGCAGCGCATCAAGGCCGTTGGCCAAGCCTACGCAATGACGGCTGCGCACATAGGCTGCAAATGCGCCCTCGAACGTCTCCAGTTCCGGGCCGAGAATATAAGAGCCCGACCGCGCGACGCGCAACAACTCGGCCTCGATGCGGTCTTCGATATCGGCATGGGCCGCTTGCAGATCAAGAAACGGAACCTTCACGAGGCAGCCACGGCGCTGATGAATTCCGCGCGATCCCGGATGTAATCGGATTCGTCGTAGGGGGCCGATGCCATGACCATGCAAACTGACCCGGAGGAAAAATTATCGAGGTATCGCCACATCATCGGGCAGACATAGACCCCGAAATACGACCTGTTCAGATGGAACCGCTGCGTTTCGAACCCGTCATCGAGCACCATGTCGAAACTGCCCGACATGCAGATCACGAACTGGTGCAACGCCTTGTGCGCGTGCTCTCCGCGATCGGCGCCGCCCGGCACGTCATATAGGTAGTAAACGCGCTTGATGTCGAATGGGATGTGATTGCCGCCCTCCACGAAGGTCAGGTTGCCACGCGCATCTGCGATCTTGGGCAGTTCTATAACACGGCAGTCGCTCAGGGACATGGAATTCGGGCCTCGCTTTTGTTGCTCATTAAGTATCCGACGAAGCGCCCTTCGACAATGGGTTTGCCCCTAGGCATCGGTGGTCGAGCGCCCTCGTGCAAGAGGTGTTGATCATGGGATCCCAACCAGCGATATGATACGGGACACTGGGCCGAACCCGGGAAAGTGGCATGGCAGAATGAACGAACCCCTGACGATAAGGCGCTATGCGCCCGAGGACGAAGAGGCGTGGAACATCTTTGTCGCCGCGTCCGCCAATGGCACCTTCCTGCATGACCGCCGCTTCATGGGGTATCATGCGGACAGATTCGAGGATCATTCGCTGATCATGGAGGTGAATGGCCGGATCATGGCCTTGCTGCCCGCGAATCGGGTTGGAAGGACGCTTCAGTCTCACGGCGGGCTGACCTATGGCGGGCTCATCACCGGGTCGGCCATGTCCGCGGAGATGATGGTCAAGACGGTATCCTCCCTGCGCGATACGCTGCGCAATTCGGGCTTTGACAGGCTGCTCTACAAGGCCATTCCGCATATCTTCCATCGCTTTCCGGCCGAAGCGGACATCTATGCCCTGCACCAGGCCGGCGCGCGGCTGGTGCGCTGTGACCTCGCGTCGGCCATCGCCATCGGACGGTCTCCGAAATTCTCCAAATCCAAACGGCAGGGCGCCAGCCGGGCCCGCAAGGCGGGTCTGGAGGTAAAGAAAAGCAACAATTTCAGCGCGTTTTGGCGCATCCTTACTGAGCGGCTAAGCGATGCGCACGGGGCGGCACCGACCCATAGCCTACAAGAGATCGAATTGCTTCGCGCGCATTTCCCCGAGAGAATTCGCCTTTACCTTGCTTGTGCAGGTGATCTGCTCCAAGGCGGACTGCTGGTTTTCGACTGTGGCCAGGTGGCGCATGTGCAATATATGGCGACCACCGATGCGGGACGGCGCGAGGGCGCGCTCGACCTGATCGTTTCCCATCTGCTCGATGAGATCTATTCGGACAGAACGTGGTTCAATTTCGGCATTTCGACCACAAATGGCGGACGAACGCTGAACACCGGGTTGGCAAGACAGAAAGAAATGTTCGGAGCGCGGAGTGTCTTGTTCGAGCAGTATGAATGGGATCTGGGCTGAAGGTAAGTTGTGGCTCGCGTGGGCTTGGGCTAAAGCCCGCCGTCCATGCAGATAACTGCGTGTTGCCCGCCCTCATCGCTTACGAAAATCTCGTAACATCTCGGATAAAAATGCGTGTGTCGTCGTGAGGGGACGGGTCAAAAAGCGTCGCGTCGCCCCAGGCTGCCTTCGATAATAGTCGAGACGCGTGGTCATCGAGTGAATCCTGCTGACCAAGACACGTCTGGCAGGATCATTCCGTGACAAACCGTAGATGTCAGCATCCTTTAGCCGCTGTTCGAGAACACGCCGAAGATTGCGCAAGATTTCTATGCGACGCGTTCTGTTATCGATTTCTCCTTGTCCAGCGCGTAGTTGGCTCGAGACTCCTATGCTTTCATGATACAAGACCAATTCCTCTTCTATGTAGTGAATGCTGTCCTCAAGAACTGCGCGGAATCCGAGAATGAGATCTTCATAGGCCCGCTCGGCGGGAAAGCCGCCGTATTTACGATACAAATCCTTGTGCCATGCAGCGGTAGCGCCAAGATACAGCGCGAAAGAAATCGCCGCCGATTTCACGCTACTTTCATGGTACAACAGCGCGCGCTTATAGGCGTCTGATCCACGTGAGCCGTCCTTAAGCACAGTTTGCGCATCCGAGAAGATGAGTTTTGCGCCGGTTTTGCGATACGCATCGATAATTCGTTGTGCGCGATGCGGAAAATTGATGTCATCTCCTGCCGTCCAGATCATGAGATCGGAGTCGGCCAGCTTGATGGCGCGTTCTATATGCCGATTTACACCCATATTCACAGCATTTTGACGTGCGACGATGCGGTGAGGACCTCGGTATGAGTGCGCCAGATCGGATATCTTCTTGAAGGTTTCATCTGTTGAAGCATCATCTGAAAGGATCACCTCAATTGGCTCACATGCCTGATCGAGTACAGACTGAGCAGAAGCCACAATTGTATCTTCCTGATTGTACGAGAGTAAAATGAAGCTTGCTGCGAGTGGCTTTGTCGCCTCGGTCATTTCGCTGGCTCCTGCGGAGGATCGAATTGTGTCCTGAAATTGTGCCCTGAAAAGGAGGCGGGCAATAACGCTCTAATCGATCCAACGCGCGACGCCGACACCGGTGCGCCCCATGCCGTTCCCGTTGTAAAATAGGAACTTGGACGTGTTCGAAGCTTCGATATGCGCAGGATAGCACGTCATTTCATCGTCCCAACTCCCGGCCTCGCCACGCGGAAGTTCATCGTCCTCGGTTCGCGAGAAATTGACACCGTCTGGCGACAAGAATCTGTGGCTGGAATATTGTTTGGAATAGGTGTCTGATGTTGCACGCAACTCCCAGGTCCCATCCTTCATCAAGTTGGCACGTGGACGGCCGATCCGATATTCGTTTTCGTTCGGAGTGATGATGCGCTGAGCTTTTGCATTATCGAAAAACAATCCGTCGTCACTTACGACAGTCCAACAATCATATTGCGGATATTGCCGGCCATTTATCTCCTGCCAGCCACGGCCACGTGATATCCATGCACGATACCGGCCATCCTGCAGGCGCGCTATGGAGTGCATCGCGCCAATAAACGTGCCTTCGGGGCAGCGATCCAATATCGGTGTAGTCCGGTGGCGCGTGAAGGTATCGCCACGGTCTTCGCTGATTGCCACACCGGTGAACGCCATGAATTTCACCTTTTCAACCAGTTGAAAGCCAACATAGTAGAGGCGTAGCTCATAAGGCGACACCTCGAGCACGTCACCCAAGATCACTCCATTGTCGTCGAACATGCCGGGCGCGCCTAGATCAAGGGCCGGACTGTCGGAAACCGCTTTGACATCAAGCGGATTTGAACTGTCCAAATCCACCCAGCCAATTCGGCTGATTCCTTTATCGTCCCGCATTCCGCCGAAAACACGTATCGTGTCTTTATCGCGCAGCCAGGGACTCGGTGTCATGAATGAGTGTCGCGCCCAAACTTGTCGGCCATCAGGGCAAAAGGCCAACCCCATCTTGCGCCAGGTCATTTCGGTGGCTTTAGCTTATAGTAGCGATAGGAAGAAACCCTAGACGCTTCCGCTGGGTGTCCGTTCAGTATCTGTCCGGGCCTCTCGAATGATTTGTTGATGACGGCTGCCATACCGACCAAGCTGTCAGCACCCACCGTCACACCATCGGCAAACGTTGCGTTGACGCCGACAAAACTACGCGGACCAATGTTGCAGTAACCGGAAACCACGATATGGGATGACAGAAAACAATAATCGCCAATCTGTGTCTGGTGACCGATGTGGTTTCCGGACCAAAGAACACATCCATTCCCAATTTGAACGCCATGTTGGACTACGTTATTTTCGAAAATGAAAACATTCGATCCCAACTTCGCCGTTCGCCAAACCATCGCCCGGGGACTAATGAAGTTGACCAGCGTATAACCATGATCTTTCGTGAGCCCGATCAGGCGCTCGCGGACCCTGTTGAGTTGTGTCGACGTGACTGCGACATGTGCCTTTGTAGTTTCGATATCGAAAATCGATGCCGCTTCGTCCAAAGCGACCACAGGAAGGCCGAATTTTTCGCTTTGAGTCAGGTGCTCACGTTCGACCGCAAACCCTACCACGCTATATTCACTGTCCACAGTGAAATACTCATAAGCGATATCGGCGAACTCACCGGCTCCGATCAGAAGTAGATTTTGCGACATAAGATAGCCTAGTTATGCTCATATTGTACAAGATGGTGGATACGTAGTTTGAGCATGCCTCTGCTCAACTGCCGATCCATACGGGTTCTAGCTGGTTCCTGAGATGTTGACATATCAATCGCCCCGGCGCCACCCGAAGACTGGAAGGGGATTGTGAATCTTCGCCGATTTGCAGGCCCAGGGCTACAGCGACGCCGGTGGACGCTGGAATGACTGGCTCATCGTGGAGCCGTCGCAGACGTTCGCAGACCACGCGCGAGCCAGTACACTGCCTCATCTTCGCGTCGTGCAGGGGTTCTTCGAGGACCTAGCGGATCGGGTTCCGCGTGAGATCGACGTGCTACTTTGTTCCGGGCTGCTTCATGAAGTCCCAGATTCGGACCGCCTGATCGCGGCCATGCGCCGACAGATGACTACAGAGACCGTTCTGCACATCAACGTCCCCAATGCCGCATCCTTGCATCGCCAACTGGCCAGCGCCATGGGCCTGATCGACGACGTGAAGGCAATCAGCCCGCGCAACGCGAGCCTACAACAACCGCGTGTTTACGACCTACCCGACCTGACGGCGCAGCTGCGGCGTCACGGACTTGCGATTACCGACACCGGCGGCCATCTGGTCAAACCCTTCACCCATAGGCAAATGGAGCCTTTGGTAGACGCACTGGGGCGAGATGTGATGAACGGGCTTTATAAGCTTGGCAAACGCATGCCGGAGTTAGCGAGTGAGATCTTCGTTGAGGCGCAAATTTTTTGATGAAATTCAATTTGCGCAAGAAATTAATCGCTCGGACTGATGTCAGTCTGATATTTGCGCACCGCGATGCCGAGACCGGCGCTGAAATCCAGCGCGTCCTTGTCTTGGACACAAGCTTCGAGGCGATCGCCCGGCAGGCAGACCGGTGCTCGCGATACAGCCGAATGCCGCGCTCACGGAACTCGGCCGTGTATGTCGGAGTGTGCTTCTCCTTCGACTCCATAAGGGTCATCATCTGAGAGTTTTATCCTTTCGAAAACCCGGGGCCGTTCAAACTGATCTGACACCATCGCCCCGGCTTCGCGGTCACGCTCCATCCATTCGCGGACCTCATCGTCTCAATAGCGAATGTTGAAGCCTTGGCGATAGAACGGAGGACCTTGGCGTTTTGCTCGAAGTGCCTCCAGCGTAGCCTTCTTGTACTTGGTGAGTTCCGCCACTTCTCGGGTGGTAAGATATTCGGGACGCGCATCCGGCGTTGAAGGACTGATTACACCCAGTACCAGAAGAAATCCGATCGCGCTTTTTTGCATCAGAAGAAATGTCGCCGGAATGAGAAACCCGCGCCGGATCATTCGACGTTCGGGCAGATTAATGACACTCGCACTGTCGCCAGTTTCGCTAGTCTGGACGCCTTGGAACTTGTTCTCCCGTTGGCCCCACGCTGTGATACGCCTTGGTTCACGACAGGAACTTTTTCTGCCCGTTGAATTGACCCCATATCCCAAGATGCGCGACCTTATATTTACATATCTATAACTTACCTCAACACCCCACCACCCCAGCCAGTTTTCTGAAATCATTCTTTGGAAACAGAGCCACCAGCAAGCTGGCTCAGGTGATCTGAGGATTTGGTCGCACGCGTGTTTAAACTAATGGTCGCACAAGTGTTTACTGCGACGGGCGCGGCCGGTTTGCTGATCTTGCTCGCCGGGCGGCGCGGGCGGCCGCGCATCCGGGATAGCCAGCCTTCCGGGCGCGCCGAGAACCTATCTGAATGCCTTCATATGAGGAAACTGGCCCTCGGCGATGTACGCCTCCTCAGCAGCACTCGATATGCGGTTCAGTATTTCATTGCGATGAGGATGTCGGCCGAATGCCGCAATGAGCTTGCGAACGGCGCGGGCCTGGTCGGCCAAGGCCGAGTAGATCGGTCCTAAGTGGCGTGGCGCGGTGGCGGCGATGTTTTCGCGCAGGCGGATCAGCCGGTCGAGCCGCTCCAAGTGATCGGGGCCTTCGCAATGCCCCAATGGCAGGCCATGGACGACCTGAAACCAAGGCGCTTCCAACGCTGCATAGTGCCCGTTCGAAAGCCCCTCGGTTGCCAGCGAGAGAGCATGGGGATCCTGCGCGAAGGCGCGCGCGTCATCGCGCCAGACCGAGCGGGAGAACTGATCGAGAAGGATGATCAGCGCCAGCCGCCCGTGCGGATCTTGCGCCCAGTGATCGAGGTTGCCACCCGCCGCGTTCCTGGTCAGATCTGAGAACTGCGCGATGATCTGGGCGTCCGCGCCGCCCTGCATGCGCCAACGCCAATGTGCATGGTGGGTCTGCTCATCCACATCGAGAAAGCGCCCTTCAGGAAACCAGAAATCGAGAACATCATCCCATTCTTGGCGATCCTTGATTACCGTCATGTCAACTTCCTTTCCGGCGAGGTGAAATGCATTGCCCGCGCCAACATAGCGCGGGCGCTGTACGATGTGTGCCGACGTTTATGCGGCAACGCGTTCGGTGCCCTCTTCAGCGGCTCTGGCGCGGTGGGCTTTCGGCACGCGCAGCAGGCGCATCGCGTTGAGGATGACGACCAATACCGACAGCTGGTGAACCAGCATTCCACCGGCCATGTGGACAGTGCCGGTATAGACCCCGAACAGCAGGCCCACAACGGTCAGGACCGCGATTACAAGGTTCTGGCGCATGTTGGCCAGCGTGGCGCGGGCGATTTCCATCGCCTCGGCGATCTTGCCCAGATCGTCGGTCATCAGGGCGATGTCTGCCGTCTCGATGGCGATGTCGCTGCCCGACGCGCCCATCGCGATACTGATATCGGCCGCCGCGAGGGCCGGAGCGTCGTTGATGCCATCGCCGACCATCGCCACATGCAGGCCCTCAGCGCGTATCGCGCGGATATGCTCCAGCTTGTCGTCAGGCATCATCGCGGCATGCACCTCGTCGACGCCGACCGCGCTGGCAATCGCCTCGGCCGCCGGGCGCTGATCGCCGGTCAGCATGACGACGCGGTGAACCCCCAGCGCGTGCAGCCGGTCGATCATCGGCTTGGCACTGGCACGCGGCATGTCGGCCAGACCCAGCAGGCCCACGACCCCGCCGCCTCTCGCCACGATCACCACGGTGTGGCCCAGCCCGTGCAGGCGCGCGATGCCGTCTTTCGCCTCGGTGTCGAAGTCGATCTTGAGATGATCGAACAGGCGGTGGCTGCCGACAGCGATCTGATGGCCGTCATGGCGCGCGATCAGGCCCATGCCGGCGATCTCCTCCAGAGACTCGGCGGTGGGCAGAGGGCCCTGCTTGCGCGCCGCTTCGATGATCGGGCGGCCCAGCGGGTGGGTCGATCCGGTCTCGGCGATACCGGCCCAGAGCAGGACATCGGCCTCGCTCTGGCCTTTCAGCGCCACGATTTCGGCCAGGCGCGGCTGGCCTTCGGTCAGCGTGCCGGTCTTGTCGAGCGCCAGCGCGGTGATGCGCCCGGCGTTTTCCAGATGCTCGCCACCCTTGATCAGGATACCGGCGCGGGCTGCGCGCCCGATCCCTGCAATCACCGACACCGGGGTCGAGATGACCAGCGCGCCTGGGCAGCTGACGACCAGCAGCGTCAGCGCCAACTCGGCGTTGCGCGTGACGATGTAGCTGATGATCGCCATGACGAATACGCCCGGCGTGTACCAGCGCCCAAAGTTTTCGATCATCCGCTGGGCCGGGGCCTTGGCCTCTTGCGCCTCTTCAACGCGGGTGATGATCCGCGCCAGCGTGGTGTCGGCGCCGACGCCGGTGGCACGCAGATGCAACAGACCGTTTTCGGCGAGCGTTCCGGCAAAGACCTTTGAGCCGGGGGCCTTTTCCGCCGGGATCGGCTCGCCGGTGATCGACGCCTCGTTGACCGCGGCGGTGCCGTCGATCACCTCGCCATCGACCGGCAGGCGCTCACCGGCCCTGACCAGAACAGTCTCACCCAAGCCCACCTCATGGGCGGCCACCTCGATCGTCTCGCCATCGCGCAGGACAGTCGCCGTCACTGGTGCCGCATCGATCAGCGCCTTCAGCGCGCCGCGCGTGCGGCTCATGGTGCGAGACTCCAGCCACGCGCCCAGCATGAACAGGAACGTAACGGCAGCGGATTCCCAGTGGTTGTTGATGAAGAGCGCGCCAATCGCGGCCACGATCACCAGCAACTCGATGCTGAGCTGACGCTGGCGCAGAGAGCTCCAGGCCCGCAGCGCGATGTCATAGCCGGCGAGAGCGGCGGCAATGGTCATCAGCGGCGCCCAGGGCGCGGCCAATCCGAACCCATACCAAGCGACCAGCGCCGTGGCGATGAACACACCGCTTGCGATGGTCAGCCATTTGCGGCGACTGACGGGATGCCTCAGGATGTTCATAAGTCCGGCAAACATGATCTTGTCTCCTTGCATCGGAAAGCCCCGCCGCCAAGGGGCAGCGGGGAAAGGGGTGGAGGTCTAGAACGCCGAAGGTTTGGCGGTATAGCCGGTCTTGGCGATGGAGTGCACCAGGGCGTCAACGTCGGTGAGCGTTGGATCATGCTCGACATCGATCCGCCCGCTGGCAAACTTTACCTCGGCACTCGTGACGCCCGGCAGCGCCAGCAGCGCATTTTCGAGCTTTGACACGCAGGACGGACAGGAAAGCTCGTCGCTGCGCAGTTTCGTATGGATTGTCTTGTTGGACATGGCGAAATCCTTTCGTGAGTTGTTGTCGCGCTTGGAATAGATATAGTCATTTACTCTGCGCACAGGGATTGGCGAAACCGGCAAGGAGCGATTGCATGAGTGCACAGCTTGCGAATTGGGACGATCTGCGGGTCTTTCTGGCCGTGGCACGTGCGGGCAGCCTCGCAGGCGCCGCGCGCCGCCTCGGCGTCAACCATTCCACTGTGTTCCGCCGGATCGCCGGACTTGAGGAAACGCTGGACGTGCGACTGTTCGAGCGTCTGCCGACCGGCTATGCGCTGACAGCAGCGGGCGAGGAAACACTTGGCATCGTCGAACGCATCGAGGCCGATGTCACGACGCTTGACCGCACCGTCACCGGGCAGGATCTGCGCCTCAGCGGCACCGTGCGGATCACGGCGATCGACATGCTGGCGTTCGGGCCGCTGGCAGATCATCTCGGGCGCTTTCGCGACATGTATCCGGGGATCGAGCTGGAGATCGTGGTCGGCAACGAAACGCTCAACCTGTCGCGGCGGGAAACCGATATCGCGCTGCGCATCGGGAACACTCCGCCGGAAACCTTGGTGGGACGGCGGGTCGGGCAACTGCAGTTTGCGATCTACGGGGCGGCGGATTACTGCGCCGCCCACCCCGGCGCGGACCTGACACAGCATGACTGGATCGGATTTGATAGCGCCCACGCCCCGCTGACGCGCCAGTTGGACAAGCTGTTGCCGGGAATGCGCCCGGCGGTGCGATCAAACTCGGTGGCCTGTGCCGTGCGTCTGGCCAAGGCCGGGATCGGTCTTGCGGTGCTGCCCTGCGCCGTCGCTGACCTGGAACCGGGCCTGACCCGTGTCGCAGAACTGCCTGAGGCCTTTGGCCTTGATCTGTGGCTGCTGACCCACGAAGACCTGCGCCACACTGCCCGCATCCGTGCCGTTCTGGACTTTCTGACACCCGCACTGGCTGAAAGCCTGTAGGGGGCTGACGCGCATTCCCAGCTATAGCCCGGAAATTTGCATTGCGTGAAAGAATGCGAAAGGCGCAGTTTTGCGCGGGCAAGTATCTGTGATAGTGGTTATTTTACTAAATAAAATCCGAAAGATACTGAACCAGTTCAATTCGAATATTGTCCGCGCGGCAAAGCGATACGGTCTGCCAAGGGATGATAACCGCAATTTGCCGGTTTGGGCTGACAGGAAAAGGACGTTGAAGTTGAAGATTGCTCGGACAGTTGGATTACTTGCGCCTGTCGCAATTGGCGTTGCCGTTGCCGTCTGGTTGATTTCCACGTCCGAACCTCCTGCCCGTGTCGACAGCCACGAACGCGGCGTCGTTGCGCACACCGTCATGGCCGAAGCGGGGCCTGTTCGCGCGGTCGTGCGTGGGTTTGGCAATGTTCAGGCCGCCCGAAGCTGGGAGGCGATCTCCGAAGTTTCCGGCGCGATCACCTGGCGCCACCCCGATCTGGACACCGGCAACCTGCTGCGCGAAGGCACCAGGGTTCTGAAAATCGACCCGACAGCCTATGAGCTTCAGGTTGCGCAGGCCGAGGCGGATCTGGCCGCGCTGGACGCAGAAGCCGCGCAGCTCGACATCGACGCGACCAACACTGAGCGGCTGCTGTCGCTGGAGCAAGACCGCCTTGATCTGGCCGAGACCGAACTGGCGCGGATGCGCGATCTGGTTGAACGCGGCGTTGCGTCCCAGTCCGGTCTGGACGGGCAGGAACGCGCCACGTTGCAGGTCCGCCGCACCACGGTCGAGTTGCAGAATGCCCTGGATCTGATCCCCACGCAGCGCAAGAAGCTCGATGCGCAAATGGCCCGCACGAAGGCAATTCTGGCCCGCGCAAGGCGTGATGTCGAAAAAACCGACATCGTGGTTCCGTTCGATCTGCGGGTCGGATCTGTGCATGTTCAGCGGCACCAGTTTGTCACGGCGGGGCAGCCGCTGGTGACGGCGGATGACGTCTCGCAGGCCCAGATCACGGCGCAGATCCCCCTGATGTCGTTCCGGCGATTGATGGGCGGCGGCGGCGAGGGCAGCGCCCTGTCACTGGGCGACATGCCCACGCGTTTCAACGGGATATCGGCCGAGGTGCAGCTTGTCTCGGACCCGTCCCAGACATGGACCGGACGGCTGGTGCGGGTGGAAAGCGCGCTGGATCCGCAGGCCCGTTCGGCGCCCGCAGTCATCGTCGTGGACGACCCATACGCCAACACTAACCCGCCGCTGCACCTGCCGCTGGTCCCGAACATGTATGCGGAGGTTATTCTGACCGGTCCGGTCATATCGACCAGCGTGAAGGTTCCCGGCAGCGCGGTTCACGGCGGCAATCTTGTCTATCTGCGCGACGCGGATGGCCGGCTTGAGCTGCGCGAAGTGTCCGTCGCCTGGCGTCAGGATGGCCAGGCGGTGCTGTCGGGCGGCATCGCGCCGGGCGAGGAGGTGATTCTGGGCGATCTGGTGCCTGCCATTCCCGGCATGATCGTCACCCCGGCGGAGCGCCCCGAATGATCCGCTGGTTCACCGCGCATCCCACCGCGTCCAACCTGCTGCTGGTCCTGATCCTTGCCGCCGGGGCGATGGCGATCCCCACGCTCAAGCGCGAAACCTTTCCCGATTTCAGGCCGGTGGAGGCGGAAATCAGCGTCGAATATCGCGGCGCCACCGCCGAGGAGGTGGAGGATGCGATTTGCCGCCGCGTCTGGGATGCGGTCGAAGGTGTCGAGGGGCTGGACGAATTGACCTGCACCGCGCAGGGCAATATCGCCCGCGCCGTTGCCAAAATGGACGCCAGCGGTGACAGCGCCCGTTTCGTCAACGACCTGCGCACCGAGGTCACGGCGGTCGATGATTTCCCGGACGCGGCCGAACCTGCCATCGTGCGCGAATTGCACCGCACCGATCCCGTCACCTCGGTTGCCGTGGCGGGCGATCTGCCGCCCGCCCAGCTGGAGCGCTATGGCGCGCAGTTGCAGGACCGCCTGTCGGCCCTGCCCGGCGTGGCCAAGGTCACGATGTCGGGCTTTGGCAAGCGGCAGTTCCGCATCACCGTGCCCCGCGCGGTGATGGAGCAGCACGGGCTGACGGTGTCCGCCCTTGCCGCCAAGATCGACGCGCAAAGCGTTGACCGCCCCCTCGGCAGTCTGGAGACGGAAACCCGCGATATCAGCCTGCGCTTCACCGACGAGCGCCGCGATGTGGCGGGGCTGGCGGATCTGGTGGTGTTGTCAAACCCCGATGGCGCGCAGCTGACGCTGGGCCAGATTGCAACCATCACGGAAACCTATACGCCCCAGGAGGAGCGCGCGTTCCTCGATGACCAGCGCGCCGTGTTCCTGCAAGTCGACAAGGCGCTGAATGCCGACGCGCTGCGGGTGTTCGATCACATCGAAACTCTGGTCGCCGGTGAGCGGGCGGTGTTGCCGGACACGCTGCGTCTGGAGATCGTCAACGACATGACCAGCATCGTGCGCGACCGGCTACAGATGCTGGTCGAGAACGGCGTGATGGGGCTGATACTGGTCATCGCGGTGCTGGCGCTGTTTTTCCGGCCCGGTTTCGCGATCTGGGCGGCGATGGGGCTGCCGGTGGCCTTTCTGGGGGCGTTCGCGGCCATGGCCTTGCAGGGGCTGTCGCTGAACATGATGACGCTGGTTGCATTGCTGATGGCGATCGGGATCGTGATGGACGATTCCATTGTCATCACCGATTCAATCGCGCAGGCGTCCGCGCGCGGTGCATCGCGCGTGGAGGCCGCCGTGCAGGGTGCGCGTGCCGTGACGCCGGGGGTGCTGTCGTCGTTCGCCACGACCATCGCGGTTTTCGCCCCGCTTGCCTTTCTGGTTGGCGAACTGGGCGCGGTGCTGGAGGTGGTGCCGATGGTCCTGATCGCGGCGCTGGCCGCCAGTCTGGCGCAGGCGCTCTGGGTTCTGCCGCACCATCTGAGCCACGGGTTGAAAGGCGCGGAGAAGCCCTCCTCGCGGTTTCGTGCGGGCTTTGACAGCCGGTTCGAGCGGTTCCGCGAAAGGTGGATCGGCGGCATGGCCGATCTGGCCATCCGGCGGCGCTACCTGGTCACTGGCCTCACGGTTGCGACGCTGATCGTGACCGTGGGCTTGATGGGCGGCGGGTATCTGAAGCGCGAGGCGATCCCGGCCATGGACGGCGATGTTCTGGAGGCGCGCATCCTGATGGCGCAAGGCACCCCGCAGGCCCGCACCGAGCAGGTGGTGGACCGGATAACGGCGGCGCTGACCCGCGTCGACGCCGCCTTTGCGCCGGGTCAGCCGGAGGGCGCGGCATTGGTCAAATCCGTGCAGGTGCGGTTCAACCACAACGCCACCGCAGGCGAATCCGGCCCGCATGTCGCCACCATCGCCGCCGACCTGCTGGGCGCCGAAATCAGAACCGTGACGCTGGATGAAATCGTCACGCTCTGGCGCCGCGAAATCGGCGATGTGCCCGGCGCGCTGGCCATCCTGTTGACCGAACCGGGCATCGGCCCGCAGGGCATCGCCATCGAAATCCGCCTGTCCGCGCCGGACCTGGAGGTGCTGGCGCGGGCCGCCGACGCGCTGCAATCGGAAACCGAATCCTATGCCGGGGTGTTCAACGCGATCCATGATCTGCGCCCCGGCAAGCCCGAATTGCGCCTGCACCTTGAACCCCATGCGACGTCATTGGGGCTGACAGCGCGCAGTGTCTCAGATCAGCTTGGCGCGGCGTTTCTGGGGCGGGTCATCACCACGGTGCAGACCGGCGACATCAGCCACGAGATCGAGTTGAAGCAATCGCCGCAGGACCGCGATTCGCGCGACGACCTGCGCGATTTCACCGCCACGCTGCCGGGTGGCAAGGCGGTGCCGCTGTCGACCGTGGCCCGCATGGAGGACGCGCGCGGCTGGTCCAGCATCACCCATGTTGACGGGCGGCGCACCGTGACCCTACAGGCCGATGTCGATACCCGCATCGGCAATGCCGACGCGATCGTTGCCGAGCTGGAAAACGGGTTCCTGCCCCGGCTGGCCGGCCAGATACCCGGCCTCAGCTTCGAGATTGGCGGGCAGACCGCGAATTCCGCCGAAACCGTGGCGTCGATCCTGCGCGGTTTTCTGCTGTGTCTGGTCGGGATCTATGTCATCCTGTCGTTCCAGTTCCGCAGCTACGTGGAGCCGTTGATCGTGATGGTGTCGATCCCGCTGGCATTCATCGGCGTCATTCTGGGCCATCTGGTCATGGGCTATAACATCTCGATGCCGTCGCTGATCGGCGCGGCGTCGCTGGCCGGGATCGTGGTCAACAACGCCATCCTGCTGGTCGAGGTGATCAAGCAGCGCGCGGGCGAGGGCATGGATCTGGCCCGCGCCGCGGGGCAGGCCAGCCGCGAGCGGTTCCGCTCGATCCTGATGGCCTCCTCCACCACCATCATCGGCCTTGTGCCGCTTTTGCTGGAAACCAGCACGCAGTCGCAATCCATGAAGCCGCTGGTGATCTCGGTCGTCTTCGGTTTGTTAACGTCAACCATCTTCGTGCTCGCGGTCTTGCCCGCCTTCTACGCGATCCTCGGCGATCTGGGGCTGGCGCAGGCGACGCGCGCCCGCCAGCAGAGAAAACTCCAGGGTAAGGGCAGAATTTCACACTGACCGATGCAACGAGCGCCGTTATCTTGCGACCCGAATGCCAATCTATTCGCGTCCAAGAATTAGCTGAAAGGGCAGCGTTCGGGCATCCGCGTTCAGCCTGCGAGTTTCGTCGCGGTCAGGATCGGGCCAGCATTCGTGATGGGCGTTACGGTTGCCGGAAAACACCGCCCCGCAAAGACTGGACCTTTCGCCCGCTTTCGGCCGTCGCCCCATTTCCCTGGAGCGTTCCACGACGATCATCATCGAACCGGTCCCGATCAACGGCCCCCAGGTCGAGCCCAAATCACCGACAACCGCCATGGCCAAAACGAAGATCAGTGTGGAGAATTCAAATAGGTTCGGCCCGGCTTGCCTACGCTTTTTTGCTATCGGGGACACGGCTGGCGAAGCTGTGCTGGCTAGCCGCGCCTGACGACGCGCTGTCCCGCCATTGCGCGTAGCGCGGCCACCCGGTTTTCGGTCGCGGGATGCGTCGCGAAAAGGCTGTCGCGTTTGTGCGCATGCAGTGGGTTGACGATGAACATATGCGCCGTCGCCGGGTTGCGCTCGGCCGCATCGTTGTCGATCCGGGCCGCGCCCATGGCGATTTTCTCCAATGCGGAGGCCAGCCAGAGAGGCTGGCCGCAGATCTCGGCGCCCGCCTTGTCGGCGGCATATTCGCGCGTCCGGCTGATCGCCATTTGCACCATATAGCGCGGCTTTCTATCTGAATTTGCAACGCTGGAACGGAAAAAACCCCTGCATTGCAAGGGCTTTAGTTGAATTCAACAGATTAAAATGGTGGGTGATAAGAGATTTGAACTCCTGACATCTTCGATGTGAACGAAGCGCTCTACCACTGAGCTAATCACCCTTGGGGCGGTTTTTAGCGTCACTCCGCGTCGTCTGCAACCGCTTCTTTCATGCGGCTTGAGCGGGCACTGTCGGGGCCTGCCGACGCGGATCGGGCGAGCGGTGCCGGCGGGGTCTCTGCGCCGCTTGCCATGGGCTGGCGGATATTGGCGACGATGACCCGGGCCTTGCCAGTATCCTTGACACGCTTGCGCTTGATCTTGCCCATGGGTTGCAGGTTCAGCTCGCGGCCCTCGGCAAGGGCATCGCCCAGCACGGACAGCATTGCCTCGATTACCGGCTTGGCGTGTTTCTTGGATATCTCCGTTCGCGCGACAACCTGCTCGATCAGCTCTTTTTTCTTCAGCGCTTCGCTGGCATCCGCGCCATCGGCACCGGCCTGCGCCGCCACGTCGGAGCGCGGCGGTTCGGGCACCATAGTGGATCCGCCGCCAGCGGTGCGCATGGCGGGCGGTGTCGTGAGCGGCATGGCGCTGGCGCGGCTGGGCTTGGCGCTGTCGGATTTGGATTTACTGCCCGTCTGCTTGCGGCTTGCCATTTCGGCGGCCTCCCTATCGTTTCTTGTTTGGCAACAGATTAGACACAAGGCCGTGATTATGCCAGCGATCTGTTGGTCATCCGCCCAGTGAATGTATCCAATTTATCGTTTCCGTAGGCGCATCAGCGCCCCTTGAAGAGACTGCCAAGGATACCGCGCACGATGCGGCGCCCGGTGGTGCCCTGCAGCTCCTTGAGCACTGCGCCGCTGATCGCCTCGCCGAACTCGCCCGCCGTGCCGCCGGGTCGACGCGCCGCTGTCGAGCGGCCCACGCGGCTGCCTGAATAGCGGCGCCCGGCGTTGAATTCGCGCTCGGCAGCTGTGCTCTGCTCGGCCTGCTCCTCGGCGGCGGCGGCCTCGGCGGCGGCGCGGCCTGCGCGGGCCTTGAGCATCTCATAGGCCGACTCGCGATCCACGGCCGCGTCGTATTTGCCCGCCACGGGCGAGGCCTGCATCACGGCGCGGCGCGCGGCGGCGTCGATCGGCCCCAGCTTCGACGATGGCGGACGGATCAGCGTGCGCTCCACGATACCCGGCGCGCCCTTGTCCTGCAGCATCGACGTCACCGCCTCGCCGGTGCCGACATCGCGGATGGCGTCCACCGTCGAAAACCGCGCGTTGGGCCGATAGGTCTCGGCCGCGCGCATCAGCGCCTTGCGGTCGCGAGCGGTGAAGGCGCGCAAGGCGTGTTGCACGCGGTTGCCGAGCTGACCGAGAATGTCGTCGGGGACATCGTCGGGATTTTGCGTGACGAAATAGACGCCGACGCCCTTGGAGCGGATCAGCCGCGCCACCTGCTCGACCTTGTCGATCAGGGCCTTGGGCGCGTCGTCGAACAGCAGATGCGCCTCGTCGAAGAAGAAGACCAGCTTCGGCTTGTCCGGATCGCCCACTTCGGGGAGCGTCTCGAACAGCTCGGACAGCAGCCACAAAAGGAAGGTCGCATAAAGGCGCGGCGCGCCCATCAGCTTGTCCGCGGCAAGGATGTTGATCTGCCCGCGCCCGTCCGCGCCGACATGCATCAGATCCGCCAGATCCAGCGCAGGCTCGCCGAAAAGCTGCGCGGCGCCCTGATTTTCCAGCACCATCAACTGGCGCTGGATCGCGCCCACCGACGCGACCGACACGTTGCCATAGCGCAGCGACAGGGTATCGCGATTCTCGCCGATCCAGACCAGCAGCGCCTGCAGATCCTTCAGATCCAGCAGCGGCATGCCCTCCTCGTCGGCGACGCGGAACGCGATGTTCAGGATGCCCTCCTGCGCGTCGCTCAAAGCCATCAGACGGCTCAGCAGAAGCGGGCCCATCTCGGCAAGGGTCGTGCGCACCGGGTGGCCCTGCGCGCCGAACAGATCCCAGAACGTGACGGGGAACGCGTCATAGGCGTAATCGGCAAGCCCGATCTTGGCGGCGCGGCTGGCAAAGGCCTCGTGCAGTTTGAAATCCGCACTGCCCGAGGCCGCGAGTCCCGACAGATCGCCCTTCACGTCCGACAGGAACACGGGCACGCCCGCGGCCGAGAACCCTTCGGCCAGGATCTGCAAGGTCAAGGTCTTGCCGGTGCCGGTAGCGCCCGCGATCAGGCCATGCCGGTTGGCGTATTTCAGTGCCAGCGTCTGCGCCTGTCCGTAATCCGGCCCGCCGCCGCCGATAAAGATGCCGTCAGCCAAAGATCAATCCCCTGCCCCATGATGTCTTGCGTGCCGCGCGACCATACATTCTTAACCAATCGGTGCCAGTATCATTTTCATTCCGGTGCCACATGTCCTCCGAGCGCCGGGACAACTTTCCTCTCTGTCAGACTGGCCGCGCCCTCGGGTGCGGCCTCTTTTTTAAGTCGCATTTGCAATCATTTTGCCTGTTGACGGCGATTCTCCGCTGGCGTAGCGTCACGTCCAATCATTAAGTCGGCCAAGTCCGGCGGGGAGAGACGAAAGGGGGCCTTGCGGCCCCTTTTCTACGCGGCGCCCTTCCGGGTGGTCGGGCGGCGGGCTCCCGCCGGATCTGCATGCGAAATTCCGCCTTGCAGCCTCGGCGCGTCTGCGATTTGATCCTGACAGCCGCGGCGCGCCATGTTAGAGCGCCCGTGAAACTTCTGATAATGACGGGGAAATCATGCATAAATCACTTTCCATTCTGTCTTTTGCCGCCGCTCTGAGCCTGGCTGGCGCGGGCTTCGCGCAAGACACGGCCGCCGACGGCGCCGATGCGGCCGACAGCGCGCCCGCAACTGACGCCGCCGAGCAAAACACGGACACGAACGCGGAGGCGACCCAGACCGAGGGCGCCGCGGACACCGCCACCGCGGATGGAGCAGCGGACGCTGCCGCCGACGGCGCCGCGACCGACCGGGATGCCGAAGCGCCCGCCGCTTCGGGCGCATTCTCCACCGGAACCGAAGTGGAAGGCGCGGCCGAAGGTGAGGGCCAGCCCGCCGAGCCTGCCGTCTATATCAAGGAAAAGTTCGGCGACTGGAACCTGCGCTGCTTCCGCAACGCGGAAGGCGAGGATCCCTGCCAGCTGTATCAACTGCTGCGCGAGGAAGGCGGCAACCCCGTTGCCGAGTTCAGCATCTTCCGCATCGAGGGTCAGGCCCCCGCCGTGGCCGGCGCAACCGCGATCGTCCCGCTGGTCACGCTGCTGACCGAAGAGCTGAAACTGTCGGTCGATGGCAATGCGGCCAAAAGCTATCCCTACCGGGTATGCACCGAGGCAGGCTGCGTCGCGCAGATCGGCCTGACCGAACAGGACGTCGCCACCTTCAAGAGGGGCAAGGCGGCCCAGATCGTTCTGGTCCCCGCACAGGCGCCCGATCAGAAAATCAAGATCAAGGTTTCGCTGAACGGCTTCACCGCCGGATATGACGCCGTCGGCGCGTTCGTCGAGTAACCTCGCCGCATCGGTGAGACAAGGCGGGGGCGGCTCGAAAGGGCCGCCCCTTTTCAATGCGCCCTACCCTGCCCGGCGCAGCGCCAGAACGGCGTTCAGCCCGCCGAAGGCGAACGCGTTGCTGAGCGCCACCTCGACATGGGCCTCGCGGGCCTCGTTGGGGACGACATCCAGCGCACATTCGGGGTCCGGCTCGTCATAATTGATGGTGGGCGCAATTATTTTATCGCGCAGCGCCATGATGCAGGCCAGCAGCTCGACCGCGCCGGTGCCGCCGATCAGATGGCCGTGCATCGATTTGGTGGACGAGATCATCAGCTTGTCGGCGTGGCGCCCGAACACATCGGCGACGGCGGCGCATTCGGTCTTGTCATTGGCGGCTGTGCCGGTGCCGTGGGCGTTGATATATCCCACATCCTCGGGGTTCAGCCGCGCGTCGCGCAGGGCGCCCGAAATCGTGCGGGCCGCGCCCTCCTTGGAGGGCATGACGATGTCGGACGCGTCCGAGGACATGGCATATCCCACCACCTCGGCCAGCATGTCGGCGCCGCGTGCGCGGGCGTGCTCGTATTCCTCGAACACGAACACCCCGGCCCCCTCGCCCTGCACCATGCCGTTGCGGTTGGCCGAGAACGGGCGGCAGCCGTCCTTCGACATGACGCGCAACCCCTCCCATGCCTTGACCCCGCCAAAGCACAGCATGGATTCCGAGCCCCCGGTCAGCATCACGGGGCAAAGGCCGCCATGCACCATCTGGAATGCCTGCGCCATCGCGTGATTGGACGACGCGCAGGCCGTCGAGACGGTAAAGCTCGGCCCGCGCAGCCCCCAGGCCATGGACACATGGCTTGCCGCCGCGTTGTTCATCAGTTTCGGCACCACGAAGGGATGCACGCGGTTCTTGCCGTCCTCATAAACGCTGCGGTAATTTTCATCCAGCGTGGTCATGCCGCCGCCGGAATTGCCCAGGATCACGCCCGCGCGCAGCGACAGCGCTTCGGTGAACTCCAGCCCCGATTGCGCGACGGCCTGCCGCGCGGCGATCAGGGTGAATTGCGTGAACCTGTCATAAAGCGCCAGTTGCTGGCGGCTGAAGGCGGTGTCGGGATCGTAATCCTTGACCTGCCCGCCGATCCGGATGGCCAGTCGGTCGACATCGCGAAACTCCAGCTCGCCGATGCCGCAGCGCCCCTCGCGCATCGCCTCCAGCGTCGTGTCCACGTCCTTGCCAAGCGCATTGATCGTGCCGGCGCCGGTGATGACGACCCGCTTCACGACTGCTCGGCCACCAGCCGCTGAATGCCCGTGGCGATGGCGCCGACGGTCGAGATGTCGAAATCGCCCGCCGACGGCTCGTTCGCGTTGAAGGGAACGGTGATGTCGAACGCCTCCTCGATGGCAAAGATCGCCTCGACCAGCCCCAGCGAATCGACGCCCAGATCCTCCAGCGTGCTGTCCAGCGTCACGTCGGAGGGCTCCAGCATGGCTTGCTCGGCGATGATGGTGATCACGCGCTCGGGTATGCTCATGGCATGGCTCCTTCAGAGTATCGCACTGATCTAGTCACTCTGCCCATCCTTGAAAACCGATTTCTTGAGCAGCGCCACATCCGACACCAGCCGTCCCAGACGGCGCAGATGCTTGTACATGTCGATATGCGCATCCATCTTCATCGCCGGATATCCCAGCATCACGCGCCCGGCCGGCACGTTGCTGAGGATCTTGGTGCCGCCGCCCGCGATGACATTGTCGCCGACGAAGAGGTTGTCGCCCACCCCCACCTGACCGGCCAGCACCACGTTGTTGCCGATGCGCGAGGATCCAGCGATACCGACAAGGCCGCAGAGCAACGTATCGGTGCCCACCACCACGTTATGCGCGACCATCACCAGCGTGTCGATCTTGGTGCGGTCCCCGATGACGGTGTCGCGGATCGTGCCGCGGTCGATGGCGGCATTGGCGCCGACCTCGACATCATCGCCAAGGCGCACGGAGCCCAGCGAGTGGATGCGCACATAAGATTGCGCCGCCGCGCCGCCCTGATCGCCCAGCGTCTCGCGCACCGTTTCAACACCTGATTTTTCGGGCGTGACAAAGCTGAACCCGTCGCCGCCCAGAACCGCGCCGGGATTGATGATCACGCGCGCCCCGATCCGCACCCGCGCGGCGATGCGCACGCCCTCGCGGATCAGGCCGTTCTCGCCGATCTCAGCATCCGCGCCGATACAGGCCTGCGGGCCGATGCGGCAGCCCGCGCCGATCCGCGCCCGCGCGCCGATCACCGACAGCGGCCCGACATGCACGCCCTCGCCCAGCTCTGCGGTGTCGTCGATCACGGCGCTGGGGTGAATACCCTCGCCCCAGCCCTCGCCCGGATCCATCATCCCCGTGAGCCCCGACATCGCATAACGCGGGCGCGGCGCGATGATCGCGGCCTCCAGCCCCAGCGCCTGCCACTCGGCGCCCTCCCACAGCAGGGCGGCGCGCGCGCGCCCCTGCGGCAGCGCGGCGGCATATTCAGGCTTGGTCGCCAGGGCCAGATGGTCCGGCCCGGCATCGGCCGGTTCGGCCAGCGCGCGCACGCGGATGTCGCCTGCGCCAACCGCTTGGATATTCAGCGCGGCGGCGATCTGATCAATGGTATAGGACATGGCATTCCCCTTTTACGGGGCGATATCTAGCCCTGAACGGCGGGCAGTGAAACCCCTGCCTTTTGCAGCGCATCCCACACCTTGGCGTCGCGGCCATAGATGTCCTCGCGGTATTGCGCCGGTCCCTTGGCCGGAACGGTGGCGGTGCGATAGATGATATGCACCGGGATCTTCTGCTCCAGCGACACGCGCGTCTGGCGCCCCGAATTCACGATCCTGTCGAAAAAGGTCTTCGGGTCCGCCTCCTGCCGCGACAGGATCTCATAGGCGAAATCAAAGGGCTGCTGCAGGCGGATGCATCCATGGCTGAAGGCGCGCACGTTGCGGTCAAACAGGCTTTTGGACGGGGTGTCATGCAGATAGATGTTGTATTTGTTGGGAAACATGAACTTGACCAGCCCCAGCGCGTTGCGCGTCGAGGGCGGCTGTTTCAGGGCGAAGGGGAAGTTGCGCGCGTTATACGCGTTGAAATTGACCGCCGAGCGGCTGACTTCCTGCCCGCGCGAATTATAGAGCTTGAGATGCCCCGCCGCGCCGCGGTTACGCTGCATCTGCGGCAGGTATTCGCGCACCGTGATCGAGCGCGGCACGTTCCACACCGGGTTGATCTCCAGATATTCCATCTCATCGGAGAATTCGGGGCTTTGATGGGTCTTGAGGTTCTTGCCGATCACGGCGCGGGTTTCAAAGGTCAGCCGGTCATCATCCATGATGCGCGCGGTGAAATCGGTCAGGTTGACCAGGATATGACGGGCACCGCGCGGCCCGCTCAGCCAGCGTTCGCGCTCCATCGCAACGTGGATCATCGGCAGGCGCCGCGAGATGGGCACATTGATCTCGGCCATGGTCTGCGCGCCGGCGGTGCCGTCGGCGACAAGGCCATGCGCCTCCTGAAAGCGCATCACGGCCTGTTGCAGCGCGATGTCATAGCGGCTCGACGCCGTACGCTCCAGATAGCCCATGCGGATCAACCGGTTGCGCAGCGCCACGACGCCCTCGCCGGACTGGCCCGGCGCCAGCGACGCGGCAGGCACCGCAGGACCCCAGCCGCCGGTCTCCAGCAAGCTCTCCAGACGCATCTTTTCGCGCAGGAGGCGGGCATATTCGCCGGATTTGGGCGCAAGGCTGCGCAGGAAACCCGCGGGGTTGCCCGCCGTGAACCCGCTCAGCAGCTCATCGGCGCTGCGCACGGGCACCGCGCGCACCATGCCACTGTCGATCTGCGCCGGGGTCAGCATTCCCGTCTGCATGTCCTGCGCCAAGCGCAGGAATGTGCGCGACATCGCGATTTCGACCGCGCCCAGATCACGCGGCGTGCGCGCCTGCCGCATCATCCGCAGCAGCCCTTGCGCATCATATCGCGCGACGGGCAGTCCATGAGCATCCGCCGCATCGATCGCCTGCAACAGCGCCTGGCGGCGTGCGCGATCCGCCTCGCCCGTGCCGGTCCAGATGGCGCCATAGCCGTTGTTGCGATAATACTCCGCCAACTCGCCGTCGCGCGCGGCGCCTTCGGCCACCGCTTGCTTGAACGCGGTCACGCCCGCCAACGCGCCCTGCGGCGCACCGAACGCGAGCATCAGCGCGGCTGCGGGAATCAAAAACCTGCGGCTCCACCCGCCGGGCCGGTGGGCACACAGTCCCGATTTCAAAGCTGCGGCCAATTTCATCGGATCCCCCAAGTAACCTGTGCACGTCGCGCGGTGGCCTACCAATCAGCCTGCCGCGGCGCGATTTGTCCAATGAAATATCGCACTTGGCGCCTTTTGGACATGCTCCGAGACGTTTTCGCACCAAGTCATTGCAGAACCGCCACACCCGGCGGAATTGCGCGGATTCATGCCGAAATGCATTGATGAAAGAAAATCTGGGAACCTGTGTCTTGGTTAGCGAATCTTAATATGCCATAGCTACAAGTGCATCCGGGGGATGAGATGAACGCCCGCGTTCAGCGGGGATGAACTTGAAGCGACGGACAGGCAAAACCTATGACCCAACCTAATTCCGCAAGCCTGTCGCGGCGTGCGCTCCTTGGCGCATTCGCGGCAACCGCCCTTGTGGCGGCCCCCTCCTACGGTAACGCATTCGGCCTTTTGCGCGGTGCCGGCGATATACGCCGACTGCGCATGATATCGCCCCGTACCGGCGAGAAGATCGACACGATCTACTGGATCGAGGGCGAATATATCGCCGAGGCCGTGCAGGAGATTTCGCACGTGATGCGCGACTGGCGCAGGAACGAAGTGAAGAACATCGACACGCGCACCATCGACATCATGACGGCCGCGCATAACCTGATGGGCACGACAGAGCCTTATACGCTCCTGTCCGGTTACCGCTCCCCGCAGACGAACGCGATGCTGCGCAGCCGGTCCAGCGGCGTTGCCAAACATTCGCTGCACCTGAACGGTCAGGCGGCGGATCTGCGGATGGGTTCGCGCTCGGTCGGACAGATCAGCAAGGCGGCGCTGGCATGTCATGCAGGCGGTGTCGGGCGATACTCGCGCTCGAATTTCGTTCACATGGATTGCGGCGTCGTGCGCAGCTGGGGCGGTTGACGCGGCCGCAATTCCGCAGCAATTCGACCACTGTCGATCAAACCCGCCTTTTGGCGGGTTTTTCGTCTGCCGGCCTTGCGGCGCGCGCGATTCCAGCTTGAAGAGGATGCGGCGTCAATGCTACGTAAAGCGACGCGGCGGGTATGGTGAAAAGGTATCACGGCAGCTTCCCAAGCTTTAGTTACGGGTTCGATTCCCGTTACCCGCTCCAGCCAGTTCCGCCATGTTCCGAAATGCCGCACCGCGGCCCGGCGCTTACTCCGCCTTTTCCGCCAGCGCGAGCCATTCCTCCTCGGCCTCGGCCAGCGCGCTTTGGCGCTGGGTCAATGCCTCGGTCGCCTTGCGGAATTTCACCGGCTCCCGCGTGAACAGCTCGGGGTCCGACATCAGGATTTCCAGCTTGGCGATCTCGGCCTCCAGCCGCGACATGACGTCGGGCAGCTCGCTCAAACGATGCTTTTCCGTGAAACTCAAAGCGTCAGTTTTCGCCTTCTTCGGCGCGGCGCTGTCCTTGGGGGATGCGGCGCTCTTGGCCGGTCCGCTGGCGTAATCGGGCACCTGCTGGCGCTGCGCGCGGTAATCGCTCCAGCCGCCGGCATAGGCCGTGGCGCGCCCGTCCCCTTCCATCGCGATGGTCGTGGCGGCGACGCGGTCCAAGAAATCGCGATCATGGCTGACCAGGATGATGGTGCCGTCGTAATCGTCCAAGAGCTCCTGCAACAGATCCAGCGTCTCGATATCCAGATCGTTCGTCGGCTCGTCGAGTACCAGAAGATTCGATTCGCGCGCCATCAGCTTGGCCAGCAGCAGCCGCGCCTTCTCGCCGCCCGAGAGCGACCGGACCGGCGCGCGCGCCTGCGCCTCGTCAAACAGGAATTCCTTGAGATAGCCGACCACGTGGCGGGGCGATCCGCGCACCAGGATCTGGTCCGCCTTGCCGGAAACGCGCATGTCCGGATCGCCCGTGAGGCTGTCCCACAGGCTCATGTCCGGGTCGAGCTGCGCGCGCGCTTGATCGAAGATCGCGGGCAGCAGATTGGTGCCGAGGCTGACCGTGCCGCTATCGGGCGGCTCAAGGCCCATCAGCATGTTCAGCAGCGTCGTCTTGCCCACGCCATTAGGCCCGACCAGCGCCACGCGATCGCCGCGCTGGATCTTGATCGAGAAATCGCGCAGGATGATCTTGTCGCCGTAAGCCTTTGATATTCCGTCCGCCTCGATGACCTTCTTGCCGGATTTCGGCCCCGAATCGAGCGCCATCGCGGCGGTGCCCTGACGCTTGATCTGGCCCGCGCGCTCGGCGCGCAGATCCTGCAGGGCACGCACGCGGCCCTGGTTGCGCTTGCGCCGGGCGCTGATGCCTTCCACGGCCCAGCGGGCCTCGGACTTGATCTTGCGGTTGAGTTTGTGACGGGACTGATCCTCGTCCTCCCAGACCTTGTCGCGCCACTCCTCGAAATGGGCGAATCCCTTTTCCTGTCGCCGCACCATTCCCCGGTCAATCCAAAGGGTTGCGCGGGTAAGTTCACGCAAAAAAGCGCGGTCGTGGCTGATCAGGACATAGGCCGTGCGCGTGTCCTTCAGCGTCTGCTCCAGCCAGGCGATCGCTTCGATATCCAGATGGTTCGTCGGCTCGTCCAGAAGCATCAGCTCCGGCGCTTCGGCCATCAGCTTGGCCAGTGCGGCGCGGCGCCGCTCGCCGCCCGATGCCGTCTCGACCGGGCGGGCAGGATCGAATTTCAGCCCCTCGCCGGCCATCTCGACGCGGTACATCTCGGACGGATCCAGCGCGCTGCCGGCAAAATCGCCGAGCGTTGCGAACCCGGCCATGTCCGGTTCTTGCTCCATATAGCCGACCGAAGCCGCGGGCGCGACCGTGCGCGCGCCGGAATCAGCCTCGACCAGACCGGCCATCACCTTGAGAAGAGTGGACTTTCCCGAGCCATTGCGCCCCACCAGCGCGACGCGATCGCCCGGTTGGACGACCAGCGACAGATCCGCAAAAACGGGATCGCCCCCGAAGGTGAGCGAGATGTCGTTGAGTTGCAAAAGGGGGGGACGTGCGGCCATGAGCGCGGGCTACCTTGCCGCGCAGGCGCCGTCAAGCGCCGCCGCTCACTGCTCGCGCATCCGCCCGCAAAAGCCGCTGGCGCGCGGGCGGTATCGCGGCAATCTCGACCCCGGTAAAGACATGCAGCGTGTTCATCTGCGCGTCGACCACCGCATGATCGCTGACCTTGCCGCCCATCGCGAGGTAACTGCGCAAGAGCGGCGGCAGCGCGTGCAGGCCGCCCGCGCCCTGCCCGGCCCGCAGCGGCACGGTATGCGCCGCGCGCCGGCCCGGCGCCCAGTCCGGCGGCGCCAGGTGGCCGCGCGCCAGCAGATCGAACGCGCTGGCGTAAGGCGCCGGGTCAATGCCCCGGAACGAGGTGCAGCCAAACAGCATCTGCACCCCCGCCGCATCGACATGCGCCGTTATCGCCGCCCAGGCCGCGCGCAGGATATCGGGATCGCGCGTCGCGGGGTGGATACAGAAACGGCCCAGCTCGGTCATCGGGCTGCGCTTGCGCGACAGACGCCCCAGATCATAGAATCGCGCCGAATAGCTGCGCGCGATCTGCGCGCCACTCGCCAGCGGCATCATGCGGAAACAGCCCACCACACAGGCGCGGCGGCGGTCCTCGATCACGATGTGAAGGCAGGCCTCGTCGATCGTGTCCAGATCCGGCGCGCTCAGACCGAAGGCTGCGACGCGCAGCGCCTGCGCCTCGGCCAGATCCGCCGCGCCCTCGGCCATGCGAGCCACATAGCGCGGACCGTGCTGTATCGGGCGGCCCGCCTGCGGCACCGGCGGCGCGCCCGGCCTAGAAGAAGTCGGCCGGGTTGAGATTGCCAAAGTTGCCCAGGATCTGCTGCAGGAACCCTTTGCCGGACACGCTGCTGTCGGTGACGCGGCGCGACAGCGCGACCGGATGCCCGTCGCGCAGGCCAAAGCGTTCGATATTGGCGATCACCCCCTGGCCGTCAAAGCTGATGGCCAGAACCTGGCGGTCGACCACCTCGGGGCGCAGCATGCCGTAGGTCTTGACCCGGCTGCGCACGTAGTAATAGTCGCCCCCGCTCAGCAGCCCCGCCGCCGACGGCGCGCCGATCACGTCATCGACAGTCGCGCGCGTATCCACACCCGGCACCAGCTGTTGCAGATCCTCTTCGGGCGGCACATAGCCGTGATTCTGATACAGCGCCGTGCAGCCTGAAACGGCCGTCATCAAGGCCAGTCCGACCACCATAAAGGCGGCTTTCAGCGAAAATTCGGTCCCGAACATGACTGTCCTCTTGATATTGGCCCGGCGGGCCTTTTATCCCGCTTACATCAACCCGGCCCCTGTGTTCAAGAAAGGAAGCGTTCCGCCATGGCAAAGCCGCTGACCGAGCCCGCCGCCCTGCGCGTCGCCGACCTGCCCAAGGGGCGCACGCAATCGTTCGACATCACCCCGGACGCAGAGGCGCGCGCGGCGCTGGCAAGCGCCCTGGGCATCAACGCGCTGCGAAAGCTGCGATTTCACGGAACGCTTGCGCCGCTGGGCCGGCACGACTGGCGCATCAACGCCGATCTGGGCGCGACGGCCGTTCAGGATTGTGTCGTGACGCTGGCGCCCGTGACGACGCGCATCGACACGCGCGTCGAGCGCAGGTTCCTGTCCGACATGCCCGCCCCGTCCGAACTGGCCCCGACGCCCGAGGACGGCGTCGAGATGCCCGAGGACGACACGAACGAGCCCTTGGGCGATGTGATCGATCTGGCCCGCGTGCTGCACGAGGCGCTGGCGCTGGCGCTGCCGGACTATCCGCGCGCCGAAGGTGCCGACCTTGCGCGCGCGCAGGCGGCCCCGCCGGGCGCGGCGCCGCTGGAGGATGCGGATCTGAAGCCCTTCGCAGGTCTTGCCGGGCTGAAGCGCAAGCTGGAGGAAAACGGCGGCGACGAGAGCTGATCGCAGCGCGAGAATTCGCTTGCAGTTGCGGCGTTTCGCTGTATTTTCGCGCTTTCACGGGATTTGGGGTTGAACCGGCTCCGCAAGGCGGACTAAGAGCCGCTGAACCTTATGCAAACAGGGCCCGTTCGGCCCACAGGAATCGGGATCGCGACATGGCTGTCCAGCAGAACAAAGTATCGAAATCGCGCCGCAACAATCGCCGCGCACATGACGCCCTCAGCGGCGCCAACCCCAACGAGTGCCCGAACTGCGGCGAGCTGAAGCGCCCGCATCACGTTTGCTCGGCCTGCGGCCACTATGCCGATCGCGAAATCGTCGCGATGGCGGACGAGGTCGATCTGGACGACGACGCGGCCTGATCCGCGCCAGCGGCACCTCAACCAAGGACGGACCGCCCGTATGACCGTGCGTCCAGAGACCACAGACGCGGATGCAGGCCATCCCGGCCCATCCGCGGATGGTCCGGGCGCTATTGGCGCATCCAGAGGCAAGACCGTGATCTCCGTCGATGCGATGGGCGGGGATGCGGGCCCTGCCACTGTCGTTGCGGGAATCGCCGACAGCGCCCGCAAGAACCCGGACATTGCCTTTATCCTGCACGGCCCGAAAGCCGAGCTTGAACCGCTGGTCGCGCGCCACCGCGCGCTGGCGGAGTGTTGCGAGCTGCGCGATGCGCCCGGCGTCGTCACCATGAACGACAAGCCCGGCCATATCGCCCGTCATGGCAAGGATACCTCGATGTGGTCCGCGCTGGAATCGGTGCGCGCGGGCGAGGCGACGGTCTGTGTCTCCTGCGGTAATACCGGCGCGCTGATGCTGATGTCGGTGCTGCGCCTGCGCCGCCTGCCCGGCATCTATCGCCCTGCCATCGCGGTGATGTGGCCCTCGCGCAATCCCCAGGGATTCAACCTTTTGATGGATGGCGGCGCCGATATCAGCGCCGATGCCAAGGATCTGATGCAATATGCGCTGATGGGTGCGTCCTATGCGCGCGAGGGATTCGGCGTGACGCGCCCGCGCATCGGACTGATGAATGTCGGCACCGAAGAGCACAAGGGCCGCGCCGAGCTGCGCGAGGCGCATGATCTGATCAGCGCCCATGCACGCGGCGCCGATTTCGATTTCGTCGGGTTTGTCGAGGGGCGCGACCTGCCCGGCGACACCGCCGATGTGATCGTGACCGACGGGTTCACCGGAAATGTCGCGCTGAAGACCGGCGAAGGCACGGCGACGCTGATTGCGGACCTTCTGCGCGAGGCGTTTCAGTATTCGGTCACCTCGCGCATCGCCGCGCTACTGGCCTATCCGTCCTTGCGCCGCCTGAAAAAGCGGATCGACCCGCGCCGCGTCAATGGCGGCGTGTTCCTGGGCCTGAACGGCACCGTCGTGAAATCCCATGGCGCCGCGGACGAGACCGGCGTATCGGCGGCGGTCAAGCTGGCGTTCAAGCTGGCGCAGAAGGGATTCACGCAAAAACTGGCGGACCGGGTTGCAAAGGCGACCTTGATGTCGCAGGACCATGGCGCGGATGATGACGGCGCGGAGGGCGGCTCCGGCGGCGAAGACACCTCCAGCGAGGCCAAGACATGACCACACGCGCCGTTCCTCTCGGCATCGGCCATTACCTGCCCGAACGTATCGTGCCCAACGCCCATTTCGAGACGCTGGTCGACACCAGCGACGAGTGGATCCGCACCCGCTCGGGCATCGAGCGGCGCCATTTCGCCGCCGAGGATGAGACCACGTCCGATCTGGCGACCCATGCCGCGCGCGCCGCGCTCGATCATGCAGGGCTGGCCCCGGACGAGATTGACGGCATCATCGTCGCCACCTCCACCCCCGATCTGACCTTTCCATCGGTCGCGACAATGGTGCAGGCCAATCTGGGGATGACGCGCGGCTTTGCGTTTGACGTGCAGGCGGTCTGCGCCGGTTTCATCTTCGCGCTTTGCACGGCCGACGCGATGATCGTATCGGGCCAGGCGCGCCGCCTTCTGGTGATCGGCGCCGAGACCTTCAGCCGCATCATGGACTGGACCGATCGCAGCACCTGCGTGCTGTTCGGCGACGGCGCCGGCGCGCTGATCCTGGGCGCCGAGGATGGCGCGGGCACCTCGCAGGATCGCGGGATCCTCGCCACCGACCTGCACTCGGACGGGCGCCACCGCGACATGCTCTATGTCGATGGCGGTGTGTCCTCGACCGGCACCACCGGCAAGGTCCGCATGCAGGGCAATCCCCTCTTCCGGCAGGCCGTCGAGAAGCTGACCGAGACGGCGGATGCCGCGCTGGCCAAGGCGAACCTGACAGCAGATGACGTGGCGTGGATCGTGCCGCATCAGGCCAATATCCGCATCATCCAAGGCACGGCGAAAAAGATGGGCGTGTCGATGGACCGCGTCATCCTGACGGTGCAGGACCACGGCAATACCTCGGCCGCGTCGATCCCGCTGGCGATGTCGGTCGGCGTGCGCGACGGGCGCATCAAGCGCGGCGATCTGCTGCTGAGCGAGGCGATCGGCGGCGGATTGGCCTGGGGCGCGGTCGCGCTGCGCTGGTAGGATGGCAAATTCACGCTGCCGCCGCACTTAAACGGTCCATTCCAAGCCATTGTAATTGACTCGCAAATTTCTTCGCCCCTATTGTTGGCAAACTGCAATCGGGGGATGGCGATGAGTGACAAGACATTGACGCGCATGGATTTGAGCGAGGCGATCTTTCGCGAGGTCGGCCTGTCCCGTAATGATTCGTCGCAGCTGGTGGAAAGCGTGCTGGAGCATATGTCGGACGCGCTGGTGCGCGGCGAGCAGGTGAAGATCTCGTCCTTCGGCACATTTTCGGTGCGCGAGAAGTCCGCGCGCGTCGGCCGCAATCCGAAGACCGGCGAGGAGGTTCCCATCAACCCGCGCCGCGTTCTCACCTTTCGTCCGTCGCATCTGATGAAGGATCGCGTGGCGGCCGGCAACAAGCGCTAGGCAGGCAATGTCAAAATCCGCAGACGCCTTTCGGACCATCAGCGAAGTCGCAGACTGGCTGGGCATTCCCGCCCATGTCCTGCGCTTCTGGGAGAGCAAGTTCACCCAGGTGAAACCGGTCAAGCGCGCCGGCGGGCGCCGCTATTACCGCCCCGCCGACATGCAGTTGCTGGGCGGGATTCGCAAGCTGCTGCATGACGAGGGGATGACGATCAAGGGCGTCCAAAAAGTGATGCGCGATCAGGGCGTGCGCCATGTCGCCGCCATGTCCCCCCCGCTCGATGCCGATCTGGAAGAGGCGATCGCCGGCATCGCGCTCGATGTGACCGAGGCCGAGGAGCCGCGCGGCACGGTGCTGAGCTTTGATCGCGGCAGTGCAGATGCGCCGCAGGCGGCCGAGCCGCAGCTGGAGGATGACGCACCTTCAGCGCCCCCGGTCGATGCTGAGGAGAATGCCGCCTCGGCAGAAAGCGACGCAGAAATCCCGGCCCCGCAAAAGCCCGCGTCGGCGGACCCTACAGATAGCACCTCCGCGCCGGACGATGCGAGCGATGCAAGCGCGCCCGCCGAGGAGGACCACACGGGCGAGCCCCGCGCCGCGCAGCCAACGCCCAAGCCTGCGACCGAAGCGGCACGCACATCCCCAGCCCCCCCCGAGGATGCGGCGCCCGCCGCCCCCGCACCGGCCGAGCCTGCCACCAAGCGCCCCGCACGCATCACCGTTCCGGACGATCCGGTCGATACCGTCCCCGCGCCTGCCTCGCAGCTGAGCGCGCTGGCGGGCATGGACGCTGCCGCACTGGACACGCACCGCCCGGCTCTGCGCGATCTTTCCGGGCGCATGGCAGAGCTGCGCGCGCGGATGGGCAGCGCGAAAACTTCGTGATGGCAGGGCGGTAAAAATCGGAAATACCTCTTGTCCCTGCTCCAGAAACAGGTATGACACCCACATCGTCGGGCTATGGCGCAGCCTGGTAGCGCGTCCGTCTGGGGGACGGAAGGTCGCAGGTTCGAGTCCTGCTAGCCCGACCATAACCACCCTCCCCGTTTTACAAAAAATCGCTCTACCTGCCGCAGTTCCGGGAGCGCCCGGAATTGCCAAGACCGCCCCTGGCGGGTACATCTTTGGAGATTTCAAAAGGACGCATCAATGACCGGGGTTCTCTCCAGCCAGCAGATCCGATCGTTGATCGACAGCGGTGCCATCACCGCCGCCCCCGCTATCCTGCCCGCCCAGATTCAGCCGGCGAGCCTCGATCTGCGGTTGGGCGATATCGCCTACCGCGTGCGCGCCTCCTTCCTTGCCGGTGAAGGGCGCAGCGTCGCCGAGCGGTTGACCGAGTTCGAGATGCATCGCATCGACCTGCGCGCCGGTGCGGTGCTGGAAAAGGGCTGCGTCTATGTGGTCCCGCTGATAGAATCGCTTGCCCTGCCCGAGGGCGTTCAGGCGACGGCCAATGCCAAATCCTCAACCGGGCGGCTGGATCTTTTGACCCGCGCCGTCACCGATGGCGGCGCCGAGTTTGACCGCGTTCCCGCCGGCTATCACGGCCCGCTTTATGCCGAGATCTGCCCCCGCTCCTTCTCGGTTCTGGTGCGTCCCGGGATGCGGCTGAACCAGATCCGGTTCAGCAGCGGCGAGGCGGTCCTGAGCGACGCCGAACTGTCAGAGCTGCATGCGCGCCAGCGGCTGGTCGATTGCACGCCGGTCATCAGCGACGGCCTCGGGTTTTCAGTCGACCTGCGCCCTGAAACCGGCACGCTGGTCGGCTATCGGGCCAAGCCACATGCCGGCGTGATTGACCTTGACACTATCGGGCATTACGACCCTGCCGACTTCTGGGAAGAGGTTCACACGGACGAGGGGCGGATCATCCTTGATCCCGGCGCGTTCTACATCCTTGTCAGCCGCGAAGCGGTCCATATACCCCCCGACTACGCCGCCGAGATGGCGCCCTACCTGGCCATGGTCGGAGAGTTCCGCGTTCACTATGCCGGATTTTTCGATCCCGGATTTGGCCACGACGCCGCCGGCGGCACAGGTGCGCGCGGCGTGCTGGAGGTCCGCTGTCACGAAGCGCCCTTCGTGCTCGAACACGGCCAGACGGTGGGGCGGTTGATCTACGAGCGCATGGAGCAAGTGCCCGCCACTCTTTATGGCGCCGATCTAAGCTCCAACTACCAAGGCCAAGGTCTGAAATTATCCAAGCACTTCAAGTCCGTATAAAGCGAACTTGACGCTTTGCATTACATTCGGCCGATCCGGCGCGCCATCTTCATCGTGCTGCGCGCGCGTTTCTGCGTCTGCTTGGTGTCGGGGCTTTTGCCCGGCGCCTTGCCCTTGTTCATGCGCTTACCGGCAGCGCCGATTCCCGCGTTGACACCCGTCCGCATAAGACGGCGCATGATCATGCGTATCGCCATGTTGATCATCCGATTGGCATTCATTGCGCGCTCCTGCTTTTCCTCACATGGTCTATATAGCAAAGAATGATGGAGATTTCAGGGCGTTTGCGATTATTCTTCAAAAAGCTCGCTCTGATCGCCGTCCTTCAGCGGTAATTCGTCCTCGTCATCCTCGGATTTAGCGCCGGGCATGGACATGGGCGGCAACCGGCTGTCCAGCAGACCGGCGGCGCGCAATTCCCTGAGACCGGGCAGATCGCGCGCGGTTTCCAATCCGAAATGCCCCAGAAACGTGTCCGTCACCACGAAGGTGACCGGCCTGCCCGGCGTCATCTTGCGGCGACCAAAGCGGATCCATTCCATTTCCAGCAACTGGTCCACCGTGCCGCGGCTGACCGAAACGCCACGGATTTCCTCGATCTCGGCGCGCGTGACAGGCTGGTGATAGGCGATGATCGCCAGCGTTTCGATCGCCGCGCGGCTGAGTTTGCGGATCTCCACCGTCTCGCGCTGCATGAGGTATCCCAGATCGGGCGCCGTGCGCAGCGCATAGCCGTCGCCGATCCGCGCCAGGCTCACGCCGCGCCCCTCATAGCGGCGGCGCAGATGCACCAGCGCCTCGGCAGCGTCGCAGCCATGCGGAAGGCGCGCATCAAGCTCACGCGCACTGATCGGCTCGGATGTGGCAAAGAGGATGGCCTCGACCATGCGCTCCTGCTCGGCCATCGGCGGAGCCTCGAACAGCGACTCTCTTTCTGTTTCAGCGTCTTGCGGCATGAACCTAACCTCGCCTGCGAAGTTCGATCGGCGCGAAGGCCTCGGATTGACGCAGCTCGATCCGGCCCTCCTTGGCCAGTTCCAGCGATGCGGCGAATGTCGACGCCGCGGCCGAACGGCGGCGCGCGGGATCCGTGCCGAAACCTTCGGGCAAATAGGCGGAAATGTCCGTCCACTCCCCGGCAAACCCGATCAATCCGCGCATTCGGTCCAGCGCCTGCTCCAGCGAAAAGATCGCCTCGCGGTCCATTGCGTAGGGGCGGAACTCATCCCGGGTGCGGGTGCGTGCGTAGCCCTGCATCAGGTCCAGAAGCGTGGCGGTATAGGTCACCTTACGGGTGCGGGTGACCGTTTCCGGCTGCCCGCGGACAAAGAAATCACGGCCCAGCTGATCGCGCGCCATCAGCCGCGCCGCAACGTCGCGCATCGCCTGAAGACGCTCCAACTGAAAGGCCAGATGCGCGGCCATCTCCTCGCCCGACGGGCCCTCTTCTTCGGGATCGGGAGGCAGCAGAAGGCGTGATTTCAGAAAGGCGAGCCATGCGGCCATCACAAGGTAATCCGCCGCCAGCTCCAGCCGCAGCTGTCGGGCTTTCTCCACGAATTCAAGGTATTGCCGGGCGAGGTTCAGAATACTGATCTTACGCAGATCTACCTTTTGCGTCCGGCTCAGCGTCAGCAACAGGTCCAGCGGCCCCTCGAAGCCATCGACATCAACGATCAGCGCCTCCGCGGCCAGCCGTTCGGCGACCGCGCCCGGCGCCTCGGCCCAGTCATCCGCCATATGTCAGCCCGCCGCTCATGGCAGACAGCTTTGCGTCCAGCGCCGGAATGTCAACCTCCGTCGGCGTGCGCCGCGCGGCCAGCGCGGCCTCGGCGCGGGCCTGCCCGGCATCGTCGAGGCGCCCGGCGATATCGGCCACGGCGCGCCGGTCCTCCAGCGACGCGTTGCACAGCAGCGCCACGTCACAGCCAGCATCCAGCGAGGCGCGCGTGATCTCCGTCAGGCTGCCCTTGAGCGCCTTCATCGAGATGTCATCGGTCATGATCAACCCGCCAAAGCCGATCTCGTCGCGGATCAGCCCCATCATCACCGGCGACACCGTGGCCGGCCGCGCATCCAGCGCGGAGTAGACCAGATGCGCGGTCATCCCTATCGGCAGATCGCTCAGCGCCTTAAAAGGGGCGAAATCGCAGGCCTCCAGCACCTCGCGGGGCTCGGCCACCACGGGCAGGTCCAGATGGCTATCGGCCTGCGCGCGCCCATGTCCGGGAATGTGTTTGAGCACCGGCAGAACGCCGCCATCCAGCAGACCCTCGGCCACCGCGCGGCCCAGATCGGCCACCTCGGCTGCGTCCGTGCCATAGCAGCGATCGCGCAGAAACCCATGCGTGACGGCGCCGGCGACATCCACCAGCGGCGCGCAATTGCTGTCGATGCCAAGGCCGTGCAGTTCGTCCGCGATCAGGCGATAGCGCAGATACATCGCCTCGCGGGCCTGCGCGCCCGCGGCCTGCACATGATCCAGCGGGGCGGGCCATTTGCGCCATGTCGGCGGGCGCAGACGCTGCACGCGGCCGCCCTCCTGATCGATGGTGATCGGTGCATCGCGCCCCACGGCGGCGCGCATCTCGTCACACAAGGCGCGCACCTGGTCGGGCGTGTCGATGTTGCGCGCAAACAGGATGAAGCCGAACGGGTCCGCCTCCGCAAAGAGCCGCTTTTCCTCCGCGGTCAGCCGCAGACCGTCCGCGTCAAGGATCGTCGCGCCGAAATGTGTCATGTGGCAGGTGTCATCAACATGAGGTTCACCGCGTAACCACCGGAATACATTCCGCCTTTTCAGATACCAAGGCCGAGCAGAAGCGCCGCGCCTCGGCCAGATCGTCAAATCCCATGGCGCGCAGGCGATAGAAGGTTCGCCCGCCACTGGTGGCGCGCTGGATCACGCGATCCTTGCCGGCGAGATATTCCTCGAACCGGGCGTCCAGACGGTTCCATTCCTCCCGCGCGATCTCTTCGCTGGAGAAGGCGCCAAGCTGTGCAAGGCGGGTGCCGACAGGGATCGTTTCGGGGTCAACGTCGCGCCCGCCCGGCGCGGCAGGCGCGGCGGCGGCCACTTCACGGATATTGCTGAGCCCGGACGGGCGCGCGCGGGGGCGCATGGAGGCCGCAACAGCGCCCTCATCTTCGGGCTCGGCGGCGTCCGCATCGGACGGATCCGGCAGATCCTCCATCGGTGTGATGCCTTGACTGATGGATTCGGCCAGAGCCAGCATGTCAGGCTCGGCCTGAGTGTCGGTCTGAGCCTCCGACCGCGCCTCGGCCTCGGCGATTTCCATCTCGGGCGTCTCCGGTAACTCGGGCGCGGCCTGCGCGGTCTGGACATCACTTTCGGGGGCCGGTTCCGGTGCGTCTGTGATGCCCGCCGCATCCTCATCGCTCAGATCGAGCGGCGCGGGGGCGAGGATCAGCTGGTCGGGCGCGGTTCCGGCGGCTCCGACGGCGGCGACGTCGTTTACCGAAAGCCCCTGGTTCTGGGTCTGGCGGCCGCCCGGATCCTCGGGCTGCACGCGCATCGGGCCTTCGGCGGCGCGGATCACCGGCACGCCGCTGACATCGCGCACCAGAAGCTTGTAGCCCCAGACACCAAGGCCGATCACCAGCCCGACGGACAGGATCGAGCCGAGCGCATAGGTCGCGCGCGTGACCAGATGAACAGGCGTATCTTCGCTGCGCGAAGTTTGCTGCGGATCCTCTTGAAATGATGCCATTTACTGCCTCTTCTACACCAGCGGATCAAACCCGCCGGCATGACTGCCCCGCCCGTCTTTCCGCCCGGCGTCTGTGCCGCTTCAGCGCATCTCTTCTGCCGGTGTGACGCCCAAGATACCCAAACCTGCGGAAATAACAACGGTAGCAGCCCGGACGAGGGCGATTTTCGCCTGACTTGTCGCAGCATCCCCCTCCTGCAGAAACCGCAGCTCGGGCGCGTCATGGCCCCGGTTCCAGAGCGCATGAACCTCCGACGCCAGATCATAGAGATAGAATGCCACGCGATGCGGCTCGTTCGTGCGCCCGGCAAGCTCGACCAGACGGGGCCATTCGGCGATCTTGCGCGCCAGCGTCAATTCGGCCTCGTGCGACAGAAGGCTCAGATCAGCCGCTCCAAGCGCCGCGTCGCTGGCATCGATCCCCGCGTCGGCCGCCTTGCGCAGCACCGAGCAGACGCGCGCATGGGCGTATTGGACATAAAAGACGGGGTTGTCCTTGGACTGCTCCAGCACCTTGTCGAAATCGAAATCAAGCGGCGCGTCATTCTTGCGCGTCAGCATCACGAAGCGCGTCACATCCGCGCCGACCAGGTCCACGACATCGCGCAGGGTGACGAACGTGCCCGCACGCTTGGACATCTTGAACGGCTCGCCGTTCTTCCACAGCTTGACCAGTTGCGTCAGCTTGATCTCCAGCGGCACCTTGCCATCCGACAGCGCCGAAACGGCGGCCTTCATGCGTTTGACATAGCCGCCATGATCCGCGCCAAACACGTCGATCAGCAGATCGAAGCCGCGCGTGATCTTGTCATAGTGATAGGCGATGTCCGGCGCGAAATAGGTCCAGCTGCCGTCGGATTTCTTGACCGGGCGATCCACGTCGTCACCGTGCGCGGTGGAGCGGAACAGCGTCTGCTCGCGCGGCTCCCAATCATCGGGCATCTTGCCCTTGGGCGGCTCCAGCACGCCCTCGTAGATCAGGCCCTTGGCATCCAGCGACGCAATCGCCTTTTCGATCAGGCCGGTGCCGTAGAAGGATTTTTCGGAGCTGAACCTGTCCATCTCGACGCCGAGCGATTTCAGGTCGGCACGGATCAGGTCCATCATCGCGTCGGTGGCATAGTCGCGCAGTTCGGCCAGCCAGACATCTTCGGGCTGGCCCACCCAGATATCGCCGATCTTCTGCTTCAGCGCCTCGCCGACCTCGATCAGGTAGTCGCCGGGATAGGTGCCGTCGGGGAAATCCACGGCGCGGCCATGCGCCTCAAGATAGCGCAGATAGACCGACCGCGCCAATGTGTCGACCTGCCCGCCGCCATCGTTGATGTAATATTCGCGCGTGACGTCATGGCCGGTGAAATCCAGCAGGCTGGCCAGCGCATCGCCGAAAACGGCGCCCCGCGTGTGGCCCACATGAAGCGGGCCGGTGGGGTTGGCGCTGACATATTCGACGTTGACGCGCCGCCCCTGCCCCATCTGCGAGCGGCCAAAGCCCGCGCCCTGGTCCATCACCGCGCGCACCACGTCCTGCCAGCAGGAAGGCGCAAGGCGCAGGTTCAAAAATCCGGGGCCGGCCACCTCGGCGGTGTCGATGCGCGCATCGCGCATCAGCTCGGCGGCCAGCGCATCGGCAATCTCGCGCGGCCTGAGGCCCGCAGGCTTGGCCAGCACCATCGCGGCGTTGGTGGCCATGTCGCCATGCGCCGGATCGCGCGGCGGCTCGACCGTGACGTTGGCGCGGTCAAGGCCCGCGGGCAGCAGCCCGGCGCCCTCGAGCGCGGTCAGTGCCTCCAGAACAGCGGCGCGGATATCGGTGAATAGGTTCATGGCTTGGCTTCCTTGCATACGCGGCCCGGTTTATCACCAAGGCCGCGCGCGTCAATCCACAGCTGGATCACCGGGTATTTCCGCCCCCTTTGCCTTGGCCTTGGCGTTTGCATCGGCCTCGGTCCGGGCGTCGGCCTCGGCCTCCTCCCGCGACTGCTCGGCGGCCTTCTGGGCATCCTCGGCCTGATCCTCGGTGGCGCCCTTGCGCTCGGCCGAGTCGGCGGCACGCTCGCGGGCTGGCGACAGGGCCAGCAGCCGCATGCCGGGGCCTGCCTTGATCTCAGCGTCGCCGGCGATGATGCGCATGTTGCGCCCCGGCGTCAGCTCGGCCAGCGGGACCGACTCGGGGTTGTCCTCGCGCCAGTCATCCACCGAATATTCCTCGGTGATGTTGGTCGAGCGGACCTCCCAGCCCTCCTGGATACGGCGGGCAAGCTCAAGATAGCGCAGCCCGCCTGCGATGCTGCGCCCGCCCAGCGTGGCAGGCAGCGCGTGGCGCGTCTGCTCCTGCTTGGCGCGTTTCAGCTGATAGACATGCTCGCGCCCGAATTCGGGGGCAAGATCAGTGGCCACCAGCGTGTTGTAGGCATCATTGTCCGATGTGGCGATAACGCGCCCATAGCTGATGAACTCGACACCATGCTCGGCCCCGTCCGACAGGATATCGCCCACATAGATCGGCAATCCCATCTCGCGGGCGCTGCGCAGGCGCGCGCGGTTGGCGTCGGCGATCAGCACGGGGATCTCCTCCTTTTGCAGGGCCTCGGCGAAGGCGGCGGAAAAGCGCGAGCCGCCGACGAAGATCACCCCCGGCACGCTGGTGCCCGCCAGCCCCAGCGCCTGACCAAGCGGGCGCAGGGTAAAGCCGTGCAGCACCACCGTGGCCGCCACCAGCACAAAGGCCAGTGGCGTCAGCAGCGCCGCATCCTCGACACCCGCGCTGACCAGCCGCTCGGAGAAAAGACCCGCAACCGCCACCAGAACCACGCCGCGCGGGCCCGTGAGAGCCACCAGAAGACGCTCTTTCATCGGGATGTTGGTGAAGGCCAGCGACAGCATGACCGTCGCCGGGCGCACAACGAGAATGACGACCACGACAAAGATCAGCGCGGGCCAGCCCAGCAGGCTCAGCCGCTCGATGTCCATGGATGCGGCCAGCAGGATGAAGACGCCCGATACCAGAAGGACGGTCGCGTGCTCCTTGAAACGGCGCAGCTCGGTATAGCTGGGCAGGCCCGCGTTGGCGATGTAGAAGCCCATGATCGTGACCGCCAGAAGGCCGCTTTCATGCAGCAGGCTGTCGGCCAGTGCAAAGACGATCAGCAGCGACGCGAAAAGCACCGGCACCTTCATGAATTCCGGCACCCGCCCGCGGCGGAACCCCTCGGACAGGAACCAGCCCGCGGCGATACCCATGACCGTGGCGCCGATGATACCCACGCTCATGTCCCAGACCGCCGCGCCGAACGTCTCGGTCGCGTAGATCACCAGCACCACCTCGAAGGCGAGCACCGCGGCCAGCGCGCCGATGGGATCGTTCACGATTGCCTCCCATTGCAGCAGTTGCGCGGGGCGCTTGGCCAGTCGCGCGGTGCGCAAAAGCGGCGCGATCACGGTCGGGCCGGTGACGATCATAATCCCGCCGAACACCGCCGAGCTGGCCCAGCTCAGCCCCGCCACGTAATGCAGTGCCAGCGCCGAGCCTGCCCAGCCCACGGGCGCGCCGATCAGCACCAGCCGCCGCACCCCCTTGGCCGCCTCGCGCAGCGATTGCAGGTTCAGCGTCATGCCGCCCTCGAAAAGGATGATCGCCACCGCAATGCTGATCATAGGCGTCATCAGCGGGCCGATGTCGCGCTCGGGGTGGAAGATCCCGAGGCCCGGCCCGATCACGAGGCCCGCCAGCAGCATCAGCACGATGGCCGGCAGGCGCAGCTTCCACGCCACCCATTGCGATCCCACGCCGATGGCCCCCACCAGCGCAAAGGCCATGATCGGCGACATCGCGCCTGCTGTCTCGACTGCCATTCAACGTCTCTCCATCTCGTCGGGCCAGGACCCTGCCCCGCCGGGACCGCCCAGATGCCGCGCATGCTGTGCCAGCGCAAAGCGGTCGGTCATCCCGGCGATATAATCGCTGACCAGCCGGGCCAGCTCGGTTGTCGTCTTGGCCGCGTCGACATCGCCCTGCCAGCGGCGCGGCAGATGTTCGGGCTGCTCCATGTAGAATGGAAACAACCCGTCGACCACATTGGTTGCCTGCGCGCGCTGAACCATCACCTTGGGCGCGCGGTACATCCGCGTAAAGAGGAAGCGGCGCACCCCCTGAAGATCGCTCCAAAGCACCGGGGAAAACCGGATCACGGGCCGCCCCAGGGTGCGCACGGCATCGATATCGCGCAGCCCCGCCTCGGCGATGATCGCGCGCGAGGTGTCGATCACATCGGCCACCATCACCCCAAAGACGCGGCGCAGCGCCTCGTGCCGACGCCGGTAGGCGTCAAGACCGGGATAGAGCCGGTCCACCTCGGCATAGCAGGGCCCGACGATCGGCAGCCCGGCAACCTCGGCCTCGGTGAACAGGCCCGCGCGCAGGCCGTCGTGCAGATCGTGATTGTTATAGGCGATGTCGTCGGCCAGCGCGGCAACCTGCGCCTCGGCGCTGGCATGGGTGTGCAGCTGCAGATCGTGCAGGGCCGCGTATTCGGCCAGCGCATAGGGCAGATCGCCGGTGACCGGGCCGTTATGCTTGGCCAGCCCCTCCAGCGTTTCCCATGTCAGGTTCAGACCGTCGAACTCGGCATAGTGACGCTCCAGCGCCGTGACGATGCGGATGGCCTGCGCGTTGTGATCAAAACCGCCGTAGGGCTGCATCAGGCGATGCAGCGCATCCTCTCCGGTATGGCCAAAGGGGGTGTGCCCCAGATCATGCGCCAGCGCGACCGCCTCGGTAAGCTCGCCATTGAGGCCAAGCGCGCCGGAAATCGTGCGCGCCACCTGCGCCACCTCGATGGAATGGGACAGGCGCGTGCGGAAATAATCGCCCTCGTGGGCGACGAACACCTGCGTCTTGTGCTTGAGCCTGCGGAACGCGCTGGAATGGATGATGCGGTCGCGATCCCGCTGAAAGCACGAGCGGAACGCGCTTTCCTCTTCGGGCGTGCGCCGCCCCCGCGAGGCGGCGGGACGCGCGGCAATGGGCGACGTGGCGGGCGCTGTCATGGCGGGCCTCCTTGCCGGGGGAACATGCGCCGCATATATTGCAAAGCGAGGGGCTGCGAAACTGCCCAAACACCTGCCGACGGAGATCTGTGATGAACCTGCCGCCCAAAGTCACCGACCGCGCCTTCGAGCGCCTGAGCGAAATCGGCGCCGGCGATCAGGGCCGCGCCTTGCGCATCGCCGTCGAGGGCGGCGGATGTTCGGGCTTTCAGTATGAGATCAAGCTGGACGATCCCGCCGAGGATGACCTGGTGCTGGAGCGCGCCGGACAAAAGGTGGTGGTCGATGCGGTGTCGCTGTCTTTCCTGACCGGCGCGGTCATCGATTTCACCGAAGAGCTGATCGGCGCGCGCTTCACCATCAACAATCCCAACGCCAGCAGCAGCTGCGGATGTGGAACATCTTTTTCGATGTAGATCAAAGTCTTGGATCGCGATAGTGATGTATCACATCACCACCGATGACATCACTCCGCAGGCACGATCTTGCGCAAGGCAGGCCGAGGATACACCTGATCAAGGATCAGCCACGCCCCGGCTGTGATCACAAGCCCCGCCCCGATATAGAGCGCCGCGCCCGGAACCTCGCCGAAGACAGCCGCGCCGATGGCGACCATCCACAGGAACTGCAGGTTCATCAGCGGTGTGATCACATAGGCCGGAAGCTGCCGCAGCGCCCCCACCAGCACCCAGCGGGCGGCGAAAAGGATCGCGGCATAGGCGCCGGCCCAGCCGAGGTCGATCGCGCCCATCGGCACCCAGACGAAGGGCAGCGCACAGGCCATGGCCCCCGCGAGCGCCAGATTGGGCCAGAACACCTGCGCCAGCAGATTGTCGTCCCGCAAGCCGATATAGCGCGACGCCATCATCGAAACCGTGCCCAGCAGCGCCGCCGCCAGGGCCACGACATGCCCCGCACCGAAGCCCCCCAGACCGCCCGGCGCCAGGAACAGAAGGCCGACAAGGCCCAGAACCAGCGCGCCCCAGGCCTGCGGGCGCGGCGCCTCGCCCAATACCGGCCCCGACAGGCACGCGGTAAAGAGCGGGATCAGCGCGATGAACAGAAACACCTCCGCAAAGGGCAGCAGGCGGAACGCATAAAAAAACGCAGCGGCGCCCAGCACCGTTGCAACCGCGCGAATGCCCATCGCCCGCGGACAGGCCGTGCGCAGCCCGCGCGGCGCGGGCGCGGCGCGGTCCGCAAACAGCGACAAAAGCGCAACGATGGCGCCTGACAGCGCAAACAGCTGCGGCGCGGCGTAGCTTTCGCCAAACATCCGCGTAATCGCATCGGCGCTGGAGATCAGCGCGGTATAGCCCAGCGTCAGGCCGACACCCAGCACGATGGCGCATCCCTGCACGCGAGCGCCGATCATGGCCGCGTCCCCGCGGCTGCGCGCAACCCGACACGCGCGAATCCCTCGAAAAAGGCGCCGAACTGATCCGTCGATGCCTCGGCCGCGATCAATGCGGCGCGCGCCTCATCCGAAAGCTGCCCCGCGATCTCGTCCTTCATCACGCCCCAGTCGCCGGACCGCGCGGGCCCCATGGAATAGATGCATTGCGACAACTCGCGCAGCGGCGCCGAGCAGGGGCGCGTGCGCGCAAATGTCAGCCGCCCATCGGGGACGGTATCGCCAAAGCCGCCCTGCCCCGCGCGCGACATGAACCAGTTCAGCATCAGGTATTCGTGATAATCATCCTGCAGCCCGTCGCAATCCTCCAGCGAAAAGGTGCGGATTTGCTGCGTCAGCCAGATTTCCCAGACATCGGGCGGCACCTGGCCTGCAAACCGCAGCGCAAGGCAGATTTCCGCCAGCAGATCGGCGTTGAAATCCAGAAAGGCGAGCGTGCCGGCGAACATCAGGCTGGTGGTGATCGCGGCACCGATCTGCGGATCCTTGCGGCCGTATTCGGACAGATAGAAAACGATATGGGTCAGCTCATACGCTGCCTTCTTGTTCGGCATCGCAAAGGTCTGCGAGCGGGCGGCAAAGGCGCGCAGCCGCGCATCCAGCCCGCCGTCATCGGGCAGCGGATCAATGCCGCGCCGCGCGCACAGGCGCCGCGCCTCGGCGCGCTGCAGATCCGACAGTTCGGCCTCGGCCAGCCCCTGCTGCGCGACCCACGCGCTCAAGGCCGCCCCCTTGGAGCCTGGCAGGCCCAGATCCTCAAGGTCGAGGCACAGCGACAGAAGAAAGCGGTAATATTGCGGAAAGAACTCCATCCGCTGCTCGATATCATCATGAAAGGCTGCATAGACATCCAGCGCGCCCGGCGCCAGTTCCGCGTCGGTGGATTCCAGGATATTCAGCATTTCGGCGTTTTCCTTGAGCCAGAAAACATCCTCCTGCGTGCGCCGCCCTTGCGCGAAGGTCTTGAGCAAGGCCGCTTGACGCGCGGCCTTGCTGTGCTGGCGGAACGGGACGTTGAGCTGGACGATGGTCGTCATGTCGGTGATCTCCATTGATCGGTCCGGGCCCAAGGCCCCGTTCAGGTGAGCGCTCAGAGGCTGGAGGTGAACATCTCGACGGCGTCGCCCTCACGCGCTTCGGCGGCCGGGGCCAGCGAAGAGGTGAATGCGCCAACCGCATCGCCCGCCGCCGCACGCGGAGCCAGCGAAGAGGTGAACATCTGAACCGCATCGCCTGCAGCCGCGTCTGCCGCAAGAGAGGGGCTGAGCGAGGATGTGAACATCTCGACATTGTCACCTGCCGACGCATCGGCGCGCGCTGCGGGGCTCAGCGACGAGGTGAACATCTCGACATTGTCGCCCGCCGACGCATCGGCCCGGACAGCGGGGCTGAGCGAGGAGGTGAACATCTCCAGACCCTCGCCCATCGTTGCATCGGCGCGGCTGGCAGGGCTGAGCGAGGAAGTGAATGCCTCGACCGCGGCGCCGTCATGCAGGCTTGCGGCTGTCATCGACGCGGCAGCGGAGGTGGCGAATACGGTTTCAACTTTGCGTTGTGCTGTCATTTTGTTGGTTCCCCAGATTGGTGTTGCAGACCCCTCAAGGCTTGCAGCAGTTCCGAATTCTGCCAAGCGGTTTTTCAACCTGAGGGAGAGTATTAACACGAAATTAACTTCAACTTCAGGTTGTAAGTTCTCTTTGACATTACCAAATCTGAACGTAAAAAATACTTATCCACAGGGGGATTTTCGCGCCATTTCCGCCCATCCCACGGGCATCGGCGGCCCTCCCTCGGCGACAACCTATGCGTGCGCATGCCTCTGTCGCCCCCTTGGCCGGATCGAATCGCACCCCCGTCGCGAACCGATTCGCAGCAGCGTCCGTCCACCGCTTGCCCCCGGCGCGCGGCTGGGCGATAGAAGGGAACGCCTTCCGCCAGCGAGGACTGCCCATGAAGATCGCCACATTCAACATCAACGGCATCAAGGCCCGCATCACCGCCCTGCCCGACTGGCTGGACGAGGCGGACGCCGATGTCGTGCTGCTGCAGGAGATCAAGTCCGTCGACGAGGCATTCCCGCGCGAGCTGTTCGAGGATCGCGGCTATAGCGTCGAAACGCACGGCCAGAAGGGGTTCAACGGGGTCGCGATCCTGTCGAAACTGCCGCTGGAGGACGTCACGCGCGGCCTGCCCGGCGACGAGAGCGACGAACAGGCCCGCTGGATCGAGGCGACGGTGATGGGTGAAACCGCAATCCGCGTCTGCGGCCTCTACCTGCCGAACGGCAATCCGGCGCCGGGGCCGAAATACGACTACAAGCTGGCCTGGATGGACCGGATGCAGGCGCGCGCCGCTGAACTGCTCGCACTGGAAGAGCCGTTCCTGCTGGCGGGCGACTACAACATCATCCCGCAGGACGAGGACGCCAAGCACCCCGAGAAATGGCAGGAGGATGCGCTGGCCCGGCCCGAAAGCCGCGCCGCCTATCGCCGGATCCTGAACATGGGTTTTACGGAGGCGTTCCGCGCGCGCGTTCAGGGGCCCGGGCATTATACGTTCTGGGATTATCAGGCGGGCGCGTGGAATCGCGGCGACGGCATCCGCATTGACCATTTCCTGCTCAGCCCCGACTGTGCCGATCTGCTGGAGGATTGCCAAATCGACGCCGAGATTCGCGGGCGCGAAAAGCCGTCCGACCATGTCCCTGTCTGGGTGCGCCTGCGCGCCTGAGCTGGCCCGGAAAGGGAATGAGTAATGGATAACTTGCGCGGCAGCGCGCTGATGGTTCTGGCGATGGCCGGATTCGCGCTGGAGGATTATTTCGTCAAACTGCTGTCCGAGGGCCTGCCCGTGGGGCAGATCCTGATGATGCTGGGCACCGCCGGCTGCCTGATCTTTGCGGTCTTCACCAAGATGGGACGCGGCAAGCTCTTTACGCGCGTGCTGCTGACCCGCGCCGTGATCCTGCGCAACGTGGGCGAGATCATCGCGGCCGTGTGCTATGTCACGGCGCTGGCGCTGGCGGATCTGTCCACCGTCTCGGCCATCCTTCAGGCCACGCCGCTGGCGGTGACAATCGGCGCCGCGCTCTTCATGGGCGCGCAGGTGGGCTGGCGGCGCTGGTCGGCGATCCTTGTGGGAATGGCGGGCGTGATGATGATCGTGCGCCCCGGCATGGACGCGTTCGATGCCTCCTCGATCTTTGCGGTCATATCGGTCGTCGGGCTGGCCATCCGCGATCTTGCCACCCGCGCGATCCCGCCCAGCGTTTCGTCGATGCAGCTGTCATGCTATGCGTTCGGCACGATGGTGCCGACGGGCGCGGTGCTGCTGTTTTTCAGCGGCGGCGCCGCCCCGCTGGAGCCGGTCGGCTGGGCCTATCTGTTCGGCGCGATGGTGTTCGGCGTGATGGGGTATTACTTCATCGTCGGCGCTATGCGCGTGGGCGAAGTGGCCGCGGTCACGCCGTTCCGCTATGCGCGGCTGATCTTTGCGCTGATCCTCGGCATGACCCTTCTGGGCGAGCGGCCGGATCTGTGGACGCTGATCGGGGCGGCCGTCATCATCGCGTCGGGCCTTTATACGCTGGTGCGCGAACAGCGGCTTGCCCGCGCGCACCGCCGGGCCAAACCTGCCGGACCGCTCTGAGGACGGCGCAGGACAATTCCCTTCGTCTGAGCAATTTGCTAAAGCGGCGCCAACGCATTTCATCAAAGGATCCCCATATGAGCAGCATCATCGACATCCACGCGCGCGAAATCCTCGACAGCCGGGGCAACCCCACCATCGAGGTGAACGTGACCCTTGAGGACGGCACCATGGGCCGCGCCGCGGTGCCCTCGGGCGCATCGACCGGCGCGCATGAGGCGGTCGAACGGCGCGATGGCGACAAGGCGCGCTACATGGGCAAGGGTGTGCTGGGTGCGGTCGACGCTGTGAATGGCGAGATCCTCGATGCGCTGGAGGGCTTCGATGCCACCGAGCAGGTCGCGCTGGACATGGCGATGATCGAAATGGACGGCACCCCCAACAAGTCACGCCTTGGCGCCAACGCGATCCTTGGCGTCTCGCTCGCCGCCGCCAAGGCGGCCGCCGATTACACCGGCCAGCCGCTTTACCGCTATGTCGGCGGCACCTCGGCGCGCATGTTGCCAGTGCCGATGATGAACATCATCAATGGCGGCGAGCATGCCGACAATCCGATCGACATCCAGGAATTCATGATCATGCCCGTGGCCGCGCAGAATATCCGCGAGGCCGTGCGCATGGGCGCCGAGGTGTTCCACACCCTGAAAAAAGAGCTGTCGGCGGCGGGCCTCAGCACCGGCATCGGCGATGAGGGCGGCTTTGCCCCCGATATCGCCAGCGCCCGCGAAGCACTGAATTTCATCCTGAAAAGCATCGAGAAAGCAGGCTACAAGCCCGGCGAGGATATCTATCTGGCGCTCGATTGCGCCGCGACCGAGTATTTCAAGGGCGGCAAATACGAGATGACCGGCGAAGGCAAATCGCTGACCTCAACCGAAAATGCCGACTACCTCGCCGCGCTGGTCGCCGATTACCCGATCATCTCGATCGAGGACGGCATGGCCGAGGATGACTGGGACGGGTGGAAGGCGCTGACGGACAAGCTGGGCGGCAAGGTGCAGCTGGTCGGGGATGATCTGTTCGTGACCAACCCCGACCGTCTGGCCGACGGCATATCGCGCGGCTGCGCGAATTCGATGCTGGTCAAGGTCAACCAGATCGGCACGCTGACCGAAACGCTGCGCGCCGTCGATATGGCCCATCGCGCCGGGTTCACCAACGTGATGTCGCACCGCTCGGGCGAGACCGAGGATGCCACCATCGCCGATCTGGCGGTGGCCACCAATTGCGGACAGATCAAGACCGGATCGCTCGCGCGCTCCGACCGGCTGGCCAAGTACAACCAGTTGATCCGGATCGAGGAGATGCTGGGCGAGACCGCCGAATACGCTGGGCGCAGCGTCCTGCGCGGCTGAAACGCGGGTCTTCGCGCGAAATAGCACGAAAAAAGGCGCGGCAGATCTGCCGCGCCTTTGTTGTTTCTTCAGGCCGCTGAATTTACGGGCACGGCGCCTCATAATAGGTGCCGTCGCCGCGCGAATAGGCGCAAACCTTGCGCTGCTGGTTCTGAGCCACGACGGTACCCGCCGCCGCGCCGCCCAGTGCGGAGATCAGGCGCCATTTGCTGTCCGCGCCAAGCGCTTCGGCTGTCAGCAGACCGGCAGCCGCGCCGCCTGTCACACCGGCAACGGTGCGCTGTTGAGAAGTCATGTTGTCGCAGGCTCCAAGGCCCAGCACGGCGGTGCATGCAATCGCGGATATCCAGGTTTTCATCGTGATCTCCTTTGTCACTCTTTCACTGCTGCCAACGCACGGCGTTTCCCTCGCGGAAAGCCCCAAAAGCGGGCGCTGACACTGAAACGCAGAGTGACACCGAAGGTTCCCAAGAGCACGAAAGGTTTTTTCGATCGGCAGAAAAACGCGGACGACTTGAAACCTTTTGCGCAACTGTGCGTGTATTAGCACGTGGCGCGCAGGCAGTATGGCGAATTCTCCCAACGGTCGGCGCGGGTGCAGGTCCGGCCCGTGAGGGTCGTTTGTGCCGCGAGGGCGGGTCAGCCGCTGTATGATTGAACGAATGTAACCAGTTGCCGGGTCGATCCGTCCTTGTCCGCCAAAGGCGCCGCGCCATCCAGAACCGCCTGTAGGTCCGTGGCCAGCACCTTGCCCAGCTCGACCCCCCATTGATCGAACGAGTTGATGCCGAGCATGACCCCTTCGACGAACACCCGGTGTTCATAGAGCGCAATGATCTGCCCCAGCCTGTAGGGCGTCAGCAGATCGTAGATCAGCGTGGTGGAGGGGCGCCCGCCGGGAAACATCCGGTGGCGCGCCTGCTGCTCCAGCGCCGCGCCGCGATAGCCCTCGGCGCGCATCAGCGCGCGCGCCTCCTCAAGGCTGCGGCCGCGCATCAGCGCCTTGGACTGCGCCAGGCAATTGGCCACCAACAGCCTGTGATGATGCGCCAGCTCCGGCTCGTGGCCGCGTGCGGCGATCAGGAATTCGCACGGAATAACGGCCGTGCCCTGATGGATAAGCTGGTAAAAGGCATGCTGGCCGTTCGTTCCCGGCTCGCCCCAGACGACGGGACCGGACGGATATGTCAGGCTGCACCCGTCCATCGCCACGCCCTTGCCATTGGATTCCATCTCAAGCTGTTGCAGATACGCCGGCAGTCGGCCCAGCCGCTGATCGTAGGGCAGCACCGCGCGCGTCGGATAGCCGCAGGCATGGGTGTGCCACAGCCCGACAAGCGCCAGCATCACCGGCATGTTCGCGTCCAGCGGAGCGGTGCGGAAATGGATATCCATCGCTTCTGCGCCGCGCAGAAACTCGGTAAAGGCATCCGAGCCGATGGCGATCATCAGGGACAGCCCGATCGGCCCCCAGATGGAATATCGCCCGCCGACCCAATCCTCGAAGCCAAAGACGCGGGCGGGATCGATGCCCCATTCCGCCGCCTTGTCCACCGCCGAGGACAGCGCGACGAACTGCGCGCCGGGATCATCCACACTGCGCTCCATCCAGCGGCGCGCGGTCGCGGCGTTGGTCATGGTCTCGGTCGTGGTGAAGGTCTTGGACGCCACCAGGATCAGCGTGCGCGCGGGGTCCAGCCCGTCCAGCGCCGCGGTGATATCGGCGCCGTCGATGTTGGACACGAAATGACAGCGCGGCCCGTCCGCATAGGGCGCCAGCGCCCGCACGGTCATCTCCGGTCCCAGATGAGAGCCGCCGATGCCGATATTGACCACATCGGTGATCGCCCCGCCCGCCCCGCGCAAGGCGCCGCTGCGCACCGCGTCGGCAAAGCCCTTCATGCGCGCCAGCGTGTCCAGCACGCCCGGCATCACATCCTCGCCATCGGCGATCACGGGCGCGCCGCCCAGATTGCGCAGCGCGGTATGCAGCACGGCGCGATCCTCGGTCTGGTTGATATGCGCGCCGGTGAACATCGCCTCGCGCCGGGCGGGCACGCCGCGCGCCTCGGCTTCGGCCAGAAGGGCGGCGCGCGCCTCGGCATCGATCGCCGTCTTGGAATAATCCAGCAGCATCCCGTCCGCCCGGACCGAGAAATCCTCGGCCCTGCCGTCACCGAACAGCGGCGCGATGCCGCGCCTGCCTGCCTTGTCGGCCATGATCTTCAGATCGCGCCACATGGGTCAGGGCGCCCAATGCACGGTGGCATCGTCCAGCAGCGCGGCAATGGGCGCGATCAGCGCATCCTGCCCCTCTGCGCGCTCCAGCGCCTCGCGCTTGTCTGCGCCGGTGATGACGACATGCAGATGCATCGCGGATTTCAGCACATGCGCGGCCAGCGTGACACGCGGCTCCGGCTCGCCCTCGATCCGCATGGGCAGCACCAAGGGCGCGTCATGCGCCAGCGCCGCCTCCAGACCGGGCGCGCGGGGGAAAAGCGATGCGGTGTGCATATCCGCGCCCATCCCGACCAGCGCCACGTCGATCGGAAGGCGCGGCGCGATTGCCTCGGACAGGCGCGGCGCGGCATCTTCGGGCGTCTCGTCCGCGATGTAGAGCGGCAGAAGATTGGCCACCGCCGCCCGCTCGCAGATAAGGCGCTGCGCGATCAGGCCCGCGTTCGAGCGGATATGCGCCTGCGGGCGCCAGCGCTCGTCGCTGGGCAGGATATCGACGCGCTCCCACTCCAGCCGCGCGCCGCAGAGCGTGTCAAAGACCGGCCCCGGCGTGCTGCCGCCCGGCACCACCAGCAGCGCGCGATCGCGCTGGCGCAAGGCCGCGTTCAGTTGGGTCGCGATCACGTCGGCCAGCCCCATCGCCATGAATTCGGCGTCAGGATATTCTTGAAAATTCATGGCTTTATCTCCCGCCAGCGGCGCCCGTCACGATGGATCAGCGCCAATGCGTCATCGGGGCCCGAACTGCCCGTTGCGTATAGCACCGGCTCGGAACCCGGCGCCTCCCATGCTTCGATGATCGGATCGGTCCAGGCCCATGCCGCCTCGACCTCGTCGCCGCGCATGAACAGGGTCTGATCGCCGCGGATCACATCCATGATGAGCCGCTCGTAAGCGTCGGGGATATCCGCGGCCTGCGGCCCCAGCGCCTCGGAAAAGGTCATGTCGAGCGGCACATCGACAAGGCGCATGCCCCCCGGCCCCGGCTCCTTGATGGTGACGCCCATCTCGATCCCCTCGTTGGGTTGCAGGCGGATCGTCAGGATGTTGCGGTGCCGCCCCGCGTCCGAGCCGAAGATCGAATGCGGCGCGTCCTTGAACACAACCGCGATCTCGCTTGCGCGCGCGCGCAGACGCTTGCCCGTGCGCAGGTAGAACGGCGTGCCGGCCCATCGCCAGTTGCCGATCCGCGCCTTGAGGGCAACGAAGCTTTCGGTCGTGGTGTCGCGGCTGCCCACCTCGTTGCGGTATCCGGCCAGCCGGTCGGTGGCCTCGTACTGGCCGCGCACCACGTCCCTGGGCTCGACCGGCTCCAGCGCGCGGATCACCTTCAGCTTCTCATCGCGCACCGAATCGGGATCGTATTTCGCGGGCGGCTCCATCGCGGTCAGGCACAAAAGCTGCATGATGTGGTTTTGCATCATGTCCCGCATCGCGCCGGATTTGTCGTAATAGCCGCCGCGCGTGCCGACGCCGCCCGACTCGGCCACGGTAATCTGGATGTGATCGACATACTGGCTGTTCCACAGTGGCTCGAACAAGGTGTTGGCAAAGCGGATCGCCATCAGGTTCTGCACCGTCTCCTTGCCGAGGTAATGGTCGATCCGGTAAATCTGCGCCTCGGTGAAATGCTCTGCCAGAACCTTGTTCAGCGCGCGCGCGGAGTCCAGATCGCGACCGAAGGGCTTTTCCACCACGATCCGGCAGTCCGGATTTGACAGCCCATATGTGTGCAGACGCATGGCCAGATCGCCGAACAGCGACGGGCCGACCGAGAAGTAAAAGGCGCGGATCCGCTCGGATCCGGCCAGCCGGTCCTGCAGGGCGTCCCATCCCGTCTCGCCCGCGGCATCCAGCGCGACATAGCTTAGCTGCTCAAGAAACGGCTCCAGATGCGCGGCGTCGCTGGCGGCGTCGACGTCGAATTCGATGATCGCATCGCGCGCGAAGGCGCGGTAGCCCGCATCGTCCATCTCGGCGCGCGCGGCGCCGATGACGCGGGCCTGCGCGTCCATCTGGCCCGCGCAGAAACGGCGAAAGAGCGCCGGCAGGATCTTGCGCCGGGCCAGATCGCCGGTGCCGCCGAAAATGACCAGATCGAACGGCTGGACGGGTATGACGCGCGATACCATTGGCTTTCCCCTCAAGGCGTTCTGCACCGTCTTCGGGCGCGTTCTGATGTCTTGCCGCCCGCACAGGCCGGGCCGCTTGTCGCGCCGCGCCGCGCCTCCATGGCGGGCCTGCCCGCCTGGCCGAGCGGGCCGCACCGGGCGCACTTTAGCAGTCTTGGCCGCGTTCACAACTGTGTCAGACATGCGCGCACCGCTTTCCCCGGCGCGCGGGCCGCGTTAGGCAGGGCCGCCAAAGCACAGGTCAGGACAGCATGAAAGAAAGCGCAGCCCCATCGGCGAATATCGGCAAGTTCCAGGACCCGAAACGCACCGCGAAGGGCGAGCCGCGCGCCCATGTCGGCCTGACGCGCCCGCGCACGCTGTGGTTCAATACGGGCACGCTGTGCAACATCGAATGCGCCAATTGCTATATCGCCTCCTCGCCCAGCAACGATGCGCTGGTCTACATCACCGAGGCCGAAGTCGCGGCGTATCTGGACCAGATCGAAGAACGCGCGTGGCCGATCGAGGAAATCGCCTTTACCGGCGGCGAGCCGTTCATGAACCCCGAGATGATCGCCATGGCCCGCGCGGCGCTGGCGCGCGGCTACAAGGTGCTGGTCCTGACGAACGCCATGCGCCCGATGATGCGCCCCGCCATGCAGGACGGGATCGCAGAGCTGAGTGATGCCTATCCCGGCCAGCTGACGCTGCGCATCTCGGTCGATCACTGGACCGAGGAGCTGCACGACAAGGAGCGCGGCGAGGGTGCCTTTCGGCAGACCATCACCGGTATGAGATGGCTTGCCGCCACCGGCGTGCCCATGGCCATCGCCGGGCGCACCGTCTGGGGCGAGAGCGAGGACGAGGCGCGCGCAGGTTACGGCGCGCTGTGCGCGCGGCACGGTTTTGACATAGATGCGGGCAATCCGGCGGCGACCGTGCTTTTTCCCGAAATGGACGAGAATATCGAAGTCCCCGAGATCACGACCGCCTGCTGGGATATCCTGAACATCTCGCCGGGTTCGGTGATGTGCGCATCCTCGCGCATGGTGGTCAAACGCAAGGGCGCGGCCAGCCCCGCCGTGCTGGCCTGCACGCTGCTGCCCTATGCGCCCGAATTCGAACTCGGCACGACGCTGGCCGAGGCCGAGCGCGACGTGGCGCTGAACCATCCCCATTGCGCCAAATTCTGCGTTCTGGGCGGCGCCAGCTGCTCGGCCTGACCGGGCCGGTCGCGGCGGCGAGGGACGAGCGGGGCTCTGCCCCGCACCCCGGGATATTTGCGGCAAGAAGAACCAGCGGTGCGCGCCCGGCGTCTTGATGGTGCGTCTGCGGCATCACCGCAGCTTGCAGCGGGGGCGCGGCGGTTCCATATTATACCCATGCTCAAGTTCACCCCGATCCTTCTGGCGATCATCTATGGCTATGTCATGTTCCGCTTTTCGGTCTGGCGCACCACGCGCGACCTGAGCGAGCGCTCGACCGAGCTTGTCGATCCGCGGTTGAAGGTTTTGACGGACCGTCTGGCAGAGGCGCTGGATCTGGCACGCATCCGCGTCAACATCTACGAGATCGCGCCCGTGAACGGGCTGGCTGCACCTGACGGGCGGATCTTCATCACGCGCGGTTTCTACGCGAAATTCCAGTCCGGCGAAGTGACCGGCGAGGAGATGGCCTCGGTCATCGCCCATGAGCTGGGGCATGTCGCGCTGGGCCATTCGCGGCGGCGGATGATCGACTTTTCCGGCCAGAACGCGCTGCGCACCGCGCTGGCGATGGTGCTGTCACGATTCCTGCCGGGGATCGGCGTGATGATCGCGGGCGCGCTGACCTCGCTTTTGTCGGCGGGCCTGTCGCGGCGGGACGAGTATGAGGCGGATGAATATGCCTCGGCGCTGCTGGTCAAGGCCGGGATCGGCACGGGCCCGCAGAAATCGCTGTTCGAGAAGCTGGAGCGTCTGACGCAATCCAATTCAGGCGCCGCGCCCGCCTGGCTGATGAGCCACCCCAAGACGGCCGAGCGGATCGCCGCGATCGAAAAGAACGAGGCCCGATGGAGCGGCGGCTGATTATCCCAGCGCCTTGGCAAGGCGCGGCAGGCGCGCTTTTTTCAGCAGCGCGCGCAATGTCCAGTCATCCGCGCTGAGACGGCGTGCCTCGGCCAGAACATCGGCGCCGAGCTGCGCCATCATCTCCGGCTGGGCCTGCCAGATGCCGTGCAGCAGCGCGTCGGGATCGCTGCGCGACAGCCCCTCTTCGGCCAGGATCTGGCGGGGGAAATCCTTGGCGTTGAGGGTGACGATCATGTCGGCGGATCCGGCGATGGCGGCCGCCAGCACATGGACATCCGCAGGATCGGGCAGCCATAGCCGCGCCTCCAGCGATGGCGGCCAGGTCACCTCGGCCTCCGGCCACGCGGCGCCCATCAGCGCCGCCTCCGCCCCGGCCTGCGCGATGCCGTCCGGCCCCAGCCGGGCCGCGGCGCGCTGCCATTCGCCGATGATGCGCGCGGACCAAAGCGGCGTGTAGGCGCCGCCCCGCGTTGCGCCCAGCAGCATTTGGCGCATGACCGTCGGATAGATCACGCAAGTGTCCAGAAGCACCTTCACAGCCGAAAGAACAGCGCCTTGAGATAGCCCGATTCGGCCAGTTGCGGATGCATCGGATGATCCGGCCCCGCCCCGCCCGTATGGATCAATTGCGCGCGGCGCCCCGGCGCGCCCGTCTCATGCAGGCCCCGGCCGATGCCGCGCAGGCTGGCGCGGCGGAAGGCGTCCATATCGGCCGCATGGCTGCACGAGCAAAGCGCGAGGTATCCGCCCTCGGCCACCAAGGGCGCCGCCAGCCGCGCGGTGCGCTCATACGCGCGCAGGCCGGCCTCAAGCGCTTTTTTCGACGGCGCGAAGGCGGGCGGATCGCAGATCACCACGTCAAAGCGCGCGCCCTCGGCGCCCAGCTGCGTCAGCACGTCGAACGCGTCGCCCTTGCGGGTCTGGAGCCGTTCGGCCACGCCCATGGCATCCGCGCCGCCGCGGGCAAGCGCGAGCGCGGGCTCCGAGCCATCGACCGCCAGCGCCGATGCGGCGCCCTGCGCCAACGCGGCCAGCGAAAAGCCGCCGACATGGCTGAAGACATCCAGCACGCTTGCGCCCTTGCTCAGGCGCGCGGCGAAGGCGTGATTGGGACGCTGATCGAAAAACAGCCCCGTCTTTTGTCCCTGCATCAGGTCGGCCAGATAGATCGCGCCGTTCATCGGCACATGAACCGGCCCGTCCGGCGCGGCGCCGCTCAGCACGGCGCCGACATCATCCAGCCCTTCCAGCGCGCGCGCCCGTCCGCCTGCGTTCTTGAGGATGCAGGATGCGCCCGTCACCTCGGTCAGGGCGGCGGCCAGATCCTCCAGCATCGCATCGGCCCAAGCGGCGTTGGGCTGGATCACGCAGGTATCACCGAAGCGGTCGATCACCACGCCGGGCAGCCCGTCCGCCTCGGCATGGATCAACCGGTAGAAGGGCGCGTCGAACAGCCGCTCGCGCAGGCCGAGCGCGTGGCGCAGACGCGCCGCCAGCCACGCGCGGTTGATCGTTTGCGATGTGTCCAGGTCCAGCACGCGCGCTATGCGCGAGGCAGGGTTGACCGCGACCAGCGCCAGAGACGCGCGCTCGGCATCCTGGAGCAGCGCGATGGCACCCGGCGCGATGGCCTTTGTGCGCCGGTCCGTGACCAGCTCGTTGTCATAGACCCAAGGCGCGCCGCGGCGCACCGCCTGCGGCGAGGTTTTGGGTTTCAGGCGGATCACGGGATACGAGGGCTGTGTCATGCCGTCCCCTGTAGTGCGTTTCACACGAAAACTGAAGTGCGGCCTTGCGCGATGCGCATGGCAGCACCGGCGGCTTTGCCAAGGCGCGAAAAGCTCAATACCTGTCGAACACGCTCATCAGCCCCAGGTTCTCGGCCTGATAGCTGCCGGGCCGGGTCAGATCGGCGCGGATGACCTCGGCCAGATGGGCCGTGATGCGCACCTTTTGCGTCTCGCCGCGCTGATCGGCGGCAATCGCCGCCTGACCGCCGAATGCCTTCATGTCCGCCTGAAGCTGGCGCGGCGGGCTCAGCGCCTGCCCCGTTGCCGCGTCGCGCAGCGAGACGGAAAAGTTGATGTCGTGCACGCCGCCGGTGGAATAGCGTGCCTTTTCGGTCAGGGCGTGGAAGCGCGTGACCTCGATATCCAGGATCACCGGCGCGCCACTGGTCATGCCCTTGGTGCCGCGGCTGGCCCCCTCGCGAAAGATCGCCTCGACCTGGGCATGGCGGTCTCCGATGGGATCTCCGCGCCAGACGATGTCGCCGCCGGGATAATAGCGGTTGGCCTCCGACACTTGCAGCGTGCGCGGCACATTCACGTTGATCGCGGTAATGTTCAGCGATGCGGGCCATGCCGCCTGAGGCACGCCATCCGCGGCGCCGCGCGGGGCGGTATCGCCCGAGACACCGGCACAGGCAGAAAGGCCCAAGGATACGGCCATTGCGGCCAGCATGCGAAAGGATATGCGCTGCGCGGTCATGTCTGTTCTCCTTTGGCATCGGCCGGATCTGTGCTGGGCGCGCTGCTTCTCGTGGTTGGTGGCTCGCTGCCGCGACAGGCCTCTTTGTTGGAAGGCCTCAGATTACATTCAATCGGGGCGGCATCGCGGCGCCGCGGACACGTTCGCATGGTCCTTGTGCGGCAATACCGGGGCGCACGCGCGTCTCCGGCCCATATTGCACGCGCCGCACGCAGCCCCCGGTCAATCACGCGGCCGCGATTTCCAGCCGCCGCGCCTGCGCGGCTGCATGGCGGCCTCCTGGCCCTGTTGCAGCACCTGCGTCATGGGGTGGTCGGGAAAGTCCGCGCCATACCGCTCAAGATAATGCGTGATTGCCGCTTGCGTATCCTGCCCGTCCGGCAGGGACATCGCCCAATCGAGAAAGATCGAGCGGCATTCATCGGCCTTGATCCCGTCGATGCGGTAGGCCTCGAAGATCAGCGCCTTGCGATCCAGCGGATCGTCGTATCGCTTCATGCCCTGCCCTCCTGTGGCGCGCCCGCGCGGCCCAATGCGCTGTCGATGATCGCCGCCGCCGCCTCCGAGGCGGTGGCCAGCGCATCGATCAGCGAAGGAATATCCGCGCAGCCGCTTTCCCGCAAGACGAAGGCGCGCGCACCGGCGCCAAGCGCCTCCGCATCCAGCGCCTCGGTGCCCAAAAGCCGCGCCGCCATCCGCACGTCCCGGCACAGCGACGCCGTGCGCGACAAGGTGCGCGCCTCATCCTCGCTCCACCATCCCAAGGCGGTGCCGGCGCTCAGCCCGGCGGCCGTGCCCTGCCGCGCGCGGCCCGCCACCAGCGTTGCGGCCTGCGCGATCAGCTGCACATCCTGCAGGCGCCCCGGCCCCAGCTTGGCATCCAGCGGTCCTTCGGGCGCCTTGGCGGCGCGGATGCGCGCGCGCATCTCGCTGACCGCCTCGGCCATGCGATGCGCCGCGCCCTCGCGCGCGCCCAGATCGGCAATCAGGCGCGTGCGGAACGCCTCGATGTCGGCGCCCAGCTCCGACGCGCCGGCGATGCTGCGCGCGCGGGTCAGCGCCAGATGCTCCCACCCCCAGGCGCGCGATTGCTGATAATCCTCGAATGCGGCAAGCGAGGTGGCGACGGGCCCCTGATTGCCCGAGGGACGCAGGCGCATGTCCACTTCGTAAAGCCGCCCGCCCGCCATCTGCGCCGTCAAGGCCGAGATCATCGCCTTGGTCAGCCGCGCGTAATAGGCGCCGGGCGCAAGCGGGCGCGGCCCGTCCGAGCCTTCGGCCCCGGCCGCGTCATAGATCACGATCAGGTCCAGATCCGAGGTGGCATTGAGCGCGCGCACGCCCAGCGATCCCATCGCCAGCACGCAGGCGCCGCGCCCCGGCGGCGCGCCGTGCTTGACCGAGAATTCGCGCACGACCTCGGGCCAGAGCTCGGCCAGCACCGCCTCGGCAAGGTCCGCATAGTGGCGCGCGGAAGTGGCCGCATCGACCAGCCCGCGCAGGTGATGCACGCCGATCCGGAAATGCCATTCGCGCCGCCAGTGGCGCGCGGCGACCAGGCGCGCCTCATAATCGGCCTCCTGCGCCAGCCGCGCGGCCAGATCCGCGCGCAGCGCCGCCAGCCCCGACCAGGGCGCAAAGAAATCGCCCGCGATGACCGCGTCGAGCACAGCGGCATTGCGCGACAGATAGCGCGCCAGCTCGGGCGCGGTGCCGACGATATCGACCAGCAGCTCCACCAGCTGAGGATTGGCCTCGAAGAGCGAGAAGACCTGCACGCCGGCGGGCAGCCCGGCCAGAAACCCGTCGAAGGCGAGCAGCGCCTCTTCGGGATGCGACGTGCGCGACAGGCGCCGCAGGATATCCGGGCGCAGGCGCCGGAAGATCTGCCCGGCCCGGTCCGAGCGCAGGGCCGGATAGGTGGGCCAGCGCGCGATCACCTTGGCATCGAGCCACGCGCCCTGCTCGTCAGCCGCCTCCGGCGTATCCTCGGGCTTGAAGAACCGCTCTATCACGCGGTCCACCGCCATCAGGCGCGACAGAAGCTCGTCCTTCAGATCATGCGTCTCGCGGCCCATGAAGGCGGCCAGACGGTCCATGCCTGCCTCCGTCTCTGGCAGATCATGGGTCTGCTGATCGCGTAGCATCTGCAAGCGGTGCTCGACCTCGCGGTGGAACCGGTAATGCGCGGCCAGATCGCTGGCCACATCCTTGGGGATCCAGTCCTTGGCGGCCAGCCCCCGCAGCCCGTCCAGCGTGCCGCGCATGCGCAGCGATGCATCGCGCCCGCCCGCGATCAGCTGGCGGGTCTGGGTGAAGAACTCGATCTCGCGGATGCCGCCGCGCCCCAGCTTCATGTTGTGCCCCATCAGGTCCAGCGGGCCGCCCAGATCGGCGCCCAGACCCTTGTGCGCGCGGATGCGCAGGCGCATGTTATGCGCGTCCTCGATCGCCGCGAAATCCAGATGACGGCGCCAGACGAAAGGCGACAGCGCGTCCAGAAACCGCTGCCCGGCCGCCAGATCGCCCGCCGCCGGGCGCGCCTTGATATAGGCCGCCCGCTCCCATGTGCGGCCCAGACTTTCGTAATAGCTTTCGGCGGCGGCCATGGACATGCAGACCGGCGTGACACCCGGATCGGGACGCAGCCGCAGATCGGTGCGAAAGACATAGCCCTCGGCAGTATTCTCCGACAGGATCGCCGCCATCCTGCGCGTCGCGCGCACGAAAGCGGCGCGCGCCTCGTGGTTTGCCTCGCGGTCGAACCGCGTCTCGTCATAAAGGCAGATCAGGTCGATGTCCGAGCTGTAGTTCAGCTCGCCCGCGCCCATCTTGCCCATGGCCAGCACGCTCATGCCGCAGGCGTCCGGCAGATCCTCCTCGCCCATGCCGGGCAGCTTGCCCCGGCGCAGCTCATGGCCAAGCGCGTCGCGCAGCGCGAGCCCGCAGGCCAGATCGGCCAGATCGGTCAGCGCCTGCGTCACCGTCTCCAGCGGCCAGACGCCCGCCAGATCGGCCAGCCCGATCAGCAGCGCCGCGCGCCGCTTGGCCTGCCGAAGCGCAACCGCCGGATCGCCATCCACCGCGCGCAGATCCGCCATCAGCGCCTCCAGCGCCTTTTCGGGGGCGTCCAGCGCCGCGGGCAGCCACTCGGCCTCGGCCTGCATGAGATGGCGCAGATAAGGGCTGCACCCGGCAGCGCCACCGATCAGATCCTCCAGCGCGCCGACAAGATCCCCAAAGCGCGCCCGCGCCTCTTCAGCGTGATCGGGCTGGTAAGGGCGTGGCAGGCGCGTGATACGGCTGGCGAAATCCATGGCTCCAGTCATACCTAGGGGCCTGCCTGCGTCAATGGCGCAGTCTTCGCGGGCGGGGCGAATGTTTCGCGGCGTATGTTAATTTCTTTTACATACCCTCTTGCACCGCGCCTTTCGCGTTCCAATCTATTCCATGTGAAGCCAATTCACATACACCCTGGATGCAGAGGATCCCACATGAGCACTTATGCACAAACCCCAATAGCCTCCGGCGGACCGCTGCGCTGGCTGGCACGCGCCGCGGACTGGCTGGACCAGCGCGGCAAATTCGCCTGGATCGCCCTCATGGTGATCGGCTTTGTCTTCGTCTGGCCTGTCGGCCTTGCCATCCTTGCCTACATGATCTGGAGTAAACGCATGTTCGGACCTTGCAACAGCCGCCGCACCCGCGGCCACCGCGCCCCTTCGATGACCCGCAGCAGCGGCAACAGCGCCTTTGACGCCTACCGCGACGAGACACTGCGCCGCCTGCAGGACGAGCAGGCCAGCTTCGAGAGTTTCCTTGAGCGTCTGCGCCAAGCCAAGGACAAGGCCGAGTTCGACCAGTTCATGGAAGATCGCGCCAAGGCCGCGAAGGACAGCGCAGGCCCCGCGAATGACAACGCAGAAGGGCAGAACGCCTGAAACACCGCCCCCGGCGGTTGACATGACACGGCCGCGTCCTTTCTTAAAGGGTGCGGCCTTGCCTGACTGGCGCAGTTTGAAAGATCCCTTTGATGAGCTACACCGACACCAACCCACGCATGCAGACGCCGCCCCTCAGCGCCCTGCCCGACCCGGACGCCCAGCCTGAATTCTACGATTCCATCCCGACCAAGAGGTTGCTGGCCTGGATCGTCGATTCGGTCCTGATCGGGGTGTTCTGCGTGATCGCGCTGATCCTGACGCTGGGCATCGGGTTCTTTTTCCTGCCGCTGCTGATGCTGACGGTCGGATTTTGCTATCGCGCGGCCACGCTGGCGCGCGGCTCGGCGACGTGGGGGATGGCGCTGATGGCGGTCGAGGTCCGGCGCCATGACGGCGAGCGGCTGGATCCGCTGACGGCACTCCTGCACACGCTGGGATATTCGGTCTCGATGGCGTTCGTGTTGCCGCAAGTCGTGTCGGTGCTGCTGATGCTGCTCAGCGGGCGCGCGCAAGGCTTGACCGATTTCGTGCTGGGCACCGCCGTCATCAACCGGCGCGCCTGACCGGCCGAGGCGGGTCCGCGCCCCGCGCGACTGGATTGGCCGCCATTCCGAACCTATGTTGCATGTCAAACTCGAAACGCTTTAGGTTCGGGGAAACAGTGACCAGATGACGGCCCTTGATGCGACATACAAGCACCATAGCACCGCAGTTCTACGTGACCGCGCCACAGCCATGCCCCTATCTGGCAGGCCGGATGGAGCGCAAGCTGTTCACGGCCCTGCAGGGCGAAGGCGCGCAGCGGCTCAATGACGGGCTGTCCAAGCAGGGCTTTCGCCGCTCGCAGAACGTGCTGTATCGCCCGTCCTGCGCCGATTGCGCCGCGTGCCTGTCGGCGCGGATCGACGTGGCCGCCTTCACCCCGTCCAAAAGCCAGAAGCGCACCCTGCGCCGCAATGCCGGGCTGGAGCGGCGCGCAACATCGCCTTGGGCGACCGAGGATCAATACGCGCTCTTCCGCCGCTATCTGGAAAGCCGCCATGCCTCGGGCGGGATGGCGGACATGGACGCGTTCGAGTTTGCCTCGATGGTCGAAGAGACGCCGATCCGGACGCGTGTCGTGGAATATGTGGATGGCGAAACCGGCGCGCTGGTTGCGGTCTGCCTGACGGACGTTCTGGATGACGGGGTCAGCATGGTCTATTCCTTTTTCGATCCCGACCGCGAGCGCGCGTCGCTGGGCACCTATATCATCCTCGATCACATCCAGATCGCGCGCGAGACGGATCTGCCGCATGTCTACCTTGGCTATTGGGTGCCCGGCAGCGCCAAGATGAGCTACAAGGCCAAGTTCTCGGGGCTTCAGTTGCATGTCGGCAGCCGCTGGGAGCGGATGCGCGATCCGGCCGATTATGCGGCGCAGGCGCATCCCCTGAACAACGAGTCGATTTCCGACCAGGTGGCCGGCATCACCCTGCCCGATGGCGAGCCGCTGCGCGCCGGGCGCAAATAACGCCGCGAAACGGCGCCGCGCGGCGCCGCATGCCGCGCATGGGCAAGTTTGCGGCGTTCATGGGCTTTCCCTTTGCGCGGAAACCCCTAATGTCCGGCCGAACGCCCTTCGCCTCAAAAGTTGGACCAGCCTCATGACCACCGATCCCCTCGTCGTCTTCACCCCGTCCGGCAAACGTGGCCGGTTCCCCGTCGGAACGCCCGTCCTGACCGCGGCGCGGCAGCTGGGCGTCGATCTGGATTCGGTCTGTGGCGGGCGCGGCATCTGCTCGAAATGCCAGATCACGCCCAGCTATGGCGAATTCTCCAAGCACGGCGTGACCGTGGCGCCCGATGCCCTGTCGGAATGGAACGCGGTCGAGCAGCGCTATGACGACAAGCGCGGTCTGAAAGAGGGCCGCCGCCTTGGCTGTCAGGCCACCGTGCAGCGCGATGTGGTGATCGACGTGCCGCCCGAATCCCAGGTTCACCGCCAGGTCGTGCGCAAGGCCGCCGCCGTCCGCGCGATCGAGATGGACCCGGCCACGCGCCTTTACATGGTGCAGGTGGACGAGCCGGACATGCACATCCCCACCGGCGATTTCGAGCGTCTGGAACGCGCCCTGCGCGAGCAGTGGGAGATCCCCGGCATCCGCGCCGATCTGTCGCTTCTGTCCAAGCTGCAACCGGTGCTGCGCAAGGGCAAATGGCAGGTCACCGTCGCGCTTAACAAGGCGCATGACGATGACGTGCCCCGCGTGCTGGAGATCTGGCCGGGCCTGCACGAGGCCGGGCTTTACGGGCTTGCCATCGACCTTGGCTCCACCACCATCGCCGCCCATCTGACCGATCTGCACAATGGCGAGGTCATTGCGTCCTCGGGCATCATGAACCCGCAGATCCGCTTTGGCGAGGATCTGATGAGCCGCGTCAGCTATTCCATGATGAACCCCGGCGGCGACAAGGAAATGACCCGCGCCGTGCGCGAGGCGATCAATACGCTGGCCGAAGAGATCGCCAAGGATGCGGGCATCGCGCCCGAGTTGATCGTCGAGACGGTGATTGTCTGCAACCCGGTGATGCACCATCTTCTGCTGGGCATCGATCCGGTCGAGCTGGGCCAGGCGCCCTTTGCGCTGGCCACCTCGGACAGCATCTCCATCGACGCAGCGGAAATGGACATCACCGCGATCAACACCCGCGCCCGCATCTACATCCTGCCCTGCATCGCGGGCCATGTCGGCGCGGATTCCGCCGCCGTCGCGCTGTCCGAGCAGCCGGGCAAGTCGGACGATCTGGTGCTGATCATCGACGTCGGCACCAATGCCGAGATCCTGCTCGGCGACAAGCAGGGCGTGCTGGCCTGCTCGTCCCCAACCGGCCCCGCCTTCGAGGGCGCGCAGATCTCCTCGGGCCAGCGCGCCGCGCCCGGCGCGATCGAGGCGATCCGCATCGATCCGGTCACGAAGGAGCCGCGCTTCCGCGTCATCGGCAGCGATCTTTGGTCGGACGATCCCGCCTTTGCCGAGGCGGTCGGCGCATCCGGCATCACCGGCATCTGCGGGTCCGGCATCATCGAGGCGGTCGCCGAATTGCGCATGGCCGGGCTGCTGGATGAAAACGGCCTGATGGGCTCGGCCGAGGCGACGGGCACGCCGCGCATGGTAGCCGAGGGGCGCACGCACAGCTACCTGATCCACGATTCGACCGATGAGGGCGGCCCGCGCATCACCGTCACCCAAGGCGACATTCGCGCGATCCAGCTGGCCAAATCGGCGCTTTATGCCGGCGCGCAGCTTCTGATGGACGCGCGCGGCGTGGACAAGGTGGACCGCGTGGTTCTGGCCGGGGCGTTCGGCGCGCATATCTCGAACCTGCACGCGATGGTGCTGGGCATGATCCCGGACGCGCCGCTGGACAAGGTGACATCGGCGGGCAACGCGGCAGGCACCGGCGCGCGGATTGCCCTGTGCAACATTGGCGCGCGCGCGGAAATCGAGCGCATGGTGCGCCAGATCAACAAGGTCGAGACCGCGATCGAGCCAAAATTCCAAGAACATTTCGTCGCCGCCAACGCGATCCCGCACAAGACCGCGCCGTTTCCCGAACTGGCCAAGATCACGTCCCTGCCCAGCCCGAACTTCAATACCGGCTCGGGCGGCGGCGGCGAGGATGGCGGCCGACGACGCAGGCGCCGGGGCTGAGCCGGTCTGCAAAAGGCACAAAGTGCGAACATCTTAGGGAAATCGAAACGCTCATGCGTCTATTCATCGGGTTCTGACCCAAAGGATATGACACCATGACATCTCGCCTGCCCCTCGGCCTCGCCGCAGTTTTGTTCCTGACCGCCTGCGCCGGCCGCGACCCGAACCCGATCAAGGAAATCCAGGACGGCGACGCGCGCCTCGGCTGCGCCGAGCTTCGCCGCGAAATCGACGTGAATTCCGCGGCCGTGCGCGGCCTGATCGACGAAAAGCAAAGCAAGCAGACCCAGAATATCGTCGCCGGGGCCGCGGGGGCGATCCTGTTCGCGCCGGCGCTCTTCTTCATGGATCTCAAGGGCGCATCGGCCGAAGAGGCGCGCGCGTATCAGCGGCGCAATCAGGGCCTGCTCAACCGCTATAACGCAAGGGGCTGCCGCCCCCAGATCCGCATCGAAAATGAAAAACCGCCGCAAGCCGCGACGGCCAAGGGCGCCGCAGCGCCCTGAAGCGGAGCGGAGCAAAGCCCGGTCACTGCGTCAGTAGTTGCCCGCAACGTATTTCGCGATGGCGCCCCCACGCGAATTCACGTCGAGCTTCTGGTAAATTGCCTTGAGGTAATATTTCACCGTGTTCTCCGACAGGCCGAGCCGCGCCGAGATCTGGAAATTCGTCAGCCCGTTCACCAGCAGGCCCAGAATTTCATGCTCGCGCCGCGACAACGCGTCGTTCGTCTCGGTCGTCAGGCGGCGCATGATCTCGGTCGGAACGATGGTGTGACCCTCCACCAGCTTGCCCAGTATCTTGGGCAGGCTGATCAGGATCTGACCCATCATGCAGACCGAATTCGCACCCGCCTTGATGGCGGCGCGGATGAACGCAAATTCGGTATCATCGGCCACGACCACCACGAGGGCCGCCGGAAACTCGCGGCGCAGCATCTCAAGCGCCGTCGCCAGATCGCAGTCGGACAGGCGCACGCCCAGTATCACGATGACGCGCCCCTCCTGCGCCGTCAAAAGCCGTCGCAACCCCTCCAGATCGGTCGCGAACTGGCCCAGGCACGTATCGGGGATCTGGCCCACCAGCGATCCGATGCCCTGGCAGACAATCAGCTGGCGGTCAGCCACGATGACGTTTGATATGATCGGGTCCGGCGTGTTCATCAGGTGATTGCTGCACATAGCGCGCGACATGTCACGACATATTGTCGGATTTTTCGCAGGAACCATCTGATTTTCATGGCTTTTTTGGTGTGCAATCGTATGCAGCGCCGATCGTCACCCCACCGGGTAGCGCCGCCCTACCCGTTCGGCGCCAAGGCCCGCCAGCCGTCGGCCAAGGCCATACGCACGGGCGTTCCGCCCCGGTGCCGCCGCTTCCATACAAGGTGAAACCCATCAGGAGAGACATCATGCGCGGCACATCCCATCTATTCATCCCCGGCCCGACCAACGTTCCCGAAGAGGTGCGCCGCGCCATGAACATCCCGATGGAGGACATGCGCGCGCCCGATTTTGCTGATCTGACCTTTGGCCTCATGGCCGATCTGAAAAAGGCGTTCCGCCTCGAAAATGGCCGCGTCTTCATCTTCCCGTCCTCCGGCACCGGCGCCTGGGAATCGGCCATCACCAACACGCTGAGCGAGGGCGACACGGTGCTGATGTCGCGCTTTGGCCAGTTCTCGCTGCTCTGGGTCGACATGGCCGAGCGGCTGGGCCTCGAAGTCGATCTGTGCGAGGTCGAGTGGGGCAAGGGCGTGCCGGCGGACGAATACGCCAAGCGGCTCAAGGCCGACACCGATCACAAGATCAAGGCCGTTTTCGCCACCCACAATGAGACCGCGACAGGCGTGTCGTCCGATATCGCCGCCGTGCGCCGCGCGCTGGACGACGCGAACCATCCCGCGCTGCTCTTCGTCGACGGGGTCAGCTCGATCGGCTCCATCGAGTTCGAGATGGAAAAATGGGGCGTCGATCTGGCCGTCTCCGGCTCGCAAAAGGGCTTCATGCTGCCCGCGGGTCTTGGATTTCTCGCCGTCTCGGACAAGGCGCTGGCCGCCAACGCGTCGAACCGCGACAAGATGAGCCGCTGCTATTTCAGCTGGGAGGACATGATCAAGCTGAACGACACAGGATATTTCCCCTACACCCCCGCAACGCAGCTTTTGCGCGGGCTGCGCACATCGCTGGACATGATGCTGGACGCGGGGCTGGAGACGATCTGGAAGCGCCATCATTTCCACGCCGAGGGCGTGCGCCGCGCCGTCGCGGCCTGGGACGGTTGCGAGCTGGTCGCGCGCGGGCCGGAATGGGAATCAGATACCGTCTCGGCGATCTACACGCCCGAGGGGGTCGACGCGCGCGACGTGATCGCGCATGCGTATTCCAAGTATCAGACCTCGCTGGGCACCGGCCTGAACAAGCTGGCGGGCAAGGCGTTCCGCATCGGGCATCTGGGCTCGCTCAACCCGGTGATGCTGCTCGGCGCGATTTCGGCGGCCGAAATGGCGCTGGTGGATGCGGGCGCGAAGATCCAGCTTGGCTCGGGCGTGGCCGCGGCGCAGGATCATTACCGCACGGCGGAAGGATGAGCACGTTGCGCGCCCTCGTCACCCGCGCATGGCCGCGCGAAACCGAAGAGCGCCTTGCACATCTGTGCAAGGCGACCCTGCGCGATCCCGACACCGCGATGAGCGCGGACGAATGGATGGACGCCGCGGCGCAATATGACATCATCCTGCCAACCGTGTCGGATGCGATCCCCGCGGATTTCTATGACGCGGCCAAGGGCAAGGTGCGGCTGCTGGCCAATTACGGCGTCGGCTACAACCATATCGACACGGACGCCGCGCAGGCAGCGGGCATCACCGTCACCAACACGCCCGGCGTTCTGACCGATTGCACCGCCGATCTGGCGATGGGCCTGCTGCTGGCCGCCGCGCGCCGCCTTGGCGAGGGCGAGCGCGAGCTGCGCGCGGGGCGCTGGGACGGCTGGCGCCCGACCCACCTGATCGGCAAGAAGGTGGCCGGCGCGACGCTGGGCATCATCGGATTTGGCCGCATCGGACAGGCCATGGCGCAGCGCGCGCATCACGGCTTTGGCATGAAGATCGTGTTCCAGAACCGCAGCCGCGTGGACCCGGACATCGCCGCCCGCTATGGCGCGGTTCAGTTGAAAAACGTCTCGGAAGTAGCTGAAGTGTCGGACTTTCTGTCGCTTCACTGTCCGGGCGGCGAAGGCACCCGCCATCTGATCGACACCGACATACTGGCCGCGATGAAGCCCGGTGCGATCCTGATCAACACCGCCCGCGGCGATGTGGTGGACGAAGATGCGCTTTTCCAGGCGCTGGACAGCGGGCCCTTGGGCGGCGCAGGTCTGGACGTCTATCAGGGCGAGCCAAAGCTGGATCCGCGCTTTTTGAAATACGGCAATCTTGTTCTTGCTCCCCACCTTGGCAGCGCCACCGGCGCCACCCGTGCGGCGATGGGCCACCGTGCGCTCGACAATCTGGAGGCATTTCTGCGCGGCGAGACACCGCCCGATCGAATCGTCTGACAGCCAGCGAGCCGCCGTCCACGAATGCCCCGGTCAACGCCGGGGCATTTTGCGTCGCGCCCCGCTGCGGCCATTGCGCACCCCGCCGCATACCATCACGCGGGCAGCGGGTAGCCCCGCCTACCCGTTCGCGGCCCCACCCCAACCCTGATCCGCCTTTGCTACCCATGCGAAAGTGTTGCGGCGGCGGTCAATGCCGCACCTTCAGGGCAACACTTTATTCCAAGGGAGGAAATCGACATGAGCTATACACTTCACCCGCTGAAAAAGCAGCGTCTTCAGCGGTCCGAACTGGCCGTGCCCGGCTCGAACACCGAGATGTTCGAGAAGGCTGCCAACAGCGATGTCGATTACATCTTTCTCGATCTGGAAGACGCCGTATCGCCCTCCGACAAGGAGCAGGCGCGCAAGAACATCATCCAGGCGCTGAACGATATCGACTGGAAGGGCAAGACGATGTCGGTCCGGATCAACGGGCTGGACACGCATTACATGTATCGCGACGTGGTCGACGTGGTCGAGCAGGCCGGCCAGCACCTGCACACCATCCTGGTGCCCAAGGTCGGCGTTCCGGGCGATCTGTACTGCGTCGAGACGATGCTCAGCCAGATCGAGGTCGCCAAGGGTTTCAAGCATCAGATCGGCCTTGAGGCCCTGATCGAAACCGCTCTCGGAATGGCAAATGTCGAGGCGATCGCCGCCGCCCCCGGCCGCCTTGAGGCGATGCATTTCGGCGTCGGCGACTACGCCGCCTTCACCCGCGCGCGCACCGTCGTCATCGGCGGCCTGAACCCCGATTATCCGGGCGATCAGTGGCATTACGCCATCTCGCGCATGAACGGCGCCTGCCGTGCCTATGGCCTGCGCGCCATCGACGGCCCGTTCGGCGATTTCAGCGATCCGGACGCCTATGTCGCATCGGCAAAACGCGCCGCGGCGCTGGGGATCGAGGGCAAATGGGCGATCCACCCCAGCCAGATCAAGCTGGCGAACGATATGTTCTCGCCTCCCGAGGAGGAAGTCACCCGCGCGCGCCGCATCATCGAAGCGCTGCGCGAGGCGGAAAAGCAGGGCAAGGGCGCCGCGAACCTCGATGGCCGCCTGATCGACGCGGCTTCCGAGCGGATGGCGCAGAACGTGCTGGCGGTGGCCGATGCCATCGCAGCCAAAGGCTGAAGGAAACCCGATGGATATCCATGAGTATCAGGCCAAGGAACTGCTGAAGAAATTCGGCGTCAACGTGCCGCGCGGCGGCATCGCCTACAGCCCCGAACAGGCCGTTTATCGCGCGCAGGAACTCTCCGGCGAAAAATGCGTCGTCAAGGCGCAGATCCATTCCGGCGCCCGCGGCAAGGCCGGCGGCGTGCGGATCTGCTCGACCGACGACGAAATCGCGGACGCCGCCGCCTGGATGCTGGGCCGCAAGCTGGTCACGCACCAGACCGGCCCGCAGGGCAAGCTGGTCGGGCGCCTTTACATCGAGGAAGCCACAGACATCGCGCAGGAAATCTATCTGGGCTTCGTCATGGACCGCAAGGAGGAGCGCGTCGTCGTCGTCGCCTCCGCCCAGGGCGGGATGGAGATCGAGGATATTTCCGCCGACGAGCCCGACAGCATCATCCGCTCGGTCGTGGATCCCGCCGTCGGCATGCAGGCGTTCCAGGCGCGCGAAATCGCGTTTCAGCTGGGCCTTGATGCCGCGCTGATCCCGCAGGCGGTCAAGCAGATCACCGGCTGCTACAAGGCGATGGACGAGCTGGACGCGGCCATGCTGGAGATCAACCCGCTGGTCGTCACCGGCGCGGGCGAGATCGTGGCGCTGGACGCCAAGCTCAGCTTCGACGACAACGCGCTGTTCCGGCATCCCGACATCTCGGAGCTGCGCGACAAGAGCCAAGAGGACTCGCGCGAAACCTATGCCGAGGATCGCGGCCTCAGCTATATCGGGCTGGAGGGCGAGATCGGCTGCATCGTCAACGGTGCGGGCCTCGCCATGGCGACGCTGGACATGATCAAGATGTCGGGCGGCGAGCCGGCGAACTTTCTCGACGTCGGCGGCGGGGCCAGCCCCGAGCGCGTGCTGATGTCCTTCAAGGCGGTCCTCAACGATCCCAATGTCGAGGCGATTCTGGTCAACATCTTTGCCGGGATCAACCGCTGCGACTGGATCGCCGAAGGCGTGGTGCGCGCGGTGCAGGAGCTGAAGCTGACCATGCCCCTGGTCGTCCGCCTGTCGGGCACAAATGTCGAAGAGGGCCGCAAGCTGCTGAATGAAAGCGGGCTGAACATCACCACAGCCGAGACATTGGCAGAGGCGGCCGACAAGGTCGTCGCCGCCTGGAAGAAAGCATCAACCAAGAATGCGGAGGCAATCTGATGGCCATCCTGATCGACAAGACCTCCAAGGTGCTGGTCACCGGCCTTACGGGGCGCATCGGCAGCTTTCATGCGCAGGAGATGCGCGATTACGGCACAAACGTCGTCGGCGGCGTGACGCCCGGCAAGGGCGGCACCACCCATAACGGCCTGCCAGTGTTCAACACCGTCAAGGGCGCCGTGGCCGAAACCGGCGCCGATCTGGTCATCGCCTTCGTGCCGCCGCCCTTTGCCGCCGACAGTATCATGGAAGCGGCCGATGCGGGCATCAAGACCTGCGTCTGCATCGCCGACGGCATCCCCACGCAGGACATGATCCGCGTCAAACGCTACATGCGCCGCTACAAGGAAGAAAAGCGCATGCGTCTGATCGGGCCGAACTGCGCCGGGATCATCACGCCCGGTCAGGCCTTTGCCGGGCTGATGCCACCGGCGATCTACCTGCCGGGCCGTGTCGGCATCGTCGGCCGCTCAGGCACGCTGGGCTATGAGGCGGCCAGCCAGATGAAGACGCTCGGCATCGGGGTCAGCAGCTCGATCGGGATCGGGGGCGATCCCATCAACGGATCGAGCTTCCGCGATATCCTGGAGCTGTTCGAGAATGACCCGGACACCGATGCGGTCGTCATGGTCGGCGAAATCGGCGGCCCGCAGGAGGCGGAGGCCGCGGAATACATCCGCGATCACATGAGCAAACCGGTCGCGGCCTATGTCGCGGGCCTGTCGGCGCCCAAGGGGCGGCGCATGGGCCATGCGGGCGCCATCGTGTCGGCCTTCGGCGAGTCCGCCCAGGAAAAGGTCGAGATCCTGTCAGAGGCCGGCGTCACCATTGTCCCCACGCCCTCGGCCTTTGGCGAGACGGTGGAAAAAATGCTGGCCTGACAAATGCTTGGCAGGGCTTCGGCCCTGCCTTGCCCCTGCGGCCAAAGGTCCCTTGCCTTTGCCCTGAATATGTCGCAATTGCACCTTATTCACGCCCCGGTTCCCTGCAAGGCTCAGGGATCACCGGCTGCCAGCTGGACAATTGACCGGCGCGTGATCCCTTTGAAGGAGCACACCGATGCGTACGACGACTTCGGCGCCCAAGGCGCCACTAGCCAAACCCACACAAATCCTCCAGACGCAGATCAAACGCGTCCTGCCGCGCAAGCCAAAGGCCAAGCCGCAGCCGATCCCGCGCCAGATCTTCACGGATTTCGCCAGCATCTGACGCCGCAAGAAAAAGGGCCGCATCCAACCGGACGCGGCCCTCGCCGTATAGAGTGCATGGCGCGGCCCGACAGGCCGCGCGCCGCGTTTCAGCCGACCAGTTCCAGACCGGCGAAGAAATAGGCGATTTCCTCTTTCGCCGTTTCCGGTGCGTCCGAGCCGTGGACCGAGTTTTCGCCGACGCTCTCGGCGAATTCCGCGCGGACGGTGCCGGGGGCCGCGTCTGCGGGGTTGGTCGCGCCCATCACTTCGCGGTTCTTGGCGATCGCGCCCTCACCTTCCAGCACCTGCACGACGACCGGGCCGGACGCCATGAAGTCGCACAATTCGCCATAGAACGGACGCTCGGCGTGGACCTTGTAGAACTCGCCCGCCTGGGCAGGTGTCAGGTGGATGCGCTTTTGCGCGACGATGCGCAGGCCCGCATCCTCGAACTTGGCGTTGATCTTGCCGGTCAGGTTACGCTTGGTCGCGTCGGGTTTGATGATGCTCAGGGTGCGTTCGGTTGCCATGTCAGCCTCTTGGTAAGTGAATGTTGATATGGCGGCTGCGGTATCACGCAGAGCCTCAGGGATAAAGGGCAATTCGGGGTGCGACATCATGGCGTGATTTGCCCGCTTCCATTCCCGATGATTTTTGTCAGATTAGCGGTGCAACCCTGCCACTCACCCCAAGGACCATGCCATGATCTTCAAGCCCGCCCTCGCCGCCGCCCTCGCGCTCTGCGCCGCGCCGCTCTTTGCCGCCGGGACGGCGCAGCTGACCTATGCGCAGTTCGAGCTCGCCGTTCCGCATCTGGATCTGGAGGCCTGCCCGGCCTCGATGGCCGAGGATGGCACCTTCTGCCGCGCGACCCTCAGGCACGACGAAATCCACGTCTTTTCCTTCCGCGAGGATGGCGATCAGCCGATGACGGGGTTCCAGTCCTTTCCCGCCGACGGACTGCACGCGCTGCTTGACTAAGGCGTTTCGCGAAAAACCATGGATTGTCACAAAACGCCCGCGACATGTAAGCGTGGCGCGCGTTTCGGCTCTCGCTGATGGCTGGGGCCCAAAGACGAAACGCTTTAGGACGTTGACAAGCGCGGAGCGCCGGGGCATCGCTCCGCCATGCTGCGCATTGATGACATATCCTATTCCGTCGCGGGCCGCCCGCTGATCGAAAACGCTTCGGCCTCCATCCCTGACGGGCACAAGGTGGGCATCGTGGGCCGCAACGGCACGGGCAAGACCACGCTCTTCCGCCTGATCCGGGGCGAGCTGGCGCTGGAGGGCGGCAGCATCACCCTGCCCCAGCGCGCCCGCATCGGCGGCGTGTCCCAGGAGGTACCCGGCAACGAGGTGTCGCTGATCGACACGGTGCTGGCCGCCGATACCGAGCGCGCCGACCTTCTGGCCGAGGCCGAGACGGCGACCGAGCCTGCGCGCATCGCCGAGGTGCAGACGCGGCTGAGCGATATTGATGCCTGGGGCGCCGAGGCGCGCGCGGCCTCGATCCTCAAGGGGCTGGGATTCGACGACGACGCGCAGCGCCAGCCCTGCTCGGCCTTCTCCGGCGGCTGGCGGATGCGCGTGGCGCTGGCGGCTGTGCTGTTCGCGCAGCCCGATTTGCTGCTGCTGGACGAGCCGACCAACTATCTGGACCTTGAAGGCGCGCTCTGGCTGGAGACCTATCTGGCCCGCTACCCGCACACCGTGCTGATCGTCAGCCATGATCGCGGGCTGCTGAACCGCGCCGTCGGATCGATCCTGCATCTGGAAGACAAGAAACTGACGCTTTATAATGGCGCCTACGACACCTTCGCCGAAACCCGCGCCGCGCGGCTGGCGGCGCTGGAGAGCGAAGCGAAGAAACAGGACGCCCGCCGCGCCCATCTGCAAAGCTTCGTCGACCGCTTCCGCGCCAAGGCATCCAAGGCCGTGCAGGCGCAATCGCGGCTGAAAATGATCGCCAAGATGAAGCCGATCACGACCCCGCAGGAGGCCGCGCTCAAGCGCTTCACCTTTCCCTCGCCCGAGGAATTGTCTCCCCCCATCATCAATATCGAGGGCGGCTCGGTCGGCTACGATGGCAAGGCGGTTCTGCAGCGGCTGAACCTGCGGATCGATCAGGATGACCGCATCGCGCTTCTGGGCAAGAACGGCGAGGGAAAATCGACCCTTTCCAAGCTCTTGGCAGGAAAACTTGATCTGATGGGCGGCAAGATGACGACCTCGTCCAAGCTGCGCGTCGGGTTTTTCGCGCAGCATCAGGTGGAGGAGTTGCATGTCGACGAGACGCCCATCGACCATATCCGCCGCCTGCGCCCCGGCGAGACACCGTCGCGCCTGCGCGCGCGTCTGGGCGGTTTCGGCATCGGGGCCATGCAGGCCGAAACGTTGGTGGGCAAGCTCTCGGGCGGGCAGAAGGCGCGGCTGTCGCTCATGCTGGCCACGATCGACGCGCCCCATCTGCTGATCCTTGACGAGCCGACCAACCATCTGGACATCGAATCCCGCGAGGCGCTGGTCGAGGCGTTGACCGCCTATACCGGCGCCGTGATCCTTGTCAGCCACGACATGCACCTGCTCAGCCTTGTTGCGGACCGGTTGTGGCTGGTCAAGAATGGCGCGGTGGCCCCCTATGAGGGCGATCTGGAAAGCTATCGCGCCATGCTGCTGGCCGGGGACAAACCAGCGCCGAAGATCAAGGAGCAAAAGGTCAAGCGCCCCTCGCGCGATGCCATGAACGCGCTCAGGCAGGACGTGAAGAAATGCGAGGAACGCGTTGAAAAGCTGAACGAAATGGCGGAGAAGCTGGCCAGGAAACTGGCCGACCCCAAGATGTATGACGAGGACAAGAAGGACGAGGCGACCGTCTGGCAAAAGAAGTACTCCGAGGTGATGGACGCGCAGGCCCGCGCCGAAACGCTGTGGATGCGCGCGCTGGAAAAGCTGGAGCGCGCCGAGGATCCGGCGCACGCCGGTTGACAGCGCCCGCGCCCGCGCGGCAAGGATAGGAATGGACAGCGCCGCCCTCATCACCACCTTCGTCACGCTTTTCATCGTGCTCGACCCGTTCGCGCTGGCGCCGCTTTTCCTGGCTCTGACGCGCGGGATGAGCCCGGCGATGCGCCGCTCGGTCGCGATCCGGTCCTGCCTGATGGGCACCGCGCTGCTGATCGTGTTCGGCGCTTTCGGCGAGGCCGTGCTGGGATTTATCGGCATCTCCATGCCCGCATTCCGCATCGCCGGGGGGATATTGCTATTCCTCACCGCGCTCGACATGCTTTTCGAGCGGCGCACCAAACGGCGCGAGGATCAGGTCGAGCATGACGATCACGAGGATCCGTCGATCTTTCCCTTGGGCATCCCGCTGATCGCCGGGCCGGGCGCGATCGCGACCGTGATCCTTCTGACGGGCGAGCATCAGGGGCTGATCGGGCTGGTATGGGTGCTGGGCACGATGCTGTTCGTGATGCTCCTGGTGTTCGTGTCCTTCCTCAGCGCCGGCGCGCTGGAGCGCGCCCTTGGCAAGACCGGGATCAGCGTGGTCACGCGCGTCCTGGGCATGCTGCTGGCCGCGCTTGCGGTGCAGTTCGTGCTGGACGGCTTGCGTGGCTTTGGCCTGGCCGCCTCATAACGCGGCCCCATCTGGCGCGGCGCCTTGCGCGCCCTTATCTATGCGGCGGTGAAGGGAACAGATGATGGCAGATTTCGATACCGCGAACCTGATCTATCTCGTCGTGCTGGGCTGCGCGGTGATGATGTGGTTTTTCGCCGCCAACCGCAATTCGATGGGCAGGACGCTGCAACAGGCGGCGGTCTGGGGCCTGATATTCATCGGCGTCATCGCCGCCGTCGGCCTGTGGGATGACATCCGCCGCACAGTCGCGCCGATGCAATCGGTCAGCAGCAGCGACGGGCGGATCGAGCTGCCGCGCGCCGCAGACGGCCATTACTACCTTCAGGCCAGCGTCAACGGCGCCCCCGTGCGCTTTGTCGTCGATACCGGCGCCAGCGACATCGTGCTCAGCCGCGCCGACGCCATCGCCGTCGGTCTGCACCCGGACGGGCTGAACTTCACCGGTTTTGCCAACACCGCCAATGGCGTCGTGCGCACCGCGCCGGTGCGTCTGGACAGTTTCGACGTCGATGGGCTGCGCGACAGCGGCCTGCGCGCCGTCGTGAACGAGGGCGAGCTGGACGATTCCCTTTTGGGCATGCGGTATCTTCAGCGCTTCTCGACCATGCAGATCGCGGATGGAAAGCTGGTGCTGGAGCGCTGACGCGCGGCATCCTGTCGCAAAGGCGCCTGCATGGTGACTTAGTCACCTTCGGATGCCGCTGTGCCGGCGCAAGATGGCGGCGACGTTCCATCAAGGAGTTATCCCATGCGTATTCTGCCCGTCCTCGCCGTCTGTGCCGCTGCCGCAATCGCCCTGCCCGCCGCCGCCCAGCAAAAAGCCAACATGCAGCAGGGACCGGACAAGCTGGTTACCGTGATCACCAGCGAAAATGCCCAGTCCCAGCTGATGGGCATGGTGCTGACCATGCAGTCCATCAAGGCCGGCGCGTCCGCGCATATGCTGCTCTGCGGCCCCGGCGGCGATCTGGCGCTGAAGGACGCGCCCGAGGCCGCAACCGCCGCGCAGCCGCCGATGGGGATGAGCCCCCAGGGCCTCATGCAGCAGATCATGCAAGCGGGCGGCACGGTCGAGGTCTGCGCAATCTACCTGCCCGGCAAGGGCGCGGATGCCAGCGTGCTGCTGGACGGCATCACCGCCGCCGCCCCCGATGCCATGGCCGCGCGCCTGATGGCCCCGATGACGCGCGTGCTGTCGTTCTGATCGGCGCCGGACAAGGAGATATTCAATGATGCGCAGAACATTCACCGCCGCGATCGTCGCGGCGGCCCTCACCGGGTCCGGCATCGCCGCCGATGCGCCCGAAAACCCCGAGCACCAGACCGAATGGGGCCTCTACCTGACCGCGCGCGAAGCCTTTGACATGAAGCAGGCCGAGGGCGACAAGGTGCTTTTCGTCGATGTGCGCGAGCCGGTCGAGATCATGTTCACCGGCTCGACCGATGTGGTCGACGTGAACGTGCCATACATGCTGGTCGATCCCGCCGCCTGGCACCCGGAAAAGCCGGTTCTGGCCATGAACGAGAACCCCGATTTCGCCGCCGGTGTCGCCGCCGCGATGGAGGCGCGCGGGATGGACAAGGATACGCCGGTGATCGTCATGTGCCGTTCGGGCGGAGAGCGCGGCGCGCCCTCGGCCAAGGCGCTGGCGCCGCTGGGGCTGACCCAGGTCTATGTGGTGGTCGACGGGTTCGAGGGCAGCACGCTCAAGGACGATCCGCGGGGGCCCTGGAGGCTGAAGAACGGCTGGAAGAACAGCGGGCTTCCGTGGGATTATAAGATGAACAAGGACAAGATCCCGCTGCGCCGCGACTGATCCGCCAAGCGCCGCCGCATCAGGGAGAGGTGGCTTCCTTCTCGGCCCTCTTCTCCCAGCGCCCGGACGCCTCGGACCAGTATTGCGCGGCGCAGCCCGCCTCGGTCAGCGTCTTCCACTGGACGCGCGCATGCGCGACCGCGGCCTCGTCATTGCCGTCGAACAGCACACAGACCCGGTCGAGACGCCTGACCTCGGCCGGGTCCACATCGGCGCCATCCACCGCCATCAGGCAACTGGCGCCGTTGGGCATGTCCGCCAGCGTGGTCAGCAGCACAGGCTGATCGGCCTCGTGCGGCTGGCCCGCGCGGCCATGCGGCAGAAACGCATCCTCGCCCCCCGCCAGCCACAGCGCCTCGTCCAGATGGTCCAGATGCGGCGCCTCGCGGCCCCGCACGGCCACGCGCCAGCCCGCGCCGCGCGCCTTTTCCAGCAGCATCGCAAGCGTCGTCTCAAGCGGCGCGCGCGTCAGGTGATAGAAATAGGCGGCGCCCATCAGCCCTCCTCGATCATGTCCGCAACCAGCCGGTTCAGCGCCATGACGCCCCAGCCAGTCGCGCCCTTGGGCGCATAGGCGGTGTCGGATTTGACCGAGGCGACCCCGGCGATATCAAGATGGATCCACGGCGTGCCCTCCTGCACGAAGCGCTTCAGGAACTGCGCCGCCGTGATGCTGCCGGCCGCCTTGCCGCCGACATTCTTCATGTCCGCGATCTGGCTTTTCAGCTCGTCGTCATAGGCCTGCCCCATCGGCAGACGCCACGCGCCCTCGCCCACGGCCTCGGCAGCCTTCAGAAAGGCGTTGCAAAGCGCATCGTCATTGGAGAAGACGCCCGCATTCTCATGGCCCAGCCCGACGATGATGGCGCCGGTCAGCGTGGCCAGATCGATCATCGCGCGCGGCTTGTAGGTTTCCTGCGCGTACCACATCACGTCGGACAGAACGAGGCGGCCTTCGGCGTCGGTGTTGATGACCTCGACAGTGTCGCCCTTCATGGATGTCACCACGTCGCCGGGGCGCGTCGCGCGGTCCGACGGCATGTTCTCGACCAGCCCGACCAGCCCGACCACGTTGGCGCGGGCCTCGCGCAGCGCCAGCGCGCGCATGACGCCCGCCACAACGCCCGCGCCGCCCATGTCCATGGTCATGTCTTCCATCCCGGCCGCGGGCTTCAGGCTGATCCCGCCGGTGTCGAACACCACGCCCTTGCCGACCAGCGCCAGCGGCGCGTCGCCCCTGGCGCCGCCCATCCATTCCATCACCGCCACCTTGGAGGGGCTGGCGCTGCCGTGACCGACGCTCAGCAGGCAGCCCATGCCGAGCTCTTCCAGCTTGTCCTCCTCCAGCACCGTGACCTTCAGACCAAGGCCTTCCATATCCTTGATCCGCTTGGCGAATTCCGTGGTGGTCAGGTGGTTCGCCGGCTCGCTCACCAGATCGCGGGTGAAAAAGGTGCCCTCCGCGACCGCGCGCGCGGCATCCGCCTCCCCCTTCAGCTCATCGGGTTTGGCAACCATCATCACCACCTCGCCGGGGCCCTTCTGCGGGCCGGTCTTGCGCGCGGTGAAGCTGTAGGCGCGCAGCACGATCCCCTGCAGCAGGTCCACAGGCCGGCGCTGCGACGCGGCCAGCACAAGCGCGCCCTTTTCGCCCAGAAGCTTGCCTAAGGCCGCGCCGGCCTTGCGCGCCTCGACGGGCTTGGCGCCGCGCTCGACGCAGAGCACGTCCAGCGCCTCGGCCTTGAGGCCCGCGGGCCAGTTCAGGATTTTCACATCGCCCGGCTTCATGTCCTCCAGCGCGCCGCCCTCGATCATGCGTGCCAGCGCGCCGCGCGTCAGCTTGTTCACGCGGCGCGCTCCCGCGTCCAGCTTGCCGTCCTTGCCGATCAGCACCGCGACGCGCCCCGCCGCCTCGGCGATGGCGTCCAGATCTATTTCGATGAGGGTGGTTTTCGCGGGCGTCGTCATGGCGCGGCTCCTTTGTGGTGGCTGGGCATTCCTGTCTGGCGCGGACTCTGCCCATTTTGCGGCCAAGTGCAATGGCAGCGCGCCGCCCAAGTCGCGCGCAGGCGCGGATTTGCAGTTTTACCGCCCGCCCAATTGCGATAGCGTGCCACCAGATATTGCGTGTCAGGGGGAATGGAGTGGCCAGATTCGACAGATATATGCTGTCGCAATTCATGGTGCTGTTCGGATTCTTCGCGCTGGTGCTGGTGTCGATCTTCTGGATCAACAAGGCGGTGCGCATGTTCGACCGCCTGATCAGCGACGGCCAGTCATCCTGGATCGTCATCGAATTCACCGCGCTCACCCTGCCCGGCGTGATCGGCCTCGTGCTGCCGATCGCGGCCTTTGCCGGATCGGTTTACGTGACCAACCGTCTGTCGACGGAAAGCGAGCTGACCGTGATGCAGGCCACCGGATTCAGCCCCTGGCGGCTGGCGCGGCCCGTCCTTTATTACGGGGTGATCGTGGCGCTGATGATGTCGCTATTGCTGCATGTGCTGATCCCGCTCAGCCTGAAACAGCTGGAGCAGCGCCGCTCCGAAGTGTCCGGCAACATCACCGCCAAGCTGCTGACGGAGGGCGAATTCCTGCATCCCGCCTCCGGCGTCACCTTCTACATCCGCCAGATCACGCCGCAGGGCGAGCTGCGCAACGTGTTCCTGTCCGATCGCCGTCGGGGCGACGGTCCGACGACCTACACCTCCTCCAAGGCGTATCTGGTGCAGGAGGGCGGCAGCACCAAGCTGGTCATGCTGAACGGGCTGGCGCAGAACGTGGCGGCGGACGGCCAGCGGCTCTTTACCACGCATTTTGACGATTTTTCCTATGACATCAGCCGTCTGGTGGCGCAAAACGCGCTCAATCTGGACCGGATCGCGTTTGCATCGACGCCGGATCTGCTGCGCGATCCGGCCGCCGTGGCCGAACGGACGGGCGTGACGCTGGGCGCGGCGCTGACGACGCTGCATTCGCGCTTTGCGCAGGCGATCCTGTGCATCGTCGCCGCGCTGGTCGGCTTTGCCACGCTGCTTCTGGGCGGCTACAGCCGCTTTGGCGTCTGGCGACAGATCATCACCGCCTTCGTGCTGCTGATCGGCGTCAAACTGATCGAAAGCGCGGTGGCCGGCCCGGTTCTGGACGCGCCGATGATGTGGCCGCTGCTTTACCTGCCCAGTGCCGTGGGGCTCCTGCTGTCTGCCGGCCTGCTGTATGCGGCGGCGCATCCGGGCCTCTTGCGCCGCTTGCGCAGGCGCGACCGGGCGGAGGCGCTATCGTGACGCTGCACCTTTATTTCGCGCGCAAGTTCCTGTGGACCTATCTGGGGATCACCGTCATCTTCATCATCATCCTGGGGCTGATCGACATGGTCGACGAGCTGCAGGATTTTCCGGACCTGCCGGTCTGGAGCGTGGCGGAAATCGTGCTGCTGAACCTGCCGCATGCCAATTACGAGATCCTGCCGCTGGTGATGATCCTCGCGTCGGTCGCACTGTTCGTGCGGCTGGCCCGCTCGTCCGAGATGGTGGTGGTGCGCGCATCGGGCCTGTCGGGGTTTCGCGGCGCGCTGGCGCCGCTGGTGGTGGCGGCGCTGGTGGGCCTCGTGTCGATCGCGATCCTCAATCCCGTCGTCGCCGCGTCCTCCAAACGCTATCACGATCTGGTCGCCAGCTATAGCGGCAATGGCGCCAGCATCCTTGCGCTGTCCTCCGAGGGTCTGTGGCTGCGGCAGGGCAGCGCCGAGGGGCAGACGGTGATCCATGCCGTCTCGGCCAGCGCCGATGTCAGCACACTGTTCGATGCCACCTTCATCGGCTTCTCGCGCCAGGGCGAGCCAGTGCGCCGCATCGCGGCAGAGCGCGCGACGCTGGGGACGGGCGAATGGCTGCTGGAGGGCGTCAAGCTGTGGGAGCTGTCGGGCGACGTGAACCCCGAAGCGGGCGCGCAGCGCATGGATCGCTTTACGGTCCCGTCGGCCCTGACGCGGGACGGCATCGTCGACAGTTTCGGCAAGCCTGAATATATCGCGATCTGGGATCTGCCCGACTTCATCGACCAGCTTGAGCAGGCCGGGTTTTCGGCGCGCCGCTATGCCGTGTGGTTCCAGATGGAGCTGGCGCAGCCGATCTTCCTGATGGCGCTGGTGATGGTCGCCGCCGCCTTTACCATGCGCCATGTGCGCACCACCAATACCGGCATATCGGTGCTGGTGGCGATCATGCTGGGCTTTTCGCTGCATTACGTCCGCAATTTCGCGCAGGTTCTGGGCGAGAACGGGCAGATACCGGTCATTCTGGCCGCGTGGGCGCCGCCTGTTGCCTCATTGATGCTTGCGTTCGGCATCATGCTGCATATGGAGGATGGATGATCCGCCCGTTTCGATCCCTGCTGTCGCTGCTTGCCCTCCTGCCCGCCATGGCGCTGGCACAGGATGGCGGCGCGCTGCTGATTGCCGACGACGTGCTGATCGAGGGCGGCGGCACCCTGATCGCGACCGGCAATGTCGAGGCGGTGCATGACGGACAGCGCCTGAAGGCGCAGCGCATCACCTATGACAAGGCGATCGACCGGCTGGAGATTACCGGGCCGATCACCTTGTTCGACGGCGACTATACCACCGTGCTGGCCGATGCCGCCGAGCTGGACCGCGATCTGCGCAACGGCATCCTCAGCGGCGCGCGCGTCGTCATGGACGATCAGCTGCAACTGGCCGCCACGCAGGTGAACCGCAAGGACGGGCGGTATTCGCAGCTCTACAAGGCCGCCGTCACGTCCTGCCGCGTCTGCGCTGACGGCAAGACGCCGCTGTGGCAGATCCGGGCGCGCAGGGTGATCCATGACGCCGAGACCCGGCAGCTTTATATCGACGGGGCGCAGTTCCGGGTGGGCCCCCTGCCCATCGCCTATTTCCCGCGCCTGCGCCTGCCCGATCCCACGGTGACGCGCGCGACGGGATTCCTTGCGCCCTCGCTCTATAACTCCAGCCTGCTGGGGTTCGGCATAAAGGTGCCCTATTTCATCGCTATCGGCGATGACAAGGATCTGACGCTGACGCCCTATTACTCGGACATGACCCGAACGCTGGAATTCCGCTATCGCCAGTCTTTCGCCAGCGGCGGGATCGAGTTCGAGGGCGCGTTCAGCCGCGATGACCTGGTGCGCCGGGACAACCGGGCCTATGTCTTTGGCCGCGGCGTCTTTGCGCTGCCGCAGGATTACGTCCTGCGCTTCAACATCGAGGCGGTCAAGGATGACGCCTATCTGGTCGATTACAACTATTCCGACAAAGACCGCCTCCAAAGCGAGATTTCGGTCGAGCGGGTGCGCCGCGATGAGTGGCGGCGCGCGGCGCTGACCTATTTTCATACCCTGCGCCCCGACGAGGACAGCTCGACATTGCCGTCCAGCGTGGCCAATTTCGATTATGAGAAGCGGTATTTTCCCACCCGCCTGGGCGGCGAGCTGCGCCTGGCGGCGGAGGCGCACAGCCATTATCGCTGGTCATCGGAGATCACCGACACCGACCTGACCGATTTCGACCGTTTCTCGGACGGGCGCGACGTCACGCGCATCACGACCAGCGCCGATTGGATGCGCACATGGACGCTGCTCGGCGGGCTGCGCGCAGGTCTGCAGACGGGGCTGGCGTTTGACCATATTCGCGTGAACGACGCGGGCACCACGTCGCGCAGCAGCCTGAGCGACGTCACCCCCAGCACCGCGCTGACGCTGCGCTATCCGCTGGCCAAGACAACGTCGCGCGGCGTGACCCACCTGATCGAGCCGATGCTTCAGCTGGCCTGGGTCGGCGGCGAGACGCGCAACATCCCCGATGACGAAAGCACGCGCACCGAATTCGACGAAGGCAACCTGCTGTCGATATCGCGCTTTGCCGCCGCCGACCGCCGCGAGCGGGGGGCGAACGCCGCCTACGGGCTCAGCTGGTCGCGCTTTGCGCCGGCCGGGCTGCGCAGCACCTTCGTGGTCGGGCAGATCGCCCGCGAGCGCACCCAGCGCGATTGGGACGGCGGTCAGAGCTTCTCTCAGTCCTCCGGATTGCGCGGCAGCACGTCGGACGTCCTGCTCGCCGGGCAGATCCTGACGCGGAACGGGCTTAGCCTGACCGCGCGGGGCCTGCTGGACGGCGCGTTCGACACCACCAAGGCCGAGGCCCGCGCCGGTTGGCGCAATGCGGTCGTGGACCTTGGCGCCACCTATATCTGGCTGCGCGAGGATCCGCAGGAGGAACGGCCCTCCGAGATCTCGGAATGGGCCTTCGACGGATCCTACCGTTTGTCACGCCATTGGACAGGCAATGCCGAATGGCGCTATGACGTAGCAAGCGATCGCAGCGTCCGGGCCGGCGTGGGCGTGACCTATACCAATGAATGTGTCGATGTTTCGCTTTCGGCCTCGCGCCGCTTCACCTCTTCCACTATCCTCGAGCCGTCGACGGACATATCGCTTACCGTCGGCCTGCGTGGCTTCAGCGCGCGCACCGAGGACAAAAGCTATGTTCGGGAATGCAAGAAATGACCTCAATGATCCATGCCAAACCCATCCTGCGGGGCCTTGCCCTGGCCCTTTTCCTGCCGCTGGCGGGCGTGACCGCCTCGGCGCCGAACATGGCGGCGGCGCAGGGCCTGTTCGATCCGGTGATCAAGGTCAACGGCGCGGCCGTCACGCGCTATGAGCTGGACCAGCGCGCCAAGCTGCTTACGCTGCTGCGTGCACCCGCCGATCCGGCCAAACTGGCGCGCCAGCAATTGATCGAGGACCGGCTCAAGGCCGAGGCCGCGATCGCCACCGGCGTCAGCATAGACGACGCCCAGCTGCGCGCCGGGATGGAGCAATTCGCCGCACAGGGCAGTCTGGACGCCGATCAGCTGCTGGCGCTTCTGGCGCGCGGCGGCGTGTCCGAGGAGACGTTCCGCGAATTCGTGCGCTCCGGTCTGATCTGGCGCGAGGTGACGCAGGCCCGGTTCGGCCCGCGCGTGTCCGTCAGCGAAGAGGATCTGGAGCGCGCCCGCGCGGCCATCACCGACGGCACCGGCGTGCGCGTCCTGCTGTCCGAGATCATCATCCCCTTCGAGGTCGAGGGCGAAGAGGCCGCGATGGCCCGCGCGCGCCGGATCTCCGAGCTGACCTCGACCGCCGCCTTCTCGGCGCAGGCGCGGCAGGTGTCGGCGACGCGGACGCGCGATGCGGGCGGCCAGCTGCCGTGGCAGCCGATCACGCAGCTTCCGCCGGTGCTGCGCCCGCTCGTTCTGGGCCTTGCGCCCGGCGAGGTGACGGATCCCCTGCCGCTTCAGGGCGCCGTGGCGCTGTTCCAGATGCGCGACATTCAGGAAACCGATGTCGCCACGCCCGATTATGCGGCGATCGAATACGCCGCCTATTACATTCCCGGCGGGCGCAGCGCCGATGCGATCGCCCGCGCGGCGCAGATCGACGCGCAGACCGACACCTGCGACGATCTGTATGGCATCGCCAAGGGCCAGCCCGAAAGCGTGCTGGAGCGCGGCACGAAGGCGCCCGGCGAGATCCCTGACGATATCGCCATTTCGCTGTCGCGGCTCGATCCGGGCGAGGTGTCCTATGATGTGACGCGCGCGGGTGGCCAGACACTGGTCCTGCTGATGATGTGCGGTCGCAGCCAGACAATCACCGCGGAGACGCCGGAGGCGCCCGCGGACGGCACCGCCATCGACGCCGCTCCTGCCGAGGGCGCGGCCGCCGCGCCCGACGAGACCGCCCAGCTTTCGGCGCAGATCGCCAATCGGCGGCTGGAATCCTTCGCCAACGGCTATCTTGAGCAGCTCCGCTCCGAGGCGCGGATCATCGAATACTGATGCAAGCGCCCCTGCCCCCCATCGCGCTCAGCTGCGGGGAGCCGTCCGGCATCGGCCCCGAGCTGGCGCAAAAGGCGTGGCAGGCGCTGGGGGCGTCCCTGCCCTTCTTCTGGATCGGCGATCCCGCGCATCTGCCAGCGGGCTGCCCGGTCACGCTCATTGACCAGCCCGAGCAGGCCATCGGCGCGGCAGGATTGCCCGTGCTGGCCCACGCCATGCCCGGCCCCCTCACCCCCGGCAGGCCGAATCCCGCCCATGCCCAAGGCGTCATCGACGCCATCGCCCGCGGTGTCGCGCTGGCCCGGTCTGGCGCGGCGGGCGCGCTCTGCACCGCGCCCATTCACAAGAAGGCATTGCAGGACGGCGCCGGCTTTGCCCATCCCGGCCACACCGAATACCTGGCCGCGCTGACCGGCACGGACCGCGTCGTGATGATGCTGGCCAGTGATCAATTGCGCGTGGTGCCCACCACGATTCATCTGCCCTTGCGCGATGTGCCCGCCGCGCTGACGGCGGAGTTGTTGACCGACACGATCCGCATCACGCACGCGGGCCTTATCCGCGATTTCGGGCTGGCCGCGCCGCGCCTTGCCGTCGCCGGCCTCAACCCCCATGCCGGCGAGGGCGGCAAGATGGGCCGCGAGGAGCTGGACCTGATTGCGCCCGTTCTGGACACGCTACGCGCCGAGAGGCTGAACCTGATCGGGCCGCTCTCGGCGGACACGATGTTTCATCCCGGCGCCCGCGCAGGCTATGACGCCGCCATCTGCATGTATCACGATCAGGCCCTCATCCCGATCAAGACGCTCGATTTCGACCGGGGCGTGAACGTGACGCTGGGCCTGCCCATCGTGCGCACCTCGCCCGATCATGGCACCGCGCTCGACATCGCAGGGCGCGGCATGGCAAATCCCACATCGCTGATCGAGGCGCTGAAGATGGCCGCGCGCATGGGCGCGGCGCGGCGCGCATGAGCATCGATACGCTCCCGCCCTTGCGTGCCGTCATCGCCGAGCATGATCTGAGCGCGCGCAAATCGCTGGGCCAGAATTTCCTGCTGGATCTGAACCTGACGGCCAAGATCGCGCGGCAGGCCGGCGACCTGAGCAGCAGCGACGTGCTGGAAATCGGCCCCGGCCCCGGCGGGCTGACGCGCGGGTTGCTGGCCGAGGGCGCGCGCCATGTGCTGGCGATCGAAAAGGATCCCCGCTGCCTGCCCGCGCTGGCGCAGATCGCCGATGCCTATCCCGGCCGCCTGACCGTCATGGAGGGCGACGCGCTGAAGATCGACCCGCTCCGGCACCTGACGCCGCCGATCCGCGTGGCGGCCAATCTGCCTTATAATGTTGGCACCGAATTGCTGGTGCGTTGGCTGACGCCGGATGTCTGGCCGCCCTTCTGGCAATCGCTGACGCTGATGTTCCAGCGCGAAGTGGCCGAGCGGATCGTCGCGGTGCCCGGCTCCAAGGCGTATGGCCGTCTGGCCCTTCTGGCCCAGTGGCGCAGCGAGGCGCGGATCGTGATGACCCTGCCGCCCGAGGCATTCTCGCCCCCGCCGAAAGTCTCCAGCGCCGTGGTGCATCTGACCGCCCTGCCCGCGCCGCGCTATCCCGCGCAGCCGAAGCTGTTGGAGCGCACCGTTGCCATGGCGTTCAACCAGCGCCGCAAGATGCTGCGCGCCGCGCTCAAGGGTCTGGCCCCCGATATCGAGGACAGGCTGATCGCGTCGGGCATTCAGCCCACCGACCGCGCCGAAACCGTGGGCCTCGAGCAGTTTTGCGCCCTCGCGCGCACGCTCGAAGCCTGAGCCGCGCCGGTGCTGGCCATCCTGATGCCCGCCGCCGGCGCGTCTTCGCGCATGGGCGGGCGGGACAAGCTGATGGAGCTGGTGGACGGCGTGCCGCTTCTGGCGCGTCAGGCCGAGCGCGCCGCGCGCACCGGCGCGCCGGTCTATGTCACGACCCGCGGTGACAGGCCCGCGCGCATCGCCGCATTGACCGGACTGGATGTCGCGCTTGTTGCGGTGGCCGAGCCCGAGCAGGGCCTTTCCGCCTCCATCCGCGCGGGCACCGCAGCGCTGCCGGATGATGTCACGGCGCTGATGGTGGTCCTGCCCGATCTGCCCGATATCGACACGTCCGACATGCATGCCATGATCGCCGCCAATCTGGCGGCGCCGGACGCGATCCTGCGCGCCACATCTCAGGACGGCAGACCCGGCCATCCCACTGTTTTTCCACGCAGATATTTTGACGCTTTGACGCGCCTCACGGGCGATGCGGGCGCCGGGCCGCTCATCCGGCAGGAGGGCTTCACGCCCGTTCCGCTGCCGGGCCGCAGGGCGATCACCGATCTGGATACGCCGGAAGACTGGGTGCATTGGCGCGCCGGGCGCAAGAAAGAGACATGAACGCCGCTCAGTGACCCCATGGCGATCGATCTCTTCAAGCGCCAACTCAGAACGCAACAATCCCGGCCAATGACCGGGATTGTTGATGCCTTGGAACCGCAGAGCCCGTTTTCACGCGCACCGCCAGTTGCAACAGGGTTACTTCGTCAGCAACCGCGTTTCGTGCCGCTTCAGCGACCGGCGCGCGGCCTGATAGGCCTCGATCCCCGGTGCGTCGCGCAATTCGGGAAAGAGCGCGTAGATCTCGTCGCGCTGCGCCGAGCCCATGTCACCCAAGGTCTGCTCGCCGGGCTGGAAGCTTTCGGTCCAGGCGCCGTTGGACAGGACCACCTCATGCTGATCGAACATGAAGTGGATGTAGCTGACGGCGCTTGTGTCCACCGCGTCCACACCTGCCAGATCGGTCAGGTGCTTGGCCGCGGCCAGCACTTCGCGATCCTCGAAATAGAGAGCCGTTTTTTCGTTGTTCATCAGCACGCGGTGATTGGGGCTGACCAGCAGATCATGCTCGGGCAAACCGCGCCCGAGGCTCCCGGCGCGGATCAGCACCGGCCGCAGATGCGGCGCCTGCAACAGCTCGGCGCCGACCAGATCGCGGCGGCCGATCCAGCGGATTTCCTGCAACCCGTTGTCGCGGGTAATGATCCGGTCGCCGATCTGCAGCTCTTCGACCAGACGCTCGCCACGGGGCGTTGCAATCACGGTTCCCGGCGTAAAGCAGGGGATGATCTGCTCGATCTCGCGGAAGGTCATGCTGCCGGTGACGGCACCATCCTCGTCCAGGAAATTGACGGTGCCGCTGGTCGAGTTGCCATCGGGATCTTCGGTCTGGTCGACAATCTCGAAACGGCCGACATTGCTCAGATCCAGCCGGTCGAAATCATCGCCCGCAGAGCCGCCATCGACAAGATCGCCAAAGCCTTCGTCGGCCGAGCCGACAACGAAGGTATCGCGTCCCGCGCCGCCCAGAAGCGTGTCGGCGCCGAGGCCGCCCGAGATGACATCGTCACCGTCGCCGCCATAGATCGTGTCGTCGCCGACGCCGCCCTCCAGCAGATCATTGCCCGTGCCGCCGTCGATATAGTCGTCTCCGGCGCCGCCATCGACCTTGTCGTCGCCCTCCATCGAGAACACGGTATCATCGCCGGGCCCCGCGACGACGATATCGTCATTCGGGGCCTCGCCCGGCAGGATCGCGTCATTGGCGTCGATCCGGTCGCCATCGGGATCGCCGACATAGTCCAGATCGATCAGATCGTCGCCATCGGTGCCCGACACGATCCCATCGCGGCCGGATGGCGAGGTCGTCACCGTGACCGTGACGTTTTCTGTCACCTCGTTGCCGTTGCCGTCCGTGACGGTGTAGGTGAACGTGTCCTCGCCAACGAACGCGCCGGTGGGTGTGTATTTGACCGTTCCGTCGGGATTGACCGTCGTCGTGCCGTTGGCGCCATCGGTGGCGCCGGTCACGGTCAGCGGGTCGCCTTCGGGATCGCTGTCATTGGCCAGAACGGCGATATCCACCGCCTCGCCCTGCTCGGTCGTGGCCGTGTCCGCGGTGGTGACGGGCGCCTCGTTCGGGTCGGGCAGGATCAGCGTCTCGATCTCGGTAAAGGTCATGGAGCCGGTGACGGCCCCGTGATTGTCCAGAAATTCGACCGTGCCGCTGGTCGAGTTGCCGTCGGGATCCTCGGTCTGGTCGACGACCCGCAACGGGCCGCTGCCGGACAGGTCCAACGTATCGTTATCGTCCCCGCCCGATCCGCCATCGACCACATCGCCCGCGGTGCCGCCGATGATCGTGTCGGCGCCGTCGCCGCCTGAAATCTGGTCAGCGCCGTCGCCGCCGGTCAGGACGTCCGCGCCGCCCTCGCCCAGCAATGTGTCATCGCCATCGCCGCCAAAAAGGGTGTCATTGCCTTCGGCCACCGTGGGATAGGTGTCATAATAGACATCCGTCACCTTGATGCCCGATGTGCGCGGCCCGTCCTGGCTGTGCACGATCTGGATCTGCGAGACCGGGCCGGGGATGTCCACCAGCACCGAATAATCCGGGTTGGTATCGCTTCCATAGCCGCCCCTGCTGTCGACGGTGTCGTTGCCTGCGACGGCGTCGGTATCTTTCAGCTTGACCTTGCAGCCGCCCGTCAGGTTGACGGTGATCGGATTGCCCTCCGCGTCCAGCGCGGTGATCTTGACGATGCCGTCACCGTCGATGTCATTCACGCGGAAGGACACGTTTTCCACCGCTTTCGAGAAATCAAGCGTGTAGGTCGAGCTGGCGCCCTTCCCATTCAGCACATTGCCGAGCGAGCTGTTGGGATTTGCCTTCGCGCCGCCGGTGACGACGTCATCGACCAGATGGTAATTCGACTCGAACCGGGTGCTGCCGCGCACCGAGCTGCTGGAGAAGCTGACATCGACATTGCCGGTATTCTGCGTGAACGTGCTCAGCCGGTCGCCATCATCGATGCCGGGGGTGCAATCCCAGCCGTCCGGATCCGGTGCCTGGTCCCACTGGAGCACTTCGCGCGCCGGGATATTGTCGGTGATGTCCCGGTCGCCGAGCAGCAGATCGTTGCCGTCGCCGCCGTGCAGTTCATCGTCGCCCGCGCCGCCGAAGACTTCGTCATCGCCCGCGCCCGCATCGACGACATCGTCGCCGCCGCCCGCATTCACGATATCATCGTCGCCCGATTGGCCCTGAAGAATGGCATCCCCGCCGTCGATGACGTCGCCCTGCGGATCGCCGGTATAGGCGGCGTCAATCTTGTCGTCACCCTCGGTTCCGTCCACAACGCCCCGACCGATGTCCGTTCTATCGATACCCATAACATTCTCCTCGTAAACAGCCGTTTCCGGCACACCGCGCAATGCGTGACTTCAACTCGACGCAGGGCAAGCGCCGGTCAAGACGCAGCCAGCACGAACCTTGCATATAACCGGAGGGAGAAATGGCAGGCGCTTGAACACGCTACCGCCCGGCAGGATGGACCTGCCTTATCGCGTTAAGCACGTATTGCAGGCGCAACACGGCGATCACACGTCTCCCGTACCCGTAAGATACGCGGCTCGTGCGGCCGCCCCCGTGACCACAGACATTTGCCCCCCAGTGGGCAAATGTCTTTTACGTGACCTGCAAGGGCGGACAAAGTGAAATTTGTGCCAAAGGCGTTTCGAATGAGACCAATGATGCCGCCACCTGCCCCATTTCTGCCGTTATTCTTAATAGGACCACTATCAATTTTACGCGAATCCCAACCAATCCGGCGCGCTGAATATTCAGTGAAATATCGAGGTTTTTACATCAGATCAGAGTGGCGCCGGCCGAACCCACCATTCGCGCGGGCTGCGCCGGGGGTCCCAGGAAAGGCGGTTAACTATGGTGTAACAAAGGCAAATGATCTGTTGCCGAATAGCATCCAATCGGCCCGCTCTCGCAGATTTGACGCGATTTTAGAAACCGCGCGCCCGAATCAAACTGCTGCGCTGGACGCCGTCCGCAGCCTGTCCGAACGCAGTCTGCGCCGCGACAAAGCCGCGGCGCAAAGCGTTCCTCATAACCCATGGATAAAAGCGCGCAGCCGACACGAAAGAGCCATCAGACGTGGCCCGGCCGCGCCGCGCTGCGCTAGTCGTCCGGCTGGCTGATCTCGCCCTCGATCCGATGGGTCAGGTCGATGCCCTCGACCTTCAGCACCACCTCGGCCTTCAACGCCCCCGCGGGCAGCGTTCCGGCGTCGCGGGCCGCGCGCACCGCCTCTTCGATCTGTTGTTGCGACGTCACGCCGACCCGCTTGAGGAACTTGCGCATCGACATGTTGAAATCGTCATCAGCCATGAGTCTTTTCCCTACCTGTAATCGTGCCACGGGCCGCAGCGCATCGCCGTCCTACCGCTTCGGCGAACACCGTCCGTCGCGACAGCTTAGGCCGGGACGCCTTGGATGAACAATAGACCAAGTCGGCTTTTTGCCGTCAGGCGCGTGCCGCGATTTGAAAGGCAGGTGTCGCGCGCCTTCGGCGGCGCGAGCCAGAAGACACGGCAATTTGCGGAAAACCCCTGCATAATCGGGGTGGTACCCAAGGCCGGACTCGAACCGGCACGCCTTGCGGCGGGGGATTTTGAATCCCCTGCGTCTACCATTCCGCCACTTGGGCACACTGCGCGCCTGTTTAGCGAATGGCCCCGTGCCCGTCCAGCCCCGGCGCACATGGGCGCGGCGGTTTTTGTCGGCTATGCCCTGATGCCCGTTTTCGCAGCACGAGGTCGGCGGCGGGGCTTGACCGCCCGGCCTGCGCGTGGTCTGGACCGCGTCACCCTTGGGACACGCGCACCGCCGATGATACGACGCCTCTATGACCGCACGATAGCCATGGCCGAACATCCGCATGCGATGTGGATGCTGGCGCTTGTCGCATTTATCGAAAGCTCGGTGTTCCCGATCCCGCCGGACGTGTTGATGATCCCGATGATCCTGGCGCGCCCGCACCGGGCCTGGGCGATTGCCGGGCTGGCGATGCTGGCCTCGGTGCTCGGCGGGCTGGCGGGTTATGCCATCGGCGCGCTCGCGTTCGAGCAACTGGGCCGGCCCATCCTGGAATCGCTGGGCAAGGCCGATGCAATGTCGGAGTTCAACACAAGGTTCAACGATCTCGGCTTCTGGGCCGTGCTCGCGGCGGGGGTCACGCCTTTTCCCTACAAGGTGATCACCATCATGTCGGGCTGGACCGGCATGGCGCTGAGCACGTTCATCATGACGTCGATCCTGGCCCGCGGCCTGCGGTTTTTCATCGTCGCGGGTTTGCTGTGGAAGTTCGGCGCGCCGATCCGCAGCTTTGTCGAGCGGCGGCTGGGCCTTGTCTTCGTGCTCTTTTTCGTGTGCCTTGTCGGCGGATTTCTATTGGTAAAGGTGCTGTGATGCCGGGCCGGAATGCATGTATCGCGCTGGCAGCGCTCGGATCCCTGGCACTGTTGCTGGGCGCGCTGGCGTTTCAACATATCGGCGGCCTCGCGCCCTGCCCCATGTGTTTGTGGCAGCGCTGGCCGCATGTCGCCGCGGCGTTGATCGGGCTGTTCGCGCTGGCGCTGGGGCGCTGGTCGCACGGGCGCGTCATGCCGTGGCTCGGGATGCTGGCAGTGCTGATTTCCGCCGCGATCGGCGCCTATCACACCGGGGTCGAGCGGAAGTGGTGGCAGGGACCGACCTCCTGTTCGGGGGGCGGCGGCGGTGATCTGCTGCGCCTTGACGGGCCGCTGGATGTGGTGATGTGCGACCAGGTCGCATGGCAGATGCTGGGCCTGTCGATGGCCAGTTGGAACATGCTGGCGTCGCTGGGGCTGGCCGTGCTCTGGGCCATGGCCGCGCGGCGCTAGCGGGAAGGACCGTCAGCCGTCGCGCCCCGCCGATTTGCGCGTGCTCAGCAGGAGGCTGGTTTCGCTGCTGACGATGCCGTCCATGCGCCGGATCTGGCTGAGGACGCGATCGAACTCCTCCAGCGTCGGCGCGCCGATCTCCACGATGATGTCCCAGCGCCCGTTCGTCGTGTGCGTCGCGCGCACCGCGCTCTGCCCGCCAAGCTGGCGCAGGATCCGGTCCGTGCCGCGCCCCTCGATCCCCAGCATCATCAACCCGCGCACCGGATCGCGCGCCGCATCGCCCTTGAGCACGACGGAAAACCCGACAATGTCGCCGCTGCGCTGCAAACGCTCGATCCGGCTGCGCACCGTCGTGCGCGACACACCAAGGCCCGCCGCAAGATCGGACAGAGATGCGCGCGCGTCATGGCGCAGGGCCGAGATCAACGCCTGATCGGTATCGTCCATTTCGCCGGTCTCCACTTCCGTTTCGGTCAATCTTGTTCCTCTTTGTGCAATTTGGCCACTTCCATCCGCCCCCATTGCGCAACACATTGCACCCCAGCATATCAAGGAGAGCGACATGACCCCCAAGACCTGCATCTTGATCGGCGCGCCCATGGACAGCGGCAAGAAGCGCCAGGGTTGCCTGATGGGCCCGGACGCCTACCGCGTGGCGGGCATCGGTCCGGCGCTGGCCGATCTGGGCCATGACGTGATCGACATCGGCAATATCGGCCCCGATCCGGCCGAGGCGCACCCGGACCTGCCCGCGCATGTCCACGCCCCGGCCGAGATGATCGGCTGGACCCGCGCGCTGGCCCGCGCGGCGGGCGAGGCGCTGCCGCGCGGGCTGCCGATCTTTCTGGGCGGCGATCATGGGCTCGCGCTCGGCTCGGTTCTGGGTGCGGCGGATCATGCGGCGGCGATGGGCCGGCCGCTCTTCGTGCTGTGGCTGGATGCGCATACGGATTATCACACGCCGCAAAGCACGGCGTCAGGCAACCTGCACGGCGCGCCCTTAGGCTATGTCACCGGGCGTCCGGGCTTTCACGGTTTTCCCGAGGTGAAGACGCCGGTGCCGCATGAAAACATCTGCCTTCTGGGCCTGCGCTCGGTCGATCCGGACGAGCGCGAGGCGATGCAGGCGACCGACGTGCGCTATCACGACATGCGCAGCATTGACGAGACCGGCATCGCCCGCCCCCTCGCGGCCTTTCTTGAGGACGTGGCCAAGGCCAACGGGATGCTGCATGTCTCGCTCGATGTCGATTTCCTCGACCCGAGTTTCGCGCCCGCCGTCGGCACCACGGTTCCGGGCGGTGCCACCATGCGCGAGGCGCATCTGGCGATGGAGATGATCTGTGACGCGGGGCTGATGACCTCGCTCGATCTGGTCGAGCTGAACCCGTTTCTGGACGATCGCGGACGCACCGCGCAGGTGATGGTGGATCTGGCCGCCTCGGCCCTTGGCCGCCGCGTCTTTGACCGCCCGACGAGGGCCTATTCGTGACCGTTCAGGCCCCCTCCAGCGTGGTGATGATCCGCCCCAACCGCTTTCATCCCAACCCCGAGACGGCAGCCGACAACCGGTTTCAGTCGCAGTCGGCCGTCAGCGCGGACGAGATCGCCGAAAATGCATGGCGCGAATTCGACGGCGCCGTCGCGCGCCTGCAAGCCGAAGGCGTGCAGGTGCATGTGTTTCAGGACACGCGCGACGACACCCCCGATGCGGTGTTCCCCAACAACTGGTTTTCCACCCATCCGGGCGGGCATGTCGCCGTCTACCCGATGTTCGTGCCCTCGCGCCGCCGCGAGCGGCGCGGCGATGTGATCGACATGCTCAAGGATCAATACCGCGTGCAGGTCGTCACCGATTATTCGGGGCTGGAGCAGGACGGTCTGGCGCTGGAGGGGACCGGCGCGATGGTGATCGACCATATCGGGCGCATCGCCTATGTCGCGCGCTCGCACCGCGCCGATCCGATATTGCTGGAGCGGTTCTGCACCAATTTCGGCTATGAGCCGATGGTGTTCGATGCCGTCGATGAGGATGGCGCGCCGGTTTATCACACCAATGTGGTGATGACGATCGGCACGCATTTCGCGATGATCAGCCTCGACGTGATCGAGAACAACACCCGCCGCGCCGAGATCGCCGAGCGTCTGGCCGAGCCGGGCCGCGACGTGATCGACCTGAGCCATCACCAGATCGCCGAATTCGCGGGCAACGCCATCGAGCTCAGCACGCCCTCCGGTCTGATCACAGCCATGTCCTCGCGCGCGCTTGCCGCCTTGGACAAAGGCCAGACCGGGGTGATCGAGCGGTCCACGCGCATCATCCCGCTGGACATTCCGACCATCGAAGCCGCCGGCGGCTCGGTCCGCTGCATGATCGCCGGGCTGCACCTGGCAAAACGTAATTCCACCCTTGGAAAGGCCCCGAAATGAGCAATCTCGCCCCCTCCGACAAGGCCTATGTGCCCTTCGTCAGCGTCGACAACATGATGAAACTGGTTCACCATATCGGGATCGAGCCGATGCTGGCGGGCCTTGCCGACTATATCGAGGAAGATTTCAAACGCTGGGAACTGTTCGACAAGACGCCGCGCGTCGCCAGCCATTCCGAGGAAGGCGTGATCGAGTTGATGCCGACCTCGGACGGCGAGGTGTACGGCTTCAAATATGTGAACGGACATCCCAAGAACACGCGCGAAGGATTGCAGACCGTCACCGCCTTCGGCCTTCTGGCCAATGTCGGCAACGGCTATCCGGTTCTGCTGAGCGAAATGACGATCCTGACGGCGCTGCGCACCGCCGCAACCTCGGCGCTGGTGGCCAAATACCTGGCGCCCAAGGGCGCGGATACGATGGCGATGATCGGCAACGGCGCGCAGTCCGAATTTCAGAGTCTTGCGATGAAGGCCATCGCCGGGATCAAGACCGTGCGGCTGTTCGATATCGACAAGGGCGCAACGCGCAAGGCGGCGAAAAACCTTGCCGGTCTGGGCCTGAACGTCGTCGAATGCGACAGCGCCGAGGCCGCAATGGAAGGCGCGCAGATCATCACCACCTGCACCGCCGACAAGCAATACGCGACCATCCTGACCGACAACATGGTCGGCGCGGGCGTGCATATCAACGCGATCGGCGGCGATTGCCCCGGCAAGACCGAGCTGGCCCCGGCCATTCTGGAGCGCTCGGACATCTTCGTGGAGTTTCCGCCGCAAACCCGCATCGAGGGCGAGATCCAGCAGATGGCGCCGGATCATCCGGTGACCGAACTGTGGCAGGTCATGACCGGCGCCGCCAGGGGCCGCACGTCGGACGCGCAGATCACACTGTTTGATTCGGTGGGCTTTGCGACCGAGGATTTCAGCGCCTTGCGCTATGTGCGCGCGCAGATCGAAGGCACCGATTATTTTCAGGATCTGGACATGCTGGCCGACCCGGACGATCCGCGCGATCTGTTCGGCATGGTCCGCCGCGCCGCGCCCAAGTGACCGGCCCGCGCGGGCGGCGCCTTGCCGCTCGCGCGTGGTTTCGCTTTTCTTGGCGTGCCCGGGCCGATATCTAGGACCGGCAGAACAGGAGACGCCAGTGGCATCGCTCAAGAAATTCTTCGAACGTCGCCGCAACCCGTGGAAGGGGATCGCGTATGACGCCTACGAGGCGTTCAGCAGCGAAGGCGCACAATCCCGGCTGGAGGAATATCCCGATCTGCCCGAAGCGCCCATGGTGCTGGATTTCGGCGGCTATCTTGGCGAATGGAGCGACCGGGTGCTGGCCCAGTACCACAGCGCGACGATCCACATGTTTGAGCCGCATCCGGATTTTGCGGCCAAGCTGCAGGACAAGTACGGGCCGGATGCGCGCGTGCATGTGCATGATTTTGCCTTGGGCGCGCGCGCCGGGACGATGGATATGCCTGATGCTGCCGATGGCTCGTCCGCCGTCGCGGCGCATGAGCGCAGTTTCCAGGCGCGTATCGTGGCGGTCCAGGATTTCTTTGCGCAGCACGATCTGCTGACGGCCGATCTGGTCAAGATCAATATCGAGGGCGGCGAATACGATCTGCTGCCCGCGCTGATGGATAGCGGCGACATCACGCGCCTGAACCGGATTCAGGTGCAGTTCCACCTGTTTTCAGAAGACCTCATCGCCGCGCGGGACGCGATCCGCACACGGCTGGAGCAGACGCATGACTGCGTGTGGTCCTATCCCTTCGTCTGGGAGGAGTGGCGCCGCAAGGCTGCCCCCTGAGGGACCGCCCCGCGGCCACCTTTTCCCGCGCATCGGTTGTCTGTTGGAGAAGAAACTAAAGCGCCGGAAAACCGGGCGGCCCCGCAGCGCGGATGCGTTGCAGGGCCGCTTGGCTACTTAGCCTTCGGTCGCGGGCAGCAGGCCTGCGTCCTGAGCTGCGGACATTTCCGCATCATCCACGGCGCCGTCACCATTGGTGTCGATTTCGCTGAACTGCTCGGCGGTCACTTCGGGGTAAGCTGCCTGAATCTCGTCCATGGTCACGAGGCCGTCACCGTTGGTGTCGATTGCCGACATGTCGGCGAATGCTGCGGTTGCTGCCAGTGCGCTCATGCCCAGAACGGATGCGATGAATTTCGTCATTTGGTCTCTCCTATAGTCTTTTACTTTAGGAAGGGGCTGCATTGCCCGCTTCACCTCACAAGACGCAGCAGCAGCGATTTGCGTCCCGGCCCAACAACTTAATCATCCAAAGCGGCGGCAGATTGCCGATTGGCACATCCCGGAGCGGCGCGGGTCCGCGCAAAAAACGCGTTTGAAGCACGTCGGCGAAAACTCCCCGATTGCGGACGCCTCGCGGACACACAACATACGCTTGGACCCATGAAAGCCCGAAAGGCCGATTCCATGCATCTACCCCTGTCCCTCACTGCCGACCGGATCCAGACTGTCGCGCCGCCGCTGCCGCAGGCCCTCGCGCAGCCCCTGCCCAAAACGCTGGCCGAGCTTCACCCCGATCTCATGCGCCTTGCCCGGCGCCTTGCCGGAAGCGAGGCCGAAGCGCAGGATCTGGCGCAAGAGACGCTTCTGCGCCTGTGGCGCCGCCGCGAGGAGGTGGCGCAGGTCAGCGATCTGCGCGCCTACGCGCGCGCCACGTTGCGCAACCTCTTTCGTCAGGGCCTGCGCCGCGCGCCGCATCTGCCGCTGGAGGAGGCCGAAGGGCCCAGCGTCGATCCCGAAGTTTTCGGCACGCTGGCGCTGTCGGATCTGCGCGGTGCGATCAGCCGCCTGCCCGCCGATCAGGCGCGGCTGATCACGCTGGTCATGTCAGGCGAAACCAGCCCCGCGGCGCTCGCCCGGCAGATCGGATGCGGCGTCAACACCGTGATGTCGCGCCTCGCCCGCGCCCGCGCGCAGTTGCGCCGCGACATGGATCTGGCGCCCGGCGCGCCGGTGGCCAGCCTGCTCTAGCCCTCAAAGGCCGAGCGCGCGACGCCGCTCGGCCGCGAACCCCTGCACAAGGCGGTCCGCCACCAGCGCAAGGATCGCCATCGCCGCGCCCGACGTGACGCCCAGACCCACATCCGCCTGCCCCAGCGCGAGGAAGATTGACTGCCCCAGCCCCGTCGTGCCGATCAGGGCCGCGATGACCAGCATCGCAAAGGCATAAAGGATCGTCTGGTTCAGCCCCAACAGGATCGTCGGCGCGGCATAGGGCGCGCGCACCTCGCGCATCGTCTGCCACGTGGTCGCGCCCGAGGAGGTCGCCGCCTCGATCAGGTCGGGCGGCACGCTGATCAGGCCATGGCGCGTGTAGCGGATCATCGGCACGATGGCGTAGAAGATGATCGCAAGAAAGGCCGAGAATTCGCCGATTTGGAAGAACATCAGCACCGGTATCAGGAACACGAACAGCGGGATGGTCTGCAGCATGTCGCAGATCGGCTGCACCACCCGCCACGCCAGCGGGCTGAGCGCGCAAAGCAGCCCGATCGCGCCACCCAGGATCGCGCAGGTCAATACCGCGGCGCCTGACAAATAGAGCGACCACAGCGCCTTGGCCCAGAGGCCCGACAGCAGCACCGCCGCCAGCATCAGCACCGCGTAAAGCGCCAGCTTGCGCCCGCCCGCGACCCAGCCGATGGCCCCCGCCCCGATCAGAACGAAGGGCCAGGGCAGCTCGGCGATGCCCGTCTCGACGATGCCGGCAAGGATCGGCACCATCAGCCCGGCGGCCACCCCGCCCCGCCACGCGATGAACGCGCCGATCGCGGCGGCGGCCGCGTAGAACCCCGCGCTCATCCCCGGCGTCCACTGAAACCCCCAGGTGAAGGGCAGCACGGCCCCGTCAAGCCCGATCCGAAGCGGCAAGAGGCCATAGAACATCGCGCCGTTCTTTATCGCATCAAGCGCGGCGCCCTGGGCGCGCACGAACTGCGTCAGCCGCGCATCGAGCCATTCGGCCGCTGGCACCAGCAGCTGGATCTGGCCTGCCGCGGGCAGGTAGAGCCACGCCAGAACGGCAAGCGCCGCCCCCGCGGCCACGATCAGCAGCGCGATGCGCCGCGAATGGCGCGGCTGCTGGCGGGCCATGCCCGCGCTGATCCGGTCGATCACGATGGCAAAGGCCACGATCACCAGCCCCGCCAGCAGCGCCGCGCCGAACTGCGCCTTGCGCATGGTCAGCAGCACCTCCCAGCCGATGTCGTCAAAGCCGCCGATCACCGCCGCGATGATCACCATGCTGAGCGCCGCCATCAGCGATTGGTTGACACCCACCATGATCTGGGTGGCCGCCGACGGGATCTCGATCAGGAACAGCTGTTGCAGACGGCTTGCGCCGGACATCACGGCCGCCTCCTTGATATCGGTCTCGACCCGCTCCAGCCCCAGCATGACGTTGCGCGCCATCGGCGGCGCGGCATAAATCGCCGACGCGATCAGCCCCACCACCGGGCCAAAGCCGAACAGCAGCAGAAGCGGCGTCAGATAGGCAAAGGTCGGCACCGTCTGCATCACGTCCATGATCGTCTGCACCGCGGACTTCACGCGCGGCACCTCGTTGGCCAATATCCCCGTTGCCCCGCCCAGCAACAGCGCCAGAGGCACCGATACCGCAACGAGCGACAGGGTGTTCATGCTCTCGGTCCAGTAGCCCGACGCGACGACAAAGCTGAAGCCGGCGAAGCCCAGCAGCGCAAGGCGCAGACCGCCCACATACCATCCCAGCGCCGTCACCAGCGCCACCAGCAGCGGCCAGGGCGTGTGCAGCAGCAGCACGTTGGCCCATGTCATCGGATAGGACAACGCCGCCGACAGCATCCGCGCGCCCGGCTTGATGAGGCCCAGAAACCACGTCAGCCCGGTATCGACCCAGCGCGTGACGGGCAGCGCCCACGCGTCGGGAAAGCCCCCCAGCCACGGCAGATGCGGCACCAGAGCCAGACACAGCGCCCCGACCGCCAGCACCACCAGCGCCGCAATGACGCCGCGCCGCGGCGCCGGGCCCGTGCCCTGCGGAGTGGCGCGCGCTGCGCTCATACCGGATCGACCTGCACGGCGCGCGCCAGCTCGGCAGGATCGACCATGCCAACGATCTGCCCGTCCGGGCCATGCACCGGCACCGGATCATAGAGCGACATGCACGCGCTCAGCGCCTCGTCCAACGTCATGTCCACGCGCAGGCCCGGATCATCCGCCGGCGGCGGCGCGTCGGGGGCGAGCGGCGTCAGCACCGAAGACAGGCGTGCATGGCGGCCCTTGGCCACGTCCTTGGTGAAATCGCGCACATAGCCGTCGACCGGCTCCAGCACGATCTGGCTGGGCGTGCCGATCTGCACGATCTGCCCGTCGCGCATGATGGCGATCCGGTCCGCGATCTTCAGCGCTTCGGCAATGTCATGGGTGATGAACACGATCGATTTGCGCAGGCGCGCCTGAATGTCGATGAACTCATCCTGCAACTGGCGCCGGATCAGCGGATCAAGCGCGCTGAACGGCTCGTCCAGAAACCACACGTCGGGATTGACGGCGAGGCTGCGCGCGATGCCCACACGCTGGCGCTGCCCGCCGGACAATTCGCGCGGATACGCATCCTCGCGCCCCTTAAGGCCGACCAGCTCGATGACCTCGCGCGCGCGCGCTAGGCGCTCGGCGCGGGCCTGCCCCTGCATCTTCAGGGGAAAAGCGACATTTTGCAGCGCGCTCATATGCGGAAACAGGCCAAAATGCTGAAACACCATGCCCAGTTTGCGGCGGCGCAATTGTGTCATGCGGGTTTTGGCGGCGCCCAGTACATCCTCGCCGTCAATCTCGATCTCGCCCGCGGTCACATCGATCAGACGCGAGATGCAGCGCACCAGCGTCGATTTGCCCGATCCCGACAAACCCATGATCACGAAGATCTCGCCGCGCTTCACGTCGAAGCTGACATCCTGCACCGCCGGCACCAGATCCAGCGCGCGCAAGGCCTGCGCGGTGGCCCCCGCATCGCCGCCCGTCTGTTTCAGCGCCTGCGCGAGATGGTCTTGCGCGCCCGGCCCGAACACCTGCCAGACATTGCGGCAGCGGATCGCAGGCTGCTGTGCAGATGCTTGTTCAGGCATGATATCTCCGGGTGATCAAAAGCGCGGCTGTGCGCGCGGCGTGTTGATGACAGCGGGCGGGCCGCCTCCGAAAGTGGATGGATTTGGCCGGGCATGCAACCGACGGCTTCCGTCATCCGGCGCAGTGACAGACGCTTTTGCCCGCTGCGATTCGGCCTGCGGCCGGTGCCCCGAAAGGCACCGGAATGACGTCCGGATCATTGGATCGCGGCATCGACCACTGGTTTCCACTTGTCCGGGTTGGCCTGCATCCAGGCGTCCACCGTCTCCTCGACCGATTTGCCATCGACATCGACGGCGCCCATCATCGGCTGCTGCTCCTCGACACTCAGCTGCAGGTTCGCAAGGATTTCGGCAGCGGCGGGCCACTTGCCCGCAAGGCCGGACCATGTCGCTTTGAAGACCCGCGTGGGCGCGAAACCGCAATCATGAGTCGCGTTCGGATTGCTCCCCCAAGCGGGATCCTCGAAACATGCCTCTTCGCCGACCGGCAAGTCGACAAACTTGATGTCATAGGCCGACATCGCCCAATGAGGCTGCCAGAAGGTGATGAGCAGCGGCGATTTCTTCTCGGTCGACGCGCGCAATTCGGTGATGAGCGCCCCTTCGGAGCCTGCCGGCACCGCCTTGAACGGCAGATCGAAACCGGTGATGCGCTCTGCGCCCGGCGTGCCCCAATCGGCCGGATAGTCCACCAGGCGGCCGGCGGGCAATGTCTCGGCTGTGGCGAATTGTCCCGCGCAATCGCGCAGCGCCTCGACGGCCGGCAGGCCCGGGCAGATTTCGGCCACATGGGCCGGATAGGCGATGCCCTCCTTGGCCTCGAGCCCCAGATCGCCGATCTCGGTAACCTTTCCGGCCGCAAGCTGCTTGCCATATTCATCCGAGACGTTGGACGACCAGATTTCCATCGCCGCGTCAATCTCGCCATTCCCCAGCGCCTGGTACATGTTCATGTAGCCGGCGGTGACGTATTCCACCTTGTACCCAGCCGCCTTCAACATCTCGCCGGCGATCCGCGTCGTGACATGCTGGCCGGTCCATTCGTTCACCGCCAGCTTGATGGGCGTCTCGATAGCGCCCATCTCGGCCGCGTGCCCCATGCCGGTGGCCAGCGCTGCGGTTGCAGTGACACCAAACCAAAATCTTTTCACGGTTTTCATCATCATCTCCCTGTTTCGGGCATTATTCACGCGGAACGGCTCGCTGTCACTGCCTAATGCGTGCGGCCTCGATCCCAAGATAACCAGCCCAGCTAAAATGTTCGCCATCTATACATGCTGCTCCGCGATCGCCGAGAGACAGCCAAACAGCGCGCAGTCGCCGCTCCGGCGAGGCGGTCACTGCATCTGGCGCTGGACGATATCGGTCAGCTCGGTCAGGGAAAACGGCTTTGGCAGGAAAACGGAGTTGGGAATGCGCGCCTGGGTGTCGCCGAAATCCTCTTCGGCATACCCGGACACAAAAACCACACGTGTATCCGGCCGCGTCTTCATCGCTTCCTGCACCCAACTGGGGCCATCCATGCCCGGCATGACCACATCGGTCACGAAGACATCGACGCAGATCGTCTCGTCCTGCAGGATTTCAAGCGCTTCCTCGGCCGATTCCGCCTCCAGAACCGTGAATCCCCGCATCTGCAACGCGCGCGACGCAAAGGCGCGAACAGGTGCCTCATCTTCCACGAGCAGCACCAGCCCTTCGGCCGAGGCCGCTTCGATCTGCGCCGCGGGCTTCGCACCGGCGCGCGGGGCGACCGTCTCATGCGCCGGGAACATCAGGAAAAACGTGGTGCCAACACCTTCCTCGCTGTCGGCAAATATGAAACCGCCGGTCTGTTTCACGATCCCATAGGCCGTCGAAAGCCCCAGCCCGGTGCCCTCTCCGGTCCGTTTCGTGGTGAAAAACGGCTCGAACACCTTTTGCAGCCGGTCCGCCGGAATCCCCGTGCCCTCATCCGTCACGCTGATCCGAACCCACGGGCCGGCGGAAACCTCGGCGCGGTCCCGATGCATCGGGGCATCCAACGTGATGTTGCGCGTCTCGATCCTGATTTCGCCGCCATCCGGCATCGCATCGCGCGCATTGACGACGAGATTCATCACGACCTGCTCGAACTGGCGTTTGTCCGCACGGATCGACGACAATGTCGGATCATGGTTCAACGACAGCACCACCTTTTCACCGACCAGACGGTTCAGAAGGTGGGTCAGATCGGACATCGCGTCGCGCAGATCCATGACTTCGGGGCGCAGTGTCTGTTTGCGCGAATAGGCCAGCAACTGGTTCACCAATGACGCCGCCCGATTGGCATTCTGATGGATCTGCAGCAGGTCACCATAGTCCGAATCGCCTTGGTCATGGCGCAGCAGCAGCAGGTCGCAATGACCGGAAATCGCCGTCAGCAGGTTGTTGAAATCATGCGCGACCCCGCCGGCCAATTGTCCGATCGCCTGCATTTTTTGCGACTGGACGAACTGCGCCTCCAGGGATTTCAGTTGTGTTGCGTCATTCAACACCGCGATCAGCACGGGCTCGCCGTCCTCGAAGGCGCGGTTCAGGGTGACCTGTATGAAAACCTCGCGATCGGAGCGGCGCACCCGCAAGAATTCTGAGTGAAGCGCGCCGCGGGCCAGTGCGGCATCCTCCAGCCAGTCGGGGATCGACCGCCCCAACCCTTCCAGAAGGTCGGTAATCTGACGCCCCGTCGAGGCATCGCAGCCCAGCAGATCGTTCGCGGGCTGATTGCTTTGCTGGATCGTTCCGTCCCGGGTCAGCTTCAGCAGCGGCACGGGCAGATCGTCAAAGAAGGTCCACCCGGTTTTCGTCGGCGCATGCTCGGCCAGACCGGGCAGCAGGAACACCTCACGGCGCCCGGCGATGCCTTCCAGCTCAACCACGAGGCATGGCTGCGGGCCGGTCTGCGTGCTGATGTCGTTCATCTGCCCGGTCCGCAGCGGCAACGCCGGACAGATGCGGTCCAGCGTGCGCGCCCGCTCACCGATCAGCAGCCGGGCTGCGTCATTCATGAAAAGGATCGCGTTGTTGCGTCCCACAGTCAGCATCGGCAGCGGAACCGCGTCGCTGCGCCGCGCGGCCATGTCGGCCGATTTCTCGATCCGCCAAAGCATCGCATCGGTGCCGGACTTGTGCACCGACAGGCGCACGTGGCCCGAGCCCGTAACGACATCCTCATGGGCCGATCCGCGTGCACCGGCGCGTGTCTGCAGCCTGTAGAGAAGCGCGCCGGGATTGGCGATCAGCGGCTGCAGCGCAGCGGCCAATGTCGGGCAGCGCCGCGCCTTGTAGGTCCGCTCGGCCGCGTCGTTGCAATAGACGATCCCGCCATCCGGCCCGGTCAGCACGCTGGGCGCCGCGTCATGCTCGATCAGGGTGCGGACGGATCCCTCTGCACGCGCACCGGCGCGGTCCTCGACCCAGGACAGCAGGAAGATCCAGCCTGCGCTGAACCCCAGCATCAATGCAACAAGCGCCATCACCTGCTGTTCCAGCCCAGGCCGGATCAGGAACGCGGATATCGCGAACAAAATGGCCGAACCCAAAACCAGCCCGGCATGCGGCCTCATCTGCGCCGCCGCCCGCTTGATCGGGTCAAGTGTCGTCGAGGAAATGGTCAAACCTGAAAGCCCTGCACTGCGACTCGTTTCCCAAACTAGTGGTGCAAATCCCTTAATTCCGACTTAACGCCGGTCGGATTGCCCGCTTGGGTTGCGCAGGATCGTATCAATCGCGCCCAAGATGCGCCACGAAGAAGCCATCGCCACCATCGGTCACGTCGAACCTGTGGGTTTTTCGCCGCACCCAGCCGGGCGTCGCCGCCAGAAACGCGTCAATCTGCGCCTCGTTCTCGGCCGCCAAAACCGAGCAGGTCGCATAGATCAGCTGCCCCCCCGGCGCCACCAGCGGTGCGGCCTCGGTCAGGATCTGCGCCTGAATTTCGGTCAGTTCGGACAGCCTTGCGGGCGTAAGGCTCCATTTCGCTTCTGGCGTGCGGCGCCAGGTGCCGCTTCCTGAACAGGGAGCGTCGCATAAGACGATATCAAACAGATGCTTATCGGGCGAAGGTAATGTGTTCAGAGGCTCGATCCGCACCCCGGCCCGCGCCGCGCGCTCCGGCAGATCCTGCATGCGCCCGGGATCGATATCATGCGCAAAGATGCGGGCATCACTGCGCGCCGCCAAGGCCAGCGCCTTGCCGCCGCCACCGGCGCAGTAATCAAGGATGGTTTTCGCCCCAGACAGATCGATACCGTCCATCGCCGCCTGGCTCGATCCGTCCTGAAGCTCGACCAGCCCGTCGTGATAGGCGCGGCTCTGAGCCACTCGCCGGGCGCCTTCGGAGACAGTCAGCGCCGTCTCGGCGACGGGGTGAGAAGCGCTGATGATCCTCTCATGCGCCAATGCGTCGATGGCGCCCGTCACGTCAGCCTTTCGGCGATTGACCCGCAACATGACGGGCGCGCGCTCCCGCAGGGCCATGACCGTCTGCTCGGCACTGGGTCCAAGCGATGCGTGAAATTCCGCCAAGAGCCAGTCCGGCATGTCGCAGGCATCCGCGCCGGTTGGCTGCGCACCGGCGGCGCGCTCGTCCGCGCTCAGGGGCGCGGGGGCATAGCCTTCGCCGGTAAAAAGCGCCGCCGGATCGTCGCCCGCGGCGCGCAAAGCGCCGATCATGCGCGCGCGCCCCGTCTCGGCCCCGCCGAGCACGGCATAGGATCGCCAGCAGCGCAGCGCCTGAAACACGTGATCGCGCACGGCCGCCCGGTCACCCGATCCGGCAAAGCGCGACCGCCGCGCCCAGCCGATCAGCGCCTTTTCAGCGACGGTGCCCGCTGCGATCAAATCCAGCACCTCGATCGCCGCCAGAACGCGGGCGCCGGGGGTCATCCGCGAGCGTCCGACAAAGCAACATGAAGAACCGCCAGCAACATCTTGATGTTACGATCCTATCCGATAGTTCGGCGACTCGCGCGTTATCTGAACGTCATGCACATGGCTCTCGCTCAGCCCGGCTCCAGTGATGCGCACGAACTCGCAATCGCGGCGCATCTCGGCAATCGTGCCGCAGCCGGTATAGCCCATCGCGGCGCGCAAACCGCCGACCAGCTGATGAATGACCGCGCCGGCCGAGCCCTTGTAGGGCACCTGCCCCTCGATGCCCTCGGGGACCAGCTTGTCACTGGCGGCGTCCTTCTGGAAGTAGCGGTCGGCGCTGCCGCGCGCCATGGCACCAAGGCTGCCCATCCCGCGATATGCCTTGTAGGAGCGGCCCTGGAACAGGATCATTTCGCCGGGCGCCTCGTCAGTGCCGGCGATCATGCTGCCGACCATGGCGCAGGAGGCGCCGGCGGCGATCGCCTTGGCAAAATCGCCCGAGAACTTGATGCCGCCATCGGCGATGATGGGCACGTCGCCCGCGGCCGCCACGCAATCCATGATCGCGGTCAGCTGCGGCACGCCGACACCGGCAACCATGCGCGTGGTGCAGATGCTGCCCGGCCCGATGCCGACCTTGACGGCATCGGCGCCCGCGTCGATCAGCGCGCGCACCGCGTCGCCCGTGGCGACGTTGCCGGCCACGATCTGCGTCTCCCCGGCCATCTTCTTGGCGCGGCGCACCGCCTCGGCCACGCCGGAGGAGTGGCCATGCGCGGTGTCGATCACGATCATGTCGCAGCCCGCATCGATCAGCGCCTCGGTCCGCTCGAACCCGGCATCGCCGGTAGTGGTCGCGGCGGCCACGCGCAGACGGCCCAGCCGGTCCTTGCAGGCCGAGGGGTTCAGCACCGCCTGCTCGGTATCCTTCAGCGTCAGAAGGCCGGTCAGCTTGCCCGCCCCGTCCGTGACCAGCAGCTTTTCGATGCGCCGCGCCTTCATCAGCGATTTCGCCTCTTCCAGATCGGCGGGCTCGTGCAGGATCGCCAGATCGTCCGAGGTCATCATCACGCTCACCGGCGTGTCGGCGTCCTGCGCGAAGCGCATGTCGCGGTTCGTGACGATCCCGACGACACGGCCCGATCCGTCCACCACCGGAAATCCGGTGACGTTGTACTGCTCCTGCAGCGCCTTGGCGTCGGCCAGCGTCTGGTTCGGCGTCAGGGTGATCGGGTTATAGACGATTCCGGACACGAACCGCTTGACCTGCCGCACCTCGGCCGCCTGGCGCTCCACGTCGAAATTGCGGTGGATCACGCCCATGCCGCCGAACTGCGCCATGCAGATCGCCATGCGCGCCTCGGTCACCGTGTCCATGGCCGAGCTGAGCAGCGGAATTGTCAGCGAAATCGATTTGGTCACCTGCGTGCGAACATCGGCGGTGCTGGGCAGCACGGTCGAGGCGGCGGGAACCAGAAGCACATCATCGAAGGTCAAAGCCTCACGAATCTTCATCACGTTTCTCCATGAACAGATCGTTTGGCCATTCCCTATTTCACGGATACAACCGGGGCGAAAGGCAAAAGGTGCCTTGCCTGCGGGCGCGGGCGATGGCTACCTGATGGCGCAGACAACAGCGGAGATTTCGGCATGAGCGGACATGACTACGATACCGGGCGGATGAACCTGCCCTTCGTCGGCATCTCGACCTTCGGCAAGCGCCCCTATGTCGAGGACTGGAGCGCCATCGACGCCGATATCGCCATCCTCGGCGCGCCCTTCGACGGCGGCACGCAGTTTCGCCCCGGCGCGCGTTTCGGGCCGCGTGCGGTGCGCGAGGCGTCGACCCTCTTCAGCTTTGGCCATGGCGGCGCCTACGATCACGAGGATGACGTGACCTACCTGCCCTCGGACGTGCGCATCGTCGATATCGGCGACGCCGACATCATCCACACCGACACCGCGCAAAGCCACGCCAACATCGCGTCCGGGGTGCGTGCGATCCTTGATGCCGGCGCCCTGCCCGTCGTCATCGGCGGCGATCACTCGATCAACATCCCCTGCATCGACGCCTTTGAAGGGCGCGGCGACATCCACATCCTGCAGATCGACGCGCATCTCGATTTCGTGGACGAACGGCACGGCGTGCGCAACGGGCACGGCAACCCGATGCGCCGCGCCGCCGAAAAACCTTACGTCACCGGCCTCACGCAGGTCGGCATCCGCAACGTCAGCTCTACCGCGAAGGACGGCTATGACGCCGCCCGCGCCATGGGCGCCGACATCGTCTCGGTCCGCCAGACGCGTGCCATGGGCACCGAGGCGCTGGCGGCGCGCATCCCCAAGGGCGCGCGCGTCTATATCACGCTCGATATCGACGGGTTCTGCCCCTCCATCGCCCCCGGCACCGGCACGCCCAGCCATGGCGGCTTTCTCTATTACGAGGTGCTGGAGCTGCTGCAGACCGTCGCGAAAGCGCATGAGATCGTCGGCATCGATTTGGTCGAGGTCGCCCCGGCCTATGACGCGGGCGACACCACCTCGGTGCTGGCGGCGCAGGTGCTGCTGAATCTCCTCGGCTTCATCATGCATGCGCGGCGCGGATAAGGCGCCCTCTCTTGATCCAAGACCCGTGGGTTCAGACGCCGCGCGACCGCCGGACGCCGCTCGGCCCGCCTTCATCTTGGCCAAAATACTCCCGCCGGGGGCGTCCGGCGGGTCCAACGATCAAAACCTGACGGCAAAACGCAACAAATGCAAAGATCGGCGCCCTCCTGCGACACTTTATCCGCGCCATGCGCTTGACGCGCCCCGGCGGCGGCCATAATGTCCGCCTCGCACGCATAAAGGAATGGTCCAATGGAGCCGCTCGTAGTAATCACCGGGAAAACGCGCATGGGCCGCTAGTCAGGCACCCTGAGGATCCCCCCATGCGCCCCCGCCAAAACGGGGGCTTTTTTATGCGCGCAAGCGAATTGATGTCATGAACGGAGCAAAGCGATGACACGTCAGATGACCGGAGCGAAAATGGTGGTTCAGGCCCTCAAGGACCAGGGCGTGGACGTCGTCTTTGGCTATCCCGGCGGCGCTGTCCTGCCGATCTATGACGAGGTATTCCAGCAAAACGGCATCCAGCACATCCTGGTGCGCCACGAGCAGGGCGCGGTCCATGCGGCCGAGGGCTATGCGCGCTCCACCGGCAAGCCGGGCGTAGTGCTGGTCACTTCCGGGCCGGGCGCGACCAACGCGGTGACGGGCCTGACCGATGCGCTGCTGGACTCGATCCCGATCGTCGTGCTGACCGGACAGGTGCCCACCTTCATGATCGGCTCGGACGCGTTTCAGGAGGCCGATACCGTCGGCATCACGCGCCCCTGCACCAAACACAACTGGCTGGTCAAGGATACGGCCAAGCTGTCCGCGATCATCCACGAGGCGTTCCATGTCGCCACCGCCGGCCGCCCCGGCCCGGTGCTGGTGGATATCCCGAAGGATGTGCAATTCGCCTCCGCCATCTACACGCCGCCGCAAAAGGTGCGCACCGGCCACTATCAGCCGCAGGTCAAGGGCGATCTGGATGCCATCACCGAACTGGTGGCGGCGCTGGAGACCGCGAAACGCCCCGTCTTCTACACCGGCGGCGGCGTCATCAACTCCGGCCCCGCGGCCAGCCAGCTTTTGCGCGAACTGGTGGATGCGACGGGCATCCCGATCACCTCGACGCTCATGGGCCTTGGTGCCTATCCCGCCAGCGGCAAGCACTGGCTGGGGATGCTGGGCATGCACGGCCTTTATGAGGCGAACATGGCGATGCATGATTGCGATCTGATGATCAATATCGGCGCGCGCTTTGACGACCGCATCACCGGGCGGCTGGACGCCTTCAGCCCCGGCTCGAAAAAGGCGCATATCGACATCGACCCTTCCTCGATCAACAAGGTGATCAAGGCCGACATTCCCATCGTCGGCGACATCGCCCATGTGCTGGAGGATCTGCTGAAGGTCTGGAAATCGCGCGGCCGCAAGGTGAACGCCGAGGCCATCGCCAAGTGGAACGCCCGCATCGACGAGTGGCGCAAGGTCGATTGCCTCAGCTTCAAGCAGGACGGCCCGACGATCAAGCCGCAACATGCCCTCGCGCGGCTTGAGGCGCTGACCAAGGGCCATGACCGCTATATCACCACCGAGGTCGGCCAGCATCAGATGTGGGCGGCGCAATATCTCGGCTTCGAGGATCCGAACCGCTGGATGACGTCGGGCGGGCTTGGCACGATGGGCTACGGATTTCCGGCGTCCATCGGCGTGCAGATGGCGCATCGCGATGCGCTGGTCATCAACGTGGCGGGCGAGGCAAGCTGGCTGATGAACATGCAGGAGATGGGCACCGCGATCCAGTTCCGCCTGCCCGTCAAGCAGTTCATCCTCAACAACGAACGCCTCGGCATGGTGCGCCAGTGGCAGGAGCTTCTGCATGGCGAGCGCTATTCGCACAGCTGGTCCGAGGCCCTGCCCGATTTCGTGAAACTGGCCGAAGCCTTCGGCGCCAAGGGCATCCGCTGCTCGGACCCCGCCGATCTGGACGATGCGATCATGGAGATGATCAATTACGACGGCCCGGTGATCTTCGATTGCCTCGTGGAAAAGCACGAGAACTGCTTCCCGATGATCCCCTCGGGCGAGCCGCATAACAAGATGCTGCTGGGCGAGGCGTCGACCAAGGATGCGATCGGCTCCAAGGGCGCGGTAATGGTTTAAGAGCGGCGCGCATCCCACGCCACCCAAAGGATTTTTCGCAGAAAAATCGCGCCCCCGGGGGCGCAGCTGCAAAGGAGACAAGGCAATGTCCGCACTGAACATCAAGAAAGGCTCGAACAAGCATTCGGCCTATAACCTGCGCCCCAACTTCTCGGATATCGAGGAGAGCCATACCCTCGCCGTCATCGTCGACAACGAGGCCGGCGTTCTGGCCCGCGTCATCGGCCTCTTTTCCGGGCGCGGCTATAACATCGACAGCCTCACCGTGGCCGAGATCGACCACGAGGGGCATACCAGCCGCATCACCATCGTCACCACCGGCACGCCGCAGGTGATCGAGCAGATCAAGGCGCAACTCGGCCGCATCGTTCCCGTCCACCGGGTGCGCGATCTGACGGTCGAGGGCCGCGCGGTCGAGCGCGAACTGGCCCTGCTGAAGGTCAACGGCGAGGGCGAGAAACGCGTCGAGGCGCTGCGTCTCGCGGATATTTTCCGCGCGAACGTGGTGGACAGCACGCTGGACAGCTTCACCTTCGAAATCACCGGCACGTCCGAGAAAATCGGCGCCTTCGCCGATCTGATGCGCCCCTTGGGCCTGTCCGATCTTGCCCGCACCGGCATCGCGGCCCTGCCGCGCGGCGCCTGACGGCTACGGCCTTGGTGCCGGAACGATGAAGGGCGGACCTTGGCGGGTCCGCCCTTTTCAATGGCTGCGCGGCGTCAAAATGTCAGGCTGACGCCAGAAGGCGCGCCCGCTCGAACGGGATGATCTCGGCCGGAGTGCCATAATTGGCCGCAACCGGCGGCGCGGACCTGCCCGGGCGCATCCGCGCGCCCGCTTTCTTCAGCTCTGCGTTCAGCGTGGGATGGCTGCGCCGGGTTACGAGGCGCGGCATGTCCGCAAGCCGCATGTCGCCGCAATCGCGCAGCTCAAACTCGACCAGATCGCCGGCCGTCATCCCGGAATCGCCGTCCTTGGCGCCCTTGTAGAACGCCAGATCCCCGTGATCCTCGCACCAGATGACAGCGCGATTTTGACGCGCGTCAGCCCACAGAACGACTCCATACATATATTGATCCCCAATTCTTTCCGTCTTCTGGCGCCCTGCCAATGCGCCATACTCGATGCTGCCCCGCGGCGCATTTGACGCTTGCTAAGCCTTTCCGCCCGGGGCATTCCCTGCATCCAAATTGGGATGTTATGCAGCGTTGCGCCATGTCTTAATGCGCATCGCACATGCCCTTTTTGTGTCATGCCCGTCAAAATCTGACGCCAATGCGCGTCAGCACAGTGACAAGCTGCTGCGAACATGGTCAGATGGCACGTGGCAGCACCCGCCCCGCAAGGTATGAGACAGACGGCGATGACACAGCGCGACACCCTTTTCAACCGGCCAACATTCTGGCATTGCAGGGTATTTGTGTCACGCGAAGGCCCCGCGCGGCCCCGAATCCCGGCATGACGGACACCCCGAGTCGCCAAGGTGACACCCAGACCGACCCGGCCCGTTTGCGGGCGATATTCGGCGAAAACCTGCGCATGCTCAGCGCCGAATACCCCTCGGTCGCCGGGATGTGCCGGGATCTGGGAATCAACCGGACGCAATTCAATCGCTATCTCAGCGGCGAGAGCTTTCCGCGCCCGGACGTTTTGCATCGCATCTGCCAGTTCTTCGGTACGGATGCGCGGATCCTCCTGGAGCGCGCAAGCGGTCTCAGCCGCGCGTCCTATGATCTGCTGGGTCATCCCGCCCTTGCCGGATTCTTCGGCGGCGCGCCGATCGGAGTGCCCAAGGAGATCTTTCCCAATGGCGTCTATCGTTTCGTGCGCCGCAGCTTCATCGACGAGGAGATGTTCGTCATGGGGCTGGTGCTGATCCACCGCGAGGACGGTTATACGTTCCTGCGCGGCTACGAGCCGCGCGAGGCCTTGCGCAAACAGGGCCTGTCCACCGCACCGCGCGACCGCGAGTATCGCGGCATCGTCATGCGGCAGGAGGAAGGCCTCATGATGATCGTCACCCACCGCAATTCGATGGCCTGCTCGTTCAATTTCCTTGCGCAGGACACGTCGTTTCAGCGCAACCTGTGGGAAGGCTATGTCACCCGCACGGTCCGCGAACGTGTCAGCGGCATCCGCGCCGCGCGCATGGTGTACGAGCATCTGGGCGACGATATGACCACGATCATCGCCACCGCGCGCACCACCGGGCTGATCGCGCGCGAAGCCGTGCCGCCCTTCCACGCGCGCCTGTTGCGGCTGGACCAGCCCTTTCGCTGAAAACGCCATTCATGTCGCAGTGAGCAAAGTCACGTCGCGTCCGTTCGGTCCGCGCCGGCAAATCCCTGCTTAGCTGGCTGCGTCACTGATCGCCAATGGAGCCTGACATGACCCTGACCGACCTGTCGAACGTCCGGACATCCGTGGACCGCGCCAACGGCCTGCCGAACGCGCATTACATCGATCCCGCCGTGTTCGAGGAAGAAAAGCACGCGCTGCTCTTTTCGCAATGGGCCGGGCTTGCCGTCGCCGCGGACGTGCCCGAGCCGGGCGATGCCGTCCCGCTGACGTTCCTTGGCATGCCCCTGCTGCTGATCCGCGACAAGGACGGCGATGTGCGTGTGTTTCAGAACATCTGCCGCCACCGCGGCATGATCCTGGTGGATGCCCCCCGCAAGATCGAGGGCGCGATCCGCTGCCCTTATCATTCATGGTGCTACTCGACCAAGGGCGAGCTGGTCTCGACACCCCATGTCGGCGGGCCGGGCCAGAACACCCATGCGGCGATCAAGCGCAGCGAGCTGGGCCTGAACGAGGTGCGCGCCCATGTCTGGCGCGATGTGGTCTGGATCAACCTGTCCGGCGATGCGCCCGAATTCGAAACAGCCATGTCGCATATCATCGAGCGCTGGCGCGATTTCGACCTGCCGCTGCACCACGGCGGCCATGGCAGCCGCTTCACGCTGGAGGTGCAATGCAACTGGAAACTGGCGGTCGAGAATTACTGCGAAAGCTATCATCTGCCTTGGGTGCATCCCGGCCTCAACAGCTATTCGCGGCTGGAGGATCACTATCACATCGAAGAGCCTGCGGCCTATTCCGGTCAAGGCACGATGGTCTACCGCCAGCTGACCAATGAGGATGGCGACAGGTTCCCCGATTTCGAGGATGTCGGCGCCAAGTGGAACGAGCAGGCCGAGTACATCGCCGTCTATCCCAACGTTCTGCTGGGCGCGCACCGCGATCACGCCTATGCCATCATCCTTGAGCCGCAAGGCCCCGAGCGGACGGCCGAGCATGTGCATATCTACTATGCCGTTCCCGCCGCCGACGACGGGCTCAAGATGCGCAACACCCAGCTGTGGAAAGGCGTCTTCGAGGAGGACATCTTCGTTGTCGAGGGCATGCAGAAGGGCCGCCATGTGACGCAGTTCGACGGCGGCCGTTTTTCGCCCGTGATGGACAGCCCGACGCATTGCTTCCACGCTTGGGTGGCCGGCAAGGTCGAGGCGCATCGCGGGCTGAAGCAGGCAGCGGAATGAGCGGCGATCTGCATAGCCGCATGCTGGATGCGCATGCGCGTCCCGATCCGGCCGCGCTGATCGCGCTTTATACCGAGGCCGCCGATTGCGCCAATGATCTGGACGCGTCCTGCTTTTACCTGACCCACGCCTATGTCTTTGCGCTGGAGGCCGGCGCGCCGCAGGCCCGGCATCTGCACCGGCGCCTTGTGCGTCACGGGCGCGAGGAATAGCGCGCTCAGCCCGCCTCGCACAGCAGCCGGTAGAGGTGCCATGTCGCGTGGCCCAGCAGCGGCAGCACGATGAAAAGGCCCAGGAAGCCCGGTAAGAGCGCGAGAAACGTCGCCACCGCGATGAACAATGCCCAGCCCAGCATCACCACGGGATGCGCGATGACCACGCCAAAGCTGGTGATCATCGCGGTGACGAAATCCACCTCCCGGTCCAGAAGCAGCGGCAGCGCGATCACGGTGATCATGTAGATCAGCAGCGCGAACAGCCCGCCGACGACGCTGCCCACCACCAGCATCCCCATGCCTTCGGGCGTCAGGTAGATCTGAAAGGACGTGGACACATTCGTCATCGTCGAAAAGCCCATGAACAGCGCAAAGATCATGTGCGCGATGAAGAACCAGAACAGGAACGCCATCACGATGATGACGCAGATCGACGGCAGCTGTCGCTGCCCCTGTCGCCGGATGACGCCGAAGATCGCGCCGGGTGTCAGCGGCAACCGCTGCTCCAGCCGGTTGCTGACCTCGTAAAGCCCCACGGCCGCGAATGGCCCGATCAGCGGGAAACTGACGGCCGCGAAGGTCAGCCAATAGGTATGCCCCGTCGCCACCGTGACCCAGACCATCAGCCACCCGATCGCCACGTAAACCCCGGCAAAGACCACCGCATATCCCGGCGCGCGCGTCATGTCGCGCCAGCCGCGGCGCAGCGCCTCGCGCAGCATCGCCAGATCGGGCGTGCCCAGTTCCGGCACCCCCATTTCAGGCAGCGCGCCCTCCAGCGCGGTTGCGTCCCTCTCCTGCATCCCTGCCCTCCTGCAATGCGCGCCGTGAAACTTTGGGCAAGCTGTACAGTTACCCCCGCAAGACATCACCATAACGAAAGGAATTGTCCCATGTCATCGTCCAAATCCCAGGAAGAGATCTGGCGCGAATGGCGCGATCTTGTGAACATGGCGCCGCAGGAGCTGGAGGATTGGCTGGAAACCGATGCGTCGAAATCGGTCGGAGACAGCGATCAGGGCGAATCCACCGGCCACGCGTCAGGCCGCCGCATCGTCCGGATCAAGCGAACGAACAAGGATGATCTGAGCCAAGATCAATGGGACCACATGGCCAAGGTCGTCGGCTATATCAAGCGCCACCTGGCCCAGGGCGGCCCGGACAATGACACCGAACATTCCGACTGGCGCTATTCGCTGATGAACTGGGGCCACGACCCGCTGAAGTAGCGCGGGGGGGCCTTCATCTTGGGAAAAATACTCAATTTGCCCGGTCAGTCGCCCTGCGCCTCTGCCCGGCTCTTGCCGCTGACATCCATGGCAAGCGTCGCGGCCATGAACGGGTCCAGATCGCCGTCCAGCACGCCCTTGGTGTCGGACGTCTCGTGCAGCGTGCGCAGGTCCTTGACCATCTGGTAGGGCTGCAACACGTAGCTGCGGATCTGGTTGCCCCAGCCTGCGTCGCCCTTGGCGTCATGCGCCTCGTTGATGGCGGCGTTGCGGCGGTCCAGCTCCAACTGATAAAGCCGCGATTTCAGCGCCTTCATGGCGATATCACGGTTCTGGTGCTGCGATTTCTCGGAACTTGTCACGACGATCCCGGTGGGATGGTGCGTGATCCGCACGGCCGAGTCGGTGGTGTTCACATGCTGCCCGCCCGCGCCGGAACTGCGATAGGTGTCGATGCGGATATCGGCGGGGTTCACCTCGATATCGATATCGTCGTCGATCACCGGATAGACCCAGACCGAGCAAAAGGAGGTGTGCCGCTTGGCCGCCGAATCGAAGGGGCTGATGCGCACAAGGCGGTGCACGCCGGATTCGGACTTGAGCCAGCCATAGGCGTTGTGCCCGGCGATCTTGTAGGTGGCCGATTTGATGCCGGCCTCGTCGCCCGATTGCTCGGCCTGAAGATCGACGGTAAAGCCGCGCTTCTCGGCCCAGCGGACATACATCCGCGCCAGCATCCCGGCCCAGTCGCAGCTTTCGGTGCCGCCCGCGCCGGCGTGGATTTCAAGGAACGTGTCGTTGGCATCCGCCTCGCCGTTCAGCAGCGCCTCCAGCTCCTTCTTGGCCGCGCGCTTGCCAAGCGCTTTCAGCGCGGTTTCGGCCTCGGCGACGATGTCGGCGTCATCCTCGGCCTCGCCCATTTCGATCAGCTCGATATTGTCCGAAAGCTCGGCCTGGATCGCGTCATGTGTCTCCAGCGCGTCGACCAGCGCCTGGCGCTCGCGCATCAGTTTCTGCGCCTTGACCGGATCATCCCACAGGTTCGGATCCTCGACCCGCGCGTTGAACTCCTCCAGCCGGTGCTGGGCGGTCTCCCATCCCAGACGCTGGCGCAAAAGCTCCAGCGACGTCTCAATCTGCTGAGTGATGTTCTGTATTTCGGCGCGCATATGGGTTTTCCTGCTGGGATGCGCGCCTGATACCGCAGCGGGCGGCGGCGGGCAAGCGCCTGCCGCCCGCCCGGACGCCTGTCAGTAGAGCCCGCCGGAGGACATCGAGCCGAACGTCGCCTTTTCGCCCACCTGCCCGGTGCGCCCGCTGGAGGTGGTCACGTCGCGGATCTGCTCGTCCTCGCCATCGCGGAACAGCTCCAGATCGTTGCCCATGGCAAAGCCGCCATCGAACATCAGGCCAAACATCGGATCCTCGCCATCGCGGAAATACTCGGCCACCACGCTGGGGCCGGAGGCGTCATCGGGCAGACGCGCGCCGGTGCGCCGGTCGATCTTGATGAAATGGCCGCCGGGGGGCACCGCGAATTCGCCGCCGCCGTATTTGGCCGTCGCCTTGCGCATGAACTGGGTAAAGACCGGACCGCACATGCCGGCGCCGTAAGCGCTGCGCCCCAGGCTGCGCGGCTGGTCATAGCCGATATAGCAGCCCGCGACGATATTGCTGGTAAAGCCGATGAACCACACATCGCGCGCATCGTTGGTGGTGCCGGTCTTGCCCGCGACGGGCACGGACAGGTTGACGTTGCCTGCCGCCGTGCCGCGCTCGACCACGCCGCGCATCATCGAGGTCAGCTGATAAGCGGTGATCGCGTCGATCACCCGCTCGCGGTTGGACACGATGCGCGGGGCGCGGCCCGGCGCGATGCGCGGATCGTCGCAATCGGTGCAGGTGCGCTCGTCATGGCGGTAGACCGTGCGGCCATAGCGGTCCTGCACCCGGTCCACCAACGTCGGCTCCACCCGCTCGCCGCCATTGGCGAACATCGCATAGGCGGCCACCATCTTGTAAACGGTCGATTCCTCGGACCCCAGCGCGTTGGCCAGATACGGCCCCATGTTGTCATAAACGCCAAAGCGTTCGGCGTAGGCGGCGACGGTATCCATGCCCACCTCCTGCGCAAGGCGGACAGTCATCAGGTTCCGCGACTGCTCGATGCCCGTGCGCAGCGGCGTCGGGCCATAGTAGCGATTGGACGAGTTGCGCGGGCGCCACAAGCCCTGCGGCGTGTTCACCTCGATCGGGGCGTCGACCACGATGGTCGCGGGGCTGTAGCCACTGTCCAGCGCGGCAGCATAGACAAACGGTTTGAAGCTGGAGCCGGGCTGACGCTTGGCCTGCGTGGCGCGGTTGAACACCGAGTTCTGATAGGAAAAACCGCCCTGCATGGCCAGAACGCGGCCCGTGTTCACGTCCATCGCCATGAAGCCGCCCTGCACCTGCGGCACCTGGCGCAGGGTCCAGCGGATGAATTCGCCGTCCTTGGTCATGCGGCGCACATGCACCACCTGCCCGACCTTGAAGGTTTCCTGAAAATTCTTCGGCAGCCACGCGATATCGTCGCGCGGGATCACCTGCGGCTCGGCCTCGGAGATCGGCACGCTTTCGATCCCGATGCGCATCTGCTGGTCCTCGATGCCAAGGATGACGGCCGGAAACCAGTGGCTTTCCAGATCGATATCGCGCGCGACGCTGATGTCGGCCAGTGCCGCGCGCCATGCCTCCTCGCTCTCCAGCGCCTCTGGGGGCAGCGTCTTGCCGGTCCCGCGCCAGCGGCCAAGGTTGCGGTCATACTGCTCCAGCTTGCCTTGCAGGGCGATCGCCGCCTCCTCCTGCATTTCGGGATCGACCGTTGCGCGCACGCTGAAGCCGCCCGAAAAGAACTCGCCTTCGCCGAAATCGCGGCTCAGCTGGCGGCGGATTTCATCGGTGAAATAGTCGCGCGGCGGCAGATCGGCCGAGAACGGCTCGAAATCGCCGTTCTGGACGCTGCGCAAAGGCTGCGCGATCTCTGCGTCATAGACCGCCTTGGTGATATAGCCGTTCTGCTGCATCTCGCGCAGCACGTAGTTGCGCCGCGCCAGCAGCCTCTCGCGGTTGCGCACGGGGTGAAAATTGCTCGGCTCGGCGGGAAGGGATGCCAGGACGGCGACCTCGTGGGGGGCCAGATCGCGCAGGGGCTTGTTGAAATAGGTCTGCGCGGCGGCGGCCACGCCATAGCTGTTCTGACCAAGGAAGATCTCGTTCAGATACAGCTCCAGGATCTTTTCCTTGCTCAGCGCCTCCTCGATGCGGGTGGCGAGTATGATTTCCTTGATCTTGCGCTCGATCTTGCGATCGCCGGACAGAAGGAAGTTCTTGACCACCTGCTGGGGAATGGTCGATGCGCCGCGCACCCGCGCGCCGCGCGTCTTGACCGCCTCGATCACGGCCGCGGCGATGCCGCGCGCGTCATAGCCGCCATGGGTATAGAAATTCTTGTCCTCGGCCGAAATGAACGCTTCCTTCACCAGCTGGGGAATATCCTCGGCGGGGGTGAACAGGCGGCGCTCGCGGCTGAATTCGTCGATGATCCGCCCCTCGCCCGAATAGATGCGGCTGATCGTGGGCGGGGTGTAATTGGCCAGGCTCTGATGGCTGGGCAGGTCGCGTCCATAGATGTAGAAGATCGCGCCGATGCTGAGCGCGACGACCATTACCCCCATGGTGATCAGGCTGAAGATCGACCCGAAGAACGTCAGTATGAATCTAAGCACGCACGCCCGCCTTTTTGGTTCTACGCGTCATATATGCACCCGCGCGCCTGCCGTCAAAACACAAGCGCGCCAGCGCTGCGCCGGTATCCGCCCACGCGGGGCCGCGATCACTGCCGCACCAGCCGCGCATTGGCCGCATCGGCGATGGTCCAGGCGCCGACCGCATCGGCAATCGCCTGCGCCATGCCCGCGCGCCATTCGGGATCGGTCAGGTTGTCCAGGTCGCGGCCATTGGACAAAAACCCCAGCTCCAGCAGGATCGACGGGATGTCCGGCGATTTCAGCACCGAAAAGCTGGCGCTGCGCAAGGGGCGCGAATTGACCGGCAGCCCGGCATCCTTCAGCGCCACCACCAGCGCGCGCGCCATGAGGTCCGCGCGCGGCTGCGTCTCCATGCGGGCAAGATCCATCAACACGTCCGCGACGACATCGTCGGTGCCCGACAGATCGACCCCGGCCAGCATGTCGGCGCGGTTGTGCCGCTCGGCCAGCGCGGCGCTGGCGGCGTCGCTGGCATCGGCGCCCAGCTTGTAGATCGTGGCGCCGCGCGCCATTCCCTCGCCCAGCGAATCCGCGTGCAGCGACAGGAAAAGATCGGCGCGCGCGCCGTGCGCGATGCTGACCCGCCGCTCCAGCGAGACAAAGCTGTCGTCCTCGCGTGTCATCACCACCCGGGTGTTGCCCGCGCGCAGCAGCGCCTCCTTCAACTCGCGCGCAAAACCCAGCATCAGATCCTTCTCCAGCGTGCCGCCCGCATCCGCGCCGGGATCGATGCCGCCATGGCCGGGGTCCAGCACCACCACCAGCGGCCCGCCCTCGCCGCGCGGCGCATCTGCGGGCGCCACATCCGCCGGGTTAGGCAGATCCCAACCTGGCTGCGCCGGCGGCACGCCCGCGCCTGCGGCGAAATCCTCGGCCGAGGTATGCGCGAGCGTCAGCACCAGATCGGCGCTGCCATCCTCGGCACCCGTATTCAGCACCGCATGGGCCAGCGCGAAGGGCCCCGCCAGTTCCAGCACCATGCGCGACCAGCCGGGCCGGAATCCGCCGACGCGCGCCGTGCGCACCAGTTTCGTCTGCACCAGTTCCGGCCCCAGCGTGCCGACCCAGTCCACCTCGCGGAAATCGACGACCAGCCGCTCGGGCGCGTCCAGCGTGAAGATGCGGAACGGCACCCCCTGGCTGAGCGAAAGGCGGATCTGCACCTCGCCTCGCTGGGCGGTAATGGCGCTTGCCTCGGGGTTCAGCCGGGCGAGGCTGCCAAAGCCGCCCTCCTGTGCGCTTGCACCGCCCGCGACCAGCGCGGCGATCAGCGCGATCGTCCATCTCAACATTCTGCTCGATCCAAAATCTTGGCCGGCTTCCCGGCAGTTTCGTTGCGCGCGATCATAACAGCGCGCGGCGCCACTGTCCCGCCCTTCCCGCCGCCAGATCACGAAAACGCGGGCGGCGGCCGGCGCCGCTTGATGCCTGCCGCGCTTTGTCCTTACACTGACGCCGCATCTATCCCTGCCACTCGCGAAAGGCCCGCCCATGCGCCCTGCCCGTCTCATCGTGACCCGCCTGCTCATGATTGCCTCGCTGGTCACGCTGATCGGGGCGCAGCCTGCGCGCGCGCTGTCGCTGCTGCGCGATCCGGATATCGAATATGCGCTGATGGAGCTGGCCGAGCCGATCCTGCAACAGGCGGGCCTGAGCGCGTCGCGCATGAACGTGCTGGTGATCGACGACCGGACGCTGAACGCCTTCGTCGTGGACCGCGATACGATCTTCATCCATTCGGGCCTTCTGCTGAAGATGGAGACGCCGCAAATGCTGCAATCGGTGATCGCGCATGAGGCCGCGCATATCGCCAACGGCCATCTGGTGCGCCGCCCGCAGAACATGCGCAACGCGCGCACGGCCGCGGGGCTGGGCCTTGCGCTGGCCGCGGCCGCGGGCGCGGCGTCCGGCAATGCGCAGGCGGCGGCGGGCATCGCGCTTGGCGCCCAAGGCAGCGCGCAGCGGATGTTTTTTGCCCATACCCGCGCCGAGGAAAGCAGCGCCGACAGCGCGGGGGTGGCCTATATGGCGCGCGCCGGGCGCGATCCGGGCGGCGCGGTGGCGGTCATGGACATCTTTCGCGGGCAAGAGGCGCTCTCGGCCGCGCGGCAGGATCCCTATGCGCGCACGCATCCGCTGTCGGCCGACCGGGTGCGCGTGCTCAAGCGGCAGGCCGCCGCCTACGCGGGCAAGAACGCGCCGGGCAACGCCGATCTTTACTGGTTCGCGCGCGCCAAGGGCAAGCTGTCGGCGTTCACGCGCGATAGCAAATGGACGCTGTCGCGCGCGGGGGAGTCGGGCTTTGCCGATGTGGGGCATATGCGCGCGGCGATCGCCTGGCACCGCCAGTCCAACCTCAACAAGGCGCTGGCCGAGATGGACCGCGCCATCGCCCTGCGCCCCGACGATCCCTTTTATCACGAACTGCACGGCCAGATCCTGATGGAGAGCCGGCAGTTCGATGCGGCCACCAATGCCTATGCCCGCGCCGCCCGCGCGGCGCCCGATCATCCGCTGATCCTGGGCTCCTACGGGCGCGCGCTGGTCGCGCAGGGCCAGTTCGGCAAGGCGCTGAGCATACTGGAAAAAGCGCGCGCCCGCGACGGGCGCGATGCGCGCGTCATGCGCGATCTGGCCGTGGCCTATGCCAAGTCCGGGCAGAACGGCATGGCCTCGCTCGTCACGGCCGAGCGCTATGCGATGATCGGGCGTCTGGAGGACGCGGAAATCCACGCACAGCGCGCGTCCGGCCTGTTGCCGAACGGGTCGGGTGGTTGGCAACGCGCCCAAGATGTGCTTTCTGCCGCCAAAGCCGCCCGCAAATGAGCGGGCCCTGACAGAACGGAGTTATCCAGATGAACCGCACCGCCATCCTGACCGGAGTCGGCGTCATCGTCGCAGGCGCCGCGCTGACCGCATGGGTCACGCCCAACACTGCGCCGCCGCCCCCGCCCGCGCCCGAATACAGCGAGGCACAGGATGCGGCCTTCGGCGAACGGGTGCGCGCCTATCTGCTGGAAAATCCCGAAGTCATCTTCGAGGCCGCCGCCGTCATGGAGCAGCGCCAGCAGGAAGCGCAAACTGCCAATGACGGCGAGCTGATCGCCGCCAATTCCGAGGCGATCTTCAACGATGGCCAGTCCTGGGTCGGCGGCAATCTGGATGGCGACGTCACCATCGTGGAATTCATGGATTACCGCTGCGGCTATTGCCGCCGCGCCTTTCCCGAGGTCGAGGAGCTGATCGAGAGCGACGGCAATATCCGCGTCATCATCAAGGAATTCCCGATCCTGGGCGAGCAATCGGTGATCGCCGCACGCTTTGCCATCGCCGCGCAGCAGGAGCTGGGCGATGAGCCGTATAAAACGCTGCATGATGCGATGATGACCTTCAAGGGCGACATGTCCGTTGACGGCTTGCGCGGGCTGGCCGAGACGCTGGAGCTGGACGCGGAGAAGATCATCGCGCAGATGGACAGCGACGCCGTCAGCGACGTGATCGCGGCCAACCGCCAGCTGGGCGAGACGCTGCAGATAACGGGCACGCCGTCCTTCATCATGCAGGACCAGATCCTGCGCGGTTATGTCCCGCTGGAAGGGATGCAGGAAATCGTCGCCGACATCCGCGACTGATACCGCGCGCCGTCCCGCATCGAGGCGGCACTACTCCGCGGCTTCCTGCGCGGCCTCGGCGTCGATCTGCGCCGCGCGCTTTTCGACCTGCTCGACGATATGGTCGATCATCTGCTCATTGCTCAGCTTGTGGCTTTGCTTGCCCGCAAGATAGACCATGCCGGACCCCGCGCCGCCGCCGGTGAACCCGACATCCGTCATCAGCGCCTCGCCCGGCCCGTTCACCACGCAGCCGATGATCGAAAGGCTCATCGGCGTCTTGATATGGTCCAGCCGCTGCTCCAGCGCCTCGACCGTCTTGATCACGTCAAAACCCTGCCGCGCGCAGCTGGGACAGCTGATGATGTTGACGCCCCGGTGACGAAGGCCCAGCGATTTCAGGATCTCGAAGCCCATCTTGACCTCCTCGACCGGATCCGCGCTCAGGCTGACGCGGATCGTGTCGCCGATCCCGGCCCACAGCAGATTGCCCATGCCGATGGCCGATTTCACCGTGCCGCTGACCAGCCCGCCCGCCTCGGTGATGCCCAGATGGATCGGCGCGTCGGTCGCCTCGGCCAGTTGCTGATAAGCGGCGGCGGCCATGAAGACGTCCGATGCCTTCACGCTGATCTTGAACTCGTGAAAATCATTGTCCTGCAGGATGCGGATATGCTCCAGCCCGGATTCGACCATCGCGTCGGGGCACGGCTCGCCGTATTTTTCCAGAAGATGCCGTTCCAGACTGCCTGCGTTGACACCGATACGGATCGAGCAGCCGTGGTCGCGCGCCGCCTGGATCACGTCGCGCACGCGGTCCGGGCTGCCGATATTGCCGGGGTTGATCCGCAGGCAGGCGGCGCCCGCCTCGGCGGCCTCGATGCCGCGCTTGTAGTGGAAATGGATGTCCGCGACCAACGGCACGGGGCTTTCGCGGACGATCTCGCGCAGCGCCCTGGAGGATGCCTCGTCCGGGACCGAAACGCGCACGATGTCGGCGCCCGCCTCTGCCGCGGCCTGAATCTGCGCGATGGTTCCGGCGATGTCGGTCGTCGCGGTGTTCGTCATCGTCTGCACCGAGATCGGCGCGCCGCCGCCCACCGGAACGCTGCCGACATGGATCTGGCGGCTCTGGCGGCGCTCGATATTGCGCCAGGGGCGGATGGGGTTCAGCGACATTGCGGCAATCCTTCCTGCGGCGGCCACGCCGCCAGCTACTTGCGTGCCTTGTCAGATAGGACGATCCGGCGCCGGATTCAATCGCTGACGACGGGCGCGCCCGGCAAACGCTCGGGCGCGGTTTCCAGTTGGGCGACATAGCGCTCCAGATCGGAATCCTGGCTCAGATCGGCGACGGTCAGCATGTCGGTCAGGCCCTCGGGCGCCAGCGGCAGGCTGGCGGTGACCGCGCCGCGCGGCCCGGCGGGGCCGTAATGCTGCCCTGCGACGTTGAAATAGATGGCGCCCGATTCGCCCACGCGCAGCGTCGGCGGCACCTCGGTCAGCGGCACGTCATAGGTGTCGCCCGCGTTCATGATCCCCTCGTAGATCACGCTGCCATCTGCGGACCGCACACGCACCCAGGCAGGGCGCACCGCGACCATCTGAACGCCGGTCGGCGCCTCGGCCACGACCTGCGGGCTGATGACCGAGGCGATGGCGGCGTCAATCGCGCTTGGCTCGGGCGTGGCGGCGGGCGCCTCGGCGATGGCGCGCGATGCACCGGGCAGCGTGCCGCCCTGCATCGGATCCAGGGTCGAGATCGGTCCGTCCCGCGCCACCAGAACCGGCACGTCAAGCGCCTCGGGGCGGTAGAGCCGGTCAAGCGTCTCGCCTTCCGGCGCGGTCATGCCGGCGCCCGCGGCGGCCACGTCGTCCGTGCCGGTGTCGCGCGCGCCGCCGCGGGCATCGGCCAGCGGGTCCAGATCGGCCAGAACGTCGGGGGTGTTTTCCACGGCAGACACCTGCACGCGCTGCACTTCGCTCAGCACGCTCCAACCGCCATAGCCGATGGCCGCAATCAGCGCGATCAGGACCGCAACGGACCCGATGGCCCCCGGCTCGATCCGCGACAGGATGCTTTCGCTGGCGGGGATGAACGGTGTGCTCGGCGCGGTCAGGCGCGCATCGCCCCGTCCGGCCACCCGGCCCAAAGGCGCATCGCTGCGCCGCACCGAGGATGCGGCGGCCGACATGCCGTGGGCGGTGTAAAACCCGCTTTCGTTGCAGAAAGTGGCAAAGGCGCGGTCGGGGTCCATGCCCAGATAGCGCGCATAGGAGCGCACGTAGCCGGGGATGAAACCGGGTGTGTCGAAGGCTTCGGGATTGGCGTTTTCGATGGCGGCGACATAGCTGGCCTTGATGCGCAGCTCGCGTTCGACGTCCAGGAGGGACTTGCCCATCGTCGCACGCTCTCCGCGCATGAGATCGCCAAGCCGCAAATCAAAGGAATCAAAGCCACGCGGCTCTGATTCGGTGGTTGCGCTGCCTCGCGAAAACCGACGCAAAATCATGCAAACTGCCCCTCAATGTCGATTAGCCTCAGTCCGAATTTCCCGATTCGAACGTGCCCTTTGTTTTCAGGCAAGCTAGCATACCGCAAGCACATTTGCACCATTTAGGGATCTATGCGCTCAGTTCGGCGCGATTCAGCGCACACTGGCTCCACAACTGGTCCATGGCCGTGACCAGATGATCCAGCTCGCCCGGACCATGCACAGGCGACGGCGTGAAGCGCAGCCGCTCGGTGCCGCGCGGGACGGTCGGAAAGTTGATCGGCTGCACGTAGATACCATACCGCTCAAGCAGCATGTCGCTGAGTTTCTTGGTATGTTTGGGGTCACCGACGATCACCGGCACGATATGGCTGCCATGATCGATCAGCGGCAGGCCGAGGCCCTTCAGGCGCATTTTCAGAATCTTTGCCTGCGTCTGGTGCCGCTCGCGCAGCGTCTCGTCGCGCTTCAGAAACGCGACGCTGGCCGCCGCCCCCGCCGCGATGGCCGGCGCCAGCGACGTGGTAAAGATGAAGCCGGGCGCATAGCTGCGCACCGCGTCGCACATCCGCGCGGAGGCTGCGATATAGCCGCCCATCACGCCATATGCCTTGGCCAGCGTGCCGTTGATGATGTCGATCCGGTGCGCCAGCCGGTCGCGTTCGGTCACGCCGCCGCCGCGGGGACCGTACATGCCCACGGCGTGCACCTCGTCGATATAGGTCAGCGCGCCGAATTCGTCCGCGGCATCGCAGATCGCCTCGATGGGGCCGAAATCGCCATCCATCGAATAGACCGATTCGAAGGCCACCAGCTTGGGCGCGGCCGGATCGTCGGCGGCCATCAACTCGCGCAGATGCTCCACGTCATTATGGCGAAAGATCCGCTTGGCCCCGCCATTGCGGCGCACGCCTTCGATCATCGAGGCGTGGTTCAGCGCGTCCGAATAGATGATGAGACCGGGAAAGAGCTTGGGCAGCGTGCTGAGCGTTGCGTCATTGGCGATATAGGCCGACGTGAACAGCAGCGCCGCCTCTTTGCCGTGCAGATCGGCCAGCTCGGCCTCAAGCCGCTTGTGATAGACCGTGGTGCCCGAAATGTTCCGCGTGCCGCCCGACCCGGCGCCGGTGGCCTCGATCGCCTCATGCATGGCGGCCAGAACCTCGGGGTGCTGGCCCATGCCCAGATAATCGTTGCCGCACCAGACGGTGATCGCGGTCTGCGTTCCGTCCGGTCGCGTCCACAGGGCGTGCGGAAACTGGCCCCGGCGCCGCTCGATATCGATGAAGGTGCGATAGCGGCCCTCGCCATGAAGGCGCTCCAGCGCCTCGTCCAGCTTTGCCGTGTAATCGATAGGCTGATCCAACGGAGGGTCCTTTCCTTGGTCGCGGCCCGGCAGCAACGGCAGGCCCGGCGGCACTGTCGCGCTGCCTCTCAGGTGTCGCTTCCGTGATATAGTCCGCGACATTTTCTTGCAACAGGCTACAAATTGCCGCGCCATGCCTTGATGTGCATCAAGCGAAACGGTGCTTTTCCACCTGTGGCCGTGCCGCCGTCTGGACAGTCCGGCGCGTGCTGTTAGGTTTGCGCCAGATATCAAAAATCCGAGGTGCCCCATGTCCCTGACCGCCGTTCTGGACCGTATCGATGCGCAAATGCCGGACGCCACCGCGCGGCTGCTGGAGTTTCTGCGCATCCCGTCGATCTCGACCGATCCGGCCTATGCCGAGGCGTGTCAGGATGCCGCCGACTGGCTGGTGGCCGATCTGCAAAGCATTGGCATCGCGGCAGAAAAGCGCGCAACGCCCAAGCATCCCATGGTGGTCGGCCATGCGGGCCAGGACGCACCCGACGGCGCGCCGCATCTGCTGTTTTACGGCCATTACGACGTGCAGCCTGTCGATCCTCTGGAGCTGTGGGCGCGCGATCCGTTCGATCCGGCGGTCGAGCAGACCCCCAAGGGCGAGGTCATCCGCGGGCGCGGCACGAGCGACGACAAGGGCCAACTGATGACCTTCGTCGAGGCCTGCCGCGCCTGGCGCGAGGTGCATGGCGCCCTGCCCTGCCGCATCACCTTTTTCTTCGAGGGCGAGGAAGAATCGGGCTCGCCCTCGCTGATCCCCTTCATGCAGGAGAACGCCGAGGAACTGCGCGCCGATATCGCGCTGATCTGCGATACCGGCCTCTTTCAGTCGAAAACGTCCGCCATCGTCACCATGCTGCGCGGCATGGTCAGCGAGGAGGTGACGATCACCGGACCCGACAAGGATCTTCACTCGGGCTTTTTCGGCGGTATCGCGGCCAACCCGATCCGCGTTCTGTCCAAGGTTCTGGCGGGCCTGCATGACGACACCGGGCGCGTCACCCTGCCCGGCTTTTACGATGGCATCCCCGAGCTTTCGCCCGAACTGCGCGCGCAGTGGGAGGGCTTGGGCTTCGATCACGCGCAGTTTCTGGGCGATGTCGGCCTCAGCCAGCCCGCGGGCGAGGACGGGCGCATGCCGCTGGAGATGATCTGGTCGCGCCCCACCGCCGAGGTGAACGGTATCTGGGGCGGCTATACCGGCGACGGGTTCAAGACGGTGCTGCCCAGCCAGGCCAGCGCCAAGATCAGCTTTCGCCTGGTCGAGGGGCAGGATCCGGACGCCATCCGCGACGCGTTCCGCGCCCATGTCAACGCGGCGCTGCCGGTCGATTGCAGCGCCGCGTTTACCGCCCATGGGGGCAGCCGCGCCGGGATCATGGACATCTCCGATCCCGCCTTCGAGGCGGCGCGCGCCGCGCTGTCGGAGGAATGGCCGGGCGACGCGGCCTATGTCGGTTGCGGCGGCTCGATCCCCATCGCCGGGCATTTCGGCGAGATCCTGGGCATGACCGCGATGCTGATCGGCTTTGGCAAGGATGACGACGCGATCCATTCCCCGAACGAGAAATACGACATGGAGAGCTTTCACAAGGGCACGCGCAGCTGGGCGCGCATCCTTGATGCGTTATCCGGCGCGAAAGAATGACGATGGCGGGCCATCGCGGAGCGGCCTCGCTGCGCGCAACTGTCTGATGTCGTAGCTCTTTGACGCGATAATCTATGTCACAAATGACAGGGCGCATATGGCATGGACATCCCACACCCTCATTGCTCTGTAGAGGACGCGATATCTAAATTTCCGATGATTGGAGACGAACGACATGACCAAAATGCCCGCGCTGTCCGCTTGTCATTCTGACCCGGCAACCTACCCTCCCGGCATTGCCTTCATGGACGGCCAATATCTTCCCATCAGCGAGGCAAAGATTTCGGTGCTGGATAACGGGTTCCTCCATTCAGATGCGACCTACGATGTTGTGCATGTGTGGAAGGGAGCATTTTTCAGGCTTGATGATCATCTTGACCGCTTCTTCTCGGGGATGGAAAAACTGCACATGTCGATCCCTTTCGGCCGTGCAGAAGTGATCGAGATCTTGCACAATTGCGTGGCTCTGTCAGGTCTCGAGGACGCGTATGTCGAATTCATCTGCACACGCGGTACATCGCCGACATTCAGCCGCGATCCTCGCGATGCTGTCAACCGCTTCATCGCCTTCGCAATTCCATTTGGATCGGTTGCCAACCCGGAACAGATGAGCCGTGGCTTGCACGCAGCCATCACCGAGTTTGTCCGCATTCCACCCAGCTCCGTTGATCCAACTGTAAAGAACTATCACTGGCTGGATTTGGTCAAAGGTTTGTATGCGGCCTATGCACAGGGAGCCGAAACCGCCATTCTTCTGGATGCCAACGGAAACATTGCGGAAGGTCCCGGTTTCAACGTCTTCGCCGTGAAAGATGGTAAAATTTCTACGCCCAAGTCCGGGGTGTTGATGGGGATAACGCGCCAAACAATCTTTGATCTGTGTGCCGAGCTTCAGATCACCTGTGCGGCGCATGATCTGGCACCAAGCGAATTGAGGGCGGCGGATGAAGTGTTCGTGACCTCAACCGCTGGTGGCGTCATGCCCGTCACCAAGATCGATGAAACTTCCATTGGAACCGGATCAGTCGGCCCGTTAACCAACGAGATCACCGAAGCGTATTGGCGGATGCATGAGAATGATCGTTTCCGGCAAGCGATCCGTTATCCCTGATATGGTTTCTCACAAACCAGCCGTTTGCGTGTAGTTTGGGTGATGATCTGACAGAAAAAACGGTTTTGCCTGACATCTGACAAAAACCGCTTGAATGGTGCACCCATCAGGATTCGAACCTGAGGCCTCTGCCTTCGGAGCTGGTCTAAGGACCTATCCGAATTGCACGATAGGGCACGCCAGAGCACGCTAACTATCTGAAATGGATTGATTTTCAGAATCGGAGCTCCGAAGTCTCTATCCGAGAATACGCCTTGATTTCCGCCCGCGTGCTTGCGTGGTGCTTACTCGAAATCGGGGCCTCCGAGGGACGGGAGCATGACCAAACTGACCAAACGGTTCGTAGAGACCGTCGAGCCGCAGAGCAACGGTCACGTCGTCTGGGACGACGAATTGCCAGGTTTCGGTCTTCGCGTCTATCCCTCCGGCAAGCGCAGCTACATCGTCCAGTATCGGTCTCGTGGCCGATCGCGCCGCTACACGATCGGCCTCCACGGCGTATGGGCACCCGAGACTGCGCGCCGCGAAGCCAAGGCCCTGCTCGGACAGGTCGCTCATGGCGGCGATCCTGCTGAAGAACGCGAGGAAGATCGCAAGGCGCTGACCATCAAGCAGCTCTGCGAACAGTACATCGCCGACATGGAAGCTGGTCTCATCCTGGGAAAAGGCGGCCGGCCAAAGAAGGACACCACCATCGCCACCGATGTCGGCCGTATCCGCAGGCACATCATTCCCCTTCTCGGGACACGGCGTGTGCGGGACATCACCAAGCCGGACATGAACAATCTGATGAAGGACATCATTGCCGGCAAGACCCGCGTGACCATGAAGACCGAAAAGCTCCGCGGCAAGGCCATCGTCCGCGGCGGCCGCGGCACCGCGATCCGGACGATGGGTCTGCTTGGTGGCATCTTCTCATACGCAGTCGAGGCTGGGGTGATCGAGCACAATCCCACCCATGGCCTCCGCAAGCCGAAATACCAGGTTCGCGACCGTCGCCTCAGCGAAGCTGAGTACCGTACTTTGGGAGACATCCTTCGTCAGGCTCAGCAAAGCGACCGCTACGGGATACATGCCGAGATACTCAGGCTGATTACGCTGACCGGCTGCCGGCGCGGAGAGATCGTCAACCTCAAATGGAGCGAGGTCGATCTTGAGGGTAGCTGCCTGCGACTGGTCGATAGCAAGGAAGGCTCCTCGGTTCGCCCGGTAGGCCTTCCGGTGGTGGAATATCTGGAGAAGGAACGACCGCACAGAACCGGAACGTACGTCTTTCCCGGCCAGGGCATCGACAACGCGGTCGGCAACTTCCCGCAAAGTTGGAAGAAACTGTTCAAGGACACGCCGCTGTGGGACGTGACGCCTCACGTACTGCGGCACAGCTTCGCGAGCATCGCGAACGATCTGGGCTTCACCGAGATCACGATCGCCGCCCTGATTGGTCACGCCAAGGGGTCGGTCACGAGCAAGTACGTCCACACACTCGACTCCACGCTGATCATGGCTGCAGACACCGTGTCCGGCTACGTGAAGGCTCTGCTCGAAGGGGTCGAGTTCAGGCGCAACACCTACACGCTGGATCGCCAGTCCCGGAAAAGCGCCATCGATCAAATGCTCACGGAATCGCGACCAGCACTTTAGATGGGCGAAACCAAAGCGGCCCGATCGCCCGCCTGGTGAAGGTTTCGCAACATTCCATCCTACCTGCCAGATTTGGCACCTATGTCCATGATAGCCATCAAAAATGACAACTAGCGATGATTGATTTGGGACAATAGCGTTGAAAGCTCGGACGTGAAAATATTCACTACGGAATATCCAGATCCAAGCCTTCCAGTTTCAAGCGCGAATATATGTCGACAATAAGCGCAGCCTGCTTTTCGCTTGGCAACTTCTCCGGTACCCGACTTGCGGCCGTCAATACACCGATATCACGCTCCGAGAGGAGCCTGCGGCCAAGGCCCCATTCCCTCACCTGCTGCCAGAAGGAGCCACCTGCGTTCACAACGGCAGTCTGTGCCTCTATTCCGTTGAGAAGCTTCTGATCCTTGCGGCCTTCGCGCTTGCGATCCTTCTGCTCCTCGCGGGAAATGAGCTCCTCAAGGAAGCTTTCGGGCCAGTCTATACTCATCTTCTGCACTCGATCCCAGCACGCCTGCTTCTTGGCCCACTCGGTGATGTTTCGGATCCCGGACGGTGGATCGATCAGGATATCGTGTACTTCTCTCGCTGCCTGCGCAAGGGCCTGCTCCATCGCCGCCGAGATGGACTGACTGTTCCAGATCGACTGGAAGTCCACAACGCGCTTCATCTCTTCGGTATCACGGGCCATCTTGGCGATTGCATAAGCGACGATGTTCGCGCGGTAACCGCCTTCATACCACGGTTGATCGGACACGATCTTTTCCGTGCTCTTGAACACGATCGCCTTGGCCACGGCTTCCTTGAAGAAGGCCTCGTTGAAATTGTCGTCGTTCTTCTTCCAAGCCTGACCAATTCCGTGCGCAAAGTGGGCGAAATTCTTTTGTGCCCCAAGGCTCACCTTGTCCGGCTTTTGCTCCCAGACATTGAGGAATTTGGCGAGGTCGGTCTTGGAGAACAGCTGCGCACGGGGATGCTCCAGATCGAATTTCTTCCTTTGAGCTGGTGTCAGCCTTGAACGCGCATCATTGAACTGTCCTCGCGCCCGTTCATAGAACCATCTGGTTTCGCGGAAGGTACCATCCGGGGAAGGCGCATAGATCCGGCGCGAGAAATCCTCCATCCTGACGTGGAAGGGATGGTTGGCAAAGAAGTCAGCCGCGTTCACGCGGTTCTGGCTGTTGGCAAACTCGGATATCTTCGGGACGACTTCTTCGGTCTGCTCCTCATCAACGATGGAAAGCTTCATCTGCACGAAGACTTTGGAGAGATCTACCTTGTTGCGCATGGCCATGTGAATCGACGCCGTTGTCTGGCCGCCATTCACGATCTGCAGGTTTCGAACCCCCGTCAGAACGAGCAGTCCGTTTCGCTCTTCGGTTGTGACGGCCTCCGCAGTTGCCGTGATGCCGTTGTTGTAGGCGAAGAACATTGAGGGGTCGTTCTCGAGCGTGTTTCTTATGCCCTTGTTTACATTGCCGCGCGCCTGAAGGAATACCCGCACGTTCTGTTCAAGCAGCCGCGCCCCCCACCGATCATATATGGATGCGAGCATCTGGCCCGGCACGACGGCCAGATACGCTTCGTATTCATCGGCAGAAAGGTGGGCTGGCAATAGGGACAGCACACCGCCGAAATCCTTCTCGAGATCAATCTCGATCTCCTCACGCCCGTGTCCCACCGTCGCGAAACGATGCAGGCGCTTGATGTCCCACACACTGTAGGTAACGGTCCTCCCGTCAATCTTGTCGGCCTCTCGACCTTCGACCCGGTCGCTGAGTTCGCGGTTGCTAATCAGGAACATGCGGATGTGAGTGATCCTGCTCCAGCGCTGAGCGATCAAATCCGCAAGACCGAAAGCAGGGCTGGTTTCCTCGAGTGCATTCCGCCACTTTGGATCCAGCGCTCTTTGCAGAAACTTGTAGAGCCTCTGAAAGATCGCGTTCATCTCGGTCTGGATGAGGCGGCCGATCTGTGCCGACTGATGGAAATCGGCGATGATTAGGCTGAGCGTTCCGGACGCGTTCACGGGATCTCCGCCGTAGCCGTCGACGCGTATGCCGCTGTTCGGAGGACCGCGATAATCGGCCCTGTCAGCAGTATCGAGTTCACCGGCGTCAGTGAGGAAAGTGCAGAACTTCTCGAAGAAGACGGTTTCGACGAACTGGCCGGCGGCATCTGCCTCGCTCAGGATTTCCTGGAAGAAATCCTTTGCAAATTCGTCAACGCCGATCGCCATTCGTGCCTCCTGCCAACAGCGATGTCATCCGAGCGTGATCGGTCCGGAACGCCTCGCAATCCTGAAGCGCGATCGAATATCGCACGCTGGTGACACCAGCGGGGTACATGTCCGGCGTTATCCGCGGAAAGTCCCCGACCACCTCGAACAGATGGTCGGGGCCCATGAGCCATTTCCTGTCGGAGTAGTCGTCTGCCCAGTCGAACCCGACCGCGAGCAATCTTTCCTCGAACAGATCAACAATAGAAGGGCCGTGCGCCTGAATCTCATCCAGAACGCTTTGCACGACATCCGTCATCGAAAGCCCCTTGGGATCATCCTCGGAAGTACCGGTCACCTCGGCAACATTCAGGAACAGGGCATCGACCCCGGTTGTGTCGAGCTGGTGCTCAGTCGAGATGGAGACAAAGGGAGTAGCGGCACCCCGTCGCGCCTTCACTTCGATGCAGACACGTCCAACCTCGAAATCTTTTGGCGCATCAAGAGGCCCCGTCCAAGACCTGATGGATGCGTCGATGCCGATTGATGGAAACAGGTGCTGCCCCATCAAGCGGAGTTCCCCGATCAGGCCCTTTTGCTCTTCGTCGGACAGCCTCTCGTCTCGGCCTCCGCGCAGAAGCCGGTGCCAGCGCCAGGTACGGGCGAGGAACCGTTCGATGGCGTCCTGTTCGGAGCGCGCGAGACGGGTTGCCGCGATGATATCAAGGCACAACCGATGAAAGATCTCCCGCTGCTCATTGTCCCTGAGACGTATGACCAGAAGCGCATGGCTCCCGCCCTGCGGCAGGCGCGTTTCGATCCCGAGACCTCGCATGTTAGGCAGCTTGTTCCTGGGCCGGTTCTCCGGCGCATGCTGCAAGATGAGAAGACAGCTGCCATCGACGTCCACGGCCCAGAACAGACCCCACTGCAACTCCGGATCCACACGACGGCCACTTGCGGTAGACGACTGCGCCGGCGGTGACAGGTCTTTCCAGGGATCGGCGGCTTCAGTCATCGTCACCCTCTGCCTCGTCCTCGTCCTCCTCTTCCTGGTACCTCTCGCGGAACCAAGTCGTGTTGACGACGTACTCGACCTTCTTCTCTTCATGATCGGTACGCGGGAAGCTTATGCTCCATGCTACCACGGGATCGGATTTGCTCAGATCCTCGTCTTCCTCACCAATGGCAAGCAGATGCACAACCAGCAAAGGCCGCTTTCGCACGCGGCGATAGATTCGGTCGGGATAGTTCAGGCGATCACTGGAACGCGGCGGGTCGGTCTCATTGCGGTACCCCTTTCTCGCCGCGGATACTTCGTCTTCGGTCAACCCGACCGCCTCGATCCCGCGCGACGAGACACGCTGCTTTTCGGTGACGAGCAGTGTCTTGTCATCACTTCTTTTGCCGGCCGCCCTGCGCTGACAAATGATCTTGAAGCCGAGACTGTCGTCGACGAGTGATCTTTCGGTCGCGCGACGCAGGCCCGAGAAGAAGACGTCCCATTCGGACAATTCGGTCCCAATTCGATCTTCAATATATTTCCGAATGGGATCCGTCTCGGTCAGGAAGGAGCCCTGATGATTCTGGAAGGCCGCCAGAAAGTCGATCACATGAGAAACGGAAACCTGCCTGACAAGCTTGCCACCCCCGATGTCTTCTCCCGTCTCGGGCGCATGTCCAGTTGATCTGAGGCATTTTGCGAGGTCGACGGCAGCCTTGCGATTGGCCTTGAGACTCTTATCATCCCGACGAAGCATCGCAGTCTCGACAAACTGATTGGCCAGCCCGATCGAAACCACCAGGCGTTCCCCGGACCCCATCTTGTTCCGTGCGGTCACGATGAGAGTGTCGGGATGGCTGCGTACCTTGAGGCCAAACTCCCGCGGAGTTGCATTCGCGGCCTCCATGCGGCGCAACTCATCGCGCAATTCCTCGATCGACTCAGCGATATGCGCGTACCAGCCCTCAGCTTCCTCCAGCATCCAGACGCGGCAGAGGTCATCGTAGCCAGGCCGATAACCGAACCAGCGTCCCATTTGCATCAGCGTGTCGTACATCATCGAGTTTCGCAGGAAATAGCTGACCATGAGCCCTTCCAGCGTCAGGCCGCGGGAAAGGGAGAATCCCCCGACTGCGATGATGTTCAGACCGGTTCTCCTGTGCGCGTCGTAGTCGAGGGAATCGGACGATCGACTGTTTACCTCGACCACGTTGATCGGGCTGATACTGTCCCAGAGGCGGTTCTGCACCTCCGTCCATGAAACCCCGCAAGCGGCGAATTCAGCGTCGAACACGCGTTTCAGGGCTCCGATTTCCGGATCTCGGAGCGCCTCCCGTTCCGGGCTGGAGCCATTGACCCGAATGTTGCCTCTGATCGTGTTGATGCGATTGTGGATTTCATTGCGCAGCTGGCGCTGAACATCGGTGAAGCGCGACGCGTTGACCAGCATGGAATTGTGCACCCGTTCATGCCCACGAACGAGGCGAATGGCGCGTCCGACGATGAACGATCTGACCGCATTTTCGAGGCTCTCGGGCAGTCCGGCTACGACGTGGGTCCTAGGGTGCTTCAGGGGCAGCAGGTCTTCGTTGTCCTCGATATGGCGCACGACCGACGTTCCGGATGCATCATCCGGATCGGTCAGGAAAACCCGGGAGGCGCCGAAATAGTTGTCCGGCGGATCGAGGCTGACGATAAAATCTCGGGGGAAGAGGTCTGCGCCGAACATCTCGTCGTCGCTGTCGGGATCGATGAAGATGTTCGCGAAGGGGGTCGCGGTGTAACCGACGTAGCAGCTGCGGTCGAAGACATCGAGCAACTGGCGGATCTGCCCGTTTATCCGCGACACTTCATCGTTTCCCTTCTTGATGTTGATTGACGCGTTGTCGGCCTCGTCATCAATCAGCAACATGGGGGCACTAATCGATGACGTTCCTCTCCTTGCATTGTGCTCCTTCAGCCATTCGAGAAGATTCTTCAGCGTGCTTGAATTCTTCTTGATCACGAAAACCGCCGGCTGTTTCAGGTTCTCGAGCGGAATGCCGATGCTGGTGGCGGTCTGCTTGTTGAAGTCCCTCAGGGTATTGGTGAAGGCGTTCGGCCGTCGGCTGGAATCGTAGCGTCCGACGCCAATGATGCTCTCGGCCCCGTGGCGATTCATTTGTAGCTTGGAGCTGTCGAACCCTGTGAACCCCTCATCAATTCGCGACTGTGTCTGACTGCGAAGATTGTTATGAATTCCGGCGATGATGATAATCACCTCGTAACCGGCATCCGCCGCCTTCGACAGGAGACCGATGTAATTCGCCGTCTTGCCGGACTGGACGTGTCCGACGACCATTCCCCGCCGATCCCACTTTCCCTCCTTCTTCGGGTTTTCGAGAAGGCCGAGGGTGCGATCCGTCACGCTGTCCAGCGTGGCAAGTACCTGGCCGGAGAAACCTCGTTCGGCGAGCAGTCGCCGATAACGCTCCCAGAAAAAGAAGTCGATCTCCGACCGTGCATCATCGAGCCATTTCTCGAAGCCGGGATCTTCAAGCGTTGAACCGATGTCCATGGTGACGCCATGAACATGTTCGAATTCCATGGCGAGCGCTTCAGCCTGCTCGTCGGTCACGGAAGAAAAGAGCTTCCGGACGTGCTCGATCTGCTCGCGGATCATGTCGGGCGTTGGCAGCCGCCTCGCGAGAACGGCGCCCACCATGTCGCGGAGATCCCGCAGTTCGTTGCTCATCCCTCATTACCCCTCGCTAGAACGCTAATGGCTTCTTCTGCCGCCTTCCAGTTCGAGCGAAATGGTTCGGCGGAAGACATCATCAGCCGAACATCATCGTCGGACAAATCACCGGACTTCAGGGTCAGGTAGGTTTGCGTGACAAGGCCCGCGAATGCTTCTTCATCCAGCATCCTTGTGGACACACTTTCCGGATGGGAGCTGACGTCGGCAAAGAACGTATCAATTGGAATTGTCGATGCTATTAAATCAAGCAACCGGGCAAACTCCCGCTTCTGCTCATCGCCAAGGGTGTTCGAGAAATGACTGAATGCCGGATGATCCGGATTCAGCCCATAGGAAATCTGGTTCTTGTCCTGGCTTCTCGTCCAGACAGGCAACCGATTATCGCTGACCAGTTTCCGTCCGCGTGAGGTATAGGCGCGCCTTGAGCCTGCCCCGATGACTTCGATGATCCTGCGAAGCCGGTCTCGAACTGGTGCCGGCGGCTGGGCGGACGCCTTCTTGACATCGATCTTCCACTCGGCATCCATGCCGTTGGGCATGTCGATCCGGACACGGGAAAGCTTCGTCAATTCCGACTGCCGGGCCAGATTGAACCAGGTTCCGTGAATGATTAGACGCTTCTCACGGTAGAGATAGAACCCCTGGTTCTTGATGTACCCTTCAGGGCCGGCATATCGATTCCACTCATCGGCCGTTACCTTCTTGTGGTGCGGGAGGGTCACGGGCTGGATGCGGATCTCCCCGTCACCGAGACGGAACACCTCCTCGTCCCCGAATGTCGTCGCCAGATGGCGGGAGTGAAACGGATCGAATGGCTTCAACCTGCGGCCATTCAGGAATATCGAGACACGTTTCAGACCCGGCTCCCCGGCAAGGAACCTGTGAAACACGAGTTCCAAGTGGGATGCTGTCTCATCGATCTGTCGAACAAGGTTTCTTCTGTCGGCCTCGTTCCTAGGGTCAACTAGGCGATCGAGTTTCTCCCAGACCACGAGCGTGCCGTCTTGCTGGAGCCGGTCTGCCCAAGGGGTGCCGGCGGTGCTGTCCGGAAACTCCACATACCATTCATCAGTCTCGGCAACGGTATCGAGATCCCAGGCGGCACAGGAGGTGATCCCGGCCTTGCGCGTAACCACCGTCAGCCTTCGGCATTGCGAAAAGGACGCCGTCTTCAGGCCCAGTCCGAAGCGGCCAAGATCATGATCTGGCCGATCTTCGAGCGGGCTGCGTGTTCCGGGACGCATCGCCTCGAGCAACTCACTCTCAGACATGCCCGAGCCGTCATCGATGAGACCGATAGCGGGAACATCGCTTGTCGTATCCGCAAGGAGTTCGATGTTCCTCGCGCCGGCCGTGATGGAATTGTCGATGACATCGGAAACCGCCGTCTGCAGGGAATAGCCGATATCCCTCATGCTCTCGATGAGGAGGGAGGCACGCGGGGGAACCCTTTCCCGCCTCAGGACCGCTTTCAGATCATCTGTTGCCATCAACTCTCGATCGTCCCCTGCACTGGTAGATCGGCGACGCCTTCCGTACCGCCCTCGGTTTTGCCGATGATCTCCCAGAGGCATTCTGCAATCTGCAATGCGAGAAATGGCGGAACGGCGTTACCGACCTGAATGTATTGCTGCGTCCGATTCCCCTTGAAGAAATAGTTGTCGGGAAAGGTCTGAAGTCGCGCCGCTTCCCGGACCGTCAGACTCCGGCACTGGGAAGGGTCGGGATGAATGAAGTAGTGGCCGTCCTTCGAGATGTGACTGGTTACCGTGCTTGCCGGTCTGGTCGCGATCTGCACCCTGAAACGGTCCGCGAATTTTCCGCTTCCCCAGTTTCTGTGGTTCGGCGCGAGCGCCGTGGGAAATTCCGATGCCTTGGGCGAACGTCCAGCTGCACGTCCGAACGCGGCGGCAAACAGATATCGTGCGAGGTCACTCGCCATATGGCCACGTGTTTCGTTGTTGGGGAGTCGTTCGAGATTGGCATCGATCAGCCAGTCGCGCAGCCAGGTAGGGCACGAGTTCGGCAGGCCTGTTCCGTGGTCAGCCGAGCGCTTCAGGATGGGCGTCGCCTCGAGCGCTGTACCTGCCTCCAATGCAGCGGCAGCGAATTCATCTCTGAATTCCTCGGGAACGCCAGCAGCTTCCCGGGTCACAGTATCCGTTGCGTTCAGAATGGCCTCTCGCCACGCATCGGGATTGTCGTTTCGGCTGAGACCACTGCGCAGCCGCGGCATCGTTCCGATCAGATCCCCAACCGTGACTGACGGATTCCAGGGCGACAGCCGTGGGAGGACGCCGTCGCGGAGATTGTCCGCAATATCGTGACGCAATCCGATGATGATGACGCGATGGCGGGCCTGTGGCACGCCATGATCCTCCATCCGAACAATGAAGTCCTGCGGCGCAACCTCCCTGCCGCGATCTGCCATCTTCCCTCCTGGAGCAAGAGCCACGAGGCGATAGCTATCAGGTCCCGCAGCCGATCTGAGGTCGGCCATCACCCTGTGAAATATGCGATCACCCTGGATTGCAGACGACAGCATCCCCTTCACATTCTCCATCACAAAGGCTGCAGGCTCCAGCTCTCGCAGGACATCCACATATTTCTGATAGAGAAAATGACGTTCGTCCTTGTGTGGCAGATAGTCGGCTATGCCCACGTTTCTCGAGCGACCAACAAGCGAGTATGCTTGGCAGGGCGGACCTCCGATAAGCAGGGTACGGTCGCCGTAGTGTCTTCGGATTTCCGCGATGCGCGACGCCAGAAACTGGCTGGTCGGCTCCGAGCCAAGCTCCATGCAGCGCGCTTCGTGTCTCGCGGCCTCCCACTGATTCGGATAGAGACGCGACCAGTCCGGCTCACTTTCACTGCCGTTGAGGAACTCGTAATATTCTGCGGGAGGCTTGCCACCAAATTTTCGGAAGAAACTGCGCAGCAGAAGCGTTGCATGTGCCGCGCAATCCTTCTCGATCGATACTTCAATCGAGAATGGACGAAAGCCAGACTTATCATGAAAGGCGGAAAAGCCTTCGCCAAGCCCTCCAGGGCCTGCAAATAGATCAACGATGCCAATACTGGAAGACAAGCCGAACCCTCCGAATGCGTACTGAAACATGTATAACACTTGTGAAATCAATGGCCAGGTGACTTGTGGCTGATATCGTGGACACGGCAACCCGTTCCCGGATGATGGCCGGGATCAGAGGCAAGGATACAAAGCCCGAGAAGGCGCTGCGCAGCGCGCTGCATGCCATTGGCCTGCGCTACCGCCTGCACGCTAGGGATGTACCCGGACGTCCCGACTTGCTCTTTCCCAAGTTCGGCGCTGTCGTTTTCGTACATGGCTGTTTCTGGCATCGTCACCAAGATTGCCGCTACGCGACCATCCCGGCGAGCCGCCCCGAATTCTGGCAAGCTAAGTTCGCAGCCAATGTCGCGCGTGATCAGAAGGTTCGGGAGGCTCTTGCTGAGGCGGGATGGCGTGTGGCCACGGTATGGGAATGCGCGTTGCGAAAGCCGGATCAAGTCGCTGAAGCGACGGCACGGGTTGCCAGTTGGTTGAAAACTGACAATGCGCTACTGGAAGTTCCGGAGAGCAGCACTCCGAAAAGATTTTGAATTTCGACACCAAACCAGTGCTCTAAAGGCTCGTGAAGAGGTGAAGGTTCCACCGCGACGGGTCTTGCGGCAAATGGTTGCCGGGGAGTAGTCTTGCGGCTCTCGACCAACCGCGCCGGACGCATTATCGGGGCCGGCATTCCGGTCGCCTACAGACCTGCCAAAAGATGACGCGTGAGCGAGCGAGGCTTCGTGGGCGGCGCCGAAATCGACTGCCCCTTCTGCCGAAATATCCCGATTAGCAATGAAGCGGCGAGCACCCAGAAATGGTCGTCGTCGGGAAGCGGCGTGTTCTCGATGATTGTCTGCAGACGGGTCCCTACCGAAAAATAGGCATTATTGCCGCCGTGATCCCAGACCGGAGTGATCTCATGGAGTATCAGGGCTGCAAGAGCGAAGCCCATTGAGCGCTTGCGCAATACCTCGTGATAGTCATGGCCGTGATATTGCGCATAAGCTGCGAGTTTGGCGGTCATGAATTCACGCGCCCAGACATCGCATGCGAGTTCCTCTTCTCTTAGATCCTGCGGACGCTGTTCGTCCCGATCGAGCATGACGTGGCGGAATTCATGGAACAGCGTGAACGCTACGGCGAGGCAAGTGAGATCGAAAGCAGCCTTGTATTGAGGATCACAGGCAGCGTCGCGACTGGAGTTCGGCCGCGGCAAGTCGGGCGGCCATGGTGCGGTTGCCTGGTCAGTGGCGTCGATCAGTGATTGCGCAGCGGCGCGCCGCTCCTTGTATGCAAACTCAATCTCGGCAAGCCCCTCATCGTCCGCAATGATCCGTTCGATCGTTTGGCCTGAGACGGCTGATACTGTGACATGGGGCGAATAGCACTCGATGGCCCGCCAGCCGCTGAAGCCGATAAGCCAGAATACGTCCATCGTCTTCGCATCGAACTTGATCCGGTCTTTGGTTGCATTCAGCGTGATGTGCTTCGCATCCTGAGCTACGATGACTTCCGGGTGATACCGTATCCACAAAGCCCTTATCTCATCACTGCGTTCCGGTACGGCCCCCGCCATATGGGCGGCAACGATTTCTTCTGGCGACGGCGAGCATCCCATCGGTCATAATGCTCGTGTCGACGAAGTATCAGCGTACGCAGCCGTGCTCATGCACTCAGCCTGCAACATAAAGATGCGCACTGCGGCAAGGTCCATTGTGTGATCATTCGTCTGCCCGGCAAGCGCGAGATGGGCATTCATGCAGAGCGGCTGAGAAACGGGCTGCCCGGCCTTTGCGGCCTCAAACTCATGGACAACCTGGTCCCAGGATTCATTCAGATAGCTGCATGCCAATGCCAGATGCTCGGCGCCCGTCGTTTCAGCCGCCTCAGCGACATGGTCACGATTGCGCTCGAACGATTCAACGGACTTCGAAAACACTTCTTGTTCATCCGGGTGCAGGTTCTCGGGGTCGCGGCAGGCCAGTATTCCGGATAGTTGGGTACAGGCTGTCAACGCCTCGTCAAACCGATCGACGATTTCCGGCGAGAGGAACGGACGGTCGATCAGATCCCGCCAGTCCTTCGCGAAGTCATGATCCGGCAACGGCACATGTGAGGACGGAAGAACGGCCAAGGCCGGCACGACATAAATATTGATGACGGGCACAACTCTGAAGCGCCAGTCGGTTCGGAGGTGATCCTGTGCCGCGGCGAGAGAGGCTTCGATATATCCTGCGTCCGTTTCAAAATCCGTTATCTCGACAAGAATCGCCACCTCCCGGGCGGGCCAGTACACACTGTCCACCTCGTCAGTTGGCCGCGACCAGCACCGGGCATTCCACCTTTCGTTCTTGAGGGCACTTTCCAGGTCCTGCAGCCTTTGGCGAAACCGCTGTTCGGCAAGAGATTGACAGCGCCGAGCGGCGGCACGGATTGCCTTACCGAGGCTGCCTTTCCGCGCAGCCTGAACGATTCCCTGAATTGATGATTGGCCACTGTCATGCGCCATTTCGTGCAGAATGCTGGCAACATCGCCGAGACGCTCTCCCAAAGCGCCGAGCTCACGAAGGGGTGGCTCTGGATTTGTCCGCCATATGGTTGACTGCCCGTGGTTATGCGCCTGTGCGGCAAGGCTCCCGGCGAAGGTAGCTGCGCCTTTGGCTCCTTCTCCAGGAACCTTGCTCATCCTTCTCATGAGGTTGCCGAGTACGCCGGTAAGCAGCGCGCCAAGTGTATCGTCCTCCCCTGCACCTGCCGCCGGGACAGTCATTTCGGATGTGGGTTTTTCGGGCGTAGCGTAAGCAAGAGCATTGACCGCCTCTATAATCTCATTGACTTCCTCGGCCAGCGCCTCCGCATTTGCGATACTTTTTCCCTTGATCCATTTCTCGGTGAAGGTTCGAAAGACCTTCTCGGTTCGCTTTACCAGCCCAGCCATTTGCCGGGTGTAGTCGGTGAGAGTGTCAGAGGCTGATCTGGCCAGCAGTATTTGCCGGAACGCCACATTCCAGGCCACGCGCGCTTTTGCGGGAAGATTCGACCGCGGCATATTTTTGGACCATGGTCTGAAACCACCGACGGCAATCGGCCGGCCTTGCGGATTCACTGCGTCGGATGCCGCGGCATCTGAGCCCGGTGAAATGGCAATCAATGTCTCGCAAATGCTGCAGACGGTTTCATGCGGGTCAGGCTGTTCGACTTCAGCTACATAGTGCCAGTCTGATCGGACCGTGCGTCCGTGCGATCCGTTGGGCTCGACCGCCGGCGTGTTAATCCATGGCGTTTGAGACCGGAACCACTCGAACAGGACCTGCTCGCCGCCAAACGCCTGCACTAGGTGTTCAGCCACACCGGGCCCAATCAGATAGGCCGTAGACAGCAAGGACGCAACCTGGCCAATATCCTGCTCTCCGTCGCCAACAAAGTCAGGTGCGATTGTTAGTGGGACGGGGTCTCCCCCGCATATCGGCGTAAGGCACGAGAGGAATTTGTTGGCTTGCTGCAGATTCTGGCAGCAAGGCACAACGCTTCCAGCGGGAAGGCACTCAAGGCATGCGGGACGCAGATCGTCCTTCGGCAAAGCACGGAAGGCAAGTACAGCGTCCCGGATACTTTGCCACTGCTCAAAGTCCGAGAGCTCGGGAATGTCGATACCCGGATCGCCGAACATCGAAGCAAGTGACCATTGAGCGCGCTGCACCCCGTGCTGCGTAAGAACATCCATAAACGAACTGACACGACGTTCGAGGGTAGCTAGCCCCAGCCCGGTCAGTATGCCTGTCCATGTATCGACGTCTGTGTCGGCGCCAAGTATTTCCGCGAGCTTGCGCAACGCCGCAGTCTCATCTTCATCCCGAGCTTCCGCAAGAATTGATTGAACGGTAAATGGCACGGTTTCGCCGGTCACCGCCGGCAGGCTTTGCCAAAGAGAATCATTACTCAGGAATACCGCCTCGTCATGTGAAGCCTTGGCGAGAGCCTGAGAGCGGAGCATATGCAGGCCGCCCAGCACACCGGGACGGCTTTCTCTCACCAGATGTTCGTCAAGAAGCCTGGACAACGCTCGGCTGGCATCGTCAGGTTTCATATTGAGCACTTCAAACAGCTTGCTTGCCCGTACCTCTCCGCCACGCGCGCAAATCACCGCTGAGCTTCGTATAATTGCCAGTTCGTCGGTCCGCTTTTCCTGTTGTCGTTGCTGCACCTGCTCATCGATTACGGCCTGAAGCCGCCGGCCCTGCGTCAGCACATGTACATATTCGAGCATGAGGCCTTCGGACTGCTCGAACGGCTCTCGCCAGTGCTCCCAGCTGGTCTGCCTCTCAGCGTGAAGCTTCTGCCACACAGTTTCGGCCAGCTCTTCATCAAGGCTGACACCTATGAACTCCGTATCTGACTGGTTGGCGATAAGGGAGACATCTTCCTGGCGTACCGAGCCAAGAAAATAGACTGCAGGAATACCTCTCAGCTCGCGGACGAGAACGTCCCACAGGTCATTGTTGACAGAACTCACATCATCGAACGCCAAACCAATCGGGGCGTCTTCGTTGGGGAGGCGGGCACGTACAAAGCGAATGATGGCATCGGCGTCAGCGGCAACAGCTCGTGCAGTGATCTGATACCATCTGAATTCGCCGGCAAGCAGGCTGGCGGACAGCCACATGAGCGCGGATTTTCCGGCGCCTGATGGACCCGATATGAGAACATGCCGTCGCCGCCTGAGCGCGCAGATAACGGTATCCGAGTCATCTGGGCGATCAAGCACAAGCCCGGCTGCGACATGCCCAGGACGGACCTTCACGCCTTGATAGAACGCCGGCTCGCTGATTGCGCTCCTGAAATCAACCGGCTCCAGAGCGCCGGATGCCATGGCGCGGTTTATCGCGGAAGGATCTTCGGCCTCCAAACGTTCAAAGATGCGGCGTTCAATCTCGGTGGTAGATATCCGCCGTCGTTCTTCAAAGGGTAAGGACGCGTTCTCCTGCGACGCCTCGGCGACCAGCCTATAAAGATCACTGACAATGCCGCCGGCAATGACTTCCGCTGTGTCGAGCTTTGCCGTTAGCAGCTTGACACCTTCTTCGCCCGGCTCGGCGCAAGAAAACACGGATGGGTTCTCACCGGCAAAAATCTGGTCGATCCCGTCCTCAATGTGACCGGTCCGCGGATGCTCAAGAACAACGGCGGCGTGATTTTCCTTCACACCTTTGATCGCCGCGACCTTGGCACGGGTAGCGGTCAGAAACGTCTGCACTTCTGTGTCGTTGAATGCACCGTCCTTGCGTGATTTTATCTGAAGCCAGATGTCACGATCTCCAAGCTCCAAGACGCAGTCGTCCAAACCTTCGGGCACGAGGAAACCAGATGGGGCAAGTCCGGCCCACTGACGAATTAGGAGTAAAGTTGAAATGAGATGCTGGTAATGAAAACCGCGTCCAGCCCAAGCGCCAGAGCGTGATCTTCTCCATTTTTCGCTCGCGCTATGAACTTCTTCTTTCATCTACCCCATTTCACTTTGTAAAGGCCGATAAACCCATAAATTACAAAAAGCACGAGGCAACCCGGCGTGTAAAGATCACTGCTAATCTATCCCTGAAGACGCCTTAGGAAATCGGCGCCTACTGTCACACCAGCGGCTAACAAGGCGTCGCAGACTACGCTCCACGCCGCTTTGTTAGTCAGGGTCACAGCCTTTGATCCAATTGTAAGAGCACGCTTGCCGATGCCGAGCTCGTTCCAGAAACGATTGTTTGCCGTTTTTGCCCATCGCTCCGCCACGGCTGCGAGCGGCCCCTCAGCGGTCGATGGCTCCAGGCATTCCAGGACATTCAAGTAAAGATAAGCAATGGTCGGGCACGACGGCGCCTCACTGGCGATCTCCGACAGCAGGGACAGAAACGGTGTCAATTCGGGGTCGGATAAACCCTTTGTATAAGACTGCCCATCGCCAAACCCGTAGCTCAAACGCATATAGAATGCGCTGACGAGTTCCTTCAGGTGTATCTCCATGCCGTCGCTCGACGACCACAAGTGGCTACGCCAATGCCATGTTTCCTCGAGGCGCGGCCAAAATGCCTCACGCACCGACAAGAGATAGGCCCGATCCTCCAGGTCGCCTTCAATAAGACGAAGATCGCTCTGCACGATGAACGCCGCCGCGGCGTCAATGAATGCCTCATCAGAAAAGGCTCTGAGCACGCTGACTACAAGCTCTTGGCGCAGTTCATCCGGCCAGTTGCGGGCATGCACCGCCGCGTAGTCCATCAGGCCGCGCGTCCAGACACGCTCAATATCGCTGTCGTCTTCGCCATCCTCCCCCGGCCTGTTCGTCTCCAGAAGCCAGTCGCGATTGGCGCGCATAACAGCCTGCGACGTGGATCCGCCTTTTGAGCCGAGGCGTTGGAGAATCCGCAGCCAGGCCGTCGCGGTTCTCTCATCGTAATGGTAGTCGGGCCACTGCGGGTCGCGCGCGGCGCGTTTCTCAGCACCACGTTTTCTGCCGATCGTCAGGGTCCGTATCGGACGCCTCGACCTGCGTGACGAGGGGGTTGGCCAATCTGGCTCCATTCCGCCTTCCCGCCATCGCCGCTCCGCTTCGATCGCGGATTCGACGCGCGATTCAAGGTCTGCGCGGCGCTTTTGGTAAGCTGCCTCGTCCTCATCATAATGCGCACGCCGAGGGATCCTGCAGGCGAGGAGCGCCAGGCGGCTCAGTGAGATCAACAGTTTTTCGTCGATCTTTTCGACGGCGCTGCCATGTCTCAGAAACGCCGGCGCAGCGCTCGCCGGAAATGCCACAACGGATTGCACGAGGTGCTCCGCATCCGCCTCATCACCGGAGGCGGCCGCGAGATATAGACGTCCGGCGATCGCCATCGCGTGCGGGTCGTACATGACGTCATCGCGCGGCAATGCCCTGGATTGATCTCGAGACTGCAGCGCCTGCTCGAAGACCGAGGTAATCTCGGATCGGTGCCGCGCCAGATCGTCCGGGGAGCCAACGCGGGCGAGGAGCGCTGCCGCGGATACACGCGCAAGCCAGGGATCATCCGGCTCATGCGACGCATCGTCGTCCGTCCCAGGTACGGCGGCGGCCGTTTCGGTCAGGATCATTTCCGCATCGGCAACGCTGACATTAACCGCCCTGGTTTCGTCATCCATTGCAGAGCGAACGGCCAGCGACCGGGTGAACGTCGATTGCTCCGCACTCACCTTCGCCGCCTCTTCCTCGAACCATTTTTTCTGTCCGCGTGGCCACTGATAACTCCATCCTTTGCGTTCTTCGCCCGCAGCGTCTCTTTCAGTGATCAGCTCATAGTTGTCCCGTGAGGCGAGGCGAAGCGCATGGGATGCCATGAACTCCGGCGACGCCCAGTCAACCCTGTCTTCGGTCCAGGGCCCAAGTCGGCTCACCGCCGCCTCAAGATGCTCACGCAGCGCACCCAACTCCTCCTCGGGCAGATTGAAGACGAGCTGTCGGAATACATCATGCAGCGCGATGCTCCGTGATACGCGGCCCGCCAAATCCTGCTCAACAGCTTGATCGGCCGTCGGCGACGCCCGCCAGGCTCCTCCCAGAACACCCCCGTCCATTCGATCGATTGCATCGAGATTGGCGCGGCCGGCGTCGAGCGCCAGGGTTTCCGGAGACGTCAGAAGATCCCGCAGGATCGATCCGTTCAGGGATGAATGCGACAAGACGAGATCGACAATGACAAGCCACAACGCCCCGAGGATCGGCGCCTCACCGGCGACCTCTTCAATGACCGCTTCAAGCGTCTCACCTTCATCAAGTCTCCGATGCGCCCAATGCTCCACTGCCGACAACGCCTTGGTCAGCATGGCCGACGGCGCGCGCCCACGCGACCAGCCATAGCTGAACGGCGCCTCAATCCTCCGGGTCTCTCCCAGGAGCTGAACCGAAAACTCCGGATCGCCCTTCTCAGGCCCACATGTACGCTCGGTCAGAGTTCTGATGAACGCCGTGCCTGCAGCGGGCGCGGCCTGAAGAATCTCCGCGAATACGCCAATGCCACACCGGCCAAGCACGAAAGGACCGTCGATGCGCGACATCGCATAGGAGCGGCGGCGCTTCGGCCTCATGCGATATTCGTCTTCCTCGTCATCGTCTTCGAGCGCGCGTAGAAAGGCGGCCGTGAATTCGGCAGGCGCAGCACCAGGCAACCGTCCCGGGAATTCGAGGATCTGACTCATCGCCGCTTCAGGCCGTTTCGAATGCGCTACAGCGTTCAGATACCGTACTGCGGCGCCGGGGGAAGACGGCGCCCAAAGCGCCAGGTAGAGCCGGGCCGTCTCAAGCGCATCGCCGCTTACCGCATATTTGATCTCTGGAAGGCGCGCGCCATACCGCGGCAGCGGACGATCCCTCTGCTCAATATCTGCGATCAGAATATCGGCATAGCGATCGAGCAAGATCGGCGTCACGGTCTTTTCGCCGAACGCTGCAAGAACAAGCCAGTTCTGGAAGAGATCGACCGCAGCGGACAAGGCAGTTGCCCCCAAGCGGTCGAAACGCTGCAAACACCACAGGATCAGACGCATCCACTCCGGTCCGGTTGGAATGGTCATCCCCTCCGGCACGACGACCCCCTCCGGCAGAACCTCCTTGAACAAGGATGTGGCTGACTGGGTGTGCGACGCGACAAAGCGTCGGATCAACCGCGCCGCGCGGCCCCCTTCATCTTCAAGCAAAAGAGCGTCGTATCGCTCGAGCAACACGTCCGCACGTTCGGATCGGACCAGCGCTAACAATGCGAGCCCTGCCCATCCGGATGCGACCCCCTCAGCCTCCAGTCGCTCGAGCAGTTCCGGCCACGCCTCGGCCGTGCCGCTTTCGGCGAGCATCCGGCACGCCAACTCAAACCCACGCGCCATCCAGAAGGGCGGCGGCGCGTCCAGTGCCAGCCTGTCGATCACGCTTGGATCATCAGATAGAACGCAGGCGACCGCCCAGTCCGTAAACAGATCATGCCGGTACCGGACTCTATCGGAATGGATCTCGACCAGCACCTCGTCCGCGATTAATTCTGCAACGGCCTGCGCGTCTTGTCCGGAGACATCGACAAGGCCGGCATTGTCGATGAGACCGTTGGCGACAACATGAAGCACGCGCTTGCGGGCATGAAGCACGCCTTTTGTGCGCTCGCCGATCCCCGCGCCGGAAGCTTGCCAGTCCTGCGCCAGCGCCGCTTCGCTAATCGCTTTCGCCGCATCCAGTCGCGTTCTGACCAGTAGCCGCAACTTCAGCGGATTTCGGGCGAGCGGTTTCGCCGGATGGTCCGATCTCAGCAGGGGTGCAAGCTGCGGGGCCATCTTCGCGAGTGCTTCGGCTTCATCATCGTCGAGCCTTTCCACAATCAAGCGGCTACGCGCAGACAATTGTGTGAAAATCTCTTCGCCAATCCAAAGGGCGCTTTCCTCCTCCCATCCGGGCTGCGCGGTGAACAACACCGTGACGCCTGGACTGTGCAGCGCCGCCCGCAAGAGGTCGATCACGGTCTTTCGCTGCGCGCCGTCGCGAAACCGGTCCAAGCCGTCAATACAGAGATAGCCGCCGCCGTCGCAGGCAAGATCGCTCAGAAATTCCTCAGCAGTCGCCTCAATGCCAAATAGGGCCCGCATCGCCGGCCAACCGCCAGCCGGCGTCCGATCTGGCGCCAGCACCACAATGCGCGACGTCGCCTTGCGCGCCTCGATCGCAGTTCTCATGAGGGCGGATTTGCCGACACCGCTGGGCCCAGTTATTTCAACCACGCCGCCTCGGATTTCCGCCGTATGAAGTAGCGTCTCCAAATCGCGCCTGGGCTTTTCCCGAGCGAGCCGGCAATTACTCACCGTAAGAACGATATCATCGAGCGCGTGGCGGCTCAGTTCCTCGATATGACGGCGCGCGGCGGCTAGCCTTGGCGCGGAACCGATGCTCACGCCAAGGTCGTTCAGCTTGCGAACCAATTCGCTCCGGTTCAATTCGCCGCCGATCGCGTCGGTGCGAAGAACGAGCCCGAACAACGCGTCATAGGGATCAGCGCCGCTTTTCCCAGACGCCAGTTGCTGCGCCCGTATGCGGTCATGCTGCTCGGCTATGGAATGCGGTCGCGAATAATCGAAAGTCAGTACTGAGAATGATCGCAGCACGTCATGGAGAACGTCGTCCCCAGTCTCTCCCTTCGCCGCGAGATGAGCTTTGAACGCAGCCACAAAGGCACGCATTTCCTTGTTGCCGCGCCCGGGCGTCTCCAGGAGTTTCAGGAACGACGCAGCGTTGATTGTCTGCTGGGCCAGTTCTAGCGCTTCCTGCACGCCATTCTCGATCGCGCCCGTCGTCCGCTCTATGGCGACGGCAAAGCGTCGGTCCGGCTCTATCTTTCGAGCCTTGACGATCCCATCCACGATTGATGCGAAATTGGCGTCGCCTTCCGTGAAGGCCATCGATCGTTTGACCTGGACCTCAAGACACCGATCCTCGCCCTGAGATGTCGCGCCCCGCGCGATCACGTCGTCAAGCGGATGCCCCTGACCGCCCCTCTGGAACTCAAGTCGATCGACAACGACGCCCGGCAGCCCGAATGGCTCGGTGCTCGCCAACAGGGCAAGGGCATAGTGTGTGCCGACCTTGGCTTCAAACTGCGGACCGGCGGGTCCCGTCGCTCTCGGGCTTGAATCGGCTATCGGTCGCGCTCCTGACACGTGCTTAGGCACCAACTGATGTTAATTCCAACACGGTTTCATGTGGCGCGCCAATATTAAGAACTCAACCTGATGACTTCTATTCAGCGCGGTATTCGTGATACGAATGAATGTACCTATCCTCAAACACTTCAACCTCTCAACCAACATCCGCTTGCGAAGTTCACCAACGCCGTTTTCCTTCCCAAGTGTATTTGCACGAGTTCTTTGCTCAGAATTCAAAATTTAAGCCTCCAACGCACGTTTGCTCTCCTCGTGTTCGAAGGCTTCGGAGTAGCTCTGCGCATCCGCAGCGGAACAACCTTCATCGCGCAAGGCCTGCCCCCAGTTGCTCGCAATCGTCTCGGCCATCCGAAACGCCTGCTGCCTGGCGTCAGCGGACGTAAGATCGAAGAACTCGCATGCCTCCAAGGCGATATCGAGTGACGCGTCGAACGAGCCGCCCTGGATAATCCCGGTTTCCAGCACTCGGTGGCGCGACGGAGAGGGGTTGATGTCGAAGGCCGGCGACAACCGCCATCGATCCCCACCGGCATAGATGAAACCATGGTTCTTCAGATGGTCGTCCGAGTTGGACACGAGGATGGTGAAGACGATCCGCCGCCAGAGTTCATGCAGATCGTCGACAGGCTTGCTGGAAATCTGCCGGATGACGTCGGCGATATCGGTGTAGAATCCGCCTTCGTCGCTGTCCCAGGCGAGCGCGGTGCGGGCCGAAATATAGGGGATGCGTGTGTTGCCGCGCCGATCGAACCGTCGGATCAGCGCAATCGGGCTGTCGCTGTCGCGCAGTTCGAGCTTCGCCTCGGCGGCCCGCAATCCGCATTTTGCCGCGAGTTTCAACGCGGCCACCTCGACGCGCTCGACAGGTCTGGTGTCCTGGGCGGAGGTGAACTTGGCGATCCAGAGATGTCCGTCGCCCTCGACATTGGCCTTCGGCCGGGCGCCGCCCAGCGATCCGGCGACACCGGCCAAGTCGCGCGCTTCCGCCTCCGCGCCACCGGGATCGCGCTCGAACCGCTGCGCAAGTGCGCGCAGGCGTTCCAGTTCGACCAGTCGCGGGATGGGCGGCGTCAGATCGGACAGCGGCTCCATGTCTTCCCCCAGAAACCGCAATGCGCCCTGCCGCGTACGATCATCGGACAACACCAGATAATCGAACTCGCTGAGACCGCCGCCTAGCGCTCTGGTCATCAGCGCGCGACCCCAGGAATCCGGGGCGGCATCGGCAAAGCATCCCGGCAGCGCCGAGCGCCTGTCGCTGCGGCCCGCGCTGTAATGGCTTCCCTCGCGCAGAGGCAGGCCGGGAGAGAGCGCGAAGCGGTCGGGCGCCGCCAGCCACTCGGCGGCATATTCGAATTGCGAATGCTGGCGCCGACCGTCGGTCTCGAACCGCAGCCGCCCGACGATCCGCTTGCCCTCTCCGAGGGCGACGATCGCTTCGGGCATCAGAAGCCGACCCCTTCGTCATCGTCGTCACCGTCCGGGAGAATGGTGTCACTCTTTGTGGTTCCTGTCGGCCTGGAGCCCCGTTTCCGATCTATCCGCTTGGGCAGTGCCTCTCTGTCGAGCAGCAGTCCGGTGTCGTCGGATCCCGGATCGAGGAAGTCCGAAATCCGTCCGATCTCGCCGAGCACGAGGCAGGCCATGGCCAGCGTGCCGATGCTGACGCCATCGTCTCCTTTCTCAAGGCGGCTGATGGTACTCTCGGACACACCGACCCGTTCGGCGAATCCCTGCACGGAGATGCGCCGCTTCAAACGGGCCGTCTTGATGTTCGCGCCCAGAGCCTCAAGGGCTCGCCGCGCGTTCAAGGAACTTACCTTAACCGCCATATCTGATGCTCATTTTGCATTTAATCGTCAAATATGACGGTTAGCAGAGTGCGCGAGCAAATGCAACGACCGGGGCGTCGGAGGGATACGGATCCGACCGGTTGGGAAATGTGTGCTCAGTCATCGAAAAGGACATCCAACGTGGCGTTCTTCGTCGCTGATAGGACATAGGCGAGATGCCGAGCCCTCGTCAGCGAGACCTGCAGCAGTCGCCTCGTTTCCATGTAAGGCGGTTCTTGGTCTCTTCCCCGAAATGTCCTGTGCTGGTCCTCGACAAGAAGGACGGCATCATATTCCCGGCCCTTTAGCTGATGCATCGTCATGACGCTGATGCTCGAGACTTCGCGGTGGCTGTCTGTCATCTGATCTTGAAGGATCGCATTGTCCAACGCGGCTTCGGCGCCGGCGTAGGTTCCAGTCTGCTTCCACAATTCCGCCAGTTGGTCCTCGATTGCCGAGCCACGCCTCAGCAATCGGAGATACCGAGCATGATCTCCGGTGCGTTTCAGTTCATCAGCGTCAGCCCGCTCCAGGGCTCGGCGGACCAGGAGCCAGTCTTCGGTCGGTGAACCTGAAAATCCGTGGGTATCGATCGCATCAAATGCGACCGTCAGCGCCGTGACGCATTTCGTGCCTGGCACCTTTCCGTCCCGACACTTCTCCGCCCAACCCAACAAGCGATCGGATGTCTTGATCGCCGTCTTCTTTCCAGAGGACCGGAAAACGGCGCTGATCCTTTCCAGTGCACCGGCCAGCCTTTCATCTCGCGAGTCTTGCTGCGAAGCCAGCAGATAGGCGATCACCCGCGATGCAAGGGTGATCTGCATCTGGTCGAACATCACATCGTGCGGAACCGGTCCGTGCTCCTTCACCCCCAGCGTGAGTTTTTGTGCCAACGCGTCCGAGATCAGGCGCACCATCGTTCGGCTGCGGGCGGCGACCGCCACCGTGATGTCGCGATGTCCCGTTCTCTTCACGGTCTCGTTCCACGTCTTGATGAGCCCGGCGCGAAGGCCAATCGCAAACTGGCCAGGCCGAAATCGCTTGAATGCAATGTCATCGGGCAGCTCAAGATGGACGTCAGGAGACAAGAGACCGCGGGCGTATCCGGCAATGCCCGTTGCCGGGCTGCGATTGTTCTCGTTCTGAAAATCATAGGTGGCCGCGCCCAGCGTTTCGGCAAACTCATTCAGACGCTTGGGGCTGACTCCCTTTCGCCAGGCGTAGATCCGCTGCTCGGTATCACCGAGAGCGATGATCTCGGAATTCTCCGACAATGCCCGAACCAGTCTCCATTGATCCTCGTCGGTGTCCTGGAACTCGTCGACCAGGATCAGCGGATGCGCCGAGCAAAAACAGTCGCGAACGACGGCGGATCTTTCAAGAATATCCGCGGCGCGCGGCGCGAATTGATCGTAGGTGGCGCGGCCGTCTTCCTGAAACAGCCGATCTTCCTCGGCAAGCCACGCGTCATCTTCCAGCCCTGCTCGGATGACGGCGGCATCCTGCGCCGCGACGATCCCAAGCTTTCGCTGTGATGACAGCAGATAGCCATGAGACTGCAGGATGTCCCACGCGAATGAATGATAGGTCTTGATCTCCACCTGGCGGCCGACTTCGCGCGTCAGCACGCTCCCCGCACTTTCCAGAATGCGCCGTATCGCAGCGTTGGAGAAGCTGAGAAAGAGGACCGACTGTTCCGGTTGCAGTCGCTCGAGGACCATCCGTCTTGCCTTCAGGAGCGCGATGGTCGTCTTGCCGGACCCGGGCCCACCCAACACCAGCATGTGACCCGCATCACCCAGAATGGCACGGCGTTTGTCGCAGAGGTCGAAGCGATCTTCCGGATTGGTCATGTTTCGTCGTCGGACGTTTCTGGATCATCATCATCGTGGTCATCTCCATCGCCGGCCGAAAGCTCGTTGGGAAGATCCTCGCTGATGCGCTCCAGGGCTTCGACGATGATGGCCGGCAGATCCGCTTCTGAACAGATTTCGACCAGCCGCTGCGCATAGCCCGCACCCTTCCGGGTCTTGAGCACCCTCTTGCAGAGTGCCTTTACGGCTTCGTCATCCGCATCGGGGTCGTACTCGAACAGGTTCGCGTTCTTCGCGTTGTGCGGATAGTCGTCCCATTCCGAAGCCTCGATGAGGAATGTGCGGATGACGTCGACCGTTATCTCGTCGGCAAGCAGATACTCGATCCCCGTCTGCTCCAGTTCCCAGGCCGCATCGAAGACCTCGACTATCTCCTCGCTGATCGCTTCATTCTTCTGTCGGTCGTAGAAGGCGTAGGTCTTCAGGCCCAAGCCAGAGAAGAACTCGCCGTACCGCAACAGCCCGCCATCCCCCTCGCACTGCACCACCGTGACGCCAGACAGATCGAGCGGCGTGTACGTACCCTCGGCACTGTGCTCTTCCAGAACGGCGGAAGCGGAGTAGATCGCTTCGCCGTCGGAAACGCCCTCTACGCAAAGCACACCGTTGCCGAGCATGGCTTCGGAAAGGACGCGGCGAAGGTTTCCCCTGTAGGCCTTGGCCTTGATGCCGGTGACTTCGATCCGACGGCCTGCGACCTTCCCGCCAGTCCCCCTTTCCAGGAGGATGACGTTTTCCGGGTCGTATTGCTCGAGCACGAACGGGGAATGGGTCGTGAGGATCGACTGATCCATTTCCCTTTGAAGGAATTGGACAATGCGGCGCTGCGTATGCGGAGGGATCGCGATCTTCGGTTCCTCCATCGCGAATATCACGTTGGACTTGAGGTCCGCGATGAACGTCAGGAGCGAGAACACCATAGAATTGATGACACCCGACCCCAGACGCCAATACGGAACAGGGATGTTCGAGCGCTCCGAGGAACCAAACAGCGTAATCGAGCGACGCAGGCTCTCTCGTGTCAACGCGGACGGATAAAGGCGGAAGGTACGATCATCATCGGAAAGACCCACAAATCGACGCACGCGCCTGTCGACTTCGTCCAGGATCGCTCTGAGCTGGGGTATGGCGTCAATCGCCGGATCCAGATCTTCCATTGCCCCAAGCGTCTGCTCCCACATGGCGGAGCGATCATCGTCCTTGAGCTTCAAGATGATGTCGAGCAGGGAGCCGCGTTCCAGGCTGAGCGCTCTGGAGCCGGTCCTCAGCGCGCGAAGATAGATGAACCCGAACTGACGTTTTGCGGGACGCGTGACCCTGGCGCGTCGGCTTTCGTCGTCCGGCGGCGGACTGGCGAAGTAGGTCTCCGCACGGAACTCGTCCTCCTCAATATCGTATGCGCCCTCGAACCTGATCCGAAGCGCCGGCACGACGTCGTCGGCCTCGACATCTTCCGGCGTTGCTGTCTCATCCAGCAGCGTGTTCGTGGTCGTGTTCCAGTATTCGCGGTGGGTTCGGAACTTGGTAAGCACGTCAGCGGTAAGATCGGTCAGAACCACTTCCAATTCGATGACGATGGGATCACCATCGTCATCGAGGTACCGGCGCTCGAAGAAATCATGCTCGTCGATAGGTGATGCCCGCGACAAGCGATCCGGACCGAGCAGCAGGTCCAAGGCTTCGCACATCGTCGATTTGCCGACGCTGTTCCCGCCAATGATGACCGTGTGACCCGGGAAGATCACCTCACCGTCGGCGACGCTTCGGAAGTTCGACAGTCTCAGTCGGCGGATTCTCATTATCCGTTTCCCCCCTCCTGCATTCCAAGGTTCCGCAAGGCGCGGGATTCCGTGCGTCTCAAGGAGATCCAGGACTCGTGCTGGGATCGAGCTGGACCACCGATATTTATTCTCTCACCTTGTCATTCACCGTGTGAGGTTATGTATCACACAAACAAAATACAAACCCGGACTTCCGACTGACTGAATACCTCGACAAGCTTTGTGATGAAACCTCTGCACTTGCCGACAAAAGCATAGCAAATGTCACAGCAAGTCGAGACACGGCGCGATGTGATCCGAGAGCCTTTAGGCCAGAAAGAACTCGCGCCAGTCTCCGCGCATTGGTTAGTCCCGATTCGCCGAACCGCAAGAACATCGATCTCGGCTGATCGGAAGACAACGCGCCGCGGATTGGAAGCGTGTGGATCGCGACGTGGAAAGACAAGGAGGGGAAAGCCTTCCCCTGCGGTCGAGCCTGTAGTCTCGGCCGACCCCTTCGAGCGGGGGATTCCCCCGCAACGCCCCCATTGAGAGTGAGAGTGCGGACGGGTTTGCCGTGACGGGATGAGGACCGGAGGAGAGGCCTCCGGCGCCCGTCACGGAGACCCGCGATGTCCAGACACAACCGCAAATCCGGCGCCCGGCGCGACCGGACCAATCTCTATTCCGAAATCACCGACAAGATCATCGCCGAGTTGGAGGCCGGCCGTGTGCCTTGGGTCCAGCCCTGGGGAACGGCGGCGGCGAAGGCACCCCTTGGCCTTCCGAAGAACGCTTCCACCGATCGTCAGTATTCGGGCATCAACGTCCTGCTGCTCTGGGGCGCCGTGATCGAACGCGGCTTTACCGGTCAGAGTTGGCTGACCTTCCGCCAGGCGCTGTCGCTTGGCGGCAATGTTCGCAAGGGCGAGCGCGGCACCACCGTCGTCTATGCCGACCGCTTCGTGCCGGAGGACGAGAAGCGCCGTGCGCGCGAGACCGGCGAGGACGCCCATGCGATCCCGTTCCTCAAGCGTTTCACCGTCTTCAACACCGACCAGTGCGAGAATCTGCCCGAGGATGTAGCGACCGCCGCGCCACCCGCGCCGACGGGGCTGATCGAACCGAGCGTCGAGGCGCTGATCGCCGCCACCGGCGTCGACTTCCGCATCGGCGGCAATCGGGCGTTCTACGTGCCGGCCCACGACTATGTGCAGGTGCCGCCACCGCAGGCCTATTTCGAGCCCATCAATTGGCACCGCACCGCACTGCACGAGATGGGCCACGCGACAGGCCATGCCTCGCGTCTGGGGCGGGATTTCTCGGGCTCTTTTGGCTCGAAGAAATACGCCTTCGAGGAGCTGATCGCCGAGATCAACGCCGCATTCTGCTGTGCCTCGCTCGGCATCGCGCCGACCGTCCGGCACGCCGATTACATCGGTTCCTGGCTTGAGGTGCTGCGCGAGGACAATCGCGCCATCGTCCGCGCCGCAAGCCAGGCGGGCAAGGCCGCCGACTGGCTTCTGGCCTTCGCCCCAGCCGATGCGGAATCCAGCCTGATCGAGACCTCCTGCGACAGGAGGGTGGCATGATCCTGTTGACCGATGGCCTGCGCGGCCGGTTGGACATGACAAGACATCACAGGACGCTCGGTATGGAGCCTCAGTCCGGACCGCTCTCGGCCCAGGAGCAGGTCGTCATCTATGAGGCACGCCAGATCCTGCTGCGCCACCTCAACCAGAACCCGGTGTTGTCATCTTGGCAGGCAGTGCTGGATTATTGCGCACTCACCATCCGCGGCGAAGTGGAGCGGTTTCATGTCCTCTATCTCGACCGGAAGAACCGTCTCGTCTCGGATGAGTGCCTCGCCATAGGCACGGTCGATCACGTTCCGGTCTATCCCCGGGAGGTATTGAGGCGTGCTCTGGCACTCAACGCGACTGCGCTGATCGTCGTCCACAATCATCCTACCGGTGATCCTGAACCTTCAGCATCCGACATTGCGATGACGAGGGAAATCCAGAAAGGCTGCAAGCTTATGGGTCTGGCGCTTCATGACCATATCATCGTCGGCATCGGCCGGGAGGTTAGTCTGCGCGGCCGAGGCGAAATCTGACTGCGCATCGGGCAGACACTTGGTGCTCGCTTTATCCGCATCCGATTTTCCCATGTGGCGGCGAGTCGCAGGGCGGCTACCGCGTCGCCCGGAGAGTGAGAGGGCTGCGCCCTGTTTCCGTGACGGGTTTCGAGCCGAGAGAGAGGCTCTCGGCGCCCGTCGCGGAGTAACTTACCATGGCCACAGCAGCCAAAAAGATCACCCTCAGCGCCTCGCGCGACATTCCCTTCAACAAGCTGGTGCTCAGCCAGTCCAACGTCCGGCGGATCAAGGCCGGCGTCTCGATCGAGGACCTGGCCGAGGACATTGCCCGCCGCGGCCTCCTGCAGAATCTCAACGTCCGTCCGGTCGTGGACGCCGACGGCAAGGAGACCGGAATGTTCGAGGTTCCGGCCGGCGGTCGCCGTTTCCGGGCGCTCGAACTTCTCGCCAAGAAGAAGCGGTTGGCCCGAGCCGCGCCGGTTCACTGCAACGTGCGCGCGGCGGACAGTGACATCTCGGCCGAGGAAGATTCCTTGGCCGAAAACGTTCAGCGCGCTGCGCTGCATCCCCTCGACCAGTTCCGCGCGTTCCAGACGTTCCGGGACCAGGGCATGAGCGAGGAAGACATCGCCGCGCGCTTCTTCGTCTCGGTCAACACCGTCAAGCAGCGTCTCAAGCTCGCTTCGGTATCGGAGAAACTCCTCGATCTCTACGCCGAGGACTCCATGACGCTCGATCAGTTGATGGCCTTCACGGTTTCCACCGACCATGCCCGCCAGGAACAGGTCTGGGAGGCCATTGAGCATAGCTGGTCGAAAGAGCCCTATCAGATCCGTCGCATGCTGACGGAGAACACCGTCCGGTCCTCCGACCGGCGTGTGTGCTTCGTCACGATCGAAGCCTATGAAGAGGCCGGCGGCACCGTCCTGCGCGATCTCTTCCAGGATGATGATGGCGGCTGGATCGAGGACGTGGCCCTGCTCGAACGACTGGTCGGCGAAAAGCTCACCGCCGAGGCGGAGACCATCGCCGAGGAGGGCTGGAAATGGATCTCGGTTGCCGCTGATTTCCCCTATGGCCATACCAACGGCTTGCGGGCGCTCACCGGCACGCCGGTCGATCTGACCGACGAGGAACGCGCCACGCGCGAGGCCCTTCGTGAGGAATTCGACCGTCTCGAAGCCGAATATGCCGAGGCCGACGAATTGCCCGACGAGGTGGATGAACGGCTTGGCGAGATCGAGGTGGCACTCGACGCCTTCGAAGATCGGCCCAAGCAATACGATCCGGCCGAAATCGGCCGCGCCGGCGCCTTTGTCAGCATCCGCCACGATGGACAGCTTTCCGTCGAGCGTGGCTATGTCCGTCCCGAGGATGAAGTGCCCGAGGGCGACGATGACGCGGGACGCGATGGCGATGCAGGAACCGATCCCGGCGCCGTGCAGCGCACCGTCATTTCCGTCGGCGGCGAAGCCGAGCAGCAGGACGAGGAGGACGATGCGATCAAGCCGCTGCCCGAGCGGCTGGTGATCGAGCTTACGGCGCATCGGTCCCTGGCGCTGCGCGATGCGCTGGCCAGCAACCCCTCGGTCGCCATGACCGCGCTGATCCACAAGCTTGTGCGCGACGCCTTCCAGCACGTCTCAACACCGGGATGCCTGGAGGCGTCGGTCCGACAGGTCTATTTCCCCGTCCAGGGCAATGACCTGAAAGACAGCGCGGCCGCCAAGACCGTCGACGATCGGCACGAGGCCTGGAAGGCCGACCTGCCCCTAGGGGATGACGAGGCGCTCTGGGCCAAGATCGACGGTCTCGACGATGCAAGCCGCATGGCGCTCCTCGCCCATTGCGTCTCCTTCGGCGTCAACGCGCTCTACGAGAAGGCCAATCCCTATGGCGCGGGGCCGTCAACGCGCGGCGTTCAGCAGCGCATCCACGAGGCGGATCGGCTCGCCCGTGCCGTCGGGCTCGACATGGTGGAAATCGGATGGCGACCGACGGTCGACAATTATTTCGGCCGGGTGACCAAGCCCCGCATCCTCGAGGCGGTGCGCGAGGCCAAGGGCGAGGAAACGGCACAGCTCATCGGCCACCTGAAAAAACCGGACATGGCCAAGGAGGCCGAACGTCTGCTCGCCGACAGCGGCTGGTTGCCCGAACCGCTGCGCCTGCCCGCCATTGACGATGGCACCACCCCGGATGCCGAGGGAGATGACCCTGAGGCCCTGCCGGCCTTCCTCTCCGACGAGGACGACGACGAGGAAGAGCCGGTCGACGAGCCGCAAACCGTGGCTGCCGAGTAGCCGCTCAGGCGGGGCGGCCAGGGCCGCCCCGCATCTCACCCCGTCAATCCCAACATGGCCCGGTCACCGCACCGGGCCTTTCTGTTTCAGGAGCCTGTCATGGCCGACTACTTCACGCACTTCTCGTGCGTCCTCGACGTGCGAACACCCGAGAACGCGGCGCGCGCGCTCGATCTCTACAATCGCCTTTCCGACGAAAACGCCTCGGAAGACCCGCCGTCCGAAGGCTTCGATCTCTCCATCGTGCCCGAACATGGCGGCACCTGCCTCTGGATGCGCGACGATGTCACCGGCGATCCGGAACATGTCATCCAGTTCGTCAAGCGCTGCGCGGCCGCGTTCTCGCTGACCGGACGATGGGGCTTCCAATACGCCAATACCTCTTCACGGCCACGCATCGATGCGTTCGGCGGCGGAGCCCATGTCCTCAATCTCGCCACCGGCGAGACCGTGGCGTGGACCTACACCGGCGAATGGCTCGCCGAGACACTGGAGGGAGATCGGCCATGAGCATTCCCGACCATGCCCGCGCCAATTTTCAGACGCTTTTGCGCGCCGCCGCCGACAGCAACCTCGCCCTGCTCGAATACACCGACGCCGAGACCGGGGCGGTACGCTACGTGATCTGCGCGGTCGGCCGGGATGGCGGCGATTTCCTCTTTACGCCCTTCGGCCATCTTGCCGACGGTAATCCCTACGACGCCTATCGACCGCCCGAGCCTTGAGAGGGAGAGGGTTGCCGGGACGGGTTTGAGCCGGTGCGGTCAAAGAGAGAGCGCCGCACGGCTTGTCTCGTTCCCGCTCTCCCGAGGTTCTCCCCCATGACAGAGATCGTTCCCGCGGCGGCGCTCGCCCGCGCTGCCCATCAACTCCTTCCGCTTCTCGAACAAGGCCGCCGCATCGACGCGCCCGCGCTCCGCATCGCGATGGACGCCGCTTTCGGCGGCTCCGATACCGATGGCGCCTGGGACTGGAAGACCGCCTATGACGTCTGCGAAGGTGCCGCCGTCCTGTTTTTGCGCAAATACGGAAAGGCGCTTCTGCGCAAAGCCGGGTCTCCGGCGGGCGCGTTGCCATTGCTCACCAGAATCGCAGGCCTTCAGCCCTCTCACACCCGCCGTTCCGAGGAGAGCGAAGCCTTTCAGCAATTCTCGACGCCGATCCCCCTGGGATTCGCCGCGGCGACCGCCGCCGCGATCACCGCGGACGATATCGTGCTGGAACCCTCCGCCGGCACCGGCCTGCTCGCCATTCTCGCCGAAATCGCCGGGGGCCGGCTCCATCTCAACGAACTGGCCGAGACGCGCGGCGCGTTTCTCTCTTCCCTCTTTCCGGCTCTTTCGGTCACACGCTTCGATGCGGCCCAGATCGACGACTATCTGGACGCCAGTGCCGTTCCCAGCGTCGTGCTGATGAATCCGCCATTCTCGGTGATGGCAAACGTGTCGGGCCGCATGGCAGATGTCGCCTATCGTCATGTCGCCTCGGCGCTCGCGCGTCTGGCACCCGGCGGACGCCTCGTCACCATCACCGGTGCCAGCTTCGCACCCGATGCGCGGAATTGGCGGGATACCTTCGTGCGTCTGCAGGAACGCGGCCGCGTCGTCTTTACCGCTGCGATCGACGGCGCGGTCTATGCGCGCCATGGCACCACCATCGATACGCGGCTGACGGTGATCGACAAGATCGCCACCGATGATCCCACCGCCTTTCCGGCGTCGCGGGGCATCGCCCCCGATGTCGCGACGCTGCTCGGCTGGATCGAGGCGGATATGCCACCCCGTGCCCCGGTCTCCTTGCCGGCGATCACCGAACAGCGGATCACCGCGGTGAGCTCGATCTCGACCGCTCCCCGCAACCACGGCGATGTCAGCACCGCATCTTCCATTGCCGACCCGACGGGTGAAGAGCTCTCCTACGAGACGGTCGACTGGACCCCGCCGCAGGGCGCACGCCTCACTGATGCGCTTTATGAGGAATACGCGCTTCAATCGATCCGTATTCCCGGCTCTCAGGCGCATCCCACCAGGCTCGTCCAGTCCGCCGCCATGGCCTCGGTCGCGCCGCCGAAGCCAGAGTATCGTCCGCATCTGCCAGCCGCACTCACGGCCGATGGCACTCTCTCCGACGCCCAGCTCGAAAGCGTGATCTATGCCGGTCAAGCCCATGCCCAACATCTCACCGGTGCCTGGACCATCGATGAGACCTACGATGTCGTCACCGCCGCGGCGGAGGATGCCGACGACGCGGTCCGCTTCCGGCGTGGCTGGTTCCTCGGCGACGGCACCGGCGCGGGCAAGGGCCGCCAGGTCGCCGGCATCCTGCTCGACAACTGGCTCAAGGGCCGCCGCCGCGCTGTCTGGGTGTCCAAGTCCGACAAGCTGCTTGAGGACGCACAGCGCGACTGGTCGGCGCTCGGTCAGGAACGGCTGCTGATCTCACCGCTCTCGCGGTTTCGCCAGGGCACGCCGATCCGTCTGGCGCAGGGCATCCTTTTTACGACCTATGCCACGCTGCGCTCCGACGAGCGCGGATCGAAGGTTTCGCGCGTGCAGCAGATCGTCGATTGGTTGGGGGATGATTTCGATGGAGTGATCATTTTCGACGAGAGCCACGCCATGCAGAACGCCGCCGGATCGAAGAGCGAACGTGGCGACCAGGCCGCCTCGCTGCAGGGCCGCGCGGGACTGCGCTTGCAGCACGCGCTCCCCGACGCGCGCGTAGTCTATGTCTCGGCGACCGGCGCGACCACGGTCCACAATCTCGCCTATGCCCAGCGACTCGGTCTGTGGGGCGGCGAGGATTTTCCGTTTGCGACGCGGGCAGAATTCGTCGAGGCGATCGAGGATGGCGGTGTCGCCGCCATGGAGGTGCTGGCGCGTGACCTCAAGGCGCTCGGCCTCTATCAGGCCCGTTCGCTCTCATATGAAGGGGTCGAATACGAGCTGGTCGAGCACCGGCTCACCGACGAGCAGCGGCGCATGTACGACGCCTATGCCGGCGCCTTCGCGATCATTCACAACAATCTCGACGCCGCCATGCAGGCGACCAATATCACCGGCAGCGAGGGCACGCTGAACCGGCAGGCCAAGTCTGCGGCCCGCTCGGCTTTCGAGAGCGCCAAGCAGCGCTTCTTCAACCACCTCATCACGGCGATGAAGACGCCCTCGCTGATCCGCGCCATCGACGCCGATCTCGAAGCCGGCCATGCCGCCGTCATCCAGATCGTCTCGACCGGCGAAGCGCTGATGGAGCGGCGGCTCGCCGAGATCCCCACCGAGGACTGGAACGACGTCCAGGTCGACATCACGCCGCGCGAATATGTGCTCGACTATCTGGCCCACTCCTTCCCGGTGCAGCTCTACGAGCCCTTCACCGACTCGGAGGGCAATCTGTGTTCCCGCCCGGTAACCCGCGACGGCCAGCCCGTTCAAAGCCGCGAAGCCATCGCTCGGCGCGACCGGCTGATCGAAAAGCTTGCTTCGCTGCCGCCCGTGCCCGGCGCGCTCGACCAGATCGTCCAGCGCTTCGGCACCGATGAGGTGGCCGAGGTGACCGGCCGCTCGCGCCGCATCGTCCGCAAGGGTGATCGCCTCGCCGTGGAAGGCCGCGCCGTCGCCGCCAACCTCGCCGAGGCCGCAGCCTTCATGGATGACGTCAAGCGCATCCTGGTCTTCTCGGACGCCGGAGGCACGGGGCGCTCCTATCATGCAGACCTCGCGGCGAAGAACCGGCGGCTGCGCGTCCACTATCTGCTGGAGCCGGGCTGGAAAGCTGATGCCGCGATCCAGGGCCTGGGCCGCACCAACCGCACGAACCAGGCGCAGCCGCCACTCTTCCGGCCGGTCGCCACCGACGTGAAGGCGGAAAAACGCTTCCTCTCGACCATCGCCCGCCGCCTCGACACGCTCGGCGCGATAACACGCGGCCAGCGCCAGACCGGCGGCCAGGGTCTGTTCCGCGCCGAGGACAATCTTGAAAGCGCCTATGCGCGCGACGCGCTGCGCCGGCTCTATCTCATGATCGTCGGCGGCAAGGTCGAAGGTTGCCCGCTCGAGACATTCGAGACCTCGACGGGACTGAAGCTCATGGATGATAACGGCATCAAGGACGACCTGCCGCCGATCACCACCTTCCTCAACCGGCTGCTGGCGCTCACCATCGATCTGCAGAACATCCTGTTCGCGCATTTCGAACAGATCCTCACCGCCCGGATCGAGGGTGCCATCGCCAGCGGCACCTATGATGTCGGGCTGGAGACGCTGAGGGGCGAGCAGTTCACCGTCACCGACCGGCAAGTGATCCACACCCATCCAGCCACCGGGGCGGAGACCACGCTGCTCACCATCGCGCAGCGGGAGCGCAACCATCCGGTCGCGCTGGACGAGGCGCTCGACCAACTTGCCGATCCGCGTGCCGCCCTGCTGATCAACGAGCGATCGGGCCGAGCCGCGGTGCGTGTCCCGACCACCAGCGTGATCGACGACGACGGTGTCGTCGAACGCCGGGTGCGCCTGATCCGGCCGATGGAATCCACCAAGGTGCCCACTACAATGATGGGCGACACGCACTGGGTCGAAACCGACCGCGAGACCTTTGCGCACATCTGGGACACCGAAGTGGCGGCGGTCCCGGAATACACCGACAGCACGGTCCACATCGTCTCCGGACTGTTGCTGCCGATCTGGAAACGCCTGCCCAATGAATCGACGCGGGTCTACCGGCTCCAGACCGACGATGGCGAGCGGATCATCGGCCGCAAGGTCTCACCGGCCTGGGCCGCGAACGCGGCGACGACGGGCGCCGCCAGCCTCTCGGCGGACGACGCCTTCGCCGCGCTGACCGAGGGTCGCACGATCCTCGACCTCGCCGAGGGACTTCAGCTTCGCCGTGCCCGCGTCATGGGCGCGAACCGCATCGAGCTCACCGGCTTCACCGACACGATACGCGACCGCCTCAAGGCCTATGGCCTCTTCGGCGAGATCATCTCGTGGAAGTTCCGGCTGTTCGTCCCGACCGACGCATCCGGCGCGAGCGTTCTCGCCAGGTTGCTGGAGCGGTTTCCGGTCGAGCGCATCGCCGAGCGGGAGGCAGCATGATGACCCGCGACGCATCCGATCTTGCACATCGTCTCGGCCGGCAGGCCGAGGCCGTGTGCCGCGAATATCTCTCCAGCGGGCGGCGCGAGGGCCGCTACTGGATGGTCGGCGATGTCCGCAATACGCCGGGCCGCTCCATGTTCGTCCGGTTGATCGGCCCCGAATCCGGCAAGGGCGCGGCCGGCAAGTGGACCGACGCGGCCACCGGCGAGCATGGCGATCTCTTGGACGTCATTCGCGAGAGTTGCGGGCTGGTCAAGTTCAGGGACGTGGCCGACGAGGCGCGGCGGTTTCTCAGCCTGCCGCATCCCGAGCCGGGGTCGGCATCATCGACCGGACGCAAATCGCCCGCACCAACGGGTTCGCCGTTGGCGGCGAGACGCCTGTTCTCGATGGCGCAGTCGATTACGGGCACACTCGCGGAAACGTATTTCCGTAAGCGCGGCATTGCGGCTTTGCACGGAACCGGATCGCTGCGGTTTCATCCGCGCTGCTATTACCGGCCTGAGGAGCATAGCCCGACAGAGACCTGGCCGGCCCTGATCGCGTCCGTCACCGATCTCGACAGCCACCAGACCGGCGCCCATCGCACCTGGCTCGATCCGACCGGGTTCAGCGAGGCGACACTCGGCAAGGCTCCCATCGAGACGCCGCGACGGGCAATGGGCGACCTGCTCGGCCATGCCGTCCGGTTCGGTGTTGCGGGGGATGTCATGGCGGCGGGCGAAGGTATCGAGACCATGCTGTCGCTGCGATGCGTACTGCCCGAGATGCCGATGGCAGCCGCGCTGTCTGCTGCGCATCTCGCCGCCATCCTGTTCCCCGATACGTTGCGCCGTCTCTATATCGTCCGTGACGACGATCCGGCGGGAGACGGCGCGCGGGATACGCTCGTTGAACGAGCCGATGCGCTTGGCATAGAAGCGCTGCCACTCTCGCCGATGCTGGGCGATCTCAACGAGGACCTCCGCCTGCGTGGTCTCGACGCTTTTCGGGCCTCGATTCGGGTCCAGCTCGCCCCGCAGGATGTCGCGAGGTTCATGGAGTCCGTTCTGTCCGCCTGAACGGGGCAGCGATGAAGTCTATGGCGGTGACGTCGCAGCATTCGTTAACGGCTCCCCGAGGATGCCGGAGAGGGCCGCGCCCCGGCCTTCCTGAGAGGCGACCGGACGGCAAGCAGCCCGGTCCGGCAATGGCTACGGCCAACGATTTTCCCTCGGCCCTTCGGGCCTTTCCATCGCGAAACAAAATCGCCGCCTCCGCCATCCTCCGCTGACGCTCCGGTCCTTCCGCTACCGCTCCAGGATGCAGGCCCGGTCCGCCCGCCGTCTTTCGGCGCCATGAAGGCCGCGGCGGGCGCGGCCAACCGACAAAGGGAGCCACCCGATGACACTCTACGACGACACCTTCGAACCGTATCACGAATCCTCACCGACCGAGCACGCGCTGAACGAACTGGAACTCCATGGCTACCGCCACGACGGTCACGGCCCGGACCCGCGCCTCGTCCCGGAGGACAATGTCATCGCCGGAGCAGTTTCCGACATCTTCGACGCCCTGATCGCCACCATGGCTGATACCGCCCTCGATGGCGAACTCGACGACCTTCTCTGGTCAACCGTCAACATGTTCCACCGCGCCGCCGACCGGCTCGAACGCAAGCTCGACGACAACGAGCAGGCCCAGAAGCGCGGGCAGCGCGAACAGGACGGCTCCGAAATCAAGGCGGTCGAACTCGAACGCCTTATCGAGACCGGCCAAGGTCTCATCGAACGCCGCGACAGCCTGGAAGTCTTCCGCGACAGCGCTGCCGAGCAGTATCTCCGCACGACAGGATCGCCCTGGTCTCCGCGCACCGGCTCGCAGGTGAACCATCGCGCCCTTACATCGGCGATGATTGACAGCCGCGACTTCCTTGCCGAGCGCAAACGCGCCAACCGCGAAGTGCTGTTGCCCGCAGGTCCGAAGGTCGCCGTGTCAGGCGGCGCCGAGTTCAACGATCACAAGCTGATCTGGGATAAGCTCGACCAGGTGCATGCCAAGCACCCGGACATGGTGCTGATGCACGGCAAATCGCCGAAGGGTGCCGAAAAGATCGCCGCTCGCTGGGCCGATCATCGCAACGTCACCCAGATCGGCTTCGCGCCGGACTGGGCGAAGCACGGCCGCGCCGCGCCCTTCAAGCGCAACGACCAGATGCTCGACGTCCTGCCGATCGGGGTCATAGTGTTCCCCGGCACCGGCATTCAGGAGAACCTCGCCGACAAGGCCAGGAAGCTCGGCATTCCGGTGCGGCGATTCGGATGAACCGCCGCAAATAGTGGCCTTACGGGACGGAGCTGACCTTCAGTTTGGGTTACTGCGAACGCTTGAATGCTGCTGTCGCTACGCCCATTGCTATCAGGGCGCTTCCGCCCAGCCGGGAGAACCAGGCCAAAACTGATGGGCGAGCAATTTTCGCCCGTAACTTGTCAGCCAATAGCGCATAGGCAAGTGCGTTGATCGCGGCCAGTCCGACGAATGTGACAACCAGAATTGCGAACTGCGGGATAAGCGGACGATCAACGACCACAAACTGAGGAACGAATGCGATGAAGAACACGATCGACTTGGGATTGAGTGCTGTCACAGCCGCGGCGTGTCCGAACACGCTTAATGCGTTCGATTCCGTGACTTTCTCCAATTCGTCAAGGGAGGCCGTTGATGCACTTCGGAATAGTTTGATCCCGAGATAAATCAGATACACCGCGCCGACCCACTTCAGGGCCGTAAACAGAGTGGCCGACGCAAGAACCAATGCCCCCAAGCCAGCAAGGGAAGCTGACATTGCGATAAGGTCACCCAACGCCACGCCACCGACAGTCGCTAACGCCACCCGTTTTCCTTGGCTGATCGCATAGCTGAGGACCAGTAGAACGGTGGGTCCTGGAATGAGCAAGAGCGCGATGGAGGCTGCAACAAACGCAAGCCAGATCTGAAAATCCATGAGAACACCTTTCGAGATTTCCAGCGAGCCAGCCACAGGGATGACATGATGTAAAGAAGAAATATGGGATCGCTTTGTGCTGGGTAGCACTAGTCACTCTCGGGCTCGTAGCGGCCCGACCCGCTCGCGGTTCAACCCTTGGTATGGTAAAGTTATGACGTGCGCCGAGGTGGTGGTGGAGGCGCGACCGTCAGAGTCCAAAGTCTCACGGAGATGCCACCATGATTATCGCTATTCTTGGGTCCATCGCTGCAATCGCCGTCCTCTGCTGGTTGCTGTTCACACTTGCTATTTACGCCTTGCCCGGGCTCGGCGGTGTGGTGGCCGGAATGTGGGCCTATCAGACGGGTGCTGGCCTGCCGGGCAGCGTCCTTGTCGGACTTTTTGGCGCGGCCCTTGTGTTCGGCTTTGCGCAGTTCCTCATCCTGTTCGCTCGGGCCATGTGGCTGAAGCTTGCCGTCGCGCTCGCCTTCGTCGCGCCTGCCGCGATCGCGGGCTTCCACGCTACCCTTGGGTGTCCGTCGTCAAATAAAATGGGACATCAGAGCGGCTTGAGCATTGGAGGCTCTGGCTCGTTCGTGTGATTGATTAT